>CAVUQM010000011.1:0-116901 GCA_963743625.1 uncultured Pseudomonadota bacterium | reverse complement strand
TGACGCAGCACCTGGGCGGTCGCCCTGCCGATGGCCGCCACCTTCAAGTTCGGCGGCGCCTGCGGCAGCGCCTCGAGCACCGCGGCCACCGCGTGGCGGCTCGCGAACACGATCCACTCGAAGGTGCCGATGGACTCAAGCGCTGCGGCAAGCGGCGCGGGATCCGCCCGCGTCACGCTCACCGCCGGCCACACCAGCACCGAGAGGCCGAGCTCGCGCAGCTCGCGGCTGAGCGGCCCGTCGGCGGATTCCGCGCGCGTCACGACCACCGGCCGGGTGGAGATGGTCGCGTTCATGGCGCCGACACCGCGAGCCGGCTGCGCTCGTGTGCGATCAGCTCGCCGGCACCTTTGGCGAGCAGCTCCGCGGCGACGCGCTCACCCAGCGCCACCGCGTCCGCCACGGTGGCAGGGCCCGAGCCGGCGGCGCTGACGTGACGGCGCCCGTCGAGCGTGCACACGGTGGCCTCGAGCCGCAGCAGGCGTCGTTGACCGTGGCGAGCGCCCCGAGGGGTACCTGGCAACCGCCCTCCAGACGCTTCAGCAGCGCGCGCTCGGCGCTCGCGGCGAGGCGCGCCTCGCGCGATCCAGGACCATGACCCGCGACAGGCTTGCGGCGTCATCGCTGCGGACGCACACCCCGATGATGCCCTGCGAGACCGCCGGCGGAAAAACCTCCGGCGCCAGATACTCGGTGACTGCGGCGGTGAGGCCCAGCCGCTCAAGGCCCGCCGCCGCGAGGATGATGGCGTCGTACTCGCCCGAGCGCAGCCGCTCGCACGCGCGTCGGCACGTTGCCGCGCAGTTCGCTGCTGGCGCAGGTCCGGGCGCGCGCGCGCGAGGAACGCCGCGGCGCCTGAGGCTGCTGGTCCCGACGCGCGCGCCCGCTGGCAGGTCGGCGAGCGACACGCCGCTCGCGCTCAGGACGCATCGCGCGCATCCGCACGGGTGAGCGCGGCAGCGAGCGCCACCCCCGGCTCCAGCTGCGTCGCCAGATCCTTGAGGCTGTGCACGGCCACGTCCACTTCGCCCGAAAGCAGCGCCCGGTCGATCTCCTTGGTGAAGAACGCGCGGCCACCGGCCTGCCACAGCGGTACCTGCGTCTGCGAGGTCGCCCTCGGTCTTGATGTGCACGAGCTCGACCTCAGGGGCGCCGGGCTGCCCCTGCAGCAGCCCTGCACGTGCGTGGCCTGCCACAGGGCGAGCGCCGAGGCACGCGTGCCGATGCGCAGCGCGCGGCTCACGCCTCGCCCTCCTTCAGGAACCGGTAGCCGACACCCCACACCGTGAGGAAGTGCTCCGGGTTCGCCGGGTCCTGCTCGAAGCGCTTGCGCAGCCGCAGGATGAAATTGTCGACGGTGCGCGTGGAGGGGAACACGTCGTAGCCCCAGACCTTCTCCAGGAGGTCCTCGCGCGAGACGATCTGCCCGCCCGTGCTCGGCCAGCACCTGAGGATCATCGCCTCCTTCTCGGTCAGCTCCTGCGACTCCCGTTCCAGGTGCGCGCGCGGAAGGCGCGGAAGTCGACCTCGTTCCCGCCGAAGGCGAGCATCGCGGTCGCCGCGGTGGCGGAGACGCTGTCGGTACCAGTCCCAGCGCCTGAGGATCGCGCGCACCCGCAGCAGGAACTCCTGCAGGTGAAAGGGCTTGGCGAGATAGTCATCGCCGCCGGACTCCAGTCCGCGCACGCGATCGGCCGGATCGCCGCGCGCGGTGAGGAACAGCACCGGGGTGCGTTCCCCTGCGCGCGCAGCGTGCGGCACACCGCGAAGCCGTCGATCCCGGGCAGCATCACGTCCAGCACGATCAGCGCGCAGCTCTCGCCTTGCAGCCACTCGACGCCTGCTCGCCATCGGCCGCGGCACTGACCTCGTAGCCTTCGGCGCGCAGGTTCTCCATGACCCCGGCGGCGAGGTGCGGATCATCCTCGACCACCAGCACGCGCGGGGCCGCGGCGCTCACGGACGCTCCCCGGTCGCGGCCGGCCAGGTGAGCAGGAAGCACGCGCCGCGGCCGTTGCCGTCGCTGTGCGCACTCACCCGGCCGTGGGCCAGCTCCATCAGGCGGCGCACGATAAAGAGACCGAGGCCGGTGCCGTAGTAGCCGGCGCCGCCGCCGGGGTGCAGGCGCGTGAACTTCTGGAACAGCCGCCCGCCATCGGCGGGCGCAAAACCCACGCCGCTGTCACGCACCGCGAGCTCCACTTCCGGCCCGAGCGCACGCGCACTGAGCGCGACGCTGCCGCTGCCCGCCGGGGTGAGCGCCGCGAGCGCGTTCTCGAGCACGTTGCGCACCACGACATCCAGCGCGAGCGGGTCGCTCATGACGTAGAGCTGCGGGTCGATGCTCGCGCTGATCTCGACCGCTGCGCGGCGCGCACGCTCCTCCAGCTGCGTGAGCACGCGCTCGACGGCAGCGGCCAGCTGCAGCGGCTCGGCCTTGAAGTCGACCCGGCCGCGCTCCAGGCGGGCGCTCTCCAGGATCTGTGTGACCATGAGCTCCATGCGTGCAAGATCGGCGAGCATGCGCTCGATGAGCACGCGCGCCTGCGGCGGCGACGGTGCGCGCAGCGCGAGCGTCTCGAGCGAGAGCTGCAGGCTCGCGAGCGGGGTCTTGAACTGGTGGCTGACGAGGGCGAGGAAGCTGTCCTGCTCCTCGAGTACGTGCGCCTCGGCGCGCAGTGCGCGCGCGATGACGGCGATGCAAAGGCCGAGCGCGAGCAGAAAGAAGCCGCCCTCCCAGGCGTACTGGCGCTGGCGCATCTTCTCCTCGCTCGCCAGGCGCTCGCTTACCGGGGCGGTGAGCATCGCGCGCCCCTCCGACACCGCGATTTCCGGCAGCAGCGCCTGCACGCGCGCCGGCGCGACACCGCTCGCCAGCAGCGCCTGAGCGGCGGCGGTCTGCTCGGCATAGGCCTCGCGCCGCGCCGCGACCGACTCCTGCGCGTAGCTGCGCTGGTCGATGAGCCACCAGCCGACCTGCACCACCGACACCAGCACCAGGGTCAGCGCCGTCAGCTGAAAGACGCGCGTGGCTTTCACGTCACGGTGGCCAGCGAGGCCTCGAGCGCCTCGGCAAAGCGCCCCAGGTCCGCGCTCGTGTGGGCGAGCGACAGGAAGCAGGCTTCATAGGCCGAGGGCGGCAGGTACACCCCGCGCGCGAGCATGGCGTGGAACAGCTGCGCGAAGCGCGCCGTCTCGCGCTCGGTGAGACTTGCAGCGTTACGCGGGGCACCCGCCTCGTGCAGCGCCATCCAGAAGAGCGACCCCTGCCGTACCCAGTGCACCGGGAAGGGCGCGCGCGCCAGGATCGGGCGCACGAGCGACTCGAGCTCGGCGCCGAGCGCCTCAAGATGCGCCCAGCCCGCGCCCTGCTCGAGCAGCTCGAGGGTGGCGAGACCGGAGGCCATCGCCACCGGGTTGCCCGAGAGCGTGCCGGCCTGATAGGTGTCCCCTTCGGGGCGAGCCGCGCCATGATGCGGCGCGTGCCGCCGAAGGCACCCACCGGCATGCCGCCGCCGATGACCTTGCCGAAGGTGGCCAGGTCCGGCGTCAGCTGAAGGAGCTCGGCGGCCCCGCCGCGGCTCAGGCGGAATCCGGAAATGACCTCATCGAAGATAAGCAGCGCGCCGTGCTCGCGCGTCAGCGCTCGCAGCGTCTCCAGGAACTCGCGCCGCTGCAGCAACAGGCCGTGGTTGGCCGGCACCGGCTCGATGATGAGCGCGGCGATGCGCGCCCCCTGGCGTGCGAACAGGGCCTTCGCCGCCGCCTCATCATCGAGCGGCAGCACGCAGGTGCAGGCCGTGAAGGCCTCGGGCACGCCCGCGGACGAGGGGCGCCCGAAGGTGGCGAGTCCCGAGCCGGCCGCCACCAGCAGATGATCGGCGTGCCCGTGGTAGCAGCCGGCGAACTTCACGATCAGATCACGCCCGGTGTAGGCACGCGCGACGCGGATGGCGCTCATGACCGCTTCGGTGCCGGAGGACACGAAGCGCACCTGCTCAAGTCCGGGATAAGCGGCCACCACGCGCTCGGCGAGCGCAACTTCCGCCTCACACGGCGCACCGAAGGTCGTGCCGCGCCTGAGCGCCTCGCTCACCGCCGCGACCACCGCCGGGTGGGCGTGGCCGGCGATGAGCGGCCCCCAGGAGCCGACCAGGTCGAGGTAGCTGCGGCCGTCGGCATCGAACACGCGCGCGCCCGCGCCGCGCGCGATGAAGAGCGGCGTGCCACCGACGGCGCGGAAGGCGCGCACCGGGGAGCTGACGCCACCGGGAATGACTTGCAGCGCGCGCGCGTACAGCGCCGCGGATCGCGGATGCTCGGCAGGTGCAGGAACTTCGGTCATGTCTTTTCCGTGTCAGTGCGGGTGCGGCCGCTTCTCGCGGCGGCGAAGAATGCTTCCAGGGCATCCGGGTCGGCGTGCAGCGCTGCGGCCCTGAGGCCCGCGAGCGGCAGGTGCGCCAGGCGCCGGGCCACCGTGGACCCCAGCCGCTCGAGCTGACCGCGCTGTACCTCGTCCAGTGTACGCAGCTCATGATCGAGCGCACGCGCGACCTCCTCGGCTGCGATCTGTTCGAAGGCGCAGCGCAGGTCCGCCAGATGCGGTCCGAAGGCGCGGGTGGCCAGTTCAGTGCGCAGGTGCGTGAGGCGCTCATCGATCGCCGCGCGCACCGGCGCCAGGCGCATCAGCTCCTGCAGCCGCCGGCCCTGGGCGGCCTCGATGAGATCGTTCATGCCGACGCGCGCCACCCCGGCACGTTGCGCGGCGCGCGGATCGACGTTCGGCGGCACGCCGAAATCGATGAGGAGCGTCGTCGCGCGCTCCTTCAACCGCATGAGCACCGCCTCTTCCAGGAGCGGCTCCCCGCCGCCGGCGGCCAGCACCAGTGCCGCGAGCGCTGGCGGTGAGCTGCGGAACGCGTCCAGCGACTGCGCCTCCCCGCCGACGCTGGCGGCGAGCTCGGCGGCGGTCGCGGCCGTGCGGTTGACGATGAGGAGCGGCACCGCCGCCTGCGACAAAAGATGCGCGCAGCGGCGCGTCATGGGGGAGACGCCGATGAGGGCAACCCGCGATTTTGCGCCGGCGAGATGCGTGAGCACGCGCTCGGCCGCCAAGTCCCCGAGCGAGGGTGCGCGCACGCCCCCGGACAGGCGCTGCACGCGCCGCGCCATGGTGAGTGCCTCGCCCATCAGCCGGTCGAGCACCGGGCCTGTCGTGTGCGCGCTGCGCGCATCCTCCCAGGCACCGCGCAGCTGGGCGGCGATTTCCTGCTCGCCGGTCTGGGCGGAATCGAGCCCGCAGGCGAGCAGGAACAAATGCTCGACCGCGGCCTCCCCGGTCCAGGCGCGCAGCAGGCGCGCCGCCTCGCCCGAATCGGGCTCGCGCCCGGCGAGCGCCCGGAAGATCTCGTGGCGGGCATCCCCGGCGGTCGCGCCGTCCTCGGTGACGAACACCACCTCGACCCGGTTGCAGGTGCCGAGGTAGAGGATCTCGGCCGCGCCGAGCTGCGCGCGCAGCGGGACGAGGCGTACGCCAACTTCCGCGCGCGGCAGTGACAGGCGCGCCACGTCCTCCACCCCTGCATGGCGATAGGACAGGCCGACCACGCCGATCTGGTGCATAGCCGAGCTTAGCCGCCGCCCCGGTCAGCGGATGTCACCAAATGGTCACGGCTGTGCGAGCCAGGGCGCAGTTTTCGCCCTCCGGGGGTCTTTTGCGCCCAGTTGCATCACCGCCCCGCCCCCGGGCAAGGTGGGCTACCTCACAGCAACCCAACAACTCCGAGAAACATCATGCTGCGACCCCTCGTCCGTCTTGCCGCCCTGGTAATCGTGTGCACCACGGCCGCGGCCGCGGCGCCGGCCCCGCGCGCCCGCGACCTCGGAGTACCCTTCGATGGCACGCCCGGCCCCCTGAATGCCATCACCGATGTCGCCGGCGTGCTCGTCGGGCACACGACGCTCATCGAAGGATCCGGCAAGCTCGTGGTCGGTCAGGGGCCGGTGCGCACCGGCGTCACCGCGGTGCTGCCGCGGGGGCTGGACTCCATCCAGCGCTTCTCCTTCGCCGGCTGGTTCGCGGAGAACGGCAACGGCGAGATGACCGGCACCACCTGGGTGGAGGAGTCGGGGTTCCTCGAAGGGCCCGTCATGATCACCAACACCCACTCCGTCGGCGTAGTGCGCGATGCGGTGATCGCCTGGCGCGTCGCGCACGGGCCCGAGGATGCCACCGGCGCCTGGTGGTCGCTGCCGGTGGTGGCGGAGACCTGGGATGGCTGGCTGAACGATATCAACGGCTTTCACGTGAAGCCCGAGCACGTGTTCCAGGCGCTCGAGAGCGCGCACTCAGGCCCCGTCGAGGAAGGCAACGTCGGCGGTGGTACCGGCATGATCTGCAACGGCTACAAGGGCGGCATCGGCACCGCCTCGCGCAAACTCACCTCCAAGGACGGTGGCTACACCATAGGGGTCCTGGTGCAGTGCAACTACGGCCGGCGCGCGAACCTGCGCGTGGCCGGTGTCCCGGTCGGGAGTGAGATCTTCGGCGAGGATCCCTACGCATTCGTGCCCTCCGACCTCAAGGAGCTCGGCTCCATCATCGTCATCGTCGCCACCGATGCGCCGCTCCTGCCGCATCAGCTCAAGCGCGTAGCGCGACGCGTGACCCTCGGGCTCGGACGCGACGGCAGCACCGCCGGCAATGGCTCGGGCGACATCTTCCTCGCCTTCTCCACCGCCAACCCCGATGCCAGCGACACCGCACACCTGGCACATCTGCAGATGGTGCCCAACGATTCCCTCGACGCGCTCTTCACCGCCACCGTGCAGGCGACCGAGGAGGCCGTCATCAACGCGCTGGTCGCCGCGAAGGACATGACGGGAGCGGACAATCACCACGTGACCGCGCTTTCGCACGAGCAGCTGCGCGCGGTGCTGAAGAAGTACGGGCGCCTGGTCGCGGGGCACTGAAGGCAGACCCGGGCGCTCTCAGCCCTGATGCATCTTCACCAGCAGCGCCTGGAAGCGCGGGTCGGCGCGCAGTGACTTCAGCAGCGGATCGAATTTCATCCAGTGCATCCCCGCATCGCGCTGCGCCAGCGCGCGCTGCAGCCAGTGGAAGGTCGCATCGGCATCGCCGCGGTTGGCGTAGATGAGCGCGATCTGATAGGCAGCCGCATTGGTCACCGTGTCGTTGGCGAGCACACCCCTCATGATTTGATCGGACTCGCTGTGCCGGCCGAGCGCATCCAGGGCCAGCGGGGGACCGAGTTGCTTGAAGGCGTCGTCCTGCTCGTGGTCGAACTCCACGAGCGCATCGGCGGGCCGATGCTGCAGCAGTCTCACCAGTCCGAGCCGGTACTGCACTGTGTGGGCGGAAGGGAAGCGCCGCGCGGCCTCCTGCAGCACGGCCGCCGCTTCATCGAGTCGTCCGGCACGGTAGTAGGCGTTGCCGAGCTGGCGGTAGTTGTCATAGAAGAGCGGATCGACGTCGCGGCTCTTCAGGTGCTGCGCGATCGCCTCTTCGAAGCGACCCTCCGAGTTGGCGATGTAGCCGCTCAGCCACAGCGCCGGCCTCGAGTTCGGGTCGAGGGCTGCGGCGCGCTGCAGCTCCGCCTGGGCGGCGGCAGTGTCGAAGTCCATCTGAAAGAACACGCGTGCCTGCTCCAGGTGCGCGGTGGCCATCTGGGGATTGATGGCGAGCGCGTGCTGCAGGGCGTCCATCGCTTCGCGCCGCGCCACCTCGTACGGGCCATAGCCAGCGCTCACGAAACCGTTGATGTGCAGCGTGGCCAGCAGCAGCCAGGCCTCGGCAAAGGAGGGATCCAGCTGCACAGCCTTGTGCAGTTCGCTGTCGGCCTCCTTGAAATCGCCCATCTCCGTGCGCATCGTCTCGCTCGCGAGCAGGTAGTGCAGGTAGGCATCGCTGTTGTGCGTCGGTGCGGCGCGCGGCGCCACCTGGCCCAGCATCGACACCTTGAGCGCGCTGACCACGGAGTTGGCGATATCGTCCTGTACCTTGAAGACATCATCGAGCTGGCGGTCGTAGGTCTCCGACCACACCCGGGTGTCATCGTCTACGTCGATGAGTTCGGTGGTGATGCGCAGCTGCTTGCCGGACTTGCGCACGCTCCCCTCAAGCACGTGCGACACGTTGAGGGCCTTGCCGATCTCCGCGAGCGTCGCCTGCTTGCCCTTGAAATAGAACGAGGAGGTGCGCGCCGGCACCCGCAGGCCCGGCACCTTGCCCAGAAGGTCGATGAGCTCCTCCGACAGACCGTCGGAGAAATACTCCTGGTCCTTCTTCTCCGACAGGTCCTCGAACGGCAGCACGGCAATGGACTTCTTCGGCGCCGTGCTGGCCGGTGCGTTGGCGACTGCCTGCGTCGCGGGCACACTGGCGGCGGCCGCCGGCCGCTGCAGCCAGCCGGCGTGCCAGGCGAGAAAGCCGCCGACGAGGATCACCGCCGTCGCGCCGATGAGCGCGAGGGGCGTGTGAGAACTTGCCGGCGATGATGATGTGGCCGGCGCCGGCCGGGCGCTGACCGCCGGCGCCGCGGCGCCGGCCGCTCCGAGGCGACGGATGCCATCGATCAGTTTGGGCAGTGCCGGCTGCAGGCCGGCGCGCGCATCGATCCACTGGGATTCGGAGAGAAAGTACTCAAGCGCCGGAGTCAGTTCGGTGTCATCGAGGCGGATGGCGACGATCGGCCGTCGCTTGGAAGAGGCCCGCTCGATCTCCTTGCCCACGTGGGCCGAGGACACCGAATGCGCGGAAAGGATGACCAGCAGGGTGCGACAGCCGTTGATGGCGCGCACGATGGCATCCGCATAATTGGCCCCGGCCGGCACGTCGCGGGGCGCCATCCACACGCTGATGCCGTCGGCCTCGAGCAGGGCGCAGGCCCGCGCGGCGACCGCAGCGTCGCGTGAGGCGTAGCTGAGGAATGCATCCCGGCTGCTACCGGCAACGCTCTCGGCTGCGGGGGCAGGGGCAGCGTCGTCGGCGGGCATCCACTACTCCGAAGCTGAAGGTGCGCGATGTTCGCGGATCGCAGGAGTCGCCGCAAGGGAATCACCGCGCGTAAGCCTGCGTGCCCGAGCCCTGCGAGATCCCACTATTTGGGCGTGAGGAGTCCCGTTTGTCGCATCGGAATTGGCATCATTTGATGCTATTATTGATGCGAGCCACCGGAGAGAATCGATGCGTACGACCGTCACCTTGGATGAGGAATTGCTGGCCAAAGCAGCCAAGCTGACCGGAACGCCAGACCGTTCGATACTGCTGCGCGAAGGCCTCAAAGCCCTAATCGAAAGAGAAAGCTCCCGGCGTCTCGCGAAGCTGGGGGGCAGCCAGCCGCGCCTCGCGCCTGCGCCACGGAGGCGGTCCGCGGCAGGCGTGTGATTCTCGTCGACACCTCCGTGTGGGTTGCTCACCTCCGTGAGGGGCACTCCGGTCTCGCCTCGCTACTGGATCGCGGCGAAGTCCTGATGCATCCGTTTGTGCTCGGGGAGCTGGCCTGCGGCACTCTGTTGGCCCGCGAAACCACCATCGAGCTTCTGGAACAGCTGCCCAGCATCACCATGGCCGACCATTCGGAAGTCATGGCGTTCATTGAACGGCAACGGCTGCACGGCCGCGGCATTGGCTACATTGATGTTCATCTACTCGCATCCGCGGCGATCGACGCGGCACGCCTGTGGACGAAGGACCGGCGCTTGCAGGGGTTGGCAACCAAACTGGATCTGGCGGCATCGCACGACTGACTGCGACGCATTTTGAGAGCGCGCCGACAGGTCCCCCACAGATGGAGCGGGTGATGGGAATCGAACCCACGTTAGCAGCTTGGGAAGCTGCAGTTCTACCATTGAACTACACCCGCATTTTCCTTGCTATTCAGGAATTTGCGCACCGAAGTTCGCGACGCACGCCGATGCGCACCCAGAAGCCGCAGACCCTCAGCGACGGGAAGTCTAACGCCCGTGCGCAGCTTTTGGTAATTGCATCTGTGCGCGTGCGGCGTTCAAATGCACTGCAACCAACAAGCGCGGTGGCGGGGAAGGTGCGATGGCGTCCGCGGCTGTTATAGAGCGTCAGCAGCTCATCTGGCGCGATCCCCCGGCGTGGCCGTTCCTGTGGCGCGGCGCGCTGCCGAGCGCAGCGCTGGCACTGGTCGTGCTGTTCGCCGTCCTGCCCTTCGCACGCAACTCGATCCAGGGGTCCGTCGCGCGCGAGCTGCGCACGCAGCTGAACGAGGCAGGCTTCGCCTGGGTGGGCCTGGCCGTCGCCGGCCAGAACGTGACGCTCGCAGGGGTCGAGCCGCAGGCCGGTGAGGGCCTGCGCGCACTCGCGCTCGCGCGCGCGGTCACCTGCCCGACCGCCCTCGGGCGTCACACCTGCGCGGTGAGCGTGATGGGCAGCTTCATGCCCCCCATCGCCGCCCCTGCGGTGGAAGCGCCGCCGCCGGTGGCCGCGGCCGTGACTGCGCGCCCGGCCGAAGCCCCCGCCGCACCGCTCACGCGCCAGGGGTGTGAGAGCTCACTGGCCGGCCTGCTTGCCAGCGAGCAGATCGAGTTCGGCAGCGGCAGCGCCAAGATCGACGCCAACAGCAACGCGCTGCTCGATCGCCTGGCGCACCAGGTGAAGGCCTGTCCCGGCAGGATCCGCATCGAGGGCTACACCGACACCGTCGGGCGCGGGCGGGTGAACCAGCGTCTGAGCGATGCACGTGCCGCCGCGGTGCGCGCCGCCCTCATCAGCCGCGGCGTGCCGGCCGCGCGGGTGAGCGCCAAGGGCTATGGCGCGCGCCGTGCGATCGCCGACAACGCCACCGAGGCCGGCCGCGCGCGCAACCGCCGCATCGAGTTCCACACCGTCTCCGCCAAATAGCGCGCGAGGAGCTTTCATGGGCTTTCTCCTGATCAAGATCCTGTTGCTGCTGGGCCTTGCCGCCGCGAGCGGCGGCCTCATCGCCTACTGGTGGTTCCGCCGGCACTACCAGGACGTGACGCTCGAGTACGCGCACTCGCGCGAGGACTGGGCGAGCTGGCGGCGCGGCTTCGAGGAACGCCTCGCGGCGCGCCCGGCGGTGGACCTGGAGCCGGTGGCGCAGCAGGTGGCCGCGGTGCACGCGGCGGTCGGGGATATCCCGACGCCCGAGCCGGTTGACCTGGCACCGCTGGCGGCGCGCCTGGAGACACTCAGTCAGCGCATCAGCGAAATCCGTATCCCGCCGGCGTCGGATCTGGCCGCCACCGCCGAGCGGCTGACGGCGATCGAGCACGCCCTGTTCCCGCTGCAGTCGCGTCTCGATGAGCTCACGAGCGCCGTGCGCGCGCTGCGCCCCATGTCTGCCGCCGAGGAAGCCGGCGTGGCAGGCGCTTCGGTGCAGGAGTCGCAGAGCGACCTGCCGCCCGGAGACGCCGCCGCAACCAGCGAGGCGGTGCGCGAGGGCAGCAAGAACCTGCTCTCCCATCCCGCGCACGGGGAGCCCGATGACCTGACGCAGATCAAGGGCGTCGCCAAGGTGCTCGAGCACACGCTGCACAAGGTCGGCGTCTTCTACTTCTGGCAGATCGCCGAGTGGTCAGCGGATGACGTGCGCCACGTGGAGAGCCAGCTCGAGGGTTTTCACCGGCGCATCGAGGATGACGACTGGGTCGGCCAGGCGAACGAGCTCGCCGCCCAGCCGAGCGCCTCGCCGCGGCCCAAAGAACACTGACCGGCCGTTGCCGGCCCGCGGGCGAGGCCTCCTTATAATGGGGATCGCCCGCCACCTGAGCCTGCCGCCATGAGCGCCTCCGCCGCCCCTTTCACGCGCAGCGTGTGCGTGTACTGCGCCTCGAGCCGCAGCTCGCATCCGCAGTATCGCGAGGCAGCCGCGCGCCTGGGGGCGGTGCTCGCCGGCGCCGGGATCACGATCGTCTACGGCGGGGGTGCCGTGGGCTCCATGGGCGCGCTCGCCGACGGCGCGCTCACCGCCGGCGGCCGCGTGGTCGGCATCCTGCCGCGCTTCATGGACGACCTGGAGTGGGGGCACCGCGGCTTAAGCGAGCTGCAGATCGTGGAGGACCTGCGCACGCGCAAGCACGCCATGCTGACTTTGAGCCAGGCGGCGATCGCACTGCCGGGTGGCTCGGGCACGCTGGAAGAGCTGCTCGAGGCGATTACGCTCAAGCGCCTGGGCCTGTACCTCAATCCGATCGTGCTCGTGAACACGCGCGACTTCTTCACTCCCCTGCTCGAAGTCCTGCAGCGCACCGTGGATGAGCACTTCATGGACGTGCGCCACCTGGCGATGTGGCAGACGGTCGCGACCCCGGAGGAAGTCCCGGCCGCACTCGCGCAGGCACCGCACTGGAGTGCGGACAGCCGCAGCTTCGCCGCGGTCTGAGGCGCCGCGCGCCGCTTCAGGCTTTTGCCGCGCGCGCGGCCGCCAGATCGAACGGCAGCGAGCGCAGGCGCACGCCGGTCGCCGCCCGCACCGCGTTCGCCACCGCCGGTGCGATCGGTGGGGTGCCCGGCTCGCCGACCCCCGAGGGCGCGTTGGCCGACTCCACGATGTAGACCTCGATGGACTTCGGCATCTCGTTGATGCGCAGCACCTGATACTGGTGGAAGTTGGTCTGATCGACGTGCCCGTCGGTGAGGGTGATCTTGCCGTGCAGCGCCGCAGAAAGCCCGTAGCCGATGCCACTTTGCATCTGCGCCCGGATGACGTCCGGTGTCACCGCCACCCCGCAGTCGACCGCGCACACCACCCGGTCCACCGTGATCTTGTCCCCCGCCACCGTCACTTCGACGACCTGCGCCACGACGCTGCCGAAGGACTCGTGCACGGCCACGCCGCGGCCGCGCCCGGAACCCTTCGCAAACGGCTGCTGCCAGCCGGCCTTCTCCGCGGCCAGCTTGAGGACCGCCACGTGCCGGGGGTGCTTGCCGAGGTGCGCGAGCCTGAAGGCCACCGGATCCTCGCCGGCCGCCTGGGCGAGCTCATCGATCATGACCTCCTTGGAGAAGGCCATGTGGGTGTGACCCACTGAGCGCCACCACAGCACCGGCACTCCGGTCTTGCCCTGGATCCAGGAGACGTGCGCATCGTCGAGGTCGTACTGCTCGGGCGCGTTGCCCTCCACCGCGGTCGGGTCAACGCCGTGCTGGATGAGGCCTGCGAACGGGGTGCCAGCCACGATCGACTGGCCCACCACGCGCTGACGGTAGGCGAGCCGGCCGTCGCGGGTAAGACCGGCGCTGATGCGGTGGTAGTTGAGCGGCCGGTACTTACCGCCGGTGATGTCGTCCTCGCGCGTCCAGATGAGGCGCACCGGGTACTTGCCGCCGGTCGCCTTGGCGATGGAGGCGACCTCGGCGATGTAGTCGGACTCGGGATTCGCACGGCGCCCGAAGGTGCCCCCCGCGGCGAGCGTATGGATCGTTACCTGCTCAGGCTTCAGTCCCACCTGCACCGCGGCGTTCATCTGGTCGATGGTCTGGAACTGGCAGCCGGCCCAGATCTCGCAGGCGTCCGCGGACAGGAGGGCGACGGCGGTGAGCGGCTCCATTGGCGCGTGCGCGAGGTAGGGGAACTCGAACTCCCCCTCCACCTTGTGCAGGGCATGGCCGAGCGCGCCATCCGCATCGCCGTGTTCGGCGACGAGCACTGCATCCTTGCCGGCGGCGAGTGAGCGGTATTCCTTCATGATCGCCGCCGTGCCGCGCTTCTCGGCGGCGGACTCGTCCCAGGTGACACTGAGCGCTTCGCGCCCCTTCTTGGCCGAGTACATGTCGCGGCCGACGACCGCCACGCCGCGCGGGATCTGCACCACCTCGACCACGCCGTCCACGGCGCGGGCGCGGCTGGCATCGAAGCTCGCCACCTTGCCGCCGAAGCGCGGCGGGCGCATGACCACCGCAGTCATCATGCCGGGCAGCATCACGTCGATCGCGAACTGCTGTGTGCCGGTGGACTTGGCCTTCGAGTCCAGTCGCGGCAGTTTTTTGGCCTGCGCGCCGATCAGCCGGAAGGCGCTCACCTCCTTGAGGTTCACCTCCTTAGGCACGCTCTCGCGCGCGGCCGCGGCCGCGAGCTCACCGAAGGTGGCGCGCTTACCGGAGGCGTGCGCGAGGACACCCTCGCTGACCGTGACCTCACCCGCCGGTACCTTCCAGGTCCTGGCGGCTGCGGCCACCAGCATGGCGCGCGCGGTGGCGCCGGCCTGGCGCAGCTGCAGCCAGGAGTTCGCGACCGCGGTCGAGCCGCCCGTGCCCTGCACGCTGCCCTTCGGATCGAAGGCGAGATTGCCGTACATCGGCACCTGCGCCGGGGCGCTCTCGGCGCGCATCTGGCTCCAGGCGGCATCGAGCTCCTCGGCGACGATCGCCGGCAGCCCGGTCCACACGCCCTGGCCGGCCTCGACGTGTTTGCAGATCACGGTCACCGTGTTGTCGGGGGCGATGCGCACGAACGGCATCGACAAAGGTCCGGCCGCTGCGGCCGGGGCCGATGTGCTGCCGCCAGGGGCGCACCCGGGCAGGAGCACGCCGAGCGTAAGCCCCGAGCCTGCGAGCGTTGTGAGCTTCAGGAACTGCCGCCGCGACACCGGTGCCGGAGCGTGACCGGCGGCGAGTGTTGCGGCCTCGAAGTGACGCAAATACATGGTGTGTCCTTTGTCGCTCAGCCGTGCGCGGGTGCCGGCGGCGGCAGCCCGTCGGCGGCCGCGTGGATGGCGGCGCGGATGCGGGTGTAAGTGGCGCAACGGCAGATGTTGCCGCTCATGGCCGAGTCGATGTCGGCATCCGTGGGCCTGGGGTTGGTCGTGAGGAGTGCCGCGGCCGACATGATCTGGCCGCTCTGGCAGTAGCCGCACTGTGGTACGTCAAGGCCGATCCAGGCCGCCTGGACCGCGCTGGCCGGCCGCACCGCTGAGGCCCTCGATGGTCGTCACCTGCTTGCCCTCAACCGCCACCGCGGGCGTCACGCAGGAGCGCGTCGCCTGGCCGTCGATGTGCACCGTACAGGCCCCGCACAGCGCCATGCCACAGCCGAACTTGGTTCCGGTGAGCTTAAGGTGGTCGCGGATCGCCCACAGGAGCGGCATGTCCGGGGCGACGTCGAGCTCGCGCGCCTCGCCATTGACGGTGACTTTGATCGGCATTGCGGCAACCTTCCGTGAGGGGACCTAAAAAAAGCGATATGCATTTTTTGCGCGCATCGCCGGGCCGCACCATACCCCCTTGGAGAGACGCCCGTTGCGGCGCGCCGCACGGGGGACTTGTAAAAAGTTAACGGACTTTAATCAATCGTCCACGGGCAGGGCATGTGCGCAGGACTACCGTTGCTGCCATGCCACGCGTCAGGAAGATCGCGGGATCCCTTGTTTTCGGCCGCCGGGGTCGGCTGCTGGCGCTACTGTGCTGCCCGTTCGTCGTCAGCGCCTGCCTGGGGCCGCGTTACCACCACCCCGACATCCCGCCGCCTGCTGACTGGAGCACCCAGGCGCAAACGAGCGCGCCGCAGTGGCCGGAGAACGGCTGGTGGCACGGCTTCGCTTCCCAGGATCTGGACTCCTTCATCGAGCAGGCTCAGCACGCCAACGACGACCTGCGCGCCGCCATCGCCCGCGTGCACCAGGCCGATGCGCAGCGGCGCATCGCCGGTGCGCCGCTCCTGCCCGCCGTCGGACTGAGCGCCACGGCCACGCGTGCGCGCGCACCTGTGACCGGTGAAGGCTTCGTCACCGGCAATGACTTCAATCCGCTCCTCAGCGCCAGCTACGAGCTCGACTTCTGGGGCAAGAACCGCGCCGCGCTCGCGGCCGCCAGCGCCACGGCCGCGGCCAGCCGCTTCGACCGCACCACGGTAGAGCTCAGCGTGGTGGCCGGCGTTGCCGGCACCTACTTCCAGGCCCTGCAGTTGCGCGACCGCCTCGACATCGCCAGCGCCAACCTCGACAACGCCACCCGCGTGCTGGATGGACTGAAGCTCGAGCAGCGCGCGGGCCTGGTCACGGCCCTGGACGTCGCCCAAGAGGAAACCGAAGTCGCGAGCGTCAACGCCACTATCCCGCCCCTCCGGCAGCAGCTGCGCCAGGCGCTCGATGCACTCGCGATCCTCATCGGCAGCACCCCGGAAGCACTCGCCGTCACGCACGGCACGCTCGATGAGTTGAGCCAGCCGCAGGTGCGCCCGGGGCTGCCCTCGGAACTCCTGGCACGGCGGCCCGACGTGGCCGAGGCCGAGGCGCAGTTGATCAGCGCCAACGCCAACATCCAGGCCGCACGTGCCGCGTTCTTCCCCAGCATCTCCCTCACCGCCGGCGGCGGCTACGAGAGCGGGCAGCTGCAGAACCTGCTGACGCCGGCCAACCGCGTGTGGTCGATCGGCGCCGGACTCACCCAGCCGATCTTCCAGGGCGGCGCCCTGCTGGGCCAGTATCGCCTCTCCAAGGCGCGCTACGAGGAGCTGCTCGCGGATTACCACAAGGCGGTCATCTCCGCCTTCGCCAACGTGGAGGACGCCCTCATCGCCGTGCAGCAGACCGAGGAACTGGTGCGGCGCGAGCACGAAGCGGCCGCCCAGGCCGAGCGCGCCTACCGCTATGCGCAGGCGCAGATGCAGGCCGGCACCATCAACGTTCTCACTCTTCTTAGTACGGAGACCGCCGTGTTCAGTGCCCGGGATGCTCTTGCGCAGGCGAAATATGCGCACCTCCAGTCCCTGGTGACGCTCTACCAGGCCCTCGGCGGGGGCTGGCAGCTGGAGCACTCATCATGAAGCACCGTACGCTCGTGATCGGCGCCGCCGCGGTCGTGCTGCTGGCGGGCTGGCTGTGGTTCAAACCCAAGGCCAAGGATCCCAACAAAGGGCCACCGGCGGTGGCCGTCGATGTCGCCACGGTTACGGCAGAGGACGTGCCGGTGTACGCGGAAGGCTTAGGCACGGTTCAGGCCTTCTACACCGTGCAGGTCACGGCGCGCGTGGACGGCCAGGTCGAGACGGTCGCCTTCACCGAAGGGCAGGACGTCAGGAAGGGGGCGCTTTTGGCGCAGATCGATGCGCGGCCCTTCCAGGCCGCGCTCGAGGGCGCCATCGCCGCGCGCGACAAGGACAAGGCCACACTGGCGAACGCGCACCTGGACTGGGACCGCTACCAGCTGCTGGCGCCGGAGGATCTCGCCAGCAAACAGACCGTCGACACGCAGAAGGCGCTCATCGCGCAGCTGGGCGCGCAGCTCAAGGGCGACGAGGCCGCGATCGACAGCGCCCGCACGCAGCTCGACTACACCACCATCCGCTCGCCCATCGACGGCCGTACCGGCATCCGCCAGGTGGACCCGGGCAACATCGTGCACGGCGCCAACTCCACCAACATCGTGGTGGTGACGCAGCTCGAGCCCATCTCGGTCATCTTCAGCCTGCCGGAGGAGCAGTTCGCACAGGTCAGCGCCGCCTTGCACCGCGGGGCGGTGCAGGTGATCGCCCTGTCGCGCGACCGCAATGAACAGCTCGACCAGGGCACGCTCGAGCTCATCGACAATCAGATCGACCAGACCACCGGTACCCTGCGCCTGAAGGCGACGCTTCCCAACAAAGAGCGTCACCTGTGGCCGGGGCAGTTCGTGAACATGCAGGTGCTCACCCAGGTAGAGCGCCAGGTGCTCACCATCCCGCAAAGCGCACTCGAGCGCGGTCCGGACGGGCTCTACGCCTACCTGGTGGGGCCGGATTCGAAGGTCTCGGTGGCACAGCTCACCGCCGGCGTCACGCACGGCGGCCGCGTGGTGGTGGAGAAGGGCCTCAAGGCCGGCGACCAGGTGGTCACCAGCAACCAGTACCGCGTGCAGCCCGGCAGCCACATCAAGGTGAACCCGCCGCGCACGGATGCCAGGGGGCCGGCGCCCAAGGCACCGCAAGAGGCGCCGTGAACATTTCCCGTCCCTTTATCGAGCGCCCGGTCGCCACTACGCTGCTGATGGCGGGACTGTTCCTGGTCGGCCTCGCCGCCTTCCCGTTCCTGCCCGTGGCGCCCCTGCCGCAGATCGACTTCCCGACGCTGCTCGTCACCGTGCAGCTGCCCGGGGCGAGCCCGGAGATCATGGCCTCCTCGGTGGCGCAGCCGCTCGAGACGCAGTTCGCGCAGATCTCCGGCGTCGCGCAGATGACCTCCACAAGCGTGCTCGGCACGACGCAGGTCACGCTGCAGTTCAACCTCGACCGCAACATCGACGCGGCTGCCCAGGACGTGCAGGCCGCCATCGATGCGGCCGGCGGCCAGCTGCCGAAGAACCTGCCCTCCCCGCCCTCCTATCGCAAGGTGAATCCGGCGGACTCCCCCATCCTCATCCTCGCCGTGCACTCAGACGCCATGCCGGTGACGCAGGTGGACGACTACACCGAGACCGTGGTCGCGCAGCAGCTCTCCCAGCTCCCCGGGATCGCGCAGGTGACCGTGGGCGGACAGCAGAAGCCTGCGGTACGGGTGCAGATCGACCCGGTGAAACTGGCCGCGGTCGGGCTGCAGCTCGAGGACGTGGCCAACCTCATCACCACCGCGACGGTCAACTCACCCCAGGGCGCCATCACCGGCGCCTCCAAGAACTTCGCTATCTACGACAACGACCAGCTGCTGAAGGCGGCGCCCTGGAACGACGTGATCGTTGCCTACCGCAATGGTGCGCCGATCCGCATCAGGGACATCGGGGTTGCGGTCGATGGGCCCGAAAACACCCAGGTGCGCGGCTTCCAGAACGGCAAGGTCGGGATCCTGCTCCTCATCTACAAGCAGGCCGGCAGCAACGTGATCGATGCGGTCAAGAACGTGAAGGCGGCGCTGCCGCACGTGGAGGCCTCGATTCCGCCGTCGGTGAAGATCGATCAGCTGATCGACCGCACCACGACCATCCAGGCCTCGGTCAAGGACGTCGAGTTCTCGCTGATGCTCGCCGTCATCCTGGTGGTGCTGGTGATCTTCCTGTTCCTGCGCAGCTTCTGGGCGACCGTCATTCCCGGCATCGCCGTGCCGCTGTCACTCCTCGGGACCGCGGCGCTCATGTACATGGTCGGCTACAGCCTCGACAACCTCTCGCTGATGGCGCTCACCATCGCGGTCGGCTTCGTGGTGGACGACGCCATCGTCATGCTCGAGAACATCTACCGCCACATCGAGGCGGGCTTGAGCCCCTACGAGGCGGCGCTCAAGGGCTCCGCGGAGATCGGCTTCACGATCCTCTCCATCAGCATCTCCCTGGTCGCGGTGTTCATCCCGCTCCTGCTCATGAGCGGCATCGTCGGGCGCCTGTTCCGCGAATTCGCGGTCACCGTGACCATGACGATCGCGGTGTCGGCGATCGTCTCACTCACCCTCTCGCCCATGATGTGCGCGCTGTTCCTGCAGGATGAGAAGCATGCGCAGCACGGTCGCTTCTACAACGTGCTCGAGCGTGGCTTCGACTGGCTGATCGGCCACTACACCCGCGGCCTGGACTTCGTGCTGCGCCATCAGCGCACCACCCTGATCACCTTCATACTGACCATGGCAGTCGCGGTGCTGCTATTTGTTTTCATGCCGAGAGGTTTCTTTCCACAGCAGGACACCGGCATCATCGCCGGCATCACCGATGGCCCGCAGGACGTCTCCTTCGACGAGATGATGCGGCTCGAGCGGCGCCTGGCGCAGGTAATCTCCGCCGATCCTGCGGTGGCCAGCTACGGCGCCTTCGTCGGCGGCGGCCGACCGCTGAACAACGGCTTCATGATACTGGGACTGAAGCCGCGCGATGAGCGCGACGCCACCGCCGACCAGATCATCACCCGTCTGAGGCCGAAGATCGCCCAGGTGCCGGGTGGCACGGTGTTCCTGCAGGCCGCGCAGGACCTCAATGTCGGGGGTCGCACGGCGCGCACCCAGTACCAGTACACGCTCCAGGATGCGAACCTCGAGGAGCTCAACGAGTTCGCGCCGCGCATGCTCGGAGAGCTGAAGAAGCTACCGACGCTGCGCGACGTCGCCTCCGACCAGCAAAGCAGCAGCACCAAGCTGCAGCTGGACATCGACCGCGACCAGGCGGCGCGCTTCGGCATCCAGCCGGCGCTCATCGACAACACGCTCTATGATGCCTTCGGCCAGCGCCAGGTCGCCCAGTACTTCACCCAGCTCAACAGCTACCACGTGGTACTGGAGGTCACCCCGGACCTGCTCGGCGATCCCGACTCGCTGCACAAGATCTACATCAAGTCGCCCCTCACCAACGAGCAGGTGCCACTGTCGGTGTTCACCAAGTTCGACACCGACCATACCAGCTACCTCTCGATCAACCACCAGGGGCAGTTCCCGGCCGTGACGCTGTCTTTCAACCTGGCTCCCGGGGTGGCGCTCGGGGATGCGGTCAAGCAGATCCAGGCGACCGCGGCGACCATCCACATGCCCTCGGCGATCCAGGGCACTTTCCAGGGGACGGCGCAGGCTTTCCAGGCCTCGCTGAAGAGCGTGCCCTGGCTGATCGTGGCAGCGATCCTGGCGGTGTACATCATCCTGGGCGTGCTCTATGAGAGCTACATCCACCCACTGACGATTCTCTCCACACTCCCGTCCGCGGGCGTCGGCGCGCTCCTGATGCTGTTGCTGTTCCACTTCGACCTCTCGCTCGTCGGCCTCATCGGCATCATTCTTCTCATCGGCATCGTCAAGAAGAACGGCATCATGATGGTCGACTTCGCCATCCATGCCGAGCGCACGCAGCACCTGGAGCCCATGGCGGCGATCCGCCAGGCGTGTCTCCTGCGCTTCCGCCCCATCATGATGACCACGATGGCCGCCATCCTGGGTGCGCTGCCCCTCATGCTCGGCCGCGGCACGGGTTCGGAACTGCGCCAGCCGCTCGGCTATACAATGGTCGGGGGACTGGTCTTAAGCCAGATGCTGACCTTGTTCACGACACCGGTGATCTACCTGTACCTCGACCGCCTGGTGGTGCGCTGGGCCAAGCGCCACCCGCAGGCCGAAGGTCATGGCGCGCCGGCACCGCAGGTGAGCTCGTGAAGATCCTGATCGTCGAGGACAACGAGCGCGTGGCGCGCTTCGTCATGCGCGGCCTGCGCGAGGCCGGCCACACGGTGGAGCACGCCAGCAACGGGCGCGACGGCCTCTTCAGCGCCGCGAGCGAGCCCTACGACGTCATCGTCATGGACCGCATGCTGCCGGGCAACATCGACGGCCTGGGCATCATCGAGGCGCTGCGCAAATCCGGCAACCGCACGCCGATCCTCATCCTCAGCGCCCTCAATGACGTCGATGAGCGCATCCGCGGCCTCAAGAGCGGCGGTGATGACTACCTCACCAAGCCGTTCGCCTTCGGGGAGCTGCTGGCGCGCGTGGATGCCCTGGGGCGGCGCGCCGCCGACCAGAGCGCGGAGCGCGTGCTGCAGGTCGGGGACCTGCGCATGGATCTGCTGTCCCGGCGCGTCACACGCGGCAGCCGCCCCGTCAGCCTGCAGCCGCGCGAGTTCAAGCTGCTCGAGTACCTGATGCGCCACGCCAACCAGGTGGTGACGCGTACCATGCTGCTGGAGGCGGTCTGGGACTACAATTTCGATCCGCAGACCAACGTGGTCGACGTGCACATCAGCAAGCTGCGCCAGAAGATCGAGCTCGACAGCGAACGAGCGCTGGTGCGCACGGTGCGCAACGCCGGCTACATGATGAGCGCCGATGACTAGGCTGATCCGCTCCTCCGCCACCGCCTGGGCCCTGGGCTACGTGCTCGTGGGACTGGCGGCGCTGGCGGCCTTCGCGGTGCCCCTGTGGTGGGCCTGGAAGGTTACGATCCTCGCCGGCCGCGAGGAACTGTTGCGCGATGATGCGCAGCGCCTGACGGAAGTGTTCGTGCACGAGGGCGTGGCAGGCCTGGCCGCACACATCAACACCCGGGTCGGCATGCAAATCGCAGGCGAGCGCACCCTGCTCCTGACCGATGCCGCCTATCACCCGCTCGCCGGCAACCTGGCCGCCTGGCCGAGCGACATCAGCGCCCGCCCCGGCGTCAACGCCGTGCTGGCGCAGCTGCCGCACCAGAAGACGCAGACGCTGTTCATCGAGACCGAGCTGCCGGGCGGGGACCATCTGCTGGTGGGCCGCGATCTGGCACGCTTCCGCGAGCTCGAGCAGCGCTTCACCTGGGGCCTCATCACCGCGGTCACTTTCCTGTTCGTGGTCGGGGCGCTGGGGGCATTCTTCATCCGCCGTGCGCTCCTCAGGCGCGTGCAGGGGATCGGTGAGACGGTCGGCGCGATCATGCAGGGCGACCTGCGCCACCGCCTGCCGGTGGGCGGCTCGGAAGAGTTCGCCATGCTGTCGCGCACCTTAAACGGCATGCTCGATCACATCGAGCATCTGATCTCAGGGATCAGCAACGTCTCCAACTCCATCGCCCACGACCTGCGCACACCGCTCGCGGAGCTGCGCGCGCGCCTGGAGGAACTCGCGCTCACCCGGCCGCCGCAGGCCGAGGCGTTCGCCGAGATCGACGCGGCGGTTGCCGACCTCGACCGCGTGATGCGCATGTTCAATGCGCTCTTGCGCCTGGCGGAGATCGATTCCGGCGCGCGCCGCTCCGGGTTCGTACGCGTCGATGCGGCCGCGGTCGCCGCCGAGGTGGTCGAGTACTACGAGCCGGCCGCCGAACAGAAGGGCGTGGTGTTCTCATTCGAGGCCAGAGGCGATGCCGCGGTCGCCGGTGATCCCATGCTGCTCGCGCAGGCGGTCAGCAACCTCATCGACAATTCGCTGAAGTCGGTGGCCGCCCGCGGCGCCATCCGCGTGCAGGTCGGCCGGCGCACCGACGGGGCGGTCGAGATCGCCGTCGCTGACGATGGCCCGGGGATCCCGGACGCCGACAAACCACACGTCACCGAGCGCTTCTACCGCGGCGATGCCAGCCGTGGCTCCCCGGGTGTTGGCCTCGGACTTAGCATCGTAGATGCGGTGGCGCGCCTGCACGGCGGGGTACTGCAGCTTCTCGATAATCACCCGGGGCTGCGCGCCCAGATGGTGTTGCCGGTCGCCGCCGCGGGGTAAAGTGGCACTGCATCCGCATCCGCGGGTGGTGCGTATTTCCCGCTAAGTGACAGCAAAGGCCACAAGGTTCCTGCGTGCGCGGCTGACGGCCGCGGCGTTATGTTCGGCCGCCCCGCTCTTCGCCGCTGGCGCGCCGGCTGACGTGACGGATGCCGCCGCTGCGGGCACGCGGCTGTGGCACTTCACCGTCCTGCTCGATGGTAAGCCGATTGGCTGGCATGACTTCGAAGTGACCGGCTCGGACGCGGATGCCGAGGTCGCCATCCGCGCCGACTTCAAAGTCACCGCACTGCTGATTCCGGTCTACAGCTACCAGCAGTCGAATCACGAACGCTGGCGCGGCGGATGTCTCAGCCAGATGGACGCGCGCACCCGCGACAACGGTCATGAGTCCATCGTGCACGGATGGCTCGCCGCGGACGCCTTTTATGTGCATGGCCCGCAGGGGCCCGCCGCGCTGCATGGCTGCGTGAAGAGCTTCGCCTACTGGGACCCGCACACGCTCGCGGAGCGGCAGCTGCTGAACTCGCAGACCGGCGAGTACGAGACGGTCAGCGTGACGCACCTCGGCAGCGAAACCCTCGCACTCGCCGGGCGTACCGTGGCCGCCGAGCACTACGCGCTCGCGGCGCGCAAGTACACCATCGAACTGTGGTACTCCCCGCAGGGGGCGTGGCTGGCGCTGCAGACCCGGAGCGAAGGGCGCACGGTGCGCTATGAAATGCGCCCCTAGAAGAGCGGCGCTCGCCGGCTGCGCGTTCCCGTGGTGCGCGCCGCGCGCTCAGGCCATCACACGTGTGCAGCGCGGCCGGCAGCTGGCGGGCCGGTGAGCGGGGTCGTAACATGGCTTGCGGCCGCCGCCGGCGCTGTGTCATATACCTCCAACAACCGCCGGTGGCGTGCGGCACTCAGGCGCCGCGCACTGCAGCCACCGGCAAGCGAGCAAGCCTCATGCGGTATGCGAATGTCTGAACCCATCGCGCGCGCCGCGGCGAGCGCGGGCAGCTCCCCCGAGCAGCTGCTGTCGCAGGTGGCGCTCGGCAACCGCGCGGCCTTCGAAAGTCTCTACCACGCAACCGCCGACAGGCTGTTCGGCATCTGCATGCGCGTGCTCAACGAGCGCGCTGAGGCGGAGGAAGCCCTGCAGGAGGTGTTCACCAACGTGTGGCGCAAGGCCGCGCGGTTCGATGCCAGCAAGGCGAGCGCCATGAGCTGGCTGGGCATGATGGCCCGCAACAAGTCGATCGACCGCCTGCGTGCGCTGCCGCAGCGCAGTTCCATGAGCCCGCTCGAGCTGGCCGCGGATGTGGCCGATTCGGGTGCCTCCCCGCTGCAGCAGACCGAGGCGCTCGCCGAGCGCGACCGCCTGGCGTACTGCCTGGAGCAGCTCGAGCCGCGGCGGCGCTCGCTGATCCGTGCGGCCTTCTTCGGCGGCTGCACCTACGAGGAGTTGGCCGCGCGTGCGCAGGCGCCGCTCGGCTCGGTCAAGAGCTGGATCCGGCGCGGCCTCATGCAGCTGCGCGCCTGTCTTGAGCCATGAGCGCGCACATCCCGCCACCAGGTGAGGTCGACGCGGGCGCAGCCGAGCCGCCCGATGACGATGTGCTGGCCGGCGAGCTGGTGCTCGGCGTGCTCGATGCGGCCGCCCACCGCAGGGCGCAGGCGCGCGCCGAGAGCGAGGCGCACTTCACCGCCCGGGTTGCAAGCTGGGAGCGGCGCTTCGCGCCCTGGCTGGCCGAAGTGGCCCCGGTCACCGCGCCCGCGCAGCTGTGGATGCAGATCGGCCAGCGCCTGGGGTGGCAGCCACCGGCACCAGTGCACGCCGGTTTCTGGAACAGTCTCGCACTGTGGCGCCTGAGCACCGCACTGGCCGCCGTGGCCGCCGTGGCGCTGTGGCTCGCGCGCCCTGCTCCCCCGCCGACCGCAACGCCGGTGCCGCCGGCCACCGAGGCCGCAGCGACCGGACCCGTGACAGCGCTCACGCACGATGACGGCAGTCCCGGCTGGCTGGCCTCGATCGACCGCACGCATGGCACGGTGCTGCTGGTCCCGGTGCCGGGCAAGCCCGATGCCCAGGGCCGCGTGCCGGAGCTGTGGATCATTGCGAGCGGTCGGCCGCCGCGCTCGCTTGGCGCGCTGTCCATCGACCAGTCGTACACCGTGACGCTGCCCGCCGATGCACGCCTGGCACTGGTGCCGGGCTCGGTACTGGCGATCACGCTCGAGCCCGCGGCCGGCATACCGCACGCAGCGCCTTCAGGCCCCATCATCGCCAAGGGCGCAATCCAGAGTTAGGACGCGCCTGCCGCGCCGTTATTCGTGCGCCGTGGCATCGATGAAGGCGTCGATGTCGCGCTTCATCTTCGCAGCCGAGGGCGGGTGCACGTACATCATGTGGCCGGCCTCGTAGTATTTCATCGACACGCGTGCACTCACCGCTGGCGGCACGCCCAGGTGCTTCATCACGTACTCGGTCGCCGAGAAGGGCGTGGCGAGGTCGTAGTAGCCACTCAGCACCAGCACCTTGAGGCTCGGGTCCTTGATCAGAGCTTCGGCGAGATCAACTCCGGTGTTGACCGTGAATTGATTGCCGAGAGCGGTCTTGTGCGTCCAGCGCCACTTGTCGCCGATCGTGAAGAAGGTCGGGCGGTAACTCACGCCCTGGCCGAACTTCAGCTCCTCGTGGTAGTAGTCGAGGAACGTAGCGGCGAAGGCGGCGCTGATGGCGGCGGACTGCGGGTCGTAGTCGGTCTCCTTCTGCAGCGGATCCCAGGTCACGCCGACGTAGCGGCCATCGAGGCGCCCGACTGTCTGACGCTTGGACTTCAGCAGCTCGTGCGCGAAGGCGTTCTCGGTGAGGCGCAGGTTCGCAGCCTTGAGGTAATCCACCGGCAGGCCGGTGTAGTCGTGCATCTTCTGCGCCGCCGCCTCAAGCTCCGCCTCCGGCAGTGCGTCCCCTTTCTGCAGCGCTGCGCTGTAGGGACCTTCGGCGTAGGCGCGCACCTCCTGAAGGAACGGCTCAAGGGCCGCTGGCTGGTTCGGCACCTGGTGGTGATACCAGGCGACGGCGGCGAAGGCCGGCAGGTAGACCGCGTAGGGGCGGTCGTTACCAGGCAGCTCGGCGAAGATCGCCTCGATGTCGGTGGCGACCGAGACCAGGATCAGGCCGTTGAAGTCCATGTCGCGGCGGCTGCGCAGGTAATTGAGGATGGCAGCCCCGCGCGTGGTGCCGTAGCTCTCCCCCAGCAGGTACTTCGGCGAGCTCCAGCGGCCGTTGTCGCTTACGTACTGCGCGATGAAGCGGCTGATCGAATCTGCGTCCGGATCAACGCCCCAGAACTCATCGTCCTTGTGATCGCACACCGCGCGGCTGATGCCGGTGCCGACCGGGTCGATCATGACGAGGTCGCTCTTGTCGATCAGACCGTACTCGTTGTCGACCGTGCGGTAGGGGCCGGCCGGGGTCGGATCCGGGTCCTTGATCACCACGCGCTTAGGTCCCAGCACTCCCATATGCAGCCACAGCGAGGAGGAGCCCGGACCCCCGTTGAAGGCGAAGGTGACGGGGCGCGCGGCGCCCTTGAGCCCGGGGCGCGTGTAGGCGACGTAGCCCATGCTCGCGATTGGCTTGTCATCGTCGTCGCGCACGATGAGCGTGCCGGCGGTGGCGGTGTACTCGAGGGGCTTGCCCGCGATGACGATGCGGTGCTGCGTCACCGAGCTCTCGGCCTTGGGCAGGCGCATCCACTGCTCCTTCTTGTCGCCGCGGATGTCGATCTTGCACAGCTGCGAGACCTGCGCGGGCGTAATGCCGGCATCGGCCTTCGGCGCCTCATCCGCACCCAGCGCCACGGCCGACGCTGCCAGCGCCGCCAATCCGAAAACTGCGAATTTCAGCATCGAATGTCCCCTTTACGCATGAGTGCCTGTTGGTGCGCCGTGTGCACCGCGCGGCTTATATCACGACCACGGCCGGCCCGGGACGGCTCGCTGGGCCACCTGAGGTAAAGCCCCACAGGCGCGCCGCGCCGGTAAGATCCGGCACTGGCCCGCCACGCTTACCCCCATGACCGACCCTGCACACCCGCGCTCGATCCGCTCCTTCGTGACCCGCGCCGGGCGTATCACGCCGGCGCAAGAGCGCGCCCTGAAGGAGCTGTGGCCGACGTACGGACTTGAGTTCGTGCCCGGAACGCTCGATCTCACGGCGCTCTTCGGGCGCAATGCCGCCCGCACGCTCGAGATCGGCTTTGGCAACGGTGACAACCTCATGCGGCTCGCCGCAGCGCACCGAGAGCGCGATTTCCTCGGCGTGGAGGTGCATCGCGCCGGCGTCGGGCGGCTGCTGCTGGCGCTTGAGAGCGGCGCGCTCACCAACGTGCGCATCGTCTGTCACGACGCGGTCGAGGTGCTTAAGGAACAGATCGCCGCAGCGAGCCTGGATGAGATCCTCATCCTCTTCCCCGACCCCTGGCCGAAAAAGCGCCATCACAAGCGCCGCCTGCTGCAGGCGGACTTCGTGGAACTCGCCGCCACGCGGCTCGCCCCCGGCGGGCTGCTGCGCCTCGCCACCGACTGGCAGCCCTATGCCGAGGAGATGCTCGCGACCCTGAACGCTGCGGCGGCGCTGGAGAACCTGGCGCCTACGGGCGGTTACGTGGCGCGGCCGCCTGAGCGCGAGCCCACGCGCTTCGAGCGCCGCGGCGAGCGCCTCGGGCACCAGGTGTGGGATCTCGCCTTCCGGCGCCGCGCGGGCGCGAAGCTCAGCTGACACCGAACGCCTGGCGCAACCCGTCGAGCACGAACTGCACGGCGAGCGCCCCCAGCACCACCCCGAGCAGGCGGCTGGCGACGTTGGCGCCGGTCACCCCGATGACGCGCATGAGGGGCTCGGCGAGCAGCATGAGCACCAGCGAGATCGCGAGCACGATCCCGACGGCCACGAGGTAGCCGGCGAACAGCGCCGTCTGGGTGCCGGCGTGCAGCGGCCCGAACCACAGCAGGATGGTGGCGAGCGCACCCGGGCCTGCGATGAAGGGAAAGGCCAGCGGAAACACCGAGATGTCCGCGCGCCGCTTGCTCTCGGCCGCTTCCCCGCTGGAGGTGCGGGCGCCCGACTCGCGCGCAAACACCATCTCCAGTGACAGCAGAAACAGCAGCATGCCGCCGAAAATGCGAAACGCCTGCAGGCTGATGCCCATGAGGTCGAGGAAGCCGGCACCGACGAATGCGAACAGCACCAGGATGAGCGCGGCGATGATCACCGCTTTCACCGCCATGCGCCGCTTGTACTGCGCGGTCGCCCCCGTGGTGAGCCCCGAGAACAGCGGGATGAGGGAGATCGGCTCGATCACCACGAAGAACACCACCAGGAATTTCAGTGGCTGCTCAAGCATGGTGCTGTGCGCCAAAGCGCGGCAACCTGCGCCCCTGACGTGACCGTGAATTTCCGGCGCGCACGCGCACAAATAAGACCTTGAAAGGCTCACCCGCGAAGCGCAACATTAATTCAGGAGCGTGCACGCACAGCGATCGTGTCTCATCCAGGAGATAACGTCCATGGCGAGTCCTCAACCGGGCATTGGTGACTGGTATCGTCTCAGCGGCGGTGCGCTGTTTGAGGTGGTCGCGCTCGATGACGATGACGGTACGATCGAGATCCAGTACTTCGACGGCACGGTCGAGGAGATGGACGTCGAGGACTGGGAAGCGCAATGGGACGACGGCGCGCTCGAGTCCGCGCAGGCACCCGAGGACTGGAGCGGCTCGGTGGACGTCGAGAGCGACGGCGATTCGCGCCGCGGCTCAGGTTCCGACCTGGGCGATGAGCACGATCTGCGCGCCAGTGCGCTCGATGGCATCGACCTCTTCGACTGAAGCCCTCAGCCGTCCGCGGCATCCTCGGGCGCGCTGACCGCCTCGTCCGCGCCCAAAAGCACCAGTCCATCGCGCACCTCCAGGCGCAGCGCCCGCAGCGCCCGCCCGGCGCACGGGCCGGCCAGGCACAGTCCGGTCGACTTCTCGAACACGGCCCCGTGCGAGGCGCACAGGAGGAGCGCGCCGTCGGGGGTGAGGAAGCGTCCCGGAATCAGATCGAGCGGGTGACCGGCGTGCGGGCAGCGGTTCACGTACGCATGCACCGCGGCGCCCGCGCGCACCAACAGGCCCCGCAACGGCCAGTCGCCGCCGCCGATGGTGAACGCGCGCGCCGCGCCCGCCGGCAGGTCCGCGAGCCGGCAGATGACGCGCTCGAGGTCCAGTGGCGCAAAGGGCACGCGCGCGCTCACGTCACCGCCACGGCGCGCGCCTGATCGAGCGCCTCGATGCGGCGGCGGTTCCACCACACCATCAGCAGGCCCGGCAGCGCGAGCAGGAAGCTCACGATGTAATAGCCGTACCAGCCGCTGTGATCGGCGACCCAGCCGGCCGGATACCCCAGGCTGTAGCGCGGCAGCAGCGCCAGTGCCGACAGCAGGGCGTACTGGAAGGCGCTGTAGCGCACGTCGCACATCGCCATGATGAGGGCCACCAGGGCGATGTTGCCCATGGCGCCGGCGATGTGCTCGATCACCACCGCGGTGGCCATGATGGCGTAGCTCTTACCGCTCACCGCCAGCAGGCAGTAGAGGAGGTTGCTCACGGCCTGCAGCACTCCGAAGGCGAGCATCGAGCGCAGCAGTCCCAGACGTACCATGAAGATGCCGCCGAGGAGCGAGCCGCCGAGCGCGCTCACGGTGAAGAGCGCCTTGACGATGGCACCGATCTCGCCCTTGGAGAAACCGATGTCCATCATGAAGGGGGTGAAGAGCTTGTTGGCAAAGGCATCCCCGATCTTGAACAGCAGCACCACCATGATGAGGGTCAGCGCGCTCGGGGTGGCGAGCAGGTCCTTCAGCGGCTCGAGCACCGACTCGGCCAGCGAGCGCGGCTGGTAGCGATTGTGCGAGGACGGCGCGCACACCGTGGCCACGCAAAAGCACAGCATCAGCGCTGCGAGCAGCAGCATCGCGGTGCGCCAGCCGAAGTACTGCGCCGACACCAGCGCCACGACGGAGGCCGTGTAGGCGAAGACACGGTAGCCGAGATTGACCGCAGCGGCCGCAAGGCCGCGCTCGCTCGCGCTGGTGACATCCGTGCGGTAGGCATCGAAGGCGATGTCCTGGGTCGCGGAGAAGAACACGATCGCGAGTGCGCAGGCGGTGAAGGCCGGCAGTGCCGCGGCCGGGTTCTGCAGCGCAAAGAGCGCGATCGTGAGCGCCAGCGCCAGCTGCATCGCCAGGATCCAGCCGCGCCGGCGGCCGAGGAAGGGCAGCGGATAGCGGTCGATGAAGGGCGCCCAGAGGGGTTTCAGTAAATAAGGCAGCGCCACATACGACATGAGACCGATGGTGGTGTTGCTGGCACCGACGTCCTTCAGCCACGCCTGCAGCGCACTCTCGGTGATCTGATTCGGGAAGCCCGAGGCCCCGCCGAGCAGCAGGATCGCCAGCATCTTCGGAGTCGCGAGCACTTCGAGCAGGCGCGGGCGCGCACGGGCGGCCGGCATGCTCAAAGTTCGTAGTCCATGATCAGCGGTGCGTGATCGGAGAAGCGCTTGCGCGTGTAGATCGAGGCGGCGCGCGCCTTGCCGGCAAGCCCCCTGCTGACCACCTGGTAATCGATGCGCCAGCCGACGTTGTTGGCACGCGCCTGCCCGCGGTTGGACCACCAGGTGTACAGGTCAGGTCCGGGGCAGACCTCGCGGAAGGCATCGACGTAGCCGGCCGACCCGAACAGCTGGTCCATCCAGGCGCGCTCCTCGGGCAGGAAGCCGGAGTTCTTCTGGTTGGACTTCCAGTTGCGCAGGTCGATCGGGCGGTGCGCGATGTTCCAGTCACCCGTCAGGATGTAGTCGCGACGCTTGCGCCGCAGGTGCGCCAGGTGCGGCGTAAAGGCCTCGAGAAAGCGCACCTTGGAGGCCTGGCGGTGCGGGCCTGCGGAGCCTGAGGGCATGTAGAGCGACACCACCGAGAGGCGCCCGACCTGCGCCTCCAGATAGCGGCCCTCGCGGTCGAACTCATCGATGCCGAAGCCGCGCACTACGCGCTCGGGCTTGTGCCGGCTGTAGAGCGCCACCCCGGCGTAGCCCTTCTGTTGCGCGTCGCTGAAGAAGGCGTGGTAGCCCGGCAGGTGCACGTCGTGCTCGCTGAGCTGGTGTTCCTGGCTCTTGGTCTCCTGCAGGCACACGAAGTCCGCCCGCTGACGACGCAGCCAGCGGAACAGGCCCTTGGCAGCCGCCGAGCGGATGCCGCAGACGTTGACGGTGATGACGCGCATGGTGCAATGATATGACATGCAGCAATACCAGCTCACGTTCATCGAGCTCGCCTTGCAGCGCGCGGCGCTGCGCTTCGGGCGCTTCACGCTCAAGTCCGGACGCGAGAGTCCCTACTTCTTCAACGCCGGCCTGTTCAGCGACGGCGAGGCGGCGCACCTGCTCGGGCACTGCTATGCCGCCGCCATCGTGCATTCGGGCATCGACTTCGACATGCTCTTTGGCCCTGCCTACAAGGGCATACCGCTCGCGACCGCGACTGCAGTGGCGCTCGCCGCCGAGCACGGCAGGAGCGTGCCCTATGCCTTCAACCGCAAGGAGGCCAAGGATCACGGCGAGGGCGGTCGCATCGTGGGCGCAGCTCTTAAAGGGCGGGTGCTGATCATCGATGACGTCATCACCGCCGGCACCGCGGTGCGCGAGTCGCTCGAGATCATCCGCGCCGCGGGCGCCACAGCGGTGGGCGTGGCGCTGGCGCTCGATCGCCAGGAGCGTGGCAGCGGCGCGCTCACCGCCGTGCAGGAGGTCGAGCAGCACGAGGGCCTGAGGTGTGTGAGCATCGTCACACTGGCGGACCTGATCGAGGCGCTGTCGCAGGGCGCCGACGCACGTGCGCGCATTTCTGCCGAGCAGCTCACACAGCTTGAGGCCTATCGGCAGCGCTACGGCGCTCTTTGAGCTTGCCAGCGGCCACCGCTCCGCCGGAAACTAGCGCCATGTCCTCCCCCACGCCGCGTCTGTTCTGGCCCGCATTGCTCGGCGCGGCACTCCTGGCCGCCGCCGCCGCCTACGCCGCCCCTTCCGCACCGAGCTCCAACAAGAAGGGCATCGCCTACAAGTGGGTGGACGAGCAGGGCGTGGTGCACTACGGCGATAACATCCCGCCGCAGTATGCGCAGCAGGACCGCGCGGTCTTAAACCGCCAGGGGCTGGAAGTCAGCCACATCGATGCGGCGCTCACCGCCGAGCAGGCGGCCGCAGAGACGCGCAAGAAGGCCGAGGCATTCAAGCAGCGCCAGCACGACAACTTCCTGATCTCCACCTACACGTCCGTGGCTGACATCGAGGCGCTGCGCGACGTGCGCCTGGATCAGCTGCGCGGCCAGCGCTCGGCCGCCGAGCAGTACGTGGAGAGCCTGCGCTCGCGCTTGGGCGCGCTGCAGACGCGCGCCGTGACTTACCTGCCCTACAGCACGAGCCCCGGGGCGCGGCGCATGCCCGATGATCTGGCCGAGAACCTGGTGCGCACCGTTAGCGAGATGCGCGAACAGAGCGGCGCGCTGGCGCAGAAGGGCCAGGAAGAAAAGACGCTGCGCGCGCAGTTCGACGCCGACATCCAGCGCTACCGCGAGCTGCACACGATCCACGAGTGATCAGCGGCGGCCGGAATGTCCGAAGCCGCCGGCGCCGCGGCTGCTGGCCGCGAAATCCTCCACGACCTCCAGTTGTACCTGCACCACGGGCACGATAATGAGCTGCGCGATGCGCTCGCCGGGCGCGACGGTGAAGGGCTCGGCGCTGCGGTTCCAGCACGACACCATGAGCTCGCCCTGGTAGTCCGAGTCGATCAGCCCGACGAGATTGCCGAGCACGATGCCGTGCTTATGGCCCAGGCCCGAGCGCGGCAGGATCACCGCGGCCAGTCCCGGATCCTCCACGTGGATGGCAAGGCCGGTGGGCAGGAGCTCGGCGCGACCCGGGGCGAGTATCAGGGGTGCCTTAACACAGGCGCGCAGGTCCAGCCCCGCCGAGCCCGCCGTCGCGTAGGCCGGCAGCGCGAACTCGCGCCCCAGGCGCGGATCGAGGATGCGCACCTTCAGGGCGCGCCGCGCGGCAGGCGGGGCGCTCAAGCGAGCGCCGAACCGCGCTTGCGGGAGGCGGTGCGGGCGCTCAGGTCCGCGGCGATCAGGGCCACCAGCCCGCGCGCCAGGGCGAGCTTGCTGGCACGCGGCAGCTCGTGGCGCGCATTGCGCCCGAGCACGATGAGCTGGTTGTCCTCGCAGTCGAAGGCCTTGTCGTGGCCGACTTCGTTGGCGGCGATCATGTCGAGGTTCTTCTTCATGAGCTTGGTACGCGCGTTCTGCTCCACCGCCTCGGTCTCGGCGGCGAAGCCGACCACGTAGGGGCGCTCGGGCTTCGCCGCCACGGTGGCGAGCACGTCGGTGGTGCGCTGCATGGCGAGCTCGAGCGTCTCGCTGCTCTTCTTGATCTTCTGCTCCGCGGCGCGCGCCGGCCGATAGTCGGCCACCGCCGCGGTCGAGATGAATACGTCGGTCCCCGGCAGCTCGTGCAGCACCGCGGCGAGCATGTCGGCGGCGCTCTCCACATCCACGCGCGTCACCCCGGCGGGCGTTGCCAGCGTCACCGGACCGGCCACCAGCACCACGGTGGCGCCGGCCTCGCGCGCCGCCTGCGCGACCGCGAAGCCCATCTTGCCGGAGGAGCGGTTGCTGATGAAGCGCACCGGGTCGATGCGTTCGCGCGTCGGGCCGGCGGTGATCAAGACGCGCCGCCCGGCGAGCGCGCCGCCGGGCGCCAGCAGTGCACCGGCGCGCTCGGCCAGATCGGCCGGCTCGAGCATGCGTCCCGGCCCGCTCTCACCGCACGCCTGATCGCCCTCGCCCGGACCTAGGATGTGGATGCCGCGCTCGGCGAGCAGCGCCACGTTGGCGCGCGTCGCGGCGTTGGCCCACATCAGGTGATTCATGGCCGGGGCGACCGCGACCGGCGCACTGGTGGCCAGGCACAGGGTCGCAAGCAGGTCATCGGCCTGCCCGCCCGCAAGCCGGGCGAGAAAGTCCGCGCTCGCCGGTGCGATCAGCACGGCATCGGCCCAGCGGGCGAGCTCGATGTGCCCCATCGCCGCCTCCGCCGCCGGGTCCCACAGGTCACTGCGCACGCTGCGACCGGAAACCGCCTGGAAGGTGGTGGCGGTGACGAATTCGCGGGCCGCGGCGGTCATGACCACCTGGACTTCGGCGCCGCGCTCACGCAGCCGCCGCACAAGATCCGGGCTCTTGTACGCGGCGATGCCGCCGGTGACGCCAAGGAGGATGCGCTTGCCTTGCATGGGATCCTGTTCCCGTTCCCGTGGCTTCATTATCGCACCGGGCAAGGCGCTCGAAGCAAACCGACCGCACAGGCCCTGGGTGCGAAACCGGGCACTCCCGGCACTTTATGGCCCTGCCGGCGGGGGGCAGGTACTGCTTAGACTGCACACCCGGCCTCTTAGAACCACACGGTATGAGCATCCGGCACTGGCCCACCGCCGCACACGTCCTCTCGGGTGCGAGGCTGTGAACGTCGCAGAGCAGCTGCCCCTCGGGCTGCCCGAGCCTCCAGACGACGAGCCGATCCCAGCACTGGTGGGCCCGCCGGTTGAACCACGGCAGACCGAGCGCCTTTGGGTTCGCGGCCCGCTCGATGAGCTGCGAACCGCGACGGCTACGGAAATCATCGCCGCCGCCCGGCGGGCGATGACCCGGCGTGTCCGCCGCGGGATGGCGATGGACTCTCCGCGCACCGTCCGCGAATTCCTCACCCTGAAGCTCGGAACCTTAGAGCATGAGACATTCGCGGTGTTGCTGTTGGATACCCGCCATAGGCTCATTGACTACGTTGAACTCTTTCGGGGCACGATCGACAAGGCGAGCGTGCACCCTCGCGAAGTGGTGAAGCTCGCGCTGGCCCGCAACGCCGCGGCCCTGGTGCTGGCGCATCCACATCCATCGGGTGCCGCGGAGCCGAGCCAGGCGGACGAACTCATTACCCGACGGCTTAAGGAGGCGCTTGCCCTGATCGATGTGCGCCTGCTTGACCACGTCATCGTCGCCGGCGGAGATGCCGTCTCACTTGCAGACCGCGGGCTTCTCTAAATTCTCTGCTCCGCTCATCTGAGCCTCCCGACAGTAGCGATCGGCAACCCTCGCCGAGGGAATACCGTCGAAAGCGGTTGATGGTTGGGGTTACTATCCGGGAAATCGTCAGACGAGACCGCGCCGCAGTGGGGAATCCTCGGTGAATGCCGTCGTTCGATCACCACGTCGCTTAGACCGCCGCCTGTACCTCGGTGCCAGTCTCATCTTCCTGGCGCTGGTTTTTTGGACATTCGCGCGGACTTTCTATCTGCAGCCGTTCTTCGGTACGCCGCCTCTGTCGGCACTGCTACACATTCACGGCGCAGTGATGACCGGGTGGGTCGTGCTGCTCGTCGCTCAAACCAGCCTGATTGCCGCTCACCGGGTCCAATGGCATCGGCGGCTTGGAGTGTTTGGGGTCGTTTGGGCGGCGCTGGTTGTGCTTTACGGATCAATTACGACTCTGCACGCCGCGGCACGCGAAGTGCGGGGTCACACCGATTTCGCTGCGAGTCAGGTCGTTATCACGAGTCTGGATTTGCTTCAGATGCTATTTTTTGCCGCTTTCGTCGCCGTGGCGATCTGGCAACGTCAACGGCCGGCCTACCACAAGCGGCTGATGCTGTTAACCATCGCTTGCATGCTGCCGGACGCGCTCGCGCGGCTCCCCGTGAGCTTTATGACCCGGGCGACCGAGACAGAGCTCAATCTACGCATCATGCTGGGACTGGATCTGTTCATATTGATCTGTGTCGGGCTCGACACGCTTTGGCATCGTCGACTGCATCCGGCCTTTGCGTGGGGAGCTTTGCTGTTTGTGGGCGCATTTCACGCAGCGCTCTACCTCACGCAAAAGCCAGCATGGATTGCCTTTGGCGAGTCGTTGGTCTCTTGAGCCTGGCCTGGCCGATGTGCACGTGCCCGACCACTTGATCGTCGGCGACGGCCAGTGCTTCTCGTTCTGCGAGCACGGCCTGATCTGAACCTCCCAAGGCGCCGGAACGCACAGCCCCCGGGAGTCGTGGCGTGGGTGTACCTTTTATATGGCCACTGCCGGCCCGGTTCTTGAGATCCCGCCTTGGGGCTGGTATAAAGCCCGCCCCGGGAACCCGAGGGGAAGACCTGTCGGGCGCCTAAGTCACTGAAATCTCTTAAGGTTGTTCGTATGTCCCGCGTCTGCGAGATCACCGGCAAGAAGCCGGCCGTCGGTAATCGCGTCTCCCACGCCAACAACAAGAAGCGCCGCCGCTTCCTGCCGAACCTGCACACGCAGCGGTTCTGGGTGGAGACCGAGAAGCGCTGGGTCAGTCTGCGTCTGACCGCCAGCGGCATGCGCACCGTGGAGAAGAAGGGCATCGACAAGGTTGTCGAGGAACTGCGCGCCAAGGGCCGCAGAATCTGAAGGCTGCACCTTAAGGAGCCACCATGCGCGAGAAGATCAAACTGTTGTCCTCCGCCGGCACCGGCCACTTCTACGTGACCACCAAGAACAAGCGACTGCACCCGGACAAGCTGGAAGTGCGCAAGTTCGACCCCAAGGCGCGCAAGCACGTCGCCTACAAAGAGTCGAAGATCAAGTAATCCTTGCCGCGCGTGGGTCGCTTAAGCGCGCGTGCCTGAACTACCCGAAGTCGAGACCACGCGGCGGGGCCTTGCGCCCCACGCCCGCAAGCGCCGCATCGTCGCCCTGCAGGTCTACGAAGCGCGACTGCGCTGGCCCGTGCCGCGCGAGCTCCCGGCTCAGCTCGCCGGCCGGCGCATCGAGCGCGTCGGGCGGCGTGCCAAGTACCTGCTCCTGAGCCTCGAGTCCGGCACGCTGCTCCTGCACCTCGGGATGTCGGGGAACCTGCGCGCGGTGCCGGCCGATACCCCGCGCCTCAAGCACGATCACTTCGACCTCATTCTGGACTCAGGCCTCGCGTTGCGCTTCAACGATCCGCGCCGCTTCGGCAGTCTGCTCTATACGGACGCCGATCCGCGCCACCACGTGCTCTTGAAGGACCTGGCGCCGGAGCCCTTCGCGCGCGCCTTCAGCGCGGACTACCTGTGGCGCATCAGCCGCGGGCGGCGCGTGGCACTCAAGCAGCTGCTCATGAACAGTCACCTGGTGGTCGGGGTCGGCAACATCTACGCCAGTGAAGCCCTGTTCCGCGCGCGCCTGAGGCCCCAGCGGCGCGCCGCCTCGCTCACGCGCGCCGAGGCCGCACGCCTGGTGCACGCGGTGCGCACGGTGCTGAAGCTCGCCATCCGCGCCGGCGGCACGACGCTGCGCGACTATCTGGGAGCGGACGGCGCGCCCGGCTATTTCCGTCAGCGGCTGTATGTCTACGAGCGCAAGAGCAAACCCTGCCGGCGCTGCGGCACGCCGGTGAAGGCGCTGACGCAGGGGCAGCGCTCGACTTACTATTGCCCGCGCTGCCAGAAGTAGCGCCACGCCTTCTATAAAAAAGCCTTCGCATGAGCAAGCACATCCAGAGCCATCTGTCGCTCGCCGACCCGGTGATGGCGGCTCTCATCGCGGCGGTCGGCCCCTATGACCCCGGTGTCGAGGAAGAGATCCACCCGTTTCAGGCGCTCGCGCACGCAATCGCGCACCAGCAGCTGAACGGCACGGCCGCCAACACCATCCTCAGGCGTCTCATCGCCGCCTGCGATGAGGGGCCCTTCCCCTCCCCGCAGTGGGTGCTCACCGCCCCGGCCGCTACCTTGCGCGCGGCCGGCTTCTCCTTCGCCAAGGTGGCAGCGCTCAAGGATCTGGCGGAAAAAACCCTGGCGCAGGTCGTGCCCGAGCACACCGTGCTCGCGCTCCTGTCCGATGAGGAGATCATCACGCGCCTCACCCAGGTGCGCGGCATCGGGCGCTGGACGGTGGAGATGCTCCTCATGTTTCGCCTCGGGCGCCCGGACGTGCTGCCGGTGGATGACTTCGGCGTGCGCGCGGGATTTCGCGCCGCCTACGGTCTGAGGAACCTGCCGCACCCGAAGGCGCTGGCGCAGTACGGGGAGCGCTGGAAGCCCCACCGCAGCGCCGCCGCCTGGTACCTGTGGCGCGCGCTCGAGCTCAAACGCGCCGGCACCCTGCCGCAACCTTCCGAACGCATCCGCCTGCCGCGCGTGCCGAAGCTGCGCCGCCGCGGCAAGAAGAAGGCCGTGCGGAAAAAGACCACACGCGCGCGCATCCGGCGCCCGCTGCGCGCGGCGCGCGGGCTCAGGAAGAAGCGAGCGCCGCGCGCTCGTAAGTGATGCGCAGCAGCGGCTGGTTGCGCTGCGGCGTCAGATTCGCCGGGCGTTCCGGGCGCTCGAGGTCATAGCACAACGTCAGCTCATCGCCGCGCAGCTCGTAGACCGCGAGCATGGTGCGGCCGGCATGCGGTCCGGTCTCCCCCATGATGTCGATGGTGGGCGGGCAGCGCTTGGGATCGATGTGGTAGTAGCCGCCGTCGACGACGCGGTTGCTGCGGTCGATGATGCGGTAGCCGCCGCATTCGAGCAGCAGGTAGCGCACCCGCAGCTCCTCCACCGGCAGCCGACTGCCTGCGACGCTCGCGGCGACGGGCACCCAGGCCCCCTCCAGGCCCGGACCCTGCTGCGCTGCTCCCGGGGCGCCCGTGTGCATCGCCCTTCAGCTGCGGCGCTGCTTCTTCAGTTCTGCCTCCACGATCGGATGCACGAACTGACTCACGTCTCCGCCCAGCACCGCGATCTCGCGCACCAGGGTCGAGGAGATGAAGGTGAACTGTTCCTTGGGCGTGAGGAACACGGTCTCGAAATCGCGGTCGAGGTGACGCGACATGTTGGCGAGCTGGAACTCGAACTCGAAGTCCGAGATCGCGCGCAGGCCGCGCACGACGACCGCGTGCTGATGCTGGCGCGCGAAATCCACCGTCAGCCCCTCGTAGCCCTGCACCGTCACGTTGGTGAGCTCGCTCAAGACCGCGCGCGCCAGCTCGACGCGCTTGGCCAGCGGGAACATGGGGGTCTTGTTGGGGTTGGCGGCGATGCCTACGACCACGGAGTCGAAAATCCCGGACGCGCGGCGCACCAGGTCGTGGTGCCCGTTGGTTATGGGGTCGAAGGTCCCCGGGTAGACGGCGTTGCGTTTCATGCCCGATCAGTCGGCCGGTGCCGGCGAATAGTCATAGAGATGATAACCGACCTCGCCGGCCCGCTTGGACTTAAGGATATGGAAGGCGGCCGGCACTTGCGGGGGGCCGGGACGTGCGGGGCATTCGACATAGAGTCGCGCGCCCGGGTCGAGCCAGCCGCCTCCTGTGAGCAGTTCGGCGGCCGCCGGCACCAGCCCCGCCGCAAAGGGCGGGTCGAGGAAGACGATGTTGAACCGGCGCGGTGTGCCCCTGAGGTATTCGAGCGCATCGCAGCGCTCGACCGTAGCGCCGCTCGCGCCCCATTCACTCAGGCGCGCGCTGAGCTCGCGTGCCGCGGCCACGTCATGCTCCACGAAAGTCACCTGCGCCGCCCCGCGTGACAGCGCCTCAAGTCCGAGCGCGCCGCTGCCGGCGAACAGGTCGAGGCAGCGCGCATCGCGCACGCCGGAGGCGAGCCAGTTGAAGAGTGTCTCGCGCACGCGGTCGGGCGTCGGACGGATGTCCGCGCCGGCGGGGAAACGCAGCTTGCGACCGCGCCAGCTGCCGCCGATGATGCGCAGCACGCGCGCCGCGGCTGCGCGTCGCGGCACGGCACGCGCGCGCCCTGCTGAGTTGTCGGCCGAACCCAAGTGCAATCACCCCTGCGGCGCCGGCGGCACCTTGCCTGCGTTCTTGGCCTAAGCGTACCCCAGCTTGCCTCATCCATAAGCGCAGCCCGCACAACGGCACCGGCAGGAGGGGATGCGGGGCTACCTCGTCTTCCTGACGAGCGCGACCAGCCCCGCGGCCACCCAGAAGACGCAGGCTGGAGGCGTTCGGCCTCACCGGCCAGCCGGTACCGGCGGTGTGCTTCCCGGCAACCCCGCCGGGCACGACCATCCTCATCGGCAATCCGAGCGTGATCCCACCCCTAGCGGTGCGCGCGCCGCGGCGGGCCCTTTAAGTGCGCCGGCGGACGCGGAAGCGGCCGCCCGCGTCTTTTCAGCCCGCTACAATGCCCGCCCTATGTTCCGACGCGTCCCCGAAGCCCCCAAGTCCGACGAGCGCCCCGGCTTCCTGCGACGCCTGCGCAACCGGCTGAACCGTGGCAACTCCTGGCTCACCTACGATCTGGGAGACTTAGTCCGCGGCCGCCAGATCGATGGCGCGATCCTCGAGGAGCTCGAGACGCGCCTCATCAGCGCGGATGTCGGCGTGGAAGCCACCGAGCGGATCCTTGCGGACCTGCGCCGGCGCGTGGCGCGCCAGGAACTCGCCGACGTGGCGGCGCTCATCGCCGCGCTGCGCGCGGCCATCGTGGAGATACTCACCCCATGCGCGCGGCCGCTCGTCATCGATCCCGCGCAGCGCCCGTTCGTGATCCTGGTGGTCGGCGTCAACGGCTCGGGCAAGACCACTACCATCGGCAAGCTCGCGCGGCGCTGCGCCGATGAGGGTAAGAGCGTGCTGTTGGCCGCCGGTGACACCTTCCGCGCCGCCGCCGTCGAACAGCTGAAGGTATGGGCGGAGCGCTCAGGCGCGGCCTTTGCCGCCCAGGCGACCGGCGCCGACCCGGGCGCGGTGGTGTTCGACGCGCTGGCCGCCGCGCGCGCCCGCGGGAGCGAGGTGCTGCTGGCGGATACTGCCGGGCGGCTGCACAGCCAGTCGCACCTGATGGAGGAGCTGAAGAAGGTGAAGCGCGTGCTGCAGCGGGTCGATCCTGCCGCGCCCCACGAGGTGCTGCTGGTGCTTGATGCCAACCAGGGGCAGAACGCGCTCTCACAGGCACGCCAGTTCAACGAGGCGGTCGGGGTTACCGGGCTCGTCCTCACCAAGCTCGACGGCACCGCCAGGGGCGGCATCGTCATCGCCATCGCGCAGCAGCTGAAGATCCCGATCCGCTACATCGGGGTGGGGGAGGCAGCGGAGGACTTCGGCGAGTTCGACGCGGAGGCGTTCGCGGCAGCGCTGGTCGAGGGCCCGGAAAGCCGGGGCGCGGCCGCATGATCAGCTTCGACCGCGTCAGCAAGCGCTACGCCAACGGCCGCGAGGCACTCAGCAACGTCAGCTTCAACATCCACACCGGCGAGATGGTGTTCCTCACCGGCCGCTCGGGGGCCGGCAAGAGTACGGTGCTGAAGCTCATTGCGCTGCTCGAGCGTCCCACGCGCGGGGCGGTGCTCGTCAACGGCCGCAACACCCAGACGCTGAAGGCACGCCACATCGCCGCCTTCCGGCGCGGGCTCGGAGTGGTGTTCCAGGACCACAAGCTGCTCGCCGACCGCCCGGTGTTCGACAACGTCGCCCTGCCGCTGGCGGTCGCCGGCACCTCGCTGAAGGAGATCGACAAGCGCGTGCGCGCCGCGCTCGATCAGGTGGGACTGCTCGGCAAGGAGCGCGTGCTGCCGCAGGAGCTCTCGGTGGGCGAGCAGCAGCGCGTCGGCATCGCGCGCGCGGTCGTCAGCAAGCCCCCGCTGCTGATCGCGGACGAGCCCACCGGCAACCTCGATCCGGACCTGTCGCTGGAAGTGATGCGCCTGTTCCGGCGCTTCCAGGACGTCGGCGTGACGGTGGTGGTGGCTACCCACGATATGCACATCGTGCGCGAGTTCGGCGAGCGCGTGATCACGCTCGAGCACGGCGCGCTGCAGGGCGATCCGCCGGTCGATCCGTTGCCCTCGCTGGTGGCGATCCGATGAGCCTGGGGGTTGCCAGCGGCCGGCACCTGCAGGCGTTCCTGGGTTCGCTCGGGCGCCTGGCGCGCACCCCGCTCGCCACCGTTCTGACCCTGCTCGTGATCGCCCTGGCGCTGGCGCTGCCGGCGGCACTGAAGCTGTTCGTCACCAACGCGCAGGCGGCCACCGGCAACTTCGCGAGCGCCGTGGATCTGTCGGTGTACCTCAAGACCGACGTGCCGCTCGCCAAGGCGCAGCAGCTCACCCAGGCCGCGCAGCAACGCCCGGACGTCGCAAGCGTCACCCTGATCAGCGCGGACAAGGGCCTCGAGGACTTCCGCAGCTACTCCGGATTCGGCGATGCGCTCGCCGCACTCAAGGAAAACCCGCTGCCGCACGTGCTGCACGTGCGGCCGCGCGCCGCGGCGAGCTCGGCGGCGGGGCTCGAGGCGCTGCGGCACTACTTCAGCGCCTGGCCGGAGGTCGACCTGGTGCAGGTCGACTCGGAGTGGGTGATGCGCTTCAACGCGATCCTGGAGGTGCTACGGCGCGTGCTGCTGATCGCCGCGGCGCTGTTCGGTATCGGCGTGCTCGCCGTCATCGGCAACACCATACGGCTGGAGATCCAGGGGCGCCGCGCGGAGATCGAGGTCACCAAGCTGGTCGGCGGCTCCAACGCCTTCGTGCGCCGGCCGTTCCTCTACACCGGCGTGCTCTACGGCCTGGGCGGGGCGCTGCTCGCCTGGGGAGTGCTCACGCTCGTGGTGCTGGTGCTGCGCGATTCGGTGGCGACGCTCGCGCACCTCTACGGCAGCCGCTATGAGCTGGAGGGACTCACGCTCCCGGACGTCGCAGCGCTGGTGGGTGCGGGCCTGGTGCTGGGCTGGCTCGGCGCCTGGATCTCGGCCGCCCGGCACCTGCGCAGCATCGAACCGCGCGCCTGAGGCGGCGCGCGCCGCAGATCCTCAGGTCGTGGTCGGGACGGCAGCGCCCTTGGAGGCGAGGGTAGCTTCCATCCACTTGCGGATGCGGCGCGCATCGGCGACGCGGGTGCGCTTGCCGAAGGAGTTCAGGAGCACGATCACCACCGTGCGGTCCTCGATCACCGTCTGCATGACCAGGCAGCGGCCAGCCTGGGAGATGTAGCCGGTCTTCTGCACCACGATATTCCAGTCCGCCTTGTTCACCAGCGAGTCGGTATTGTGGAACTGCACCATGCGGCGCCCGACCTGCACGACGTAGTCGCTGTCGGTGGAGTACTCGCGGATCGCCGGCACCTGGGCGGCGGCCATCACGAGCTTGGAAAGATCCTCAGAGCTGGCGACATTCGCGTCCGAAAGCCCGGTCGGCTCGACGAAGTGCGCGGTGCTCATGCCGAGCGCGCGCGCCTTGGCGTTCATGGCGATGACGCAGGCGGCCACGCCGCCCGGGTAGTTGCGCCCCAGGGCGTGCGCGGCGCGGTTCTCGGAGGACATCAGGGCGAGGTGCATGAGGTCACCGCGCGTCAGACGCGTGCCGGGGGCGAGCCGCGAGGCCGCGCCCTTGCCCAGGCTCCGGTCATCGTCGCTCACGATGAGCATCTCATCGAGGGGCTGGCCGGCCTCGCTGACCACGAGGGAGGTCATGAGCTTGGTGATCGAGGCGATCGGCATCGCCACGTCCGAGCGGCGCGAGTAGAGCACCGAGGAGTGGGTGGTATCGAGCACCAGGGCGGCGCTCGAGCGCAGCACCGGCTCCGCCAGCGAGGCGCGGCTCGAGTATTTCAGGTGCGCCGGCACCGCGGTAGCCGGGGCGGCGTAGCTGAGCGGGGCGACAAGCATCAGGCAGCACACGGCCGCCATCCCTAACCAGCGAGCTTGATTCATCGACCCCTGCGCCTCTTTAGCTGTTGAAATTGAGTGTATCAGAGCATCTCTTATGTCAGGCGTACGTGACGTACTTTTAAGTTTTCACGCGTGTTAGTTCGCACCAAATACGGATAAATACGCAGTTTGCGCAGGTTCGCGGTCATAACTCGGGTCGTGCGTGACGCAGTCGACACGCACCCCATCCCCGCCGGCGCATTGTTCAGTGCGGCCACAGCCAGCCGAAGGTGCCGGCGGTGAGGGCAGCGTAGATCAGCCCGTCGAAGCAGCCCTTCAGGGTCACGCCCCAGGAACGCCGCAGCCAGATCGAGTTCTGCAGCAGCGCCAGTGCGTAGCCCATGAAGGAGGCGGTGAGCACCACCTTGAAGACCCGCAGGTACATGGCGCCCGGCGGCAGCAGGTGCCCGGCGATGAGTGCCGCGAAGGTGCACACGATCAGCAGGTACACGAACCACAGCGCGAGGGGCTTGCCCATCGACACCGGCCCGTTCGGCAGGATGCTGATCAGGGCCACCGGGCCCTGCTTCATCTTTTCCTGGAACTGCGGCGACTTCATATTCTTCTGGTCGGTGTGGGGCACGAAGTAGTCCCCGGGCGGAATCGCGAGCGGCCGCAGGGCGCTCATCACCTGCTCCTCCTGCGGGATGCCGCGGTAATCGTTCTTGTGCCACAAGGGCGCCATGTGGATGACGGAGCTCGCGACGAATACGATCACGGCCGCCAGCACGATGGGCAGCCACAGCGATGCAATGCTGATCATGGAAGCCTCCCCTGGAACGTTCTTATTTGTGCCGGGCACTCCCCTTCGCGGGGCGCACCCGGTGCCGGCGAACTTTACATCCAAAGCCCCCCTGGGGGTGAAGGCCTGCTCTCCTGCCCAGGGGCAACTTTCCGGTGACCGGGTGGTCCAATCCCACGTCCCCTCCTCTTCACCAGCTGGCTTATAGCCACGCTCAAGTTTCGAGCGCCCGCGCCTCCAATGGGGTCCCGCAGCCCCCTCCTAGGGGGGATCCGTAGTGGCTCTCAATGCGCGCAAGCTGTTGTTTGAAAAGACCCGCCCTGGGGACGGCAGGGGGAACTTTCCAGGCCTTTAGCACTCTAATGGGGTGACTGCTAGAATGCCCATCCAACCCACGGGAGATCCAATGACCGCAGGTACCGCAATGGTTGCCCGCCTGGGCGACCACGCTTTAGCTGGTCCGCTGGGTAGTCTTGATGCCTACCTCGAGCGGGTCAGCCGTATTCCCGTCCTCACGCGCGAGGAAGAGCACCAGCTCGCCGAGCGCTTCCGCACGGACGAAGACCTGGCCGCCGCGCGCCAGCTGGTACTTGCGCACCTGAGATTCGTGGTGCACATCGCCCGCGGCTACAGCGGCTACGGACTGCCGGTCGGGGACCTGATCCAGGAAGGCAATGTCGGCCTCATGAAGGCGGTCAAGCGCTTTGACCCCTCGCTCAACGTGCGCCTGGTGTCTTTCGCGGTCCACTGGATCCGCGCCGAGATCCACGAGTACGTGCTGCGCAACTGGCGGCTGGTGAAGATCGCCACCACCAAGGCGCAGCGCAAGCTGTTCTTCAACCTGCGCCGCATGAAGAAGAACCTCACCTGGCTGTCGGCGGAGGAGACCGCCGCCGTGGCCCGCGAGCTCGGTGTAACCGAGGGTGAAGTGACCGAGATGGAAAAGCGCCTGGCCGCGCGGGACATGTCCTTCGATCCGACCCCGGAGTCGGACGAGGAAGAGGTGTACAGCCCGGCCGCCTACCTGCCCTCCCCGGATGCCGATCCGGCCGAGCAGGTCGAGGCAGCCGAGAGCGAAGAGGACGAGTCGGACCGCCTGCACGGTGCCATGGAACGCCTCGATGCTCGCAGCCGCGACATCGTGCAGCGCCGCTGGATGGTCGACGACAAGGCCACGCTCCACGAGCTCGCCGACAAGTACGGGGTCTCGGCCGAGCGTATCCGTCAGATCGAGTCGAGCGCCTTAGGGAAGCTGCGCGGCATGATGGCTGCGGCTTAAGTCGCAAGGATGCGCCGGGTCCGCGGTTGCCGGGATTTGCCCGGCGCCGCCGGCCCGGGGTAGCGTTGCCCTCGATGCGCACCGTTACCGACTGGCTCACCGAATACGGCGCGAGCCACCAGAACCCCACCAACAAGCTCCTGCACTGGCTGTGCGTCCCGCCCATTGTGCTGGCGGTGTTCGGCTTGCTCTGGAGCGTCCCGGTGCCAGCGAGCTTCGCTGCGCTGTCGCCCTGGCTCAACTGGGCCTCCCTCACCGCCCTGGCCGCGCTCCTTTATTATCTGAGTCTGTCCTGGCGGCTCGCGGCCGGCGTGCTCTTGGCATTCGTGGCGCTGCTGGTCCTGACGCGCGCGCTGGCGGGACTGCCCTGGCCGCTGTGGGCGACTTCGCTCGCGATCTTCGTGGTGGCCTGGATCGGTCAGTTCATCGGGCACGCCATCGAGGGACGCCGGCCGTCGTTCTTCAAGGACCTGCAGTTCCTGCTCATCGGACCCCTGTGGCTCCTGGCCGCCGCCTACCGCCGCCTGAGCGTGCCCTACTGAGCCGGCGCCACCGTTCTTTGCGCTGAGTCTATCGCCGCGGGCGCGCCGTCGCAGCTGACCCATCTCGGCAGTACCCGTTGGGGTCGTTCAGTGACGGCTCTCGCCCATACCGGGCGTTGGCGAGTGACCACTTCGCGGGCCCTGCATAAAGCTGTCATCGTGCGCCCGATGGAAGGCCAAGGAATGCTCGTCAGGTACGCAAGTCTGTTAACGGCGAGCGCCCTGTTGTCCTGTGCCCTCACCTGCAACGCGGTGGCCGAACCAAGTGACGACGTCGCGGAGCTGGCTGGGACCTACGAATACCTGGTCAGTTACCGTGACACGCATGGTGGTGCTTTGTATCGAACGACGGAGGGCCCGCTAAAGGGCTCGGTGCTTCCGTACAGCTTTTTTGATTCCGCACAGTACTGGGGCGAGTACGTCTGCGGGCCGCCGGCTCTGAGTTGCTCAGTTGCCGACTACTACGACCCCAGCGACTACGCGATCAAAGCGCGAAGCGGTGAAGGGGCAATTTTACAGACGGAACGAGTCAACGTTCACAACGGCACCAACATATACGACGCCGCCACCTGGCAGATCGCCGTTGTACTCGGCGCGGTCAAAAACCACTTTGCGAACTTCCTTGCTCTGGATTCCTACCAACTGGCTTCCTACCAAAATCAGGTCCTAAGCCAGATACATAACACTCCAGACGTACCAACCGGCAGTCGTGCGACCACGATCGCCTCTCTGTACATGTATAACGGAACCCGGATCACAGACCCGAGATCCGCGTATGCATTTCGAATGACAGCGCCAGCTTGGCTTGCCCCTGACCCCCTGAAAGATTCGCAGTACGCACACTTCATTACCGTGGGGAAGCTTCCGGGCAACAACCCCGCGTACAGATTCGGCCATATCTCGTGGAGCGACTGGAAACCCATAACGGGTGACAACGCGTGGGCCTTCTTGGTGGGACCCCTGCAAGCCGCCTATCTTCACTACGTGGTGGACAGAGGCGATAAGTGTGTCCCGTTCTCGGAGCCATCCGTACAGAACGCCATTTCTGTCCTGAGCGCATTCGCCGCAATGCAATCGGCTGCGGGAGCGGTCTACTACGCGCCTGCGGGCACGGTGCAGAATCAAGGCGGAGCACCAGTCAGCCCTTACTTTGTCTCGATCGAAAATAACCTGTCGCTGTTGGCAGGTCTCAACATTTTGAAGTCGACGCTTGTGGATGAGCTGGCCGGAGACGCAAAGATCACTTCGGCTGACAGGAATCAAATCGCGCGTGCGTCGAAGCTGCTTGACACTATGCTATCTGGAGGCCTGTTAGCGGATGCGCGCCACACCAAAGGCCTACGAGAATTTCTCCACGCCCACGCCTGGCGCGACGGCCAGTTCGTGACCGGTGGGTTTGCCAACGAGCCCGACTCGAAGAGCGAGTGGCGGCCGATGCTTGAGCCAAGGGCGGTAGACGTAAACACATGGGGTGTAGCGGCACTGGGATCGGAGCAGATTGACGCCTGGTTCGGCTTTGGGGCGGCATACCAACTATGGGAGCGTCTAAAAGACTGGGGGGCTTGTGGAGAGGCACAAACTCTGTGGGGTGTGGGTTACTCAGACGCCGACTCCAACGGGAAAAACTCGCGGGGGAACTTTCGTGCCAGTGTGCTCTCAGCGGAGTGGACAGCCGGAGCGATCGTCATGGTCCGAAACATGATCCATCACTATCGTTCGCCCCCGCGGAGTGCTGCCGAAGCTGCACAGGCACAGATCTTTGTATCGAAACTTGCGGACGACGAATCTCGCATGGTCGCGGGCGTCCAGCGTCTGCGATACGACCGGTACATCCAGGGCAACCTCCCAGGAAAGCCTGCTGACTACGCGAATCTCATCGTCGAACCGGCGACACCTGTTAGCAGCGAACCGTACCTGTACTCCAGCAGACGATATCTCGTTCCGTTCGGTTGGTACGGAAACCCGATTCCGAGCACTGCCGCGTCCGCCTGGATAATCCTAGTCGCCGACCGTTTTGATCCGTTTGGATACGCAGGTAGGCCAAACTAGCGACGCTCGCTTTGCGATCGCCAAGGCAACGCTCGCCAAAGTCAGCTTCGGAGAACCCGATCAGTAACGCCGCACTTCGGCTGAAGCGCTGATTTACTGCTTCATCACGTACGTATTCACAAGCGTGCCACTCGGATAGGCACGCGACGCTGACAGCTCAAGACTCGTGCGCGCGTTGAATATCCGCCGACCGTTGCCGATCGCGGTTGGAACCACGAATAGGTTGAACTCGTCGATGAGCGCGTGTTCGATGAGCGAAGACACGAAATCCACCCCTCCGTAGACTATGAGGTCCTTGCCGCTCTGGCGTTTCAGGGCATGGACAGTCTCGGCCAGGGGACCGTTTTCGAGTTTCAGACTCTTGCTCTCGGCGTGGCGAATCGTCCGGCTGAACATGATCTTCTGCATGCGAACCGCCTTGATGCCGAATTCGCGAGCCTTGCCAGTTCCTGTAATGGCTGCTTGTTCCCAGTATTCGACGAATCCATCGGCCATTTTGCGGCCGAGCAGGATCGTGTCGCACGTATCGACAATCTCGTCATACATGACCCTTTCGAGCCCCGGATCGATGGTCTCCGCCACCATCGGGTCACCGTCAAGAGTTGCGACGCAGCCATCGATTGACATCTGCATTTGCAGCTTAAGTTTTCTCATGATCTCTCTTGGTTAAGCCGGCCCTCGTGGCGGTAATGAGACCGCAGTCCCCGCCTCGACAAAGCGCGGCGGTCAGTGCGCGGCCTCTGCTGCCACGGCCAACGGTGGGCCTTTAAACTCGGCTTCAATCGAGAAGTCGATCAAGTCCCCAACGCCCATCTTGGTGCCTGGGGCGGGCACGCCATAGGTGATACCGAAATCCGAGCGCTTGAACGATCCGTGCGCGGAAAAACCAATACGCGCCTGCGGGTCCATTTTCGGCATTCCGGAATAGCCCCCGTTATAGGTTGCCGCAAGGACCATCGGTCGCGTAACCCCATGTAGTGAGAGCGTACCGGTGATCTCCATCGACTTCGCTCCGGTCATTCGGACTTTTTCAGACTTGAAGACAATCTGGGGGTATTTCGCCGTATCGAGCATCTGCGGACCCTTCATGATGTCGAGACACATTTGCGGCGCGGCATCCATCTCGAATGACGCCGCATCAATGGTCGTCACCACCTGAGACGCTGGCAGATTCTTGGGGTCGAACGTCAAGTCTGCATCGAAGCGGCTAAAGCGCGTTGTGTAGGTCGAGAATCCCAAGTGACTCGTGCGCAGCACGATACTGGCGTGGGACTTATCGAGCTTGTACGCGCCGGCCGGCGGCGCTGCCATCGGCGCCATCGTCGGGGATCGGGCAGACTCGGCCGCCAGGCATTGCACGCTGCTCAAGCCAACCGTTGCAATAAGCAGCGCGGCGACGACGCGCGGCGCGGCCAGATTTGTGTGCGTCCTGAGAATCCCGTGTTGAACGGGCGGATTGTTGGAATGGCTTGTCATCGGTGTTCTCCTCATCAGTGAATATGCACGTCTAATTTTAAGCTTGAGTGGCATGGATGGCAGCTTGCCGCGCGCAACAACAGGAGATTGCGCTGCCAGCGCCAGTGATTTGTTCATGTAAGCGACGAAGGAGGGGGTGCCAAATCGACCCGACCGGTCACTATTTTTCGTCGTCCCTCGCTCCCCTTACAAGGACGGTGGCTCTGCGGTCGAGATCAGACACTCGGCTGAGTTGGTGTTTGGAGAATCACTGAACGGCCCGGAGGCTCTTGGTGCGACGGCAGCCCTTGAAGCAGCGCATGCGTCCCCTAGTCGGCTCGGTCGATTCCGAGCTGCCCTACCCATGAACGACAATTCGGGCGTACGGGGGAGCCGCGCGTCAGCCTGGCCGAGACCGGTCATTCCAAACGGCACAAGCGGACAGGGTAGAGATCGAGCCGGCACGTGGCTGGCCCACGGTACGTGCAAACGGCGTTCGCTGAGCTTTGGGGGGCGGCGCGCAGTTCGGGCCAGGATCCGGGCCAGGTGCCATACCCACTAGACATATAGTCCCCAAGCGGCCATGCTTATGACAGCGCGATCTTGAGATGCGATCCGTTTTGCGAGTCGTGACCGGACTCAAATCGGACCCGTCCTGAGACCGAGCCAGGCACCGATAAGGGCATACCCGTTCGAAAGGCGGGGACGCAAAGCTACCGGTCTAAGGGCGTAACAGCCTAAGACAGCGGGGTTGCCACTCCACTCCCGGGTGTGAGCGTGCAAGCTCGCCTGCCTTAGATCTGGCGCTCCCCCGACCGTGACTCGAACGTTCGCTTCAGGGAGAGCTCATGACATCAATATCGGCAAAGCCCACCGGGTCATCGAACCTCAATCCGGCGCAGGCTCCTACTGGCCATTTCATGCTCACGCTGTGCCCGCTGGCTGCGCCTGTGGTCATTCGGCCGCCTCAGTCACCGCAGCTGAAGTCTTTCACATTCTTCATGAGTCGCGCGCGTCAGCCGGATGGCAGCCACCAGTTGTACCTCCACATGGGGTACTTCGAGACGCTGGCGGATGCCGAGAGATGGGTGGAATCCGTACGTCGGCATTATCCCACCGCGTTCGCAACCATCGCACCGCTCGCGTTTTTGCGGTCGGCCAATTCAGAGGCGGCTTCGTTGCCGCCCGCTGCTTCTCAGGCGGTAGTTCCCCAGAGCCGCGACCCTGCAGCGGTCAAGGATAAATCGTTGACCGACACGCAGGTCCTGAAGATTCTGGAAACGCGCCGTGTCTCCGCAGTTCAGGACCACGTTGATGAGAGCCATTACGATCAGATCGCGTTGCTCCGCCCCGACGACACAGGTACCCGACTGGCTTTGAAGGAGGCTGTCGTTCAGGGGGCACCGGTTTCCTTTGCCGTGCAGCTCCACTGGTCGGCGCAGCCGATCGACCTCAGCCGCGTGCCCTCGCTCGCTATATTCAAGGCATACACGCTCTACGCGACGGAAAGTCGCCGCAAGGGACGTACCCGCAATTTTCTTCGGCTGGGTTTCTTCGCAGATCCGATCTCTGCAAAGCAGGTCGCTGTCCAGGTGCGCTCGACCTTCGCCTCCGCAGCTGTGGTGCCCGTTGTCGAGCCGGAGGTCACGCGCGCACGCGAAGCCGGCACGGGCACCTCTGCAATCCCGTATCTCGTGGAGCAACGAGTCGATGGGGAGATCGATTCCGAGGACACACCAGGATCGCCGACACCAGCAAAGCCTTTGAGTGACGCATCGCGCCGCGTCTCCCGGGGCGCTGAAGTCGTTGCCGAGGGGGAAGAGCCCGACCCACTGAGCGAAAGCGGCGTGCGCCACCTGCGAGTCGAGGTGCAAGAGCACTCGACGGGCCGTTGGAGAGTTGTCCGTCTCCGCCCCCCGCCATCGGACCTAGTGCGTGTCTACTCCTGATCCGTCGGGCAACTGACCCGGAGCCAACGGTCGCGAACGGCTGTTTTGTAGCAAAGGCACGGCCCGCCGAGGCCCTGGCCCGAGATCGCCCGCTCTGGCCGGCGCGCTCTCGTTTCACGATTTCGAGCACTGCGAGTCGCGCGCGCTTTTATCGAGCCCGCCGCCGAGAACCGAGCCTTACCGTGCTAGCCAATACTTCTTGGATAATCAGCGCTGAAGCCATTCCCGGGCATTTGCCAGCGCGTCCATTCCAGTGAGTCGGGCGGCCTCGTCTCCGCTGGTCGGGTTAAGCTACCCAAGATGCAGCAAAGACCCTGCCGGCAATTACGGGTTGAGGTCTGACACTAATGGCCGATGTTTTCGTTTCCTACGCTCGCAGCGACAAGGCGCGTGTCGCCCCGCTGGTGGCCGCAATCGAGGCGAAAGGCTGGACGGTCTGGTGGGACACGGAGATTTCTCCCGGCCAGGAGTTCGACCGCCAGATCGCCGCACAGCTGAAGATCGCTACTGCCGTGCTGGTGGTCTGGACCCCGAATTCAGTGGAGTCCCGCTGGGTGCGCGGTGAAGCGCGCGCGGGAGCTGAGCGCGGCATCCTCGTCCCGATTCGCTTCGAGCGCGTCGATCTGCCGATCGATGTGCGCACGCTTCACACCACCGACTTCGACGACTGGGGGGAGGATCCGCTAAGTCCTCAGGCCCAGGAATTGCTGCGCGCGCTCGGCAACATGGTTGCTCGCCAGCGCGCGCTCCAAGCCTCGACCGCGATTTCCCCGTCGGTGCCGTCCGTCTCGGTCCACGGCCTCGAGCGCCCTGCGATCTGCGTGCTGCCCTTTGCCAACATGAGCGGCGATCCGGAACAGGAGTACTTCAGCGACGGAATCACCGAGGACATCATCACGGACCTGAGCAAGGTCTCGGCGCTGGCGGTGACGTCGCGCAACAGCGCCTTTGTATTCAAGGGCAAGCACGTCGACGTGCCGAAGGTGGCACGTGAACTGAAGGTCGACCATGTACTTGAAGGCAGTGTGCGCAAAGCCGGGGGCCGCGTACGCATCACCGCCCAGCTGGTGAATGGGTCGAGCAATGACCACGTCTGGGCCGAGCGTTACGACCGTGACCTCAACGATATCTTCGCGCTGCAGGACGAGATCTCCGAGGCGATCGTCAAGGCTCTGAAGGTGAAGCTCCTGCCCGCAGAGCGGCAGGCCATCCAGCAGCGCGGCACCGAGAATATCGAGGCTTACAATCTGTACCTCATGGCGCGACAGCTCTACGTCACGGGCCACGAAGGCGATGAGCGGCGCGCCGAGCGGATCGTCCGGCTGTGCGGCCGTGCTACCGAAATCGATTCCAACTATGCGCGCGCCTGGGCGCTCTTAGCGCTCGGGCAGGTGATCCTACGCTTCCTGCATGGCCGCAAGTTCGACGCCGGCCTGGCGGCGGCGGAACGGGCTCTGGCGCTGGATCCCAAGCTGGCTGAGGCGCACGCCGTAAAGGCCAGAATCTACTCACAAGACAGTCAATATGATGCGGCGTCCGCGGAAATAGATGCCGCCCTGCGTCTGGACCCAGACTCGTACGAGGTCAACAGATCCGCCGCGTATTTGAGATACAGGCAGAACCGGCCCGGCGAGGCAGCTCGCTATTTTGAGAAGGCGATGACCCTGCTGGACACGGATGTTAACTCGGCTTCCATGTTGATATCTTGCTACGCGGCCATCGGCGATCTGCAGGCAGTGGCGCGCGTTGCGGAGATAACACTCTCGCGTGCCGAAGCAATTTTGAAACAGGATCCGAACAATGCCGCAGCCGTTAGCTACACCGCCCACGCGCTAGCGGCCCAGGGAGAGTTCCAGCGGTTCAAGGAATGGATGAAACGTGCACTGCTGCTTGATCCCGACAATATAAAGTCGCGCTACAACTTTGCTTGCAGGCTGGCAACGCATCTGAAGGAGCCGGAGGCCGCATTGGAATTGCTTGGACCGGTCTTCGAAAACATCTCCGTCGGCCTGCTTAACCACGCAAAGGCCGATCCGGACCTCGATCCGCTCCGCAGTGATCCGAGGTTCACAGCCATGGTAGCGGCGGCCGATGCACGCCTCGCGGCGACGGGTGAAGTGGGCTCCTGAGTGAAGACATAGAGCGAGCCGATGCAAGTGAGTCAGCCATCGACACTGCGGCAAATGCTCGCGAGGAACAGCCGGTAGAGCCGACAGAGCTCGAGGGTCGAAGGCTTCGACTGGGATCACTGATACAGACGGCGGCGCCCCCTTGCGTACCTGCCGCATAGCCAGCGTGCACGCTCGCCGCATTCACCGTTGCGCGCCTGGTCGTTCATCCTTCGCGCTGGGTTCTGCCTAGACGCCCGTCTCCGCCGCTCGGCGCACGGCAGCGGCGACCGCCTGGTGCAGGGATTTCTCCAGCGGATCGGGCACCAGCTCATCCCCGCGCGCCATGCCGGCAATGGCAGCGGCGGCGGCCATCAGCATCGCGTCCGAGAAACGCCGTGCATTGGCCTCGAGCGCGCCCTTGAACAGCCCGGGAAAGGCGAGCAGGTTGTTGATGCCCTTGCCGTCGGCGGCAAAGGCCGCACCGTGCTCGCGCGCCAGCAGCGGCTCGATCTCCGGATCCGGGTTGGAGAGCGCGAGGATCACCTGTCCGGGGCGGATCCACTCGGGGCGGATCAGCCCGCGCACACCGGTGGTGGCGATCACGATGTCGGCGCGCTGCATGAGGGACTCAAGCGTTGTGCCCTCACCCCCTAAGGCCTGCAGGCGCGCCACCGCGGCCGGATTGCGGTCAGTGCCGAGGATGTGCTTGACGCCATAGGCGCGCAGCAGACGCACGATGCCGGTGCCGGCGGCACCGAGCCCGATCTGCCCGACGGTGCTGGTGGCGAGTTCGTGGCGCGAGTAGCGCGCGGCGTTCTGCAGCGCCGCGAGCGCCACCACCGCGGTGCCGTGCTGGTCGTCGTGCATGACGGGCTTGGCCAGGCGCTCGCGCAGCTGCTCTTCGATCTCGAAACACTCAGGCGCCGCGAAGTCCTCCAGCTGAATGGCCCCGAAGGAGGACTCGATCGCGAGCACCGCGGCCACCACGCGCTCGGGCGCAGTGTCGTTGAGCAGTATCGGCACGCCATTGATGCCGACGAGCTCGGCGAACAGCGCCGCCTTGCCCTCCATCACCGGTAGCCCGGCGAGCGCTCCGATGTTGCCGAGTCCAAGCACCGCGGTGCCATTGGTGACAATGGCCACGGTGCGGCCGATGGCGGTGTACTCGCGCGCCGCCTGCGGATCCTTCTGGATGGCCAGGCACACGCGCGCGACCCCGGGCGTGTACACGTCCCGCAGCACCTGGCGGGTGTTGATCGGCAGGCTGGCGACGGTGCGGATCTTGCCGCCACGGTGGCGGTTGAAGACCCGGTCGGACTTGCCCACGAAGCGCGCCGTGGGCAGCGCACCGATGCGCTCGTAGAGAGAGCGGTCGGCCTCCTCGTCCATCTCGAGGGTGATCTCCCACAACGTCTTGCCCTGGTCGCGCCGCAGCGCGGTGAGGTGCTCGATGGCAAGCCCGGCTTCGGCGATGACCATCAGTACACGGGCGAGGCTGCCGGGCTGGTGCACGGTCTCGATGAGCAGGATCTCGGGGATTTTCATGGTCCGGCAAAGGGTGCCCGAACGCCCGCGCCGCCGCCACCCCTGGGCGCCCGCCACGGGCGGCGGATGCCGCGGCGCGCAGATAACCGGTATCATGCGCGCCCCCGTCCGGGGCACCGTTTTTGTGCTTTTTTTGTAAGGAGTTCGCGCCGTGGCTGCCACACCCGATCCCGCCCCCGCCCAGGTGGCCTCCGCTGCGATCGATCCTCTCGACCTCTTTGACGTGCGCAGCGCGCTCAGCGACGAGGAGCGCCTGGTACAAGATTCGGTCGCGCGCCTGGTGGACGCCGAGGTGCTGCCGGTGATCCGCAAGGCCTTCGAGGAACACCGCTTCCCGAAGGAGCTGGTGCCGAAGCTTGCGGAACTCGGTCTGCTGGGTTCCTCGCTCCACGGCTACGACTGCGCCGGCCTCAATGCCGTGTGCTACGGACTGATCTGCCAGGAACTGGAGCGCGGCGACTCCGGCATCCGCAGCTTCGTCTCAGTGCAATCCTCGCTGTGCATGTACCCGATCTACGCCTTCGGCTCCGAGGAGCAGAAGCAGAAGTACCTGCCGCGCATGGCGCGCGGGGAACTCATCGGCTGCTTCGGCCTCACCGAGCCACACGGTGGCTCGGATCCGGCCAACATGAAGACCCACGCCAAGCAGCGCGGCTCGGACTGGGTGCTGAACGGCTCGAAGATGTGGATCACGAACGGTGCCATCGCGGACCTGGCGGTGGTGTGGGCCATGACGCCGCAGGGGATCCGTGGCTTCCTAGTGGAGAAGGGCACGCCGGGCTTCTCGGCCCCGGAAATTCAGCACAAGTTCTCGCTGCGCGCCTCGGTCACCTCCGCGCTCTTCTTCGACAACGTCGTGGTGCCCGCCGAGCGCGTGCTGCCGGGTGTGGTGGGACTCAAGGGGCCGCTCGCCTGTCTGACGCAGGCGCGCTACGGCATCGCCTGGGGCGTGGTGGGGGCTGCGCAGGCGTGCCTGAAGGAGCTGCTCGAGTACACCCAGAGCCGCGTGCTCTTCGGACGCCCGCTGGCGCAGAACCAGATGATTCAGGCGCGCCTGGCGGAGATGGCGCGGCGCATCACCACCGCGCAACTCCTGGCGCTGCAGCTCGGGCGCATGAAGGACGCCGGCACCATGCAGCCGGCGCACGTCTCGCTCGCCAAGTGGAACAACTGCCGCATGGCGCTGGATGTGGCGCGTGACTGCCGCGACATGCTCGGCGGTGCCGGCATCAGCGCAGAGTTCGCACCCATCCGCCACATGCTCAATCTCGAGAGTGTCATCACCTACGAGGGCACCGAGACCATCCACCAGCTCACGATCGGCCGCACGCTCACCGGACTGAATGCGTTCTGAACGCGCGCGACTCGCGGCGCGGCTCAGACCACGACCCCTAAGGCGAGCAGCGCGAGCAGCGCAAGCCAGTTGACCAGGCCCTGCCAGCGCGGCGCGGGCGGCGGGGAAAACTGCGAAGGCATCGGTGTCTGCCGTGACGGCGTCATGGGAGTATTTCGCGCCGTGCGGCGCGCAGCGCGCGGGCAGCAATACCGTCGGAATGATGATCAATTGTGGCGCCCTGTGGCAGCGCGCCGTGCTTTCACAGCCACGGTGCAGCCTGTAGCCTTGTGAGCCATGAAGCGACTGATCGCCATCGTCGAGGACGAGCCCGCCATCCGTGAGAACTACGCGGCCGCCTTCACGCGCGAGGGTTATACGGTGCGCGCTTACGCCAACCGCGCGCAGGCGATGAGCGCCTGTGGCCAGCGCCTGCCGGACCTGGCCATCATCGACATCTCGCTGGAGGACGAGCCGGAGGGGGGCTTTGAGCTGTGTCGCCAGCTGCGTGCGCTGTCGGCGGAGTTGCCGATCATCTTCCTCACCGCACGCGACAGCGAGCTCGATGCGGTCTCGGGGCTGCGCCTCGGGGCGGATGACTTCCTCACCAAGGACCTGAGCATCCCGCATCTCATCGCGCGCGTGAACGCGCTGTTCCGGCGCGTGGACGCGCTGCGCCGGCCCGAGGACCCGGAAGCGGTGCTGCGCCGCGGGCCTCTCACGCTCGATGCCGAGCGCATGGCGGCGCAGTGGGACGGCAAGGTCGTGCTGCTGTCGCTGACCGAATTCTGGATCGTGCACGCGCTCGCGCGTCATCCCGGTCACGTGCGCAACCGCCAGCAGCTGATGGATGCCGCCAACGTGGTGCTCGATGACAACACCATCACCTCGCACGTCAAGCGCATCCGCCGCAAATTTCAAGGACTCGATCCGAACTTCGACGCATTGCAGACCGTCTACGGCATGGGCTATCGCTGGGTGGAGTAGCGGTCGCCCCTTCATGTCGCTGCGCCTGAAGCTGCTGCTGCTCGGCCTCGCCACACTCGTGCTGCCCTGGGCCGGCGGACGCTACGCCCGCGAGATGGAATCCGCGCTGCGCCAGGGGGAGGCCGACTCGCTGCAGGCGCTCGCGCAGACCATCGCCACCTCCTTGCAGGGACGCACCGACCTCCTGTACCGGGCCGCGCCGGCGGCGGCGGCGGCCACGCCCGAGGCGCACGGCGAGAGCACCGAGGACGCCCATGCGCAATCGGCCGCCGAGCCGGACCCGAACTTCTACAAGCCCACCCCATATGACCTCGAGCCTCTGGCCCTCAATGCCGCGCCGGTGCTCGACGGCTACGCGGATGACTGGCCGCACGATGCCGCGTGGAGCAGCTTCGAGCAGGACGCGCACCACCACTTCGGCATTCTGACCGGCGTGCACGAGCGCATGCTGTACGTCGCGCTCGCCGTGCACGATGAGCATCCCGTGTTCGATGCACCGGGCAACAATTCCCTCGACCCGATGACCTTCGGTGACCGGGTGTGGCTCGGCCTCGAGAACCCCGACGGCGTGCAGCAGCAGGTGTTCCTGGCCGCGAGCGGCCCCGGTGCGGTGACGGCACGGCGCATCGTCACCGGCGAGTACGGCCGCCAGAGCGTGCGCCTCGAGCCGCGCATCCGCGGCGCCTGGCAGAGCACCGCGGACGGCTACCGCATCGAGGTGCGGGTACCCCTGTCGATGATCGGCAAGGGCTTCGGCGTCCTCATCGACGATCGCGACACGCGCGGGGCGCTGCCGCTCAGCTACGGCACGCTGCGCACGGATGACCTGCACACCATCGGACACCTGATCCTCGCCGCACCGGAGCTCAACGCTTATCTCGGCCAGTTCCTGCAGCCGGGTCTGAAACTCTCGGTGACGACGCCCGCCGGGCGGGTGCTGGCACGCGCGGATGCGCTGGCGCGCCCCACGGTACTCAAGCCCGAAGCCCCGATCCTCGCGCGCCTCTACCGACGCTTCATCGACCGCCCCGATGCACGCGCGCCGCTGGAATCGGCGAGCGCCATCTATGACCGCGATCACGCCTTCGAGATCGGGCGCCTCGAGGTCATCCAGACCGCCGATCGCTGGATCCGGCTGCGCGACCGCGCCCTCACCCACATGCTGAACTTCACCCTCGCCACGAGCATCATCGTGGTGACGGCCATTCTGGCGTTCGCGACCTGGCTCGGACTGCGCCTGGCGCGGCTGCGGCGCGCGAGCGAATCAGCCCTCACACGCACCGGGCTCGTGACGCAATTCCCCGAAACGGGCGCCCGCGATGAGCTCGGCGACGTGGCGCGCAGCTTCGCGACGCTGCTCGCGCGCCTCGACGAGTACACCAGTTACCTGCGCACGCTCGCCGGCAAGCTCGCCCACGAGATCCGCACGCCACTCACCATCGTGCGCTCCTCGCTCGATAATCTGGAGTCCGAAGAGCTGCCCCAGGGCGCGCGCGCCTACCTGGAGCGTGCCCGCCAGGGGAGCGAGCGCCTGGGCTCGATCCTCATCGCCATGGGTGCCGCTACGCGCGTGGAGGAGGCCATCAGCAGCTCCGAGCGCGTGAACTTCGATCTGGTGCCGGTGCTGACTTCCGCGGTGGCCGCCTATCGAGCCGCCTTCCCGCAGCGTCAGTTCAGTTTTGAGTCCGGCGTCGGCACGCAGCAACTGCACGGAGCCCCCGATCTCATTGTGCAGCTGCTGGACAAGCTCATCGACAACGCCGTGGACTTCAGCGCGCCGGGTTCGACCATCGCCGTGCGCGTGGCAAGTGAACCCCACGCAGCGCTCATTGAGGTCGACAACCAAGGATCCGCGCTGCCGCCCGAGCTCGCCGGCAGGGTATTCGAGTCCCTGTGGCAGTCGCGCCCGGACGGTGACAGCCGCCCGCACTTCGGCCTCGGCCTCTACATCGTGCGGCTGATCGCCGAGTTCCACGGTGGCGGGGCGCAGGCGCACAACCTCCCCGATGGCAGTGGTGTGCGCTTCACAATCCGTTTGAGCTGCTGAAAAGGCGCGCCGGCAGCGCGGCAGCGCTGGCCTGTCACGGGGCCTTATTGCTTATGTCACATGGCAGTAATGACTTGGTCCTGCGGCCTAGGTCCCACACGCCTGTCTCTTAATCACGACATCGTTTTTATCTTTGGAGCGAGTACAATTAGACGCCAAGGCACCGTCAGTAAAAGAATTTTTTCTCAGGCTCGACGCGCGATTCCGACGGTGATGCGCCAAAGCCATTAGATTGGGAAGGATTTACAACAGAAACTCGGGGATCGACGCGGGCACGGGTGACGACAATCGCGAACTTGTTGTGATTGTCAGGAACGATACGACGCGTGCACTGACACGCGGGCCTCGCGATAGAGGCCGGAGCGTTGGGCTCCAAGCGTTTCAGCCGGAAAGTTTAGATGCTCGTGATGACGCAACGTGCCGATAGCGCAAGTGGACGTTAGGTTCACCTTCGCTGCTCGGAAGGAGCTGACAGCGAACCACCGGGTCGTTCGAAGCGACGAAGGAAAAACTAGAGCCCCGCCACCTGTGCGGGGCTTTTTTTCTAGGCCACGTCCAGATAGTTGAGGATGCCGCGCGCCGCCTCGCGCCCCTCGAACACCGCCGTCACCACCAGGTCCGAGCCGCGCACCATGTCCCCGCCGGCGAACACCTTGGGATTGGTGGTCTGGAACGGCCGTGCCTCGGCGGCCGTCACGCGCACCCGCCCGTTGTCGTGCAGGCGGATCGCGTGCGGCTGGAACCACGGCGCAGGACTTGGCAGGAAACCAAACGCGATGATGACCGCATCGGCCGCCACGATCTCTTCGGACCCCGGTACCACCTGCGGCACGCGCCGGCCGCGCGCATCGGGCGCACCGAGCCGCGTGCTCACGAGCTTCACGCCCTCGACCTGCTCGGAACCGACGATCTCGGTCGGCTGGCGGTTGAAGAGGAACTCGACGCCCTCCTCGCGGCTGTTCTTGTAGTCGCGCCGCGAGCCGGGCATGTTGCCCTCGTCGCGCCGGTAGGTGCAGGTCACCGAGTCGGCGCCCTGACGGATCGCGGTGCGGTTGCAGTCCATGGCGGTATCCCCGCCCCCGAGCACCACCACGCGCTTGCCGCGCATGCTGATCAGCTCCGCGGCCGCCCCCGGGAGTGCGAGCTGATGGCGGATGTTGGCGATGAGGTAGGGCAGTGCTTCGTGCACTCCCGGCAGCTCCTCGCCCGCAAAGCCGCCGCGCACCGCCTGGTAGGTGCCCATGCCGAGGAACACCGCGTCGTACTCGGCGAGCAGCGCTGCGAACGGCACGTCGCTGCCAACATCCACCCCTAAGCGGAACCTGACGCCCATGCCCTCGAGGAGTTCGTGGCGCTTGTCCATGACCTCCTTCTCGAGCTTGAAGGGCGGGATGCCGAAGGTGAGCAGCCCGCCGATGCGCTCGTAGCGGTCGAACACCGTGGGGGCGACGCCGTTGCGCACCAGGATGTCCGCGCAGGCGAGCCCGGCGGGCCCGGCCCCGATCACCGCGACGCGCTTGCCGCTCACCTGCACGTTCGACATGTCCGGCTTCCAGCCGGCCTTGAGCGCCTCATCGGTGATGTACTTCTCGATCGCCCCGATCGTGACCGCGCCCAGACCGTCATTGAGCGTGCACGCGCCCTCGCACAGGCGATCCTGCGGGCAGATGCGGCCGCACACTTCCGGGAGCGAGTTGGTCTTGTGGGACAGCTCGGCGGCCTCGAACAGGTTGCCCTCCTCGATGAGCTTCAGCCAGTTGGGGATGTAGTTGTGGACCGGGCACTTCCACTCGCAGAACGGGTTGCCGCACGCAAGACATCGTCCCGCCTGCTGGCTGGCGCCGGCGGCATCGAAGGGCGCGTAGATCTCGCGGAAATTCCCGACACGCGCCTCCAGCGGCGCCTTCACCGGATCGGTGCGCGGGATGTCCAGGAACTGCAGGTTCTTGTCGGCCATGGAGCTGGCAGTGCTGGCGCCGCCCTCAGGCGGCGCGCCTGAGGTTGTCGATGAGGGAGTCGATGGAGGCGGCCTTGGGCTTCACCACCCAGAACTTCGGCAGGTAGGTGCGCAGGTCGTTGGCGATCTCCTGCGCCCAGCGGCTGTCAGTCTCGGCGACGTGGCGCTCGAGCAGGCCCTCCAGGTGCTGCACATGCGACTGCATCGCCTCCGGGTGGATGCGGCTGATGTCGATGAGCTCGTGGTTGTAGCGGTCCACGAAATTGCGCTCAAGATCCAGCACGTAAGCGAAGCCGCCGGTGAAGCCGGCGCCGAAGTTGACCCCGGTGCGCCCGAGCACGCACACCGCCCCGCCGGTCATGTACTCGCAGCAGTGATCGCCCGCTCCCTCGATCACCGCCACCGCGCCGGAGTTGCGCACCGCGAAGCGCTCGCCGGCGACGCCGGCTGCGTACAGCTCCCCGCCCGTCGCCCCGTACAGGCAGGTGTTGCCCATGATGACGGTCTCGTGCATCACGTAGCGCGCCGCCTGCGGGTGGCGCAGCACGATGCGCCCGGCCGCCATGCCCTTGCCGACGTAATCGTTGGCATCGCCCTCCAGATACAGGTTGAGGCCGCCGGCGTTCCACACCCCGAAGCTCTGGCCGGCGTTGCCGCGGCAGCGCACCGTGAGTGGCGCATCGCTCATGCCGTAGTTGCCCCAGCGGCGCGCGATTTCCCCCGAGAGGCGCGCACCGATCGAGCGGTTGAAGTTCTTCAGCTCATAGGCCCATACCCCGCCGGACTTCGCCTCGATCGCCGGCAACAGCTCGCGCACCATGCGCTCGGCGAGCTCGCCCTTGTCGAAGGGCGCGTTCGAGGGGCTCAAACAGAACTGCGGCGCATCACGGCTCAAGCCCGCCGCCGAGAGGATCGGGGTGAGGTCGAGCTTCTTCTGCCGCGGCGTCACGCCCTCGAGCACCTCGAGGTAGTCGGTGCGCCCGATCACCTCACTCAGCGAGCGCGCCCCGAGGGACGCCAGGATCTCGCGCACCTCCTCGGCGACGAAGCGGAAATAGTTCATCACCATCTGCGGCAGGCCCACGAAGTACTTCGAGCGCAGCACGTTGTGCTGGGTGGCGACCCCGGTGGCGCAGTTGTTGAGGTGACAGATGCGCAGGTACTTGCACCCCAGCGCCACCATGGGCGCGGTGCCGAAGCCGAAGCTCTCCGCGCCGATGAGCGCCGCCTTCACCACGTCGAGCCCGGTCTTCAGTCCCCCATCGGTCTGCAGCCTGACGCGGTGGCGCAGGTCATTCAGGCGCAGCGTCTGGTGCGTCTCGGCCAGTCCCAGCTCCCAGGGAGTGCCGGCGTACTTGATGGAGGACAGGGGGCTCGCCCCGGTACCGCCGTCGTAGCCGGAGATGGTAATGAGGTCGGCGTAGGCCTTGGCGACGCCGGCAGCGACGGTGCCAACGCCAGGCTCGGCGACCAGCTTCACCGACACGAGCGCCGCCGGGTTCACCTGCTTCAGGTCAAAGATCAGCTGCGCCAGGTCCTCGATCGAGTAGATGTCGTGGTGCGGCGGAGGGGAGATCAGGCCCACGCCGGGGCGCGCGAAGCGCAGGGTTGCGATCATGTCGTTGACTTTGTGCCCTGGCAGCTGCCCGCCCTCACCGGGTTTGGCGCCCTGCGCGATCTTGATCTGCAGTACCTCGGCGTTGATCAGGTACTCAGGGGTCACCCCGAAGCGCCCGGAGGCGACCTGCTTGATCTTGGAGTTCTTCTCGGTGCCATAGCGCGCCGGGTCCTCGCCCCCCTCACCGGAGTTCGAGCGCGCGCCCAGGCGGTTCATGGCGATGGCGAGTGCCTCGTGCGCCTCCGGCGAGAGCGCACCGAGGGACATGCCGGCACCATCGAAGCGCGCCAGCACCGCCTCCGCCGGCTCGACCTCCTCCAGCGCGACCGGCGTGCGCGTCTTCAGGCCCAAGAGGTCGCGGAAGGTCGAGGCCGGGCGACCGTTAACGAGCGCGGCGTACTGCCGGTAGCGCGCATAGTCGCCCGTCATCACCGCGGCCTGCAGCGCCGCGATCACGTCCGGGTTGTACATGTGGTACTCCCCGCCGTGCACGTACTTGAGCAGTCCCCCCTGCCCGATCGGCTCGCGCGGGTTCCAGGCGCGCGCCGCCAGCGCCAGCGTGTCGGACTCAAGATCGGCGAAGTCTGCGCCCTGCACACGGCTCTCGGTGCCGGTAAAGCACAGCATCACGATCTCATCGGACAGTCCCACGATCTCAAACAGCTGCGAGCTGCGGTAGCTGGCGATGGTGGAGATGCCCATCTTCGACATGATCTTGAACAGTCCCTTGCGTAAGCCCGCGCGGTAGCTGCGCCCGAGTTCCAGGCGCGCGGCGAAGTCGAGCTTGACGCGCCCCTTGCGCATCATCTCGAACAGCACCTGGTAGGCCATGTAGGGGTAGACGGCGGTGGCACCGTAGCCGATGAGGCAGGCGAAGTGATGCGGCTCGCGCGCGGTCCCGGTCTCGACCAGGAGGTTGCACTTGCAGCGCAGCCCGGCCCTCACCAAGTGGTGGTGCACGGCGCCGGTGGCCAGCAGCGCGTGCACCGGAATGCGGCCCTTGACGAGGTAGCGGTCCGAGAGCAGCAGCACCAGCTTGCCCTCGCGCACGGCGCTCTCGGCCTGCGCGCACAGTCGCACGAGCGCGGCGCGCAGCCCCTCCTTGGGGTCGTATTGCAGGTCGAGGAACTCGTGGCTGACCTCCTCGATGGCGAGGATCTGCCGCAGCTTCCGTTGCGAGAGGATCGGCGAGCCGAGCACCACCTGGCGCGCGTGCTCGGGCGCGGGCTCGAAGATGTTGGCTTCCGGCCCGATCTGCGTCTGCAGCGACATCACGATGCTCTCGCGCAGCGGGTCGATCGGCGGGTTGGTCACCTGCGCGAACTGCTGGCGGAAGTAGTCGTAGAGCGAGCGCACGCGGTGCGAGAGCACCGGCATGGGCGTGTCGTCCCCCATCGAGCCCACCGCCTCGTTCTCATCCTGCGCCAGCACGCGGATGATGTCGTCGCGCTCCTCCTGGGTGACGTTGAACATCTTCTGGTAGAGCGAGAGCGTGGCGCGGTCCATGGGCTCGGCTGCCAGGCGCGGGTCCACCAGGTCGCTCTCGAGGTAGCGCACGCCCTGTTTGAGCCATGCCTTGTAGGGATGGCGGCTCTTCAAAAGCTGGTCGATGTCGGCCGAGGCGAGCAGCGTCCCGGTCTTGAGGTCGAGCGCGATCATGTCGCCCGGCCCGAGCTTGCCCTTCTTCACCACCTCCTCGGGGGCGTAGTCCCACACCCCGGCCTCGGAGGCGATCGTCAGGCAGCGGTTGCTGGTGATGCAGTAGCGCGCGGGCCTGAGTCCATTGCGATCGAGCGTGCACAGCGCGTAGCGGCCGTCGGTGAGCACGACGCCGGCCGGGCCGTCCCAGGGCTCCATGTGCACCGAGTAATACTCGTAGAAGGCACGCAGGTCCGGATCGAGCGCGTCGAGTCCGTGCCAGGCGGGCGGCATGAGGAGGCGCATGGCGTGCAGCGCATCCAGGCCCCCGAGCAGCAGCACCTCGAGCATGTTGTCCAGGCTCTGCGAGTCGGAGCCGGTGAGCGAGACCAAGGGCAGCGCCGCTGCCAGCTCGGGCAGGAGCGGCGTGCTCAGGAGCGGCCCGCGCGCGAGTGCCCAGTTGCGGTTGCCCTGCACGGTGTTGATCTCGCCGTTGTGCGCGAGGTAGCGGTAGGGATGCGCCAGGCGCCACTGCGGCAGCGTGTTGGTGGAGAAGCGCTGATGGAATACCGCCACCGAGCTCTCCAGCCGCTCATCCGCCAGATCCGGGTAGAACTGCGCCAGGTACTGTGGCATCACCATGCCCTTGTAGACGATGGTGCTCGCCGACAGGCTCGGGATGTAGAAGGCCGGATCCTCCGCGCGCGCCTTCTCCGTCAGGCGCCGCGCCATGTACAAGAGCCGGTTGAAGGCGGCCTCATCGGGCAGCGCTGCCGGGCAGTTCACGAACAGCTGCTCAATCAGCGGCAACGATTTCAGCGCCTCGGTCCCGCAGGCGTTCGGCTCGGTGGGCACACGCCGCCAGCCGGCGAGCTGCAGTCCCTGCGCCTGAAGCTGTGCGGCCAGCTCCTCGCGTGCGGCCTGCGCGAGCGCGGGCTCGCGTGACAGGAATACCAGGCCGGAGGCGAAGCGCGCGGCAAGCGTGAGCCCGGCCTCCCCGGCGATCGCACGCAGGAACTTCTCCGGCCGCTTCAGGAGCAGCCCGCAGCCATCGCCGGTCTTGCCGTCCGCGGCGATCGCGCCGCGGTGAGTCAGGCGCTTGAGCGAGGTCATGGCGGTGCGCACCAGCCAGTGACTGGGGACATCATCCAGGCTTGCGAGCAGGCCGAAGCCGCAGCTGTCGCGCTCGTAGGCGTCTTTGTAGAGTCCGGTGCTCAGCGGGGGCATGGTGCCTCGGTGTGGTCGCTCATGCGGCAGCCAGCGCCCGTGGAGATTCGTTCCACGGACCCTCAAGGAGCGGGCTTACCGGCAATTTCTGCGCTGAAGGAGATCCGCAGGACATCCAGGGGTCCGCGAATGAGCAGCCCGAGCGAAACCGGGGAATGCGACGTCCCCGTCGATCGACTGTCTTACACCATCACTATGCGTTCGATAATACCGGCCCGGGACACGCTTGCAAGCGTTCGGCGAGGGCCCCTGCGCCCCAGATCGCCTGGCCTGTGGCGCACGCCGGGCGCCGTCGCGAGGGTACGACCGCGGCGGCACGCCCTCACCTGCTTCGCCGCATCAGGGGCGGCGCCGCGACGCGACCCGGGCGGGTTTGAGGAATTGCGGGATGCGCTCGCCACGCGCGCAAAGCTCAATGAGGCGGGCGAGGCGCTTGTGCCGCGTCTGCGCCTTTTTGGCGCTCACCACCCACCAGATCGCGGCGCGCCGGTAGGAGGGGATCTCGGCGGCAAAGAAACGCGCGGCCGCCGTGTGGCGGGCCAGGAGGCGCGCGTAAGGCGCCGGCAGTTGTCGCGGACGCCGCTCGTAGGAGTACTGCGCGCTGCGCTCACGGCGGCGCCCGGCGTAAGCGGCGAGCCCGGCGGCCTGCATGCGTCCGGCGGCGCGCAGGCGGGTGACCGTGGCGATATTGCGCGCGCTCCAGGTGCTGCCCGCACGGCGCGGGCTGAAGCGCACCGTATAGCGCTGCGCATCCAGACGATGGCGCACGCCGTCGATCCAGCCGAAGCACAGTGCCTCCTCGACCGACTCGGGCCAGGACACGCTCGGGGTACTCGCCGTCTTCTTGTAAAAGCCGACCCGGAGCTGCCGGGCGCGCGCGTGGTGCTCAAGCAGCCAGCGGCGCAGCTCAGCGCGGGTGCGGAAGAATTTCGCGGCCACGGAAAAACTGTAGCGCAGGCGCCGCCCGCGCGGAAACTGACGCGCTCGAGGACTAGGGCGGTGGCTCGCGCGCCGTCACGGCCACCGTGAGCTGCTGCGTACGGCGCACGACCCCGAGGGCGAGCTCGCTTCCGGGCGGCACCCGGCCGAGCAGGCGATGCAGCGTGTCGATGCCATCCACCGTGGCGCCGTTCACCGCGACGATCAGGTCCCCGGGCTGCAGGTCCGCCTGCGCGGCCGGACCTGTGCTCTCGCGCGACAGGATCTCGACGGCGCGCTGCTGCGCAAGCCCGAGCGCCCGCACCAGCCGCAGGTCGAGCGGCCGGTCACGCGCGGCGACCCCAAGCCAGGCGCGCCGCACGCGCCCCTGGGTGAGGATCTCTGTCAGCACCCACTGCGCGGTCGCCGCCGGGATCGCAAAGCCGATGCCCTGTGCCATGGCGATGATCGCCGTGTTGATGCCCGCGACACGGCCGCCGGCATCCACCAGAGGACCGCCGGAGTTGCCGGGATTCAAGGCGGCCGAGTGCTGCACCACGCCCTCGATGAGACGGCCGTGGCGGCTGCGCAGCGAGCGCCCGAGGGCGCTCACGACGCCTGCCGACACGGTGGACTCGAAGCCGAAGGGATTGCCGACCGCCACCACCAGCTGTCCGGCGCGCAGCCGCTCCCGGTCCGCCAGCTGCGCGTACGGCAGCGCGGCGGCCTGGGCGCGCAGCACCGCAAGGTCGGTGGCCGGATCGCGCCCGGCCACGACCGCCGGCACGCTGCGGCCGTCAACGAAAGTGACGCGCGCCTGGCTCACCTTCTGCACCACGTGTTCGTTGGTGAGGAGGTAACCATCCGGGGTGACGACGACGCCGGAACCGGCGCCGCCCCGGGCGCGCTCGGCTTCATCGGCCCCGCCGGTGTAAATGCTGACCACCGCCGGTCCCACCGTCTCGACGGCGCCCACCACGGCGGCGGAGTAGGCGTCCAGCGGCTCGGTTGTGGCGCGGGCCTGTGGTTCGGCAAGGGAGGTGTCGAGCATCGTGCAGGCATGGGGACCGGCCCCAGCAAACTCAAGGGTGAACGCGGCGCGGGTTTCCTGCCAGAATCCCCCGGTTCATGATCTCACTCGCCCAGACCGCGATCCTGCTGGCCGCCGCCGTGGTCGCGGTGTCGCTGTTTCGCTTCCTGAAGCTGTCCTCGATCCTCGGCTACGTCGCCGCCGGACTGGCCATCGGCCCGTGGGGCCTGAACCTCGTCGGTAACGTCGGGCGCATCACCCAGGTGTCGGAGTTCGGCATCGTGTTGCTGCTGTTCATCATCGGGCTCGAGCTGCAGCCGACGCGCCTGTGGGTCATGCGCCGCCTGGTCTTCGGGCTCGGCGCGGCCCAGGTGATCCTGTGCAGCGCGGTGCTGGGGTGCCTCGCCTACGCCCTCGGCCAGCCAATGATCGCCGCCGGCATCATCGGCTTCGGCCTGTCGCTGTCCTCCACCCCGCTCGTGCTGCAGGTGCTCGCCGAACGCCGCCAGCTGCAGACCCAGCACGGCCGCGCCGCGTTTGCGGTGCTCCTGTTCCAGGATCTCGCCGTGCTGCCGGTCCTGGCAGTGCTGCCGCTCCTGGCCGGTCAGAACGCGAGCCACGCCGGCGGCCCCTGGTGGGTCGGGCTCGTGAAGCTGCTCGCGGTCATCGCCATCGTGGTGTTCGCCGGCGGGCGCCTGGTGCTGCGCCCGGCGCTGCGGTTGGTGGCGCGCACCCAGGTGAGCGAGGTGTTCACAGCGGCAGCGCTGCTGACGGTGATCGCGACCGCGCTGCTCGCCAATCTGGCCGGCTTGTCGGCCTCCCTCGGCGCCTTCCTCGCCGGCGTGCTGCTGGCCGACAGCGAGTTCCGCCACGAGCTGGAGGCGGACCTGGAGCCCTTCAAGGGGCTGCTGCTCGGCCTGTTCTTCATCTCGGTCGGCATGTCGGCGAATCTCGGCCTGCTGCGCTCACAGCCGCTGACGCTCATTGCCGTCACCGCCGGCCTGCTCCTTATCAAGGTCCTGATCGTGACACTGCTCGGGCGCCTCGCCGGGCAGAAGGCGGAGGCCGCGCGCCGGCTCGCGTTCTCGATCCCGGCGGGCGGTGAGTTCGCGTTCGTGCTGTTCACGCTCGCCGCGCGCGAGCGCCTGCTCACGGCCGAGACCGCCGATCTCCTGGTGCTCGCGGTGACGCTGTCGATGATGCTCGGACCGTTGCTGCTGATCGGCTACGAGGCGTTCGCGCGGCGCTGGCTGATGCCGGCGGTGCGGCCCTTCGATGCCATCGAGCAGCAGACGAGCCCGGTGATCATCGCCGGCTTCGGGCGCTTCGGTCAGATCGTCGGCCGCGTGCTGCGCGTGCGCGGCATTCCCTTCACGGCGCTCGACAGCAGCCAGACGCACGTCGACTTCGTGCGCCACTTCGGCAACGAGGTGTTCTACGGCGATGCCTCGCGCCTGGATCTGCTGCGCGCCGCCGGCGCCGCCCAGGCACGCTTCCTGGTGCTCGCCATCGATGACGTCGAGGCGGCCACGCGCACCGCCGTGCTGGTGCGCGAGCAGTTCCCGCAGATCCGCGTGTTCGCCCGCGCCCGCAGTCGCCAGCACGCCTTCGCGCTCATGGATGCGGGGGTACGCGCCAAGGACATCGTGCGCGAGACTTACGGCTCGAGTCTGGAGATGGCGGCAGCACTGCTGGAAGCCTCAGGCCAGACCCCGGCCCAGGCGCGCGAGGTGGTGCGCCGCTTCCGCGTGCACGATGAGGCCACGCTCGCCAAGCAGTACGAGGTCAAGGAAGACGACAAGAAGTTCCTCGCCACCTCGCTGGCGGCCGCGCAGCAGCTGGAGAAGCTGTTCGAGGCGGACCGCGACACCAAGGCGCAATGAGGTGGACGAGGCGCGCAGCGTCAGGGACTTCTGGTTCGGCGCGCTGCCGCTCTCGGCCGCCCAGTTGAACCAGCGCATGCGCTTCTGGTTCGGTGCGGAGTCCTCGCAGGTGCGCGCGCAGCGCGACGACACCATCCGCCGACGCTTCGGGGCGCTGCTCGAGCGCGCCGCGGACGGTGAGCTGGGCGCCTGGGCCGACGGACCGCGCCGACGCCTGAGCCTGATCCTGCTGCTCGATCAGTTCCCGCGCAACATCTACCGCGGCAGCGCGCGCGCCTTCGCCTACGATGACCGGGCGCTCGCGCTCACGCTCTCAGGCATGCAGTCGGCCGCGGACGCAGCTTTGGATGTGGTGGAGCGGGTATTCTTCTACATGCCGCTGCAGCACGCGGAAACGCGCGAGGTACAGGATGAGTCGGTCGCCGCCTACCGGCGGCTCCTGACGGAGGCCCCCGGGGAGCTGCACGCTTTCTTCGCAGGCTCGCTGCGCTCGGCGGAGAACCACCGCGCCCTCATCGAGCAGTTCGGCCGCTTCCCGCACCGCAACGACATCCTGGGGCGCACCAGCACGCCGCCGGAGATCGAATGGCTCAAGCAAGGCGGCGCGACTTTCGGTCAGTGAGTCACTTGAGTGCCTCGAGATCGCGGATGCGGCGCTCCAGTGCGCGCCGCGCCTCCAGCAGTTCCACCGCCAGCGCTGCGCCACTGACATTGACGCCCAGATCGTGCATCAGGCGGGCGACGATGCGCAGGCGCGGCAGCGCGGTAGCCGGCACCTGCCAGCCGCCGCTGGTCTGGCGCGGCGCGATGACACCGAGCTCGGCGAGCTCGGTCACCTGCGCCTGCTCGATGTGATACATGCGGCAGACCTCGGTCACGCCGATCCAGTCGCCGTCGGTGAGGATGCGGGCCTCGAGCACCGTGGTGGTCATGCGTACCATGCGTCACCTCGCAAGATCGGCGCGCGGATCGAAGTTGAGCTGCGCGCGCATCTGTTCGTACAACGCCTTCGCCTCCGGTGAGTCGGCCGCCGGCAGTACCACCTTCAGCTGCACGTACTGATCGCCGGGGGGCGTGCCGGGCAAGCCGCGGCCGCGCAGGCGCAGTTTCTGGCCCGACTGCGAGTTGGCCGGGATCTGCATCGCCACCGCCCCGCCGAGCGTGGGCACGTTGACGCCGGCCCCGAGCGCGGCTTCCCAGGGCGCCACCGGAAAGGTGAGCGTCACATCGCGCCCATCGAGCTGGTAGAGCGCGTGCGGCAGGATGTGTGCCTCCAGGTACAGATCCCCGCTCGGCCCACCGCCCGCCCCGGGCGCCCCCTGACCGGCGAGCCGGATGAGTTGTCCCTCGGTGACCCCGGCCGGGATCGTGACGCGCACGGTGTGGTTCGCCAGCGCAACGCTGCCGTCGGGTTTCACCTCCGGACGGCGCAGCTCCAGCGTGCGCGTCGTGCCGCGATAGGCCTCCTCCAGATCGATGTCGACGCGCGCGTGATGGTCGCCGCCGCCGTAAGCGTGCGCACCGCCCTGCGCGAAGGGGGTCTGCCCGCCGAAGAGCGAGGAGAAGAAATCGCTGAACTCCTCCTGGGAGTGTGCGCCGTCGGCGCCGCGCGCACGCTCGCGCTGGCGGCGCCGCTGCGGGCCGGGGCCTGCGTGCTCAAAGCCGCTGCCCCAGTCCGGTGGCGGACGGAACTGCTGCCCGGACTTCCAGTCCGCGCCGAGCTGGTCGTAGGCGGCGCGCTTCTCCGGATCCTTCAGCACCTCGTAGGCTTCCTGTACCTCCTTGAAGCGCTCCTCGGCGTTCTTCTCCTTGCTGACGTCAGGGTGGAACTTGCGCGCCAGTCGCCGGTAGGCGGTCTTGACCTGATCGGCGCCGGCGGTGCGCTCGACTCCCAAGATCTTGTAGTAGTCCCGGTATTCCATCGGTTCGCAGTTAAGCCTCGAAATCCGCTGTGTCGATTCTAACCGCCCGCGCAGCGCACCGAGCGGGTGCGCCGGCCGCCGCGCCCGCACTCCCCTGAGGCAGCCGCGGCCGTCGCCCGGGCCTTGAGGCCGCGGGCGGCCGGCCCGGGGCAAGGGCACGGATCTTGCTACACCAATCAGGCGGACTAAGGACGGTAAACCGATGATGCGCTTGTCACGACCCCCGCCGCTGAAGAATCTGCGGGCGTTCTGCGCAGCGGCACGTCATCGCAGCTTCAAGTTCGCGGCCGACGAATTGTGTGTCACGCCCTCGGCGGTGAGTCACCAGATGAAGGAGCTGGAAACGGCTCTGGGCACGCGGCTGTTCGAGCGCAAGACACGCGCACTGGAGTTGACCACCGCCGCGCATCACCTGCTGGATGAGGTGGAGCCGCTCTTGGATGCGCTCGATCGCAGCCTCGCGCAGCTGGCGCGCCGCAACGGCCGCCAGACACTGCGCGTGCGCCTGCCGGCGCTGTTCGCGAGCGAGCTGTTCATCCCGCGGCTTGCCGCCTTCTGCGGTGCCAATCCCCAGATCGACGTGCAGCTCGATACGCGCGATCCGCGCCCGGCCGCGCACCTGCCGACCGCGGACGTCTCCATCGTACTCGCCGATGCGGCGCCGGCCGGCATGAAGAGCGTGCGCCTGTTCTCCTCGCCGCTGGTGGCGGTGTGCGCGCGCGAGCACGCCGCGCGCGTCGCGCAGCTCGGGCGCGAACTGTTCGGCACGCTGGCGCTCATCGTCGATCGCACGCGCCCGTTCGCCTGGGACAGCTGGGCGGAGGAGGTGGGTCTGGAAACCCCCGAACCCAAGCAGGTGATCGAGTTCGACACCATGTCGGCCGTCGTGCGGGCCGCCGAGCGCGGACTGGGCATCGCCCTGGTGCCGGCGGTGCTGTGCGACTCGTGGATGCGCAGCGGCGCCCTGGTGCGCGTGTTCGGCGTGCAGCTCAACACCGCCGATTCCTACTATCTCGTGAGCCGGCCGAAGGATGCCGAGAAGCCGCAGGTCAGGGCGCTCACCCGCTGGGCACTCACGGAGTATCAGCTTGGTTGAGCACTCATCACGCATCGCGCCAATTCTTTTCGTTTGTCGCGCACGGCGGGCGTTCCTATCGTGCACCCAGGCGCCGCAGATCTGCGCGGCCAGTGCTCCCCGGCAGCGACAGGAGAAACCAACATGTTCAGGCACCGCAATTGCGGCCGGCGCGCCCGGGCGGTGAGTGTGGGAATCCTCACCAGCGCGATCATCGTCACGGCCGCCCGCGCCGCCGAGACGCCCGCGCCGTTCGTATTCGTTGCCTACAGCAACCGCACCGGCGGGGAGAAGCTCGCCAGCGGTGACTATGCCACCGCCTCGCAGGCGGTGTACGGCGGCGCCCCGAGGGCGCTGATGCCCGATCCGCAGGCGCTCGATACCAATCGCTGCGTGGCCTACACGATGACGCAGCAGCTGTCCCTGGCGCGCACGGCCTGTGATGCGGCCGTCAGGGACACGCGCGAGGCGGACAGCTCAGCGCCGAGCTTCAGTCCGCAGACACGCCGCCAGAGCGATGTGGCCGCCGCGGTGGCCTACTCCAACCGCGCCGTGCTGCACTGGCTGGATGCGGATCTCAAGGCCGCGCAGGCGGACCTGGCGCGGGCCCAGGCACTGGCGCCGCAGGCGAGCTTCGTCACGCGCAACGTCAGTGCCATGCGCACACGCCAGAATGTAATTCCGCAGCACGCCGCGGCGGCGCCAGCGGCGCCGCTCGCCTCAGAATGACCGGAGTGGGAAACGGGACGTCACTTTCGATCCCCCTCGAGCGCTCGTCCCGTTTCCCCTCCGATCACCCAAAAAAAGCGCCGCGAAGCGGGGGAAGTCGCATCGCGGCGCGCAGGAGCGAACACGGGGAAGTTGTTCGCAGCTGATCTGGATAGAGCAAGGGGTGTGCCAAGTATTAAAGTTCAACTGAACCAATGACTTATCGATGATCCCGTAGAGCATGACGGGTGACGCGATTTGTCACTTTGGAGCCAAGCGCAGCAGTGTGAGCCTCAGATGGCATTGGGCCGTCGGCGAAAACCGACGGCCCTTTCTTGCGCCCAGCGGTAACTTAGCGCGGCAGAACGGGTACGCAGGCCTGGGACTGCTCCTTCAGGGCATCGCAGAGGGCACGCGCCTGCGCCTCGCCGCTGGCCCGTGCCTGCAGGCGGTAGAGCTGCCCGTCGCTGGTGCTGGCCACCACGATGCGGGGGGCGAGGCCCCCAAGCTGCGGGCTGAAGCGGCCCTGCAGCCGCTGCCATTCGCGGTCGGCGCTCGCCTCACTGCCAAAAGCGCCCAGCTGCACCCCGTAGCCGTCCTCATCGCTGACATGCGCGACCGCGATGGCGCGCGTCTCCTCGGCGGGCGGGGCCGGCTCGGCGGCCGGCCCGCTCACGGAGGCCGCCTCGGGGGCCACCAGCGCCGCAGTCACGCTCGGGGCACTGGCGGCGGGGGCAGCGGCGGCACTTCCGACACCGGTGGCCAGCTGCAGGGCGTTCACGCCCACGCGGCCCGCCGCAACGGGCGGGGACTCGGCGGAGCGCGCGATGTGCGGCGCAGACCCGAGCGAGAAGCCCTCGATGCGGATACGCGCCGTTTCTGCCCACTTGCCGTTCGGGTAGCGGGTGAGGAACTGCCGGTAGGCCTCGACGGTTGCGATGCCATCGGTGTGGCTCCAGTCGCGCTCCTCGGCGAGCTGGGCGATGCGCAGGCGCGCCTGGTTGGCGAGCTCGCTGTCGTGGTGCTGCTCGAGAAAGCGGGCATAGGCCTCCCGGGTATCCGCAGCCTCCGCAGAACGCCAGTCCTGCTGCTCACGGCTGCAGCCGCCGGCAAGGATCAGCAGCGCGGCAAGTAGCGGGGCCCGCGCTGCCCGGAATGTGAACATGGTCGGCCTTTTACGCCAGGGTCGTTACGTATTATGACCCCGCCTCGAGCCTCGCGGAGCAGCGGATGAACGACTCACAGAAGCGGCGGCTGATCGACTCGATCGGCGACTCGCCGACGTTCATCGCCGAGGGGGTCCGGGTCAGCGGGGACCTTGAGACCCCCGGTCCCCTGGTGGTCTGCGGCTCGGTCCGGGGAGACGGCCGGGTGGCCGGTACCCTGCGCATGTCCGTCACCGCCCAGTGGGAGGGGGAAATCCATGCCCTGGCCGCGGTGGTGGCCGGGCGCATCACCGGACGGCTCGTGGTCGAGAACAAGCTCGAGGTCGGGGCCACCGCCGTCATCCGCGCCGACATCGTCGCCAAGAGCATCGCGGTGGCCAAGGGTGCCGTCATCGACGGCGCAGTCACCGTGACCAGTGGAGCGCCGGTGATCGAGTTCGAGGAGAAGCGCGGCGCAGGCTAGGGCGGTGCGCGGCCGAGCTGCGCCACCATGCGTCCCTCGAGCCAGGTGGGACCCGAGAGGCGGGCGAAGAAGCCGCAGTGGCCACCGTAGCGCGCCAGACTCACCGACAGCGTGCCCGGGTGCGCCAGCCGCGCCAGGCCGCCCGCCGGGATGATCGGGTCATCGAGGGAGGTAATGATGCTCGCGGGCACCTCCAGCTGCGCGAGCCGGCTGCCGGTGATGGCGTAGCCGTTCAGATAGTCCTCCAGCCCCGCGAAATCGGTGTACTTCGCCACCAGTTCCGCGGTCATGCTCTTCAGGTCGCGCATGCGGGCGATGGCCGCGAAGTCGTAGACCTCGGGCCACACCGCCTGTTTCCTGCGCAGCGAGCGCAGCCACTTGCGCACGAAGTACAGCTCATACCCTGGAAAGCCGCGCTGCAGCGCGGCGAGTGTCTCGGCGGGCTCGAGCACCGGGGAGACCGCGATCACCTGCGCCAGCTCAAGACCCGCGGTGCGCGCCTGCGCCGCCACGCGCAACATGAAGTTGCCCCCGAGCGAGAAGCCGGCCAGCTGCAGCGCGCGCCCAGGGAACTGTCCGCTCTGCAGCGCGCGCACCGCGCCGATCACTTCCGGCAGCCGGCAGGAGTGGAACAGCTCGCGGTTCAGGTGATGGGTGTCGCCGTGGTCGCGCAGGTTGAGGCGTACCACTTCGATCCCCTGCGCGAACAGGAGCTGCGCCAGCGACAGCACGTAGAGCGACTCGGCGCTCCCCTCCCAGCCGTGCAGCAGCACCACGGGTGCCACCGCGCGCAGCACGCTCGCTTCCGGAGTGGAGATGAAACACTGCAGGCGCACCCCCGCGCCGCAGTCGAGCACTACCTCGCGCGCGGCCGCCACCATGGGCCGCGCGCGCGCCAGTACGCGTGCGCGTCGCCACGAGGTGCTCGCCAGCATCGATTGCAGATGCCGGTTACGCAGCCAGCGGGCGGGCTGGAACTCTTCGGTGTCGGGGGATGCGCGGAGAACGATCGAGTTCAATGCACGCGGATCTCGACGCGGTTGTTGGCGATGGCGGCGCGGTTCCACTCCCCGGCGGTGAGATCGGGCGCCACCTGCGGATAGGGTTGCGCGAGATTTGCGCTGTCCCCGAGCGCGACCCGCGTGGTGACGGCGCCGCCGGTGGAGCTGCGCACGTCGCCGATGAGGTTGGCGAGCGCGAGCGGGATGCGCTGGGTGGGTGAGAGCGCATCCTCGGAGGGGTTGCCGACCACGTCACAGCGCGAGTAGAGCATCTCCTCCGGCGCCAGCGAGTAGCCATCCGTCCCGTTGCCCATCAGACAGAAGCGCCCCGCGAAGGTGCGCACGTCCACGCTGGCGTTCTGCTTCTCGGCGGCGAGCCGGTAGAGGAGCTTGCCGATCACCTCCAGGCGCGCCCCGCCGAGCGCATCCGCTCCATACGGCACGAGCGCCGTGATGGGCTTAGCGTCCACGTTCACGGCGGTCGCGGGCGGCGCGGCCGCGGCGGCGGCGGCCGGCCCGGGCGCGGCCAGGAGGCGCGCTGCGCGCGGGGTGCGCAGCTGCTCGATCTGGGTACTCAGCCCCTCCAGCAGATGCACGCTGCGCCACCACAGGGCGGTGCTCAGCAGCGCCATCGCGAGCGCCGTGCCGGCGATGATCCACGGCCACGGGGTCGGTGCCGGGGCTGGGATGGTGGGTTGGGCGGCGGCCGTGAGGGGGTCGGCCTGCGGGTTCTGCGGCAGCGATTCCAGCAGCAACGCGCGCACCTCAGAGGTGATGCGGTCGGTCTGCGTGTCGATGCCGGCCACCAGCGCGCGGCGCAGGTCCGCGAAATGCTCGCGCAGCGCGCTGTCGGTGAGGGGCTTGGAAAACATGGCGGGGGCGGTGTCGGCAGCCTCGGCGTCGGCCTCGAGGCGCACGTTGATGGGCTTGAAGCTCGACTGCTGCTCGCTGCGCCGGTCGGGCACCAGGTGCAGCTGGTAGAGCACCTTGGAGACATCCGTGGGCTTGATCTGCTTCGGTAACACCCCGACCGCCCCGAGCGCACGCGCCTGCCCGAGGTACAGCTCCCCTTCCTGGGAGGTGTACATCATGATGGGGATGGTGGCGGTGCGCGGGTCGTTCTTGATGTGCTGCACGGCCTGCAACCCATCCATGCCGGGCATGAGGTGATCCATGAAGATCACGTCAGGCCGATTGCTGGTGAGGTAGTCGATCGCCGCTTCCGCGCTTTCGGCGGAATCGACGTCGATGTCGTATTTCTCCAGAACCCGGGCCAGGAACAGACGCGCGGACTTGGAATCGTCCACGATCAGAGCCCGTTTTGCTCCCATACGCCGCTCCAGACACCCGCGGTCAGGCACTCGCGGAAGTGTAGCTCAGAACGGCGCGCGCACGATGCTGTCGCCGAGCAAAGACGGCTCGCGGCGATCTAACCGGGGGCGCCGGCCACCTGCGAGGCTGCGGGCGCACCCTTTAAGCCGCGGTAGATCTCGCACAGACGCCGCGCCATCGCGGCCGAGGACCAGCTACGGGCATAACTCAAGCCGCGCTCGCGCAGCTGTGCGCGCAGCCCGGCGTCCGCGAGCACGCGCACCACGGCGGCTGCGAAGTCCGGCTCCGCCTCCGGCACCACCAGCGCGCCGCTCGCGGGCGTAAGAATTGAGCGCGTGCCGAGTTCTGCGATCGCGACCACCGGGGCGCCCTGCGCCATCGCCTCCAGCAGCACCAGGCCCTGCGTCTCGGTGCGCGAGGCAAACACGAAGACATCGGCGGCCGCATAACAGTCGAGCAGCTGCGTATCGCGCTCGAGGTAGCCGGCGAAGTGCACGTGAGCCTCGAGTCCCAGGGCTGCCACCTGGGCGCGCAGGGCTGCGCGCGCCGGTCCCTCCCCGGCGATCACCAGCAGTGCCTGTGGCTGCTGCGCGAGCACGCCGCGGAACATACGCACCAGGAAGCCGATGTTCTTCTCGTGCGCCACGCGCCCGACGTAGGTGACCAGCGGCCGCTTGGGCGCGATGCCACACAGCGCGCGAAACGCGGCCCCGTTTCCGGAGCGGAAGCGATCGGCCGGCAGCCCGGTGGGCAGCACGTGGATCGGCGTGCGCACCCCGTACGCGCTGAGCACCGCGCGCATCGGCTCGGAGGGCGCGATGAGGGCCTGCACGGCGGCGCACTGTGAGCGCGTGAAGTGCCGGGCGCCGAAGCGGCCGAGGGCGCGCGGCAACGCCGGCACGTAGTGATGCAGGTATTCCTCGAAGAAGGTGTGATAGGTCGCCACGCACGGCACCGCGGCGCGGCGCGCGGCGCGCACGCCGGCGTAGTGGGCGATGAAGGGGGTGTGGATGTGCACCAGGTCGAAGGCACCGGCCGGCAGCGCATCGAGCGCGCGCGTGAGCTCGCCCCAGCGCATGCGACGATCCTCGGGGTCGGCCGGCACGGCGGCCGAGGGCACCCGCAGGATGTCGCGCGCGCCATCCCCGCACTCCGGGCCGGCGTACGCCGGTGCCGCCAGCAACGTCGCAACACCCTGCGCGTGCAGGTCCTCGCGGAAGGTGCGGATGGAGGTCGAGACGCCGTTGACGCGCGGGAAGTAGACGTCGGAAACGAACAGGATGCGCACGCGCCTCAGGTGCCGCGGCGCGCAGGGCGCGCGCTGAAGGGCGGCGGGGGCGCCATGGCTAGCTGCAGGCGAGGCCGAGCACGGCCAGTACCGCACCCAGTGCGCCGCCGGCCAGCACGTCGGAGGGGTAATGCAGGCCGAGCACCACGCGGCTGGCTGCGATCAGGGCTGCCAGCGGCAACAGCACCCACAGCAGCGCCGGAAAGTGCGCCCCGGCCTGCCAGGTGAATGAGACCGCGTGCAGAGTGTGCCCGGAGGGGAAGCTGTAGCGATCAAGCGGGGCGGCCGCCCGATCGATGCTCAGGTGCGTGATGAAGGGACGCTCACGCACGAACAGACGCTTCAGCAGCGCGTACAGCAGCACCCCGAGCGCACCGGTCAGTGCCATGACGCCGGCGCTTTTGAGGGCGGCGGCGCCGTACAGCACCGGCAACGCCAGCAGCAGCGCGTACCAGATGAGGCCGTCGCCCAGGCGGCTGGCGATCTGGAAGATACGCCGCGGCAGGGCGAAGGCAGCACCGCGGTTGAGGGTGCGGCACAGGCCGTACTCCGCCGCATCCACGCGCGCCATGAAGGCTGTCAGTCCCGTCGCTTTCATGTGGTGTGCGCCTCCGTTAGCGCGGCCCACAAAGTGACCACGCTAGGCTGATGCGGCAGCGCGTCAGTGACATGACGGAAATGTGAAAGTTTTTTTGCTACAAGGGCTTAGGAGCCCTTTTGTGTGAGATACCTCACACAAACAGACCGGCTCAGCCCCCGTTCAGGCGGGCCAGCGTGGCGCGCGCCAGGCGCTCGGCGGAGCCGGCCCCGTGAGCGAAGAACAGCGACGGCTCGGTGAGTTCGAGCTCCAGCAGCCGCGGCTCCCCGCCTTCGCCGCGGATCAGGTCGATGCGCGCGTAGAGCAGTCGCGGGAACGGCAGCAGCGCGAGCACCTGGTCAGCCACCGCGCACTCGTCCGCGCCCGGCAGGCGCGGGTGGATCTGCTCCGGGGCGAAGAGGTGCGCCGTCGCCGCCGCGCCGGCTGGCAGCAGCGGGCCCTTGCGGATCGCATGGCTGAAGAGGCCGTCGATATAGATGAGCGCGGTCTCCCCGGCGTGATCGACGCTCGGCAGGTAGGGCTGCAGCAGCACGCTGCGGCGATTGCTCTGCAGGGCGCCCATGTGGGCGAGGATCTCGGCCAGCGCGCCGCGTGGGTGGCGGCGCGTATCGCGCGCGCCCGCCCCGACCGCCGGCTTGACCACCAGCTCCGGCAGGGTGTGGTGCGCCAGAAAGCCCTCGAGCATCGCCGCGGCATCGTCGGCGGGCTCGCAGAAGCCGCTCGGCACGATCGGCACGGCCTGGCGCGCCAGTTCCGCCAGGTAGTGCTTGTCGGAGTTCCAGCGCACCACCGCCGGGGTGTTCAGGAGCACCGTCTGCGTGGCGGTACGTTCCACCCAGGCGAGGAACTCGCTCAGGCGCTCGGTGTAATCCCACGCCGAGCGCAGCAGCGCCGCCTGGTAGAGCTCCCACTCGACCGCGGCGTCGTCCCAGTCGCAGATCTCGGCCGTGACGCCGGCGGCGCCGAAGGCGGCGATGAGCGGCGGCATGTCCTCATCAAGAGCGTGCGCCGCGCGCGCGCTCACGAGCGCCACGCGCCTCAATCGCGGATGCCCGTGCCGCGGCCCATGAGCGTCACGGCGGTGCCGAACAGCACCACGGCGGCGGCGGCCATCAGGACGAATGCGCCCCCGACGTGCACGTCGGAGACACCGAGGAAGCCGTAGCGGAAGGCGTTGACCATGTAGAGGATCGGGTTCACGTAGGAGAGCGTGCGCGCCCAATCCGGCAGCAGGCTCACCGAGTAGAACACCCCGCCGAAGTAGGTGAGCGGGGTGAGCACGAAGGCCGGGATCCAGTTCACCTGGTCGAAGTTCTTGGCGAACAGCGCGTTCAGGAAGCCGGCGAGCGCGAAGTTTACCGAGGTGAGGATGAGCGCCGAGAGCACCACCAGCGGGTGATGCACGTGCAGGTGCGTGAACACCAGGGACACGATGGTCACGGCCGTCCCGACCAGCACCCCGCGCAGCAGGCCTCCGGTGGCATAGCCGGCCACGATCACCCAGTTGGGGAGCGGGGACACCAGGAGCTCCTCCACGTGCTTGCCGAACTTGGCGCCGAAGAAGGAGGCCACCACGTTGCCGTAGGAGTTAGTAATCACCGACATCATGATGAGGCCGGGGGCGATGAACTGCTTGTAGTCGAAGCCGCCCATCTCGCCCACGCGCCGCCCGATGAGGCTGCCGAAGATGGCGAAGTACAGCACCGCGGTCACCACCGAGGGCACGATGGTCTGGCCCCAGATGCGGATGATGCGCCCGTACTCGCGGATGACGATCGTCTTGAACCCGATCCAGTGCACCCGGCGCAGGTTCACCGGCGCGGCGGCGGCGACCACCGCGTTCATCGCGCGACGTCCGCCGGCGTGCGCGCCGCGGCCACCGGGGCTGCACGCGCGCCGCCGTCCGCGCTCGCGCCACGCCCCTCGACCAGGCGCATGAAGATCTCCTCGAGGCGATTCACCTTGTTGCGCATGCTCAGCACCTCGATGCCGAGTCCCGAGAGGCGCGCGAAGATTTCGTTGAGGTTGGCTTCCTTGGAGACCTCCACCTCGAGGGTGTGGTCGTCCACCAGGCGCACCACGTAGGCATCCAGCTGCGGTGCCTGGGTGAGCGCATCGCGCAGGTTCAGCACGAACGTCTCAACATGCAGTCGGCGCAGCAGGCTGCTCATGCGGTCGCGCTCGACGATGCGCCCGCCGTTGATGATGGCGATGTTGCGGCACAGTGTCTCGGCTTCCTCGAGGTAGTGCGTGGTGAGGATGATGGTCGTGCCGCGCTCGTTGATCTGGCGCAGGAAGTCCCACATGGAGCGGCGGATCTCGATGTCGACCCCGGCGCTGGGCTCATCGAGGATCAGCAGGCGCGGCTCGTGCATGAGCGCGCGCGCGATCATCAGCCGGCGCTTCATGCCGCCGGACAGCCCGCGCGAGATGCCGTTGCGCTTGTCCCACAGCTGCAGCTGCTTCAGGTACTGCTCGGCGCGCCGGCGTGCCACCGGGCGCGGGATGCCGTAGAAGCCGGCCTGGTTGACGACGATGGTGTAGGGGGTCTCGAACAGGTTGAAGTTGATTTCCTGCGGCACCACGCCGATGCAGGCCTTGGCCGCGCCGAGCTCACGGTCGATGTCGTGACCGAACACGCGCGCCTCGCCTGCGCTCTTGTTGACCAGCGAGGTGATGATGCCGATGAGGGTCGTCTTGCCGGCGCCGTTGGGTCCGAGCAGCGCGAAGAAATCGCCCTGCTCCACGTCCAGGTCGACCCCCTGCAGCGCCTGCACGCCGTTCCTGTAGGTCTTGGTGAGTCCGCGTACCGAGAGTGCATTCATGGTGAGAGGATCGGGGCTCGGGCGCGCGAGCGCAAGCCCGCGAGCCTACGAGTGTTGGCTCCGCGCGGTGCGCGGACAATGCCTCCGCCGGGGTATTGACGCGCAGCAGGCGCGCGCTGCGCGGCGCACGCTTCAGCTGGCGTTTTGCAGCAGCTGCGGCTGACTTTCGCTCGTGTGCTCGGCCGGCTCGTGGAACGACCAGCCGTCGCGGCCGCGTGCCTTGGTGGTGTAGAGCGCCAGGTCCGCATGGCGCACGGCGTGCTCGTGCGAGTAGTCCCCGCCCGGGTCGACCGTGGTGACGCCGACGCTCACCGTGACGTAGGGGCGCGTGCTTGAGCCGCCGTGGGCGATGCCGAGGTCGGCGACCGCCTTGATCACGGCGGCAGCGACGGCACTGGCGTGGGCACGATCCCCGCCCACCAGGATCGCGATGATCTCTTCGCCGCCATAGCGCGCCACCATGTCGAGCGGGCGCTGCTGCGCGCTGACGCGGATCGCGGTGGCGACCTGCTGCAGACAACCGTCGCCGGCCTGGTGGCCGTACAGATCGTTGTAGGCCTTGAAGTGGTCGATATCGATCAGGAGCACCGATACCGGCAGGCGCGTGAGCTGCGCGTGCTGCCACAGCGCGCGCGCCTGCTGCTCGAGCGCGGCACGGTTCAGTAGCCCGGTGAGGCCATCGTGCATGGCCACCTGCGCGAGCCGGCGCCGCTCGATGAAGGCGACGCGGTTGGCGTACTCGAGCGCGTAACAGCCGGCGCCGCCGATGAGGTTGGCCGAGAACAGCACGAACAGGGAGTAGATGGCGACGCTTGGAGCGATAGCGCCGATGACCGCAGCACCGGCGTAGATGGCGATCAGCAGCAGGTTGGTGCGCAGCGCCGCCCCGAAGGTCATGCCGAGCATGAAGTAGAAGTAGAACGCGGCCAGCAACAGCCGCGCGGCGACCAGCGGCAGCTGCGCCGGGGTGGCCTCGACCGCCATCAGCACGGTGCCGGCGCCGAACAGGGGCGCGGCGATCTGGATGGCGGGCTGGTACCAGCGCATGTACCAGCGCGGCGAGGTGAGCACCAGCATGATCAGCACCAGCGGCAGCTGCAGCCCGAAGCGCCAGATGTCCGGGCGCGCCAGACGCGGCCCGACCAAGAGCACGTGATCGATGACGGCGAAGCCGAGCGTCGTCGACAGCGCCACGATCAGGCTCAGCCGCACCCACAGGCGCGAGCCGGCGCGGTAACTCAGGATGAACTGCTGTTCGAGTTCCGGATCACGGAATCTCAGGCGCATGCCGTCGCGGCGGCGCTCGCCGGCGGGAGCCGAGTCTGACTGCGGCATGTGCAATCGCGCTCCCGCGCGAGGAATGTCCCGTCAGTGTCGCGGGTCGGCCTCGCGCTCCGTCGAGGTGGAAGAGGTCTTCACCCGGGTGCGCCACACATCGTAAGGATCCCAGCCCGTGCGTGATCCGGTCACCCGCTCGTAGTCATCGTGGCTCGGCGTGAACTCCTCGTTCGCCGCCAGCGATTCCTGAGGATCAGCGGGATACCCTTCCGCGCCTTTGCTCTTCATCGTCCTGCGCTCCTGCTTGTTTGCCGACGTCCCAGAATTGTTCTGTTCTTGTCGTCCGTTCCCAACCGCCCTTCCATAGGTCGATGTGGGAGGCAAAGTTTATGTCGTCCCGGGGGCAAAAGCGAATGCGAAAGTGCCTGATTATGTTACGTTAACGTTACCTGAACGGCTTCCCAACACGCCCCTTTTCGGTGCTGTTGCTTTCAGTCGGCAAAATATCGTTGCAGGTACTGCTCGAACGTTCCCGTATCGCTCGCCTCGATGCGCCGCTGGGCCTGCAGCGACTCCTGGGCCTCCTGGCCGAACTCCTTCAGGCGTTCCTGGTTAGGGGGGTACAGGTCCAGGAAATAAGCCTTGTGCGCCGCGGACATGCGCAGCGCCAGGTCGAAAAACGACTCCCCGCCGTTGAGTTCCGTCATGAGGCGGGCGGAAGGAGTCAGCGCGACGTCCTCCACTTTGCCCCTCTGCGTCGCCAGTGCCTGGGAATAAGGCTGTGCCGGATCCCCGTGGTCGAGCATCTCGCAGATGCCGCTCATGGAGTCGAGCAATTCGCGCGCCCACGCGCGCATCGGCACGTCCCGGCCCTCGCGCCACAGCGTGAGCGCCGGGTCGCGGCCGCGGCGCGCGACGTCGATGTGGTTCTGATCGAGCGCCGCCTGCTCCGAAGCGGCGATCGGGGGGCTCTCCTTCATCAGACACAAGGCCACGAAGGCTTCGAGAAAACGCAGCTTGTTCTGATTCACGCCGACCGGATCGAAGGCGCTCACATCGAGCGCCCGCACCTCGACGTACTCGACCCCGGCGCGCCGCAGCGCCTTGGTCGGGCGTTCCCCGGAACGTGCCACGCGCTTGGGGCGGATGAAGCTGTAGTACTCGTTCTCGATCTGCAGGATGTTGGCGTTCAACTGGCGCCACTCGCCGTCGACCTCGACCCCGAGGGCCTCATAGGGCGGATGCGGCGTGCTGATGGCGCGCGTCAGGTCGCGCACGTACTCATCCAGGCTGTTCACCGACACCGCCAGGCCCGCCTGGTTGCGGTTGCGGTAACCGACATCGCTCATGCGCAGGCTGGTGGCATAGGGCTCAAACGCGGTGCCGTTGCCGAAATCCTTCAGCTCCAGTTCGCGTCCGCGCAGGAAGGACTTGCACACCACTGGGGAGACCCCGAACAGGTACAGCACCAGCCAGCCATAGCGGCGGTAGTTGCGCAGCAGCTCGAAGTAGCTGGCGGAGATGAAACCGGCATCGTGGCTGCGCGCTTCGCGCGCCGCCGCGTACGCCTCCCAGAAGGGCAGCGGGAAGGAGTAGTTGAAATGCACGCCGGAAATGGCCTGCATCATGCGTCCGTAGCGCAGTCCGAGGCCGTTGCGGTAGACGGTCTTCATGCGCCCGACGTGCGAGTTGCCGTACTGCGCGAGCGGAATGTCAGCGTCGCGCTCGATGGCGCACGGCATGCTGGTGGCCCACAGCAGCTCATCCCCGAGATGCCGGTAGACGAACTGATGCAGGTCCAGAAGGTACTGCAGCAGTTCCCAGCTGTGCGTGAACGCCGGCGTCACCAGCTCAATCAGCGACTCGGAGTAATCGGTGGTGATGTGCTCGTTGGTGAGCGCGGAACCCAAGGCCTGCGGGTGCGCGGTGTAGGCGAGATTGCCCTGCGGGCGCACGCGCAGCGACTCCTTCTCCACGCCCTTGCGCCCGCCCTGCAGGATCTTCGGCTCCCCGCCGTTGATGAGAGCGGCGAGGCGTCTTTCGAAGACGCGGTCGATACCGGGTCTGCTCATGGAAAAACCAGCGGCGGGCGCGCTACCAGCGCCTGCGGCCCGTCAGTACCTCGGCGAGCATGACGAAGTCACCGCGCAGGCTGTAGAGGGGGTGGCGGAAGGTGGCCGGCAGATTGTGCTGGAACAGCACATGCCCCGCCCAGGCCGGCAGGTAGCCGGCGAGCGGGACCGCGAGGAGCCACAGCGGGTGGTTGCTGAGCAGGGCGGCCGCGGCGATGAGGATCGCGAGCAGCGTGCCGCACACGTGCAGGCGCCGCGACAGCGGGTTGCTGTGCTGCTCGAGATAATACGGATAAAACTCGCGGAAGCTGGAAAACCGCCCGCGCTCGCTGCCGGTGTCGCTGGAGGACACGCTCATCTCACGCCCGGGCCCTGCGCTGCATGCGCCGGATCGTAACGCCGCCCCATCGGCGGCAACCACATATTCAGGGAGATTGACGCGCACCGACTGCGGTGTCGGCCGCGCACCGCCGGCCGCGCGTGCACTCCTGGCCGCCCCCCGAGGTTTGAGTTGTTGGTATGCATGACCTCGGGGCATCTTGCCGCCTTGCGGACCGTGCGTGCAAATCCGCCCCGAGGCTGTCAGCTCCGGCACGCCATGCCCGAGCTCACGTCACCCCGGTTCTGCGCTCTAACGCCCGCCCGGCACGTCCGCGTACAGGTCCCCAACCCAGGGGGAATCGCGGCGGTAAGCGGCGAGCCGCTGCTGCATGGCGCTGGTATTCCAGCCGAGCGCCTGCGCCTTGTTGAGCGCGGCGCGCTGCTGCGTCACGGCCGCCTGGTATTGCTTGTCGGCGGCGTAGGCGGCCGCTGCGGCCTCGAACATCTGCGGATCGGACTGGATCTCACCGCCGAGCAGTTTCTGCGCGCCGCTCATGGCGGCGGCCGGATCCCGCACGGCCTCGAGCGGGGAGCTGGCGAGCAGCGCCACGGCGTGCTTGCGCGCGTAGTAGTTGTCGCTGACCGCCGCGCGCCGCAGGAGCGTGCGCGCCTGTGCGATCTGCGCCGTCGTCGGCGTGCCGCGCAACAGCTCACCGGCGTAGTCGGCCTGCGCTGCGGGGTTACCGCCCTCGGCGGCATGGCGCAGCCACACCAGGCCCGTGGCCTGCGGATGACAGGCGCTCGCGGCGCGCGCCTGGGTCGCGATCCAGTACTGCGCGTCGGCATTCCCGGCGCGCGCGGCATCGATGAGCATCTGCCCGGAGCGCGCCAGCATGATGCCCAGCGAAGAATCCTGGTTCGCAGTGAGACCGACCAGGTACTGCGCGGCCGGGTCGCCGGCGGCGGCCGCCGGCAGCGCCGCCTTGTAGAGCGGGGAGCTGCCGAGACTGCCGCTGGCCCCGATGAAGCGCAGCTTCGCCTGCAGGCGCGACTCGACGGGAACGCCGGCACGGGTGGCGGGAGTGAAGCGCGAGTTGAGCCAGGCCTCCACGGCGGCGGCCGGAAAGCCGCTGTCGGGAACGGCGAGCAGCACCTGCGGATCGCGTGCGTAGCCGTCGACCCCGATCGTGAACGCCGTGATCACGATGCCTTCCGGAGACTCCCCGGCCTTCAGATGCGGATACTCGGGCGCGGGGGTGTCGTGCACGGAGGCCGCGACCTCACCACGACACTCGAAGCTGGGACTGACCACGCCCTGGGCCTGCAGGGCATCGTGTCCGTACTGGGCCAGAATCGCGGCCGCCGCCCGGGTCTGTTCCGGACTGAGGCTGGCGCTGAGTCCCGGCAGCTTCTCGCCCACCTGCTGCCGGCAGCCGTTGGAGAGTGCCGCCTGCAGCCAGCCCACCCCGCTCCCCCGGTCCTGCGCCGCACCCTGCCCCTTGAGCGCCATGGCGCCGAGATTGAACTGGGAGGGGCAGTCGCCCAACTCCGCCAGCGCGAGGAACTGGGTACGCGCGCTCTCGTACTGCCCCTCGTTGTAGGCCTTGAGCGCGGCGGTGAAGTCAGCGTGCGCCGTGGCACTGACCGCGACCGCGGCCGTGGCGAGCACCGTCCCGATGAGCTTCCCCCTGAGGTTCATGGCTCTTCTCCGCTGTGGGTTTCGGTGCGCGCCGCCCGTGCTAGCGCTCGATGATCGCCGTCACTCCCATGCCGCCGGCCGTGCACACCGATACCAGGCCGCGCTTGGCATTGGCGTCGGATGCCAATAGCTTGGCGAGACCGGCAACGATGCGCGTGCCGGTGGCGGCGAAAGGATGACCCAGGGCGACACTGCCGCCCTTGATGTTGAGTTTGCCGCGGTCGATCGCACCGAGCGCTGCCGGCAGACCGAGTGCGTGACGGCAGTAGTCGGCCGACTCCCAGGCCTTGAGGGTGCACAGCACCTGGGCGGCGAAAGCCTCGTGGATCTCGTAGTAATCGAAGTCCTGCAGCGTCAGAGCCGCATCGCGCAGCATCGCCGGCACCGCATACGCCGGCGCCATCAAGAGTCCTTCCTTGCCGCTTGCGAAATCCACCGCCCAGGCCTTGCCGTAGCGCAGGTAGGCGAGCACCGGCAGGTTGCGCTTGGCGGCCCACTCGGGAGTTGCGAGCAGCACTGCGCTCGCACCATCGGTGAGCGGGGTGCTGTTGCCGGCGGTGAGCGTGCCGTCCGCGGCGAAACTCGGCTTGAGTTTGCCGAGCTTGTCGAGACTGGTGTCGGAGCGCACGTTGTTGTCGCCCTTGAGCCCCAGGTACTCGATCACCAGATCGTCGTAGAAGCCCGCGCGCCACGCGGCGGCGGCCTTCAGGTGGCTGTCGTAGGCGAGCAGGTCCTGCTCGGTGCGGCTGACCTGCCAGCGCTTGGCCATGATCTCGGTGCTCTGCCCCATCGACAGTCCGGTGCGCGGCTCGACCACCGCCGGCGCCACCGGCTTGAAATCCTTCGGGCGCAGATCGAACCACGGCGTCAGGCGCTGCCAGGCGCCGCGGGCGCGATAGCTGCGCAGCAGCAGCTGCTGGTAGGAGCGCGGGTAGACGATCGGCGCGTCACTGATCGAATCGACGCCGCCGGCGATGCCGGCCTCGATCTGGCCGAGTGCGATCTTGTTACCGATGTCGATTGCGGCCTCAAGCCCGGTGCCACAGGCGCGCTGCATGTCCAGGCCCGGGGTCTGCGGGTCCAGGCCACTCGAGAGCACGCTCTCGCGCACCAGGTTGTAGTCGCGGGTGTGCTTGATGACCGCCCCGGCGGCCACATCACCGAGACGCTCGCCCTGCAGCTTGAAACGCTCCACCAGGCCGCGCAGCACGGCCGTGAGCATGTCCTGGTTGCTGGCGGTGGCGTAAGCGGTGTAGGCGCGGGCGAAGGGAATGCGCAGTCCACCGACGATGGCGACACGCCTGACTGCAGGTCCGACCAGCATGAATCCTCCCGGGAGCGTCGCGCGTTAGAATGCCATTTCCAACCAGGCGAAGCCATGGAGGCACGCAATGGGTGACTTCACCACCATCATGGCCCGCGACGGGCACGAGTTTCAGGCATGGCTCGCCGCGCCGCCCGGCCGCCCGCGCGGCGCCCTGGTCGTGCTGCAGGAGATCTTCGGCGTCAACGGTTACATCCGCAGCGTCGCGGACGGGTTTGCGACGCAGGGCTACACGGTCATCGCGCCGAGCCTGTTTGACCGCATCCGCCGTGGCATCCAGCTCGGTTATACGGGCGCCGACATGCAGGAAGGCGCCGGCTACCGCGCCCAGCTGAACGTGGAAGACGTCCTCAAGGACATCGCCGCCGCCGCCGCGGTAGTCAGGAACTCCGGGCGGATCGGCATCGTGGGTTACTGCTGGGGCGGGACGCTTGCCTACCTCAGCGCCTGTCAGCTGCCGCTCGCCTGTGCGGTGGTCTACTACGGCAACGTGAAGGCCTATCTGCAGCAAAAGCCGCGCTGCCCGCTCATGTACCACTACGGTGCGGATGACCAGAGCATCCCGCTCGCCGATGTCGAGCAGGTGCGCGCCGCGGCCCAGTCCCCGCAGTCCGTATTCGTCTATGCCGGCGCCGGCCACGGCTTCAGCTGTGACCAGCGCGCCAGTTACAACGCGGGCGCCGCAGCGCTTGCGCGCACGCGCACGCTGGAGTTCCTCACCCGCTACCTCGCCGGCCAGCCCGGCAACGACGCACTAGCATCCTGAAGGTATGGCCGATATGAAACTGCGAGATCCCGAGCTCCTGCGAAGCCGCGCCTTCATCGGCGGGCAGTGGGTCACGGCCGCGAGCGGTGCGACCCACGAGGTGAAAAACCCCGCCACCGGGGAAGTGCTGGGCACGGTGCCGGTCATGGGGGCCGCCGAGACCCGGCAGGCCATCAAGTCCGCCAGCACCGCGCTGCCGGCCTGGGCGGCGCGTACCGCCAAGGAGCGCGCCGCCACGCTGCGGCGCTGGTACGAGCTCTTGATGGCCCACCAGGAGGATCTCGCCACGCTCATGACCGCCGAGCAGGGCAAGCCCCTTGCCGAGGCCCAAGGCGAGATCGCTTACGCCGCCTCCTTCATCGAGTGGTTCGCCGAGGAAGGCAAGCGGCTCTATGGCGATCTCATCCCGGGTCACCAGAGCGACAAGCGCCTGTTGGTGCTGCGCCAGCCGATCGGTGTGGTCTGTGCCATCACGCCCTGGAACTTCCCGCTCGCGATGATCACCCGCAAGGCGGGACCGGCACTCGCCGCCGGCTGCACTTTCATCTGCAAGCCCGCCGGCCAGACGCCCTACTCGGCGCTCGCGGCGGCAGCGCTCGCCGAGCGCGCCGGTATTCCTGCCGGGGTGCTCAATATCGTCACCGGCGATGCGGCGGCGATCGGCGCGGAGATGACTTCCAATCCGCTCGTGCGCAAGCTGACCTTCACCGGCTCCACCGCCATCGGCAAGAAGCTGATGGCGCAGTGCGCCGGCACACTGAAGAAGATCTCCCTCGAGCTCGGCGGCAATGCGCCCTTCATCGTGTTTGACGACGCCGACCTCGATGCGGCGGTGGCCGGCGCGATCGCCAGCAAGTACCGCAATACCGGCCAGACCTGCGTGTGCGCCAATCGCCTGCTGGTGCAGGCGGGCGTGTACGAGGAGTTCACGCGCAAGCTGGTCGCCGCAGTGGCGAAGCTCAAGGTGGGCGACGGTCTGAAGGGTGTCACCGACCAGGGGCCGCTCATCGATGAGAAGGCGCTCGCCAAGGTCGAGGAGCATCTGCAGGATGCGCTCGCCAAGGGGGCGCGCGTGGTGCAGGGCGGCCATCGCCATGCGCTCGGCGGCACGTTCTTCGAGCCCACCGTGCTCATCGATGTCACCCCGAAGATGCTGGTGGCGCGCGAGGAGACCTTCGGACCGGTGGCGCCGCTGTTTCGCTTTGAGAGCGAGGCGCAGGCGGTGCACATGGCCAACGATACCGAGTTTGGACTCGCCGCCTACTTCTATACGCGCGACCTGGCCCGCTCCTGGCGGGTCGCCGAGGCGCTCGAGTACGGCATCGTCGGGCTCAACACCGGGCTCATTTCCACCGAGGTCGCCCCGTTCGGCGGCGTCAAGGAGTCCGGCATCGGGCGCGAGGGCTCCAAATACGGGATCCTGGACTACACCGAGCTCAAATACCTGTGTGTCGGCATCGGCTAAGACCACCCGCCGCAGCCGCCACCGCGCCGAGTACGCTATCGTAAGCCTCATGTCTTCGCCGGCCTCTGCTGAGACACGCGCCGACGGCGCCGAGCGCATCGGGATCCTCCTGGTCAACTCCGGGACCCCCGAGGCACCGCAGCCGCAGGCGGTGCGTGCCTTCCTCGCGCGCTTTCTCGCCGACCCGCGCGTGGTCGAGCTGCCGCGGCTGCTGTGGCTGCCGCTGCTGTACGGGGTAATCCTGCCGCTGCGGCCGCGGCGCATCGCGCGCAAGTACCGCCTGATCTGGGGCAGCGCGGGCTCCCCGCTGCGCGAGCTCACCGAGCGGCTGCGCGCCGGGCTCGAGGCCGTGCTGGCGCAGCGCGTGCTCGCGCCACTGTCGGTGGAGGCCGGAATGCTCTACAGCGCCCCGCACTTACGCGCGGCGCTCGAGCGGCTGCGCGACGGCGGCGCACAGCGCATCCTGGTGCTGCCGCTGTTCCCGCAGTACTGCGGCGCCACCGCGGGGGCGGCCTTCGATGCCGTCAGCGCCGTGCTCGCACGCTGGCGGCATCTGCCGCAGCTGCACTTCGTAGCCGACTACCACGACCATCCCGGCTACATCGAGGCGCTGCGCGCGAGCGTCGCGGAGCACTGGGAGGCGCGTGGCCGCCGCGCGCACCTGCTGATGTCCTTTCACGGCATCCCGGAGCGCAACGTGCGCGGCGGCGACCCCTACTTCAGCCAGTGCCACGACACCGCACGCCTGCTGGCCGATGAGCTGCTGCTGCGCGAGGATCAGTGGAGCGTCAGCTTCCAGTCGCGCTTCGGGCCGGCTGACTGGCTCAAGCCCTACACGCAGGCGGTGCTCACCGGCATGCCGGCGCGCGGGGTGCGCGAGGTGAGTGTGCTGTGCCCGGGCTTCGCGGTGGATTGCCTGGAGACGCTCGAGGAGATCGAGATCGAGAATCGCGCCGCCTTCCTCGGCGCCGGCGGCGAGCGCTACGACTACATCCCGGCGCTGAACGCGCGCCCGGCGCACGCCCAGGCGCTTTCCGATTTGATCGCGCAGCACTGCCAGGGCTGGATGGCCGCCGGACATGGCAGCCTGCCGCAGGCCGCGCGTGGTGCCTCCGCCTGATGGCAGGCGCACCGCTGCCGCTGCTGGGCACCTTTCACGAGTTCAGCGTCGTGGTGAGCGACGTGCGTGCCGCCGTGGAATTCTACGAGCGCCTCGGCTTCACGCAGGCCACCACCGGCGATACCTGGCGCCACCCGTACGGCGTACTCACTGATGGCACGGTCTTCGTCGGCCTGCACCAGCGCCGCGGTCCCTCGCCGGTGCTGACTTTCGTCAGAGGCGGCGTCGCCCAGGGCGCTGCCGCGCTGCAGGCGGCCGGCATCGAGCTCACGGTGCGCCACACCGGGGATGAGGAATTCAACGAGATCGGCTTCAACGACCCCGGCGGTCAGGCGGTCGCGGTGCTGGAGGCGCGCACCTACTCACCGGCGGACCGGGATGCGGGCGAGCTTTCGCTGTGCGGGGAGTTCGCGGAAGTGAGCCTGCCGGCGGCGGATTTCGCGGCCGCGCAGGCCTTCTGGGAACCGCTCGGCTTCGTCGCGGCCGAGGCCGCCGAAGAGCCCTACCCGCACCTCACCCTCACCAGCGATCACCTGGATCTCGCCCTGCACCGTGCCCCCCTGTCCACAGCGCCGCTGCTGGTGTTTCGCGCCCCCGACCTGCCGGCCCGCCTCGCGCAGCTGCGTGCCGCCGGTGTTGAGTTCGCACCGACGCCGCGCACGGTCGGCAGTGCCGCGGCGCTCATCGAGGCCCCCGGCGGCATCGCGCTGCTGCTGCTGGCTGCGGGCGCCTGAGCCTCAAACGCCCGCCTCGGCCGCGCGTGCCGCAGCGCGTGGTGTCCGGCCAGCAGGTATGCGACGAGCGCCAGCAGCTTTGCGGTGAGCCACATGTCGCGCCCCGGGTACTGCGGGATAATCCAGCCCAGACCGCAAGAGAGCAGCAGCGGACTTAAGCACTGCGAGGCGCGTGTGCGCCATGCAGAGTCCGAGATAGCTTTTGCTGCATAATCGCGGTTTCAAGTGCCCCAAGAAGCACACTCGGAATAACCTCTGAAAGGACCTTTGCATGCGCCGCAGCGCCCTGCTCGCCCTCATCGTGGCCCTCATCTCCGCGCCCGCCTTCGGCGACAGCGGCATGTGGACCTTCCAGGAATTCCCGCACGACCTGCTCAAGCGCACCCACGGGGCCGACATCAGCCGCGGCCTGGCTCGATCGCGTGCGCACCGCCACCATCCGTCTGCAGAACTGCACCGCCTCCTTCGTCTCCCCCGAGGGCCTGATACTCACCAACCACCACTGCTCCGAGTCCTGCCTCGATGAGCACTCCACCAAGGACAAGAACCTGGTGAGCGAGGGCTTCCTGGCGCGCACGCGCGAGCAGGAGGTGCGCTGCGGCACGCAGATCGCCGATGTGCTCATGGAGACGGAGAACATCACGGCCAGGATCAGTGCTGCGACCAAGGGCCTGGATGTCAAGAGCGCCAACGAGCAGCGCAAGGCGACGATGACCGCACTCGAGCAGCAGTGCGAGCAGGACAGCAAGGGCGCCAGGAACGGACCGTACAAGTGCGAGACGGTCGATCTGTACCAGGGCGGCCAGTACTGGCTCTACAAGTACCACCGCTACAGCGACGTGCGGCTGGTGTTCGCCCCGGAGCGCGACATCGCCGCCTTTGGCGGCGACCCGGACAACTTCCAGTACCCGCGCTGGGACCTGGACATGTCGGTGCTGCGCGCCTACGGGGCCGACGGCAAGCCGGCATCCACGCCGAACTTCCTCAGCCTGCGTCCGCAGGGGCCGAATGCGGGCGATCTGGTGTTCGTCTCCGGGCACCCGGGCAACACCTCGCGCCTGCTGACGGTGGCCGAGCTCGAGCTGCTGCGCAACGTGGTGTACCCGCGCTGGCTGCTGCGCGCCTCGGAGCTGCGCGGCCGCCTCATCCAGTTCGGCAAGACCAGCCCCGAGGCCCACCGCATCGCCGAGGATCCGCTCAACGGCCTGGAGAACTCCATCAAGGTGCGCCGCAAGCAGCTCGATGCGCTGCTCGATGAGCGACTGCTGCAGAGCAAGCGCAAGGACGAGGCGGCGCTGCGCGCCAAGGTGACCGCCGACCCGGTGCTCGGCAAGGAGATCGGCGATCCGTGGACGAAGATCGCGCAGGCGCAGACGCGCGAGGCGCAGCTGTACCTGCCGTACGTGTACCTCGAGCAGGGTGCGGGACTCGGCGGTGGCTCCCTCGGGCGGCTGTTCACCTACGCGCGCACGCTGGTGCGTGCCGCTCAGGAGCGCAAGCTCGAGAACACCAAGCGCCTGCGCGAGTACAGCGACAGCGCGCTGCCGCGCGCCGAGCAGCGCCTGCTGGCGCCGCTGCCGGTCTACCCGGCGCTGGAGAAGATCAACCTGTCCTTCGGGCTCGAGCGCATGCGTGAGTGGCTCGGTCCGGATGCGCCCATCGTGCGCCAGCTGCTGTCCAAGGACTCACCCGACACCCTGGCGGACAAGCTGGTCGATGGCACCAAGCTCGCCGACCCGGCGGTGCGCAAGCAGCTGTGGGACGGGGGTGCCGCGGCGGTCGATGCCTCCACCGACCCGATGATCGTGTTCGCGCGCAGCGTGGACGCGGAGTCGCGCGCGGTGCGCAAGCAGTACGAGGACGAGGTGGAGGCGCCGGTGAATGCCGCCTCGGAGCAGATCGCGCGCGCGCGCTTCAAGATCTACGGCGCCAACGAGCCCCCCGATGCCAACTTCACGCTGCGCCTGAACTTCGGCGTGGTGGAGGGCTGGATCGAGGACGGCAAGCCGGTCGAGCCGTTCACGCACCTGGCGCGCCTGTTCGAGCGCGCCACCGGTCAGGAGCCCTTCAAGGTCCCGGACTCCTGGATCGCCGCCAAGCCGACCCTGAACATGGAGACGCGCTTCGACCTGTCCACCAATAACGACATCGTGGGCGGCAACTCCGGCAGTCCGTTGATCGACAAGGGCGGCAAGATCGTGGGACTGATGTTCGACGGCAACATCCACTCGATCTCGGGTGACTTCTGGTTCGACGAGCAGCTGAACCGCGCGGTGGCCGTCGATCCGCAGATCATCTTCGAGGGGCTGCGCAAGGTCTACAAGGCCAATGAGCTGCTGAAGGAGCTCGGCACCGACTGAGGGCGCCGGTGTGGGCGGCGGCCTGCCTTCAGGCAGATCGCTGCGCACCGCCGCCTTTTCAGCGCGCCGCGGCCGCGTGCGCCACCAGGTGCACGCTCACCTGCATCTCGTCGCGCACCTGCAGCGCTCCGAGCAGGGCGCTGAAGGGCTTAAGTCCGAGTTCGCTCTGCCTGAGCATGGTATCGGCGTCCACCGTCAGCGTGCTGCCGCTGCGCTGGTAGCGCACCGGCAGCACGATCTCATGCACCGCATCGTGCACGGTCACCTGTACGTGCGCGCGTAGCGTGCCGGGGAGCGGGGGCTGCTCCTCCTCGAGCGCCACGGCCCGCAGGGTGATCTGCGGAAATTGCGCGCCATCCAGCAGCGCTGCGCTCAGCATGTTGCGCCGCGTGCCCTCCCGGGCCGAGTCCGGCACCTGCGGCGGGAAGTCCTCGCTGTGCAGCGCGGCGCGCAAAGAGGCCTCATCAACCGTCAGCGCCGCCACCGGCAGCTGCACCTCGAAGCTTGTGCGCAGCGCATCCGCCGGCAGGTACACGGTGCCGCTCAGGTCGTGGGATGCGATGAGGTGATTGTGCCCGGCCGCCGCCAGTGTGCCGGCCTTGTAGACGCGGATGGTGAGCAGTGATTCGCCGGTGGCGACGGCATAGGGAAGCCCCAGGTGAGCGGCGGCCGGGGTCTGGCCCGGGGTGCCGCGCGGTTGTGGTGCGCGTGTCGGACAGCCCGTGAGCAGCAGCGCGGCGCTTAGCAGCAGTAGGCAACGCAGGGGCAGTTGCATAAGCTTGGGGCCATGACTATCCGCAACACGCCGCGCCGCTGGGGCGCAATCGCTCAGCTGTTCCACTGGGTCATAGTCCTTCTGATCGTCGCCCAATTTACGCTGGCCACCTTGTTCGATGATCTGCCGGCGGGCGCCAAGAAACTGACGCTGCTGTCGCGCCACAAGTCTATCGGCATCACGATCCTCATACTGGCACTGTTGCGCGTGTTGTGGCGTTCCGCGAACCTGACGCCGGCCCTGCCAGGAACGCTCAAGCCCTATGAACGCAGCCTCGCGAGGCTCACACACGTGTTGCTGTACGTACTGTTGTTCGCCGTGCCGTTGTCGGGCTGGACGATGTCCTCGGCGCGCGGCTTCCCGGTGAGCTGGTTCGGACTGTGGCAGTTGCCGAATCTGGTGCCTAAGAACAAGGTCCTGTATGAGTTCCTGCTAACGACGCACGGCGTGCTCGCCTGGTCGCTCGGCATCGTGGCCACGGTGCATCTTGTGGCCGCGCTCAAGCATCACTTCATGCTCAAGGACGACGTGCTGCGCCGCATGCTGCCCTTCACCACCAACCGCCAAGGATGAGCACGATGACAGTTCCCGCACGCGCCCTGGCGCTGGCCCTGCTTGCGTTCCTGGCGCTGGCCTGCGCCGCGCGCGCCGATGCGCCCGCGCTGACGCATTACGCGCTCGACCCCACCAAGAGCACGCTGGAATTCGACTTCCTGCAGGCCGGCGCGCGTAACCAGGGCCAGTTCAAGCGCTTCACGGCGAATCTCGATTTCTCGGCCGACAACCTGGCGGCGAGCCGCCTGGAAGTCACGGTCGACATGAACTCGCTCGACACCGGCGACCAGGAGCGTGACGGGACGCTGCGCGATACCGACCTGTTCGCGGTCAAGAAATTCCCGCAGGCGCGCTTCAGCGCCGCGCAGATCGTGAAGACCGCGAGCGGCTACGAGGCGGTGGGCAAGCTCACCATCCGCGACGTCACGCGCGATGCGCGCGTGCCCTTCAGCCTGCGCACCGCCACCGAAGGCGGCACCACGGTGGCGTACATGAGCGGCAAGACCGGCGTTAAGCGCCTCGACTACGGCGTCGGCCAGGGCGACTGGAAGGCGACCGATCAGGTACCCAACGAGGTCGGTGTGTCCTTCGCGCTGCGGCTCACGCCGCACTGAGCGGAGCGGCGCTTCACCAAGGCGTGCCGTCGCGGCGCGTCATGCGGCCGCGCGCCTGCGGCGGGCTCCACATGAGGTCGACCTCCGCATCGGCGTAGTAGGCCGTATCCTGCGGATCGCGGTTGCTGACCACCAGGAACGCCGCGGCGGCGGCGCTGCGGTTGATCAGATGGTGACCGTCAGCGTTACCGGCCGGGAAGCCCGCGCACATGCCGGCCCTCAGCAGCTGTTCGCCCGCATCGGTGCGCAACACCAGCTCGCCCTCGAGCAGGTAGAGGAACTCATCCTCGTGGCTGTGCCAGTGGCGCATCGAGGATTCCTTGCCGGGCAGCATGCGCACCAGGCTGACGCCGATGTGCGTCAGCCCCAGGGCATCGCCCAGTGCGCGCACCTCGCGCGGCAGCACGCGCAGGCGATAGGGCTCCGGATAGCCGCTGCGTGAAAGCGGCTCCACGGTATGCGGCTCGAGCGCCGGTTTGCTCACTGACACGACCTACCTCCACAGGCGCGCCGCGGGTTGACGGGCGCCGCGTGCTTCGGGGAGCATGCCACAGCTGCATGCCTGAAATATTCGCTGACGTCGGCAACTGCGTCGATGCGGTGCTGCGCCGTGTGGGTGCGCGCGTCGTCGTGGCGATGCCGCTGGGGATCGGCAAGCCCAATCCGCTCGCGAACGAGCTCTACCGGCGCGCGCAGCGCGACCCGGGCCTCGACCTGACCATCATCACCGCGCTGTCGCTGCTGAAGCCGGTGGCGCACTCGGACCTCGAGCGCCGGCTGCTGGAGCCGCTGGTGGCGCGCGTGTTCGGCGACTACGTCGAGCCCGAGTACGCCCGGGCCCTGGCCGGCGGCACGCTGCCGTCCAATATCCGGGTCATCGAGTTCTTCCTCACGCCCGGAGCGTTCCTGCATTCGGCCCACGCGCAGCAGCACTACCTCAGCGCCAACTACACTCACGTGGCGCGCGCGGTGCTCGAGCGCGGCGTCAACGTCATCGCGCACCTGGTGGCGAGCCGCACGGTGAACGGCCAGCTGCAGCTGAGTCTCGGCTCCAACCCCGACGTGACGCTCGATCTCTTGCCGGCGCTGGCGGCGGCGCGTCGCGAGGGTCGCGACATCGTGATGGTCGGCGAGACGCACGCGCAGATGCCCTTCATGACCGGGGCGGCGCAGCTGAGCGCCGAGCACTTCGATTTCCTGGTCGATGACCCGCGTTACGACTACGACCTCTATGCACCCCCCAACGCAGCGCTCGGCAACACCGAGCACGCCATCGGGCTGCACGCCAGCGCCCTGGTTGCGGACGGCGGAACGCTGCAGGTCGGCATTGGCGAGCTCGGCGATGCGCTCATCTACGCGCTGCTGTTGCGCCACCAGCAGGGCGCCGCCTGGCTAGGCGCGCTCGAGGCGCTCGGTACCGGCAGCGCCGCTGCGCTGGTGCGCCGCTGCGGCGGCACGACGCCCTTCACGCTCGGGCTGTTCGCTGCCAGCGAGATGTTCGTCGATCAGCTGCTGGAACTGTACCGTGCCGGCATCCTGCGCCGCCGCGCCTATGATTGCCTGCCGCTCGAGCGTCTGTTGGCCGCGGGGCAGCCGGAACGCTTCGATGGCGCCATCTTGCCGGCCCTCCTGGCCGCAGGCGTCGGCCCGCGCCTGAGCGCGGCGGAGTTCGCCGAGCTTAAGTTTCACGGCATCTTCCGCGAGGACGTCGAGTTCAGTGACGGCCGGGTGCGCGCGCGCGGCGGTGCCTGGATCACGGCCGACTTAAGCTGACGCCGGCTGCCGCGCGCGCCTGAGCGCGCAGTGCCTGGGGCGCGAGTTGAAAAACGGCCAGGTGCTGCACGCCGGCTTCTTCCTCGGGCCGCGCGGCTTCTACGCCGCGCTGCGCGAGCTGCCGGAAAGCGAGCGCGCGCAGTTCAGCATGCGTGGCGTCGGTTTCGTCAACCAGCTGTACGGGGCGGACCAGGAGCTGCGCATCCTGCAGCGGCGCGCGGCGCGCTGCATCAACACCACCATGATGGTGACGCTGCTCGGGGCCGCCGTCTCCGACCAGCTGGAGAACGGTGCGGTGGTCTCAGGGGTGGGCGGCCAGTACAACTTCGTCGCCATGGCCCACGCCCTGCCCGGGGCGCGTTCCATCCTGTGCCTGCGCGCGACGCGCACGCAGCGCGGACGCACCACCTCCAACATCGTGTGGCGCTACGCCCACGAGACCATCCCGCGGCACCTGCGCGACATCGTCGTGACCGAGTACGGCATCGCCGACCTGCGCACGTGCACGGACGCCGAGGTGATCGCGGCCCTGCTGAACGTGGCCGATTCGCGCTTCCAGGAACAACTGCTGGCGCAGGCCAAGGCCGCCGGCAAGATCGCCGCGGACCATGAGATTCCGCCGGACCATCGCGATAACCTGCCGCAGCATCTGGAGCGCGCCCTGGGCGGTGCACGCGCGCGCGGCTTCTTCAGCGAGTATCCCTTCGGCACCGACCTGAGCGCGGAAGAGATCACGCTGGCGCGGGCACTGAAGTATCTGCAGGCGCACAGCGGCGCACCGCTGGCACGGCTGCGCAGCCTCAGCGCGGCCCTGTGGCACGGCGGTGCTGCGGGCCGCCATGCGGGGGCGCTCAGGCGCATGGACCTCGAAAAGCCGCGCGGTCTGAACGAGCGCCTGCAACGGCGCCTGCTGGTGTGGGCGCTGCAGGCCACCGCCGGCGGCAGCTAGGAACTCAGCGGCGGCGCGGTCGCCGCGGCGCGCTGCGCCGCGCGGGCCTGCGCACCGTACGACGCGTCACCTTGCGCGCCATCTTGGCGCGCATCTTGCGACGCGCGGCGGCGCGACGGGTCTTCGCGGGTTTGGCGCGCGTGCGGACCGGCTTGTGCGGCTTCGCGGCTTTGCGGGCGGCTTTCGGGCTCGATTTCCGGGCAGCTTTCCTGGGCGCCTTCCTGGGCCGCGCAGCCGCAGGGGCGGCCGAGCGGGCCGCACGGCCGCGGCGGGCGTCTCGCCCCCGCGCAGCTGCTCGAGGATCGCGGGATTTTCCAGGGTGGACACGTCCTGCGTGATCTCCTCCCCGCGGGCCACCGACTTCAGCAGCCGCCGCATGATCTTGCCCGAGCGCGTCTTGGGCAGATTGTCCGCGAAGCGGATCTCGTCGGGCTTGGCGATGGCGCCGACCTGTTCGGTGACCCAGTCGCGCAATTCCTTGACCAGAGCACTGGTGTCGCCGGTGGGACGCGCACCGCGGCACACCACGAACGCGAACACCGACTCGCCCTTGATCTCGTGCGGCTTGCCGACGACCGCCGCCTCCGCCACCCGCGGGTGCGCGACCAGGGCGGATTCGACCTCCATGGTGCCGAGGCGGTGTCCGGCGACGTTCAGTACGTCATCGATACGGCCCATGATCCAGAAGTAGCCGTCCTTGTCGCGGTGCGCGCTGTCACCGGCGACATAGAAGCGCTGGTCGAACTTCGACCAGTAGGTGTCGAGATAGCGCGCATTGTCGCCCCAGATGGTGCGCAGCATCGAGGGCCAGGGACGGCGGATCACGAGGTAGCCGCCGGCATCGGCACGCTTCACGCTGTTGCCGAGCTCATCGACGATGTCGGCATCGATTCCCGGCAGCGGCTGGGTGCATGAGCCGGGCTTGGTGGCCGTCACCCCGGGGAGCGGGGAGATCATGATCGCGCCGGTCTCGGTCTGCCACCAGGTGTCGACGATCGGGCAGCGCGCGGCGCCGATGACGCGGTGATACCAGATCCAGGCCTCCGGATTGATCGGCTCCCCAACGCTGCCGAGCAGGCGCAGCTTCGACAGGTTGTATTTGGCGGGCAGCTCGTCACCGAGCTTCATGAGCGCGCGGATGGCGGTCGGTGCGGTGTAGAACACGGTGACGCCGTGCTCCTGACAGGTCTTCCAGAAACGTCCGCCGTCGGGGAAGGTAGGTGCGCCTTCGTACAGCAGCACCGTGGCACCGGCTGCGAGCGGCCCGTAGGCCACGTAGCTGTGCCCGGTGACCCAGCCGACATCCGCCGTGCACCAGAACACGTCGTCGTCACGCAGATCGAAGACCCACTGGGTGGTGAGTTTCGCCTGCAGCAGATAGCCGCCGGTGCAGTGCTGGATGCCCTTGGGCTTACCGGTGGATCCGGAGGTGTACAAGAGGTAGAGCGGATGCTCCGCCTCCACCCACTCCGGCTCACAGGTCGGCGGCTGGTTCGCGACCACCTCGTGCCACCACAGATCACGCGCCGCACGCATCGGCACGTCCTTGCCGGTGCGCCTGAGCACGATCATGCGCTCGACGCTGGCGCAGCCGCTGGCGAGAGCCTTGTCGGCGGCGGCCTTGAGCTCGATCACCTGGCCGCCACGCCAGCCGCCGTCGGCGGTGATGACGAGCCGCGCCTGCGTATCCTCGATGCGGTCCTTCAAGGCCACGGCCGAGAAGCCGCCGAATACCACCGAGTGGATCGCGCCGATGCGGTTGCAGGCGTGCATCGCCACCAGCACCTCCGGCACGAGCGGCATGTAGATGATGACCCGGTCGCCGCGCTTGATGCCCTGCTGCTTGAGCGCATTGGCGAAGCGGCACACCTCCGCGTGCAGCTCGCGATAGCTCAGCCGCCGCGCATCGCCCGGCTCGCCCTCGAAGATGACGGCGGTCTTGTGGCCGCGCTCCGCCAGGTGCACGTCGAGGCAGTTGAAGGAGGCGTTCAGCGTGCCATCGGTGAACCAGCGGTAGTTGGGGGCGCGGCTGTCATCGAGGGCGCGTGTGAAGGGGACCTGCCACTTAAGCTCGCGCGCGGCGAGCTCGGACCAGAAGCCGACGTGGTCCTCGCGGGCGCGGCGGCGCAGATCATCAAGGTCGGCGGGCTTGATGCGCGCCCGCGCGGTGAACGGCGGCGCCGGGGCGAAGGAGCGCTCTTCGAGCAGGATCGACCTGATGTTCTTGTCCGACATGGCCTGCCTCGCGCTGTTCTTGCAACCCACACCGGCTGCGGACGTGAAAGCATAGCCGAATCGTATGCGCGCGGCGTGTCAGCCCCGCGCCCGGGCCAACAGCCGCTCCATCAGCGCGCGCGCCTGCTGCGCGTAGCCGCCACCGAACAGGTTGGCGTGATTGAGCAGGTGGTAGAGATTGTAAAGCTCGGCGCGCTCCGCCCAGCCCGGCGGGCGCGGCATGAGCGCCTCGTAGGCGCGATAGAAGGCCGCACCGAAACCGCCGAACAGTGCGCTCATGGCGAGGTCGGCCTCGCGATCCCCGTAGTAGACCGCCGGATCGATGAGCACCGGCTCGCCCTGCGCGGTAGCGAGCCAGTTGCCGCCCCACAGGTCCCCGTGCAGCAGGCTCGCCGCCGGACGGTGCCCGGCGAGCAGCGCCGGCACCGCCTCGAGCAGCCGCGCGCCCGCTGCGGCAAGCAGCGGCGCCAGGCCCTGCTGCGCGGCGAGTTCGAGCTGCGGCCGCAGCCGCTGCTCGGTAAAGAACTCCGCCCAGTCCGAGGTCCAGGCGTTCTTCTGCGGCGTGCGCCCGATAAAATTGTCGTGGGCGAAACCGCAGCGCGGCGCGCAATGCGCATGCAGCACCGCGAGCCCTGCCCCGCAGCGCGCCTCGCAGCGCTCATCCGGCGCCACCGCCTCGATCCACTCCAGTGCCAGAAACGCCGCGACGTCGGTCACGCCGCAGGCCAGCACCCGTGGCACCCGCAGCGCCTGTGCACGGCTGAGCGCGCCCAGGCCGTCGGCCTCGGCGCTCAGCGCCCCCCGCGCGGCGCGCGCGGCCACCTTGACGAAGATGAGGGACGTGCCGCAGCGCCACGCGTAACACTCGCCACTGCCGCCACCACCACCGCTAACCCGCCGCTGCGGCGCGGGCGCGGCGCGCAGCCCGGTGAGGGCGAGGAGCTCGTGGTCGATCCCGGCGGTGAGGTCCATGCGAATCGGTCGTGCAGCGCAAGGGCGCGCAGGTCCTAACGCTGCAGCTAGACCGCGATGGCGGGAGCGGCGCCCGCCGGCACCGCCCAGCCGAGGTGGGCGAGCACCCAGAAGCCCAGCGCCGACACCAGCATCGCGATCAGGGTAAGTCCGATGGCGCCCAGGAAGGAGGTGCCGAGCATGGCGCGGATCGCCAGGAGGTAGCCGAGCGCGCAGGCGAGAAAACCGCCAATGAGGCCGCCGAAAAAGAGCGCAGCAAGCAGGCCGCCCAGGAGGCCCACGAAGGCGGCGAAGCCGCAGCGTATGAGCCCGGTGTACTTGGCGTGCACCAGGTGGGCGCCGATCTTCATCGGCAGCGCCACCAGCACGGTGAGCGCGAGCAGGCTGAAGAGCAGGCCACCGGAGAACTGATAGTTCATGTGCGCCGCCGCGCCTCAGCGCCCGCGCCTAAGGAAGCGCTGCCAGCGCAGCGCGAGCAGGATGCACAGCGCGGTGGCGACCACCATGAAGATGAAGGTGTGCAGCATATCCTGATGCCCGATCAACTCGCCGCGGTAGTTGGCCCAAACCTTACCCGAATGCAGCGCACGCCATACCTGCACGGCACCCAGCGCGAAGGCTGCGGCAAACAGCCACAGCAGCACTGCGACCACGCGCGCAAAGCTGCGCCTTTGCTCCTCGGCAGTCCCGGTGCCGCGCAAGCGCGTGAGCCAGCCCATGCGCCTTCAGGCCGCCGGCAGCTGCGCGAGCCGCTCGCTCTGGCGGCGCAGGAAGGGCCCGAAGCCGAGCCGGTCGTAGAGCTCCGCGAGTGAACGCATATCCGGGCCGCGGCGGCGCAAGCCCTCCATGCCCGTGCCGAGCTTCAAGTCGCAGGCGATGCGCGTCAGGCGGCGGCTGAGGAACACCGCATCGCGGTGCTCGGTCAGCTTCTGCGCCAGTGTGCCCGCGCCGCGCAGCTTCAGCTGCGCCACCCGGCCGAGATCCTCGTACATCTCATCGAGGGAGCCGAATGCCTTCATGAGCGAGGCGGCGGTGCGGTGGCCGATGCCCGGCACCCCGGGAATGTTGTCCACATCATCGCCGGTGAGCGCGAGGTAATCGGCGAAGCGCTCCGGCAGCACGCCGAAGTGGCGCTCGATATCGTGATAGCCGAACTGCTCGCGGGCCCCGTAGTCCCAGAACAGATCGCCATCGCGCATCAGCTGCGCCAGGTCCTTGTCGCGGGTGATGAACGCGGAGCGCACGCCCTCAATGCGCATGAGCGCGGCGAGGGAGCCGATGATGTCGTCGGCCTCGTATTCCGGATCGACGAATACTGACAGCCCGAGGTGGCGGCACAGTTCGCGGCAGCGCTCGAACTGCAGCACCAGGTCTGCCGGCGCGCGCTCGCGGTTGGCCTTGTAGGCCGGATAAATGCGGTTGCGGTAGGAGCTGTCGCGGCGCTGGTCGAAGGCGACCGCAATGTAGCGCGGCCGCACCCGCTCGATCAGATCGCCGATAAAGCGTGCAAAGCCGAACACGGCGTGCATGGGGTTGCCGTCGTGGTCGCGCATGTCCGGCAGCACCGAGTGATAGGCGCGGAACACGTAGACCGAGGCATCGATGAGGAAGATCAAGGCGCTTCAGGGGCTCCCTGCGGGGCTCACCGCCACCTTAGCAGCGCCACCGCTCAGCGTCACGCGGCGGCGAAGCTTCAGGACAGCCAGCGCTGGATGCGAGCGTGCAGCGGGCTTGAGCGCGGGAAGTGCGCGAGCAGGTATTCCATCTGGTCGGCGAGCACGCGCCGCCCCTTCAGGAAGATGTATTCGGCATAGGTGGGCGTGAAGGGTACCGCGATCAGCTGCATCTTGGCCTGCTCGGGCGTGCGTGAGGCCTTCTGGTTATTACAGCGCCGGCAGGCGGTGACGACGTTCATCCAGATGTCCACGCCCCCCTGGCTGAAGGGACGGATGTGATCGCGCGACAGCTCGCGCGAGGGAAAGCGCTGCGCGCAGTACATGCACAGGTAGGCGTCGCGCCGGAAGAGCGTCTGGTTGTTCAGCGGCGGGACGTAATCGTGGCGCGTGTTGCCGGGATTGCCGGTGTGCCCGACGGTGGCCACGATCGAGTTGACTTCGAGCACCGTGCGGCGCCCGGTGCGGGCATTCACCCCGCCGTACAGCTCGTACAGGAGCGAGCCGCACGTGTAAGCGACCTGTTCCTGGTGATACAGTCGCGCCGCTTCCTTGTAGTCAATCCATTCCAGCGGCATGCCGGCGATGTCGGTGCGCAGCACGAGCTGGGAGAGCCCGCGCGCGGCGGGCGTTGCAACGATCGAGAGGTCCTGCAATGGACCGTGGTCGGCGCGCTCAAGGTCGATGCCTAGCATGGCGGCTGTAAGATACGGCACTTTTGTGCAAGAATTCAACATCGCAAGATATTAATTCGATTACAGATTTTTAACGGCGTGGCCAGCCGGCCACGTGCCGCGAGAGGCCGTGAATGTCAGTCACAATTGGCGCACTGCGCGAGAGCGCGCCGCAAGAAACGCGCGTCAGCCTCGTACCGGAGGTCGCCGAAAAGCTCGTCAAGGAAGGCGCGCGCGTGCTCCTGGAGCGCGGCGCCGGTGAGCGCGCCGGCTTTCCGGACGCGCTGTATAAGAGTGTCACCTGGGCGGACTCCGCCGCGCAGGTGCTCGGCGAAGCGGACGTGCTGCTCACGGTGCAGCCGCTGACGGTCGAGCAGATCGGCGCCCTCAGGGGCAGCGCGGTGGTCATCGGCTTCATGCAGCCGCACGCGCGGCGCGCTGAAGTGCTGGCGCTGAAGTCGCGCGGACTGACCAGTTTCGCGATGGAGCTCGTACCGCGCATCTCGCGCGCGCAGTCGATGGATGCCTTGTCCTCGCAGGCGGCGATCGCCGGCTACAAGGCGGTGCTGATCGCGGCCAGCCACCTGCAGAAGTTCCTCCCCATGCTCACCACCGCTGCCGGCACCATCCGCCCCGCGCAGGTGCTGATCATCGGCGCCGGCGTCGCCGGCCTGCAGGCGATCGCGACCGCCAGGCGCCTGGGGGCCGTGGTCGAGGCCTACGACGTGCGCAGTGCCACGCGCGAGCAGGTCAAATCCCTCGGCGCGAAGTTCGTCGAGACCGGCGTGAGCGCGGACGGCAGCGGCGGTTACGCGCGCGAGCTCACCGCGGAAGAGAAGGCGAAGCAGCAGGAGGTGCTCGATGCGCGCATCGCCGCCGCGGATGCCGTCGTCACAACCGCCTCCGTCCCGGGGCGCGCGGCGCCGAAGATCATCTCCCGCGCCGCGGTGGAGCGCATGCGCGCAGGGGCGGTGCTGGTGGACATCGCCGCCGAGTCCGGCGGCAACTGCGAGCTCACGCGTGCCGGGGAAGTCATCGAGCACCGGGGCGTGAAGATCGTCGGTCCGCTGAACCTGCCCGCGCAGCTGGCCTACAACGCCAGCGAGATGTACGCCCGCAACTTGTTCAATTTCCTCAAACCCGCACTCGTCAAGGGCGAGCTTGCGATCGACTGGAACGACGAGGTTTTCGCACAGTCGTGCCTGACCGCGGGCGGCGCCATCAAGCACGCACCGACCCAGCAGGCACTCGAGGGGCAAGCACCATGACCGGGATCATCGCGCTCTACATCTTCATGCTCGCCGCCTTCACCGGCTACGAGGTCATCTCGCGTGTGCCGGTGATCCTGCACACCCCGCTCATGTCGGGCTCGAACTTCGTGCATGGCATCGTGCTGGTGGGTGCCATGGTGGCCTTAGGTGGCGCCCACACGACGCTCGAGAAGACGATCGGCGTCCTCGGGGTGCTGCTCGCCGCCGGTAACGTGGTCGGCGGCTACGTCGTCACCGAGCGCATGCTGGCGATGTTCAAGTCCAGCGGCACGCGCAAACCCCCCGCGGGGAGCCACTGATGCCCTCGTGGGCCTCGCGCGAGCTTCTGATCCAGGCGAGCTATCTCGTCACCGCGCTCCTGTTCATCATCGGGCTCAAGCGCATGAGCTCCCCGGTGAGCGCGAAGAGCGGCATCCTGTGGGCTGGCGCCGGCATGGCGGTGGCAACCCTCGTCACCTTCCTCTATCCGGGCATGAGCAACTACGAGCTCATCGTGCCGGCGATGTTCGTCGGGGCAGGACTCGCGTGGTGGAGCGGCCAGCGCGTCGCGATGACCGACATGCCGCAGATGATCGCGCTCTACAACGGCATGGGGGGCGGTGCCGCGGCGGCGATCGCCGCGGTCGAGCTTTACCGTAATGAGACGCACGGTTACGCGACCAGCACGCTGGCGGTGGCCGGCGGGCTGATCGGGGCGGTCTCCTTCAGCGGCAGTGCCATCGCCTTCGGCAAGCTGCAGGGCCTCATCAGCCGCAGCTTGCGCTTCCGCGGCCAGCAGCTGCTGAACCTGCTGCTGCTCCTGGGCGCCCTCATCCTCGGAGCACTGATCGCCGCACAGCTGAACGCCTCGCCCGCCATCGTTACGGGCCTGTTCGTGCTGGCCCTCATCCTGGGTCTGACGATGACGCTGCCGATCGGCGGCGCCGACATGCCGGTGGTCATCTCGCTCTACAACGCGCTCACCGGGCTCGCGGTGGCGTTCGAGGGCTTCGTGCTCAACAACGCCGCCATGATCATCGCCGGCACGGTGGTGGGCTCGGCCGGCACGCTGCTCACGCAGCTCATGGCCCGGGCTATGAACCGCTCGCTCGGCAACGTGCTGTTCTCAGGCTTCGGTGACACCGGCGCGGCCGCCACCGGGGAAGTCTCCGGGAGCTTGAAGCCCATCGAGGCCTCGGATGCCGGCGTCATGATGGCCTTCGCCCAGAAGGTGATCGTGGTACCCGGTTACGGCATGGCGGTGGCGCAGGCCCAGCACAAGATCTGGGAACTGGCCCAGCTGCTCATCGATCGCGGCGTCACGGTGAAGTTCGCCATCCACCCGGTGGCCGGGCGCATGCCCGGCCACATGAACGTGCTGCTCGCGGAAGCCGGCGTCCCCTATGACCTGATCTCCGACCTGGATGAGATCAATGCCGAATTCGAGACCGCGGATGTGGCGCTCATCATCGGCGCCAACGACGTGGTCAACCCGGTGGCGCGTACCGACAAGTCGAGCCCCATCTACGGCATGCCGATCCTGAACGCCGACAAGGCGAAGAACGTGATCGTCATCAAGCGCGGCCAGGGTGCAGGGTTCAGCGGCATCGAGAACGCGCTCTTCTACCTGGACAACACGCGCATGCTCTACGGGGACGCGCAGAAGGCGGCCGCGGAGCTGATCCAGGCCGTCAAGGCGGCCGGCTGAGGCGGCGGCGGTTGCGCCCGCAGCGCTAAGGGCGGCAAGGAGGCATCGTGCAGCGCAGGAATCTGCTCCGGGGTGCAGCTCTGCTGTCACTTCTGCCGCTCGCGCCGGCGGGGCTGCGTGCGGCAGGCGCCGCGGCGCGCTCGCGGGTGCGCCCCACGGACCCGCGCTGGCCGGCCGCGGCGGACTGGCAGGCCCTCGAGAGCGCCCTCGGCGGCAACCTTCTGAGGGTCGCAGCGCTCTGCGGCGTCTGCGAGCAGCCCGACAGCGCAGCCTGCGCCGCGCTGCGCCATCGAGCTCTCCAACCCCTTCTACCTCGGCGATCAGCCCGGGGGCACCCAGGTATCGGGGTGGCTCAACGCCTGGATGCCGGCGGCGAGCGTCTACGCCGTCAGGGCGCGCCATGCCGCGGACGTCGCCGCGGCGGTGAGCTTCGCGCGCACGCACCACCTGCGCGTGGCAGTGAAGGGCGGCGGACACAGTTACTTCGGCAATTCCCAGGCGCCCGATTCGCTCCTGATCTGGACGCGTGCCATGCGCACGATTGCGCTGCACGAAGCCTTTGTCGGCGAGGGCTGCCGGGGGCGCGAGGCGCCCGCGCCGGCGGTGTCCCTCGGCGCCGGCTGCATGTGGATCGATGCCTACCAGGCCGTCACAGCCGAGGCCGGCCGCTACGTGCAGGGCGGCGGCTGTACCACGGTCGGGGTGGCCGGCCTGATCCAAAGCGGTGGCTTCGGCAGTTTCTCCAAGGGCTTCGGCAATGCGGCCGCAGGCCTGATCGAGGCGGAGGTGGTGACCGCCGACGGCGTGGTGCGCATCGCCAACGCCGCCACCCATCCGGATCTGTACTGGGCCCTCAAGGGCGGCGGTGGCGGCACCTTCGGCGTAGTCACGCGCGTGACCTTGCGCACGCACGAATTGCCCGAGTTCTTCGGTGCCGCCTGGGGCACGATCCGCGCGCACTCGGACGCGGCGTTCCGGGAGCTCCTCCGGCGCTTTCTGGATTTCTACGCGACGCACCTCGCCAACGAGCACTGGGGCGAGCAGTTCGCGGTGCGCCCGGACAACTCCCTGAAAATCTCCCTGGTATGCCAGGGACTCACGCGCGATGAAGTGCGCGCACTGTGGCAACCGTTTTTCGACTGGGCGCACGCGGCTGCGGGACTTGAGGTCAGCGCCGAGCTCGGCGCAGGCGCCAAAGCGGCCCGCAAGTGGTGGGACATCGCCGGCAATTCCAACATGATCGCCGATAGCCGCCCCGATGCGCCGGCCACGCACGGCTGGTGGCAGGGGGATCAGGATCAGGTCGGGATGTTCCTGCACGGCTACGACTCGCTGTGGCTGCCGGCCGCACTGCTCCAGGGCGGCGCGCGCGAGCATCTCGTCAGCGCCCTCATCGCCGCCAGTCGCTTCAAGGAGGTCGAACTGCACTGTAATAAGGGCCTGGCCTTCGCCGCCGCCCCGGCGATCGCCGCCTCGCGCGCCACCGCCATGAACCCGGACGTCACGCAGGCCTTCGCGCTCGCCATCATTGCCGATGGCGAAGGGCCGCGTTATCCGGGCCTGCCGAGCGCGGCGCTCGATGTCAGCGCGGCGCGCAAGGACGCGGAGGATATCCGCCGCGCCGCAGCCGAGCTGCGCCGTATCGCACCGGCGGCCGGCTCCTACCTCTCCGAGAGCAACTACTTCAATGAGCGCTGGCAGGCGGCCTATTACGGCCCCGAGAACTATCGCCGCCTGCGCCTGATCAAGAAGAAATACGACCCGGAGGGCCTGTTCTGGGTGCACCACGGGGTGGGGAGCGAGGAGTGGAGCGCGGACGGGTTCACGCGTCTATCCTGAATTCATGGTCAAGAAGTCCGCAGCAGCTCCCTTTCTCTACGAACGCAGCGGCGATGCCCTGTTGCCGCGGCGGCTTTTCTACCTGCGCCTGTTGCGCCACACCGCGCTCGCCCTGGTGCTGCTGTGCGTATCGCTCTGGATCGGTATGCTCGGCTACGAGCACTTCGAGCACCTCGAGTGGCATGACGCCTTCGAGAACGCCTGCATGTTGCTCGGCGGCATGGGGCCGGTGAACAACCCCACCACTGCCGCGGGCAAGCTGTTCGCCGGCTGGTATGCCCTGTATGCGGGACTGGTGTTCCTGGTGGTGGCCAGCATCATCCTCGCCCCGGTCCTGCACCGCATGCTGCACCTGTTCCACGCCGACGAGCGCCAGTGAACACACCCGCATCGCAGCGCCGCCGCGCCGGGCACCTGGGTATGGTGCTCCTCGGTCTCGGCGCCATCGCCGTCACGGCCGCCTCTGCCGCGGGCGTCGCCGCCAAGCCCCTCACCAGCGCCGAAGTACTGGCCGCCTCCGCACCCTCGGACTGGCGCACGCTCGATCCCGCCAACACCCTCTACCTGCAGCTGCCCGCCGGGCGCGTCATCATCGAGCTCGCGCCCGAGTTCGCCCCGCACCACGTGGCCAACATCGCAGCACTCGCGCGCGCACACTTCTTCGACGGGCTGGCCATCACCCGTGTCCAGGACAACTATGTGGTGCAGTGGGGAGACGCGGAGAGCCACAAACCCTTAGGCGATGCCCGGCGCACGCTCGCGGCGGAGTTCGAGCGGCCGCTGCGCGGACTCACACTCACGCGCCTGCCGGACCCCGACACCTATGCGCCCGAGGTCGGCTTCGTCGGGGACTTCCCCGCGGCTGCGGATCCGGCGAGCGGGCGGGCCTGGGCGGTGCACTGCTACGGCATGGTGGGCGCCGGACGCGACAATGATGTCGACTCCGGCGGCGGCATGGAGCTGTACGTGGTGATCGGGCAGGCGCCGCGCCACCTCGACCGCAACATCACACTCGTCGGGCGCGTGGTCCAGGGGATGGATCTGCTCGCGGTGCTGCCGCGTGGCAGCGGTGCGCTCGGCTTTTACGAGCACCCCGAGGAACGCGTGCCGATCCGCTCGCTGCAGCTGGCGAGCGAGGTGCCGGCGGCCGAACGCACGGTGCTGCAGGTGCTGCGCACCGACACGGCGACCTTCCAGGCCTATCTCGGCGCGCGCCGCAACCGGCTCGAGCAGTGGTTCAAGGTGCCTGCCGGGCGCATCGACGTGTGCAACGTGCCTATCCCGGCGCGCGTGCGTGCGGTCCCGGGCACCCGATAGCAAGACCTCAGTGATGCGACGGCGGACCGTGCGCCGGGGGCGGTGCGTGCCCCTGCGCATGCGCCCGCGCGCGCTCAATCATCTGCTTGCGCTGCTCGGGTGTGGCGTTGCGCCAGCGCTGCATGAGCATCTGCCGGCGCTGCGGCGGCAGCTGCTGGAAGCGGTGGAAATTCTGCCGCACGAAGGCACGCTGCTCCGGCGGCAGTGACTGGAACTGCTGCCAGCGCTGCCGCAGCGCCTGGCGCTGCTCCGGCGGCAGTGCACGCCAGCGGGCGAAGCGCTCCTGGGCCTGGCCACGCTGCTCCGCGGACATGCCGAGCCAGCGCTGGCTGCCGCGCGCGAGCGCCTGCTGTCGCTCCGGCGGCAGGGTATTCCACTGACTGCCGAAGTGGGCGCCGAGAATCTTCTGCTGCTGCGGCGACAGGCTGTCCCAACTGACGGCAGCGGGCGGCGGCGGCGCGGGCGGCTCCTGGGCCAGGAGCGGGGTCGCGCATGCGAGCAGCGCCACGAGCAGGAGTGAAGTGCTCATCCTTCTATTCATTGTTCTTCACCCCGCTGGGTCCGGACGGCGGTGGTGGCGGCACGTTGGGTTTGGGCGGCGGCGCGGCCGGCGGCGGCCGCGGCGCATGGGCCTGCGCCAGGTAATCCGGATTCGCATCGGCGAGTCCGTCGACGCCGCCCAGGAATTCCAAAAAGCTCGGGTCTGGGTCGTCCGCCTTGCGCGGCGCATCGTCGGCGCGCGCCGCCGGACTCAGCAGCACGTACAGCACGAGCACTGTGCAGGCCGCGGCTGTCTTGGGCATCAGCCGTCGCTCGCGCCATTGTCGGTCTGGGCTGCGGCCCACTCGTAGAACGAGCCGTCGCCGCCCTCCATCAGGTCCAGTCCCTCGCTGTCGGTGAGCAGATCCATGTCCTCGAACGCGGCCGGCTGCTGCGCCAGCACCGGCAGAGCGCGCCCCGGCTCGCGGTGCCAGAGCGTCACGGCGACCAGCAGCACGGCCGCCGCGGCGCCCGCGGCCGGCATCAGCGTGAAGCCGCGCCACCAGCCGCGCCGCGGCGCCTGGGCGGCTTCCAGCGCGGCATGGCGCGCCTGATTCAGGCGCGAGCGCGTGCGCGCATCGATGCGCTGCACGCTCTCCTCCAGCAGCGTGCGCGCGTTGCGCTCGAAGTCACTCACGGGCTCATCCACCGGGCTCATAGGTAGAGCTCTCCAAGTTGCGCGCGCAGTGCCTGCACCGCGCGGAAATAATGCGTCTTGACGCTGCCTTCCGAACAGCCCATCGCGGCGGCCGTCTCCGCCACGTCCATGCCCTCGAGCGTACGCAAGAGGAACGCCTGCTGCTGTCGGCGCGGCAGCTCCTCGAGCGCTTTCTGCAGCGCCCCCATCGCCTCGTCCAGCTCCAGGCGCTTGACCGGCTGGGGCTCCGGGCTCGGGGCCTGCGCGATCGGGTCGGACTCCTCGTCCTCATCCTCGCCGCGATGCGGGAGCCAGGCCATCACGCGCCCGCGCACGGTGCGCCGGCGCTGCATGTCGCGGATGCGGTTCTCGAGGATGCGATAGAAGAGCGGTTTCCACTCCTGCGCCGGGCGGTCTGCGTAAGCGCGGGCGAGCTGCAGCATCGCGTCCTGCACCGCATCGAGCGCATCGTCCTCGTGCCGCAGCCCCGCCTGGGCGATCTTGAATGCCCGGAGCTCGACGCTCGCCAGGAACTGGTTCAGCGCTCGCGAGCGCGTCTGGGCTGAAGAATCGGTCAAGTCGACGTCGCCGTGTAATGCGGGCGGCATGCTATAAGGCGACGCGAGCGTAGCAAACTCAGCCATGGCCCGTATAACGCGCGCGCGCCTGATCGGGTTGACGGGCCATTCAATCTTAAGTAACTGATTTACCTTGAACGTGAGCTCTGAGCCTCAGGTGCTGCGGGTCGCGCTCGACACCCCGCTGCGAGGGTTGTTCGACTATCTGCCGCCGCCCGCCCTCGCCCCGTGGGCCGTACCGCCCGGGGTGCGCGTGCGGGTGCCGTTCGGGCGCCAGCGCCTGATCGGCGTGGTTATGGCAAACGCCACCGGGTCCGAGGTGGCGCCCGAGCGCCTCAAGCCGCTGCTCGAGGTCCTCGACCGCGAGCCGGTGCTGGATGAGGCAGCGCTGGCGCTGCTGCGCTGGGCGGCCGACTACTACCACCATCCGCTCGGGGAAGTCGTGGCGGGGGCGCTGCCCAAGGCGCTGCGCCTCGGGGCCCCGGCGCAGGCGCTTCAGGAGCACTGGATGGTCAGCGCCGCCGGGGCACTGCGGCACGCCGCCGGCGAGCCACGCCGCGCCCCCCGGCAGCGGGCGCTGCTGGATTTTCTCGCCGCCACGGGCGGGGCCTCGGCGGAGACGCTTGCGGTGCAGTTTCCCGGCTGGCGCGGGCTCGCCCGGGCGCTCCTGGCGCGCGGCTGGCTCGTGAGCACCGAGATCGCCCCGCCAATCGCGGAGCCGCTCACGCGCGTGCGCTGCGCCGGCCCGGAACTCAGCGGCGAGCAGGCACTCGCGGTGCAGGGGATCGCCGCAGCGCTCGGGGGCTTCGGGGCCTTCGTACTGCACGGCATCACCGGCAGCGGCAAGACGGAAGTTTACCTGCGCCTCATCGAGCGCGTGCTGGGGCGCGGTGAGCGCGCGCTGGTGCTGGTGCCTGAGATCGGGCTCACGCCGCAGCTGGTCGGGCGTTTTCGCGAGCGCTTCGAGACCCCGCTCGCGGTCCTGCACTCCGCGCTCACCGATCACGAGCGCCTGCTCGCCTGGCGCGAGGCCTACAGCGGCCGCGCGCGCATCGTACTCGGCACGCGCTCGGCCGTGTTCGCACCGGTCCCGGACCTCGGCCTCATCGTGGTGGACGAGGAGCACGACGCCTCCTTCAAGCAGCACGAGGGCGCGCTGCGCTACTCGGCGCGCGACCTGGCGGTGGTGCGCGCCAGCCACGCGGGCGTGCCGGTGGTGCTGGGGTCTGCGACCCCGGCGCTCGAGACGCTGCAGAACGTCGTCGCCGGCCGCTACACGCGGCTGCGCCTCGAGCGGCGCACCGCGCAGGCGCAGCCGCCGCGGCTGGTGCTCATCGACCTGCGCACGAGCCCGGTGCAATCGGGCATCGCCACGCCGGCGGTGCTCGCGCTCGAGCGCCATCTGCGCGAGGACGGCCAGGCGCTGGTGTTCCTCAACCGTCGCGGCTATGCCCCGACGCTCCTGTGCACCGGCTGCGGCTGGATCGCACCCTGCAGCGAGTGCGATGCGCGCCTCACGGTACACCAGGGCTCCGGGCGGCTGCGCTGCCACCACTGCGGCGCCGATCAGCCACTGCCGCAGCGCTGCCCGGTGTGCGGCTTCACGGTGAAGGCGGTCGGCCAGGGCACCGAGCGCATCGAGGAGGCCCTGGCGGGCATCTTCCCCGGCGTGCCGATCGCGCGTCTGGACCGCGACGTGGTGCGCCGGCGCGGGGACCTCGAGGCGGTGGTGGAGCGCGTGGCCTCGGGTGATGCGCGCATCCTCGTGGGCACGCAGATGGTGACCAAGGGCCACGACTTCCCGAACGTGACGCTGGTGGTGGTGCTGAACGCGGATCAGGGCCTGTTCAGCACCGACTTCCGCGCCCCCGAACGTCTGGCGCAGACCATCGTGCAGGTCGCCGGTCGCGCCGGCCGCGGCGCCAAGCCCGGTGAGGTGCTGATCCAGACCGAGTTTCCCGAACACCCGCTGCTGCAGAATCTGCTCGCCGCCGGCTACGACGGCTTCGCGACCGCAGCTCTCGCGGAGCGCGCCCAGGCCGCCTGGCCGCCGTTCTCACGACTCGCGGCCGTGCGCGACTCGGCCAAGACGCGCGAGGCGGCCCTCGCCTTCCTCACCGAGGCGCGCGCGCTCGCCGCCACCCCGCGCGGGGTCAGGCTCTTAGGTCCGGTGCCGGCCGCGATGGCCAGGCGCGCCGGCCGCTACCACGCGCAGCTCTTGATCGAGAGCGCCGACCGCGGTCACCTGCACGGCTTCCTCGACGCCTGGCTGCCGCAGGTGGAACAGCTGAAGAGCGCCCGCGCCGTGCGCTGGTCGCTCGATGTCGATCCGCTGGAACTGTTCTGAACCCAGGGCGCTATTCGCTGAAGGGGGCGGCCGCGATGCCCGCCTCTACCGCCTGCGGTGCTCGCGCCCCGTGCGCGTGCGTGCGGCATAGGCCCTCGAGCCAGGTGCCCTCTTGCGAGTCGGGTTTGCGCTGACAGTGCCCGATCAGGAGCGTGGTGAACTCGCGCTTGAACTGCAGACGCGGGAAGGCCGCCAGGACTTGCGCAAGTTCGTCTGTCTGAAGCTCACCGGGGCCAGGCCCGTCGACATCGGCGCCGGCGCCGAGCGCGACCAGCATCGCCTCGGGCCCCTGGCGGCGCGTGAGCGCCCACGGCCCGTCATGCATCTGCACCGCGTGCCAGATGCGCTCGGCGGCGGCGCTCTTTACGCCGCGGGCCTGCGCCCAGCGCTCGGCGGCATCCGCGCCGTCGGTCTCGAAGGCGCCGTGCGGGGACTCGAAGGCCGGCAGCAGTCCCAGATCATGCAGGGCGCTCGCGATGAAAGCGTCCTCGGCCGCGAACGCGCGCCCCTGCCCGCGCAGCATCAGGGCCCCGAAGAGGTAGGTGCGCATGCAGTGGTTGAAGAGAAAGGCGGGACAGCTCGCACGTGCATAGGCCGCGGCGGCGCGCGCCCGGGCAGTCTGCGGCAGCCTTATGCCCGCGACTTCCCTGGGGATTTCGGCGGCCGCCGCCAGGCGCAGCCCGGATGGCAGCAGCAGCATGAGGGCGGCGCCGTGCTGCAGGAACTTGCGACGCTGCATGGGCCTGCGATTGTAGGGGTTAGCAGCGGTCAA
>CAVUQM010000010.1:0-12702 GCA_963743625.1 uncultured Pseudomonadota bacterium | reverse complement strand
AACCGGAGGTCATCTGTTCGAATCAGATAGCCGGCATCATTTTATCTCGCTGTATTTGTGGATTTTTTTTTTGGCCGACTGGAAATTGCTACCCAATGCGGCACAGTCTCGGCACACCTGATCGGGCCAAAATACCGCTGTTGCGGTGAAGGAGAGCCTTGCTTCACCGATACGGGCAGTGACGACAGTCTCGTCCACAACAATAACCGCGGCTCAGATGATAGCGCGCAGTAAAGACGATCACCTTGCCCTCGGCGTAATAGTCTTCGCCTTCTACCAACGGCCGCTTTGGCCGAGAGTGTTGCTCGGCGATTGCATCCCCAAAGCATGCAGGACAAACGCAGTCGCGCTCCTCGACCGGAAATAGCTTCGGCAGGTCATCGCACCAGCACCTGGTGCCGCCGATCTGCGCTCCGCAGTGAAAAGCCACACCACAGTTGGAGCAGTTCTTCTGCGTGATGTGACCGGGAGTCGAGGCAAACGTCATCCCCACCTCTCGGCTATCATGCCCCATCACGCGTCCGTCAGCGCAGTTGAACCATTGCCGGTGAGGCTTGACTATCGGTCAGGCGCTGAAAGGCACGCTTCGAGGCGATCCAGTCAAACAGTGTCGGATGTAGCAAATGGGCGAGGAGCTCCGTGCCGTCGACAACTCTGGGCCCCGGACGCGCAAAATACGAATTGGCATTGACCGCGTAGACGCGGCCGGCCCGAACGGCTGGTATGTTGGACCAGCCAGGATACGAAAATAGGGCGCGCGCCTGTGTCGCGGCTTTCTCGAGATCAAAGCCGCATGGCATCACTATTAACACCTCCGGCGCCCACCGAAGCACGTCTTCCCAGGCGATACGGACGGAGTCGGTCCCGCGACGGCCAAGTTCATCGGTACCGCCTGCGAGCCCAACCATTTCCGGCACCCAATGACCGCTGCAGTAAGGGGGGTCGATCCACTCCATGCAAAACACCCGCGGGTGATGGGAGATGTGGCGGGTCTTAGCGGCAATCCGCGCCAGCCTCGCTTGAGCGGCGCAGATCAACTCCTGCGCGCGCTCTGAAGTACCAGTCGCCTCGCCCAAATCCTGCAGATTGCTGAATATTCCATCCAGTGACTTCGGGGTCATTGACAGAACGCGTGGTTTGATCGGTAGTGTAGTGAGCAGCTGGGACACCTCGTTCCCGGAAGGTGCGCAGACTTGACACAGATCCTGCGTCAAGATGAGGTCGGGAGCGATATCGCGTATCAGCCGCTCCTCGATCTGATAGAGACTCAGACCATCCCGCAATCGCTGCGTAACCGCCACATCAATCTCCGATTGACTCATGCGTTCCACGGGCAGCACGGCGCGCACGACGACAGGCTTGGTCTTGGCTTCTGGAGGATAGTCACACTCATGACTAACTCCCATAAGCCGATCGCCCAGCCCCAACGCGCAAACCATCTCCGTCGCCGACGGCAGGAATGACACGATGCGTTGCATACTTTGTCCGATCAACTGGACGGCGAACCGACCGCACCTCTCTGTTCCCGCAAAGCGGCGAAGCGGTTCTCGAGCAATCGGAAGCCGCCGAACAGGATCGCGGTATACATCAGATCGCCCATTAGCGTGTTGCGCAAGAATGGAATCGCGGCGACATAACAGGAGACAAGACCGGAGAACGTCTTCGGGTACAACGAGTCGAAAGCCCAGACGCCGAAATTGGTGACAATGAAAAACACCAGGGCGCTCAGCAGAGTCGCGCCGGCGATACGTGGTGCCGTACGGCGCTGCTGCAGTTGAAAGCCGATGCAGACAATTAGGACAAAGCTCAAGTACTGGACCTCCATGTGCTGGTAAAAGCCCAGGATGAAATCACTGACCAGCAGCGCTATCAGAGGCACGACGAACGCCAGCCTACGGTTCGAAAAATACGCGCCGCCGAACAGCGCCAGCGCCGTGACGGACGTCAGGTTGGGCGGGTGCGGAATTAGCCGCGTAGCGGCGGCCGCCACAATCATCACGACCAAGGTAGTCAACCGCGGATTGTGCATGTTCGTCTCCTGGTACGTTTTATTGATTTACCGGCACTAAGTCGCAAAACCAAAATGAGTCGCGACAGACGATTTCGCCGATAGAGAAGTCCACTGGTTTTTTGAAGTTCGGTCCATCGAAGACAAACGTGTGGAACTCACCGTTCTCGCCGCACGGGTCTGCGCCCGCGGGCAAGTCCGCGAGAAAATCCTCGTCGATCAATCGCCCGGAAAATGCGGGATCAAGCTGCGCTGGATCTACGCACACGATGACCGCCTTGAACCCCAGTCCAATGAACTCGCGGATGAATTGCGTGGTGTCTAGGCCCCACAGGGGAAACGATCCTGTCATGTTGAACCGTGCGAGGAGCCGCTCGCGATAGGCCCGGATATCCTGTAGAAACAGGTCCCCAAAAACGACCACGTTTATCCCCTGGTCGCGGTATGTGACGAAGGTTTCTCCCATTTTTTGTTCATATTCATCGTTGCCCGCACCCTTCGCGATGAAAATCTGTCGAAGGGGGAGTCCAAGACTCTCGGCCTGTCGCTCCAGTAGCACGCGGCGGACCCCATGCATGCTGATTCGATCAAAGTCCCGCGTGATCGTCGTGAGCAGGGCCTCGACGCGGATATTAGGGGCTTTTTGCATCTCGTAAAGCGCGAAGCAGCTGTCCTTACCTCCACTCCAGGAGACTAGTACTGCCTGTTCTCGAGCCCTTGCTGTCGGCACTGTGCTCACAGCCTGACTCGCGCGCCCATGACCGTGGTTTGCCGCCGTCCACCATGGCCTGCGAGCGGCTCGTCATAACAACGCACTGGTGAAGGCATATTGGTCTCGCAGTAACGACTCCAACTGTCGTCACCGCGGCAGTTCCGCAGCTCCCGGCGCACCCCGACCGAAAGCAGGACGACCGCGCAAGGCAGGTTTCCTGGCTCCCGGCTCCTTCGCGCTCATCCGCCTTCCCAGGCATCCGCCTAGTGGCACCATGGACGACCGCTCGCCGGTCACAGTTGCGGGGACAGCCGCGGCGTCATACCGCGTTCCCTTAAATCCCTTGCGGGAACCTTGCGTGCAACTTTGACGGTAACGCAGCATGTCCACGCCGGTCAATCTCACCCGTGCGGGAAGCCGTCTCGAGCTCTCCTGTGAGATCAAGCGTTGGGATCGGCTGACGAGACACTGGCGAGAGCTCCGCGGCCGCGTGCCAATACCGCATACAAGTAGCCGAGTGCCTTTTTCTATTTTGTATCGGCCGACTTGCTACTGCGCCGTCCCGTCCTGGCTACCGCTGCAGCGTGGCTCCAGGCCGGTTACACACGATTCAGCGCTTGGTTATCCCGACTACGACGAGCACGAGGCCAGCGCCGAGTGCCAGGCCACCGACCCATCCGGGGACGGGGTGCTCCTGCTGCATTTTCGCTTCGATGTCACCAAGCTTGAACACGCTCTTCTCGCGCGAATAGCTCGGCGGCCGGATGATCATCCACAGGCCGATCACGATCAGGACTGCGCCTGAGATCTGTAGAGCGCGCATTCAGCACTCCTGGGCAGCATGGTAACTGCAGATTATTGCTGATTCATGCGCTGAATCGGGAGCGCTCTGCATTCCTCGACAATACCGCACCACCGCTGCCGGCACCGACTGCTCTTCGAAGCGTTGCCGCTATTTCTGGTCAAGGCAAACGCTCAAGCCGCATTGCAGATCCGCATGGTGCAGCGGTTCCCGGACACCATGCGCCGACTCGCGGAGATCTGAAGTCCCCCACCCAACGGTTCTCGGGTCGGAGATTTTTGGAAATTTTGCGGGAATCAGTCATGCTTTTCGCTGCCCGGTCGTGACAAACCGCCTCGGAAAGACGCACCAAGCGCCGGCGCAAGCCGGCGCGTTCGTCGACCGGGATCCGGGCTCGCGGGCCAGGGTCAATGGCTCGGCGGCGGCTCTGCCGTGTACGATCGTGCCCGTGCAGGACAACCCGGACAAATTGCAGCATCGCACCGCGCACCACGACCACGAGGTGGCGATGAGCGCCGCACCGGGCGCGTCCGTGGCGCACGTCGCACCGGGACCGCTGCGCACCCTGGCGAATGTGCTGATCGTGCGGCGCGGGCCGTACGCAGAGGCCTTCGAGAACCTCATCGTCGTGCTGATCATTGTGAGTGTCGCCTCCATCGGGCTGGCGGCGATCCCGGGGCTGCCGCCCTGGGCAACACGCGCGCTGCGCATCGAGGAGATCATCGTCGTCGCGGTGTTCTCGCTCGAGTACGTGCTGCGCATCGTGGCCGCGCAACACAGGCTTGCGTACGTGTTCAGCCTGCCGGGCATCGTGGATCTGTTGGCGATCGCGCCGACGCTTGCGATCGGCTTTGACGCGCGCTGGCTGCGGGCGCTGCGCCTCCTGCGGCTGCTGCGTCTCCTGAAACTGCAGACGCACTTTCTCGAGGCCACCGTTGCCGAGCGCACCCGCGAGCTCGCCGACAAGAATGCGGCGCTGGAGGTGGCGCAGGCGCAGATCAAAGCCGAGCTCGAAGTGGCCCGCGCGTTGCAGCATGCCATCCTGCCGGCGACCTTCCCCGCCAGGGCCGGCTATGCAGGCGCGGCGCGCATGATTGCGGCCACCACCATGTGCGGGGACTTCTACGACTTCATCGAGCTGCAGCAGGGGAGGATCGGCCTCGTGATGGCGGACGTCTCCGGGCATGGGGTTCCGGCGGCGTTTTTCATGGCGGTGGCGCGCACCAGCCTGCGGGATCTGGCGGCACTGCATGCCGATCCGGGTGCTTGTCTCGCGCACACCAACCAGGCCCTGTGCGCGCAGAACCCGATGGATTTGTTCGTCTCGGTGCTCTACTGCGTGCTGGACCCGCTAACCGGGGACCTGCGTTACGCGAACGGCGGACACAACCCGCCCTATGTCCGGCGCGCCGACGGAGCGCTCGAGGTCCTGGACGGTGGCGGAGCGCTCGTGCTTGGCGTGATGCCGGACGTCGAGTTTCCGGATCACGCCGTCTCACTCGGGCCGGGGGACCGGCTCGTGCTCTACACCGACGGCCTCACGGAGGCCTGCAACAGTGCCGAAGAGGCCTATGGCCCGGAACGGCTGATGGCGCAGATCCGCGCCCACGGCGCTGAGGCACCCGCAGCCCTCGTGGAGCGCCTCTGGCAAAGCGTCGCGGCCTTTTCGGGCAGCGCTCCCCAGGCGGACGACATCACGGTCGCAGTGCTCGCCCGGGAGGTGTCTTGAAGGTCCGCCTCGAAACAGTGGGCGAGACTACGCTGGTGCACGCGCAGGGGCGGCTGGATTTCGGCGCCGCCGCCGGCTTTCAGCGCGAGCTCGAGGCCATCCTTGCCGGCAGCGGGCCCAAGCCGGTCGCGGTGATCATCGAGTGCACCGGGTTGGACTACGTCTCCAGCGCGGGCCTGCGCGTGCTGCTCCAGGCGGCGCGCAGCGCGCAGCGCGCCCGGATCTCGTTCGCCCTCTGCGCGCTCAAGCCCTCGGTGCGTGAAGTGTTCGAGCTCAGTGGCTTCAGCCGCCTGATGGCTGTGCATCCGGACCGGGCGGCAGCTCTCGCGCACGTGCCGCAGGAAGAGGGACATCGCACAGCGCGCCTGGCCGTGCCGGCTGAGGCGGCTCAGCTCCCGAGGCTGACCCGGTCCCTGCAGGAGTTCTGGGCCGCGGCGGCGCTGCCGGAGGCGCACGCCCCGACCTTCGAACTTGCGCTCGAGGAGGTCTTCATGAACGTCGTCATGCACGGCTCCCTGCCGGGCAGCGTGCCGCAGGTCGAGCTCTCCGTGGGGCTCACCGATGGCGCCGTGACCATGACCATCGAGGACGACGGGGCGGCGTTCGATCCGCTCTCCCTGCCTGCACCGGATGTGACCTCCGGCGTCGCTGAGCGCCGGATCGGCGGCTACGGCGTATTCCTCGTGCGGCAGATGATGGATACCGTCAGCTACCGGCGTGTCGGGACGCGCAACCAGCTGCAGATGAGCAAACGCATTGCCGCGTAGCGTCCGGCGCCACTGCGCAGGTGCAGCGGCCCGTGAATTCGCGTAGCGTGTGATTAAGGGGACTCCTTCATAAAGCCGCGGCGGGGCGAGTCCAATCCCGACTGCGAGCACAAGAACAGCGACATGTTCGAGATCCACCTCAACCCGGCAGGCGAGGTCGTAATGGCCGGGCGGCTCGACGCCACGCAGTGCGAGGCGGCGCTTCAGTTTCTGAACGCCGTGCCTGAGCCGCGCATCATTGATCTTGGCCGCCTCGACTACATTGCGAGCGCGGGTCTCAGGGTCCTGCTCCTCACCCAGAAGCGTGCGAAGGGATCGGGCGCGGCGATCCGGTTGATCAACCTGCGACCCCAGATTTACGACATTTTCCGCTACGCCGGCTTTGACCGGATCATAGACATGACCCCAACCCCGGCGGAGCCGCCGGCCTGAGCGCCGCGGGCCGGACCAACCTTTTGCCCGCTGAGCCGTATTTGTGGAGAAGGACGCTGACTGGACTCTGGTGAGGCGCTGCCAGGCGGGGAACCGGGAGGCCTGCGAGCAACTGGTGCTGCGCTACCAGAAGCCGGTCTACAACGCCGCCCTGCGGCTGCTGCGTCACCCGGAGGACGCCCGGGATGTGGCGCAGACGGCGTTCATGAAGGTATTCGAGCATCTTGCGGACTACGACCCGAAGTACAAGTTCTACAGCTGGATCTACCGGATCGCCATCAATGAAGCCCTCGACACGCTTGGTTCACGCAAACCCTTCGAGGAGCTCCGCGGAGAGGAGGCGGACGAGGCCGCAGGTCCCGAGCGCCTGGTCCAGGGTGAGCAGACGGGGCGGGCGATCGAGGATGCTCTCATGCAGATCAAGCCCGAGCTGCGGGCGGTGATCGTGCTGCGGCATTTCATGCACCTGAGCTACCACGACATGGGCGATGTCCTTCAGCTTCCCGAGAAGACGGTGAAATCCCGCCTCCACGACGCCCGCCAGCTGCTGCGGGAAAGATTGCAGCAGCACGCAAGCATCTGACATGGCTACCCCCGAACAACTGGCGCTCATCCACGCCGAGATCGACAGCGAGCTCGATGCGGCCGGCCGCGCCGAGCTCGCGCGCTGGATGTTGGCGGACCCGGATGGCCGGGCACTGCGCGATGACCTGCGGCGGTTGTGCGGGGTGCTGGATTCGGTCGCGGACGTCGAGCCGCCTGACGGGCTTCGGGACAGCATTCTCGCGGCGCTGCAGCATTCGTATGCACCGCCGCGGCGGTCGTGGAGCCCCCAGTGGCGCTACGCGGCCCTCATCGCCGGCGTCGTCGTGGCCGGGGCCGTGGTGCTGGAAACGGTCAGGGAGCCGTCGCCCGGTCCCTCCGAGGTGGTCGGCACGATGAGCGCCCCGGCTGCAACGCTCATCGCCACTACCCGGCTCGCGAGCGGGGCAGTCTTGGGCCACGCGAGCCTGTATCGCGATCCTTCCGGACTTGATCTGAGGTTCGATCTGGCCGCCGGCCCCCCGGTCGATGTCCTGGTAACGGGTGGCGGCCACACCCTGCGCGTAAACGGGGTCGGGACGCCGGACAAGGGATTGTCCAGGATGGTGGCATTGGCGGGCTTCCCGGCCGACGTGCAGAAGGTGGATCTGGCCTTCTTCAGCGGCGACCGCCTGGTTGGCAGCGCCACCCTGCAGGCGTCGGGAGAGCGGTAAGCTGCAGGCTTGTTACATGCACCAGCCAACTTTTTTTCCTTCGGACGGTATTTCTTGGCAGGTAGGGAATTCAATAACTCTTTCCAAAGACCCTGGGAGCTTCTATGGCTAGCAGAACAGTGTGGATCGCCGGCGGGATCGTGCTCGCGACCGGTGTCGTGGGATACCTGAGCTACAGCGGCAAGCTGTCAGGCACGGATGCGGCGGGCACGATCGTCGAGGCGAAGCGCGCCCAGACGGACGGCACGAACAGCTTCAACCCGGCGCCTTCAACGAGCACAACGACCGATGAGCCCGCCAACTCCAGCCCGGACGGATCCGCGGATCGAGCGGGCGACCGAGCTTCGGCAGATCGTGCTTCGGCAGACCGCGCCTCGGCAGACCGCGCCTCGGCAGACCGCGCCTCGGCAGACCGCGCCTCGGCAGACCGCGCCTCGGCAGACCGCGCCTCGGCGGATCGCGCCTCGGCAGACCGCGCCTCGGCGGACCGCGCCTCGGCAGACCGCGCCTCGGCGGATCGCGCCTCGGCAGACCGCGCCGCTGCGGATCGTGCCTCGGCGGATCGTGCCTCGGCGGATCGTGCCTCGGCGGATCGTGCGGCTGCGGATCGCGCCGCTGCCGACCGTGCCTCGGCGGATCGTGCGGCTGCGGATCGCGCCGCTGCCGATCGTAATTCTTCTAACTAGGCGAGGACCATAGCCGCTGCCACAGGTACCGGTCGAAACTTAAGAACAATAACGTCGAAAGTTACGCGAGTGGTCCGGGCGTCACCGCCCGGGCCACTCGCGTCCTCGCTTGAGCCACAAGAATAACGGCACGCCTCGACCAATCCTGCCGGGCATCCTCTTTCTGGGGATCGCGACAGCGCTTCTGCTCGCGCCGGAGATGGCAACATCCGACGGACTCGATCGCGAGTTCGTCGAGACCGGCGAGTTGCGTCTCGTTTATTACGACCCCGGTGAGAAATACCTCGTAGCGCATGCGACCCAGAGCTTCCTCAGCGCGCTCGATGCGCACATGCTCCTGTGGGGTTACGTCCCCGATGGCCGCGTCAGCGTCTTCATCAAGGACCTGACGGATCGCGGCAACGCCAGCACTTACGTGGCGCCCTGGAATCAGATCGACTTCGAGATTGCGCCCTCGAACGAGCCTTACGAGACATTCTCGTCGGCCGACCGGTTCGCAGCCACCGCGGTGCACGAGCTGACGCACGTCGTGACCATGGATCGCGCCGCCCCGGTTGACGCCCACTTCCGGCGGCTGTTCTTTGGCAAGGTCGAGGTCGAGGCTGCGCACCCGGAGAGCCTGCTCTACAACTACCTGACCGTCCCGCGCGCCACGACGCCCCGGTGGTATCTCGAGGGCAGCGCCGTATTCACCGAGACGTGGATGAGCGGTGGCGTCGGCCGTGCGCAGGGGGGCTACGACGAGATGGTGTTCCGGGCGATGGTGCGTGACGACGCCCGGTTCTACGATCCGCTGGGCCTGGTCTCCAAGGGCACGGAGATCGACTTCCAGACCGGCGCCAACGCCTACCTGTACGGCACGCGCTTCATGGATTACCTGGCGCTCAACTACGGCCCGCAGAAACTGCTCGACTGGTGGCGCCGGGACGCGGGCAGCCGACGCTACTACGCCGATCAGTTTCAGGTGGTCTTCGGGCGGTCGCTCGAGCAGTCCTGGCATGAGTGGACGGCCTGGGAGCACCAGTTCCAGAGGCGCAACCTCGAGGCCGTGCACGAGCACCCGATCACCGAGTTCCATGATCTTACGAAGAAGGATCTCGGAGCCGTCTCGCGCAGCTACCTGTCGGCCGATGGATCAAGACTCCTGGCCGCCATCCGCTACCCGGGCCAGGTGGCGCACATCGTTGCGATCGCCCGCAGCGATGGCGGCGTCACGCCGCTCAAGGAGATCAAGGGCGCCCGGGGCTATACGGTGACCTCGCTCGCCTACGATCCGGGCAGCGCGACGCTCTTCTACACCACGAACAACAACAGCTACCGCAACCTCGAGGCACTCGATCTCAACACCGGCAAGTCACACATGCTGTTGCACGCCGCCCGTATCGGCGACGTGGTGTTCAATCCGACCGACCGTTCACTCTGGGGTCTGAGGTACGAGAACGGCTTCGTCGTGCTGGTGCGGATTCCATTCCCGTACCAGGAATGGCAGAACCTCTACGTATTCCCACCTTATGAGGTGGCGTTCGACCTGGATCTGTCACCCGACGGGACGCTCGCGACGGTATCAGTGTCGGGTCCGGGTCCGCGCCCCGGGGCCCCGCAGCAGACCCAGGTCAGGGTCATGCGCACCGCCGACCTCGCCCGCGGCGAGGCTGCGGCACTGCACAGGCTCACGATGGGCGCGGCGGTACCGGAGGGCTTCGTGTTCTCGAAGGATGGCCGTTACCTCTACGGCAGCAGCTTCTACACGGGCGTCTCCAATATCTATCGCTACGAGATCTCGACCGAGAAGCTGGATGCGGTGAGCAATGCGGAGCTCGGCTTCTTCCGGCCGTTGCCGATCGATGACGAGTCCCACCTCATCGTGCTGCGCTATTCGGCCAAGGGATTCGTGCCGACGCTGATCGAGGTGAAGCCGACCGAGGACCTGAGCGCGGTGACCTTCCTCGGCGAGCAGGTGGCGGAGAAGCACCCCGAGGTGCAGCGCTGGGCGGCGCCCACGCCCTCGAGCATCGCCTACGAACCGCGCATCCTGCGCACGGGTGCCTACCAGGCCTCCGGCGCGCTGTCGATGGAATCCCTGATTCCGGTCATCGAGGGCTATCAGGATTCGGTCGCGCTCGGAGCCGCCGCCCGCTTCAGCGATCCGGTGGTGCGAGTGCGGGTGGACGCGGACCTGAGCTATAGCCCCGACAACGGGCTGCCGTCGAAGCAGCGCCTGCACTCCAGCGTCACGGCCCGCGAGGGCGACTGGACCGCTGGCGTTGCGTGGAACGGCGCGGATTTCTACGACCTGTTCGGTCCCACGAAGCGCAGCCTGGCAGGCTATAACGGGTACCTCAGCTACGACCGCCCGCTGGTGTTTGACCCGCCGCGGAGCCTGGACTTCATCGCGAAGATTGCCTACTACGGCGAACTCGTGACTCTGCCGGGCTTTCAGAACGTGCTTTCGCCCGTGTCGAACCTCTGGACCGGCTCGGCAGCACTCGTGTCGGTGGATACGCGCTCATCTCCGGGTGCGGTGGATGCCGAGACGGGCTACAAGTGGTCGATCAAGACTCATTTCTATGAGGATCCCGGCGATTTCATCCCGAGTCTCGTTGGTACCTACGACGTTGGCTTCCCGCTGCCGCTCGATCACTCCTCGATCTGGCTGCGCACCGGCGTTGGGGTATCGGGCGGCTCGCGCGCCAACCCCCTGGCCAACCTGTACCTCGGTGGTTTCGGCAACAACTATGTGGACAGCGCCGCCCACGGGGGTGCGCAGCGCTACCGGGAGCTCTTGAGCATGCCGGGTTTCGAGCTCGATGCCCTCCAGGGTAAGTCGGTTGTGAAGGGACTCGTCGAGTGGTCCCTGCCACCGGTGCGATTCGAGGGCCTGGGGACCCCCGGCTTTTACGCCAGCTGGCTGCGCCCAGAGGTCTTCATCGCTGCGCTGGGGACAGACCTCAACAATTCCGCCTATCGCCAGGGCGCCGAAGACGTCGGCGCGCAGCTCGATGTGCAGCTGCACGTGATGCACCGGCAGCCGATGATGCTGTCGATCGGGCTGGCGCGCGGCTTCGGCGGCGGCGGGTTTGCCACCACCGAGTTCATGCTGTCGCTGCAGGTACTGTGACAGCTCTTCGCGGCAAGGCGGCAATCGCGTGACCGCCGCGCTCCTGCTGCGTGGCCCGATCGCACTCGTTCCGGTGCTGCTCTTCCTGGCCGCGCTCGTGCATCTGGATGCCTGGAAGCTGCTGCGCCTCGGAATGGTGCTGGCCCTGGTCGGCGCCGGTGCGCTTGCGGCCGGCGCAGGCTATCTCGCCAACAACTATGTCTACGGCCATTTCAGTGGCAGCTTCAGCGCCTATTCGGGCTACGTGTCACCGTGGATCGAGGAGTCCCTCAAGGCGCTCGTGCTCATCTTCCTGATCCGCACGCGCCGGGTGGGGCTGGCAGTGGATGCCGGCATCGCAGGCTTTGCGATAGGCACCGGCTTTGCGCTCATCGAGAACCTCTATTACCTCGCTTCGCGCCCCGATGCCGCACTGCCCGTGCAGGTCATCCGCGGATTCGGCACGGCGATCATGCATGGGGGCACGACCACCGTCATGGCGATGATCTCCATCTCGCTGTACGAGCGGCGGCCACACGGCGGACTCTACCTGCTGATTCCCGGATTCCTCGTCGCGGTGGCACTGCACACGGGCTTCAATCTACTCCTGGTGCGCCCGGCGCTCGCGACGCTCGCCATCCTGGTCGTGCTGCCACTCATCATCTACATGGTGTTCACCCACAGCGAGCGTACGCTTCGCAACTGGCTGGAGACTGACCTCGACTCCAACGTCCGGCTGCTGGAATCGGTGAACATCGGCACCTTTCTCGACAGCCCAGCCGGCCGCTACCTGCAGGGTCTGCGCGAGCGCTTCCGCGGCGAGGATCTCGCGGACATGCTGTGCTGCCTGCGACTGCACGCCGAGCTCGCGCTGCGCGCCAAGGGCGTGCTGCTGCTGCGCGAAAGCGGCCTCGAGGAGCCTCCGATCGATGAAGAGACCCGTGAGAAGCTCGCCGAACTCGCGCAGCTCAGACGCGCGATCGGCAGGGCAGGTGTGCTTGCACTGCGTCCGCTGATGATGGCGACCGGCAAGGACATCTGGGAACTCACGCTCCTCGGGCGCTAGCCGTTCGCTTCGACCCCGCTAGTGCGGCGTCGCGGTGCGGATCCCCAAGGGAAACCAGTTAGCCACTTCGATTTCCGATCCGGTATCAGCCAGCGTCATCTATCAACACTTGGTGCGAGACGAAGGGTAGCTCGGTCCTTTTCCCGG
>CAVUQM010000009.1:0-746762 GCA_963743625.1 uncultured Pseudomonadota bacterium | reverse complement strand
CATCGGCCGCTTCCCGCGCGATGACGGGCCGTACGACTACATGCAGCGTGCCTTCGGCCCGGCCACCGCGTTCCTCGTCATGTGGTGCTACTGGGTGTCGGTGTGGGTGGCCAACGCCGCCATCGCGCTCGGCGTGATCGGCTACCTGCTTACTTTGCGCCGCGACTGACCGCGATGCCGCTGGTGCCGCCCGTTGCCGCCATCGTGCTCGTGTGGGTGTTCGTGGCGGTCAACCTGCGCGGCGCTCGCACCGCAGGCTGGGTGCAGATGCTCACGACCATCCTCAAGGTGCTGCCACAGCTCGGCGTGATCCTGCTCGGTCTGTGGCTGCTGCTGACGCAGCCGCGCCTGTACGCCGCGCACGTGCCCACCACCCCCTCATCGCTCGGCGCGATCGCGAGCGTTTCCACCATGACACTGTTCGCGATGCTCGGCATCGAGTGCGCCACCATCCCGGCCGCGCGTGCGCGACCCGGAGCGCAACATCGCGCGCGCTACCCTCACCGGCACCCTCATCGCCGCCGCGATCTACATCGGCATCTCCGTGGTACCGCTGTTCCTGATCCCGCAGCAGGAGCTGGCGCAGTCGAGCGCACCGTTCGCCGATCTGCTCAACCGGCTGCTCGGCGGACACTGGGGTGGCGTGATCGCCGTGTTCGTCGCCGTCAGCGGCCTGGGGGCGCTGAACGGTTGGACCCTGGTCATCGGCGAGGTCACCGAGACCATGGCTCGCCACGGCGGCTTCCCGCGCTGGCTCAGCCGCGAGAACGCGCACGGCGCACCGACGCGTGCGCTGGTCATCACCGGCATCATCGCCAGCCTCATCCTGCTGCTGACCTACGCCGGCTCGGTCGGTGCGCTGTTCGAGACGCTGACTACCGTAGCCGTATACCTGAGCCTGCCGCTTTACATCGGCGCAGGCCTTGCGATCGCGCGCCTGCCGCGAAGCTCCGGGCGGCCGCTGCTGCTTCTTGGGGCGGCGCTGCTCGCGGTGTTCTACTGCGTGTGGCTCTTCTATGGGGTCAAGGCCAAGGAACTGCTGTGGGGCCTGGGGCTGGGGCTTGCCGGGGTGCCGGTGTACCTCGCCTGCACGCGGGTCTATGCCGCGCCGGTGAGCGAGGCACCGCGTTAGTTGCGGTAGCGCGTCGGGTCCGGGATGCCGGCTGCCTCGAAGCCGGTGCGCCGCAGGCGGCAGGCGTCGCAGCGCCCACAGGCGCGACCCTCATCGTCGGCCTGATAGCAGGAGACGGTCTCACCGTAATCAACGCCGAGCCTCGTGCCCGCGGCGATGATCTGTGCCTTGGTGAGCCGGATGAGCGGCGCATGCACCGTGAAGTGCGCTCCCTCCGCGCCCGCCTTGGTGGCGAGCGCTGCGAGCTGCTGGAAGGCTGCGATGAAGCCCGGCCGGCAGTCGGGATAACCGCTCGAGTCGAGCACGTTGACACCGATGAAGATGTCCCGGGCGCCGAGTACCTCGGCCCAGCCGAGCGCGAGCGACAGCAGGGTGGTGTTGCGCGCCGGCACGTACGTCACCGGTATGCCCGCCGCGGGAAGCTCGGGTACGGCGAGCGTGGCGTCCGTGAGTGCCGAGCCGCCGATACCGGCGAGGTCGATGCGCATCGTGCGGTGCTCGGCCGCCCCGAGCGCGGCGGCGATGCGTGTGGCCGCGGCGAGTTCGGCCGCATGGCGCTGGCCGTAGTTCACTGACAGCGCGTGTGCGACGAAGCCCTGCGCATGCGCGATCGCAAGCGCGGTGGCCGAATCGAGGCCCCCCCGAGGCAGCACGACCGCGTGCGAGGCCGCCATCACTTGCCGGGCACGTTGCCCACAGATACTTGTGGAGCTGCACCTGGAAGCGCACCGGGAGCTGGTCGGTGAGGATCCAGTCGGCGAGCTCGCGCGCCGGCAGTTCCTCGTGGCTCGGCGAGAACAGCACCGTGCAGCCTGCCGGCAGGCCGAGCGTCGGCAGCTGCGCGCGACTCCACTCATAGTCGGCGCGGCCACAGATCACGAACTTCACCTGGTCGTGCGGCGCGAGCGAGCGCAGCTCCTCGTAACGGTTGCGGCGCTCCTCGCCCGAGCCCGGGGTCTTGACGTCGACCACTTTCACCACGCGCGCATCGACCTCGGTAAGTGACATGGCGCCGCTGGTCTCGAGCGAGACGCGCAGGCCCGCATCACACAGTCGCTTCAGGAGCGTAAGACAGTTCTTCTGTGCGAGCGGCTCACCGCCGGTGACGCACACGTAGTGCGTACCGAACTCCCGGACCCGCGCCTCGATCGCCTCAAGCTCCCACCATTCCCCGCCGTGGAAGGCATATGCCGTGTCGCAGTACTGGCAGCGCAACGGACAACCGGTGAGGCGCACGAACACCGTGGGAATCCCCACCGTGTCCGCTTCGCCCTGCAGCGAATGGAAGATCTCGGTGATCTTGAGCCGCGTCGTGCTCACTAGCGCGCTCGCCTCGGGCCCCCGCGGGGCCACGGGTTACTGCTCGGGAATGCGCTTCAGCCGGTCGGCCGCGAGCTTGGCCGAATCGGTACCGGGGAACTTCTTGGTCACGTCCGTGAGGGTGGCCTTGGCCGCCGGATATTGCTTCTGGGCGTACTGGGTGTAGCCGAGCTTCAAGAGCGCATCGGGGGCCTTGCGCGAATCCGGCCATTTCTTGAGCACCCCACGGAAGGCGGTGGCGGCCGAGTCGTAGTCGTGGTTGACGTAGTAGGACTCCCCCAGCCAGTACTGCGCATTCTCGGCCAGCGAACTGGCCGGATAGGTCGCAAGGAAGTCCTTGAATCCGGTGATCGCCACCGTGTAGCTGCCCGCCTTCAGCGCATCGAAGGCCTGCGCGTAGACCGCCTGTTCAGTGGAGGACGGTCCGTTGTCGGCGCCGCCTGGCTCCGCCGGAGCCCGCAGCTGGGCCGGTGCCCGCTGCCGCAGTCCCGCGCGGCCGCAGCGCCGGCCGCGCCGCCGCCCGACGCTTGTCCAGATCCGCGTACAGGTCGCGCTGCTGCTTGCCGAGCGCCTCGCTGCCGTGCTTGCAGCTCATCGATGCGCCCCCTGCAGCTCGCGCAGCTGGGCCTGCATCTCATCCACGCGCTGGGACGCCGCGACCTGATTGCTGACGCTGCGCTCGAGGCGCTCAAGGCGTGCATCCAGATCGGTGAGCTTCTGCTGCACCGGGTCTTCCTCGGCGGGCGTGCTGGCGCAGCCGGGAAGCAGGGTTTCAGCACCGCAAGGGCCATCAGGGTCGGTCGCATCGGCATGTCCTTAGCCTACTTCTCGGCGCGCCGGCCGGCAGCGCCAGATACACGATCTCGACGCGGCGGTTCTTCGACCAGGCCGCCTCGTCGTGTCCGGACACCGCCGGGCGCTCCTCGCCGTAACTCACGGTGGAGATCTGCGCATCGATTGCCCCCTGCAGCAGCAGGGCGCGCCGTACCGCCTGCGCGCGGCGCTCGCCCAGTCCGATGTTGTATTCGCGCGAGCCGCGCTCATCGGTATGACCCTCCAGGCGCACCCGCGTGCCGCTGTGTGCGGCCAGGTACTTGGCATGTGCGGCGACGATATCGGTGCCCGCGCCCTTGATCTCACTGCTGTCGAAGTCGAAGTACACCACGCGCGTGGCCAACAGGCCCGCCTGCGGACCCTGGGCCTCATCGTCCGGGTTCATGCCGGCCGTGGCGGCCACTGCCCTCACCGGCGCCGCCGCCCGCATTGGCGCTCGCCTCGCTCGGGGCCGCCGGTGCTTCCGCCTTGGGCTTCTTGCTGGCACAGCCCGTCAGGGCCAGTGAGGCGGCGATCAGGAACACCGCGATCGAACGCTGCATGGATAGTTTCTCCGCCATTTCGACAATCCTCCCAGTAATCTTCGGTGCCTTCAGGGCGCAAACGGTCCCCAGGCGGGCTCGCGGATCTCCCCTTCGGAAGCCTTCAGCCGCAGGCCGGTCAGCCCGTCGGTCGAGATCGTCGCCAGCTCACCGCGACTGCCCTCGCGCTCCGCATAGATGAGTGTAGCGCCATTGGGCGCGAAACTCGGTGATTCATCCAGTCGACCGTGCGAGAGCACGCGCACGGCCCCGCCCGCGAGCTCCTGCAGCGCGATGCGGTAGGCGCCGCTGTCCAGGGTGACCATCGCCAACAGCGTGCCGTCCGGGGAGACGCGCGGCCGGGCATTGTAGGAATTACCGAAGGTGACGCGCTTGGGCCGCGCGCCGGGCTGCGTGCCGATCTGGTAGATCTGCGGGGAGCCGGCACGGTCAGAGGTGAAGAATATCGAGCGCCCGTCCGGGGCCCACACCGGCTCGGTGTCGATGGCCGGATCATCGGTGACGCGGGTCAGCACCTGACTGTCAGGTCGAGGATGTAGATGTCGGGGTTACCCGCGGTGCCACCCAAGGTGAGCGCCAGCTTCTTGCCGTCCGGGGACCACTCCGGGGCACCGTTGACGCCGGCGCGCGCGGACACCTGGCGCCGCTCGCCGCTGCGCACCTGCTGCACGTAGATGGCGGAGTGCTTGGTCTCGAAGGATACGTAGGCGAGGTACTGCCCGTCGGGTGACCACGACGGCGACATGAGCGGAAAGCGCGTCTCGAGCACCCGCTGCTGGTTGGCACCGTCCGCGTCGGCCACGAACAGCCGATAGGTCTGCGCCGGCGGCGCGCCGTCGACGGCGATGTAGGCGATGCGGGTGGCGAAGGCGCCGCGCACGCCCAGGATCTTCTGGTAGACCGCATCACTTACGCGGTGGGCGGCGTTGCGCAGCGCACTCGCAGGTCCGGTGAAGCGCTGCGTGGCGAGCTTGGCTCCAGTCAAGGTGTTGATGAGATCGAAATCGACCGCGAAATTACCGCCCTCAAGGGTTCCCACCCGTCCCACCACCACGTAGTCACTGCCCGCGCCCTTCCAGGCCGGCGCCGCCACCTCCTCCGCCCGGGCGGGCATCGCCGGCATGCGCTCACGCGGCAGCGCCTTGAAGCGGCCACTGCCCTCAAGGTCATGCTGGATCACATCGGCGACATCGAGCCCCTGATCAGAGGCGCCGCGTGCGAAGGGGACGACTGCGACCGGGATAGGGTCATGTACTCCAGAGGTGACTTCGATCTCGAGCGCCGCCTGCACGGCCCCTGCCCCGCCGAGCAGCAGTCCCCCGAGGGCGAGGCACGCGAGGCGGGTACGCTTGCTCAAATGGATAGACGTTGAAGGCATGCTTTAGTCCGGCTTGAAGTTGATCTTGAGGTTACGCTCAAAGAGTGACGGATCCGGCGGCGGCGGCAACGGTGAGGCGCGGTAGACCGCCGCCTCGATCGACTCGCGCACGGCCTGATCGCCGTTGCATTCCCCGATACTGACCTGGGTCACTTCCCCTCCGGGCACCTGCGTCACGTTCAGCACACATTCTATTCCGGGCCGGGCGGTTGGCGGTCGCAGCCACGCCCGGCTGATCTTGGCAGTTATCTGCGATTGCCAGCTGGCGAGCGCCGGGCCGGCGCGCGCGCGCGCGCGTGCTCCTCGGCTGCGAGGCTGCGCTTGAGGTCCGCTTCGCGCTCACTTGCCTCCTGCGCATCCTGGGCGCGCTGCTGTGCGAGCGCGGCTTCCTGGGCCTTCTTTTCCTGCTCCGCCTTGCGCTGCTCCTCGGCCTTGCGCTTGTCCTCCGCCCGGCGCTGCGCTTCCTGCTGCTGGGCCTGCGCCGCGGCTTCTTCGGCCGCGCGCTCGGCGGCGGCCTCCTGCTGCTGCGCGGCCGCGGCGGCCGCGGCCTTCTGCCGGGCCGCCTCGCGCTGCGCCAGCTCCTCGGCGGTCGGCTCCGGCGGCCCCGAGGGCTCGGGCGGTGCCGGCGCTGCGGCCGGTGGCGCCTGCGGCGGGGCGTGCTGCGTCCCCTTCAGGGTGCGGGCGTCCACGACCGTCGCCTCGATCGCCAGCGTCGGCGCCGGACGCGGCGGTTGGCGGAACAGCATCCAGCCGTAGATCAGCAGCGCGGCCAGCCCTGCGTGCAGCAGCACCGACAGCGAAATCGAGATCCAGCGGTCACTCGCTCTCTGCATCGCGCCTAAAAATCAGCTTCCCGGACGCGCCGGCGCGGGCGGAGGCTCGGTAATGAAGCCGATCTTGCGGGCGCCGGCGCGCTGCAACACCACCATCGCCTGCACCACGCGACCGTAAGCGACCGCATTGTCGGCCTTCACCAGCACCTGCGTCTGCGGCTCGCGGCGCAGCGCCGCGGCCGCGCGCGTGGCCACGGTGTTCTCATCAAGCACTGCCTGCGGGTTGCCGCCGATGTTGAGGTACAGCCGTCCCGCGCGATCGATCGACAACACCAGCGGTTGGATGCGCTGCGCCTCCAGAGGTTCCGCGGCGGCCTTGGGCAGATCCACCTTCACGCCCTGTGTCAGAAGCGGGGCGGTGATCATGAAGATGATGAGCAGCACCAACATGACATCGATGTAGGGGACGACGTTGATCTCCCCCATCAGGCGCCGCCCCCGTGCAGTCTGCGGCATGAGTATCAGCGCTCCGGGGCGGCCGCAGCGACCGCGGCACCGCGGCCGGCGTGGCGCTGCAGGATGGTGGAGAACTCCTCGATGAAGGCATCAAAGCGCATCTCCAGGCGCGACACCTGATCGGCAAAGCGGTTGTAAGCGACCACGGCCGGAATCGCGGCAAACAGGCCGATGGCGGTGGCCACCAGCGCCTCCGAGATCCCGGGGGCCACCATGGCCAGCGTCGCCTGCTGCACGTTCCCCAGGCCCGAGAACGCGCTCATGATCCCCCACACCGTGCCGAACAGACCGACATAGGGCTGGTGCTGCCCACGGTGGCGAGCGTTGCCAGGTTGTGCTCCAGGCGGTCGATCTCCTTCAGCTGCGCGACCCGCATGGCGCGGCGCGAGCCCTCCAGCAGCTGCTCGGAGGTCGCCCCGCCCTGGCGCAGCCGGGCGAACTCGCGGAAGCCGAACTCGAAGATACCGGCCATGCCGGTCGCCCCACCCGAGGACTCGATCGCACGGTACAGCTGCGCCAGGTCATCCCCGGACCAGAAGCGGCTCTCGAAGCGGTCCGCCTCGCGCCGGGCGCGCGCGATCACGCGGCTCTTCTTGAAGATGATCGCCCAGGAGGTGAGCGAGGCCAGGAGCAGGATCGCGATCACGATCTGCACCGGCACGCTCGCCTGCACGATCAGGCGGACAATGGAGAGCTGATCACCCATGAAGTCTCATACCTTCCGCCGCGGCGACGGCGCTGACCAGAAACTGCGGCAGGCGCTTGGGACGCAACGAGCGGGCATCCAGGCACGCCACGCGCACCTCGGCCTCGACCAGCAGCCGGGCAGCAGCGCCAGTGCGGCGGATGTCCTGCAGGAAACGCAGCGACGCACCGCCTTCGGATTGCGGCCGGCAGCTGATCTGGAGCTCATCATCCAGGTGCGCCGGCGCACGGTAGGCGATCTGCAGGCTGACGACGCTGAAGAGGATGCCCGGCGCGCGTGCCAGGGCCGCCTGGGAGTGACCGTGAGTGCGCAGCCACTCGGTGCGCGCGCGCTCGAGGAAGCGCAGGTAGTTAGCGTAGTAGACGATTGCCCCGCCGTCCGTATCTTCCCAGTAAACGCGTGCCGGCCAGGTGAATACCCTCACCGCGGGTCCTCGAACAGCTGCAGGGTGGCACTCGCGCGCTCGGGGGGCTTGATACCGAAGTGCAGGTAGGCGGTGCGCGTCACCATGCGACCGCGCGCGGTGCGGATGAGAAAACCCTGCTGGATGAGAAACGGCTCGGTCACGTCTTCCAGCGTGCCGCGCTCCTCCCCGAGAGCTGCGGCCAGGCTGTCGATGCCGACCGGCCCCCCTCGAAGCGCTCGATGATCGCTGTCAGGAGCTTGCGGTCGAGGGTATCGAAGCCCTCGCGGTCGACCTCCAGGAGGTCCAGGGCGGCGCTTGCGACCGCCTCATCGATGTGACCCTGCGCCCGCACCTGCGCGTAGTCGCGCACCCGGCGCAGCAGGCGGTTGGCGATGCGGGGCGTACCGCGCGAGCGCTGCGCGATGCGCCGCGCCGCCACCCTCATCGATGCCGACGTTGAGGATGCCGGCGGAGCGCTTGACGATGCGCTCGAGATCCTCGGTGGCGTAGAACTCGAGCCGCTGCACGATGCCGAAGCGATCGCGCAGGGGCGAGGTCAGAAGGCCGGCGCGCGTGGTGGCCCCGATGAGGGTGAAGGGCGGCAGGTTGAGCTTGATGGAGCGCGCCGCCGGGCCCTCGCCGATCATGATGTCGAGCTGGTAGTCCTCCATCGCCGGATAGAGCACCTCTTCCACCACCGGCGAGAGGCGATGAATCTCATCGATGAAGAGCACATCGCGCGCCTGCAGGTTGGTGAGCAGAGCGGCCAGATCGCCGGGGCGCTCGAGCACCGGGCCTGAGGTCTGGCGCAGGTTCACGCCAAGCTCGGCGGCGATGATGTTGGCGAGTGTCGTCTTGCCCAGTCCCGGAGGGCCGAAGATCAGCACGTGATCGAGCGCCTCGCCGCGACCGCGCGCCGCGCTGATGAAGATATCGAGCTGCGCCTTGACCGGCCCCTGGCCGACATAGTCCACCAGCCGGCGCGGCCGGATGGCGCGCTCGACGGCCTCTTCCTCCGCCCCCTGCGTGCCACTGATGATGCGTTGTTCTGTCACTGCCGTTTCGGTCACTCGCGTACCGCACCCTTCAGGGCACGGCGGATCAGTTCCTCGGTGGACTGTGTACCGGGACCGGCCGCTTTGAGCAAGCGCGTGGCCTCGGCCGGCCGATAGCCGAGCGCCACGAGTGCGTCATAGGCCTCGGTTTCCGGGTTTGCAGCCGCGCCCGCGCGCGCGCCGCCGCCGGTGAACTCCGGCGCTGCCAGGCGGTCGCGCATCTCCACGATCAGCCGCTCGGCGGTCTTGCGCCCGATCCCCGGTACGTGCGTGAGGGCCGCGATGTCCTCACCCTGCACGCAGACGTGGAACTCGCTCACGCTCATGCCCGAGAGCAGCGCCAGGGCGATCTTGGGGCCGACGCCGGAGACCTTGATGAGACTACGAAACAGGCGCCGCTCGTCCTCGCCGCCGAAGCCGTAGAGCACATGCGCATCCTCGCGCACCACCAGGTGCGTCAGCAGGTGCACCTCGGCTCCGAGCGGGGGCAGGTGGAAGAAGGTCGACATCGGCGCTTCGAGCTCATAGCCCACCCCGCCGACCTCGACGGTCAGCTGGGGCGGGGTCTTGGAGGTAATCCGGCCACGCAGCGAGCCGATCATCGCTGACCCTGCAGCGCCTGCACACCGCCGGATGCCAGCACCGCCAGCGAGCGCGCGTGCGCGTGGCACACCGCCACGGCGAGCGCATCGGCGGCGTCCGCCCCGGGGCGCTCTTTGAGCGCGAGCAGGGCACAGATCATGTGCGCCACCTGGAATTTCTCCGCCGAGCCTGAGCCCACGACGGCGAGCTTGATGGCACGCGGGGCGTACTCGAACACCGGCATGCCCGCCGGGATGGCGCACAGCGCCGCCCCGCGCGCCTGCCCGAGCTTGAGCGCGCTGTCGACGTTGCGGCTGACGAACACGCGCTCGATCGCCACTTCCACGGGAGCGTGTTGGGCCAGGAGGCGCTCCAGGCCCTCGAAGATGAGCCGCAGACGCGCCACCGGGGTGGCGCTGGCAACGTTGAGACAGCCGTGGGTGAGGACCACGAGCTCACTGCCGCGGCTCTCGATGAGGCCGAAGCCGGTGCGGCGCGAGCCCGGGTCGAGCCCGAGGATACGGACGCTGGCCGCGCCGCTGAGGCGCGCGGACACCGCTTCCGGATCAAAGCCGCGCCAGGACCTCGTCCGATATCTCGACATTCGAATAGATATCCCGTACTTCGTCCAGGTTTTCCAGGGCGGTCAAGAGCTGCACCATGCGCTCGGCGCTCTCGCCGGAGAGCTCGAGCGACGTGGCGGCACGCTGCGTCACTTCCGCAGTGGCCGGCGCAAAACCGCAGTGGGTCAGCACGGCACACACGGTGTCGAATTCCAGCGGGTCCGCCAGCACCTCGACCGAATGGTCCGCACTCGGCACCACGTCCTCCGCGCCCGCCTCCAGCGCGACCTGCATCAGGGCTTCCTCGTCGGTACCGGGCGGGTAAGTCATGAGACCGACGGTGTTAAAGAGGTAGCTCACCGAGCCATCAGCGCCGAGATTGCCGCCGTGGCAGGCGAAGGCGTGTCGCAGCGTCGCAGCGACGCGGCTGCGGTCATCCGTCAGGCAGTCCACCATCACGGCCGCGCCCCCTGGGCCATAGCCCTCGTAGCGCACGCTCTCAACCCCGGCAGGGGCCGGATGCGCCAGCTCACGGTGGCGGCGGCGCCGCTGCGCGCTCTCGCGACGCTGGATGTTAGCCCACTTGCTTTGTCCGGCCATGCTCGAACGCCGCGGTAAAAAACAGTCGCGTATGATAGCGGTATTCCTGCGCGGACAATACGTTGCGCAGCATTCCTGCCCCAAAATAGCGCTTTCGCCGTGGAAACCCGCCTCACCTGCCCGTCTGCCATCCGCGACGCCATCAGCGCGGCCCGCGAGGCACTGGGGGCTGCCGGGTCCCTGCCCGAGCTCGCCCATGCCGCGGAGGCGGCGCAGATCATCGGCGCCCTTACCGAGAATACCGAGCTGTCGCTCGCGCTCCTGGCGCGCGCCGCCCTGGCGGTCGGCGTGAGCCCGGCGGCCACCGCCGCGGCGACCGGGGAGACTTCCGCCACGATCGCCGGCGCCCTCGGGCGCTTGGGTGCCCTGGGGCTGCCCAGGGACTGGTCACCGGAACTCGGGCTCGACACGCGCCAGACCGAGACGCTGCGGAAAATGCTGCTCGCCGTCGTCAGCGACCCGCGCCTGATCCTCGCCCGTCTGTCCGAGGAGCTGGTGGTGCTGCGCCACGCGCGCCCGTTGGGCGCCGCGGAGCGCGCGCGCCGCGCGCTCGAGGCGCGTGCCATCTACGCCCCGCTCGCCAACCGCCTCGGGGTCTGGCAGCTGAAGTGGGAGCTCGAGGACCTGGCCTTCCGCTATCTGGAGGCCGACGAGTACCGCCGTGTGGCCACCGCGCTGAACGAGCGGCGCGCCGACCGCGAACGCTACATCGAAACGCTATGCGAGGCGCTGCGCGCGGCGCTCAGCGCAGCCGATGTCGCCGCCGAGGTCTACGGGCGCCCCAAACACATCTACAGCATCTACCGCAAGATGCAGCGCAAGCAGCTCGATTTCTCGCAGCTCTACGATGTGCGCGCGGTGCGCGTCGTGGTCAGCTCGGTGCCGGAGTGCTACGCGGCGCTCGGCATCATCCACGGCGCGTGGCCCTACATCCCCGGGGAGTTCGATGACTACATCGCCACGCCCAAGGGCAACGGCTATCGCTCCATCCACACCGCCGTAATCGGTCCACAGGCAAAGAGCGTCGAGGTGCAGATCCGCACCCGCGACATGCACGAGCACGCCGAGCTGGGCGTTGCCGCGCACTGGACCTACAAGGAGGGGGGCCCGCGCGATGCGCAGTACCAGCGCAAGATCGAATGGGTGCGCCGGCTGCTCGAGCCCGCCGACGGCACCGGCGCGGATGCCAACCGCGATCTCATCGACGGCATGCGCGTGGAGCTCTTCGAGGACCGCGTCTACGCGCTCACGCCCAAGGGCGAGGTCATCGACCTGCCGCGCGGGGCGACCCCGCTCGACTTTGCCTATCAGGTGCACACCTCCCTCGGCCACCGCTGCCGCGGTGCCAAGGTCAACGGGCGCATCGTGCCCCTGACGCACAGCCTCGTAAACGGCGAAATCGTCGAGATCATCACCGGCAAGCACGACGCCCCGAGCCGCGACTGGCTGGCGCCCGAACAGGGCTACCTGGTGTCGGCGCGCAACCGCGGCAAGGTGCGAGCCTGGTTCCGCAAGCAGAACGCCGGTGAGAACCGCAGCGCCGGCAGCGAGATCGCCGAGCGCGAACTGGCGCGCATCGGCGTGCGCAGCGAGCAGCTAAACGTGCTCGCGCGCGAGTTGAAGGCGCGCGACGTGGATAATCTGTACCAGCTGCTCGGCGAAGGCGAGCTCACGGTGACGCAGCTGTTGCAGGCGGCCACCCGCCTGTTCGCACCAGCGCCCGCCCCGGTGGTGCGCCCGCCACGGGCGCCGGCTGCGCGCCGGCGCGCCTCCCCGGTGGAGATCGAGGGCGTGGGTGACCTGCCGATCACGCTGGCGCGCTGCTGCGCGCCGCTGCGCCCGCAGTCGATCGCCGGTTACGTCACCCTCGGGCGCGGCGTCACCGTGCACCGGCGCGACTGCGCCAGCTTCACGCGCATGAGTGCCGGGCGGCCCGAGCGGGTGCTCAAAGTGGAGTGGGCCAGCGCGGCCCAGGAGGCGATGAACGTCGTGCTCGCCATCCGCGCGTACGATCGGCGTGGGCTGCTGCGCGACCTAAGTGACGTACTGGCGGTGGAGCGGCTGTCGATCGACGCCGCGCAGACGCGCACCGATCACGACACCGGGATCGCGCATTTCGCACTCACCGTGGGGGTACGCGATCTGGAGCAGCTGGCGCGGGTGCTGCGGCGCCTGACGGGCGTCTCCAACGTCATCGACGCACGCCGCCAGCGCTAAAGCCAGGAGCAGGCCCGTCTAGCGGTTGATGGAATCGATGGCGCGCTTGTCGGCGTTGAGCGCCGCCTCGTGCACGGCTTCTGCAAGCGTCGGGTGGGCGTGGATGGTGCGCTGCAGATCCTCGCTGCTCGCCGAGTACTCCATCGCCAGCACGGCCTCGGCGATCAGCTCACCGGCGAGTGGCCCGACGATATGCACGCCGAGGATCTCATCGTCATCGCGCGCCGCCAGCACCTTGGCAAAGCCGCTCGCCTGCTCCATGGCGCGGGCGCGGCCGCTGGCGAGGAACGGGAAGATACCGACCTTGTAGTCGCGACCGCTCTTCTTGACCTCTTCCTCGGTGAGGCCCACCCAGGCGATCTCGGGGGCGGTGTAAATGACCGACGGGATGACCTTGTAGTTCATCTCCCCGTAGAGGCCGGCGATCAGGTCCGCAACCATCACCCCTTCCTCCTTGCCCTTGTGCGCGAGCATCGGGCCGCGCACGCAGTCCCCGACCGCCCACACACCCTCGACCCCGGTGCGGCAGTGCTCGTCCACCTGGATGAAGCCGCGCTCATCGAGCTTGACGCCGGTCTCCGGGGCGAACAGGTCCTTGGTGTAGGGACGCCGTCCGATGGCGATCACCACGCGATCGACGGTGAGGTGCTGTTCGCCCTTCTCGTCGGTGTAAGTCACCTCCACCGCCCCGCCGCTGATCTTGGCGCCGGTCACCTTGGCGCCCAGACGCACCTCCAGGCCCTGCTTCTTGAAGTGCCGCAGCGCCTCCTTGGCGAGCTGCTGGTCTGCGATGGCGAGAAACTCCGGCAACGCCTCCAGCACCACGACGGTGGCGCCGAGGCGGCGCCAGACGCTACCGAGCTCAAGACCGATGACGCCGGCGCCGATCACGGCGAGGCGCTTGGGCACCGCCTCCAGCTCAAGTGCGCCCCAGGAGTCGACGATCTCGGGGGGGTGGAAGGGTGCCGAACGCAGCTCAATGGGCGCGGAGCCGGACGCGAGGATCACCTGCTTGGCGCTCAAAGTTCGCTTAGTGCCGTCATGCGCGGTGAACTCGACTTTGCCCGGGGCAAGGAGGCGCCCGTGGCCCTGCAGCGGGGTGACGCCTGCGGCCTTGAAGAGGGCGAGGATCCCCTGGGTCATGTTGCGCACGATGCCGCTCTTGCGCTTTTGCATCTGCGCGAGATCGAGCGTGGTGCCGGCGACCCTGATGCCGTGGGTGGCGAACTCCTCCTGCACGCGGTGATAGAGCTCGCTCGACTCCAGAAGCGCCTTGGAGGGGATGCAGCCGGCGTTCAGACAGGTGCCACCGAAGGCAGCCGTGCCGTCACGGTTCTTCCACTCATCAATGCAGGCGACGCTCAGCTTATTCTGAGCCGCGCGGATGGCCGCCGGGTAGCCGGCCGGCCCGCCACCGATCACGATGACCTCGAAACTATCGGGGGATTTGCTCTCGTTCGGCATCGCAGTGAGGCACCGGAAAATTCGGGGGTCGGGACAGTAGCATAAAGAAGGAGTGGCCTCCCCGGAGCGCACCGGTTCGCCGCCCAGGCGCCGCGCGGGCGGCCGCCGTGGTGTTTTTATGGGGATGGACGCAGCGCTTGCAAGGCGCCGCCGGCTGCGCCGGCCCCATCCGGATCAGGGCCTTACGTGCGCTATCTGCCGGCTCGATGAGACCGTCGGGTGCGATCGCCATGCCCGGCCGGCGCCACTGTCACATTGCTAAAACATTACAGCCCTAGGCTGCGGTGCCGAACCGAAACACCTGAAAAGAGTGGTCGCCCATGAGCAGCGTCGCCGCCGAAAGCCTCCCGGTCTCCTCCAGCCGGCCGAGCCTGGACCGCAAGCCCGGCATGGGAACCATATTCGTATTCCTCGCGCTGCTGGCCGTTGGCATCGGCTACACCGGCTATAGTCTGGTCAGCGACATCAGCAGCACGCCGCAGAGGATGTCGCTCCTGCCGTACCTCCTGCTTGGGGTCGCGCTGCTGATCGCACTCGGCTTTGAGTTCGTGAACGGCTTCCACGACACGGCGAATGCGGTCGCGACCGTCATCTATACGCACTCGCTGCAGCCCAATGTCGCGGTCATGTACTCGGGCACGCTGAATTTCCTCGGCGTGCTGTTCTCCAGCGGCGCGGTGGCCTTCGGCATCATTACGCTGCTGCCGGTGGAATTGATCATGCAGGTGGGCACCGGCGCCGGCTTTGCCATGGTGTTTGCACTGCTGATCGCCGCCATCCTGTGGAACCTCGGCACCTGGTATCTGGGACTGCCGGCCTCCTCCTCCCACACCCTGATCGGCTCGATCATCGGGGTCGGCGTCGCCAACGCCCTCATGCATGGCCGTGACGGCACGACCGGGGTGGACTGGGGCCAGGCCACCAAGATCGGCTGGTCACTGCTGATCTCCCCGGTCGTCGGCTTCGTCGCCGCCGCCCTGCTGTTCCTTGCGCTCAAGGCACTGGTGAAGAACCGCGCCCTCTACCAGGAGCCCAAGGGTAACCGCGGGCCGCCGTGGTGGATCCGGGGCATTCTGATCCTGACCTGTGGCGGGGTGTCCTTCGCGCACGGCTCCAATGACGGCCAGAAGGGCATGGGACTTATCATGCTGATCCTCATCGGCGTCGTGCCCATGGCGTATGCGCTGAACCGCGCCATGCCACAGGCTGAGATGGCGCCGTTCGTCGCGCTGGCGACGGCCACGCAGCACTCGCTCGACAAGTATGTGACCGCACCGGTACCGGCGGATCCGCGGGCGACGCTGACCACCTACGTGCGCACCCACACGTGGAATGACTCGGTACTGCCGGCGCTCTCGGCGGTCACCGGCAGCATTGCCAATCAGGTGCGCGCCGACGGCGGCTTCGCGCAGATGCCGGCGAACACCGTGACCAACATCCGCAACGACATGTACCTCACGTCCGAGGCCGAGCGGCTGATCGCCAAGGACCCGCGCTCCAAGGCCTTCGACCCCGAGACCACGAGCAACCTCGTGGCGTTCAAGAAGGAGATCGACAAGGCAACCAAGTTCATCCCGCTGTGGGTGAAGGTCGCCGTGGCGATCGCGCTGGGGCTTGGAACCATGGTCGGCTGGAAGCGCATCGTCGTCACGATCGGGGAGAAGATCGGCAAGACGCACCTCACCTACGCCCAGGGGGCCTCGGCCGAGCTCGTTGCCATGACCACGATCGCGGCGGCGGACATGTTCGGGCTACCGGTCTCGACCACCCACGTGCTGTCCTCGGGTGTCGCGGGCACGATGGCCGCCAATCATTCGGGCCTTCAGATGCAGACCCTGCGCAACCTCGCGGTCGCCTGGGTGCTGACCCTGCCCGCCGCCATCCTCATCGCCGGCACGCTTTACTGGGTGTTCAGCCACGTCTTCTAGCAGGGGCCAAGCCTGGCGCCGTCGCTGACGGCGGCTAGGCTCCTTGCGCGGTCGGCGGTGCTACCGCTCAGATCCCGAGCAGCATGCGGCCCGGGTCCTCGAGGGCGTCCTTGATGGCCACCAGGAACTGCACCGCCTCGCGGCCGTCGATGATGCGGTGATCGTAGGTCACGGCCAGATACATCATCGGCCGCACCGCGATGGCACCGTGCACCACCATCGGCCGCTCCTGGATCTTGTGCATGCCGAGGATGGCACTCTGCGGGGCGTTCACGATCGGGGTCGACATGAGCGAGCCGAACACCCCGCCATTGGTGATGGTGAAGGTGCCGCCGGTGAGATCCTCGATCGCAAGCGTGCCCTCACGCGCCTTCTTGGCATAGTCCGCCACCTCTTTCTCGATCGCGGCAAATCCCTTGGCGTCGGCATCGCGCACGATCGGCACGATGAGGCCGCGGTCAGTGGAGACCGCGACGCCGATGTCGTAGTACTCGTGGTAGATGATGTCGTTGCCGTCCACCGAGGCGTTCAGCACCGGGAAGCGCTTGAGTGATTCGATCGCCGCCTTGACGAAGAAGGACATGAAGCCGAGCTTCACCCCGTGCTCCTTCTCGAAACGCTCCTTGTAGCGCGCGCGCAGCTCCTGGACCGCGGTAAGGTCGACCTCGTTGAAGGTTGTCAGCAGCGCCTGGGTCGACTGCGCCTCGAGCAGCCGCTGGGCGATGCGCGCACGCAGCCGCGTCATCGGTACACGCTGCTCCTGGCGCGCCCCATTGGCCGCCGCCGGCCGTGCAACCGTGGTCGGCGCGCGCGGCGCCGGGGCGGGCGCCGCTGCGGCGGGCGCGGCGGGGGCTGCTTCGGCGGGCTGCTTGCCGAGATAGCCGACCACGTCGGACTTGGTCAGACGTCCGTCGCGGCCGGAGGCGGGAATACTGGCAGGGTCGAGCTGATTTTCCTCCACCAGACGCCGTACCGAGGGACTCAGGCGACCTGAGTCCTTGGCCTCCGCGCTCGGCAGGGCAGCTGCCTTGCTGGTCACTGCAGCCGGGACACCTGCGCTCTTGGCAGTCTCCGCGGCGCCCTCCTCAATCACCGCGAGCACATCCCCGCTCTTGACGACCGCACCGCTTTGCACCCGGATCTCGCGCACGACGCCGTTGGCCGGCGCCGGCACCTCGAGCACCACTTTGTCGGTCTCGAGATCGGCGAGATTCTCATCGCGCGCGATCGGATCTCCCGGGCGCTTGTGCCAGGCGACGAGCGTGGCATCGGCAATCGACTCGGGCAGCTGCGGGACGCGGATTTCGGTGCTCATGAACTCTTTCTCAGCGGAGCCGTGGCGGGCGTACCGGCAGCCTTGAGGCGCTGCGTGTCGCGGCCGGATTCCTCGGTGGTGGTGGCATGCAGCGCGGCGGCAACCAGCGCCTGCTGCTCGAGCGTGTGAATCTTGCCGATGCCAGTGGCGGGCGCCGCCGCCGGGGCACGGCCGGCGTACAGCACCTCGCGGCGAGCGCTGGCGAGCTCCTGCAGGCGGTGGCGGATCTGGTACCAGGCACCCTGGTTCTGCGGCTCCTCCTGGCACCACACGAGTTCGCGCGCCAGCGGATAACGGGCGAGCGCCGCCTGGTATTCCTCGCTGGGGAAGGGGTAGAGCTGCTCGATGCGCACCAGCGCAACATCGTGCCGCCCCTCCTCGCGCCGTGCCTTGAGCAGGTCGAAGTAGACCTTGCCGCTGCAGAAGACCACCCGCCGCACCTCCTTGGGGTTCAGCTCGTCCATCTCCCCGATGACGCGCGCAAAGCTGCCGCGCGTCAGGTCCTCGAGGGCCGAGACCGACAGTTCATGGCGCAGCAGGCTCTTGGGCGTCATGACAATGAGCGGCTTTCTGAAAGTCTGCAGCATCTGCCGCCGCAGCAGATGAAACATCTGCGCCGGCGTCGAGGGAACACACACCTGCATGTTGTTCTCGGCGCACAGCTGCAGGAAGCGCTCCAGGCGCGCGGAAGAGTGCTCGGGGCCTGCGCCCTCGTAGCCGTGCGGCAACAGCAGCGCGAGCCCGCAGAAGCGCTCCCACTTGGCCTCCCCGGAGCTGATGAACTGGTCGATGATCACCTGGGCGCCGTTGGCAAAATCCCCGTACTGGGCTTCCCACACATCGAGCGTGCCGGGGTCGGTGGTGGAATAGCCGTACTCGAAGCCCATGACGGCCTCTTCCGACAGCACCGAGTCGATCACCTGCACGTGCGGCTGGGGCTCGGCCACGTGCTGCAGGGGCACGAAGGTGGCGTCCGTCTTCTGGTCGTGCAGCACCGCGTGGCGGTGGAAAAAAGTGCCGCGGCCACTGTCCTGGCCGGTGAGGCGCACGCCGAAGCCGTCCTCAACTAGCGCCCCGTAGGCGAGCGTCTCGGCGCAGCCCCAGTCGAGCGGCAGCTCCCCGGCGAGCATCTTCCTGCGGTTGACGATGATCTGTGCCACCCGTGGGTGCAGCACGAAGTTGTCCGGGTAGGCGGTGAGGCGCTCACCGAGCGCGCGCAGGCGCGGCAGCTCAACTCCGGTCATGACGCGCTCGGTGAAGTCGATCTGCGAGTACTGGCTCCAGTCGACCGTATACTTGTTGCCGATCATGCCGAGCGAGGCGCGCGCCTGCGGCCGGCCCTCGTCGAGGCCGCTGCGATACTGCTCGTACATCGCCTGCACCTCGGCCTCAGTGAGCAGCCCCGCGCTGATCAGCTGGTCGGCGTAGATGCGCCGCGCAGTCGGGTGCTGGCGGATGATGCGATACATGCCCGGCTGAGTGGCGGAGGGCTCGTCGGCCTCGTTGTGGCCATGGCGGCGGTAGCCGACCAGATCGATCACCACGTCCTTGCGGAAGCGCTGGCGATATTTCAGCGCCAGGCGCGTGACGAACACGACCGCCTCGGCATCATCCGCGTTGACGTGGAAGATCGGCACTTCCAGCATCTTGGCGACGTCGCTGGCGTAGATGGTGGAGCGTGCATCCTTGGGCTCGGAGGTCGTGAAGCCCACTTGGTTGTTGATGATGACGTGCACCGTGCCGCCGGTGAAAAAGCCGCGCGCCTGCGACAGCTGCAGGGTCTCCATGACGACGCCCTGGCCAGCGAAGGCCGCATCGCCGTGCACCAAGAGCGCGAGCACGTGCTCGGCGCGCGCATCGCCACGGCGCTCCTGGCGCGCCCGCACCGAACCTTCGACCACCGGGTTCACGACCTCCAGGTGCGAGGGATTGAAGGCGAGCACGGTGTGCACGTTGCCGTTGGGGGTGCGCAGATCGGCGGAAAAACCCTTGTGGTACTTGACGTCGCCGGAGCCCTTCAGGCGGCTCGGGTCATAGACCCCCTCGAACTCGGAAAACAATGCTGCCGGTGACTTGCCGAGCAGGTTCACCAGCACGTTCAGGCGCCCGCGGTGCGCCATGCCGATGACCACTTCCTCGATGCCGGCCGTGCCGCAGTCCTGGATGAGATCATCGAGCAGCGGAATCAGCGCATCGCCGCCTTCCAACGAGAAGCGTTTCTGGCCCACGTACTTGGTGTGCAGGTAGCGCTCCAGGCCCTCCGCGGCGGTGAGCTGCCAGAGAATGTTGCGGCGTTCCTCGGCGCTGAAGCTGCCCTTGAGGCGCCCCTCCTGGAACTGGTCCTGCAGCCACAGCCGCTCCTCGGAGTCGGACATGTGAGCGAACTCCGCGCCCACGTTGCCGGCGTAGACGTACTCGAGCTGCGCGAGGATGTCGCGCAGCTTCATGCGCTGGGGCACGGCGGCGCTGCGACTGCCGGTGAAGAATTCCGCATCGAGGTCCTGCGGCGTGAGCCCGAAGTAATCCAGGTCGAGCACGCGGGGACGCGGGCGCGGAGTGAGTGCGAGCGGATCGATGGTCGCGAGCAGGTGCCCGCGGTTGGTCCAGACCTGGATCAGGCGCGAGACTGCCGCCTGGCGCGCATCTGCGCCGCTTGCGGCAGCGGCCGGCGCACCGTGCGCGGCGCGCTCGCTGATGCCGGCGCGCACCGGGGCGTGCGCACGCTCGGCTCCCGCCTGCGGACCTAAGCCGGCGAAGTAGCCGCGCCACTGGGGAGCAACGCTCCCCGGATCGCGCAGATACTGCTCGTAGAGCGCGTCGAGAAAGTCGGCATTGCCGCCGTAGAGGGCTGTAGGTTCGAGCATTTGAGGGAGAAAACCGCTGGCAGGCCAATAGTTTAGCGAAAAAGCGGCCGCTGCGGGAAAAGGCTCCGCAACCCGGGACTTACAGTGTGTCGAGCAGGTGAACCTCGTAAGCGATGAGCACGCCGTAGATCGCCAGCACCAGATACAGGAACATCCCCGCCGGGATGCGGCCGAAGGCACGCAGGCGCGCCAGCTGCGTGAGCAGGATGACACCGCCGGCGGTGAGCACCACCTTGACCAGCGCGAAGGCGAGCGCGGAGCCCCCCACCAGCGGCGCCATCAGCGGATTGGCCTCGGTGGCGATGCCACGCTCCACCAGGACGAGAGTCAGCAGCGCATCGGTGCACGAGCCGATCACGATGAGCATCGAGACGGCGAGCCACTGCGGGTGGTGCCAGTCGACTGCGCTCACCAGACGCTCGTTGGCGCGGCGCGGACCGCGCCGCCGCGGCCGGAAGCTGCCGTACAGAAGTGCCCGCAGGATCTGCAGGCGGCGCTCGCCGCCGCGGCGTTCCGGCAGACCGGCGCGCGGGCGCGGGGCTTTGCGGTCCTTGGCTTCCATCGGCACAGTGTTCTTCTTCGGGTGAGCAGGCCGCGGGTGATGCGGCCACAGTCATTGTAGCGAGGTGCCGGCGCGTGCCGCGCCGGTACAAGCGTGATGTAGGTCACACTCGGCCGGCCGCCGGCGCACCGACCAAGTTATGACAACCGCAGGTCACTCATCTATATGATGCTCGGGCGCATGTCCGCCCCGAGCGTAAGCCCACACGATCCGCACGCCCTGCCTGACGGTCTGCCGCCGCCGCGCCGCTACTGGGCGATGGCGGTCATCATTCTGGCGATCGTCATGTCCGTGCTCGACAGCACGATCGTCAACGTGGCGCTGCCTTCGGTGGCGCGCGACTTCAACGCCAGCGCCGCCGCCTCCATCTGGGTCGTGAACGCCTACCAGCTCGCGATCCTCATGCTGCTGCTGCCGCTCGCCTCGCTCGGTGAGATTGTCGGCTACCGCCGCGTTTCGCAGACCGGCCTGGCAGTCTTCACCCTCGCCTCGCTCGCCTGTGCGCTCGCCCCCTCGCTCCTCACGCTCAGCATCGCGCGCGTCGTGCAGGGCGTGGGGGCGGCCGGCATCATGAGCGTCAACGTTGCACTGGTGCGCTTCACCTATCCACAGCGTTCCCTCGGGCGCGCGATCGGCATCAACGCCTTCGTGGTCGCGAGCGCTGCGGCCGTAGGTCCCACCATCGCCTCCGCGGTGCTGGCGGTGGGCACCTGGCGCTGGCTGTTCGGTATCAACGTGCCGATCGGCATCCTCACCTTCGTCATCGCCCTGAGCGCCCTGCCGCAGTCCGAGCGCAGCGACCGCGCCCTGAATTTCGTGGGCACGCTCCTGTACGCCGGCGCCTTCGGTTTCGCGCTGAGCGGGCTGCAGTCCCTGGCACACCATGCGGCGACGCCGCTTGCGCTCGGGCAGATCGCCCTCGGTGTGCTGCTCGGCTGGCTCCTGATTCGCCACGAGCAGCCGCGCGCTGCGCCCCTGATTCCGTTCGACCTGCTGCGGCTGCCGATCTTCACGCTCTCGGTCATCACCTCGGTGTGCGCCTTCACGGCGCAGATGAGCGCGCTCGTGTCGCTGCCGTTCGAGATCCAGCGTCTGGGCCACAGTGCGGTCGAGACCGGGCTGTTCATGACGCCCTGGCCGCTGGCGCTTGCATTCGCCGCGCCGCTCGCCGGCCGGCTCGCCGATCGTCATCCGGCCGCCGTTCTTGGCGGTGTGGGACTGCTGCTCATGACCGGCGGTCTGTTGCTGCTCGCCCGCTATCCCAGTAACGGCACCGCCCTCGGGTTCGTGTGGCGCATGGCGCTGTGCGGGCTGGGCTTCGGCTTTTTCCAGGCGCCGAACAACCGCACCATCATGGCCGCAGCTCCGCGGGCGCGCAGCGGCGCGGCCGGCGGTATGCTCAGCGTAGCGCGCCTGGGCGGTCAGGCACTGGGGGCGGCGAGCGTGGCGATCCTCTTCAGCGCCTACGGCACGGCCGGCGCTGCGCGCGCACTGTATCTGGCGGCGGCGCTGGCGCTCGGCGGCGCCAGCGTCAGCCTGGTGCGCCTGAGGCACGCGCCTGCGACCTGAACGGAGACCCCTTTGAATGAAGCTGTGACCCCCTCGGCACCGGCGACGGTAAAACCACCGTTCGACCTTGCTCTGGCGAGCACCAAGGTGCGTCTCGCGGAGGACGCCTGGAACAGCCGCGATCCGGACCGCGTGTCGCTAGCCTATAGCGAGGATTCGGAGTGGCGCAACCGCGCCGAGTTTCTGCGCGGCCGCGCCGCCATTCGCGAGTTCCTACGGCGCAAGTGGGCGCGCGAGCTCGACTACCGGCTCATCAAGGAGATCTGGGCCTTCGGCGAGAACCGCATCGCGGTGCGCTTCGCCTACGAGTGGCACGACGACTCGGGCCACTGGTTCCGCTCTTATGGCAACGAGAACTGGGAGTTCGACCCCGCAGGTCTGATGCGCCGGCGTATCGCCTCGATCAACGACCTGCCCATCCGTGAAGAGGAACGCCGCTATCACTGGAGCGCCCCGGGCCCACGGCCGGCGGAACACCCGGGCTTAAGCGCACTCGGGCTCTAGCCCTGCGCCGGATGCGCACGCCGCCGATCAGCCGCCTGGCCTCTCGGATGAGTGAACGACGTCCTTAAGATCACCGCTAGGCGAGCGCGGACTTGAACAACACCAGCAGGCGCGCCCAGGCCTTTTCGGCCTGCGCGGCGTTGTAGACCTGAGAGTCCGGCGGGCACCAGCCATGCATGGTGCCGGCGTAGACCTCGATCTCGGCCGGCAGCTTCGCCTGCGCGAACGCCTGCCGCAGCACGTCTTTCGCTTCCGGCTGCTTCGCATCGTCGCTCGCGGCGATGGCGATCAGATAATCGGCCTTCATCTTCGGTATCAGCAGGTGCGGGCTGTCGGGCTTGTCGGTGACCAGTCCGCCGCCGTGAAACGAGCCGGCCGCGCCGATACGCTCGGGAAGCGCCGCCGCCGTGCGCATGGTGAGCGGTCCGCCCATGCAGTAGCCGGTCGTACCGGCCTTTTTCTTGCGGTCCACGGCCGGCTGGCGGTCGAGCCAGGCGAGGAAGGCTTTGGCGTCGGTGAACGCGGTGTCCTGCGTGAGTGAGCCCATCAGCGCCATGATCGCCGCGCGGGTGGCCGGGTCGTTGAAGTCCGCATGCTCGGGGGACGTGGGAGCCTTCTGCTGCCGGTAGAAGGGATTGACCACCACTACCGCATAGCCTGACTCGGCCAGGCGCTTGCCCATCTGCCGGAAGGCCGGTCGCAGGCCGAAGGCGTCCGGCCAGATGAGGACCGCCGGATGGGCGCCCTTCACCGGATGCACGAAATAGGCATCCGCGCTGCCGTCCGGGGTCGTGATCTCGACCTCCGCGTCGGTGACTTCCGCGGCGTTCGCCACTGGTGGCAGCATCGAAATCAGGCCCGCACCTAAGGTGAGAGCCCCGAACTGGCGTCGCGAGAGCCCACTGGACTTCAGCTGATAGCGGGTCATGTCATCAAAGGCATCCTGATCACACACGCTCGAACCTCGATTCAGATGAAACACGGTTGGAAGCACCGCGGTGCTACGCCACCGCGGCTCCGATGGTGCACTGTCGCCGCGCAGCGCCGCAAGCGCGCGGCGCCCAAGGAACGCGCGCTCACCGCCGCTGTCGCGCCCAAGCACCGGATCGAGGATGCGGCGACGAAGTCCGTCAAGCTTCTGAAGCAAGGCACGCTCAAGACCATTCCCGGCGCCCGGCACCGGATGTGCACGACATTTGCCGATCAGATCCATCAGGAGCTCCTCGCCTTCATCAAGGACTAAAGGCCGCCCGCCCGCCGCGGCCCGTGCCGGAGCCTTCCGGCACAGGCCCTCACCGGAAACTTGCCCTCCCCGGCCCCGGTGTTACGCCTTTGTCACCGCAGCGGCACCCCCGGATGACCGCGGCCCACCTAGACTTGATGCCATGCAAACCCCGCGTTTGTACGCCGCCGGATGCGGCACTGTGAACCCGCGCCCCACTGAGTGTTTGCGCTTAGGTGTGTGCGATGCGTGAGCGCACGGTCGTCATCGTCGGCGCAGGGTTCAGCGGTACCGCCCTGGCCATGAACCTCCTGCGGCGCGCGCCGCATCCGCTGCGCGTGCTGCTCATCGATCGCACCCAGATGGCCCGGGGCCTCGCCTACGCGCGCCGTCCCTACCCGTATTTGCTGAACGTGCCCGCCGGACGTATGTCGGCCGACAGCGCCGAGCCGGAAGCATTCCTGCACTTTGCGCAGCGGCGCCTGCCGCATGCGGGCGCGGCGGATTTCCTGCCGCGTGAACTGTACGGGGAGTATCTGGAATCGCTGCTTACGGCTGCCGAAAGCGGCGCGGCCGCGGGCGTGCAGTTGGAACGCCGCTATGGCTCGGTCATCGCGGTGGAGCGGCCACCGCGTAGCACGAGACTGCAGGTGCACCTGGCCGACGGACGCATCTTCGCCGCTGATGCAGCGGTACTGGCGCTGGGGAACCCGGCGCCCGCTCCACTGCCGGGCAGCGCCACGCTGCGCGGTTCCCTGGGCTACCACGGTGATCCCTGGCAGGAGCCCCCGCAGGCGCGGGCCGGGGAGAGTGTGCTCGTTGTCGGCGCGGGCCTCACGATGGCCGATGTGGTGCTCGCGGGTACGGCCAATGGCGCGAAGATCCGCTGGCATGCACTCTCGCGGCGCGGGCTGATACCACCGCCGCAGTCGGGTTTCACGCACGGCGAGCACCCTTGCGATGGCGCGCCGCTGCTGGCCGCCGCGTCCGTCTCGATGCGGCAGCTGTTGAGCGCCGCGCGCGCGCTTGCGCGCGCCATCGAGGCGCGCGGCGGGGACTGGCGTGAGGCGATCGCCGTCGTGCGCGCTCAGGCGCCGCAGCTGTGGCAGCGCCTGGGACTGCGCGAGCGACAGCGTTTTCTGCGGCACGTGCGCGCCTACTGGGACCTCCACCGTCACCGGCTCCCCGAAAGCAGCTGGGCGGCGCTGAGCGAGCTGCGCCGCACGGGCGCGCTGCAGGTGCACGCCGGCCGGCTGCTGCACCTGGAGCGCGCCGGTCGCCAGATCCGTGCCCTCTACCGCCCGCGCGCTCGGGAGGCACCCGCGACGCTCGTGGTCGACCGCGTCATCAACTGCACCGGCCCTGACTACGATACACGGCGCACCGACGAGCGGCTGCTGCGCTCGCTCCTGGCGCGGGGCGTGGCGTGCGCTGACACCCTCGGATTGGGCCTCATGACGGATGCGCGTGGTGCGCTGATGGGCCGCGACGGTCGCATCGCCGCCGGCCTCTTCTGCCTCGGACCGATGCTGCGGGCCACGCATTGGGAGACCACTGCAGTTGCCGAGCTGCGCGAGTACGCAGCGGGGCTTGCCGAGCATCTGCTCAGCGCCGAGCACGTGCGCCCGCTGCGTTCGGCGGCGACGTCCGCGGCAGGCCGCGCATGCCGCGTATGCGCCGCTGTGATGGCGCATGAGCTCACGTGCGCGACCTCATGCCGATCGGGCATGCGCACAGAAGCAAGAAGTGTTGGATGCCGGTGCCCTGCGCACGGTAATTTTCCCACGGGCCTCGCGGCCTGCGAGTGAACCTGGTGAGTTGGATGACCCCCTCGTTCGATTTTCCGTGCACTCGCGGCGCCGCGAACGCCCACCACCACAGCGCTCACCGCCGGCACAGCGGCTGGGCGCAGCCGGCGCTGCGTGCTCAAGAGCACGCGGTTGCGCGCGGCACCTTCCCCCACAGCGCTACGGGGTAACGCCCTCCATCATCAGCAGGCTGATGCCCTTGTTATCGACTTCCAGTGCCCACAGCCGGTTGCCGCTCAGCGGGTAGTAGCCGAACGTCGTGGTGGAGCTAAAGTCCAGCGGGTTCAGGCCCATCAGGCCAAGCGTGGCATTGGCGGAGTTCGCTGTGCCGCTCAGCGCCACTTTCGCCTGCGGCAGTTCGGTCGCCACCGTGAAGTCGGTGTAGCCGCTGAAGTTGCCCGAGCTCACCGTGACCGGCCCGACCGCGCTCCAGGGTGCGCCGCCACCGTTGGTGACCACCGCACCCTGACCGGAGAGCGCGTAGTTGCCCGCCAGGCTGAAGCCGCTGCCCTGCTCAAAGGCAATGCCCTGCGTCGTCTGGAAACTATCCGCTCCCATGATCATGGCATTGCCTGCGCCGTCGAGGTAGAGCACGAAGGTGAGCGCGTTGGCCGGCGGTGAGGCCGCCCCGGAGGTGAGCGAGGTGACGGTCAGGGGAACGCGGCCGGTCGGGTACACGGCGTAGCTGCCGCCGACGGTCCAGGCGCCGATGTTGCTCAGGTCATTCACCGCAAGCGTACCGCCCAGGACGCCGTTGAGATTGAGCGCGAACGCTCCGGACATCACCGCCGCGCCGTTCGGATCGACGCCGCCGCTACCGTGCGCATAACTCTGATTGAGGACACTCGCGCTGGAGAGGCTGAAGGTGCCGCTGTTGGCCCCCTGCCCCAGCGCGCTGCCGCCGGTATTGGCATTCAGGTGGTCGCTGGACTCGGCCGACTCCACCAGCTCGATGCGATTGGCTCCGGTGATGTAGCCGGCGAAGGCGAAGGCGGGGATGCCGGTAGCCGCGGTGGGCGTCACGGTGATGACCACGCGACCGTAGCCATCCGGCGCGCTCACCGAGCCGGACTGGAAGGTCTCGGCGAGCTGCGCCGCGGCCGTGCCGGTGTTCGAGTTGAAGACGCTCAGGTCGAACACGCTGCCGGAAGTTACGAGCGCGGTACCGCTGAAATTCAGAATGCCGCCGATCGCGAGCGGGTTGCCGTTGCTGTCATTGCCTGAGACTGCAAACGCGTAGCCGGCCGCGGGCGCTGCGTTACCAGTCTTGAGGTCCAACGAGCCGGTACCGGCGGCCGTCAGGTCGAACTCCGAGATCAGCACCCGGGTCGGCGACACGACCGTACCGCGCAGCGTTTCGACGCCATTCACCCCGATGGCGGCATTGCCGGTGTCGAGCACGATCTGGATGTTGCCGCCCGCGGTATTCAGGCTGCTGGTCTTGGCGGTCAGTGTGTCCGTGTAGCCGGCGTTGGGATCGCTGAAGTCCTGTTCACCGCCGGTGATCAATCCGGCGGCCACCGTGAATGCGCCTGCGACCGTGTAGGGGCCGTTGCCGGCCTCGCCCGACAGGTGGAACACGTAGGTCCCGTCAGCAAGGATCGGGCCCGCAGGAGCGGTAATCGTGACGCTCGCCGAGACCTTCTTGGTCGAATCGGTCACCGAGGCGGCGACGATCGTGACGCTCGCCGGACTGGGCACGCTGGCCGGGGGTGTATAGGTCGTGGGGCTGCCGTTGGCCGTGCTCGTCGGACTGAAGGATCCGCAGTCCGATGCCGAGCAGGTGACGCTCCATCTGATGCCGGCATCGCTTGGATCATTGCTGACGATGGCCGCGACACTCGCCGTTGTGCCGATGCTGATCGATGAGGGCGGCGCGGTGCTGAAGGTCACGGAGATCGGGAATACGTCGCCCCCGTCGCCGCCGCCGCAGGCACTCAAACCCAGCAGGACGAGCGCAATCGACAGCTGACCCAATACCACACGCTTGGACACGGGCTTCCTCCCAGCGGATGCCAGGCGGGCCGCCTGCGCATTCCCTCATTGGAATTTATTGATGCCCGCGGCAGCGCTGAACGGTGTCGCGGCGCCGCGTGCCGGACTTCAGCGGCGAGGGTAACTGCAAATGCGTGCGGAAGAAATGGCCGCCCGCAAACCTTGACGCGGCACGCGGACGCCGTGATTCGCCGAGCGCGAACGAACGGCTAAGCTTCGCCGCGCAGTGCCCGCAGCCTGGGCGGGCTCCGCGCCGATCTGTCCAAAGGCGCGCGCGCCATGCCGAGCACAACCGCTGCGATGAGCGCCCATTCGCGGCGTTGCCGAGGCGCGCCCTCGAACGTTGCGACTGAGTGGCCTAAGGCAGGATCGAGAACTCGCGCATGGCGGGAACGAAGTTCTCGTTGGAGTGGCCCGGGCGTGTGAGTTTGAACAGAGTGAACCGCTGCAGCGGTGTCAGCGCCGCCCATTGTTCGGCCGAAGGTGGCGTGACACCGACACTTGCAGCCCAGTCGGCGATGCGCGCCGGCATCGCGCTCGGGTCGGCCCAGAGCGGTGACGCCTCGATGGCCGCATACTCGACCGCGGAGCGGGTCTGCGTTTCGATCAGCCTGACCAGATACTCCTTAAAGGATGCGGCCTCTGCGCTCATGCCGCAGGGACGGTCGATCAGTTGCTGCCGCTCGGGTGCGGCAAGGCGGTTCCATTGTTTGAGGGACAGCTTGATGCCCACCTGATCGAGCTTCAGGCGCACGCTCATCGGGATGCAGCGCAGAGTCCCGGCGAAATCCGTCTCGAAACGGAAAATTCCCGGAATCGCGGCCTGCGCGGATTGCGCGTCCATAACTTGGCTCATTCCCAGAGCTTAGCGCCAATGCGGCGCGACCAGCTGTCAGTGAACGTAGTGTGCAGGACTCATAGGACACCTCTATCAGGCGATCAACCCTATCTATTCACAACGTGGTTCACGCGCTTGAAAAGCAAGCAGTTGGGCGGGGGTTATCACGGGTCAAAACAACACCATTGCAGTACTATTGGTAACGGCAGTTTGTGCTGGTTGACGTCGCATATGGGCAAAAAGTCGTCGCTTCGTGTCATCCCGGTTAAGGTCGAGCCCGTTTCGACCCTGACGCCGGCAGAGCGCAGCACTGTGCTCGAGGCGTGCAACCGATTGAAGGGCATCGCCGGCCCGCTGATCCCCATTCTCCACGCTGTGCAAAGCGCACTCAGTTACGTGCCCCGGGACGCCGTGCCCCTGATTGCCGCGGAATTGAATCTTTCGCGCGCTGAAGTACACGGCGTGGTGAGTTTCTATCACTACTTCCGTCAGGAGCCGGCCGGGCGCCACGTGATCCACGTGTGCCGCGCCGAGGCCTGCCAGTCAGTCGGAGCGGTCGCCCTGGAGCGGCACGCCAAGAAGAGCCTCGGCGTGGACTTCCATCAAACCAGCGCCGACGGTGCCATCAGTCTTGAGCCGGTGTACTGCCTGGGTAACTGTGCCCTGGGCCCCTCGGTCATGGTCGACAACCGCCTGCAGGGACGCGTGTCACCGCAGCGCTTCGATGAGCTGGTCGCGGGCATCCGGGCCGAAGCATGAGCGCGGTGAAGATATTCGTCCCACGCGATGCGGCGGCGGTCTCGGTGGGCGCGCACGAGGTCGCGGATGCGATTACCCGCGAGGCAGCGCAGCGCGGACTCGACATCGAACTGGTGCGCAACGGCTCGCGCGGGCTGCTATGGCTCGAGCCGCTGGTGGAGGTGACAACGCCGCAAGGTCGCATCGCATACGGACCGGTCGCGCCCACACAAGTCGCCGCACTCTTCCAGGCCGGCTTCACGCAGGGCGCTGCGCACGCGTTGCGCCTGGGCCCGGTCGAGCAGATCCCGCAGTTCAAGAATCAGGAGCGACTCACCTTCGCGCGCGTCGGAATCACCGACCCGCGAAGCCTCCAGGACTACCTCGATCATGAGGGCTATCGCGGACTGAAGGCGGCGCTGGCCCTCGAGCCCGCCGCCATCGTGGCCCAGGTGAGCGACTCGGGCCTGCGCGGGCGCGGTGGCGCCGCCTTCCCGGCAGGCATCAAATGGAAGACGGTGCTGGCTACTGCCGCCGAGCAGAAATACATCGTCTGCAACGCCGACGAAGGCGATTCGGGCACTTTTTCCGACCGCATGATCATGGAGGGCGACCCGTTCGTGCTCATCGAGGGCATGACGATCGCAGCGCTTGCCACCGGCGCCACGCAGGGCTTCATCTACCTGCGCTGGGAATACCCGGATGCCAAGATGGCACTCGATGCCGCCATCGAGGCGGCCGCACGGGCCGGCTATCTGGGCGAGAACGTCCTCGGCAGCGGACGCAGCTTCCGGCTCGAGGTGCGCATGGGCGGCGGGGCCTACATCTGCGGCGAGGAGACCTCGCTCTTGGAGTCCCTCGAGGGCAAGCGCGGCCAGGTACGCTTCAAGCCGCCGCTGCCGGCGATCGCGGGACTGTTCGGCAAGCCCACGGTCATCAACAACGTCATCACGCTCGCCTCGGTGCCCATCATCCTGGACCGGGGCCCCGAGTACTATCGCAATTACGGCGTGGGGCGCTCGCGCGGCACGCTGCCCATCCAGCTCACCGGCAACATCAAACACGGGGGTCTGATCGAGAGGGCCTTCGGCGTGACGCTGCGGCAGCTCCTGTATGACTATGGTGGCGGATCACTTACCGGTCGCCCCATCCGCGCGGTACAGGTCGGCGGCCCGCTGGGCGCCTATATGCCCGAATCCCAGTTCGACACCGTGCTCGACTACGAGGCCTTTGCCGCGGTAGGCGCCATGCTCGGCCACGGCGGCATCGTCGTTTTCGACGATACCGTCGACATGGCGGCCCAGGCACGCTACGCGATGGAGTTCTGCGCCATCGAGTCCTGCGGCAAATGTACGCCGTGTCGACTCGGATCCACCCGCGGCGTCGAAGTGATCGACCGCCTGCTCGCCGGCGAGAACTCCGCCAAGCAGGAGACGTTGCTGCGCGACCTGTGCGACACCATGATCTATGGCTCGCTGTGTGCTTTGGGCGGACTCACGCCCTACCCGGTCGTTTCAGCTTTGAACCATTTCCCGGAGGACTTCGGGAAACCCGCGACCGCCGAGGCGGTCTAAAGCCTTCAGAGGGCAGCTATGCAATCAATCGCGGAAAAGGATCTAGGCACCCCTGCGCGGCTGAGCGCCAAGACCGTCACCGTCACGGTCGATGACCGTGAAGTGACCGTGCCGGAAGGCACCTCGGTCATGCGCGCGGCCGCGCTCGCCGGGGTGGCGATCCCCAAGCTGTGCGCCACCGACCAGCTCGAGGCCTTCGGCTCGTGCCGGATGTGTCTGGTGCAGATTGAGGGCATGAAGGGGCTGCCGGCGTCCTGCACGACCCCGGTCGCGGCCGGCATGAAGGTGACGACGCAGAACAAGCAGATCGCGGACGTACGGCGCAACGTGATGGAGCTCTATATCTCCGATCACCCGCTCGATTGCCTGACCTGCCCCGCCAATGGCCACTGCGAACTGCAGGACATGGCCGGCGTCGTGGGCCTGCGCGAAGTGCGCTACGGCTACGAGGGCGCCAACCACCTCAAGGCCGAAAAGGACGAAAGCAATCCCTACTTCACCTTCGACCCGAGCAAGTGCATCGTCTGCTCGCGCTGCGTGCGCGCCTGCGACGAACAGCAGGGCACGCTGGCGCTGACGATCCAGGCGCGTGGCTTCGACTCCAAGGTCGTGGCGAGCCAGGACGATTCCTTCATGGCGTCCGAGTGCGTCTCCTGCGGGGCCTGCGTACAGGCCTGCCCGACCGCGACCCTCTCCGAGAAGACCCTCATCGATAAGGGTCAGGCCGAGCACAGCGTCATCACTACCTGCGCCTACTGCGGCGTCGGCTGCTCTTTCCGCGCCGAGATGAAGGGCGAGGACGTGGTGCGTATGGTCCCGAACAAGGACGGGCACGCCAACCACGGACACTCGTGCGTCAAGGGTCGCTTCGCGATCGGCTATGCGACGCACCCGGACCGCATCGTGAAGCCGATGATCCGCGCCAAGATCTCCGATCCGTGGCGCGAGGTGAGCTGGGAAGAGGCGATCAGCCACGCCGCCAGCGAACTGAAGCGCATCCAGGGGAAGTACGGCCGCGATTCCATCGGCGGCATAACCTCCTCGCGCTGCACCAACGAGGAAACCTACCTGGTGCAAAAGCTGGTGCGGGCCGCCTTCGGCAACAACAACGTGGACACCTGCGCGCGCGTGTGCCACTCACCCACGGGCTACGGACTGAAGCAGACGCTGGGCGAGTCGGCGGGCACCCAGAACTTCGACTCGGTGATGAAGGCGGATGTGATTTTCATCATCGGCGCCAATCCCACCGACGGTCACCCGGTGTTCGCCTCGCAAATGAAGCGTCGCCTGCGCCAGGGGGCGCGGCTTATCATCGCCGATCCGCGTCGGATCGACCTGGTGCGCACCCCGCACATCGCGGCCGACTACCACCTGAGCCTGCGCCCCGGCACTAATGTGGCGCTCATCAACTCCTGGCCCACGTGATCGTCACCGAGGGCCTGGTCAGGGAAGATTTCGTGCGCGCGCGCTGCGAGGTTGACTCCTTCGAGAAGTGGCGCGCCTTCGTTGCCGAAGCGCGTCATTCACCGGAAGCCATGGAGAGCGTGACCGGGGTGCCCGCGACCGAGGTGCGCGCGGCCGCACGCTTGTACGCCACAGCCGACAACGGCGCCATTTACTACGGCCTGGGCGTGACCGAGCACAGCCAGGGTTCGACGATGGTCATGGGCATCGCGAACCTCGCCATGGCGACCGCCAATGTCGGCCGCGAGGGCGTCGGCGTAAACCCGCTGCGCGGCCAGAACAACGTCCAGGGTTCCTGCGACATGGGCTCCTTTCCGCATGAACTGCCGGGCTACCGCCACGTCTCGGACGACACGGTACGCAAATCCTTCGAGGCCGTCTGGGGTGTGCCGCTCCTCGATGAGCCGGGCCTGCGCATTCCGAACATGTTCGAGGCCGCGCTCGATGGCGAGTTCAAGGGTCTGTACATCGAGGGCGAGGACATCGCCCAGTCCGACCCGAACACGCAGCACGTCACGGCGGCACTGACATCGATGGAGTGCATCATCGTCCAGGACCTGTTCCTGAACGAGTCGGCCAAGTTCGCGCACGTGTTTCTGCCCGGCTCCTCGTTCCTGGAGAAGGATGGCACCTTCACCAACGCCGAACGCCGCATCTCGCCCGTGCGGCGCGTGATGAAGCCGACGGCGGGCTACGCGGACTGGGAAATCACCCAGCTGCTGTCGAACGCTCTGGGCTACCCGATGAACTACACGCATGCCTCGCAGATCATGGATGAGATCGCGCGGCTGACGCCCACTTTTGCCGACGTCAGCTTCGAGCTGCTCGATCGCCTGGGCAGCGTGCAATGGCCCTGCAATGCGCAGCATCCGCAAGGCACCCCGACGATGCACGTGGATGAGTTCGTGCGCGGCAAGGGCAAGTTCCTGCTGACCGAGTACGTGCCGACGCGCGAGAGGGTCAACACCCGGTTCCCGCTGATTCTCACCACCGGCCGCATCCTGTCGCAGTACAACGTCGGAGCACAGACGCGGCGAACCGCGAACAGCCAGTGGCACGATGAGGATCGCCTGGAGATCCATCCCCACGACGCCGAGCACCGCGGCATCGAAGAAGGAGACTGGGTGGGAATCGCCAGCCGCGCGGGCGAGACCGTGTTGCGAGCGCGCGTAACCGAGCGCGTGCAGCCGGGGGTCGTCTATACCACCTTCCACTTCCCCGAGTCCGGCGCCAACGTCATTACGACCGAGAACTCAGACTGGGCCACCAACTGTCCGGAGTACAAAGTCACGGCGGTGGAGGTCACACGGGTCAGCCAACCCTCGCAGTGGCAGAAGCGCTTCCAGGAGTTCACCCACACGCAGCAGGCGCTCGTGGATCAGGACGCCTACGTCAAATCGTAGCGGCGGTAGTCGTTCGAGGAGCGGGTTAGCCGCGGCACGAAGCGGTGGGCAATACGACTACGCCTTAGCGGCCTGCGGGCGCTCAAGACTTGCCAGCGCCGCGCGTGGCAGTTCATCCAGTCCCTCGTGTCCGGCGGCCAGGTAGGCATTGAGCTTCTGACGCATACGGGGAGTCCAGAAGCGCTTGATGTGATTGGCGATGCCGGCGATCGCCTCCTCGCGAGTCTGCGGCTTGAAGTAATTCCCGATGTCATTCGCCATCATGACTAACTGCTCGCCGCCCTCGTGTCCGTGCGCTGCTGCCGATTCCGCCATTGAGATTCGTGCTCCTGAAATCCGCGACCGTCGATGGCGTATTGTATCTCGCGGAACGGCAGGCGGTACCGCCCGTCCTGAGGCCTTTCCCCTCGAGTAGCGCAAGGAGTCCCTGATGCGTCTTCTGGTGGTGGGGGCCGGCTCGACCGGCGGCTATTTCGGCGGGCGACTTTCTCAGGCGCAGCGTGATGTCACATTCCTGGTACGCCCGGCACGGGCGGCGCAGCTGCGTGACACGGGGCTGCGCATCGTAAGTCCGCACGGGGATGCGACGCTGCACCCCAAATTCATCACGGCCGAGGCGCTCGCTGGAGCCTACGACATCGTCCTTCTCACCCTGAAGGGATTTCAGCTGGACGCTGCGCTCAGCGAGATCGCCCCCGCGATCGGTCCGCAGACGATGATTCTGCCGGTGCTCAATGGCATGCGGCATATGGATGTCCTCGCAGCGCGCTTCGGTCCCGATAACCTCGTGGGCTGCGCGCTGAAAGTCTCGACCGTTCTGGAGGACGACGGTCGTATCGTTCAGCTCACGCCGCTGCAGGACCTGGCTTATGGCGAACTCGACGGCAGCCTCACGCCCCGCATCCAGGCTCTAGACGCATTCATGCGCGGGGCCGAGATCGGTGCCCGGCTGTCCAGTGTGATCCTGCGCGAAATGTGGGAAAAATGGACTCTGCTGGCTGCGCTGGGGGCGATCACGTGCCTCATGCGCGGCACCATCGGTGAGGTCGAGGCCTGCGCGGGCGGGACCGCCTTCGCCGGACAGCTGCTCGATGAGGTCGTTGGCATCATCAACGCGGTGGGCGAGCCCCCGGCCGAGGCCTTTCTCGACTCCGCGCACCAACTGCTGACCGCCAAGGGATCACCGTTGGCATCGTCGATGTTTCGCGACCTGCAGCGAGGACGGCCGATTGAGCTTGAGAACATCATCGGCGATCTGGTGCGACGTGGGGCAAAAGTCGGCAGCGTCACCCCGCTGCTCTCGGCCGCTTATACGCACCTGTGTGTCTATCAGAAGCGCGTAACGCTGCCCCGGTAGTCGCAAGAATAAAGCTGATGCTTTAGGCTGTGTGCGTCTCACGCCGCGGCCATCTCGGGCGGGCAGCCAACGCTCCGGATTACCGGCCAGCGACCTGACTCATGGATGTAACACGCGCCCTCTCCCCTGATACGCAGGCGCTGCTGCGCGAACGGTCCTTCACTCTTTACATCAGCGCACGGGGCTTTTCTGAATTTGCTTATCAGATCGCCGCAGTCGCGGTGGGCTGGCAGATCTACGCACTCACCGGGAGCGCCTTCGATCTCGGGCTTGCCGGCCTCATGGAGTTCCTGCCCACTGCGCTTTTCATCTTCATGGCCGGACACGCGGCCGATCGCTTCGATCGGCGCCGCGTCGTACAAACTTGCCAGCTGGTCTCCGGCATCACGCTCGCAACGCTGGCCTGGGGCACGTTCTGCAGCTGGATAGCTCTGCCGGCGATCTTCGCGGCGATCCTGACGCTCGGGGTTGCCGGAGCCTTCGAGAGCCCGGCGGTCGCTGCGCTGCTCCCGGCGGTTACACCGCAGGGCATGCTGCAGCGCGCCACCGCTGTCTCCACCGGGGTATTTCAGGTGGCCATGATCAGCGGCCCGGCGCTGGGAGGATTTGCCTATGCAGTGAGTCCCGGGCTGCCGTACGCGATCGCCGCCGCGCTGTCGCTCCTTGCGGCACTGCTCAACGGACTGATCGCTGCCCCCGTGCGTGTCGACACCCCGGAGGTTCCCAGCAGCGGCTCGCTGTTCGCCGGGGTCGCATTCGTGCGAGCCAACCCCGCGATACTGGGCACCATTTCGCTCGACCTCGTCGCCGTGCTGCTGGGCGGTGCGACCGCACTGCTGCCGATCTATGCGCGCGACATACTGCACACCGGGCCCATGGGACTCGGGATCCTGCGCGCAGCGCCAGCCGTGGGCGCGCTTGTCATGTCGGCGGCGCTGGCTCGCCATGCGCTGCAACGGCGCGTCGGCATGCGCATGCTCCAGGCAGTCATCGTGTTCGGGCTGGCCACGGTGGTATTTGCGCTGTCACGCTCGATGTGGCTATCCGTGGGCGCGCTGGCGATCCTCGGGGCTGCGGATACGGTCAGCATGGTAATCCGCATCGCACTCGTGCAACTGGCGACGCCGGACGGAATGCGCGGCCGGGTGGGCGCCGTGAATTACCTCTTCGTGAATGCCTCTAATCAGCTGGGCGCCTTTGAGAGCGGCACCCTGGCGGCCTTCATCGGCGCCATGCCGGCGGTTCTGATCGGCGGCATCGGTACCGTACTGGTGGCGCTACTGTGGATGAAGCTATTCCCCGCTTTGCGCGACCTGGAGCGCCTGGAGAACGCGGCCGTATCGGCCACGCGGGATTCCGCCTGATCGGGGGTCACGCGGATCTGGGTCCGGCACCCGGGCTTGGATTCCAACGCCCTGCGCTCGCTCCTGGCGATGCGCGTGGCTGCAGAGCTGATCGGACGAGCCGTCGTCCAACGCGTCTGCCTGATGCACTGTCGTCTTTTGCGCGGGAAATACGATGCTTCGAATCAGGCCCGATGGCAACGCCGGCGGTTGCGACGACACGAACCTCGCAGAAGCATCCGATGAACATCTCGCGCCCGGCGCCCGTGCGCTGCAATTGTCATGCTCGCGATGGCGCCTTTGAGCGCGACCGTGGCTGATTCAAGTCCATCCCTGGCGCGCGCGGCGGCGGCATTCGTCAATCGCGCCCGAATGCGCGACTGGCTGGCCGATGGCGAACGCGGCCTGTGGATTCAAGCGGCCAGCCTCGAGTGGTACTACGCACGTCTCACCGGGCGCTGCCCCGGTCTCAGTTCTACGAACTCGCTGGTTTTCTCCACCCAAGCTTCGGGCAGATTGGACCGGACGACCTCAATGGTCGTGCCGGGACACGGACGATGCACGGTGCAGGGCTTTGCGCCCAGTGCCGGGCCGCCCAGGGACCGTAACGCTAATGTCGTGCTGCAGCCCCAGGCACAGTGAGCGGTCTTGCGGAAACACCTCCCAAAGCGTTTCCTGCCGCAGCGATCAAACTGACCCGAAGCACCGACGCTCGGAGGCGCGAGTCGCTATAGAGCGCCGCGCCCCGCCTCCCCCCGCGCGGGATCCTGAAGTGAAATCTGCGAGGCGGCCGGCGGTGCTGGACGCCTATGCGGACGCTGATTTTGCGGTAGACTTTGCAGGTCCGCGGGCGAGCCACAGGGGAACTCTATGGTAGATATCACCCGGCGCCAGTTCTTGACCGTCACGGGCGCTTCACTTGCGGGATCCAGCTTGGCCTTAATGGGCTTCTCGCCCTCCAAGGCGCTCGCCGAAGTGCGCGAGTTCAAGCTCACCCGGGCGACCGAGACCCGTAACACCTGTCCCTACTGTGCGGTGGCCTGCGGCATCCTCATGTACGGGCTCGGCGATGGGGCTAAGAACGCCAAGGCGAGCATCATCCACATCGAGGGCGATCCGGATCACCCCGTGAACCGCGGTACCCTGTGTCCGAAGGGAGCCGGCCTGCTGGATTTCGTCCACAGTCCTTCCCGCCTGCAATACCCCGAATACCGGGCCGGCGGGTCAGACCGCTGGCAGCGCATCTCCTGGAACGAAGCTCTCGATCGCATCGCCGGACTCATGAAAGAGGACCGCGACGCGAATTTCGTGGCTAAGACTGCCGACGGTCTGACCGTCAACCGGTGGCTCACGACGGGGATGCTGGCCGCCTCGGCGAGCAGCAACGAGACCGGTTACATCACTCACAAGATAGCCCGCAGCTTAGGCCTCCTGGTCTTCGACAATCAGGCGCGTGTGTGACACGGCCCGACGGTGGCAGGTCTTGCCCCGACGTTTGGCCGTGGAGCGATGACGAATCACTGGGTCGACATCAAAAATGCCGACATCATCCTCATCATGGGTGGCAATGCGGCCGAGGCCCATCCGTGTGGCTTCAAATGGGTCACGGAGGCCAAGGCGCACAACAAGGCGCGCCTGATCGTCGTCGATCCCCGCTTCACGCGTTCCGCCTCCGTTGCCGATGTGTACGCGCCGATCCGCACCGGCACGGACATGGTGTTCCTCGGCGGAGTGATCAGCTACCTCCTTGCGAGGGGTCAGATTCAGCACGAGTACGTCAAGAATTACACCGATTTCACCTTCATCGTCCGCGAGGACTTCGCCTTCAACGACGGCCTGTATTCCGGGTACGACGCCGCAAAGCGCACTTACGACAAGACCACCTGGGACTACGAGATCGGCGCCGACGGCTACGTGAAGTCCGATCCCACGCTCGCGCACCCGCGCTGCGTCTATCGGCTGATGAAACAACACTACGCGCGCTACACCCCGGAGATGGTAGCGCGGGTGTGCGGCACGCCGCAGGAGAAGTTCCTGCAGATCTGCGAGATGATTGGCTCAACCGCAACGCCGACGCGCGCCATGACCATCATGTACGCGCTCGGTTGGACGCAGCACTCAGTCGGCTCGCAGATGATCCGCCACGGCGCCATGATGCAGCTGTTGCTCGGCAACATCGGCATCGCCGGCGGCGGCATGAACGCGCTGCGCGGACACTCGAACATCCAGGGCCTGACGGACCTGGGGCTCATGTCCGACCTCTTGACCGGCTATCTCACGCTGCCGAAGGAGCCCGAGCAGAGCTACGACCAGTACATTGCCGCGCGGGCCTTCAAACCCCTGCGACCCAACCAACTCTCCTACTGGCAGAACTACGACAAGTTCTTCGTGAGTCTCATGAAGGCCTGGTGGGGCGAGGCGGCCACGGCCGAAAATCACTGGGGCTACGACTACCTGCCCAAGCTCGACAAGCTCTACGACATGCTGCAGGCCTTCGAGCTGATGCATCAGGGACAGATGAACGGCTACATCTGTCAGGGTTTCAATCCCCTCGCTGCCGCACCCAACAAGGCCAAGATGAATGCGGCCCTGGCGAAGCTCAAGTTCCTGGTGATCATGGATCCGCTCGCCACGGAAACGAGCGAGTTCTGGCGCAACTTCGGCGAGCACAACGACGTGGATCCCGCGCAGATCAAGACCGAGGTGTTCCGCCTGCCGACCTCCTGCTTCGCGGAGGAGGAAGGGGCGCTGACCAACTCCTCGCGCTGGCTGCAGTGGCACTGGAAGGGCGCCGAGCCCCCCGGGGAGGCTCGGTCGGACATCGATATCATGAGCGGCCTGTTCACCCGCCTCCGGGCGCTGTATCAAGCCCAAGGCGGCGCGCTTCCCGAGCCGATCGTCAAGCTCTCCTGGCCATATGCCCGGCCGCAGGCCCCGACACCCGCGGAGCTGGCGCGCGAGTACTCGGGCAAGGCCTTGAAGGATCTCGCCGATCCTAAGGACGCCACCAAGATCACCCGCAAGGCGGGCGAGCAGCTCGCAGGCTTCGCGGAACTGCGCAACGACGGCAGCACCGCGAGTGGCTGCTGGATCTTCTGTGGCGCCTGGGGCCCCAACGGCAACCTCATGGCTCGGCGGGACAACTCCGACCCGACCGGCATCGGCCAGACGGTGAACTGGGCGTTTGCCTGGCCCGCCAACCGGCGCGTGCTCTACAACCGTGCTTCGTGCGATCTCGACGGCAGACCCTTCGACCGGGCCCGCGCGCTGGTGTCCTGGAATGGCACGGCCTGGGGCGGCGCGGACATCCCGGACTTCAAGGCGGACGAGGACCCGACCCACGGTATGGGTCCCTTCATCATGAATCCGGAAGGCGTGGCGCGCTTCTTTGCCCGCAAGAACATGGCCGAGGGTCCTTTCCCTGAGCACTACGAGCCTTTCGAGACCCCGTTGACAAAGAACCCCCTGAATCCCAACGAGCCACGCGCGCTCAGCAACCCCGCGGCGCGGGTGTTCGCGGACGACCGCAAGGCTTTTGGCACGGCGAGTGAGTTCCCGCACGCGGGCACGACCTACCGCCTCACCGAGCACTTCCATTACTGGACCAAGCACGTGCGCCTGAACGCCATCATCCAGCCGGAGCAGTTCGTGGAGATCGGCGAAGCACTCGGCAAGGAGCTCGGCATCGCGAGCGGGGATACGGTGAAAGTCAGCTCAAACCGCGGCCACATCAAGGCCATCGCGGTGGTCACGAAGCGCCTGAAGGTGCTCGAGATCGAGGGCAAGCCGCTGCACCACGTCGGCATACCCATCCACTGGGGCTTCAAGGGCCTCGCCAAGCCGGGCTATCTGGCGAACACGCTCACCCCGGTGGTGGGCGACGGCAACTCGCAGACACCTGAGTTCAAATCGTTCCTCGTCAAGGTCGAGAAAATCTAGGGGACGGGACGGCCATGGCACTGCAATCCCTCGACATCGTGCGCCGCTCGGCCACCACGACCCGCTCGCCGCAGATCCGCCAAGCCCCCGCCGGCGGCGGCGTCGCGAAGCTCATCGACACCACCAAGTGCATTGGCTGCAAGGCCTGCCAGGTGGCGTGTATGGAGTGGAACGACCTGCGCGACGAGATCGGCACCACTACCGGGCAGTACCAGAACCCCCACGACCTCAGCGCAAGCAGCTGGACACTGATGCGCTTCACGGAGCTCGAGAATTCCAAGGGTGATCTGGAATGGCTGATCCGTAAGGACGGCTGCATGCACTGCGCCGATCCGGGATGCCTGAAAGCTTGCCCCTCTCCGGGCGCGATCGTGCAGTACGCAAACGGGATCGTGGATTTCCACGAAGAGAACTGCATCGGCTGCGGCTACTGCGTAACCGGCTGCCCCTTCGACATTCCGCGCATTTCGAAGAAGGACCACAAGGCCTACAAGTGCACGCTGTGCTCCGATCGCGTGGCGGTGGGTCTGGAGCCGGCCTGCATCAAGGCCTGCCCCACGGGTGCCTTGGTGTTCGGGACCAAGGAAGACATGCAACAGCACGCCGCGGAGCGCGTCGAAGACTTGCAGAGCCGCGGCTTTGAACACGCTGGCCTGTATGACCCGAGCGGCGTCGGTGGCACGCATGTCATGTACGTGCTGCATCACGCCGATCAGCCGCAGCTGTACAGCGGACTGGCGCAAGACCCGCGCATCAGTCCGGCGGTCCGGCTGTGGAAAGGACTGACCAAGCCCGCCGCGCTCGGCATCATGGCGCTCACCGCGCTGGCAGGCTTCTTTCACTTCATCCGCGTCGGGCGCAACGAGGTCAGTGAGGCGGACGAGGCCGCCGCTGCGCGCTTTGAGGCCGCCGGGGCTCCCCTGCCCCCACCACGCCCGGCCACGGAGACCCGGCCGTGAGCGGCGCCGAACGCGAACCGGGCACCATCGTGCGCTACCGCGCCGGCACCCGCACCAACCACTGGATCGTGGCCCTGGCCTTCATCCTCGCGGCCCTCTCAGGCCTGGCGCTGTTTCACCCGGCGCTGTTCTGGCTGAGTGAGCTGTTTGGTGGTGGCCCGTGGACGCGCATCCTGCACCCCTTCATTGCGCTCATCATGGTGCTTGCCTTTGTGTTCCTCGCCGCGGTCGTCTGGAAGGACAACCTGATGCAGCCGCGCGACTGGGCCTGGCTGAAACTCTGGCGCGATGTGGTCGACAACCGCGAGGAGGCCTTACCCGAGGTCGGCCGCTACAACGGCGGACAGAAGCTGCTGTTTGTCCTCATGGTGCTGACGCTGGCCGGGCTATTCGTCTCCGGGATCCTCATCTGGCGCACCTATTTCGGCACGTATTTTTCGGTACACCTGATCCGCGCGGCTGCCCTGGTGCATGCCGTGTGTGCCTTCGCGCTGATCTGCGGGATCATCGTCCATATCTACGCCGCCTTCTGGGTCAAGGGCTCACTCGACGCGATGACGCGCGGCACCGTGACTGCGGGCTGGGCCTTCAAGCATCATCGCGCCTGGCTGCGCGAGGTACGGCATGGAGCGAATTCTAGATCCCGCCCGGATTGAGGCTTTTGCCCAGCGCTCGATTGCGCGCGTGCGTCTCCCGGACGCCGCACAGCTGTTCGGCCAGCGCGCCGCGCGGCTGCGGCTGCTGGCGGCCGCCCCCGGACAGGGGATCGGAGATTACCTCTCGCTGATGGCAACCGTGGCGCAGGCACAGCACGCCGCCAGCGCCGATCTCAAAGGCCTCGCGGCGGGCGCGACCGCAGCGGGCGCCGGCAGCGCAGTGCCACCGCCCGCCGACGAGTGGCGTCCCGTGCTCGAGCAGGTGGCAGGCACCATCGCGCGCAGCCCCGACCTGCCCGCCGGCGTGCGCGAGGTGTGCGCGCGTCTGTGCGCCTCGGGCAGCGAGGATCTCGAGGCTCAAGCCGCCTGCCTGCTCGGCACCCAGGCGCGCGCCCGCGACGCCGCGGCAGCCCCCTTCCTCATGAGCGCCCTGCAGGTGTGCTGGACGCGGCGCGCCGGCCTGCTCACGGCCACCGCGGTCGGAACGGCGATCGCCGGAGGATGCCCCGTGTGCGGCACGCTGCCGGTTGCCAGCACCGTGCGTGTCGACCACGGATCTCAGGGCTATCGCTACCTGCACTGCCCGCTGTGCGCGACCGAGTGGCACATGGTGCGCGTGCTCTGCACCCAGTGTCAGGCGGACAAGGGCATCAGCTATCACTGCATCGAGGGCGGCGCGCCGGCCATCCGCGCCGAGGCCTGCGACAACTGTCGCAGCTATCGCAAGATCTTCTACCAGGAACAGGACATGGGCGTAGAACCGGTAGCGGATGACCTCGCCAGTCTCACCCTGGACCTGCTCATGAGCGAAGCGGGCTATCATCGCGCCAGCGGCAATCCGCTGTTGTGGCAACGGCCTGACGCCTGAACGCGTCCCCGGACCGGCCGCGGCGGTGCCGGGAGACACGCACAGATGGCAGCGCGCAGCGAATCCGCAGCAGCCGCGGTGGAAGACATTCCTTCCGTCGATCGCCTGTTGCGCCTGAAGACCCTGGAAACGCTCGCCACGCGCCACGGACGCGCGCGCCTCACCGCCGGCCTGCGCACGCACCTGGACAGCCTGCGCCGGGATGCCCGCGCCGGCAGGCTCGCGCCGGCGGCCCTAACCGAGGCCGCCCTGGCGGCTGCCCTCGAGGCGCAACTTGAGGCAACCGGCCAGTCACGGCTGCGACCCGTCTTTAACCTGACCGGCACCGTGCTGCATACGAACCTCGGGCGCGCGTTGCTGCCGGAAGAGGCGGTGCGCGCACTCGCCGCAGCGACGCGTTCGCCCGTGAGCCTGGAGTTTGACCTCGCCTCGGGCGCTCGCGGTGAGCGCGATGAGGTAGTGGAGGACCTGTTGCGGGAACTCACCGGCGCGCCAGCGGCCACCGTGGTCAACAACAACGCGGCGGCAGTGCTGCTCATGTTGCGCGCGCTGGCGGCGCGCCGTGAAGTGCTCGTCTCGCGTGGTGAACTGGTCGAGATCGGTGGCTCATTCCGCATTCCGGACATCATGCGCGAGGCCGGCGCCCGGCTCATCGAGGTCGGCACGACCAATCGCACGCACCTCGCCGATTACGCCGGCGCGATTGGGACACGCACCGCGCTGCTGATGAAAGTGCACACCAGCAATTATGAGATCCGCGGATTCACCGCGACCGTGCCGGTTGCGGACCTGGCCAAGCTCGCGCGCGAGCGCCAACTGCCGCTCGCTGTGGACCTGGGCAGCGGCACGCTCGTCGACCTCACGCGCTGGCAGCTGCCCGCGGAACCCACGGTGCGCGCGACCCTCGCCGCGGGTGCGGACCTGGTTGCCTTCAGTGCCGACAAACTCCTGGGCGGACCGCAGGCCGGAATCCTGGTGGGCAACTCCGCCCTCATCGGCAAGATCAAGAAAAGCCCCCTGAAGCGCGCGCTGCGGGTCGGCAAGCTGACCCTCGCCGCGCTCGATGCCGTGCTGAGGCTGTACCGCCAGCCGGAAGTTCTCGCCGAACGCCTCACCACCTTGCGCCAGCTGACACGGGTGCCGACCGCCATGCGCGCCCAGGCCGAACGACTCCGGCCGCCGCTGCAGGAGGCGCTTGGGGCGGACTACGAGGTGAGCAGCGTCCCGATGTCGAGCCAGATCGGCAGTGGCGCGCTGCCGCTGCATGAACTGCCGAGTTACGGACTAACGGTGCGAGCGTTGCACGGCCGCGGCGGCAGCACCGCGCGTGTGGAGCGCGCACTGCGTGCCCTGCCGCGCCCGGTTATCACACGTCTCGCGAACAAGAGCCTGTGGCTCGACTTGCGCTGCCTGGACGAGGCAGATGAGCCGGAGTTGGCGGCGCAATGGAGTCAGTTGCCGCAGGCCTAGCACTACCGGAAGATTACGGCACTCTGCGCGGAGAAACGGATGATCGTCGGCACCGCCGGCCATATCGACCACGGCAAGAGCACGCTGGTGCGCGCACTCACCGGGGTCAATACCGACCGGCTCAAGCAGGAGCAGGAGCGCGGGATTTCCATCGAGCTCGGCTACGCCTATACCGCGCTCGAGAATGGCGAGGTGCTTGGGTTCATCGATGTGCCCGGGCACGAACGACTGATTCACACCATGGTCGCCGGCGCCTGCGGCATCGATGTGGCTTTACTCGTGATCGCCGCCGACGATGGCATCATGCCGCAGACGCGCGAGCACCTGGCGATCCTCGAATTGCTCGGCATCCAGTCGGCCGTGGTCGCGCTGACGAAAGTCGACCGGGTGGACGAGCCGCGGCGCCAGGCCGTACGCACCCTGGTCACGCAGCTGCTGGCCCCGACACCGTTTCGAAGCGCACCCATCTTTGCGCTCAATGCCAGCGCAGCCGATGATCCGGGCACCCAGGCCCTCGAGCAGTATCTGGTCGCGTGTGCTTCAGAGCGAGGGCAACGGCGAGACGGCGCCGCGGGCCTGTTTCGCCTGGCAGTGGATCGAGTCTTCACCCTCAAGGGTCACGGCACGATCGTCACCGGAACCGCCTTCTGCGGCACGGTACAAGCCGGGGCGACGCTGGCCGTGATGCCGGCGGACCTGCGCGCGCGCGTGCGTAGCATCCATTCGCAAAACCGCCCGGCCGCGCAGGCCTGCGCCGGCGAGCGGGTCGCCCTGAACCTCACCGGCGTGGAACTAAGTTCCCTGCGCCGCGGAGACTGGCTCGCCGATCCGCGCGCGCTGGCGCCCACCACGCGTCTTGACACGCGGCTGCGCCTGCGGATGGGAGCTGCGCTCAAGACCTGGGCGCCCGTGCATGTGCATATGGGGACCAGCCACCTGCTCGCGCACGTGGTGCCGCTGCAGGGCGAGAGCCTCGCCGCAGGCGAATCGGCGCTCGCGCAGCTGAGCTTCAACAGACCCGTGTGTGCCGTGCCCGGGGATCGCTTCATCGTGCGCGACGCGCAGGCGAACCACACGATCGGTGGCGGCGTGGTGCTCGATCCGTTCGCGCCGCCGCGCAAACGGCGCACCGCCGAGCGCTTCGCGTATCTGGGAGCGCTCGAGGAACTGTTGGCCGGCCGCGGCATTGCCCCCCTGCTGCAGCTGTCACCCTACGGGGTCGCGCTCGCGGATCTCGCGCGCCTCACCGCGCAAGCGCCCGAGGCGCTGGCGCTGCCGCCCGGAACCCGGCGGATCGAAGGCCGCCCCGGACCCTGGGTGATGGCCGGCGCCATCTGGAGCTTGTGGCGCGAACGGGTCATCGAGGCACTGCGTAACTTTCACCTGCATTCCCCGGAAGAGCCCGGCCCCGAAGCCGCGCGGCTGCGTCGTATCGCAGCTCCCGGCATGCCCGAAGCCCGCTGGCGTGCGCTGCTCGAAGAACTCATCCACGAGGATGCCCTGCGCCGCAACGGGCGCTGGCTGCACCTGCACGAGCACCAGGCAATGCTCTCGGCGGCCGATGAGAAGCTCGCGCACCGGCTGGCGCCGCTCCTGGCCGGTGGCGGACTTGATCCGCCCTGGGTGCGCGAACTCGCCGCGAGCCTTCAGGAGCCCGAAGAGCGCGTACGCCAGGTGCTGCGTAAGCAGGCCACGCGCGGCGCTCTCTATCAGCCGGTGCGGGATCTGTTCTATGACGCGCAACGCATGGGCGAGCTCGCCACCCTCGTGGCGCAACTGGCCAGCGGCGCCGGCGCGGTGACGGCCGCGCAGTTGCGCGATGCGAGCGGTCTTGGGCGCAAGCGTACTATTCAGCTGCTGGAGTTCTTTGACCGCATCGGGTACACCCGGCGCGTGCGCGATGCGCACGTGCTGCGTACGGAGGGCGCCTGGGAGCCGGCCGCGGCCGCGCCACCGCTGCAGGGGGCATGCGCGCCCATCGACAGCTGATTCAAGGGAAGGCATACGCGACCCGGCGGTGCGCCTGGGCTTCAAACCCGGGAGGGGGCGTCAGACGCTTCCTGGTAGGTTCGACTCCTGCTGCCTTCCGCCGCCTCAGCCCGCCAGCTCGCGCGCCTGAATCCCGTAGCGAAAGCCTGCCGGGTCGAGGCTGTTGAGCCGTTCGGCCCCGGTCTCAGCGTTGGGATACATCAGGAAGGGAATGGCCCCGTGCGTTGATCCGGGCAGTGCCACATCGTGGCCGTGGTTGAAGGCGACCCAGTTCATTTCCCAGGAGCCGAACAGCGCCCGGCGCGCCGCCCGCACTTTCGGGTCGCTCGGCGGCAGTCCGCCGGGCGCCTCCTCCAGCATGACTTTACGCACATCGGCCGGGTCGACCGGAATCCAGCCGTAGCCGGCGGCGTAGAATTCCGCGCGGCAGTGCTGTGCCTTGCTGATGTCACCGCTGCGGCCAAGACATTGATAACCGCGCCGCGAGTCGGCCACGCGCACCCCATAGGCATCCCGCGCCGGGATACCAGCGGCGCGGGCGAACGCCACGAACAGCGCATTGATGTCCGCGCACTTACCGCCCAGATACCCCGAGCGCAGCATCGAACCGACGTCGCCCATGCCGCAGCCGGGAGTTTTCGGATCGCGTGTGGTGTTCTCTACCACCCACTCGTAGATGGCGTGGGCCTTGTCGATCGGCCCCTTGCGAGCCGCGCAGATGCGCTGCGCCGTGGTGGCAACGATACCGTCGGTCGGCAACATTGCAGTGGGCCGCAGGTAGTTCTTGAGGACGCTCGCCGAGGGCGCCGCAGCTGGCGCCAGCGGTGCGGCGGCAAGATTCACCGCGCGATCACGAGTAGCTACCCGGTGCGTGAGCGTGACCCGGGATACCGCGGCGGCCTGCGGCCACTCGACCCGCAGCAGCTGCACGTCATAGCCCGGAACGGCCGTGACGGCGGCGTCGGCGGCACCCGGTGCGTCCCAGCGCGAGTCGAGCAGCCGCTGGTAATCGTTCGGGGCACTGAGGGGCAGCGGCAGCCACAGCTGCGTGCGACCGGAGGGCGCGGCAACTTCCACGGCGGTCGTGATCTCAAAGGTGCGCCACGCCGGCGATGGCGGTGCAGCCTGCGCGCGCGGCCATGCCACAAGAGTGCTGGTGGCTGTCGCGGAACATTGCAGCAGGAAATCGCGGCGCCTCATTCCAATTCCCTCCGTGCGGCGTAGCATGATTCTGATGCAAGAGCCCCGCGCGGTCACCTTCGAGCCGAATGCTTCGCACCATGACTGACACGCCAGCCCCGAAACTCACCTCCCTTTCGCACGGGGGCGGCTGCGGCTGCAAGATCGCCCCCGCGGCGCTTGCCGATCTTCTGCGTCGCAGCACCCCGCGGCAGGCCTTCCCCGGACTGCTGGTGGGCGTGGAGACCGCCGATGACGCAGCGGTCTACCAGCTCAACGAGCAGCAGGCCGTCATCGCCACCACCGACTTCTTCATGCCGATCGTGGATGACCCGTTTGACTTCGGGCGCATCGCGGCCACCAATGCCTTGAGCGATGTCTATGCCATGGGGGGTACGCCGATCCTGGCGCTCGCGATCCTGGGTGTGCCGGTCAACGTACTCGCGCCGCACACCATCCGGGAAATCCTGCGCGGCGGCGAGGCCGTGTGTTCACAGGCGGGGATCGCGATCGCCGGAGGTCACAGCATCGATTCGGTGGAGCCGATCTACGGCCTGGCCGCTCTGGGGCTGGTACATCCGCGGCGGCTGCGGCGCAACTGTGACGCGCAGGTTGATGATGTGGTCATCCTCGGTAAGCCACTCGGAGTCGGCATCCTCTCGGCCGCCCTGAAGAAGGAACGGCTTTCGGAGGCAGGCTATCGCCAGCTTATCGACACCACGACGCGCCTGAATAGCGCCGGCCCGGAGCTCGCGCAACTGCCCGGCGTGCATGCGATGACGGACGTCACCGGCTTCGGCTTGCTGGGGCATCTGCTGGAGATGTGCCGCGGCGCCAAGCTCGCCGCCCGCATCAGCATGGCGGCGACTCCCTGCATCGCTGAGGTAGCAAGTCTGGCGCAGGCCGGCTTCGTCACCGGCGCCTCGGCTCGCAACTGGGCTTCCTACCGCGATGAGGTGCACCTCGCGCCGCAGCTCTCAGACCTTGCCCGGGTTCTGCTGAGCGATCCGCAGACCTCTGGCGGCCTCCTGGTCGCCGCCAGCCGCGAGTCGAGTGCACAGGTGCAGGATATTCTTGCGCGACACGGTTGCACGCAGGCTGCGGTAATCGGAGTCATGGGCCCGGGACCCGCCCGCGTATCCGTGGTCCCGTAATTCTCTGGCGACGGGACGAGGACAGCTGCGTTCAGCGGATCGCGTGTCACTGACTGGCGCGTTCAGATCTTTGCCGGCACTGCTTCGTTGGTGGTTGCCGCTGCGTGAGACGCCAGACAACCGATGTGATGACGGCCCTTGAGGCCATACCACAACAGGCCGGCTCCCAGGATCACACCCGTGTATGCGAATGCCCCCCACGTGTTGTACCAGGGCGTGCCATAGACAGCTTCGCGCGGCCACGCCAGATTGAGTGCCATCCCCGCACCCCACAGCACCGCGACGACATTGATCAGCAGTCCCCATCTGCCCATGTTGAAGTAGCCACCCGCGGCGAGATCGGCGGGGGGCCAGTGCCCCCGCAGGCGCTTCATCAGCAGCGGACCCGTCACCATCAGGTAGGCAAGATAGATCATGATCACCGCGATCGATGTGAGCACAGTGAAGATCTTCGGCTGCCCGATGTTGACGACCAGGATCAGCGCGGCAATGACGCCGATGAGGACAGCGGGAGTAATCGGTGTTTGAGTGTCAGGGTTCACCCGCGCGAGTCCTTCTGCGAACGGCAGCGCATTGTCGCGGGCCATCGCGAAGGTTAAACGGATTGCCGCGGTGTGCACGGCCAGCGAGCATACGGTCACCGCAATCACGATACAGCTCAGAAATACCTTCCCCAAAGGGCCCCACATCACTTGCTCGACAATGTACTGCAGGCCGCCGCCGCTGCTGGCGATCTGCGGGTCCTGCAGGTTGGGTGCCGAGAGGACCGCGAACACCAGGATCGCGCCGCCGATGACGAAAGAGGCGAGGATGGCCCGCAAAATGGCCCTGGGAGCGGTGCGGCGCGGCTCGACTGTCTCCTCGCCCAGGGAGCTCGCGGTGTCGAATCCGTACATCACGTATCCGGAGGCGAGCGACGCCATGAGAAATGCACCCAGGTAGCCGCCGCTGGTGCCGGCACCGTAGCCGTTGGTCGAGAAAAACACCGCCGGCCCGCGCGCCGTGTGGAGCGCCAGAATGATCGCGATGAGGCAGGCGGCAATGAGCTCAATGAAGACCCCTGCGCTGTTGATCATCGCCATCAACCGCACCCCGAGCGCATTGACGACGGTGGTGAAGAGGATCAGCGCCGTGCCCAGGATCACCGCGTTGGTGGCGAAATCGTAGGCGCCTTTGCCGTCGCCGACGATCTGAAAGCCGCTCCACAACCGTGGCAGGTTCAGTTGCAGCGCAAGTACCACCGCCGACAGTGTGACGATCGAGGCGGTGAGCATCAGCCAGCCTGCCGACCACGCTACGACGCGGCTGCCCAGTTGTTTGGACCAGTTATAGACCGATCCTGCGACGGGGTATTTAGCAGCCAGCTCCATGAAGCACAGCGCCACCGCGAGTTGGCCGATGAGCACCATCGGCCAGGACCAAAGATATGCCGGTCCGGCGGCACCGAAACCGAAGTAGAACAGCTGGAAAGTACCAGTGAGGATCGAGATGTAGCTGACCCCAGCGGCAAAGCTGCCGAACTTGCCGATGCCACGGTCCAGAGACTCCTTGTATCCGAAGTGCTCCATACCGCCGTCGGTCCGAGCGGTGTCAGCGTTTTCAATCATTCGCGTGCCCCTGTGAATCAGATCCCGCGGGACTCCATTACTGCGCTCAATCGCCCGAGCGGTGGAGTTCGACCGCATAGCGTTATGTATCAAGTAATTTTATATAATAATCAATTAGTTACCGAGCGCGTAAAGGCCGGAGTTGCCGAAAGGTGGGTAACTTTCAAATGCCGCCGTCTCGGCCGTGGTGACGTAGCCTGCAGGAACCATCGGAGGATTTCCATGAAGCTAGGTGTCATCCCGACCGCCGTATCCCAGGAGTCAGGATCGTGTGAAAGCATTTGAGTCCATTAGAGAGCTCGGCTAACTGGGTTGGGACAAACGGGTTAAGGACGTGCGCGATGCCCGGCAGCCGCAACCGCGCTGTCTACATGACCCGTGCATTCCGATCCGTGAGAACTCTGCGAACCCTTGCAGTACCCTACGAGCAAGGGTTTCCGACCAAGAACTAGAACGCGGACGCTCATGGGAGAACCACGTGGCAGTCGCAATCCGAATGGTCGTTCTGGGATCTGTACTCGCGGTGCTAGCCGCCTGTGGAGGTGCCTCCCAGTCGACATCGAACCTCATGCAGGGCGCCGGGGAGAACGCCAGCACGGGCACCGACGCCTACACCCTCGGCGGTACCGTAGCAGGCCTTTCGGGCAAGGGTCTGGTACTTGAAATGAATAACGGGTCCGACCAACCCGTCGAGACTAACGGCGCGTTTGCATTCCCCGGCTCGCTTGCGAGCGGCACTGCTTACAGCATCAGCATTAAGCAACAGCCGGCGGTGCAACGTGAGATCTGCACAGTTACAAACGGATCGGGCGTGGTTGGGACCAACGATATCAGTAACGTCTCGGTCAACTGCACGATCGCAGTCGGGTTTGTCTATGTGGGTGATCCGAACAACCAGATCGCCGCCTATGGCATCACCCCGGGTACGGGTGCACCGATCCCAGACGGCAGCTTCGCGATTCCACCCTCGGGTGGATACACTCCGCTGGCGCAGGTAATGGTGGCGGCGCCCAGCGGCAATTATCTCTACGTCTTAGCTCAGCAGCCGACCCAGATTTCGAGCTTTGCGATCGACCCGAACCAAGGCGGACTGACCCCGATCAATGCCCCGGTTGCCACGTCCGTGGGATCTGGGAGCATGGTGATGAGTCCGAACGGTTCTTTCTTATTCGTCTCCAGCATCCAAACGAACAACGTTCAGAGCATACAGACCTTCACCGTCGATTCGGCCTCCGGGGCGCTAGCGCCCGCCGGCACGGTGCAGCTCCCAAACACAACCTGCACCGCCGAGATCTGTCCCGGGGCCGGCGACTTCGCGGTGCGATCCGACAGCAAGTACCTTTATGTACTCACTTACGATGGGATGAACCCCACCACCAGCGTGACCCCCTACGCGATCGATCCCGTGACGGGTGGGTTGACGGGCGGCAGCGCCATCACATTCCCCACCAACGCGGCCGGCACGAGCTTGTCAATCGATCCGCTGGGCCGGTTTCTGTACGTGGCCAATGCAGTATCACCAGACGGGAGTCCCGACGGGACATCTCAATCTGCAACCGTTGTGTCCTACATCCTCGATTCGATGACCGGTGCACTCGCGCCCGGCTCTAGCACGGTAGTAACTAATGGCGCCAGCTCGATGGCCCCGGATCCGACGGGCGGATACCTCTACGTCATCTACTCCGGCTGTTGCGCCCTTTACAGCAACGTCCTCCCCCTCGCCGTCGATAGATCTAATGGGGCACTGTCGCAGGTCGGTCCGGCAGCGCCTCTTGGCGCTTCTGCGAATCACGCGGCGTGCGATCCCTCGGGCGCGTTCCTATTCCTAGGCAATGCTTCAGCAGGAATATTTACAGCAGGGCAGAGCTGGAACGATTTGACCTCATTCACGATCGCACCCGGCGGCGTCAACGCTGGGACTGTCTCGCAGAGCGGCCAGGGGACGCAATTCCCATCTGGAATCGCCAGTGCCGGTGCCTGGCCTGCGATTGTCGAATAGGCGTGCCCGGCAGTTGCTCAGGCCTACAGTCTCAAGTGCGGGACACGCCTCCCTGATCAGTCGAAGGGCTCAGTAGGGACGATGCGACTGCGCGCGATCAGGAATGCGGTCGTGCAGCCGGGGACTGAAGTCAGCATTTTAAGATGCTGATCTACATGATATTTTTAGAGTGGCACCCCCGGCCGGAGTTGAACCGACGACCTACCGCTTAGGAGGCGGTCGCTCTATCCACTGAGCTACGGGGGTCCGCCGCGGCAAGTGTAACGGGGCGCTCTGTCACCCGACCATCCCCAGTTGAACTCGGCAGGCGTAGCATGAGCCGCGGACAACACTTTTGTCACATGAGCGGTGCTGCTGCGTCGCAGGAGGCCTTGATGACCACGTCCGTCCGTGTCGGGCAGCTTCCCCCTGTTCGTGTTGAAATCCGGCGCGTCCCGCTGCTGCGACCGCTCCAGTGGCTCAATCGCGGCTGGGACGATCTGAGGGCTATCGGCGTGCCGGGGCTCGCGCACGGCGCCCTGATCGCAATCCTGGGCGGAGTGCTGCTGATGCTCGGCAGTACTCATCTTTATCTGATCGCCGCCGCCATCAGCGGCTACCTCCTGGTCGGTCCGGTGATGACAACCGGGTTGTGCGAACTCGCGCGCCGGCGTGCCGCCGGCGAGAGTCTCGGCTTTGATGAGTCGCTGCAGGCTCTGACACGCAACCCTGATGGCCTGACGCACTTCGGCGGCATCCTTGCGCTGATCGCGCTGACATGGTTTGCCCTGTCGGCCACGCTGCTGCAGTCGGTGTTCAGCACATCCACACCGAGCCTGGCCGTTGCGCTGTGGGGCGGATCCGCAGCGGTGAGCCATCAGCAGGTTCTGGGCTATGTGGCTGCGGGAGCCATCCTCGCGGGCATCGTGTTCTGCCTGTCGGTCGTGGCCGTGCCGCTGATTATTGACCGACACGCCACGGCCTCCGAGGCCATGCGCGCCAGCGCCCGGGCCACGCTGGCCAATCTGCCGGCACTGCTAGTGTGGGCGACCCTCATCGTCGGACTCACCGTCGTCGGCTTTGCCACCTTTCTCCTGGGAATGATTGTGATCGCCCCGTTACTCGGTTATGCAACCTGGCATGCATACCGCGATCTGGTGGTCTAGGAGTCAGCGCCCCGAAGCTTGTGTGTCCTGCGGCGTAGCCAGCGACCAAAACCTGCTCAGCCGCGCTCCGCCAGGTGTTGAAACAGGAGGACGCGTGCCTTCTCCCAGTCGCGCTGAACGGTGCGATTCGAGGTGCCCCGCTGCGCGGCGATCTCCTCAAAGGTGTAGCCACAGAAGTACCTGAGATCGACCACCTCGGCCAGCCGCGGCTCGTGCTGCGCCAGCTCATCGAGCGCGTCCGAGAGACGCGTCAGTTCGACGTCACCGGATGAAGCGTCGGCGAACTCATCCGGCAGCTGCGTGATATGGAAGGCACCGCCGCGCTTGATGGCGCGGCGCTCGCGAATGAAGTCGATGATCAGACCGCGCATCACGCGCGCGGCATAGCCGAGAAAGCGCTCCCGATCCGGGAATACCGCCTCGCCTGCCGACATACCGAGGTAGGCTTCGTGCAGCAACGTGGTCGGGCTGACCACGGCCCCGGCGTTGCGCCGCACCTCCCGCTCGGCGAGCTGGCGCAGCTGCGCATACAGCGCCGCGAAGCGGCGCTCGTTCGACATGCCCTCGCCCGAGACCCAGGTCGGGGGCGGTTCCTGCTCCATGGCGGGCTCCCGTTCAGGCGTTGCCGAGAATGCCGAAGCGCAGCCGCTGTGGCAATTCTCGCCGCGGCGCGGCGGCGCGTGTCGCTTTAATGGGGGGATTTCCGATCCATAGCAGAGAGCGAACCCAGCACCCCGGAGACTTGCCAGGGGCCGTTACCCCTGTCTTGCCGTCGAAATCGCGCGCACCACCCCGAGAACGGAACGGCGATTCCGTGCGCCCAAGCTCATTGCGCTGCTTATCTTCGCCGGCCTGCTAGCCGGTGTGGCCATTCTGCTCTACGCAAGGGTGGACGGAGCCGCGCCTGCCGCGGCACTTTCTGTCATCGGCGAGACATTCGACAAGGGCTTCTGAGGAGTTCGCCCGCGTTTCAATACAAGCGCTCTGCGCGCAGCTACGACGGCAGTGGCGCCAGCGGAGCAACGAGTCAGCGGATCAAGGGCGGGGCCTTGGGACTACCTCACCAAGCCGGTTGAAGACCGGCTAATCGTGGGCGCGTAGCTGTCTTGCTAGATTGCGCGTGCACCACGGTTAGGCACGCACTTCGAACTAGCCTAAGAACGAATCTTTTGGGCACCGGTATCAGTCAGTCCGACCAAACTGTTTACGCAATTCCGTTTTGGCATGTCCGAGCCTATGGCGTCTTGCGGCGCTCATGGTTCTCGGTCCTTCCTTCTGTCGCGTAGGACGGCCTCGCTCCGTCCAGTGTGTCGGCGGTGATCATCGCAGGACTCCTGCCCATCATGTGGGGCAACGCAACGGGATCGGAGATCATGCGGCAGATCGCGGCGCCCATGATGGGAGGAATGATCACGGTAACCTTGCTCACCCTCCTTGTACTGCCGTCAGCGTATCGACTTTTTCAGGTGGGCCTCGGGTTACACATGAGGCTTGTCCTGTGCGCACTGGGAGGTCGTGATGTGCTGGTGCTGCCAGCACCCTACCCGCCGCGCTCATCGCAGCGACTCTCGAGCACTGAGCCCCCTGCATACGATGTTCGGGCAGCACAGGCGGACCGCCTGCGCAGAGCCACCGGAGCGTTGCTTTGCGCGTTGGGCGCTGGCACTGTGATTGGACGAATGACCAACGCACCCGGACCAGCTCTCTCCGTCACCCTTACGGCGATCAATTCATTTTTTGGACCGGGACCGGAATCGTGTTCCGACTCCCGTTCAGATAGCTGCACCCAACAAATGAAGCGCAGACTTCGCTATCGATGTCGTTTCTGGCCATCGTCCGCCCAGGCATCGTTATCGATCGCGGTTACCCCCGGGGATGTGCGCGCGGCCAGCCCGCCTTGTAGCCGGGGGCTGCGGTGAGCGGGACTCTCTTACTTATCGAACTCGCAGGGCATGTGGGGCTCCTCCTCTGGGGCACGCACATGGTCGGCACAGGCGTTCAACGTGGGTTTGGGAACGTCCTCAGACGTTGGCTAGGCAGGAACCTCCGCGGTCGTTTTCCAGCGTTTTTCACCGGTCTTGGGGTCACGGCGCTCCTCCAGAGCAGCACGGCGACGGGCTTGCTCGCGACTTCATTCACGGCATCCGGTGTCATGACACTCGCCCCGGCGCTCGCTGTGATGCTCGGCGCCAACGTCGGAACCGCGCTCCTGACCCAAGTGCTGTCCTTCAGCATTGGGCTGGTGGGGCCGCCTCTGGTGCTCATTGGCGTGCTGGTCTTCCGGTGGGCCGCCGGAGGTCGGGCGAAGAACATCGGGCGAGTCGGTATTGGCCTTGGGCTCATGCTGATGGCACTCGCCGGACTTCAGCACACACTCGGACCCATTGAGAACACGCCCTTGCTGCGACCCGTGATGGGCGCACTCGCTCACGACGCGCTGCTCGCGGTGCTCTTGGCGGCCACACTCACCTGGGCCTGCCACTCGAGTATCGCCATCGTGCTCCTCGTATCCTCCTTCGCGGCGACACATGTCGTCGAGCCCACCGGCGCACTAGCGCTCGTCCTCGGCGCGAACCTGGGCGGCACATTGCCGCCACTGATGGACGCGTCGACTCCCGCCGCCCGGCGTCTGCCGCTCGGCAACCTCTTGATACGCGCTGTTGGTGTGGTGCTCGCATTACCGTTCCTGCCCGACATTACCCGCGTGTTGGAGCAGGCTGAACCTGCGCCCGGGCGCCTCGTCGTCAACTTTCACTTGGCATTCAATCTCATCCTCGCCGCGGTGTTCCTAGGATTTATCGGTGCGCTCGCGCGCCTCCTCACGCGCTGGCTGCCAGACCCGTCCGCACCCGCCGACCCGGGCCGTCCAGTCCATTTGGATGTCGCGGCGCTCGATTCGGCGACGGTCGCGCTGTCGAATGCCGCACGGGAGACGCTGCGTATCGCCGACATGCTGGAGTCCATGCTGCGGGACGCACTTGAGGTCCTCAAGCATAACGATCGGGCACGGGCTGATTCAGTCACCGTTCAGAATCGGTGCGTCGATCAGCTGGGAGGCGCGATTCGCCGCTATCTCGCCGACGTGGGCGGCGAGCAAACTCTCGACAATCAGCGCGAGGGTGCCCGGGGTCAGGACATCCTCTCGGCGGTGATCAATCTCGAGCACATCGCCGACATCGTCGCCAACAGCTTGGTCGAGTGCGCCGTGCGCAACAGCAAGCGGGGCCGAGCGCTCTCGCCGGAGGAGCTCGAGATCGTCGACGCCATGCATCGTGAATTGCTTGAGAGTCTGAGGCTGGCGCTTGCCGTGTTCCTGCAGGCCGAGCCCCGGGACGCCAAGCGATTGGCCGCCCGCAAGGGACAATTTCGTGAGTTCGAAGCCGCCGCGACCGCATTGAGCGTACGCCTCCTGCGCTCTGCCGCCGCCGCGAGCCGCCCCGGAGAGACTGACGGGGCGGAGCGTGTCGCCGAGGAGAGTGATCTCTTTCTGCGCACCGTGCGGGATTTGAGGCGTGTTCACTCGCACCTCGCGAGCTTTGCCTACCCGGTTATCCATCGAGTGCGTGGCCGCGGTCGCCGCGGCACGGCGAGCAGCTCCGCCGAGACCACTCCCGTGCCGGCTCCAACTTCGCCCGTGCCGCCGGATAGGTCTGCTGCTGCAGAAGAGGAAGACCTGGGATAACCCCGCGACACAGTCGCACAAGCGTCAACGTCAACGACCCACCGAGGGCGGCAAGCGAATCACGGGCGGCGATGTCAGTCGGAAAATACGGCCGCCCGCCGGTGTAACATGCGCCTCTGGCAGCCTTCGGTGCGGAGCAATCATAGACTCAAAAGGCTGCGTAGAACGCTGAGACGACTCGCGACTTGGCCGGATTTTTCAGCGCGCGGCCTTATCGCAGACAGGGACGGCAGCATGTGATCAACCTTGACCAGATTGTTGAAGACACCCGGGATAGCCTTGCAAAGGCATCGGCACAGTTACCGGAACCGTTGCTGGGGCTGCGCGAGCCGGATATCGCCGACGTGCTGAATCACCTCACCTGTGCGGAAGCGGGCGAGGTCATGCGACTCCTGCCGCTGGCACTGGCAGTGCGCGTGTGCGACCAACCCACGCTACGACGACGTTCGATGATCCTGGAGCAGCTTGACCCAGCGATTGCCGCAAAAATCCTGGAAGAGCTGTCGGCGGACGAACGCACCGCAGTCATACGCGGTATGAGCCCGTACCAGCAGCATCGCATCCTGCCCAAGGTCAGCGATCAGGTACAGCAGGAAATCAAGCAGCTACTGCAGTACCCGCCGCGCACCGCGGGCGGAATCATGACGACGGAATTCGTAAGCCTGCAGCCCACAATGAGCGTGGCGGAAGCGCTGCGAACCATCAAAGCCTATGCAGTCGAGAAAGAGGCGATTTTCGCCTGTTATGTGCTCGAGCAAGGCAGCGGCCGTTTGCTGGGATCTGTCTCTCTGCGGGACCTCGTGTTGGCCGATCCGGCCGCGTCGATTGCATCCGTCATGCACCGCAAGCCGGTGAGCGTGAGTGCGCAGGCAAGCCAAAAAGAGGTCGCCATCAAGATCAGCAAATACAACCTGCTCGCAATTCCGGTGCTCGAAGCAAACGAGCGAGTGGTCGGGTTCGTCACGGTCGACGACGTGATCGACGTCCTGGTAGAAGAGGAAACCGAACGCGTCTTACGCATGGGCGCTGTGGAACCCGGCGCTCTCGAACTGCCGTATATGGCGACGCCCTTCGCGACCATGGTAAGGAAACGCGCCACCTGGCTGGTCATCCTGTTCCTCGGCGAGATGCTGACCGCGACGGCCATGGGCTATTTCGAGGACGAGATCTCCAAGGCGGTCGTGCTGGCGCTTTTTCTCCCCCTGATCATCTCCAGCGGAGGCAATTCCGGTTCGCAGGCCACGACCCTCGTTATCCGTGCCATGGCCTTGGGTGAGTTCAAGCTCGCCGATTGGTGGAAGATCGCCTGGAAAGAGGTCCTTGCCGGGCTAGCGCTCGGGGCAATTCTCGGTGGTATTGGCGTCGTGCGCATCGCCGCGTGGACGCCGTTCACCAATGTCTATGGCACCCATTGGCTGCTGGTTGGAATCACGGTTGGACTCTCGCTTGTGGGTGTGGTCGCCTGGGGCACGATTTGCGGCTCGATGCTGCCGTTTATCCTCAAACGGCTGGGCACGGACCCGGCGACCTCCTCGGCGCCGTTTGTCGCGACGCTGGTGGACGTTACGGGACTGGTAATCTATTTCAGCGTCGCGCTTGTCGTGATGCGCGGGACCATCCTTTAGGCACGCCGACAATCCCTGGCAATTTTCAACCGTGGAGCCATCTGATGGACAGCGAAAAACTCATGCGGCTGCGGGCGCGCTACGCCGATCGTAATGCCTTCGACGGCGATGATCCGGTGCTCGCCCGTGCTGCGCTCCAGGTACAGTCTCCGCAAGGCCGCCGCTCACTTCCTTACTCGGGCGTGCCGACGCTGCTCGGGCTGCCGCACGCCGAGAGCGCGGCCGGCTTGGACATTGCGCTCGTCGGCGTGCCCATGGACCTCGGCGTCTCCAACCGCCCTGGGGCGCGCTTCGGGCCGCGCGCGGTGCGCAACATCGAGCGCATTGGGCCCTACCATCCGACGATGCGCGGCGTGCCCAAGGCACATGCCCGCGCCGCCGACATCGGTGACGTGCCGTTCCGCAGTCGCTACAGCCTGGAGGAGTCCCTCATCGACATCGAAAGCTTCTACACCGATCTCAAGAAGGGCGGCGTGCGCCCGCTGTCGGTCGGCGGGGATCACTCGGTCACCTATCCGATACTCAAGGCGCTTGGACGCGATGCGCCGGTGGGACTGGTGCACATTGATGCGCACTGCGACACCATGGGAGCCTACGATGACTCGAAGTTCCATCATGGCGGCCCGTTTCGCCTGGCGGTGCTGGACGGCGTACTTGACCCGGAACGCACTATCCAGATCGGCATTCGCGGCAGCTCCAACATGTTCTGGGAGTTCTCGCATGCGTCTGGGATGACCGTAATCTACATGGAGGACTTCCTCAGCATGGGACTGGCCGCCGTCATCGAGAAGGCGCGGTCGGTGGTCGGTGAGGGGCGCGTCTACGTCTCGGTCGACGTCGATGGCTTTGATCCGGCGTACGCGCCCGGTACCGGCACTCCGGACGTTGGCGGCCTGGAGGCGCGCGAGGGCCTGGCGCTGCTGCGGGGACTGAAGGGCCTCAACATTATCGGCGCCGACGTGGTCGAAGTAGCTCCCGAGTACGACCCGACCACGAACACAGCGCAGCTGGCCGCACAGGTACTCTTCGAGGAATTCGCGCTCATGACCCTCGGGCAGGAGTAATCCCGAGCTCGTTGACGATCACCTGCGCCATCGTAAGAGTCTCACCGGCGTACTCATTGGCTACTGCGTAGGCTCCCACCGCCAGACAGGCTACGGCGCGAGGTCAGCGACGTATTGGAAGTCGCGCAACTTGGGGCGCGAGTCTCGCCGAACCTGACGCGGAGAGTCTGGGAGCGCAGTTGCACTTACTGTGCGCTCACGAAGTCAGCACTGGAAAACCGTGTGCGCCGTAAGTCATTGATTTAATGGTGGAGCGGAAGGGGATCGAACCCTCGACCTTCGCATTGCGAACGCGACGCTCTCCCAGCTGAGCTACCGCCCCATTTTGCAAGGCGCGCGATTCTAGCATCGCGGTCCGGGAGGTCCAATGAAGTTTTGAACCGCAGCCGCGCCATACGGCTATGATTCTGAGCGGGGGCTTCCTTTATCGTCGTGGAACGGAGATTACGCCATGCTGCCCATCGGGGGCCGCGCGCCGGAATTCACGCTGCCGGACCAGAATGACCAGAGCGTCTCGCTCAGCACCCTGCTGGGCCACGGCCCACTGATCCTTTATTTCTATCCGGCCGATTTCACGCCCGGCTGCACGCGCGAGGCCTGCAACATCCGCGATCTGCACACCGAGCTTTTGGAGTCAGGACTCGACGTTGCAGGCGTGAGTCCACAAACGCCCGAGACGCACCGCAGGTTCCGTGAGAAGTACCACCTGCCCTTCACACTACTTGCCGACGTGGACAAGTTCGTCATTCGCATGTACGACGTGCTTGGCCCATTGGGATTTGGCGTGCGGCGCGCAACCTATCTCATCGACCAGGCGCGCTACATCCGCGCCGCCGTACTCGCAGACTTCCGCATTGGCCAGCACACCGAATTCATCCGCCGGGCCGCGGCCCTGAGCGCGGGCGGCACACGGCGCGAGCCCACCACGGGCTGAGCCGCCCTAGAGCCTCAGCCGCACGAGCCGCGCTCGGCCGAAAGCGGGTACGCTCACTACGTAGATGAAGTCAGAATCATCCGGTGCCACCGCGCGCTCCGCACCAGCGAGCGTGTGCAGCATCTGCGCAAACCCCGCGCCCCCGGCGATCACTAGGACGGCGCCCCCCGAGCGTTCGTGCAGCAAATGTCGGGCAACCGCCTCCGCCTCCGGGTCTTTGAAAATCACCGGCGAGCGGTGCAGCCGCTCGAGGAGCGGTGCGGCGGTCTGCTGCGCGCGCCGGTCCTCACTTACATAGATTGCGTCTAATCTGGTCGCCACGCCGGGATCACCGAGCATGTGCGCAATCCGCTGCGCGCGCACTTCGCCCTCGGGAGATACCGGCGGATCGGCGATCGTACCCGGGTCTTTCTCGGCCGGTTGCACCAGCACCACGAGTGTCGTACCGGCGCCGTGATAGGCGGCCAAACCAAGGGCCGCCACCAGCATCGCGGCGGCCAGCAGACTCAGCCACACCGGCGCAAAGAACGGGCGCCGGTAGCGTGTGATGGCAGGCGCTTCCATAGGCGCGCAATGATACTAGCGTCACCCGGCGCGCGGGGCGGCGGGTTCATGGGGCTAAACCCGGTACTTTCCCGATGCGCACCAGTTACGCGCACTTTGCCGCTGCGGTGAGTTACTCTGCGGGCACGGACGGGCGGCATATCTGGGGGGAACCGGTGCCAGCGGGCGGGCAAACTACGGTCATTCGGCGCATCCTCGAGCGGCGCGCGGATCGGCCACCCGACAATACCGAAGAAACCACGGCGAGCATCGCGGTGATGCTGCGGGTGGTGCCGCCACCGAAGGCGCTGCTTGCGATCGTGGACCCGGTGCTGCGACAGCAGATCGAGCGGCGCATTACCGCAGACGTGCTTGATTTCGTGTCGGTTGCCGAAGAAAACGAGGCGCTGCGGCGTTTTAGCGCCGAGTTCCGCCCCGTGGTGCTCACCGATTCGCTTGACATGGTGCGCCGGTTGCGCACCCGCCCCGGCGAGCGTCCACCGATCATTCTTTATTTCGCCGAACTCGATGACAGTGCCGAGCGCGAGGCCGGCCTCAGCGCCGGTGCCGACGACTGCGTGGGGCGCCGCGCCTCGGAGCGTGAGGTGGACGCGCGCATCGCCGCTGCGCGGCGCATCTCTGAACTCGAGGCGGTGCTGCGCATCACGCTCGCGGAGAACCGCAAGCTGTCGGCCACGGATGACCTGACCCGCGTTGCCAGCCGGCGCTTTTTCAGCAAGCATTTTCCGCGCGAAATGGAACGCGCCTCCCGCTACGGACGCGGCCTGTCGCTGGTGTTGTGCGATATCGATTTTTTCAAGAACCTCAACGACACCCTGGGCCATGCCGGGGGCGACCAGATCCTGCGTCAATTCGGTTCGCGCCTGCAGCAGAACCTGCGGCGCGGCATCGACTGGGTGGCACGCATCGGTGGGGAGGAGTTCGCCGTCGTGCTGCCGGAAACCTCATACGCTCATGCCCTGGAGGTTGCACAAAAGCTGCGCCTGGCCGTGGGCAGCAAACCGTTCACTTACGACCGCAAGAACGTCCAAGTCACCGCGAGCTTCGGACTTTGCGGACTGGATCGCGTGCCCGCCGGCGAACGGCACCTCGCACAACGGGTGCTCAAGGTGGCCGACGTTGCGCTCTATCGCAGCAAGAATGGCGGACGCAATCGCGTGACCGCGACGATGTTCGGCGGCACGCCTTGAGCCGAAGAGCTCGCGGCGCATCGTCAGTGGCGAAAAGGCGCGCATCGTAACGCAAGTTCTTGCTGGGGCTCGGCCTTTGCCTGGCGCGCGGCGTTCTGTCCACATAGTTATGCACAAATTCTGTGGATAACTTGGTGCGGTGGTAAGAGCCATTCGCTTGTGTGAGACTGGCGCTCTTTCGCTTCGCAGAGCCGCTAATGAAGAAGACAGGCAGCGAACAGAACGTACCCGCCGAGCCGTTCCAGCGCGCGCGGCTGCAGGCGGATGTCGCCAAGCAGCGCGTACGGATCGCTAAGGAAGAGCTCAAGCGTGCCCGCAAGCGCCTGAAGGAAGCCAAGCGTGAGGCGAGGCGCGCACGCAAGCATGCCGCGGCCGCCCGCAAGGCTTTCAAGCACGCGCGGCGCCATCGTAAGGATGCGAAAGTTCACAAGAAAACCCCTAAACGCGCCGTAGCGCGACGAGCGGCCGCGAAGCGCACGCCGGCCAAGACGGCTGCCAAGAGCTCTGCGCCTCGCAAGCCGGTGCGCAAAGCAGTGCGCATGCCCAGGAAAGCTGCCAAGCCACTGCCTGTGAAGAAGCTCGCGAGGACGCCACGACCGGCGGCACGCGCTAAGCCTAAGGCGGCTGTGCCCAGGCCGCGCCCGCGTCCGGTGAAGCCCGCGCGTAAGGTGGTGGTGGCACGCCCCGCGCCAGCCGTCGCACGCCGCGCCAAGCGCACTATCCCGGCCTCCCCGGTGGCTGCGTCTACCGGGCCTATCGCAGCGCCGGATGCTCCCGATGCGCCTGCCGACAGCGGCACGCCGGCACCGACGGAGCGGGCCGCCTGAAGAGCGCCGAGGAAGCCTACGAATATGTCGCCGCCCCCCGCTACCAGCACCGCCGCCGCACCTTCCAGCTCACGCATGCTCGCGAGCTACCTCACCGATATTGAGCAGCTCCTGGAAGAGCAGCGCTGGGATGCAGCGCTGCGCGAAGCCTGCGACCTGCCTCGAATCGCGGTCGCGCTGAGCGATCCGCACTTGCGCTGTTCCCGCGAGGAGGTCGGCATGTGGTGCGCCCAGTGGCTGCCCGCAAAGGACAGCAAGGCTGGCCCCGACACTGCGCTGGCGCGCCCCGCGACCGCGGAGCGCGAGACGCCGCCTTCAGTGCCCGCGCGCGCCCTGCGGCGCCTGCAGCTGCGGCGCCACCTGCGAACCCCACCGCGCGGCTACCGCACTACGCTCGACGAAAACCTGGCCCCGCAGGAGGCCGCATCCGTGGAAACGGGGCTTGCCCTCATCGGCGCAGCACGGCGCTGGTACGCACGCAGCGGCTGTCATGACCCGACCGTGCAAGGCAATCTCGCGCGCCTCGCAGTCCTGCGCTAGGCGTCCCTCTCACTGGACCCGGCACGCCCGCGCTGGCGGGGGACCTGTCTGCTGCATACCCGCACCCCTCGGGTTCATCGGTCGTCTTAAGCCCGCGTCTGAATGCTCGTTCAATCGTGTGTTGCCGCGCCAAACTCTCATTATCGAAGTACACTCCATTGTTATTGCTTGATTTATATATCCATGTAGGTCCTTCTTGCGTACGCGAGGGGGTTATTGGAATATAGGGCTTGGGGGGAAGAGCATAAGAATTGAGTGCGCGTTCAATGCCTCACTCAGGCCTAACCGTTAGAACCGCTGCAGCCGAGCGTAGTGCACGCCCGCCGCTGCGCGTTGGCGTCATCCTCGCCCATCAGTTCACGCTGTCCGCGTTTGCCGTCTTCATTGACCATCTGCGCCTCGCCGCCGATGAGGGCGACCGCAGCCGGCCGCTGAACGTGCAGTGGTCGATCATGGCGAGCCGCCCAGAGGCGGTGTCGGCCAGCTGCGGCGTGCTGATTCAACCCACCAGTCCGCTGCTCACCCCCGAACAACTCGATTACGCCGTCGTCATCGGCGGCATCTTGCATGCCGGGCCGCAGATCGATGAGGCCACGACGCGCTACCTGCGCGATGTCGGCGCTTCCGCCGTGCCGCTCATCGGCATTTGCACCGGCAGTTTCATTCTGTGTCGCAGCGGGCTCATGAAGGGGCGCCGCTCCTGCGTGAGCTGGTATCACTACCAGGACTTCCTTGAGGCCTTTCCCAATCAGGAAGTCGTCGCCGACCGCCTGTTTCTCGCCGACGGCCCGCGTATCACCTGCGCCGGCGGCGCCGGCGCTGCGGCGCTGGCCACCTTTCTGATAGAGCAACACCTGGGCCGCGCGGTTGCGCAGAAGGCGAGCCAGGTTCTGCTCTTTGACCGGCAGCGCTCCGGCAGTGATGCGCAGCCCCACCCGCCGCTCTCCGAGACGGTCGCCGAGCCACGCGTACGTCGCGCGCTCCTGCTCATGGAGCAGAATCTCGCCCGTCCGATTGCAGTGGCCGCCGTGGCCGCGGAACTCGGGCTGTCGGCGCGCCAGCTGGAGCGGCTCTGCCGCCAGCACGTCGGCATGGGACCGGCCTCTCTTTACCGCCAGCTGCGCATGCGCTACGCCAACTGGCTCATCGAGAACACCGATCGCTCGGTAACCGACATTGCCAACGAGGCTGGCTTCGCCGACTGCGCGCATTTTTCGCGCCAGTTCAAGGACGCCTACGGACTGTCGCCCTCGACGCGACGTCTGCAGCCACAGCGCGCCGCGCACGGGGATGCGGCGCGGGCGCGGGTCTTCGAGTGATCTGCCCGGCCCGGCAGCGTCAAACAATTTGCCCTGGCCGCAGCACCTGTAGCATCCCGGGCATGGCATGCAGCTAATTCGCGCGCGCCGCACGGCGACTCGCTGCGGGCATCTGAAGGTTTCTAAAAGGGGAGCAGCAATGAATTCGAAGATCTCGTGTGCGGTAGCGGCCATCCTCGGAGGGGTCTCCTGCGGAGCCTCAGCGATCGCGCTGGCGGCCGACACCACCGTGACCAGCACCGATACCAACTCGGAAGGGTTGGTCGAAATCACCGTCACCGCCCAGCGCCGCAACGAGAGCATGCAGAACGTGCCCATCTCGATGCAGGCCTTCACCGGTGAGGTGCTGCAGCAGCTAAATATCACCACGCTCGATGACTACATCAAGTATCTGCCCAATGTTACGACCGCCAACAACGGTCCGGGGCAGAACGAAGTCTTCATGCGCGGCCTGAGCGCCGGCTCGCAGCCCAGCCAGGGCAGCGGTTCCACGGGTCTTAACCCCAATGTAGCCATCTACCTCGACAACCAGTCCGGCCAGCTGCCCAACCGCAACCTGGACATCTATGCGGCCGATCTCAACCGCATCGAGGTCCTCGAAGGTCCGCAGGGCACTCTCTATGGTGCCGGCGCCGAGGCCGGCGTAATCCGCTACATCACCAACGAGCCCAAGCTCAACGTGACCGAGGCCAACGTCAAGGCCGGCTACGGGGTGACCGCGCACGGCGATCCGAACAGCAACCTGACCGCCGTGCTGAACGTGCCGCTGATCGCCGACACCATGGCGGTGCGCGCGGTGATCTACAACGACCGGCGTGGCGGTTACATCAACAACGTGCCGGCAACTTTCACGCGCAACAACAACGACATCGGCATTCACTACGCCAACTATCCGGCCTCAGCGAGCGGCCAGTGCCCGAACGGGCTGCCGAACTCCGGCTACTGCGTGCCCCCGGGGAGTCCCTCGCTCAGTAACGGCCCGTTGGTTGGCAATGCCATCAACCCGGTCACTTACACCGGCGTACGCGTGGAGGCGCTATACAAGTTCAACGACGACTGGGATGCGCTCATCACGCAGAGCTACCAGAACATGGATGCGCAGGGGGTCTTCTACCAGCAGCCCAACGCCTCCGATGGCGCACCGCTCTCCCCGCTCGAGGTCACTCTCTTCAACCCCTCCTCCGACAAGGACCGCTTCGAGAGCACCGCCTGGACGCTGAACGGCAAGTTCGGAGTGCTGAAGGCGGTTTACACGGGCGGCTATCTGGTGCGCAATGTCGAGCAGGTTGGCGACTACACCAATTATTCGCGCGGCGTGTACGCGGATTACTACCAGTGCTACGGCCCCACCGCGTACCACCCGAATCTCACCTCCAAGTGCTTCTCGCCAAGCGCCACTTGGCACTCCGATGAACGTAACGTTCATCAGCAGCACGAATTTCGCCTGAGCACCCCGGATGAGTGGCGGCTGCGGGCGATCGCCGGGGCGTTCTGGGAAAGCAACACGCTGTACGACCAGACTGGCTGGCAGTACAAGACCGTGCCCATCTGTACTTCAAATGGGCCGCAGGACTCGCCCGGAAACACCGGCTGTTTCGCCAATGTCGGCACCATACCGGGGTCGAGCGTAGTCAACCCCGGCATACAGGGCGACAACACCTCTTTCTACCAGGACACGCAGCGCAAGACCAAGCAGACCGCCTTCTTCGCGTCCATGGACTTCGACATCATCCCGAAGGTTCTGACCGTCACCGCCGGCACGCGCCACTTCCGCTTCGACAACTACTCGGCGGGCAGCGTGCTCTCCAGCTTCGGCTGCTTCGAGGGTGGAACTCCGCCCACGGGCTGCCACGTGACCCAAACGCCGACCAACAGCCCTTATTACTACAGCTACAACCTGAATGCGGCCAACCTCTCGGACACCGAGTCCGGCTTCAAGAGCCGCGCCAATATCACCTGGCACATGACCTCGGACACCATGGTGTACTACACATGGTCGCAAGGGTTCCGGCCCGGCGGCTTCAACCAGAACGGCAGCTCGCCACACGCCTTCACGCCGGGAGTCGCGCCCACGGATCCCTCATCGCCCCAGTACTTCATCCCGAAGTCCTACTCATCCGACAAACTGACCAACAACGAGATCGGCTGGAAGACGGAGTTCTTCAACCACCGTCTGCAGTGGAACGGCGCTCTGTACCGCGAAGACTGGGACAACGTGCAGGTGGCTTTCTTCGACCCCGGCGTCGTCGGCAACATCTTCTTCAATACCAATGGCCAGGATTTCCTCATCAAGGGTATCGAGACCTCTTTGGTGGCGCGTGTCACCAACGAGCTGACGGTGCAAGGGGCCGCCTCCTGGAACCAGAGTCGGCAGACCAATTCACCGGCGCTGCTTAACAACAACCCGCTGAGCCCGGGTTTCGGTAAGCCGATCGCGAACGCCTGCGACTCCTTCGGCGGCAATTGCGCCCCGGTCGTCAATCCGTTCGGACCGATTGGCTCCCCAAGCGCCAATTCCCCGCCGCTGCAGTTCAGCCTACGGGCCCGCTACGAATGGAGCTTTGCCGGCTACAGTCCTTATGTGCAGGTGGCTGCCACCCACAGCGGCCACTCGTTCACGCAGGCGGGCTCAAATCCGTTGATCGGCGCCGGCACCATCAGCACCGGGCGACTGCGGTTCGAGAATCCCGCCTATACGACCTACGACGCCTCGATCGGGGTCGCCAAGGACGCCTGGTACTTCAATGTCTTCGGCCAGAATCTCGGCAACTCCAACGCCAGCGTCTTCGTGAGCACCGACCAGTTCATCGTGGCTCAGACGCCGCTGCGCCCGCGGGTGCTCGGCGCGGAAATGGGCTACAAGTTCTAAAGGGCACTGCAGGAGCCGCACCGGGCGCGGACCCGGTGCGGCGGCCTCCGCCGCCGATGGCCGCGCCCGCTGCTCTGCGCCGGCCGCATGCTATGGTTGCTGCAGGCCCGCGCCGCGGCCACACGGATGGTCCTGCCCGCGAATGAGCCAATTGCCTGCGATCAGGGCGTACCACGCCCCACGGATGCGGTCGCTCACGCCCCATCAGCTATGAACGCGCCCTCGGCAGTGGAACTTGAGGTGCGGCGGATCGGCGCGCTCGTGCAGGCGCGCCGCTTGCCTGAGGCCCTGGCCGCCACCGACAAACTCTTGGCTGAGGTGCCCGAAAACCGGGACGTGCTGTACCAGCGCGCGCTCGCGCAGCGTTACCTGGGCGACATCCCGGCGGCACTGGCCACGCTCGCGGCACTCGAGCAGCTGCACCCGCGCTTCAGCCGCCTCTACCAGGAGCGCGGCAACTGCTACGTTGCGCTCAAACAGGCGCCGCAGGCGATCGAGGCTTTCCTGCGCGCGGTGAACATCAATCCGGCGCTGCCGGTCAGTTGGGGCCTGCTCGAGAGCCTATATCGGATGGGCGGCGATGCCGCCGGCGCGGCCACCGCGGCGGCGCATGTCGCCACCTTGAAAGCGTTGCCGCCGCAGGTCATCACGGCCACGGCCCTGTTCAGCGACGGGGAGCTGGCGGCGGCCGAGGAACTCATTCGTGCGTTTCTCGTGAAACACGGCCATCACGTGGAGGCGATGCGCCTCTTGGCCCGCATCGGAATCAAGCGTGACGTGCTCGATGACGCCCAGCTGCTGCTCGAGGCGGTACTGGATATCGCTCCGGACTACCACGCGGCGCGCTTCGACTACGCCCAGGTCCTCATTGAGCGGCATCTGCATCAGCGGGCGCAGGAGCAGGCCGAGAGGCTACTCGCGGCGGACCCCGCCGACCGCAACTACCGCACCATGTATGCGATGACCTGCGTCGGCCTTGGCCAGCACGAGCGTGCCATCGAGCTCTACCGCGACCTGATGGTCGGGGCACTGCAGCCTGCCGAGCTGCATCTATCGATCGCGCACTCACTGAAGACGCTCGGCCGCAGCGCGGAAGCGATTGCCGAATACCGGCTGGCCGCCAGTGAGCGCCCCGGCTATGGCGATGCCTACTGGAGCCTGGCGAACCTCAAGACCTATCGCTTCGAGGAGCCGGAACTGGCGGCGATGCGCAGCGCAGAATCCGTTCCTTCGATCGCAACCGTGGACCGCTATCACCTGTGCTTTGCGCTGGGAAAGGCGTATGAGGACCGCCAGCAGTTCGCCGAGTCATTCTCGTACTACACGCGCGGCAACGAACTCAAGCGCGCCACGAGCCGCTACCGTCCTGAGCTGATCGAGCTCAATACCCGCCTGCAGAGGGAGATCGGCACGGCGGAGCTCTTCACGCGCCGCCGGGGCAGCGGCGCACCGCAGCCGGATCCCATATTCATCGTCGGACTGCCACGTTCGGGCTCGACGCTGATCGAGCAGATCCTGGCGTCGCACTCCGCGGTGGAGGGCACCCAGGAACTGGCCGATATCCCGCGCATCGTGGTGGACCTGCAGGGGCGCGACTGGAATCCGGAGAAGCCGCCCTACCCGGCGGTACTGGCCGAGCTGCCGGCGCAGGAATTGCGTCGCCTGGGCGAGAAATACCTGCACGACACGCGCGCCTACCGATCCGGCAGGGCGCGCTTCATCGACAAGATGCCGAACAATTTCCGCCACATCGGGCTGATACATCTGATCTTGCCCAACGCGAAGATCATCGATGCGCGGCGCGAGCCGCTGGCCTGCTGTTTCGGCAATCTCAAGCAGCTGTTTGCACACGGGCAGGAGTTTGCCTACAGCGTCGAGGACATTGCGCGCTACTACCGCACTTACCTCGAGCTGATGCGGCACTGGCAGGAGGTGCTGCCGGGGCGGGTGCTGCGCGTGCAGCACGAGGACCTAGTGAATGATCTTGAGGGCAGCGTGCGGCGGCTGCTCGAATACTGCGAGCTGGATTTCGAACCCGCCTGCGTCGAATTCCACAAGACCGAGCGCAGTGTGCGCACGGCCAGCTCCGAGCAGGTGCGCCAGCCGCTCTACCGCGAGGGACTCAATCAATGGCGCAACTACGAGCCCTGGCTCGGCCCGCTGCGCGCCGCGCTCGGGGATGCGCTCACGCGCTACCGCGACTGAGGCGGTAGCGCCCTTTCAGCGCTGAGCGGTCTGCCAGCTAGCTGCGGTGAAATAAGGAGCGTTCGCCTGCGCCAGGGGCGGCACGCCGCGGATCAGGTCGGCGGCCTTCTCCGCCAGCATGATGGTCGGCGCGTTAAGGTTTCCGGTCGTGATCCGCGGCATGATCGAGGAATCCACGACCCGCAGTGCCTCAAGTCCGATGACACGCGTGAACGGGTCCACCACGGCCAGGGGATCGGTGGGGTTGCCCATCCTGCAGGTGCAGGAAGGGTGATAGGCGCTCTCGACCCGGGCGCGGATGAACTCATCGATCTGCGCATCGCTCGTAACTCCCGCTCCCGGCTGAATCTCGCGCCCGCGATAGCGATCGAAGGCCGGCTGCGCAAAGATCTCGCGGGTGAGACGTACGCAGGCGCGCATTTCCGCCCAGTCCTCCTCGTGCGACATGTAGTTGAAGAGGATCTTCGGCTTCTCCAGCGGCTCGGCGGAGCGCAGCCGCACAAAGCCCCGGCTGCGTGAGCGCATCGGTCCTACGTGAGCCTGGAAGCCGTGCTCGCGCGCGAGCGAGGAGCCATCGTAGCTCACCGCCAGGGGCAGAAAGTGGAACTGGATATTGGGGTACGGCACGCCGGCACGGCTGCGGATGAAGCCGCCGGTTTCGAAGTGATTGCTGCTGCCAAGGCCACCGCGCGTCAGCAGCCAACGCGTGCCGATCAGTGCCCGCCGCCACAGCGACATCTGTGAATACAGCGTCACGGGCTCGCGCGAGGCGACCTGGAAATAGAACTCCAGGTGGTCCTGCAGGTTCTCCCCCACCCCCGCAAGGTCGTGCACCACCTTGATGCCGAGCTCCGCCAGTTCCTCGCCGGGACCGACGCCTGAGAGCTTCAGCAGCTGCGGGGAGTTGATCGGTCCGGCGCACACGATGACCTCGCGCCGCGCCAGCACGTGGTGGCGCACGTCGCCATGCCGATAGCGCACGCCGACGGCCCGGCGCCCCTCGAACAGCAAGCGGCTCACCAGCGCGTGCGTACGCACCTCAAGATTCGGACGGCGCATCGCCGGGCGAAGATAAGCGTTGGCGGCGCTGCAGCGCCGCCCGTCCCCGACCGTCATGTCCATGTAGCCGAAGCCTTCCTGCTGGAAGCCGTTCATGTCGGAGGTCTGGGGATAGCCGGCCTGGGCACCCGCCGCGAGCCAGGCAGCGTGCAGCGGGTTGGTGAGCAGTCCGCGACGCGTGGCGAGCTTGCCCTCACCACCGCGGTAGTCATCTCCGCCGCCGGCGCGCCCTTCGGCACGTCTGAAGTACGGCAGCACGTCGCGGTAGCCCCAGCCGCTCGCCCCGAGCGACTCCCAGCCCTCGAAGTCGAGCGCGTTACCACGCACGTAGACGAGCCCGTTGATCGAGGAGGAGCCCCCGAGCACTTTGCCGCGCGGGGTGTGCAGGCGGCGATTGTTCAGGTGCGGCTCAGGCTCGGTGTAATAGCGCCAGTCATAGCGCTCCATGTTCATCGGGATCGAGAGCGCCGTCGGCATCTGGATCCACAGCGAGCGGTCCGAGCCACCGTACTCCACCAGCAGCACCCGGTTGCGGCCGTCCTCCGTGAGGCGGTCGGCCAGCACGCAACCGGCCGAACCGGCGCCGATAATGATGTAATCGAAGGACTCGGAGCTCTGCGGCATCGGGACGCGCCTAGTACGGCGCCTCGATGTCACCGAGCGCGACGTACACGCTCTTCAACTGGGTGTAGTGCTCGATCGCGGCGCGGCCGTTCTCCCGGCCCAGGCCCGACATCTTGACCCCGCCGAACGGCAGCTCGATCGGCGTGATGTTGTAGTGGTTTATCCAGCAGGTGCCCGCCTCGAGCCGCGCGATGACGCGGTGGGCGCGGGCCAGATCGTTGGTGAACACTGCGGCCGACAGGCCAAACTCGGTGGCGTTGGCGCGCGCAATCACCTCCTCCTCATCCTCGAACTCGAGCACCGACATCACCGGCCCGAAGATCTCCTGGCGCACGATGTCCATGTCATCGCGACAGGCATCGAAAACCGTGGGGGCCACAAAGAAACCGCGTGCCAGCTCCCCGGTCGTCACGCGCGTGCCACCGGTCACCAGGCGCGCGCCCTGGGCGCGCCCGCGCGCGATGAAGCCGAGTACCTTCTCCATGTGATCCTGTGAGATCAGCGCTCCGACCTGGGTAGCCGGATCCAGCGGATCGCCGATCCGCATCGCCTGGGTGCGCTGGCGCAGGCGCTCAATGAACTGCGCCCGCAGGTTCTTGTGCACGAAAACGCGCGTACCGTTAGAGCACACCTCACCGGCGGAATAGAAATTACCCAGCAGCGCCCCGGAGACGGCGTTCTCGAGCGTCGCGTCGCTGAATACAATGAGCGGGGACTTGCCGCCGAGTTCGAGCGTCACCTGCTTGAGGGTCACCGCCGCATCAGCCATCACGGCCTTGCCGGTCCCCACCTCCCCGGTGAGAGATATCTTGCGGATCTGCGGGTGGCGCGTGAGCAGGCGGCCGGTATCGGCAAGGCCCTGCACCACCTGGAACACCCCCGCGGGCACTCCGGCAGCGGCGTAGATCTCCTCGAGCTTGAGCGCCGTGAGCGGCGTGAGTTCGGCGGGCTTGAAGATCATGGCGTTGCCGCAGGCCAGCGCCGGGGCGGATTTCCAGCAGGCGATCTGCAGCGGGTAATTCCAGGCGCCGATGCCGGCAACCACTCCCAGGGGCTCGCGGCGGGTGTAACCGAAAGCCAGCGGCCCGAGATCCAGATGCTCCCCGGCAATTCCGGCCGCGACGCCGGCGTAGTACTCCAGACACTCAGCTCCGGAGAGCACGTCTACCGCGCGCGTCTCCTGGATGGGCTTGCCGGTGTTCAGCGTCTCCAGATGCGCAAGTTCCTCATTGCGCTCCCGCAGCAAGCGCGCCGCACGCTGTAGGATGCGCCCGCGCTCAGCGCCGGTGAGCGCGGCCCATTTCTTCTGGGCGCTGGAGGCACGCGCGACGGCGGCATTGACCTGGGTAGCACCGTCGATCGGGATCTCCGCCAGCAGCGCTCCGGTGGCGGGGTTGATGACGCGGAACGAGGACGCCGCCCGCGGTGCGGGCGCGAAGCGCGCCTCGGCGGCCAAAGCGATCAGATCCTTGAGACGTCCTTCGACAAAAGCGGTGAGCAGCGCACGGGCGCTACCGCTGTCAGCTTCCTGCCATTCCGACAGAGCCGCGCGCAGCCACACCCCGTCAATCATCGCGGCGATCATAGCGGCGAGGCTGCGCGCCTCGTCCCCCGGTATCATCTGGCGCAGATCGTGGCGCAGATTCGACAACATGCGCTTCTGGTACGCCGTCTGTACGCGCTTGAGACCCGCGACATGCAACACCTGTCCCCAGAAGGCCAGCCACGCGGTACCGGTACGCTTGTCGAATTCCTCCGGCGCGAGGTTGGCGTCTATGACTGCCTGCACGCGCGCGCGCGAGCTGCCGGCGAGCGCGAGCACGGCGCGCATGCGCGTGGCAAGCGTGCGCGCCAGTGTGCGGAAGGCCGCTTCTAGGAGTCCGTCCTTGTCGCCGAAGTAGTGGGCCACCAGGCCCGGTGAAACTCCGGCCCGGCGTGCGATCTCTGCGAGAGTCGTGCCGACGTAACCGACTTCGGCCAGACTATCGATCGTGACCTCCACCAGCTGAACGCGACGCGCCTCCTCGCCTTCGTCCCGCACCGTGGTGCCGCTACGCGATGCAGGGTCCCTGGGGGTCGTTGATTGCCTGTTCAATGCAATGCTCCGAACACGTTCACCGGGCGGGCATTGAATGCCTCGTTCTCTTAAGGTCCTGGAGGCGATACTTTCAATCGGCTCATGGACTTACCAGTGTTTCAAGGACTTGACAGCACGCCAGTTAAACGGCTATTCAAGTTGTAGCCAGAATGATGAAGGCCGGGGGCCTTGCGGGTCAAGCCCGTAAGCGAAGTTCATCCTGCGGGGGCACGGCATGTGGCCAGTTGAGTCTGCGGTTCACAAGCGTCTTAGCCTCAACGCCCTCTGCGGGCGTGTGAGTGCCAGCCTCGCGCTGGTGGCGCTCGGGGTGAGCGCCGCTGCCACCGCGATTGCGGCCAGCGATCCGCCGCAGTGCCAGGTGGTGCGCCTGCCGGATATCGGCTGGACCGACGTTACCGCGACGACCGCAGTATTCAGCGCGCTCCTGAAGCGCATCGGCTACAAGCCGACGATCACGGTGCTGTCGGTCCCGGTCGCCTATGCATCACTCAAACACAATGACCTCGATGTCTTCCTCGGCAACTGGATGCCGGCACAGGAGGCCGACCGGCGCAGCTACGTGCAAGACGGCTCGGTGGAAGTCGGCCGCGCCAATCTCACCGGCGCCAAATACACGCTTGCAGTGCCGGTCTATGCGTATGAGGCGGGACTTAAGACTTTCGCCGACATCGAGCGCTTCGCCGCGCAGCTGAACTCCTCGATCTACGGCATCGAACCGGGTAACGACGGCAACCGCCTCGTGCTCACGCTGATCAGCAAGAACCTTTTTGGCCTGGGCAGCTTCAGGCTGGTGGAGTCGAGCGAACAAGGAATGCTCGCAGAGGTCGAGCGCGCGGTCCACGCGCACCAGCCGATCGTGTTCCTGGCCTGGGACCCGCATCCGATGAACATGCGCTTCGCTCTGAAGTATCTCGCCGGCGGTGACAGCGTGTTTGGCCCCAATTATGGCGAAGCGGCGGTCTACACCAACACGCGTGCGGGCTACTCCAAGGAATGCCCCAACATGGGCCGGCTGCTGAAGAACCTGTCCTTCACCACGCAGCAGGAGAGCCGCGTGATGGATGACATGCTCAATCGCCATCAGCCCGCCGAGGTCGCGGCCGCGAATTTCCTCAAGTCCAACCCGGACACCGTTGCCACGTGGCTGCAGGGGGTCACCACCTTCGACGGCCAGCCGGCGCTCGCGGCGATGTTCGGCACCAACAGGCTCATTGCCAGTTTCAGCCTCGAGCGCTGGCTCGCCGATCACAAGATCCCGGTCGGGGATACCGTGGCAGTCGTCATCGAGTACGTGAAGACGCATTTCAGCGCGCTCTTCAGTGGCATCTCAAGCGTGATCCGCGGCAGTGTCAACGGACTCACCACGCTCCTGCGTGCGATTCCCTCGCCGCTTCTGGTGCTGGGCGCGGCCGTGCTCAGCTGGTTCCTGCGTCGCTCCTGGCCCCTGGTGATATTCGTGGTGGCGGCACTGCTTTTCATCATGAACCAGGGCTACTGGGAACCGACGCTCGAGACGCTCTCGCTCGTCATCGTCGCGGCGCTGGTCTCGACGCTGCTCGGCGTACCGCTCGGCATCGCCGCTGCGCACCGACCGCACCTCTACGCCGGGATGCGGCCGGTGCTGGATCTCATGCAGACGCTGCCGACCTTCGTATATCTCATCCCGACGCTCGTGCTGTTCGGGCTCGGCGTGGTGCCGGGACTGATATCGACCGTCATCTTCGCGCTGCCAGCCCCGATCCGTATGACGCAGCTCGGCATCAGCTCGGTGCCGAAATCGCTACTCGAGGCCGGCGAGGCCTTCGGGGCGACGCGCATGCAGATGCTCTGGAAGGTCGAACTGCCCAGCGCTGCGCCCACGATCCTGGCCGGAATCACCCAGTGCATCATGCTCAGCTTGTCGATGGTGGTCATCGCCGCGCTGGTGGGCGCCGGCGGCCTGGGCGTGCCGGTGGTGCGTGCCCTCAACACCGTGCAGGTCGGCATGGGGTTCGAGGCCGGCTTCGTCATTGTGCTGCTGGCGATCGTGCTGGATCGCATCAGCCGTCCGGCGGACAAGACGCGTGCCCCGTGAGCAGCGCCGCCCTGGAATTCCGCGCCGTCGATATCCTGTTCTCGCCGCGACACAGCCGTCGGGCGCGCGCGGCCGCCATGCAGCGGGCGCTCAGCCTGCTCGATGCGGGCGGTGCGCGCAGCGACATCGCCGACAAAACCGGCGTGGTGCTCGGCGTGGCCGCTGCCTCACTGGCCGTGGCGCGTGGCGAGATCTCAGTTCTCATGGGGCTCTCAGGCTCGGGCAAGTCGACGCTCTTGCGCGCGGCCAACGGACTCAACGCGGTGACACGCGGCCAGGTGCTGGTGGCCGACGGGGACTCGACCGTGGACATCGGCGTGAACTGCGACGCGGCGACCCTCAGGCGCGTGCGCCGGCAGCGCATCGCCATGGTGTTCCAGCAGTTCGGGCTGCTGCCGTGGCGCACCGTGCGAGACAACGTCGGCTTCGGTCTGGAGCTGCGCGGCGATCCGCCGGAAAGGCGCCGCGAAATCATCGACCGGCAGCTGGAGCTGGTGGGTCTGTCGCAATGGGCCGAGCGCTACACGAGCGAGCTTTCCGGCGGCATGCAGCAGCGCGTCGGTCTGGCGCGTGCGTTCGCCACGGACGCCGATATCCTGCTCATGGACGAGCCTTTTTCAGCCCTCGACCCGCTGATCCGCCGCAAGCTTCAGGAGGAGCTGCTGGCACTGCAGGAGCGGGTTCGCAAGACCATCCTGTTCGTCAGCCACGATCTGGATGAGGCGCTGAAACTCGGCGACCAGGTAACGATCATGGAGGGCGGGCGCATCGTGCAGACGGGCACCGGGCGCGACATCGTCGAGCGGCCTGCCAATGACTACGTGGCCGAGTTCGTCCAGCACCTAAATCCCCGCACGGCGATCAAGGGCGCCGCGCCACCGCCGCCGCCCTGAGGCGGCGCAGGCCGGACAGAAATCCCCGGTCAGCAAGGACGCACCGGGCGCGCTCAGCGTGTGGCCACCGCCGGAGTCAACCGATGTCGTATATATTCAAGTTTGTCGCCGTGCGAATCCTAACCCGCCCACGCACCGCGGGCGCATGATGCGCGCCCACTTGCGCGTACCTGCGGGAAGTACGGGATGCAACCCTTCTCTGCGCTCTCGCTCATCCTGCGCGGTCTGACCGGCCAGAGAAGCTGGCAACCTCAGTGGCGCAGCCCCGAGCCGAAACACAGCTACGACGCCCTGATCATCGGCGGCGGCGGCCATGGCCTGGGCGCGGCCTACTATCTGGCGAGCGAGCACGGCCTGACCAACGTCGCCGTGCTCGAGAAAGGTTGGATCGGTGGCGGCAATACCGGCCGTAACACGACCATCATCCGCTCCAACTACCTGTTCGAGGAGAGCGCCGCGCTCTATGACCATGCGGTGAAGATGTGGGGCGGTCTCACCCACGCCCTGAACTACAACGTCATGTTCTCCCCGCGCGGCGTCATGATGCTCGCGCACACCGTGCACGACGTGCAGGTCTTCAAACGTCACGTCCATGCCAACCGCGCCGCCGGCGTCGATAACGCCTGGCTGACGCCCGCGGAGGCCAAGGCTTTCTGTCCGCCGCTGAACATTGGCGACATTCGCTATCCGGTGCTCGGCGCCGCCCTGCAGCGCCGCGGTGGCACAGCACGCCACGACGCGGTCGCGTGGGGTTATGCGCGTGCTGCCGATTCCCTCGGCGTGGATATTCTCGAGAACTGCGAGGTTACGGGCATCGTTAAGGACGCAGCCGGCCGCGTCTGCGGTGTCGAAACGACCCGCGGCCTCATCCGCTCCGGGCGCATCGGCGTCGCGGCCGCAGGCAACACCAGCGTGGTCATGAAGCTGGCCGGCGTGCATCTGCCGCTCGAGAGCTATCCCCTGCAGGCGCTGGTGTCCGAACCCATCAAGCCGGTCTTTCCGTGCGTGGTCATGTCCAACACCATCCACGCCTACATCAGCCAGTCGGACAAGGGCGAACTGGTGATCGGTGCCGGGACGGATGCCTACACCTCCTATACGCAGCGCGGCGGCCTGCACATCACCAGCCACGCGCTGGAAGCGATCTGTGAGCTCTTTCCCATGTTCCGGCGCCTGAAGATGCTGCGCAGCTGGGGCGGCGTCGTTGATGTCACCCCAGATCGCTCCCCCATCATCAGCAAGACACCGGTGCCGGGCCTGTACGTGAACTGCGGCTGGGGAACCGGCGGCTTCAAGGCGACACCCGGCTCAGCCCATGTGTTCGCCTGGACGATCGCGAAGGATGAGCCGCACCCGATCAATGCCCCTTTCACATTCGAGCGCTTCCGCGACGGCAACCTGATCGATGAGGCGGCCGCCGCAGCGGTCGCGCACTGAAGACCACACCCATGCTGCTCATCAACTGCCCTTACTGCGGCGAGCGTCCGGAACCGGAGTTCGTCTATGGCGGCCAGGCGCACATCGCCCGTCCCCAGGTCCCGGGCGAAGTCGACACGCAGCAGTGGGCGGATTATCTGTACCGGCGCGACAACGCCCGCGGCGTGCATGCCGAGCGCTGGCGCCACACGCACGGCTGTGGGCGCTTCTTTAACGCGCTGCGCGACACCACCACCGACCAGTTCTTGGCCACCTACAAGGCCGGTGAGCCGCGGCCTGCCGGCGGAGGACGGGGGTGAACGAGGGGCTGCGAACCTCGGGCGGCACGGGTATCGACCGCAGCCGCATCGTGCATTTCACCTTCGACGGGCGTCCCTACAGCGGGCTTGCGGGCGACACCCTGGCTGCCGCACTGCTGGCGAACGGCGTGCATCTGATGGGCCGATCCTTCAAGTACCATCGCCCGCGCGGGCTGCTGGCCGCGGGGGCCGAAGAGCCCAATGCGCTGGTCACCGTGCGACGCGACGCCGCGCGCGAGACCCCGAACCTGCGGGCCACCCAGGTCGAGATCTACGAGGGCCTGCGAGCGGTGAGCCAGAACCGCTGGCCCTCGCTCGCCTTCGATTTCGGCGCCATCAACGATTTCTTCGCTCCCTTCATTCCGGCAGGGTTTTACTACAAGACCTTCAAGTGGCCGCGGCGCGCCTGGTATGCGCTGTACGAGCCGCGCATCCGCGCCGCCGCCGGTCTCGGGCGCGCCCCGGAGCTGCCCGACCCGGACCGCTACGCCAATCGCTTTGCCCACTGTGACGTGCTGGTGGTCGGCGCCGGTCCCGCCGGCATCGCCGCCGCGGCCAGTGCGGCAGCCGCCGGCGCCCGTGTCATTCTGTGCGATGAGCAGTCGCAGCCGGGCGGCTCGCTCCTGAGCGATCCGGCCACGGCGGCCGAACTCATCGACGGCCACGTGGCGAGCGCGTGGCTGCGCGAGCAACTGGCGATGCTCTACGGGCATGCACGTGTGACGCTGCTTACGCGCACCACCGCCTTTGGCTACTTTCCCCACAACTTCCTTGGCCTCAGCGAGCGGCTAAGCGATCACCTCGAATCCCCGCCGGCAGATCTGCCGCGCGAGCGTCAGTGGCAGGTGCGTGCGCGCGAGGTCGTGCTCACCACCGGCGCCATCGAGCGTCCGCTGGTGTTCGCCGGCAACGACCGTCCGGGGATCATGCTGGCAGGGGCTGCGCGCACCTTCCTGAATCGCTACGGGGTGCTCGGCGGCACACGTGTGGTGGTGGTGACGGCCGATGATGCCGCCTACGCGGCGGCCATGGAGCTGAAAGCCGGCGGCGTGTTCGTCGCCTGCATCGCCGACACCCGCCCGGCCGGCGAGTTGAGCGAGCGCACCCGCGCCGCCGGCGTGCCGGTGCTGAATGAGGCCTGCGTGCTGGGCACCCAGGGGCGGCGGCGTGTGAATGCCATCGAGCTCGCGCGCCTGCACGGTGAGGAGCTCACCCAGGTGCAGACCCAGCCGTGCGACCTGGTGCTCATGTCGGGTGGCTTCACGCCGAGCGTGCACCTGCACTCGCAGTCCCGCGGCAAGCTCATGTGGAGCGAGCGCCTGCAGGCCTTCCTGCCCGGCGCTGCGGCCGAGCGTTCGCGCAGCGCCGGCGCCTGTCGCGGCGTCTTTGACCTCAGCGCGGCCGTCAGCGACGGCGCGACGGCCGGCGCTGCGGCGGCGCGCGAGGCGCTCGACCCGGCACGCCGCGGCGTGGCTCCGGCCGGCGCTGCCGGCCGCACCGCTGCCGTGCTCGCCGAGGGTGCCGACCCGGGTCTCGTCGGTGCCCTGCCGGCGACGCACGCGACGCACGGGCGCGCCTTCGTCGACTGGCAGAACGATGTCACCACGAAGGATCTGGCGCTGGCGCTGCGCGAGGGGTTCCGCTCCATCGAGCACGTGAAGCGCTACACCACCACCGGCATGGCGACCGATCAGGGCAAGACTTCCAACCTGAACGCGCTCGGTATCGTCGCGCGCGCGCTCGGCAAGAGCCCGCCGCAGGTGGGGCTGACCACCTTCCGCATGCCCTATACGCCGGTGACCTTCGGCAGCTTCGCCGGCATGGCGCGCGGGGAGCTGTTCGACCCGCTGCGCCGCACGCCGATGTACGACTGGGCGGCCGCTAAAGGGGCGGTGTTCGAGGACGTCGGTCTGTGGAAGCGCGCCCGCTACTTTCCGCGTGCGGGCGAGGACATGCACGCGGCGGTAGCGCGCGAATGCCTCGCTGCTCGCCGCGGCTGCGGCATCTTCGATGCTTCTACGCTCGGTAAGATCGAGGTGGTGGGCCAGGATGCCGTGACCTTCATGAACCGTCTGTACGTGAACGCCTGGAACAACCTGGCGGTGGGCCGCTGCCGCTACGGGATCCTGCTGCGTGATGACGGCTTCATCTATGACGACGGCGTCGTCGCCCGCATCAGCGAGGAGGTCTTCCACGTCACCACCACCACCGGCGGTGCGCCTGGGGTGCTGGGGATGATGGAAGACTACCTGCAGACCGAATGGGCCGACCTGAAGGTGTGGCTGACCTCCACCACCGAGCAGTGGGCCGTGATCGCGGTGCAGGGACCGAACGCGCGCGAGCTGTTGCAGGGCCTCATCGACCTCGACATCAACGCGTCCGCATTCCCCCATATGAGCGTCGCGCGCGGCAACATCTGCGGGGTGCCGATGCGCCTGTTCCGTGTCAGCTTCACCGGCGAGCTCGGCTTCGAGGTGAACGTGCCGGCTGACTTCGGCAGCGCGGTGTGGGACGCGATCTGTGCGCGTGGTCAGGCCTACGCGATGACTCCCTACGGCACCGAGAGCATGCACGTGCTGCGGGCCGAGAAGGGCTACATCATCGTCGGCCAGGACACCGATGGTACCGTCACGCCCGAGGACGCGGGGCTCACCTGGGCGATCGGCAAGAGCAAGCCCGACTTCGTGGGCAAGCGCTCCCTCGCGCGCCCCGCCATGAGTTCGCCGCAACGCCGTCAGCTGGTCGGACTTATGACCAGGGAGCCCTCGCTCGTGCTCGAAGAGGGCTCCCAGGTCATGGCGCAACCCGCCGGCAGCGCCGGCCGGCCCCTCGGGCACATCACCTCCTCCTACTTCAGTGCCAATCTCGGCCGCTCGATCGCATTGGGGCTGGTGAGCGGCGGCCGCGCGCGCCTGGGCGAGACGCTCTACGTGCCCAGCGCGCACGGCGAGACCGCGGTCGAGGTGACCAGCACGGTGTTCTTCGATCAAAGCGGAGCGCGCATCAATGCCTGACCTGAGCGACGCCCGCTGCGCACCGGCGGTCAGCGAAGACCTGTGGCTGCAACTGCTGCCGTACGCCTGTCGCTGGGTACTGCGTGGGGATGCGCAGGTGCGCGCCGCCGCGCAGGAAGCCCTCGGGGTGCCGATCCCGGCGCAGGCGTGTCGCGCCGGCGTGAACGGCGAGCGCGCCGCACTGTGGCTCGGGCCCGATGAGTGGCTGCTGCTCGCCCCGCAGGAGCAGGCCGGACTCGCCGTGCGCCTCAGCCGCGCGCTCGAGGGCCTGCCACACTCTCTGGTCGAGGTGAGCCATCGTCAGGTCGGCCTCTCGGTACACGGGCCGCACGCCGCGACGCTCCTCGCCAGCGGCTGCCCGCTCGATCTGGACGCGAGCGCCTTTCCGGTCGGGATGTGCACGCGCACGATGCTGGCGAAGGCAGAAGTGGTGCTGTGGCGCCTGGCGAGCGTTGAGTTTCGCCTCGAGGTGTGGCGCTCGTTCGCGCCCTATGTCACGCAGCTCCTGGCCGAGGCGGCGCGCGGGACCATTTAGACAAGGCTCAGTCGCAATTGGAGTCCCGGCAGGGGTCCTGCCGGCTACACTGACTTTAAGAGGCGGCTGGCCGCCTGCAGCCTTCTTGCGCGGAGAATCGACTCGTGAAGACGCATGTTCGGGTCCTGGTCATCGGCGGCGGCGTGGTCGGGGTGAGCACGCTCTATCACCTGACAAAAAAGGGCTGGAAGGACGTGGCGCTGATCGAGCGCACGGAACTCACCGCCGGTTCGACCTGGCATGCCGCAGGCCTGCTGCCGCTTTTCAACATGAGCTACACCGTCGGCCAGCTGCATAAGTACTCGGTCGATCTCTACAAGCGCCTGCCGGCTGAGACCGGCCAGGACGTCAGTTTCCACGTGAGCGGCAACCTGCGACTTGCAACCTGCAAGGAGCGCATGGATGAGTACCAGAAGTACTGCGGCACGGCTAATACGATCGGCGTGCCCTTCGAGGTCATTGGACCTAAGCGCGTCCAGGAATTGTGGCCGCTGGTCGAACTCGGCGGCAGCTCAGATACGCCCGCCGTCATCGGGGCGCTCTACCATCCGGACGACGGCCACATCGCCCCCGCAGATCTCACCATGGCGCTGCGCAAGGGCGCGCGCAGCGCGGGCGCCGAGATCTACGAACACACCGAGGCGCAGTCGATCGAGCGCACCGCTTCCGGCGAATGGCGCGTGCAGACGCCTAAGGGCGACATCGTGGCCGAGCACCTGGTGTTCGCCACCGGCAACTATGCCCGCCAGGCCGGCAAGCTCGTGGGGCTTACCGTGCCGGCGATCCCGGTCGAGCATCAGTACATCGTCTACGACGAGTCACCGGAACTGAAGGCCTACCGCCAGGGTGGGGGCCGCGAACTGGCGGTGCTGCGGGAGTCCGATCAGTCCTATTACCTGCGTGAGGAGCGCATGGGCTGGATCCTCGGCCCGTACGAGATAGGCGCCCCGGCGCGCTTCGCCGACGGCGTCCCGGATTGGTTTGGCCGCAGCCTGTTCCCCGGAGATCTCGATCGTCTGGTGCCTTACGTCGAGGCCGCCACGCGCCGCGTGCCGGCGCTCGAGAACTGCGGCATCAAGGACATCGTCAACGGCCCGATCTCCTACACCCCGGATGGCAGCCCGCTCATCGGGCCGGCCTGGGGCGTGCGCAACGTTTGGCTGAACGAGGGTCACAGCTTCGGCATCACGGCCGCCGGCGGCTCGGGCTGGCAGCTCGCCGAATGGATCACGGAAGGGGAACCCGGCATCGACATGCTGGCGGTCGACCCGCGCCGCTACGGCGCCTACACCAGCAAGCGCTACGTGGTGAAGAAGAACGAGGAGACCTATCGCAACGTCTTCACCGTGCACTTCCCGGACGAGGAGCGCCCGGCCGGCCGCCCGGCCAAGACGAGCCCGGTATACGACAAGCTGAGCGCCAAGGGCGCCGTCTGGGGTCAGCGCTACGGCTGGGAGCGCGCCTTGTGGTTCGCGCCCGCCGGCACCGCGCCCAAGGATGAGTGGAGCTTCCGGCGCACCAACTACTTCCCGCACGTGGGCAACGAGGTGCGCCTGATGCGCGAGCAGGTCGGCATCATCGATCTGACTCCCTTCACCAAACACGAGGTCACCGGGCCCGCGGCCGAGGCCTGGCTCGACACGCTGGTCGCCAACAAAGTGCCGACCAAGATCGGGCGCATGGCGCTCTCGCATGCGCTCACCCCGCGCGGCGGTATCCGCTCCGAATTCACCATCACCAAGATCGCAGACCAACACTTCTACGTCGTCAGCGCCGGCGCCGCGGAGCGTTTCGACGGCGACTATCTCCTCAAGGCGCTGCCGCAGGATGGCTCGGTGTCGTTGCGCAACATCACCAACACCCGTGGCTGCTTCGTGGTCGCGGGACCGAAGTCACGCGCGGTCCTGACCCAGCTCACCGACTCCCCGCTCGACAACGACGCCTTTCCGTGGCTCACCGCCCAGGCCCTTGAGGTGGCGCTGGCGGTCGACGTCTACGCGCTGCGCGTGAACTTCGTTGGGTCGCTCGGCTGGGAACTGCACTTCCCGATCGAGTATGCGCACAACCTGTTCGATGCACTGTTCGAGGCCGGCGCCGCGCACGGCATCGGCATGGTCGGCATGCGCGCCATGGAGTCGATGCGCATGGAGAAGTCCTACCGTATGTGGGGGAGCGACATGACCCCGGACTACACCCCGTTCGAGGCGAGCCTGGATCGCTTCGTGCGCATGAAGAAGGGCGCGTTTATCGGCCGGGAGGCCCTGGAGAGGCAGCTGGCGGCAGGCGTGCCCAATCGTTTCGTGACGCTCGAGGTGCACGGAGTCACCGATGCCGATCCGCTCGGCAACGAGCCGCTGTTCGACCAGAGTGGCCGCATGATCGGCCGGGCGACTTCCGGATATTACGGGCACCACATTAAGAAGAGCCTCGCGATCGGCTACGTCAAAGCCGAGTTCGCCGAGCCCGGCACGCCCTTGTCGATCCTGATCCTCGGCGAGATGAAGCAGGCGACCGTGCTGCGCGAGTCGCCCTACGATCCGGACAATCACGACCTGCGCGCCTAGGGGGGCGACCGCCCCCGGGCCGCCTAGTGCGCCGCGCTCGACCACACCAGCTGCTTGCAGCGGTTGGTGTGCTCGGCCACACACACCAGATCCCGTACGCCGCCCCCGATGAAGGGCCGCCCGTGGGCGAGGAAGTCCCAGCCGGGATTCCAGGCGGCACCACAGTCCCCGCTCTTGTCCGGATACGCCAGCGGCAGGCCGTAGCACCACTGAGCCGGCCCGAGGGCATGCACAAGTTCAGTGCGGCTGACACCTGCGAGCGAGGCAAGCGGTGCGTGCAGGCACGCCTGGGAGGGTGGCAGCGGCACTCCGGCGTCGAGCAGGTTCAGGCACAGGCGCAACCCCTGCAGCACCTCGTCCCGGGACGCATGCGGCGCGCCGGCTGGGGCCGAGGTGCCCGGCGTAGTCGTCGCGCAGGCTGCCAGCACGCAGGCAAAGACGACGAGCGCACTCACGCGCGGCGCGCGCATTCGTGCCGGGTGGCTCACGCGAACACCAGCAAGGCGCCGCCAAATACGGCGAGCCCGATGAGCAGAGCGACCACGCAGTACCCCATGATGTCCTTGATACCTAAGCGCGCGATGGCCAGTATCGGCAGCGCCCAGAACGGCTGAATCATGTTCGCGGTCTGCTCACCCATTGCAGTTGCCATGGCGGTGAGGGCCGGGTCGACTTTGAGCTTCACGGCGGCCGGCACCATGAACGGCCCCTGCACGGCCCAGTGTCCGCCCCCAGAGGGCACGAAGAGACTGATGATGTTCGAGGCTATGAAGGACCAGAACGGCAGCGTCTGGGTGGTGGAGAACTCGACGAAGCGCTGTGCGATGAGGGCCGCAAGTCCAGTGCCGGTCATGATCCCCATGATGCCGCCGTAGAGGGGGAATTGCAGCAGGATGGGGCCCACGGTGCGCGCGCTCGCCTCGAACGAACGCACATAGCGGATCGGGCGCCAGTGAAACAGCACTCCCAGCATCAGCACGATGAAGATGAAACCGTTGATGTCGAGATGAAATCCCCGGGAGCTGATGCTGTGGTACTCGTAGTACGCCCCCATCAGTACCAGCAGCAGCGACAGGATCGCTGCGTTCTCCAGCATCGTGGCGAAGGTGCGCGGCTGATTGGGCAGGACCGTGATGGTGTCCTGGGCGATGAGGACCTTCGGGTCCACGCGTTTCATCTCCGCCTTCGACGGCGCCATGTAGCGCAGCGCCAGCGGGATGAGAATGAGAAGCAGCAGCACCGGCACGAGGTTGTAGGCCGTGAAGATGGTCTGCCCAAAGCCCTCCACCTTGCCGGTCACCTCTTCGACGATATTGAGGGCGCTGCCCGGGGTCGCCGTAGCCAGTGCGATGGAGCTCGACAGGCCTGAGGCCCACACCATGAAGCCCATGTAGGCGGCGGCCACGAGGAAGCTGAAGTCCACTTCCGGCAGTCGCTTGGCGATCTCGCGCGCCACCAGTGCGCCCGCGACGAGCCCGAATCCCCAGTTGAGCCAGGAGCTGATCGCCGCAGCTAAGAACACGGTGATGGCTGCACCGGTTTGGCCGGAGGGCACGCCGGCCAGCTTCGCCAGCAGCCGCTTCACCACCGGGGCATCGGCCAGTGTCACACCGGTGACCAGCACCAGCGCCATCTGCAGCGCGAACACGAGGATGTCCCAGATGCCCTTGTACCAGGCCTCAATCACGGCGCCAGCGTTGCTGGCGGTGCACACGAGGGCCGCGGCGAGCGTGATGAACGTGAGGATCACTGCGTACAGGTAGGGGTTGGGGATGTAACGCTCGGCGTAGCGAACGCATAGGCGGGTCAGCTGGCGCATCGGCGTGGCTCCTCGTCAGGCTCATACCCATCCCCGGGGCTACTGCGGCGAGGATTGTAAGACTTCGTCGCCGGCGCGTTCGCGCGGAGAGGCGGTGTTGGTTTGGCGTGCGCGCGGCAGAGTCTGCCGGGTTTTTTATATGGCCGTATAGTGTTGCGACCCCCGGCGCGCCTCTATATTATCGATCACATAATATTACGAACGGGCTTTCCGCCGCGTGTTAGCTGAGCGCGAAACGAGTCTCGCATTCCTCCGTCGCTCCCCGGCGCACCCCTCGGCGTGGCTCCTCATCTTGCTGTTGCTGTTCGCTCGCCCCGCAGGTGCCATTGCGCCCGCGAGCATCGACCTGAATACCTTCGACGGCCTGAAGAGAACCGTCACGCTCGCCAACGGACAGGTGCTGGCGTATATCCTGATGGGGGATCCCAAAGGCACCCCGGTGGTACTGATCCACGGCTACACCGATAACGCGCGCGACTGGGTGCCCCTGGTGCCTTACCTGTCGCCCCGCTTCCGCCTGATCCTGGTAGATATCCGCGGTCACGGTCGCTCGGCCAAGCCCGAGTGCTGCTACACGCGTATCGATTTCGCGTACGACATCAAGCTGCTCATGGATGCGCTGCACATCCAGCGCGCCGATATCGTCGGTCACTCACTCGGCAGCATCATCGCGCAGAGCTTCGCCGAGTTCTGGCCCGAGCGCACCCAGCGCGTCGTACTGATCTCTTCCAGCGGCGGCCCCCGTCCGGGCACGCCACCGAAAAAACCCGCCTACGACTATGCCGCCGAGATCCGCAAGCTCAGGGAGCCGATCGATCCGGATTCGCCGTTCATGATTGCCTGGTGGTCCTCGCCCACCCCGGTCGATCCGGATTTCCTCGCCCGCCAGCGCCGCGACGCCGCCGGCATTCCGCTGCGCGTGTGGATCGCAATCCTCGACCAGGGCATCGTCGATACTGACCTGCAGCGCACGCTGCCCATGCTGCGCGCGCCCACACTCCTGATCTGGGGCAGCAAGGATCCCATCATGGCCGAGGACGTGCGCCAGACGCTGCGCGAAGCGCTGCCGCACGCCCAGGTGAAGATCCTCGAGGGGCTCGGTCACAACCCCTTCTGGGAAGACCCCGCCGCCTGCGCCCAGGCCATCAACGCTTTTCTCACTGCAGCGCCAGGGGGCGCTGCGCTCACGCACTAGCCAGGCTTTAACTCAAATCGACCGATGCTGCAGGGGAGTTTCATTATGAAGTCGATAATACTATTCAGGGGTGCTTATGCCGGGGGACTCGCGCTGCTTGCGATGACGCTCGGGGCCGTCGCACCGGCCGCGGCACAGGAGCAGGCCTCGGCCAATGACAATGGCGGCCCCATCGAGACCATCGTCGTCAGCGCCAGAAAGCGCGAGGAGTCGCTCGCGGAGGTTCCGACCAGCATCACGGCGTTCACCGCCGAGACTCTGAAGGACTACAACATCGAGTCCTTCACCGATTACGCCACCAAGACGCCCAACATGTCCTTCAGCTACGGTGGGGGTCCTACCGGCATCGCCGACTCACGCACCATTGCCATTCGCGGCATCACCGGGCAGAACCTGTTCGGCACTGCCGGAGCCACGGGCTTCTACATCGATGACACGCCCGTACCCGGCTCAATCGACCCGCGCGTCGTGGACTTATCCAGCATCGAGGTGCTGAAGGGTCCGCAGGGCACGCTGTTCGGTGAGAGTTCTCTGGGCGGTAACGTGCGCCTGATCACGCGTCAGCCCAATCTCACCGAGTCAGGTCTCGGCTACATGGCGCAGGCCGGAATCACCTCCGGGGGCGGCAGCGCCGACGGTGGCGCGAACGCCATCGCGAACATCGTGATCGTGCCGAGCAGTGTGGCGCTGCGCGTGGTGCTCTTTGGCAACCACGACGCCGGCTACCTGACGCGCACCTATCCCACCAATCCGGGCGATCCGTGCGCAGGCGATCCGTCCTTGTCCTGTCCGCGCACCAGTGTCGGGGATCAGGGAGCGATCACCTCTTACGGCGGCTCAGCGGCCCTGCTCTGGCGTGCCACCGACAATTTGGACGTCAAGCTGCGCGTCATGTTCCAGGACCAGAAGGACTACGGTTTCCCGGCGAGCTTTGCGCCGCTGCCGACGTTCGAGCCGGTTTACACGCTCAACCGCGCTTTCAACGTCCAGTCGCGCGCCGAGGACAGCTGGACGATGCCGACGCTTGACCTCAAGTACTCCGGCCAGGGCTGGTCGGTAACCTGGGCGAATAGCTTCTTCTACCGCCATACGACGGACATCGAGGACTCCAGCTACGGCACCCAGCAGGTCCTCACGGGACCCTTCTATATGGTGACCGGCCTGCCGGCCCAGCCCTATCTCTGGGACGGCGAGCGCCACCATGACCAGGTGGCGAGTGAGCTGCGCTACTCGTTTGACGCATTCCACAACTGGAGCGGCACCCTCGGCCTGTACTTCTCCAACACCCACACGCGCTTCACCATCCCACCAACCTACGCCAACGGGCTCGATAGCGCGGGCACGACTTCCTGTTCCTTCGGGCCGCCGTGCAGCGTGATGAGTCCGGCGTGGCCGAACGATGAGATCTGGACGCAGACCAACCCGGCCACGCAGGAAGACAAGTCGATCTTTGGTGAGGTCTACTACAAGTTCCTGCAGCGCTGGACGCTCACGCTTGGCGCGCGCGGCTACTGGCTCAATCAGACCACCGATTACACCGCCGACGGCTTCCTGAATGGTGGCCCGCAGCCGAGCTCACCGCAGTCCAACAGTCAAAGCGGCCTCAACCCGAAGGTGGCCCTGCAAGTGCAGGCCACTGACTCCACCATGGTGTACGCCTCGGCGTCCAAGGGCTTCCGCGCCGGCGGCGCCCAGGCGAACTTTCCGGGCTGCTCGGCGGACTCGAACCTGCCGCCGCAGGCGATCACGAACGTCAGATCCGACACGCTGTGGACCTATGAGCTGGGCAGCAAAATTCAACTCGGCAGCATGCTGATCTCGGCGGCCGCTTACGACATCGAGTGGAGCAACGTGCAGCAGCAGGTGGCACTCGCCTGCGGCTTCTATGTGCAGATCAACGGCAACAAGGCACGCGTCGACGGCGCCGAGATCGAGGCCAACGGTAACATCGTCAGGGGGTTGTCTTACCGTCTCGGACTGGGCTATGAGAAGACCAACATCACCGACCCGGGCTATCTTGCCGATGCCGGCGTGCTTGCCGGCAGCCGCATCAGCGGCGTACCGGCGTTCACGGCATCGGCAGGCGCGGTGTACACGCACGCGCTGACGCCGAACCTCGACGGCTTCGCCTCGGCCGACTATAGCTATACGGGCAACAGCATCTCGCTGCTCGTGGGCGGCGGTGGCGAGGAGCCCACCCGCGCGGGCTACTCGCTGGTGAACATGCGCTTTGGCGTGGAGCGCGGCTCCTCCGAGCTTGCGCTCAACGTGCACAACGTATTCAACGCCAAACCCAATCTGGGTGATATCGGCTATGTCGGATACGCGCAGCTGAATGCTGCCGGCGGCGTCATACCGCAGGTCGCAACGCTGCAGCCGCTAACCCTTACCCTGCAGTACACGAAGTCGATTCAGTAATCGAGAATCGGCAAGGCTGCGAGCGCCTCTCAGGCGCTCGCAGCCTTGCGCGCCGCTGGCGCACCCGCACTGCCCACGGCCCAGGCGCGCAGCAGCTCCAGCTGCAGGCGCAGCTGCTCGATCTGCCGCTCCGCCGGCCAGTCCCCGGCATTGGCCACCGCCCCGGCGGTGAGCCCGTTGATGAAGGTCACCAGCGAGCGCAGCACCTGCTCACGGGTCGCCGGCGGCCACTGCGCCCACTCGCTCCAGCACTGCGCCAGGCAGCGCTCGAACAGACGCAGGTACTCCCGGTGCACCCAGCCGTTGATGCGCTTGAGGCGCCTATCGGTATTCACCTGGCCCCAGAACGTCGTCCAGAAGGCACACTCGGTGCGCCGGTGGTCGTCGACGGGTAAGGCCTCGGTAAGGAGCGCGAGCAGACCCGGGCGCGCGGCTGGCGCGTCCAGAGGCTGGCTCAGGCGCTCATCGATACGACGCAGGATGAGGCGCAGCGCGGCGATGACGATGTCCTGCTTGCTGTCGAAGTAGTGGGCCAGCATGCCGGTGGTGTAGCCGGCACCGCGCGCAATGCGCACCATGCTCGCCTTTTCGAAGCCGTGCTCCGCCACCACCTTGCAGGCGACGAGTGCGATCTCGTCGCGGCGCTTGTCATGATCGACAATCTTGGGCATGGGCCAATGGTACTGAAGATCAGCCGCCGCGCGCAGTGGCGGGAGCGCCAGAATCCAGACCCGCGTCGGCAACCGCGGCGCGGCGTTCCTCGGCGGGCAGATCGAAGGCGCGGTACGCCCACAGATACACCCCCGCGGCCACCGGCAGCCCGATCAGCATGGCGATGTCCGCACCCCCCAGGGCACGTGCGATCGGGCCCTTCCACTCGTCGGTGACGAAGAATGGGATCATGGCGACGAAGCCTGCAACATAAGCGGTCAGTCCGCGCCAGTTCCAGCGGCCATACATGCCGTCGGGATTGAAGATCTCGCGGATTGAATAGTGACCCTTGCGCACCACGTAGAAGTCGATCAGGTTGATCGCCGTCCACGGCGTGAACAGATACAGCAGTACCGAGAGCAGGTCACTGAACCGGGCGCCGAAGCTGCCCGAGGAGGCGAGCGCAATCGCCGTGCTGGCGATGAAGGCCACGACCAGGCTCACGAGACGCTTGCCGGCGCTGCTCTTGAGCGGCCGCACCGTGTCCGCCATGCTCAAGAGCGTGAGGGAGGCACCGTAGAAATTGAGGGTCGAGACGGCCACGAGGCCGAGCAGCGCGCCGATCAGCAGCACCTTGCCAAAACCCGGATACAACTGGTCGGCGGCGAACTCGATGGCCGCGCAGACCTCCAGCTTCGGTGCCAGGGCCGCCGCGACCGTGCCGATCAGCATCATCCAGGCGCCGCCGATAAAGGCGCCGAGGTAGGTCCACCAGAATGACTCGCGCACGCCGACCTCGCGCGGCAGATAGCGCGAGTAGTCCGAGACGTAGATCGACCAGCTCAGCTGATAGGAAGCCGCGCCGAAGAGCTGCGCCAGGAATGGCACGCCGCGAAAGCCGCGCGTGTCCCACTGCCCGTCAGGGAACTTGAGTCCGAACGCCGCCCAGATCGTGAATACCGTGAGGATCAGGATCATGAGGTAGGCAAAGCCGCGCTGCGCCAGGTGGATCTTGTCGTAGCCGACGGCGGCGAGCGCCAGCGCAAACAGTGCGAAGACCGTGATCGCGACCGGTGAGGTCGAAGCGATCGCCGGATACAGCTGGTGGACCGCCTGACCGGCGAGCACCTGATTGAAGGCGTTGTAACCGATGTAGGACACCATCGCCACGCCCCACACCAGAAGCGCCCCGGTGTAGCCGAACTGCGGCCGCGACTGGATCATCTGCGGCAGGCCGAGCTGCGGCCCCTGGGTGGAGTGGAAGGCCATAAAGAACGTGCCGAGCAGGCACCCGAGAATGACCGCGATGGAGGTCCACAGCAGATTGCCGCCGAGCGCGATACCGAGCACTCCCACGGCGACGGTGGCCAGGTGCGCATCGCCGGCAAACCACACCGGCCACAGATGCCACACTTTGCCGTGCCGTTCGGCGAGCGGCACGTAGTCGATGGAGCGGGATTCAAGCAGCTTCGCCATCGCGGAAAACGCCGTGGGTTATTTCATTATGGGATCAACATTACAGCAATCCGCCCGCACGCGAACAGCCAACCGTGGGGGATGGACGGGTGCGAATGAAGCTGCGGCGCGCGAAGCGCGCCACCTAGCCGTTCGTCAGCTTGGTGAATTCCGGGTGGCCGCGCAGGAGCGTGAGGTCGGGATCGTTTCGCATCCAGCCGAAGGCCGCATGTCCCTTTTCGATCGACTGCCGCAGTGCCGTCAGCGAGCGCTCGACTTCCCCCAACCGGGCGAACACGCAGGCGCAGTTATAGAGAATCAAGGGATCATCGGGGCTGAGCTCGAGCGCCTTGGCGGTTTCGCTCAGCGCTTCGCCGCGGCGCTGCACCTCGGCCAGGGAGACGGCGTAAATGACCCGGGCGCGCGAATCATCCGGGTTCTGCAGCAGGTAGTTGGGCAAGAGTTCCAGCACGCGATCGCGGGCACTGCGCGCCTCGCTCAGGCGCCCCAGGCTCTCGCAGGTCATGGCCAGATCGAGGTAGCCGGTGAAGAAGGTGGGCTTCAGTTCGATGACCCGCTGAAACAGCGTGTAGGCCGGTTCGAACTCGCCGTTGGAAAAATGTATGCGCCCACAGGTCCAATGCGCGACAAAGTCATCGGGGTTCAGTTCGATCGCCTTGCGGCTGGAGGCACTGGCTTCCTCGAGCCGGTCCCAGATGAAGTACGACAATCCCATCGCCGCGTAGGCCTCGGGCAGATTGCTGTCATACATCAGCGCCTTGAAACTCAATTCCTGGGCCTTGCTGCGCGAGCGCTCGTCACGGGCGAAGTATTGGTACATCTGCCCATAGGCGCTCGAACAGGCCGCGTAGGCGGCCGCATAGCGCGGGTCGAGCTCGATCGCTTTTTCGAACAGCTGGATGGAGTACTCGATGCTGCGCTTGGTGAGCCGGTACAAGTAGTCCTGGCCGCGCAGGTACAGATCGTAGGCCTGAACATTGACCGTCTGGCGCTTGGTCAGCGAAACCTTCTCAGCGAACGTCAGCTTCAGTTTCAGGGCCTCGACGATCTGCTGCGCCACCTGCTCCTGGATGTCGAAGATGTCGTCGAGCTTGCCCTTGTAGGTGTTACCCCACAGCGGCCGGTTGCTCACGGTGTCGACGAGCTGCACCGTGATACGCACCGAATCCTGAAAGCGTCGCACGCTGCCGCCGACGATGTAGCGCGCACCGAGCTCCTCCTTGATGGCACGCACGTCGCCCTTGCGCTCGCGCATCTGCTTGGAGGCCCAGCGCGAGATCAGCTCGATCTCACTCACGAGTGACAGCCGCGCCATCAGCTCCTCGGTGAGTCCGTCGCTGAAGTAATCGGTTTCCTGGTCGGGACTGATGTTGTCGAAGGGCATCACCGCGAGCGCCCCGCGCTCCAGACTGGCGGTGACGTCGGCCGGCGGAACCGCAGGCTTGTGTGATGCCGCAGCTTGCTGCGGTACCGGCGGCGGTGCGAGCTGCACGCCCAGGCGTTCCAGCGCCCGCAGGATCGCCTTCAGCGCGTTGTCGGAGTCGGTGAAGTACTCGACGTGCTGAATGCCGGCCAGCTGGTACTTCAAGGCGGGTGGAATTGCGGTCGGCTGCAGGTGGATCGGCAGGATATGGCCCTTGCGCTCGCTGACCAGGACCACTTCCTTGGCCACATTGTGTGAGTGCACCGCAGACTCGCTCACCATCAGCAGCAGCGCCTTGGCGCTTTCCAGCGCGTTCACGATCTGCTCGCTCCACTGCGACGCAGCATCGATGCCGCCCTGGTCAATCCACAGCGAAACGCCCGCCGCACGCAGCTTGCCGACCAGGTCCGAGACCCGGGCGGCATCCTCGCGCGAATAGCTGACAAAGACGTCGGCGGATTGAGCCACTGGGAGGTCGTATTAGGTGGGGCTGAGGCTATTTGTTCTCGGGTTCGCCAAAAAGATTAGCACGAAGCGCCGCCCGGGCGGCTCTGCGGAGCGCTGCCCGTCTGTGTCGCATTCAGGCAAGAATAGTGTAAAATCCGGCATGTGACCCTGCCCCGCAGCAAATTCGCATTTCTGACCCTGCCGCGCTACTCGATGATCGCACTGTCGAACGCGGTCGAGCCGCTGCGCATGGCCAACATCATTACCGGCCAGACGCTGTACGAATGGTCGATCGTGAGTCTCGACGGCCAGCCCACGCCGGCCAGTAACGGCCTGCAGCTGTCCCCGACCGTGGCACTCGAGCCGCTGGGGACGGTCGATATCCTGTTCGTGTGCGGCGGTGTGGACGTCCAGGCCGCGGTCTCGGCGAAGATGCTGGCGGCGTTGAAGCGGCTGGCCGAACGACGCGTGCCGCTCGGCGCGCTGTGCACCGGCGGCTATGCGCTCGCCAAGGCGGGCCTGCTGGATCGCTACCGGGCCACCATCCACTGGGAAAACCTCTCCGCGCTGCGGGAGGAATTCCCGCGCATCCACCTGAGCGACCAGCTTTTCAGCATCGACCGCGACCGCTTCACCTGCTCCGGGGGCGTGGCGCCCCTTGACCTGATGCTGCACCTGGTCGAGACCAAGCTTGGCGCCCAGGTCTCGCAGCTGATTTCCGAGCAATTCATCGTCGATCGGGTGAGAAACGACCGTGACCGGCAGTACGTGCCGCTGCGCGCCCAGATCGGCGTCTCGCACGAGAGTCTGATCAAGGTCGCGCAGCTCATGGAGGAGAATATCGAGAAGCCGCTGTCGCTCGATGAGATCGCCTCCGCCACCGGTCTGTCGCGCCGCCAGATCGAGCGGCTGTTCAAACGCCATCTGAACTGCGTGCCGAAGCGCTACTACCTGCAGATGCGGCTGCGACGGGCGCGTGAACTGCTGCTGCAGACCTCGATGCCGATCATCGACATCACCACCGCCTGCGGCTTTCAGTCACCGCCGCACTTTTCGCGCTGCTACCGGGCCCAGTTCGGCTGCCCGCCGAGCGCCGAGCGCCAGACCCGTCCGGGCAAGGGCGGCGCGGCTGCGGCCACGCGCACGGAGCCGGCCGCCGCCTAAAGGCCGCGACGTGCCGCACAGCAGCGGCTTGCCTTATTCCACCACCTGTCGCGGCGGGGCATGTCGCGGTCGCGAAGCAGCCATTGCCTTAGGTACCCTCCCCTTACCATCCTGTTCAAGCGACCGCGCGAGTCGCTAACCCGAAGTCGCGCATGGAGATTTCGACAATGGCAGAGCAAGCCGAAGGCGACTTCAACCTCCGCGACTTAAGTGACCAGGAACTTACCGAGCAGGTACACGATGACCTGTACAACGGCCTGAAGGCCGAAGTCGAAGAAGCGACCCACCTCTTTCTCGAACGCGGCTGGAACGCCGAAAAGGTACTGAACGATGCCCTGGTCGAGGGCATGCGCATCGTCGGTATCGATTTCCGTGACGGCATCCTGTTCGTCCCGGAGGTGCTGCTGGCCGCGAACTCGATGAAGGGCGGCATGGAAATCCTACGCCCGCTGCTGGCCGAAACCGGTGTACCCCCCATTGGCAAGATTGTCATCGGCACCGTCAAGGGCGACATCCATGACATCGGCAAGAACCTGGTCTCTATGATGCTGGAAGGCGCAGGCTTCGAGGTGATCGACCTCGGCATCAACAACCCGGTGGAGAAATACCTCGCGGCGCTCGAGGAGCACAAGCCCGACATCCTCGGCATGTCCGCACTCCTGACGACCACGATGCCCTACATGAAGGTCGTCATCGACAAGATGAAGGAAACCGGCATCCGTAGCGACTATATCGTGCTAGTCGGCGGCGCCCCGCTCAACGAGGAGTTCGGCAAGGCCGTGGGCGCGGATGCCTACTGCCGCGACGCGGCAATTGCCGTGGAGACCGCGAAGAGTCTGCTCGCCGCGCGGCGCGCCGCCGCCTGACGCAGTACCCCTCGTACGCCTCAACCATGGACGAAACCCGCGGCGGCACTCTCGTAATCGCCTGCGGCGCGCTGGCGCGTGAGATCGCGGCACTGCGGCGGGCGAACGCCTGGACGACGCTCGACGTGCGCTGTCTGCCGCCGGAACTGCACAACCGCCCCGAACGCATTGCTCCTGCGGTGCGCGAGGAAATCCGCGCCCAGCGCGCGCGCTACACCCAGATCTTTGTCGCCTACGCCGACTGCGGCACCGGCGGGCAGCTCGATGCGGTGCTCAAGGAGGAAGGCATCGAGCGGCTGCCTGGCGCACACTGCTACGAGTTCTTCGCCAGTTCCACAGTCTTCGCAGCGCTTGCCGAGGCGGAGCCGGGCACCTTCTACCTCACCGACTTCCTCCTGAAGAACTTCGAGCGCTTCGTCATCCGGCCACTCGGACTGGATCGCCACCCCGAGCTCAAGAACGAGTATTTCAGGAACTACCGCCGGCTGGTCTATCTGGCGCAGGCTGAAAAGCCCGACAGCATCGAGCGCGCCCGCGCGATCGCCGCTTACCTCGGATTCGCCTTCGAGTATCGCTTCACCGGGTACGGGGAGCTGGCTACGCGTCTGCACGCCCTGGCCAGGAGCCAGGAAACTGCAGCATGGCAAGCCTGATCATCATCTCCTGGCGCGACATACCTGCGCAGGTGATCGTGAAGCGTGCCCGCGAGACCGCCAAAGTACAGTTGTCGCAGCGTTTTCAGGAAGCCGTCGACCGCGCCGCCATGCGCGCCGGCAAGGGCAGCTCGGAGGCCTATTTGGCCGACTGGCGGCGCAGCGATCCCACGCCTTGCGGCGAGGACCTGCGGGCGGAAGCCGCCGCGGCAGCGGCACGCCTGGAGGCGGCCTTTACCGACGAAGCACTCGAAGCCCTCATCAAGGCTAAGGGCCTCCGCAAGCCGGGGACCTAAAGAGCGTGTACGCCGTAAGACAATGGTCGGTACGCCATGCGCGGGGCTTGAACGCCTTCTACCGCGCCTTCGAAGGTGCACTGGTGAAGCTGCACCCGCTGTTCAGGGCGATCGGTTACCAGCGCCTCGAACGCCCCGCGGCGGCGCTCGAGCGGCAGGTCAAGGGATTGCTGTTCGACTGCAAGATGTGCGGCCAGTGCGTGCTGAGCTCCACCGGCATGGCGTGCCCCATGAATTGCCCGAAGAACCTGCGCAACGGACCGTGCGGTGGCGTACGCGCTAACGGCAACTGCGAGGTGCGTCCCGAGATGAAGTGTGTGTGGCGCGAGGCCATCGTCGGCAGCCAGCGCATCCCGGGCGGCGCGGAGGCGATCCGCCGGGTGCAGCCGGCCGTCGACCGGAGGCTGCAGGGCCACTCCTCCTGGCTGCGCGTCGTGCGCGAGCGCAGCGGGGAACAAGTGCCGTGAAGTTTGAGGACGAGCCGGTTCCCGGCTATCCGCTGCCGATCCTGCCGGGACATACCTCCCCGGGCCGCTTCGAGCGCGTACTGCGCGCCGGCCAGTTTGCCGTCACCGCGGAGCTGGCGCCGCCGGACTCCGCCGACCCCGAGGATGTCTACCGGCGAGCGCGCATCTTTGATGGCTGCGTGGATGCCATCAATGCGACCGATGGATCGGGCGCGAACTGCCACATGTCGAGTCTGGCCGTCTGTGCGTTGCTCACGCGGGTGGGCTACGCGCCAGTCATGCAGATCTCCTGTCGCGACAAGAACCGCATTGCAATCCAGGGCGACATCCTGGGGGGCGCAGCGATGGGGGTATGCAACATCCTGTGTCTCACCGGGGACGGCGTGCAGGCGGGGGATCATCCGCAGGCGCTGCCGGTGTTCGATCTGGATTCGATGTCGCTTTTGGAGACGGCGCGGACGCTGCGCGATGAGCATCATTTCCTCTCCGGCCGCAAAATCAGCTTCGCGCCGCGGGTGCTGCTCGGAGCTGCGGAGAACCCGTTCGCGCGCCCGATGGATTGGCGCGCCACGCGGCTGGCCAAGAAGGTCGCCGCCGGCGCGCAGTTCATCCAGACGCAGTACTGCTACGACGTGCCGGTGCTCAAGGAATTCATGCGCCAGGTGGAGGAGTTCGGACTGCTGGATAAAGTGTTCATCCTGGTCGGCGTCGGTCCGTTCAAGTCCGCCAAGGCTGCCGACTGGATGCGCACCCACGTGCCGGGCGTGCACGTGCCGGACGCGGTAATCGAGCGCCTGAAGGGCGCCAAGGATCAGGCCCTTGAGGGCCGTAAGTTCTGCACCGAGCTGATTCAGGAAATCCGCGATATCAGGGGTGTGCACGGTGTGCACCTGATGGCGTATCGCCAGGAAGAGACCGTCGCCGAGATCATTGAACGCTCCGGAGTGCTGGCCGGCCGCGTGCCCTGGCACCCGGCGCGGGATCAGCAAACGAATCCAGACAGGAAGGCCTCATGACCGATACCGTAATCAGCTCCGCCACCCGGGAAGTCGTGATCGGCTTCAACCGGCCGTTCGTCATGATCGGGGAGCGCATCAATCCCACGGGCCGCAAGATCCTCGCCGCGGAAATGACCGCCGGGAATTTCAGCCGCGTCGAGTCCGACACACTCGCCCAGCTGGCCGCCGGCGCGCAGATGCTGGACGTGAACGCCGGCATTCCGCTGGCGGATGAGCCGGCGATCCTCGCCAAGACCATCCAGCTGGTGCAGTCGATCACCGATGTGCCACTGTCGATCGATTCCTCGATCGTCGCCGCCCTGGAGGCTGGACTTGCCGTCTATAAGGGCAAGCCGCTGGTGAACTCCGTGACCGGCGAGGAGGAGCGCCTGGAGACGGTGCTGCCGCTGGTAAAGAAGTACGGCGCGGCCGTGGTCGCGATCTCCAACGACGAAACCGGGATTTCCGAGGACCCCGACGTGCGCTTCGAGGTCGCCAAGAAGATCGTGCAGCGCGCGCAGGATTACGGCATCCCGGTGAGCGACATCGTGGTGGACCCGCTCGTCATGCCGATCGGGGCCATCAATCAGGCCGGCGTCCAGGTGATGCGCCTGCTCGGACGGCTGAAGAACGAGCTCAAAGTGAACACCACCTGCGGCGCGTCCAACGTGAGTTTCGGGCTGCCGGCGCGCGAAGGCATCAGCGCGGTGTTCCTGAGCATGGCGATCGGTGCCGGACTCACCTCCGCCATCATGAATCCCATGCATCTCGAGATCGTCAAGGCCTGCATGGGGGCCGACGTCATGATGGGCCACGACCCGGACTGCGCGCGCTGGATCAAGCGCTTCCGTGAGGCCCCGGCGCTGCAGGCCGGTGGCGGTGCCGCGGCCCCCACCGAGGGTGCGGCGCGCGGACGGCGCGAGGGCGGGCACCGGAGGCGCGCGCAGCCCCCGACATGACGAGTCGGACGCACTGGTCGTCTTCACGCCCTCGGGCAAGCGCGGACGCTTCGCACCTCGGCACGCCACTGCTGCAGGCGGCCCGCAGTCTTGGGTGTCGACGTCGATTCGGTATGTGGCGGGCGGGCCCCTGTGTGGTCGCTGTCAGGTGCTGGTCATGGAGGGCGACTTCGCCGAGCATGCGTCACCTCCAGCTCGACACATCTGTCGCCTCTGAGTACGACCGGAACAGACTTTGCCCGCCCGCCGGCCGCTCGCCGCCGGCCGCCGCCTGTCCTGCCAGGCGAAGATCGAAGGTAACCTGGTGGTGGACGTGCCTGCGGACAGCCAGGTTCACCGCCAGGTGGTGCGCAAGGCCGCCGAGGCCCGTTCCATCACGCTCGACCCGATAACCCGTCTTCTATTACGTCGAAGTGCGCGAGCCGGACATGCACGACCCGTCCGGTGACCTGCAGCGCCTGGTACCAGGCGCTCGAGAAGGAGTGGCAGCTCGACGGGCTGACCTGCGACCTGCACAGCGCTGCAGAACCTGCAGCCAATCCTGCGCAAGGCAGAATGGAAAGTGACGGCCGCGGTGCGTGGCGGGCGAGCAGATCGTGGGCGTGTGGCCGGGGCTGCACGAGCACATCTACGGGCTCGCGGTCGATGTGGGCTCAACGACCATCGCCGGCCCACCTGTGCGATCTTGAGTCCGGCGAGATCGTTGCCTCCGCAGGCCTCATGAACCCGCAGATCCGCTTCGGCGAGGATCTGATGAGCCGCGTTTCCTATTCGATGATGCACCCGGGGGGGGCCGCGCAGATGACCGAGGCGGTGCGCGGCGCGCTCGACGAGCTCGCCGTCGAGGTCGCGCAGCGAGGCCCCCAAGTACCGGCGACCGACATCCTGGAATTCACCCTGGTCGGCAATCCGATCATGCATCACCTGCTGCTCGGCATCGATCCGGTGGAACTCGGCGGTGCGCCCTTCGCACTTGCGACCGATGAGGCGCTGACGCTGCGCGCGAGCGAGATCGACCTCAAGGTGGGTCCGGGTGCGCGCGTCTACACGCTGCCGTGCATCGCCGGTCACGTGGGCGCGGATGCCGCCGGCGTGATCCTCGCGGAACGTCCGGACTTTTATCCGAGAAACTCACACTCCTGGTGGATGTCGGCACCAACGCTGAGATCGTGCTTGGCAACCGGAGAGCGACTGCTGGCCTGCTCGAGCCCGACCGGACCGGCGTTCGAAGGCGCGCAGATCAGTGCGGCCAGCGAGCCGCGCCCGGGAGCGATCGAGCGCGTGCGCATCGACCCGGTAACGCTAGAAGCAGCGCTTCAAGGTGATCGGCTCTGACCTGTGGTCGGACGAGGCGGGGTTCGATGCGGCCGTGGCCCGTACCGGCGTCACCGGGGATCTGCGGCTCGGGCATCATCGAGGTGATCGCCGAGATGTATCTCGCCGGCATCATAAGCCAGGACGGGGTGGTCGACGGCGGGCTCGCCGCGCGCAGCAGATCGCATCGTAGCCACCGGCCGTACCTTTGCTTACACCATCTCCACCGCGGAGAGCCGCGCCAACTGCAGATCACGCAGAACGACGTACGCGCCATCCAGCTCGCCAAGGCCGCTCTTTACGCGGGCATCCCAGCTGCTCATGGACCACATCGGCGCCGACCCGGGTCGATCGCATCCGTCTCGCCGGTGCCTTCGGCAGCCACATCGACGTGAAGTACGCCATGGTGCTCGGCATGATCCCAGACTGCGATCTCTCGCAGGTCTCTCTCCGCCGGCAATGCGGCCGGCACCGGGGCGCGCATCGCACTCCTCGACCAATCCTCGCGCAAAGACCATCGAGGAGCTGGTACAGGCGCGTGGAAAAGATCGAGACGGCGATCGAGCCCCAAGGTTCCAGGCAGCACTTCGTTGAGGCCATGGGGCATTCCGCACTCCACCGCACCGGAGCCCGTTTCTGAGCCAGGTCGTGAAGCTGCCGCAACCCAAGGCCGCGCCCGCGCGCGGCGGCGCGCGCACGCGACGCCGCCCCAGTGCCTGACTGCTGCCGTCACCAGCACAGCCACCCAAGACCTCGCAGCGTTTCCCGCTCCTACCTGGATCTGCGCACCCAGCCAGTGCGCTGGTGGCTGAGCAGCCGCGGAGTTGCGGACGAAAGCCACCGGGCCGGTGGCGGCACTCCGAGCGTTCGCTCAGACGTTGGAGTCAGGGAATGAGGCCTTGCGGCGGTTCATGTAGTCGTGCAGCGCCTCATCGACCGCCAGATCCAGCGGGGGTGCCTCGTATTCTGCGAGCTGCTTCTTCCACAGCACGTTGGCCCGCTGCGCCATGTCGTTCGCGCCCTCGGAGTCCCATTGCTCGACGCTGTTGTTGTCGGCGAGTGGCGAGCGGTAGAACGCGGTCTCGAAATTGGCCTGGGTATGTGCGCAGCCGAGGAAATGCTTGCCCGGGCCCACTTCGCGGATTGCATCCATCGCCTGACCGTTGTCGCGCAGATCGACGCCCGGCGAGCAGCGTGTGCATCATGCCCGGCCTGGTCGGCGTCCATGACGAACTTCTCGTACCCCATGGCAAGTCCGCCCTCGAGCCAGCCCGCCGTGTGCAGCACGAAGTTGACCCCGCCCAGGCAGGTCGGGAGCAGCGTGTTAGCGGACTCGTACGCCGCCTGCGCGTCGGAGATCTTGGAGGCGCACAGCGAGCCCCCGGAACGGAAGGGCACGCCCAAACGCCGCGCAAGGGCGGCCATGCAATACAGCACCAGAGCGGGCTCGGGCGTACCGAAGGTCGGCGCGCCGGACTGCATGGAGAGCGATGAGGCGAAGCTGCCCATGACTACCGGGGCGCCGGGATTGACCAGCTGCGCGAGCGCCATGCCGGCCAGTGACTCAGCCAGCGTCTGCGCGACGGTGCCCGCAACCGTTACCGGCGACATGGCCCCGGCGAGGATGAATGGCGTGACGATCGTCGCCTGGTTGGCGCGCGCATAGGTCTTGAGCGCGCCGAGCATCGTCGCGTCCCAGGTGAGGGGCGAGTTTGCGTTGATCAGACTGATGATGCAGGTCCTCGGCTTGCCGCTTGCGGGGTCCAGATACTCGTCGCCGAAGAGGATCTTGGTCATCTCGACGGTATCGGTGGCCGCTCCGGCGCCGTGACCGAGCCCATGTAAGGCTTGTCGCTGAACTTCATGTGGGTGTACACCATGTCGAAGTGCCGCTTATTGACCGGCAGATCGACTGGCTCGCAGATGGTGCCACCGGAGTGATGCAGCGAGGTCGCGACGTAGGCGAGCTTTACGAAGTTGCGGAAGTCCTCGATCCTGGCGTAGCGCCGGCCTTCATCGAGGTTGCGCACGAAGGGCGAGCCGTAGGCGGGAGCAAACACGGTGCGATTGCCCCCGATCATGACGTTACGCGCCGGGTTGCGCGCGTACTGCATGAATTCGCTCGGCGCTGAGCGCTGTACCAGCGTACGGCACATACCGCGCGGGAAGCGTACCCGCTCGCCCTGCACATCTGCCCCGGCCGCCTGCCAGATCTGCAGCGCCTCCGGATCATCGCGGAAGTCGATGCCGATCTCTTGCAGGATGGTGTCGGCGTTGTGCTCGAGCAGCTCCAGCCCCTCGCGTTCAGCACCTCGTAGTACGGCACGTTGCGCGTTATGTACGGCACGAAAGCGTGGCTGCGCGCGGTGCGGGCGGCGATCTTGGCGTCGCGGCCGCTGGGACGACGGGAGCGGGCTCTCGGGCTCGGCTGTTGCGCGTCCATTTTGTCTTTCCTGACCGTAACTTACGGTCTGTTTAGGCGGGCCGGCGGCCATTATGGGTCACCCCCGGAGGCGGGAACTGACCGAATTGCGGCATGGACTTCTCCGGCAGCGCCACGCTTTCGCCGCGACCCCCCGAATCATCGGCCGCTGCGCTCAAGGCGCACCGGCTAACTGCGGACTCAGGGCGCGGCGACCACCGGCAGGTCAATGAAAGTCGCCGCTTGCGGTGAGTGGAAGATGCGCTGCGTCGCCTTGCGGTAGTCCGCGCGGCGCGCCAGAAAGATGTTATCCACGAAGGTCTGCGGATTACGGTCGTAGAGCGGAAACCAAGTCGACTGCACCTGCACCATGACGCGATGTCCGGGGAGGAAGACATGATTCACCATCGGCAGCGCGAAACGGTATTGTTGCACCTTGTTCGCCGGAACGGCACTGGGATGCTCGAGGCTGTCGCGATAGCGTCCGCGGAAGATGTCCATGCCAATCGGCAGCTGATAGCCCGACATCGGCGGGTCGGACCGGCACCTCGTCCGGGTAGACGTCGATGAGCTTCACCACCCAATCGCTGTCTGTACCGCTGGTGGAGGCGAACAGGTTGACCTGCGGCGCACCGCCGATGTGCAGCGGCTCCTTGAGCGGTTCGCTTACATAGAGCAGCACATCGGTACGGTCGGCCACGAAGCGCTGATCGTCGAGCAGCCAGCGCTGCCAGGCACCGGCGTCGGCGAAATGCACCGGGCGCGGTGCATAGGGCACAGGCTTCGCGGGGTCGGAGACGTATTCGTCGTAGCTGGCAGGCGCGTTCGTGGGCATGTCAAACGAGAGTGCGCCACCGGCCTGCAGGTACAGCCGCCGCGGCTTGGAGGGGCAGCCGGAGTCGCACGACAGCGGCCAGCTCGGCAGACGCTGCCACACATTCGCACCGGTCTCGTAGACGAATACCGGCGGCGTGTTCGCCCTCGGTGCGCCGTCCTTCAGGTGCTCATCAAGGAAGGGCTGCATGACCTCGCGCCGGAACTGCAGCGCCGTGTTGCCCTCGAGCCTGAGAGGTCCGAGGCTGGTGCCGTCGTAGTTGACTCCGCTGTGACGCCACGGGCCCAGGACCAGAAAATTGCGGTCGTTGGCACTGTCCTTGGACTCCGTCGCGGCGTAGGCGTGCACGCCACCGTACATATCTTCCTGATCGTAGAGTGCTGTGACGTACATCGTCGGAGTTTTCAGCGGCTCCTTCGCCAGGATCTGATCGAGAGCCTGGGCACTCCAGAATTGATCATAGGCAGGGTGTTCCATGATCTTGCGCCAGAACGGCAGCTGGTCGATGCCAAAACGGCGCGCGAAGTCACCTGCAGATCCGGAGTCGAGAAACAATTGAAAATCATCGTAGACGCCGCTGGCGATCTCGGAGCCCTCGGCGCGGGCGGTGGTTTGCAGCGTCAGGTAGCGGAAGTTCGACTGGCGGAAGGCGCCGTTGTGGAACCAGTCATCCCCTTTCCAGCCATCCACCATCGGGCACATCGGCACCGCGGCACGCAGCGCCGGATGTGGATTGACGAGCGCCATGAGCACCGTAAATCCCTCGTAGGAGGAGCCGATCATGCCTACCTTGCCGTTGCTTTCAGGGACGTTCTTCACCAGCCAGTCGATCGTGTCGTAGGCATCCGTCGAGTGATCGACCGGCGTGTTGTTGAGCACCCCATGCAGCGGGCGCGTCATGACGTAGTCACCTTCCGAATCGTACTTGCCGCGCACGTCCTGGAAGACGCGGATATAGCCCTCCGGTACGAATACCTCATCGCCCATCGGCAGCGTGGCGAGCATGTGCGGGCTCACGAAGCGCTTGGCCCGGTTGGCCGCGTGGTAAGGGGTACGGGTCAGGATGATGGGGGCGTGCTGGGCCCCCTTCGGGATGACGATCACCGTGAAGAGCTTCACGCCATCGCGCATCGGGATCATCACTTCCCGGCGCATGTAATCGAATTCCCCGGTCGGCGCGGTGAAGTTCGGGATGTCCGGCTGCATGGGGGGAGTCTGGGCCGCCCCCACCGCCAGCCATGCCGCGCCAACTACCCCGAGTCCGAATCGCTTGTGCATCGACTCTCCGATCTATCTGCCCGTGCCGCCCGCCGTGTCCGGCACGCAAGACTAGCAGAACCGCGACCTCCGACCGCCAGCTGTCTGCCGTCATCCCGAGCGGCGCGCTAGGATGCAGACATGAGCGCTTCGGATATCGTGACTGCCCTGCGTGAGGTACTGCCCGCAGATGGTCTTTTGGTCAGCGAGGAGGAACGCCGTCCCTACGAGTGCGACGGTCTCACCGTGTTCCGCCAGCTGCCTGCACTGGTGGCACTGCCGCGCACCGAGCTAGAAGTCCAGGCCGTGCTCCGCGCCTGCAGCCAGCGCGGCGTTCCCGTCGTTGCGCGCGGTTCGGGCACCGGGCTTTCAGGCGGCGCGACCCCGCACGCTCAGGGGGTGCTCCTGTCCCTGGCGCGGATGAACCGCATCCTCGAGATAGATCCGGTCGGGCGCATCGCGCGCCTGGAGCCGGGTGTGCCGAATCTGCGCGTCTCGGAAACCGCCGCGCCCTACGGGCTGTACTACGCGCCGGATCCTTCCTCCCAGGTGGCCTGTTCCATCGGCGGCAACGTCGCGGAAAATTCCGGTGGCGTGCATTGTCTGAAGTATGGGCTGACCGTGCACAACGTACTCGGAATACGTGGCTACGGAATCGACGGCGAGCGTATCGAACTGGGCGGTGCCGCGCCGGACGGCCCGGGCCTGGACCTGCTCGCGCTCAGTATCGGCTCGGAGGGACTGCTTCTGGTGGTAACTGAGGTGATCGTGAAGCTGATTGCGCGGCCGCCGTGTGCCCAACTGGTCATGGCTTCCTTTCCCGATGTGCACAAGGCCGGCGATGCAGTCGCAGCCGTCATTGCCGCCGGGATCATTCCCGCGGCACTCGAGATGATGGACCGCAAGGCGACCGCGGCGGTGGAACCGTTCGTACATGCCGGCTATGACCTCGCAGCGGCCGCCATTCTGCTGGTCGAGTCGGACGGCACCGCTCTGGAGGTTGCCGACCAGGTCGCGGAAATCGAGCGTGTGCTGCGGACCGCCGGCGCCAGCGCCCTGTGCGTGTCCGGCTCGGAGGCTGAGCGCATGCGCTTCTGGTCGGGGCGCAAGAACGCCTTCCCGGCAGCCGGCCGCATCTCGCCCGACTACTACTGCATGGACGGCACTATTCCGCGCAAGCATGTGGGGCGGGTACTGGAGGCCATCGAAGACATGGAAGCGCGCTATGAACTGCGTTGCATGAACGTCTTCCACGCCGGCGACGGCAACCTGCACCCGGTCATCCTGTTCGACGCCAACCTGCCAGGTTCCTGGGAGCGCGCCGAGCGCTTCGGCGCCGAAATTCTGGAGCTGTGTGTGCAGCTTGGCGGCACGATCACCGGCGAGCACGGCGTGGGGCTGGAGAAGATCAACTCTATGTGCGTGCAGTTCTCCGCCGCCGAGCGCGCGGCCTTTTTTGCCATCAAGGAGGCGTTCGATCCGCAGGGACTGCTGAATCCAGGCAAGCTCATACCCACGCTCGCGCGCTGCGCCGAGTACGGCCGGATGCACGTGCACGCCGGCGCACTCGCGCACCCCGAACTGCCGCGCTTCTAGGGCCGGCGCTCGTGCACACTGCGGAAGGTACGATTTCCGAACTGCGCGAGCGCATCCTTGCCGCGTCTGCAAGCGGCAGCGCCCTGCGTCTGCGTGGCGCGGGCACCAAGGATTTCTACGGCGAGCACCTTGAGGGCGAGATCCTCGATCTGACCGCACACCGCGGTATAGTCAGCTACGAACCTTCCGAGCTCGTATTGACGGCGCGCTGCGGCACGCCGCTGTCGCAGATCGAGGCCGCACTCGCGGCCGAGGGGCAACTGTTGCCGTTTGAGCCGCCACGCTTCGGCGCCGACCCGACCATCGGCGGGGTAATCGCCGCCGGACTGTCCGGTCCAGGACGGATGCAGCTCGGCGCCGTGCGTGACTTCGTCCTGGGGGCACGGCTGCTGGATGCGCACGGTGATCATTTGCGCTTCGGCGGGGAGGTCATGAAGAACGTGGCCGGCTTCGATGTGGCGCGCCTGCTGTGCGGCTCCCTGGGGATCCTGGGCGTCATCACCGAGGTATCGCTCAAGGTGCTGCCATTGCCACGCGCGCAGGCCACTTTACGGCTGGAACTTGCCGCACCGGACGCGCTGCGCGCCTTCAACCGCTGGGCCGGAGAGCCCCTGCCACTTTCCGCGGCGGCCTGGCACGAGGGCGCGGCATGGATACGCCTGTCAGGCGCGGCTCCTGCGGTGGGCGCGGCCTGTACACGCATTGGTGGCGAGGTAGTCGATGCGGGTCCGGCGCACTCCTTCTGGCAGGGACTACGCGATATGACGCTGCCCTATTTGGTGAAGGAACCGCTGTGGCGAATCGCAGTCCCCACCACTGCCGCGCCGCTGGCGCTTGCCGCGACAGCCCTCATCGACTGGGCCGGTGCGCTGCGCTGGTACAGCGGCGTGACCGACGGTAGCGACGTCCGTGCCCAGGCGGTCGCAGCCTCTGGCACGGCCATGTGTTTCCGCGGGCCGGCCCATGCCAGCACACGCTTTCATCCGCTCTCCGCAGTCGCATTAAAGCTGCATCGAAGATTGAAAGACAGGTTCGACCCGCGCCGCATCTTCAACCGCAGTCGGCTCGTGGCTGGACTGTGACTGCCGCCCCGCCGCGGCAGCGGGTGACAAGAAACAGCAGCCTGAGTGAGAATTTCCGCATGAGAAGAACAACAGCACTGGCGCTGGCTGCCTGCCTGATTGCGACCGGGCTGGCGAACAGCGATGCCGCATTTGCGCCCCGGGGACTCTCCCTCGAATACCTCGACGCGAGCGTCACGCCGGGGAACGACTTCTTCCGTCTCGCCAATGGGAGCTGGCTCAAGAGCGCCCTGATCCCGGCTGACCGCCGCGTAGCGGGAGTCAACCTTGAGATTGACAAGGGTAACGAGGCGAAGCTGCGCACGATCGTCACCGCGCTCGCTACGCGGCCGGACGCGAGCTTGAGTGCCGAGGAGCGTAAGCTGCGCGATTTCTATCTGGCCTTCACCGACGTCGCGGCGATTGAGGCCGCAGGTCTTGGGCCGGTGCGCGCGGAATTGGACCGCATCGCCGCTCTCACCACACCCGCCGAGGTCGCCGGCTTCATGGCCATGCCGGCCGCGCACGCCGGTGGCCCATACAGTCTGCGCATCATCATCGACCAGAAGAACCCGGACGCCTATATCGCGCGCCTGAGCCAGTCCGGACTGGGCATGCCGGACCGCGACTATTACTTACGCGACGATACTGACATTGCCGCCACGCGTACGGCGTACAAGAAGTACTTGGCCGACATGCTTGCGCTCGCGGATGTGCGCGACCCAAAGCGCGCGGCGGCGGTCTTTGCGCTTGAGACGCGCATCGCACAGGCGCACTGGCGGGCCGCCGAGCGCCGTGAGGCGGACAAGACCTATAACCTGATGACGATCGCGGAACTCACCGCGTTCGCGCCCCAATTCCCTTGGGTGGTGTATCTCGATGCCGCCGGGCTGCCAGCGCGCGCGCCACACGGCGAGCGGCAGCTCGACGTGGGCGAGAAGTCCGCGTTCCCAAAGCTCGCCGAGGTGTTTGCCGGCACCCCGGTTGCGGTGTGGCGTGACTACCTGACGGTTCATTACCTGCATGAACAGGCTGCGTTCCTGCCGAAGGCATTCGACGACACCGACTTCGCCTTCTATGGCACGGTGATTTCCGGGCAGCAGCAGCAACTGCCGCGCGATCTCCGCGCCATCCATCTGCTGGATGAGGAAATGGGTGAAGCACTCGGCAAGCTCTACTGCGCCAGTTACTTTCCCCCGCAAGCCAAGGCCAAGAGCCGCCAGCTGGTCGCGAATCTGCTGCAGGCCTACGCGACCGATATCCAGGCACTTGCCTGGATGACACCGGCGACGAAGCAGAAAGCGCTGGAGAAAATACGTACCCTCAACGCCAAAATCGGTTACCCCGATGCCTGGCGCGACTATTCCCAGCTTGCCATCCGGCGTGATGACCTGCTCGGGGATATCCGCAACGCGCGCGTGTTCGAATGGCAGCGGCGCCTGGTGCGCCTGGATGACCGGGTCGAGCGCGCCGAGTGGTATATGACCCCGCCCACCAATAACGCCTACTACAACCCGACGCTCAACGAGATCGTGTTTCCGGCCGGTATTCTGCAACCGCCCTACTTCGACCCGAACGCAGACCTGGCGGTCAACTACGGGGAGATCGGCGCGGTGATCGGCCACGAGATCAGTCACGGTTTCGACGACCAGGGGAGCAAGTACGACGCCTCCGGGCGGCTGAACAACTGGTGGACGGAGCAGGACCGCACGGACTTCGATGCGCGCACCACGCGCCTCGCGCAACAGTACGACGCCTACGAACCGCTGCCGGGCCTGCACGTGAACGGCCGGCTGACGCTCGGGGAGAATATCGCCGACCTCGCAGGCCTGGTGATCGCACATCACGCCTATCACATCGCGCTCGGAGAGAAGGCGGACCCGGTGCTGAACGGGCTGAGCGGCGATCAGCGCTTCTACCTGGCCTACGCCCAGAGCTGGCGCGAGGTGTGGACCGACGGCCTCATGCGGCGCATCGTGCTGTCAAATCCGCACAGCCCCTCTGCCTATCGCGTCAACGGCGTGGTACGCAACGACGGCGGCTGGTATGCGGCCTTTCCTGCGATCAAGCCGGGCGACACCTATTATCTGGCGCCTGAACAACGCGTCACGCTGTGGTAACGGGGCGCGCCGCTAGGCGCTGCGCTCCGCCTCGTGCGCCTTGACCAGGGCAGCGAGACTGTCGAAGCGGAAGTTGTAAACGGGAGTTTCAAGCGGCGCCCGCGTCGCGCCCCAGCCGCCTGCATCTTGACGCCGATCGATCCAGGCACTGGCCAGGCCCGCGGCCTGCGCCGGCGCGTGATCGTGAAACAGGCTCTGCGCGGTGTGCAGGATCTGTCCCGGCTCGACCCCCATACGGCCAAGGGTGGCGATCAGGTAGCGGAAATTGGCCGGTGCGGGCTTGTAGGAACCGATGTCCTGGGCGGTGCAGATGGCATCGAAGGTCACTCCCAGACGTGCGTTGCTGCCGGCGAAGCTCGCCCGGTCCACGTTCGAGAGAATCACCAGCTGATAGTGACGCTTGAGGTACTGGAGTGAGGCGGCACTGTCGGGGAAGGCCGGCCACTCAGGCACCGAGCGCCCGAAGGCGAGGTGAGCGGCCTCCTCCAGGGACACATCCCAGTCGCGCGCCAGCTGCCGGTGCACCTGCGCCAGCAGCTCCGGGTAGAGCATGGCGGGCGTTGCCGCCTGCTGCGCAGACTCATGGGCGGCAAACTGTGCCAGCACCTCATCGCGCCGCGGACTGCCGCCCGCCGCCGCGCGCAGCAGCGGCTGCAGCGCGCTATACAGACCGCTCTCCCAGTCGATCAACGTCCCGTAGCAGTCGAAGGTAAGGGCCCTGAAGTCGTGCAGTTTCATGCTGCGCATCACAGGTTGACCGCGCCCCGACCGAGTTCGATCACCTCGCCGCTGACGTGTATCTGCTGCTGTGCATCCACGCGCAGGCGCAGCGACGAGGGTCGTCCGGTGTACTCGCCCTGCGCGATCTCGAACTCGCACGGCAGCGGCCGCCCCATCGCCAGCAACCAGCCGCCGAGATTGGCGGCCGCGGACCCGGTGGCCGGATCCTCCAGCGCCGCAGCCCCCAGCGGAAAGAAAAAGCGCGCGAGGAGCCCGGAAGCCGTCGGGGTGAACACATACGCCATGCTCTTGCCCTCGACGCTCAACATCTGCGACAGCAGGTCCGCGCGCACCCGGGCGCGTCGTACAGCGGCCTCGTTCACCAGCGGAATGACCAGCTGCTCCATGCCGACGTCGACCCACAAGGGCCGCTCAGCGATATCCTCTTTGTCGAGCCCTAGCATGGCAGCCAACGTGAAGCGTGGCTCCTGGACTTCGCGCCACTTGCTGGCACGGGCCTGCAGGGTCCAGCGCTCCCCGGTGGCGCGCACCGGGATGATGCCGGCAGGCATCTCGAGCGTGAGACGATCCCCGCCGAGTCCCAGCGCACGGCACACGTGGGCGGCGCCAAGCGTCGGGTGCCCAGCGAAGGGCATCTCGTACTCGGGAGTAAAGATGCGTACCCGCGCATTAGCCCGCTCCGAGGGCAGGATATACACCGTCTCGGACAGATTGAACTGCAGCGCGAGCGCCTGCATCCTAGTGGCATCGAGTGTCTGTGCACGCTCAAAGACGCACAGTGGATTGCCGCTAAGAACGGTGCGTCCCTGCGTGAACACGTTGACGAGGCGATATGCGTAGGCAGCCATCGGTCGATTTTAGCCTCACCGGGATGCGATCATAAGCCATGACGACGGAACTGCTCTTCCGCGACGATGCCTACCTGAGAACCGCCACTGCGCGGGTGTTGGAGGTCGGCGAGCGGGGTATTGAGCTCGACCGCACCGTGTTCTACCCCCTGGGGGGCGGCCAGGCCGGCGACAGCGGTGCCCTGATCCGCGCCAACGGTGAGCGCGTCAACATCACCGATACCCGCAAGGGCGAGGGCCCGGATCGGATCCTGCACCTGACGGCGCCGGAAAACGTGAGCCTGCAGGCGGGCGAAACCGTCACGCTCGAGATCGACTGGGAGCGGCGTTATCGGCTGATGAAGCTGCATACTGCCTTGCACCTGATGTCCTGTGTGGTGGTGGCCCCGGTCACCGGGGGCAACATCGTGCCAGACAAGGCGCGCCTGGACTTTGACATCGACTTGAGTCAGCTGAACGCCGAACACATCGAGCGCGAAACCAACGCACTCATCAGCGCCGCAGTCGGCACCGAAACGATCTGGATCAGTGATGCCGAGCTCGACGCGCAACCGGAGCTGGTGAAGACCATGAGCGTACAGCCACCGCGCGGAGTCGGGCGCGTGCGGCTCTTGAAGATACCGGGTATCGACCTGCAGCCGTGCGGCGGCACGCACGTCGCCAACATCGCAGAAATCGGCGGCATCAAGGTGCTCAGGATCCGCAGCGAGGGCAAGCACAACAAGCGGGTCGAGATCACCCTCAGCGGAAACGACTGAGCTCGAGTCCGTTACCCACCTGCAGCAGCACCGAAGTCATCTCTGGCGCCGCACGCACTCGTTCACGATAAGCACGCGCATGTACGCGGGCACTCTCGGGCTGCAGCATATTGTCGGCCACAATAAGCGCTCCCTGCGCCAGTTTCGGATACAGCAGGTCGAAGACCGGCACGTACAGGTCCTTCCACAGATCAATGAGTACGAAGTCGAACGGTCCGGGCAGTGCTTTGAGCGAGGCCAGCGCATCCCCAACGCGGAACTCGACGAACTTTGCCAGCCCGGCGCGTTGCAGGCGCGCACGCGCGTATTCGGTCTTCGGCGCCTGCAATTCGAGCGAGATCACCTGGCCGCCGGTCGCGCGGGCGCCGTCGCCAAGCCAATGCGTCGAATAGCCATAGGAGCTGCCGACCTCGAGGATGTGCTGCGCCCCGGCCTGCTTGATCAGCAGGTTGAGCAGCACTCCGGCGGGCCTTCCCACTGGCAGCAGCATCTCATCGCGGCGGCGACTGGCCTCCTCCGGCGTCAGCGTTTCCCACAACTCATCCTCGCGCGCGGCGCGCGCCTCGTACTCTTCGAGGACGACCCGTAGCCCGTCATCCATCGCCAGCGGATCGTGCATGGCAGTGCTCTCCGATAAGTTCAGGCAGCGCCGGAAAAGTATTCCTGCAACGAGGCCACACCCAGCCGCTTGGCCTCGAACAGACTCTCGAGGTGTTCGCGGGAGTTAACCAGGCCGCGTGCCCGCAGCACGCCCTGTTCGTCGATGAGTGCCGCGAACGGCAGGCGGCTGACCTGGTAGGCGAGGCCCAGGGCGGCGGAGACCACGTAAGGTATCGACTCGAGCCCCTGGGCGCGCACGAATTCCTGCTGCTCCTTCAAATCCCCGTCGCTTGCGAGGATGACGTCCATCCAGCCGCGCTCGTCCTTGCGGCTGGATTTGACCGCCGCCAGGACGCTCTTGCACACGGGGCACGTGGGAGACACGAACAGCAACAGCGTGCTGCGTCCGTCGGTATGCGCAGCACCAACTTCGTACGCCGCCCCCTGCAGATCGGACACCGACACCACCGGGGCCGCGTCACCGACCTTGAGGCCGCGGTTGAGCATCAGTGCACCCGCCGGCGCGATGCGCTCGTGCAGCACGCCCAGCTGGCGCACGACGGCGAGCAGCACTGCAGTCAGCACCAGCACCAGCACCCACAGCACGATGTTGGAAACGGCCAGCGCACTCACTGAATGCCCTCCCAGAGCGCCACCCGGGGCACGAGGCGGCCGAGCAGCCGGTCCGCGCTCATATATAAGAGTGTCACGATCGCAACCCCGACCCCGACGGTGAGCAAGTCCACCACCTGCAAGGGCCGCGGGCTCCAGGGCAGCGTCAGGGCTGCAAGCAGAGCTGTAAACAGAAGATTGCGTCCTACCATCCAGCGGGCGATTGGCCGCCGCTCCTGCGGGGCACCGCAGCCGCAGGACAGCTCACGGCGACCGCGATGGAGATTCACGGCCATGGCCAGCGCGTAGATGAGCAGCAGCAGCGCGCCGAGAAGCGCCGCGCTGATGCGCGCGGCAGGCAGCAGCAGGCCGGCCGCAACGCCCAGTTCCAGCACCGGTAGTGCCCAGGACACCTCGATGCCCGCAGGCAGGACGCGATAAGCGCGCACTATGGCGGCGAAGACCGCAAGATCACGCGCCTTGTGAAGTGCGGCGCTGGCGAACAGCAGGGCAAATGCGCCGGCGAGCAGGGTACCGATGGCGGGGTCGATCATTCTGACATCATAAACCAGCCCACACCTTCAGGGAGCAGCGGCCAGAATTGCACCGCTAGTGGGCACCCCGGTGCCGGCAGTCACCAGAACATTCTCGACGCGCGGCACCTGATTGACCGCAGTGCCGCGCACCTGGCGTACCGCCTCCGCCACGCCGTTCAGCCCGTGGATGTAGGCCTCGCCCAGCTGGCCGCCATGCGTATTGACCGGCAGCGCTCCGCCGATCTCGATGTTGCCGTTCAGGATGAAATCCTTCGCTTCACCGCGCGCGCAGAAATCGAACACCTCCAACTGCGGCAGCACGAACGGGGAGAAGTGGTCGTAAAGCACCGCCGTCTGAATGTCACGGGCGCCCAGTCCCGACATTGCGTACAGCTGCCGCGCGACCAGACGCATCTCGGAGAGCGCAGAGATGTCGCGGCGGTAGAAGCTCGTCATGTTCATCTGTTCGTCGGCCGCTCCCTGGGCCGCGGCGCGGATGAGAGCCGGTCGCTGGCGCAGGTGCCGGGCGCGGCTGGCACTGGTGACCACAATGGCCACGGCGCCATCGCTCTCCTGACAGCAGTCAAGGAGTCGCAGCGGCTCGACGATCCAGCGCGATGCCTGATGGTCGGCAAGCGTGATGGGCTTGCGGTAGAACCAGGCGTACGGGTTGGTGGCGGCGTGGCGGCGGCAGGCGACCGAGACGCGCCCGAAGTCCTCGCTGGTCGCGCCGAAGTCGTGCATATAGCGGCGCGTCGCCAGCGCCACCCACGAGGCCGGCGTCGCCAGCCCGAACGGCACGCTCCAGGACCAATTGGCGCTCTCGGCATTCGCGAACGGCGGCGGCACGAACGCCTGACCAAAGCGGTACTGCGAGCGCTCATTCATGGCCCGGTAGCAGACCACGACTTCCGCAACGCCTGCGTGGATCGCAAGGGCCGCCTGCAGCAGCGGTGCGCAGGCGGCGCCGCCACCGTAATCGGTGCGCGCGAAGAACCTAAGCTCGCGGCCGCCAATATTGCGAAACACCTCGATCTCGGGGTTCTTGTCCATGGCGTAAGTGCACAAGCCATCGACGTCACTGAGATTCAGACCCGCGTCCTCGACCGCAGCGCTGACCGCCTCGACCGCCAGGCGCAGCTCGCTGCGGCCGGAGTCCTTGGAGAACTCCGTGGCACCGATGCCAACCACTGCGGTCTGATCGCGCAGTGCGCTCACGACGGCAGGGCCACGCGTACGAGCGCCGTGACGTGCTGGCCGAGGCTGTTACTGCCGGTCACGGCTACTTCCACAACGGCAATCCCCTGCTCCTGGCGCTTCGCGCTCACGATGCCAGTGAGCGTGAGCGCATCGCCGGCATAGTTCGGCACTCCCAGGCGCAGCTCGATGGCGCGGATCTCTCCGGTCGGCGCAATCCAGTCGTTGACGAAGCGCTGCACGTGGCCGTTAGTGGTGAGAATGTTCATGAAGATGTCTGGCGTACCGCGCGCGCGCGCCGCGGCAACATCGTGGTGGACCACCTCGAAATCACCGCTCGCCATGGCACCGGCGACGATGACGGAGGCTGTCACCGCGAGTGTGAGCGGAGGCAGTGACTCCCCGACGCGCACCGTATCAAAGGTGATCTGGGACATCGCGGCTCCGCTCGCCTGTGAACCTGGTCACCGCACCCGCGGCGAGCGCACGCCCGATGTCAGCCAGTACCGCGCTCGCGCTCCCCAGGCTCACTTCCAGCTGCTTTGCCTTGAGGAAGTAGGCCTGCACCGGGTACTCGACATCGGCCCCCAGGCCACCATGCACGTGCTGTACCGCATGGCTCACCCGGTGTCCGGCCTGGGCTGCCCACCACTTGGCGGCCAGCACTTCCGCACTGGCGGGACGATTCTGATCGAGTGCCCACACGGCGCGCAGGTAAGTCGAGCGCAGCGCCTCGACGTCAATGTAGCAGTCCGCGAGGCGATGCTGGACAGCCTGGAAGCTGCCGATGGCTCGGCCGAACTGCTGACGCTCGGACACATAAGCCGCGGCTCGACGCAGCGCCTCGTCCACGACGCCCAGCTGCAGGGCAGCCAGTGCGACCTGCGCATGCTCGAGCATATCGTGCAGCGGGCGGTCGTCCTCGCCCACCACATCGCTCCCCCCGGCCAGCATGCCGAGCAGTCTGACCTCGCCCTGCGGTTCAGCGCTGGTGGAGCGCTGCGCACGGACCTCCACGCCCGGTGCGTGGCGTTCGATCAGGAACAGCCGTGCACCCTGTGCAGGCGTGCGGGCGGAAATCAGAAAGTATTGGGCCTGCGCGGCATAGGGCACACAGGTTTTCACACCGGTGAGTCGCCAGCCGCCGGCGATCGGCTCGGCGACCGTGGTCGGCTCGAGCAGCGCCGCATTACCGCTCTCTTCCAGTGCGCCCGTGAGCAGTACCTCCCCGGCCGCCACCCCTCCCAGCAGCTGGCGTTGCGCGGGGCTGCCAAAGTGCTGCAGTGGCAACGCCCCCAGGACCAGCGTCGCAAACAGTGGCACGGCGGCGAGCGTGCGGCCCTGCTCCTCCAGCACCAGCCCCAGTTCGGTCAGTCCCAGCCCCGAGCCACCCTGGGCCACCTCGATCGCCGTGCCGAGAACCCCGGCTTCGGCGAGCGCCGCCCACAGCACCGTATCGAAGGGCAGATCGCCACGCGCAAAACTCTTGCGAAATTCATCCGTGAAGCGCTCCGCGAAAAGGCGCCGTGCGAGCTCGCGCAGGGCACGCTGTTCCTCGCTGTAGCTGAAGTCCATGCGTCAGCTCCCAGCGCCTTCACGAAAAGCGTACAGCGTGTAGCCGGGCTCCACTTCGACAAACTCCACCTGCAGCGGCATACCGATGTACACGGCCGAGGGCGCCAGTCCGCTCAGATTTCCCAGCAGTCGCACTCCTTCCTCGAGCTCGACCAGTGCCACGGGCAGCGGATAGCTGAAGCCAGGCAGCTGCGGCTGATGCACGATCACGTAGCTGTGCAGCACGCCCCGACCGCTCATCTGCTGTGCCGTCCATTCAGAAGAATGACACTTCGGGCACATCGGGCCGGGCGGATGATGCAGGTGTGCGCAGCGCGTACAGCGGCGAATGAGCAGGCGCTGCACGTTAAGTCCCTCCCAGAAGAACTCACTGTCGGGCGTGATCGCCGGCCGCGGGTGCGCGGGTTTGGGCGCTGCTGCCGGTAGCTGGGGCAACACCGCGTGCGCGGGTCGGAACTTGAGGATCCGAAAGCGCATGCGTCCGACCAGCGCGCCATGCTGATCGCTGAACTCGTAGCGATAGTTGAGGAAATGACCGGTCCCGAGTGCGGTGCGCTTCTCGTCCGAGACCTCCTCCAGAAAAACGTTCTGGGTAACGACATCCCCGAGGCGCAGGTAGCGCACGTAGTCCTGCTCGAGATTGGTGGCCACTACGGCGGTGAAGCCGGCCGCATCCAGCGGCTGGATGCCCAGCAGCGTGCCGTTTCCCTCGCCCACCGCCCCTGGGCTGAACCGACCCATGGTCCACACCTCGAGCATTGCCGGCGGTGCCACGATACCTCCGTGTGGGCCCGCGGCGGCGCGGCGCTCATCGAGGTACAGTGGGTTGCGCTCCCCCATGGCCTCGCACCAGCGACGGATCATCGGCAGATTCACCGCATCGGGTGCGGTGCGCGCCGGTGAGGCTGGCCGACCACGCTGCGCGCGCAGTTCTTCCAGCCACGGCGGCACCTCGGAGCCGGGCCTCATCGTGCAGCCCCCGCACGCGGCAGGCGCAGGCCCATCTGCGCCACCATGTCGCGCAGCACCTCGGTGGCCCCGCCACCGAAGGTATTGATCTGGCAACGCCGGTATTCCGCTTCCAGGCGTCCGCCGAGCACCGCGCCCGGGGAGCCCTGGCGCAGTAATCCGGCGGATCCAGTGACGTCGAGGAGCAGGCGCAACACCCGAATGTAGCTCTCAGTGCTCAACACCTTGCAGGCACTCGCCAGCTGCGCGCGCGTCTCACCCTGCGCGACTTCCCAGGCGACACGATTACCGAGCATGGCGTACGCCTGCAGCAGCGCATAGCACTCGGCGAATGCGAGCTGTACCCACGGCTGATCGATGACGAATCCGGCGGCCGCAGGCGTGGCGCGCGCCCAGGCGAGCGTGTCATCGAAGCAGCCCTGTGCGCCGTAGGCGAGCGCGGCCAGGCCCACGCGTTCGTGATTCAACTGCTCGGTGATCAGCTGCCAGCCGCCATTGAGCTCCCCCACCAGCATGTTCGCCGGCACGCGCACGTCCTTGTAGTAGGTGACATTGGTGCGCACGCCGCCGACGGTATGGATCGGCGACACCGCAAATCCGGGCAGCCCTGTGTCGACCATCAGGATCGAGATACCGCGATGCGCGGCGGCGGCGGCATCGGTGCGTACCGCAAGCCAGATGTAGTCGGCGCCCTCGGCGCCGCTGGTAAAGATCTTCTGCCCATTAATTACAAAGAAGTCCCCGCAGCGCAGCGCCTGGGTGCGCAGCGCCGCGAGGTCCGTACCGGCCTGCGACTCGGTGTAACCGATGGCGAAATTGAGCTCGCCGCTGGCGATGCGCGGCAGGATGTCACGCTTTTGGTCGGCACTGCCGCGCCGGATAAGTGCCGGGCCAATGGTATTGACCGTCACGAAGGGGAACGGCGCCTCGGCAAGCCACAGCTCCTCCAGGATTATCTTCTGGGCAAGCGGATCGAGGCCACGGCCGCCGTATTCCTTGGGCCATCCGGGCGTCAGCCAGCCATCGCGTCCCATGCGCCGCAGCGCCTCCCGGTAGGCCGTGCCGCTCTCGCGGTCGCGCGTAGCTTCGCGCATCTGCGGCGTCATCAGCGTTGCCAGGTAAGCGCGGAACTCCTGGCGCAGGCGCTGCTGCTCGAGCGTGTATTCGACCTGCACGCTCAGTCTCCCGCAAATGCCGCGATGCCCAGTGCCGCCAGCGCGGCATCGGTGAGCGGCACATAGCATCCGGCGCGCGCATCACGCACGAATAGTGGATCCGGCGTACGCCTGGGATCGTAGCCGGCCCGCTGCAGGTCGATCTTGCGCAGCTTGAAGGTCGTGGTGAGATCCGCGTCCGCCGAGATGCGCACGAACAGGGGCACGGCGTAGTCGGCGAGCCGGGCGGCCGCAAATGCGTAGAAGGCGGCGGCGTTGAACTGTTCCGGAGCCGCGTAAGTCAGCGCCACCATGCCTGCGCGCCCCTCGGTGCCGGCGACACGCACACCGTAAACGTTGACCACGGCGGGGCCGGGAAACTGCCCGAGCACCGCCGCCACCTCATCGGTTGAGACGTTCTCGCTCTTCCAGCGGTAGGTATCCCCGACACGGTCGACGAAGTAGAAGTAGTCATCGGCGTCAAAGCGCACCAGGTCACCGGAGCGCACCCAGCAGTCAGCAGGGCGAAACACATCGCGCAGCAGCTTCGCCTGGGTGGCTTCCGCTGAGGTATAGCCCTCAAAGTAGCCCGCCGCCCCGTGCCATCCAGCACTTCAGCGATCAACTCACCGACCTCTCCGGCCTTGCACAGCACAAGTGCACCCTCGGGGCTGCGCAGGTACTCGCCATTTTCGACATCGTAGCGAACCACGCGGATGTTGCTGCGCTCCGGATACGGCAGACGTCCGACAGAGCCGACCTTGTTATCGACGTTGGTCAGCCCGTAGTTGGCCTCCGTGGATCCCAGACCCTCGCAAATAAGTTCGATGCCGAAGCGCTCCTGAAACTGCCGCCACACCTGCGCCTTGAGGCCAGCGCCGCTCATGCGCCGCAGGGTGTGATCGCGATCGTCCGCGCGCGCGGGCTGATTGAGCAGGTAGCGGCAGATCTCACCGATGTAGTACCACGCGGTCACGCGGTGACGGCGCACGTCGTCCCAGAACTCGCTGGCGCTGAACCTGCGCTTGAGTACGATCGGGATGCCGACGTGTAGCGCGGCAGACACCACCACCATGCCGCCGGCACCGTGATAGAGAGGAAGCACGTTGTAAAGCACGTCGCCGCGCCTCAGATCCAGAAGCCCCGCGATCACGCCGCCGGCATTCAGGAAGCGCAGATGGCTCATGAGCGCAGCCTTCGGCAGACCGGTCGTCCCGGAGGTGAAGATGTAATAAAGCGGGTCGCCGAGGCGTACCGCCGCGCGGTGGGTGGGCGACGGGTTAGCCGCGCTTACCGTGCGCATGGCGGCCTCGAGTGAATGCGGGCGCGGCGTTGCGCGTGCGACACCCCCGGATTCCTCCGGGTGCAGCGCCTCAAAGATGAGTGGCGGAAGCGCGTCAGGCTCCAGGGTCGCAATCCGATCGGCGCACTCCGAACCATAGATCAGCGCCTTAGCGCCGGTCTGCTCGAGCGCGTGCCGCAGCACCCGCCCACGCGCCGCGGTGTTCAGCAGCGCCGTGACGATGCCTACCTTGGCCAGGCCGAGCCATACCATCGGAAACTCGGGGCGATTGTCCATCATGAGTGCGACGACGCTGCCGGACACGAGGCCCGCCGCAAGCGCTGCGTGCGCCACGCGGTTCGCAAGCTCGTTCATTTCCCCGAAACTGACCTCACGGCCCTCGAACGCGATGAAGGCTCGCGCGCCCGCATCCGCCGCACGCTCCTCGAGCATGTCCGCGACGCTATACGGCTGGTCACGGCGGTACGCGAGAATGCGCGCGTAACCGCGGCTCAGGCGCTCCTGCGTCACCTCCCGTGCTACGACTTCGCTATCACTCACTAAGCGACTCGGTCAACCTGGTTCCAAGGCACGCGCGAGCGTAGCACCGCGACCGGGCCGTGAGTCTCCTCAAACTGGGGTAGCAGCCGGGGCCCGCGCCGAGCACTGGGGCCGGTGTCCATATTGCTCGATTTAATAATGGCTTGCGTCATTGAATGACCGTACGATCCCGTCGATGAATACGGCGCGACTGGAAGCCTTCACCGACGGCGTCATCGCCATCATCATCACGATCATGGTGCTTGAGATCCACGTGCCCAAGGGGGACGACCTGGGGTCACTCAAGGCCGAAGTCCCGCTGCTACTGGCTTACGTGCTCTCGTACGTCAACGTCGGCATTTTCTGGAACAACCATCACCACATGCTGCACGCCACCGAGCGCGTCGATGGACGGGTGCTGTGGGCCAACCTGGCGCTGCTCTTCTGGCTGACCCTCGTGCCGTTCGTGATTCGCTGGATCGATGAGGCCGGGTTCACCGCAGCTCCGGTGGCCGCCTACGGCATCGTGCTGACCTTCGCCGCAATCTGTTACCTGATACTGGAGCGTACGATCATCGCTGTGAACGGGCCGGACTCGCGCCTCGCCGCCGCGGTTGGCAGCGAGTCCAAGGGGCGGCTCTCGATGGTCCTGTACGTGCTGGGCGTAGCGTTTGCCTTCGTGCAGCCGTGGGTCTCCATCGCCTTCTATATTGCCGTGGCACTGATGTGGCTGATCCCGGACCGGCGCATCGAGTCGTTGCTCAAATCCTGAATCCCACCCTACCTCGTCAGGAAATCGAGCACGCGATCTGCAAGCTTCACAAATGGCGGCCATAGGAAGCGCATGCTGCTCACGGGTGCCTGAGTCTTACTTGAAGACCACCGTGCGGCCGCCGTTCAGAAATACGCGTTGCTCGATCGCGTAGCGCACCGCGGTCGACAGAGCGCGGCGCTCGGAGTCGCGGCCGGCAGCGACCAGCATGTCCGGCGTGTAGAAGTGATCAACGCGCTCGACTACCTGTTCGATGATCGGACCCTCATCCAGGTCGTGTGTTACGTAATGTGCCGTGGCACCGATCAGCTTGACGCCGCGGTCGTAGGCCTGGTGGTAGGGTTTGGCGCCCTTGAATCCGGGCAGGAAGGAATGGTGGATGTTGATGGCCCGGCCGCGCAGCTTACCGCACAGCTCATCGGACAGGATCTGCATGTAGCGCGCCAGGACTACGAGCTCGGTGCGCGTGGAGTCGATCAGCTCGAGCAGGCGTCGCTCCTGCCCCGCCTTAGTTGCCGGCGTCACCGGCAGATGAAAGAACGGCAGGTTGTGACGTAAGGCTGTCGGCTGCAGCGTCACGTGGTTGGAGACCACGGCGGTCACGTCCATCCGGAGCTCCCCGGTGCGGTGCCGGTACAGCAGGTCCTCAAGGCAGTGATCGAAGTTCGACACCATGATGAGCACGCGCATGCGCTCGCGGCTGTCGTGGATGCGCCATTCCATTTCCTCGGCTTGCGCGATCGGCGCAAAGTCCTTGCGCAGCCGCTCGACATCGACCTTCTCGCCCTGCACCGCGCAGAAGGTGATGCGTACGAAGAAGCGCTGCGAGATCGTGTCGTCGAACTGATGCATCTCCATCAGGTAGAAACGGCGGGCGGCGAGGAACCCGGTGATGGCCGCGGTGGTGCCCATGCGGCTCGGGCAGCTGGCGGTGAGGACGTAGGGATGGTCAGTGGCGAAGGTCACGCAACGCGCTCCTTGGGGTCTGGCCCCTTGAGCCCGGCAGCCTGACAGCGCGCCGGGGCGCGCTCTAATCCAAATGGGACGGCGGCTATCTCGTACGCGTCATCGGGCGCAAGCCAGCGCCGCCACTGGCAATTTTCAGCCGCGCCCGGAGACGCGGACCGCCGCCCCGGTCACCGCCCGCGCGCCGTGCGAGGCGAGGAAGGCCACGACGTCAGCGACGGCCTCGGGGCTGACCCAGCGGCTGAAGTCCGCGTCGGGCATGTCAGAGCGGTTGCGCGGCGTGTCGAGCGTGCCCGGCAGCACGGTGTTGACCAGGATGTTGTGATCCTTGAGCTCATCGGCCAGCGACTCGCTGAGCCGCTCAACCCCGACTTTCGAGGCCGTATAGGCACCCATACCGGCGGCCGCGCGCGAGGCGGCCCCGGCGCCTATGTTGATGATCCGGCCAGCGCCGCGGGCAGTGAGGTGCGGCAACGCGCCGCTGCAGGCGATGACGGCGGTCTCGAGGTTGATCGCGAACATGCTTTCCCACACCGCATAGCCGCCCTGCGCCAGCGGCTGCCACTGGAAGCCACCCGCGACGTTCACCAGGACGTCGAGGCCACCGGCGGCATTCACAATTGCGCCTATGGCCGCAGCAGCCGCCGGCGCGTCCGTCAGATCGACGTTGCCGCGCAGCTGATGCGGTGCGCCGAAGCCCGTGCTCGCCCATTCCGGTACGGGCACGCGGTCGATCAGGCCGAGGCGGGCACCGTCGGCGAGGAAGCGGCGCGCCACGGCCGCGCCCAGGATGCCGAAGGCACCGGTCACGATAACCGAGGTTGATGCGGTCATCTTCAGCACCACTGCGCGGAGGCAGCCGCAGTATCGGCCAGGCGCACGCCGCGGATGCCGCACTTGCGGCGCGCCTCCTCGGGGGTGAGCTCGAAGACCTCTTCCCAGCGCAGGCTGTAAAGCGGGTCGGACTCGCGCCCTACCTGTGCGCCCCGCTCCAGCGCATCGAGCACAGTCAGCCAGGTTTGCGGGTAATGCAGTACCGCGCGCGTGAGGATGCGGGTCGAGGACAGCATATAGAACACGCTCAGTTCGCCGGCGAGTTCGGCGCTCAGGTGCACGAAGAGATTCGTAAGTCGCATGTAGTACGGCACCACCTCGCCGATGAAGTCAAAGCCCCCGCCCCCCAGAATGTGTTCCAGATCGTGGGTCTGGCCGGCACGCAGGAAGAAGAACTGGTAGTCGTTCTGCGGTTTGTAGGGGGGCACGATGTCGACCTGCAGGTCGTTGTCCATCAGCTGCTTGTAGAAGATGCCCGCCATCGTGTGGGGCGGATAGTCCTTGAGAGCATCGCGTTTGAATGAGGACACGTAGCCCTCGCTGAACCAGCGGTCCAGTGCAGCATTCTTGCGGCGCTCGGCGGCAAACAGCTCGTTGATGTGGTTGATATCCTGGACTTCGCGCAGCGCGAGCACCAGCGGCATGGGATCAGACGGGGTCGGTGCGTCCGGCCCATTCTTGCGCAGCAGGTGCGTTGCCACCCAATCCCGGATGCGCGGGTCGCTCAGGTACTTGGAAGAACTGACGAGCGTGCTGCTGCTGGTTGGCACGCGCGTCAGGCCCTTCATGAGATAAGAGTAGTCGTTCACGGTCCGGGCCTCCGCCTCTGATGTACTTGCATTCAGGTACGCGCCGCGCCGAGCTCGGCAGCGAGCGCGGCAGGCACAGGCACCGGGAAGCGCAGCAGCATCTGTGCCATGCCCTTCGCGGCCGGGTCAAGCTGGGTACTCGCGTTGATGCCACCCTCGAGCGCATCGTGCACCACGAGATTGAGCGCGCTGAATCCGGGTACCTCGTAGCGCTCGACGCGCGGCGCTCCGGCCGCGCGCAGATGCCGGTACCACTCCCCCACCGCCTGCGGGGTCAGCGCTGCGCGCAGCCACGGCAGGTACTCGGGCCGCCGTGCAATGACGGCGACGTTAAAGAGGTGCCCCTTATCGCCGGAGCGCGCGAAGGCCAGCCGCACCAGTTCCACCGGCTGTGCGCCGGCCGGCGGCAGCGCCTGCGTCACGCTCGAGCGCGGATCTGGAGCCTGCGGGGCTGCGCCCGGCACGTCGGGGAGCTGCCGTGTGCGCCCCTGCAGCGTCATGCGCGCGGTGACGGCCGTTCTTCTCAAAAGACATAGGAAGAGCCCGGTGACGGGCAGCACTTGGGTTGCCAGATTGATCGAGGTGCCCACTGCCATGCCCGAGATCGCGGTCCACTGTTCGCGGGCGAATAGTTCCGCACCCAATTTCTCGGGGTGGTCGGCGATGAGCTTACAGATCACCTCGCGGCCGCCCCCGGGCTGTGCATGCGCACCGAAGCTGCGTTCGGCACCGATGACGATGCAGGCGGTCGCGGTGAAATCCGGCAGTTCGCGGGCGCGCAGCAGCACGCGCGTGCGTGCGAACAATGCCGCGGCTTGCCGCTCGCTCTTGGCGGTGGCCTCCTCGCCGATGATGGGCTGGTAGGCGATCGCGCGCCAGCCATCCTCGTAGGTGATGCAGACCTTGTAGGTATCGGTCGGCGCCCGGCCGCGCGCGCCCGAGACCTGAACGCGGTCGGCACCGAGCTGCCGCAGCTGCACTTCGCTGAAGTCGCAGCGGACGTCGGTCACGATGTAGTCGGACGGGTCACTGACTTCGTACAGAAGCTGCTCGGCCACGGTCCCGACACTGACGAGGCCCCCGGTGCCTTGGGGCTTGGTGATCACGAGGCTGCCGTCGGCACGGCATTCCCCGATGGGAAAGCCGATGTTTTCCCAATCCGGAACACTCTTCCAGTCGGTGAAGGTGCCTCCGGTCACCTGCGCCGCGCACTCGAGCAGGTGACCCGCGAGCGTGCCGGCGGCCAGGAGATCGTAGTCGTCCGCGCTCCAGCCGAACTCGTGGATCAGGGGACCGAGTGCGAGCGCGCTGTCCACGACGCGTCCGGTGATGACGATGTCCGCCCCGCCGGCCAGCGCGGCAGCGATGGGGAAGGCGCCGAGGTAGACATTGGCACTGATGATCTTCTTGTCCGGTAACGCGGCGCCGGTAAACATGTCATGCACGCCCTCGGCCCGCAGCTGGGCGATCTGGCCGCGCACGTCGTCGCCATCGACATAGGCCACCTTTAGATCCAGGCCCGCGCTCTTCACCATCGCCTCGGTGGCGGCGGCGAGCCCCTGTGGGTTCAGGCCTCCGGCGTTGGCGATGACCCTGACGCCCTGGCGGGCGATCTCCCTGAGATGCGGGCCGACGTGCACCGTGAGGAAATCTGCGCCGAACCCTGCTTTGGGATCGAGCGCCTGCAGGCGCCCGAGCATCCCCATCGAGGCTTCCGCGAGATAGTCGAAGATCAGGTACTGCAGGCCCCCGGCGCGCAGTAGTTGCGGTACCGCAAGCGCACTGTCAACCAGGAAGGCCGAGGCGCCGCCGATGCGGACGAGCTTGTCCTGCGCTGCGGTACTCATCTTCCGCACACCCCTATTCAGAGCCCTCTCCGGCCCGAAACTCAGTACGAGGTCTTGCGCTTAATTGTAACCAACGTTACTTTTAGTCCATGACGATGCCTCGCGAAGCAGCGCTGAAGGTTCTGCGCGGGTGCGAGTGGCTGCGCGGGGAGCCAACCGCACTTGTCGAGGACCTGATGATGCACGGGCGACTCCTGCACCTGAAACAGCGGTGAGTGGGCGCAAACCGAGGGCGATGAGCACCGCGGCCTCGTGGTCGTGATGAGTGGGGTGGTCCATGTCTCCTGCCAGGCCGCCGGCAACCGCAACGTACTCATCGGCCACTGTGAGGCCGGGGCGGTCCTGGGGCACGCGACGCGCTTCAGCGGTGGACCGCGCCTGGTCACCGCGGTGTGCGCCGAGCCGAGCGTGCTGCTGGCGGTCTCCGAGCGCGGCCTGGAGGATGTGGCGCTGCGCTGGCCCACGCTGTGGCGCGCGCTCGCGCTCTCGGCTTACAGCTATACCCGGCGCACGGTGCGCGCGCTGGCGGAGCTCATCGCGCTGCCACCACGCCAGCGCCTGGCCTCGCGCCTGCTCATCATGGGAGTCCCGGCTGTGGAGCATGGGCCGGCGGTCGTGCGACTAAGCCAGCAGGCCATCGGGGAAATGATCGGCGTGACGCGCAAGACCGTGAACGGACACCTTGCTGCCTTCGAGCGCGCGCAGCTGATCAAGGCCAGCTACAACCGCATCGTTCTCAGGGACCTCGACGGCCTGCGCCGCATCGCCGACAGTTAATCAGGGACGAGAGACATAGCGCACAGCACCTGAGCGGTCACGAGACCCTTCAGGTCCTTCCTGCTCCGACCGCCGCTTGAGTGATCTCAATCACGTAACAGTCGGCGCACGCATTGGGTGGCGCGAGCACACATTGCGTCGTGCCCGTCACGCACAACGCATCGTAGCGCGAGAGAAACACGGCCTGGGCACTCACCTCGACGCGCAACGGGGTGAGCGCGAAGAGCAGAGTCGTCGTCGCGGAACAGTCGCGCCGCACACTGGCGGAAAGGCCCAACCGCGTGACCGCTGCACCGAAGCGCCCACGGCGCGTCATGACGTTGAGATCAGTCACCGGGGCGCTGCCAGGGTCGGCGTGCACCGCAACGTCCCCGGCGAACGCAAAGGGCGCGCTGTCGGGCACAAGGACCACGTCCGTCTGCCCTTGCAGCGCCAGCGCCAGTCGCCCCTCGAGGATGCACAGCGTGCGCTCAATGCCGGCAAAGACCGAGAACGGGCCGGCAGCGCGTACCTGCGCGGTGCTTACGCGCCAGTCAAAGTCCTCCAAGGATGCGCCCGCCGGATGTGCGGCGACCTCGCGTGTGACACCGCCCCCGTTCTTCCACGGCACGGCCGCGCGCCGCGCCGCCGGCAGTAACTCGGTGCGGGCTGCCCCGCTCACGCGTCCGGCAGCGGCACGGAAAACGTCCCGTCCGCAATCTGCGGCACTCCCGCTTCGATCTCGTAGTAGCGACCCTTATCAGCTACGTGAATGTGGCAGACCAGGCGCAGGCCGGCAGAGTCATCGAGGCTGCCGGCTGCAATGCTGAGGTAGTCGCGCTCATTGGGCGCCCAGAACAGTGTCGAGCCACACACCTCGCAGAAGCCACGGCGCGCGACGCTGGAAGAGTTGTACCACTTGAGGCCGGCGTCCTTGATCAGTCTGAAATCGCCAAGCCTGGCAGCGGTGGCGGCGAGGAAGTGCCCGGTAATGCGGCGGCACTGAGTGCAGTGGCAGGCAACGATGGGCCGTAACGGGCCATGTACCGCGTAGCGCACCGCCCCGCACTCACAGCCGCCGCCGGTGGCGCCCTGCTCAGTCATGGAAGCCTGCCGGCGCGAGCTTCTGCTTCAGATACACAAAGCTCAGCGCCCACATCTCCGCCGCCTGTTTGTGGTTGGCGGCCGCAGCGTGACCGCCGTCGGTATTCTCGTAAAACAACACCTCGTGCCCCTGCTCCTCCATGCGCGCGGCCATCTTGCGTGCGTGCACAGGTGTCACGCGATCGTCGCTGGTCGCGGTCACGAACAGTACCGGCGGGTAGCGCTTGCTGGCACTGACGTTCTGGTAGGGCGAGTAGCCGAGAATCCAGGCGCGGTCGGCCTTCTTGGCCGGATCCCCGTACTCGGCTTCCCAGGAAGCCCCGGCGCCGATCTGGGTGTAGCGGATCATGTCGATGAGGGGCACCTGGCACACGACCGCCCCGAAGAGCTCCGGAGCCTCCACCATGTTGGCACTCACCAACAGGCCGCCGTTGGAGCCGCCCATAATGCCGAGCTGCTTCGGCGTCGTGATGCCGCGGCGCACGAGATCGCGCGCAACCGCCTGGAAGTCGTCGTAGGCCTTCTGCCGATTGGCGAGCAGCGCGGCCTGATGCCAGCCGGGACCGTATTCACCGCCGCCGCGAATGTTGGCTACCACGTACACGCCGCCCTTGGAAAGCCATAGCATGCCGAAGTTCGCCGAGTAGCTGGGTGTCAGTGAGATCTCAAAGCCGCCGTAGCCATAGAGCACGGTCGGCGCTGGGTCTTTCTGGGACGTCGCCCGCGTCACGAAGTACGGCACGCGGGTGCCGTCCTTGGAGGTCGCGAAGAATTGCTCGGTCGCAAGGCCGGTGGCGTCAAAGCGCGGCGGCAGGGACTTGATCGGCCGCGGCCGGCCGTCGTCAGCGAACTCATACAAGGTCGTCGGTGTGGTGTAACTCTCGTAGCGCAGCAGCGCCTGCGGCCCCCAGGCGTTGGCCGAGACAATATGGGTTGAGCCACCGGCCGGCATCGGAAGCACGGTGTCTCTCCAGCGACCATCGGCGCCGGTGCGGAACGCGTGCACGCTGCCCGTCACGTCGTGATAGATGGAGGCGAACACTACATCACGACCGCAGGCCACCTCATCGATCGAGCTCTTGGCATCGGGTGCGAACAGCACCGTGATGCCGGAGTCACTCCGTGACTTGTCATCGGGCGGCTGATAAGCGATGAGCGCCCCCTTGGGGATCAGCGCGGCGCCCGGTGGCGTCCAGTCCTCGCGCAGCGAGAAGATCAGGTGGCCGCCCTGCGCGCCCTTGAGATCCGCACCGAGCGGCAGCGGCAGCGGCAACAGGGTCCCGTCCGGCCGCAGCCACTGGTACTCGGTGGTGAAGAACGTCACCGCGCGCACCACCAGGGCAATCGTGCCGGCCGGGTCGTGGTAGATGCTCGGCTGCGCCAGTACATCCGCCGTCTTGCCCTCGAAGAATGTGCGCGCCTGCGCCATGGGCGTGCCACGCTTCCACAACTTGACAATCCGCGCGTAGCCGGAGGTGGTCATCGAGCCCGCACCAAAGTCGGTGGCGACGAGCACGGTATCTTCGTCCAGGTAGCTGATCGAGGACTTGGCCTCGGTGAGGGTAAAGCCTTCCTGGATAAAGCTCCGGGTGGCGAGATCAAACTCGCGCACCACGACCGCATCACCGCCGCCGCGTGACAGGCTGAGCAGGCAACGTTTCAGGAGCGGTGAGCACTCCGGACTCTCCCATACCCAGTTCTCATGCTCGTCGGCGGACAGCTTGTCCAGATCGAGCAAGGTCTCCCAGTGCGGGGCGGGACTGGCGTAATCCCCGATATTGGTCCGCCGCCAGATGCCCTTGGGGTGGTCAGCGTCCTGCCAGAAGTTGAATACGTACTCGCGCTCCAGAGACCCATAGGGAATGCGGTCCGTCGCATCTAGCACCTTGAGGATGGCCTCGTAGTCCTTCTGATAGTCAGGATCGCCCTGCAATACCGAGCGCGACTTGGCGTTCTGCTCCTTGACCCAGGCGAGCGGCTTGGCGCCGTGGATATCTTCGAGCCACAGATAGGGGTCGGCGGTGGCGCCGCTCGGATGCTCGTTCTGCACGCTGGCTGCTCCGCTGGCCGCCGTGACGCCGCACGTGGCGATGAGGGCCATGATAAAAAGGAATGCGCGAGGGCTCATGTGTCTACCTCAACGAATCGAACCTGCCGAAGGCGCACCGGAATACCCGCAGCGCGCGACACGACCCGTCTAACCCGGACGCCGGGCCTTTAGGGCACGCGATTTTCACCGAAAGGCTGCGGTACCGCAAAAAAGGGGGTGCGCTGTACGCGGCGGCGGCGCGCGGGCCGCCGGGATAAGCGGGCCCGGCAAACCGGCGTGACGCCGTATGCAGACTGCGATCAGTTGGCGGCGCGCGGGGAATAAGTGAATTTCTGTCCCGCGACCGCTGCCTGCACCATGGCGCCGCCCTTGACGATCGTGAACACCGCCATGCCCTTGTAGTAATTGCCCGAAGTGGTGGCGTCGTTCTTGCCACCGCTCGCAGCTGAGTTGGCCCCGGTGGTACCTACCTGCCCCGAGGCGCCCGCCGTGATGGCCGTGGCGTTGACGTCGGCACCAAATTCGTAGTTGCCATTGGTGAATTCGTCGAAGGCGCGCTTGTCCTGGAAGAAGATGATCATGCTGTAAGCACGGCCACCGGCCTGCAGGCCGACGCTGACCTGCGTCACCGAGGTGTTGCCGACGTACTTGTCAGCCTGGTACACGCGCCCCTTGCCGTGTGCGGCCCCCACGACGAACGCACCCTGACCGACGGACGGGAACACAGCGTAGCCGTAGCAGTCCTTGAAGAAGGCGGCGCTGGCGCCCGCGTTCTTAAACAGATCGATCGTGTCGCTATATGGCCCGGCGCTTGCTGCCCCGGCACTCAGAACGAGGATCGCGGTCAGCAGGAATCCCATGAATCGCTTCATCGTCATCTCCTCCGGTTCGGGTTCTTATGTGCGTCTCGCCGCCAGGCACGGCCCGGGCACCTCAAAAGGCACTCCCGACACGGACCCTAGAGGTCTTGCAGGCCATTTAGCCTCAGAGCCTGAAGCACGGCAATAGCCACGCCTGTAGAGGGCCACCGACGCTGAGGCCGGGCAGCGCGAAATTTTTACACAAACCTGTCTGCGCGGATAACCCTGCCGGTCGGTGTTGGTCAGTGCCTCGTGCCTGGTGCGCTTCTAGCGCGCAGGCAGTTACCTGCCAGCAAACTAATCATCGTCGAGCGCGGTGAGCTCGGCATCAACGTCGGTGGCGATGGTGGTGGGGTCAGTGCCTTGCACCGGGTAGGATCTCGACCATAGGAAAGCGTTGTCCGACGGCGAGGCGACTCTCACCGTGAGCACCGCACCTGAGGGCTGCGTTTCGACGGTGCCGCACAGCACGTAGCGGGAGTGGGCGGTGCGTCCGCGCTCGACGAGCCCTGTCAGATCGCACGTCGGCATCGCTTCCTTGGCCATCCCCAGGTGGCCGTGCTGCGAGATCGCGATTCGTCCGTACAGCTGGGCAAACGCAGAGTCAGCAAGCTTTGCCCCGGCCGTGTCTCCGGCGGGTGCCGCGAATGGCACGGCCAGTACCACCGCACGCTCGGGCACACCCTCTTTCGCAGGACCCGAGAATTCTCGCGCGATCTGCGCGGCGAGTTTCGCGGCGTCCGCCTCCTCGCTGGAATTGCCCCGGTATTGCGATGCGATCGACTTGACCCTGGCAGCGGCATCCGGCGAGATCTCCGTGGTCCGGACATGCCGCGGCGTGCAGCCGCGTGTCACCAGCGCGAAGACGAGCCACACGATGAGGAGCGCCCTGATCCAGCGCGGCAGGCGCCGAAACTGCGTCCATAGCATGCGCAGCGTCCACACCAGAACCTCGACCCAAAAGCGCAGTCTCTGCCCCGGCTCCTGCCGCGGAAATTCCAGCGTTGCAGGCGCGGGGACAGGCACGGGGCTTACGATGTGCGCAGAAGTCGCTCTCTTCGGGGTTGGCGCGGCGGAAGACTCGGCCGCGACCAATCTGCGACACAGCGCCTGCAGCGCCGGAGTCGCGCGACCCCCCGGTACGCGCAACCACTGCACCGTGAAGAATTTCTCCGGTACGCGGGCGCGCGTCTCATCAGTAGCGTCGATGACGATGGGCAGCAGGAAGAGATAATCGTCCGCCATGTCGAGCGTGCGCTCGACCGCGAGGCGCCACTCGCGGCGGAAATAACCCTCGTGACGCGCTTCGGTCTGTGCCGAAATGAGCGGCATGAAATAGTCGCATTCGCGGATCTGCTTGCGGATCTTCTGATCCCAGGCATCCCCGCCGCCAAGCTCGCTCTCGTCATACCACACCTCGAGCCCGTAGCCCGGCAGAGTTTCGCCGATCAATCGGGCGGCCGGGCGATCTTCCGAGGCATAGCTCAGGAATACCGTCGGCCGCGGGCGCTCGGGATCAGCGCTCGACATGAGGACAGCTGACTCCGCAGCCAAAATATGACACGCGAACCTTATGCATCATGCTCAATCTTCACTTGATGGAGGCCGCACCGTAGTGCAGGAGCATTACGATGAACAGCAAACCCAGGCCGATGAAATGGACCAGCCGCGACCGGGCCAGGAACAGCACGAACGAGACTATCAGAGGCAGGACCATCAGTGCGTTGAGCACAATAAGGGCCCAGCGCGGGATATCGGCAGATTCACCGCGGCTAAAGTAAAGCCCGTCGGCGACGTACAGCAGCTGAAACAGCGTCAGCAGAATCCACAAGTAGCGTCGCGTGCGCGCGTAGTATTCGCGCAAGTCAGCGCCCTCGGAGGGCTGATCGGGCAGGCTGGCGGCGGCGACCAGGAACAGGATGAGAAACTCCGCAATGAAGGTCAGGTAGAAAAGGAAGTTACGCGTGGCGTCAAAGTGACGCACGCCCCACAGATCGAACCACATCGCGACCACCAGACACAGAGCGTAGAGCGCCGCCATGAGTGCCAGCGGATCCCAGCGTACGATCGAGCTGCGGCGCAGCAAGCGGTGAAAACTGGTCGCCAGATCAACGATGGCGAGCCCGATCAGGACCGCGAACAGCCCGGTAGCATATTCAAACGCGCGCACTTCTGGGGTCACTGCACCTGACTCACTATTAGTTGGGCGGCCATCATTCTTTCGGCAGGCCGCTGCCGATCGGCACTTCAGACACTTTGTGTGTTGGCTTTGGGCACTGCCGGGCTGGCTGAACCAGCGATTACGTTAAGTCGCACGATCTTCGCGGACCGATCCGCGCGCCATTGTTCCCGATGGGTCCAAAGAGATCCTGAATCCACGCTTTCCGGCCTTTCAAATACGAGTGACACTTGAGCGCAACTCGACCCAGCCTCCGTTCCCGGGATTACTCCCGCGTGCCAGTTGGTCGGTTGCGTGCGCGCGGGTCATTCTAATCCCCTGGCGAGCCCCCAAGAACATCTCCGCTGAGAGGTCCCAGTGCGTGCCCCATTGCGCGTGAGTGCCGCCGTCGCTCTCGGACTGAGCATTGCGGCATGGCTATGCGGCTGCGGCGGCGGCAGGCGGTACGCCTCCCCCGCCTCCCGTAGCTAAGCCGGCCATCAGTTATGGGGCACCATCCTTTACCCTGACGGCGCAGACCCCCACCACACTCACGCCCAGCAGTACGGGAGGCGCAATACAGGTTGGACCGTCAGTTCAGCGCTTACGGCGGGCCTCACCTTCAGCACTACTGACGGCACGATTGCGGGCACGCCCACTGGGGCAGCTGCCCCCAGCAGCGTTACGGTGACCGCATCAAATGCGAGTGGCTCTGCCAGTGTTACCTTGCTCTGCCCGCCGGTTTCCGCAAACCCCGTTCCTCAAGAGTCGTCGGGGTGATCCGCGCTACCTGGCGCTCCGCCACTCGCCGACGAAGTAAACCGGAACCGCTTTACTCCCAATTCGATCACATCGCCGTCAGTAACGCGCGCGTGCCGGATGCGCTGACCGTTCACGCTCACACCGTTTACACTGCGCAGGTCCTCGATAAATGTCCCGTTTGCCTCGATCGTCACGACGGCGTGGCGCCTGCTGACCGACGGGTCCTTCAGGCATAAATCACTCTCGCGCGCCCGGCCAATCGTGGTGTACCGCCCTAGCGGCACCGCCGGCGCGTCGCTGTCGTCGAGCGGGACGAGCATTGCGCCATCGTCGGGAAACTCTAGCGCCTCAGAGCGCGGGTCGCTGTCTCCGCTACCGACCTTGATCCGTGTCAACACGCTGGTGTTCGAATCGCGCTCGAGACGTCGCAGCTGGAATTCCCGTTCGTAGAGGGCACCGCGCGTCCGCTCGAGCTCGAGCGCAAGTTGCCGCTGCGTGGCGTCCAGGGCATTCCCGCGCTCGGTCTCGCGCTGCAGCTCCGTCCGACCGCGCCCAATTTCCAGCGTGAGTTCCTCATGCGTGGTCTGCAAGGTATTCGCTCGCTCGGTCTCGCGCTGCAGTTCGGTGCGCACGCGCCCGAGTTCCAGCGTGAGTTGCTGCTGCGTGGCCTCCAGGGTATTCGCTCGCTCGGTCTCGCGCTGCAGTTCGGTGCGGACGTGCTTGAGTTCTTCCTCGACCGGGCGTCGCGACGCTGCGGCCTGCTCTGCCAGCACCTCGGCATGGGCGAGTTCCACCTGCAGATTCGCAAGCCACTCTGACTGGTATGTCGCTTCACGCTCAGAATTGGCCAGCCGATCCTGACTTGCTATGAGCTCCTCGAGATGCATCTTGAGGTCCGTCTCGGCCGACTGGGCCGCCGCTGAAAGCTCAGTCGCATGGCGCATGGCCGCCTGCAGCTGTGCTTCCCGGGCACTGGCGCGGCTACGCTCATCCGCCAGTTCGCGTTCACGCGTTTCCGTCGACGCGTTGGCAAGTTTTGTGGCCTCGGTCTGTGCTTGCAGCGCGCGACCCAAGTAAGTCGCGAGCGCGTCCAGTTCCACCACGCGCGCCGCATGGGCCGAATCATTTGCCTGCGCTGTACGCAGTGTCTCCTCCAAGGCGGCGCGTGCTGCACGCGACTCGGCAAGTTCCGCTTCGCCGGCGGCGACGGACTCAGCGCTGCGCCGGCAGCGCTCCTCCAGCGCCCGGATCTCGGCGGCCAGTGTCTCTGCGGCAGCGCGCACTTCCTCCTGCCTGACTGCGGAATGTTCCGCCTCGCGTGCGCGGAGCGCCCCGAGCTCCTCGAGCGCGGTGGACTGAGTCGCATGCTCGGCCTTGAGGTGCGCGATGGCCACGTCGCGCTCGGCAAGCTCGGCGTGCAAATTGTCGATTGCCGCAGCGAAGTCCGCGCGCTCGGCGTCGTTGGCGCGACAGAGGGCGGTGTGCAGCGCCTTGTGCGCGACCTCGAGTTCAAGCGCCAGATTGTCGGCTCGAGCCTCTGCGGCGGCGACGCGCCGCTTGGAGTTCCGCCAGAGCGCGGTTGTTGGTGCGCGTGCGCGCGTCCTGCGCCGCGATCCACGCTTCGATTTCCCGCAGCGTCTCGATCGGTGATAGCCCCGCCAGTGTGTGTGGCCGGCTCTCGTCCCAGCTGGTGTCCGAAACCCTTGATCCGCTCGAGTCCCCATCTTCGTCGCCGGAGGCAAGTCCGGCCGCGTAAGAGGCGACATCCAGCGAAAACAGTTCGCCAGGCTTACCGAGGTCTGCTTCGGCCTCGTCTGGGTGCTTAACTTGCTGCACCATGGTGGGTTCCTGTTGTTCTTATGCAGGCCGGGCCCGTTCCGTCCATACCGCCAATTTGGCGGCCCCGGTTGCGGTCGGGTCTATGTTCCCAACAGCTAGGGTGCTCCCCCTCAGAACGGGTCGTCAACTGGTGCGCCCAATAGGGGGTCTTAAGTCAGATTCCGCCTTATTCCAGGGCCGGTACGGGTACACGCCCTGCGGCCGGAAGCACTCCGCTAAGGCCCAGACGACAGTCCCGCCCTGCCGGAGCTCCCGACCACTTAGAGGCAGTTACCCAACTACTCGGAGATAATCCGATCAGCCCACTCGACAAGAGATACAAAGATCGTCGGATTTCCGAACTTCGCCCCCCATTGTGTGAGATCCGCTTCCGTCACTCCCCGGGCTCGAGAACAGGCGCCGCAGGCATAGATCTGGATCTTGTTAGCTGACGCCTTGCTCAGTGCCTCAACCAACGGCGGCCAACCCACCGGGACGACAGCATGCGCGACAGACGATCGCATGAGTGAGACCGCTTCGCCGAGCAAAAAAATCTGCACAGTATGTCCAGCTTCTGCAAGCGCATTGCCATGCAGGAAGGCAAAGGCCGCCTTGGTCGGATCGTCAGAGCCCCAAGCACTCTTGAACATGATCTTGAGCGGCTTCTTCGTCTCCTCCGCGCGGGCGCTCAAAGAAACGCCAGCGAGCACAGGCAGCAAGGCCAAGCGCGACAGTAGACCGCGGCGCTCCATAGGTGTTCTCCTGTTGTCGATCCGGTCGGAACGCGGAGCTCAATGCCAAGATGCTCGAGCCATTACACTTGTGGGTCAAGGCACATCGCAGCAAGTGCGGCGGAGAAGTGAAAGTACTATTCCCTCGGTTGTGCGGTCGCGCAACGCCTGGCTCTTATGACTGCCGGAGAGGGCGAGATTCAAACTCAGAAGGCTTTTGCGAACCCTCTGGCTTTCAGGTCTTCAGTAGCGCTTGCAAGCCGAGGGCGGCGCATGAGCCGCTAAGGCATATGGGTGGGCAATTGAGAGTCCTTGTTCAACCTGCTGCCTCCAGCAAGTGGCACCTCTGCGCACCGGCCCGCTATGCTACCGGAGTGATCGAGATCTGCAGGCAGGTATGACGCTCCGGCACACGGCTTCCAGATTGGCGCAGGCCTTCATCGAGGAAGCCGCTCAGATCCCGCGGGTTCGAGCGGCCCTAAACCGCCACTACAAGCGCGAATTCGACGTCGCCTCCGGTCAGGTGCGCATTTTCCATGGCATCTATCCGGATTTTTCCGCCGCGCTACGAGACATTCCCGCAGGTCGACTCGAGGGCCATGATAGTGAGGCCGCCGCACAGCGCCTCGCGGACGCGCGGCTGCGAATCTTTCCCTCTGATTATCCGATCATGTTCTGGCTGCAGAAGTTGCTGCCCGCTTGCCAGCTGCTGTTTGACCTGGGAGGCGGCGTTGGCATCAGCTATTTCGGTTATCGCAAGTTCCTTAACTACCCCGCGGATATGACCTGGCTGGTCAACGAGCTGCCGGCGGCTGTGGCGCTGGGGGCGCGGATCGCGCGCGAGGAAGCCGGCGACGGGTTGCGGTTCACAACCTCGCTCGAGATGCTGCCGAGCGCAGATATCCTCCTGGCAGCAGGCTCGCTGCAACTCATTGAGAACCCTTTCGAGCTGCTGCGCTCGGTTGCGAGCCTGCCGTCGCACGTATTGATCAACAAGGTGCCTCTGGGAAACATGCCCGCGGCCGTGACGCTGCATAATATGGGACCTGCGCTGTGCGCCTACCACCTGTTCAACCGTGCACAATTCGTGGCCGGCTTCCACGCGCTTGGGTACGAGCTGGTCGATGAGTGGGCTGTGCCGGATCTATCCGCGCGTATTCCCTATTTCCCTGAATATTCGCTTCGTTCGTACACTGGATTTTACTGGCGGCGCAGGTGAGACCCGAACTCGCTAGTAGAGACCTCAGGGCTAAAAAAGGCCCTGATCCGTGTTATGGGGCGCGGCCTGTATTTTGGCGGAGAGGGTGAGATTCGAACTCACGAACCCCGTGAGGGGTCTCCGGTTTTCAAGACCGGTGCAATCAACCGCTCTGCCACCTCTCCGTATTAAGCAATCAAGCGCTTGCGCGTATTCTATCAGGCCGGCGGTGGCTGTCTCGACGTCGGACTCCGGAGCTGACAGCCCGCTGTTCAGCCCCAAATGCGCGAACAAATGCACCCGCACCGTACACAAATGAGCCATCCGCAATGGAGACTACGGCTCGCACTGATGGGTGTCGTGGTCGCCATGAGTGTCTGCGCCTGCGAGAAAGTCGCCCCCGCCAATGCATCCGGGGGCACCGCCGTGCTCACCTGGACGCCGGTCACCCGCGACATCAAGGGCAAGGAACTGACGAACCTGGCCGGATACAAGGTGCTCTACGGAACCTCCCCGCGAGCGCTGTACAGCGTCGTTGTGCTGTCCGACCCGCACCTGACCCGCTACCTGGTGGCCAATCTCGCCCCGGGGACATGGTATTTTGCGGTCGCTGCCTACACGAGCGGCAATGTCCAGGGGGCTCAGTCAAATGTAGCCTCGAAGACCGTCCCCTAGCGGTGGCTGATAAGCGCCATTTTATAGACGACGCCGTTCGACCCGCCGAGATCGCCTGCCTGCGCAAGATTGTGGCGGCCTGGCACCGATGCCAGGGCATGCGCCCACGCGGCGCAGCAGCGCTCAGTGCAGCGATTCCAGAAACTCCTGCGAGCGGGCGAGGGCCTGCCGCGCCTCGCGGGTCGCCAGCGAGAACTGATACTCATGCGGCAGTCGCGCCCCGTAGGCGCCGGGGAAGAACAGCGCGTCAACACGCACTCCCTGGTGCTTGAGCGCATCGGCCAGCGCATAGGACTGCGGCGCCAGCGCATCCGCGTTGCCGACGGAGATGAACGTGGGCGGAAACTGCGGTGTCAGGAAGTTCATTACCGCAAGCGTCGCGCCACGCGGATCGCGTGCGTAATCGCGCCGTCCGCTGTAGGACCATTGCACGGTGTGTGCGAACCACTGCGCGAGTACACCGCCGCCCTGCGCGCCGATCATTGCGTACGGGCCGCAGTACAAGAGCACGCCGGCGAGCTGCGCGGGGGCGATTGAGGGTGTAACTCCCACGGTGCGGGCGTAAGCGGGCGAAGTGATGATGTTCGCCAGCTGCGCCGCGATCTGGGCACCGGCGGAGTCGCCGGCCAGAACGAGCCGGTCCGGGGTCACGCGCAGACGCGCCGCATTGTGCACCAGGAAGTCCAGGGCCCGATCCACTTGCAGGAGCGGCGTCGGGTAGGTCTTAGCGGGCGCCACGGAGTAGTCCACTGCAACAACGGTGTGCCCGCCTGCGGCCAGGATCTTCGCGTAGTTCGCAATCTGCCCCTTGCTGCCGGAGACAAAGCCACCCCCATGGACCCAGATCACGGTGACGCGTGAAGGCTGCGCGGCGGGGTAATAGACATCGAGCCGCGCATCCGGATCGTGCGGATCGTAGGTCTCGTCGAGTTGTGCGGAGATCCCAGCGGGAACACGCGAGGCCAGCAGGGCATTGCTGCGCCAACCCCCGGCATCGAAGCCCCAGCGGATCAGGAGCGCCGACGGCCAGGGGCTGAGCTGCAGGGCTAGCGCCAGTCCTGCGGTGATGATCGTCAGGATCAGGGCAATTCTGCCCGGAATCGACACGCCAAGCCGCCCTTCCGGGGTCTTAAACCATCCCCGCCCCTGCTGCGTCAAAGAGAGCGTAACACCCATCAACCAGGCCGACGGGTGACGCGAGGGACGAACCCGTTGGCCGCGAGGATGGGGGCGTTATCCGCCCGCTGACCGCGGCCGGTCCGAAGGCGTCTTATATGCGTACTGAAATTGTGCTTGGAAGGAGAAATCTGTGAAGACGACAACCGTTGGAGTTCTCGGATCGCTGGCCATTAATGTGGTGCTGGGCCTGTTGGTCGCGGCGGTGTTCAGCGTGACCCCGGCTGTACAGGCGCGCGAGGTTGTGCAGTGCCCGTCACAGCAGACCGACCAGTCCGCTGCCCGCCCAGTGGCGGAGCACGCCCGCGCCGGCGGTCATCTGGCCGCCGTGCGCATGGGCTGGGAAGCCAGCTGAGCGCAGTGTGGCGCCCTCAGTCACTGCGTGGCCGCAACGCCGTCCCGGGCGGCGTGAGCCGAACGCAGCAGTGACACGGCGGCGTAAGTGACGACCACCACGATGAGCCAGCGCATCAGGGTGAGCGGCAGCTGCTTGACGATGTAGAACGCGACGAATACCCCCACCACACCGCCCATGGCGATGCCCAGCGCGGTGGGATGGGAGAAGCGTCCGGAGCGGAAGAACCCAAGGCTGGCCACCGGCTGCACCAGCCCGTCGCTCCCCATCATGATGGGGAAGGCGGCCAGGGGATGCATTCCCAGCAGCGCAAAGACGATCATGCTCGGTGCGTAGTTGCCGATACCGATGCACATCAGGGCGCCGAGCACAAAGTTGATCCCCACGGCGACCGCGAACCGCCAGCCGTGCAACGCAAACTCCGTGCCGCCCGGCGGCAGCTTGTCGAAGATCCTGATCAGGAAGAATGCCGCCGCGATCAAGAGCGCAACGCCCATGAAGATCTGAATCGTCCGGCGCGGCAGACGGCTCACGATGCCGGCCCCAAGCCACGCACCGATGGCGGCGCTGGTAACCGTGCAGGCGAGCAACAGCGGATCGACCGTCACCGCCGTGACGAACAGCAGCGTCTCCAGAAACGCGGCCACGTTGTGGCCGACATTGAGCGTCCCGGGGATGAGTTCGTCCGCCGGCCGGCCGCGGAACTTAAAAAGCGCCGTGCTCGGCGCGAAGGAGCCGATGCCGAGCGTATCGAGAAAATCGGTGCCGCAGCCGATCAGCACATCACCGAGAGTCGGGCGTCCGGTGAGCCCGTGGCGGCGCGCCGCCCACACCCAGCCGAACACAAAGGCGATGTTCAACAGCACGAGTACCGTGAGAAAAACGACCCGGGTCGTGTCCATGCAGGCCTTGCCGCCCCTTCAGGAGTGCGAGCGCGTCAAGGCGTCCGCGAGCCGTAGGTACTGAATCGTGGCGCGCACGCCCAGGCCGCTGAATGCGTGCAACGGCAGCGGACGTACCGGGGTCACCGGAAAGCCGAGCTCGGCAGGGGAAGAACCCAGTGCCCAGCGGGCCAAGAGATGCCCCATCACGGTTGCCATGGCAACCCCGCGGCCATTGTAGCCGAGCGCGGCGGTTAAACCCGGGGATAGCTCGTGCAGATGCGGCAGGTGATCCTGCGTCATCGCGACAAAACCGCCCCAGTGGTATTCGAAGCCGAGTTGCGCGAGCTGCGGATAGATCTCCGCGACCGCGCGATAGTGGTGCCGCACGGTGTGGGTGGAGGGCGCCACGGCGAATGTGCCACGCGTCCCCAGCACGAGGCGCCCGCTCGCATCCACACGAAAGTAACGTAACAGCCTCCAGGTGTCCGACGCCGCTTGCCCGCCGGGCAGGATGGCGGAACGCAGCGCCGCCGGTATCGGTCGGGTGGCAACCTGAAACGAGGGCACGCGCACCACCGAACGGCGTAGCGCCGCGGTGATCGAGCTCGTGTAGGCGTTAGTGGCGACGATGACCTGCGCTGCAGCGACGCTACCCTGCGGGGTCTCGATGTGAAAGCCGCCGCTCACGCGCGCGAGCTTCAGCGCCGGAGTGCTGGTAAACAGGCGCGCGCCGGAGGCCAGTGCCGCGCGTGCAAGCCCGCGTACGTAGGACAGCGGCTGTACTGTGCCGCCGCGCCGATCGAAGAGTCCGCCACAGTAGCGCGCCGAGCCGGTCAGGCGCGCGACCTGCTCCCGCGACAGCAGCTCGACGGGCGCCCCGCGCCGCTGCCATTGCTCGGCCCGTTGCGCCTGCTGCTGCAGGGCGGCCGCGGAAGTCGCCGGCTGGATCCAGCCGGTACGGGCGGCGTCACAGGAAATCCCCAGGCGCGTGATGAGGGCAAAAACCTGGTCGGGCCCTGAGGCCACCGTGTCGATGAGGCGCGCGCCGGCCGCGGCGCCGAACAGCCCCTCGAGGGTATCCGGATCGTGCTTGACGCCGGCGATGACCTGTCCGCCGTTCAGTCCCGAGGCGCAGTCGCCCACGTTACGGCTCTCGAGCACCACGACGTCGCGCCCGGCCTCGGCCAGATGCAATGCCGCACAAAGCCCCGTGTACCCGGCACCAATGACCGCCACTTGCGCGCTTACGGGCGCGCTGAGTGGCGCGCACTGAGGACCCGGTGGGGCCGTGACGGACCACAGCGACTGCAACGCTACGGCGGGCATCGGGGTCTATCGATTATCGATTGTTCTAAATCGAGGGTGCAGAACTCTACGGCAGGCCACGCGGTGGGTCAAACGCCCACGCGCGGCACGCGCACACCTTTCCCCGCCCACTTCATTGTGCGAGACTCGTTGCGAAGCTGCCGGCCCCGGCTCGATCCGGGGGCTCAAAACGCGCATCACCAGCGCGTCCGGCCTGGGGAAACCGATGCGATCAGCACCACTGACTGCAGCAGCGCTCTGTCTCACCGCCGGCGCCGCACTGGCTGCGAATGCGCCCTTGCCCGCCGAGCATCTGACGGTGGAAAAGCTGCCACCGCGCAGCCCGCACTGGATATACGTGTTCGACGCGGCCTTCGACAACGAGATCGACCAGCGCATCCGTCTCTACGACGGTGATACGCACCGGCGTTTGGGGCAGATCGATGCCGGGTTCACGCCGGGCTTCAACCTGTCCCCGGATGGCACGCGCAGCGTCGTGGCGACGACCTACTTCGCGCGCGGCAGTCGCGGCACGCGCACCGATGTGGTGGAGTTCACCGATAATGCGACGCTCGCGCCGGCCGGCGAGATCGTATTGCCGAACAAGCGCGTCATGACCGCCCCGAATCTCTTCAGCGTCGCCTACAGCGACGATGCTCGCTTCGTCTACGCCTCCTACGTAACCCCGGCAGCCTCCTTCGGCGTCCTGGATGCGGTGCACCAGAAGGTGCTCGCCGAGATCGACACCGCGGGCTGCGTGCTGGTGATCCCCTCCGGCGCCAATCGCGTCTCCTCGCTATGCGAAAGCGGGCGCCTGCTCACCGTGACGCTGGATGCCGACGGCCACGAGGCCGGGCGGACGATGTCCGAGCCGTTCTTCGATCCCGACAAGGATCCGGTCTTCGTGCAGGGGATCCCGATCGAGAAGGGCTACGCGTTCCTGTCCTTCCTCGGCGAGCTGCACGAGGTCGACTTCTCTGGTGCACAGCCGGCCTTCGCGCCGGTGTGGTCGCTGGTGAGCCCCACCGAGAAGGGGCACTGGCGTCCGGGTGCCGAGCAGGTCGGCGCCGTCCATAAGAAGCTCGGACGGCTGTACGTGCCGATGCACGAGGGCGGCGAGGGCACGCACAAGGACGGCGGCACAGAGATCTGGGTTTTCGACACGGCGACCCACAAGCGTCTGGCGCGCTGGCCGGTGCATGCCAGCGGCTACGCCAACGTGCTGGCCATTCAGGTGTCGCAGGATCCGGCACCTATCGTGTTCGCGGCCACCGCGAACGCGGACGTCATCATCCTCGATGCGCTCACCGGACACGTGAAACACATCGAGAAGCATCTCGGCCAGACGCCGTGGATGATGCTCAATCCTTGAAAGAACGGGGCACGTGATGCGGTCGCTCGATCAGCTGTTCGAACATTCCTCCCGCTCCCTGGCGCGGCGTACATCGCGGCGCAGCCTGCTCGCCTCGCTCGGCCAGGTACTCACCGGCGCGGCGCTGCTGCCACTGCTGCCGATCGATCGGGCCGGTCGTGCGCACGCCGCCGACGCCAAGCCCAAGGCCGACAGCCCGGAGAGCTGCGAGTACTGGAAATACTGCGCGATCGATGGCTTCCTGTGTTCCTGCTGTGGCGGCACCTCGACCTCTTGCCCGCCCGGGGCGACGCCCTCGCCCATCACCTGGATCGGCACCTGTCACAATCCCGGCGACGGACGCGATTACATCGTCTCGTACAATGACTGCTGCGGTAAGACCAGCTGCGGGAACTGCGAGTGCAACCGCAATGAACGTGAGAAGCCCATGTATCGCCCTTCGCGTAACAATGATCTGAACTGGTGCATGGCCAACGCCGATTCGAACTATCACTGCTCGGTGTCGGTGATTCTCGGAGTCGCCGAGAAGTGAAGCGCGCGCGCTCCGCGGTGCGCCGTGCGTGCGCCGCGGCACTGGTGTCGGGGTGTAGTGTGAGCTTCGCGCCGCAGGCGCTGTGTGCCGACACGCCCGCGACGTTGTTCCCCGATGGTGCTGCCAGTTTCCAGGCAAACTGCGCGGTCTGTCACGGGGCCGCCGGCACCGGCCTGCCCTCCCTGGCCCCGCCGCTGACCGCCTACCCCGCGCGCTACGCGGCCACCGCCGAGGGGCGCCGCCAGCTGGCGATGACCGTGCTCTACGGTCTGTTCGGTGAGATCACGGTCGAAGACAAACACTTCGACTTCAAGATGCCCGATTTCTCGCGTCTCGATGACGCGGTACTCGCCGCCACGCTCAACTTCGTCGTGTTCGATCTCGATCATGCCCCGGCGAGCATCAAGCCGCTCGCCGCCAGCGACATTGCCGCGGAGCGCGCACAGCCGCTGGACGGTGCCGCGGTGCGGGCGCACCGTAAGGGCGTCGCTCCCCCGAGCCCGTAGCCGCGATGGCGCGCGCCTTGTTGCTTGCGGCGCTGATGCTGGCGTACCTCTTCGCAGCGGCCGCCGGCGCGAACCCCGCCCAAGACTACATGCTGTACTGCATGGGCTGTCATGGCCCCGAGGCTCAGGGCGTGCCGGGAAAGATTCCGCCGCTGGCCGGCGCGCTGCCGCGTTACATGCGCACGCCCGAGGGACGCAACTACGTGCTGCGCGTTCCCGGGGCCGCCAATTCCGCGCTCTCGGACGCGCAGCTGGCGGCGGTACTGAACTGGCTCGCCACGACCTACGCTGTCAGCGGCGAGACTGTGCCGCCAGCGTTCAGCGCCGAGGAAGTCACGAAGGTGCGCCATCAGCCCCTGGCGAGCGTGCTGGCGACACGCAGTGCGGTCATCCAGGCATTGAGTGCCTCGGGGCCGGCCCCGGCCCCGAGCTACTGAAGACCCCGCAACGAAACCCGAGGAGCGCGCCGATGCCCGCTGTCACCCGCCTGTGTATCCTCGCCGCCCTGTTCAGCCTCTCGAGTCTGCGTGTGCTTGGGGACGAGGTCGCAAGCCCAGCGGAGCTCGTCATTCGCAACGCGAAGATCTACACCGTCGACAAGGACCGCGCTCTGGCGCAGGCGCTGGCGGTTAAGGATGGCCGCCTGGTGTTCGTGGGCACGACACGCGATGTGCAGAGCTGGATCGGCCCGAACACCCATGTCGAGGACCTGGGCGGCCGTCTGGTGCTGCCGGGGCTGATCGATTCGCACATCCATCCACTCGACATCGCCGATCTAGATGTCTGCGACCTGGATGATCGCGCCCTGACACTGAAGGAGCTCACGCACTTCGTCGCAGCATGCCTGAAGCATTTCAATACGCCCGCGGGTGCACTGCTGCGCGTCTATACGTGGAACTGCACGGCCGGCAACCAGACTGATCCGGAGCGTCCGACGCTGCGCGCGGCGCTCGATGCCGCGTCCACCACGCGCCGCATCGAGCTATTCGGCGAGGACGGCCACCACGGCGCCTACAACAGCCTGGCGCTCGCCAGCGCCAAGAACGCCGCCGGCCGCGTTGTGGGCATCTCGAAGGCGACGCTCGCGACGGATTTCTCTGCCTTCCAGCCCTTCATCGGGGTCGACGCGCAGGGCGAACCCAACGGGGCGGTGAACGAGGACGCGCGCGGTACCATCAACCCGCAGGGGATCATGTATCTGGCGCTGGATGAAGTGGTGAAGGTGCCCGAACGCATCACGCAGAAGCTCGCCCGCAGCGGCATAACCGGCGTGCTCGATGCGTATGCGGCCCCCGAGGGCCAGGTGATCTACGACAAGCTGCTGGCTGCCGGCGCGCTGACGACACGGGTCGAGCTGGCGCAGTTCTTCGACCCGTCCGTCACGCACAAGCCCGACGGCACGGTTGACTACGAAGGTATCCTCGCGCGCGCGAACGCCATCCGCAGCAAGTACGCGGCGACCGCACTGATCCGCGCCGACGTGGTGAAAATCTTTGCCGACGGCACCATCGAGGGCAATCCGCTCGCCGTGCCACCCACGCTGCCCAATGGTGCGAGCCTCAAGCCCTGGCTGCAGCCGATCTTTGCACTCGATGCGCGGGGCAATCCGACCGTCACCGGCTACGTAAATACGGCTTCCACACTGTGCGCAAGCGCGCGCGAGCACCCGGAACAGTACCGGACGGCCGAGCAGATCGGCGCCTTCCTGCGCGCGAATGGCTACCACCCGGGCCAATGCACGATTTCCGACGGCAGGCTGCAGTTCGACCGCGCCATCATGCTCGAGTACGCCAAGCGCATGCACCTGGCCGGCTACACCCTGCACATTCACGTGCTGGGCGATCGGGCCGCCCGCACCGCGATCGATGCCATTGAACAAGCGCGCGCGGCCGACGGGGTCACGAGCACCCGCGACACGTTGGCGCACCTGCAGCTGGTCGCTCCGGCTGACGTCGAGCGCATTGGCCACGATCACCTGTACGTCGCCTTCACCTACGCCTGGATGACGACCGACCCCGACTACGACATCACCGCAATCCCGTTTGTGCAGGAGGTGCACGGCAACAGCGTGCAGGCGCTGCACGTACCCGGCAGTTACTACGAGTCCAATGCCTATCCGGTGCGCAGCGTGAAGAGCGCCGGCGCTACCATCACCGCCGGCTCAGATGCCCCCGTCGATACCCGCGATCCGCGCCCCTTCATCAACATGGCGGCCGCGCTCACCCGGCGCATCCCGGGTAAACCTGCGCTGAATCCGCAGCAGAGCATCACCCTGCCGGAAGTGATCGAGGCCTATACCATCAGCGGCGCCCAGCAGCTGAACCTTGCGGCTGTGGCCGGCTCACTCGAAGTGGGCAAATCGGCGGACTTCATTGTCCTGGATCACGATCTGTTCAACCTGGTGGCCACTGGCCACCCGGACGATATCGCCAAAACCCACGTGCTCGGCACCTGGTTCCAGGGCAAGCAGGTGTACCGCGGCGGCATGTGAGGCCTCGCGCCCTTGGGCCTCTAGGTGCGCAGCAGTTCCCCGACCGCCCGATGCGCCTGGTCAATGGCGGCATCGGTATAGGCAGCGGCAGCGGAGTCTGAATTGGCGATGGCGATGCGTCCGAAACGTGCGCGGCCGATCACGTGCGGCTGCTCGGACGGCGGCAGCGGCGGGTCGAACAAGGAGTTGTACTCCGGGGCGTAGCCGTGCGGCCAGCGATTGACGGTGATCGCGGTGATGTCGCGCGCCGGGTCGAAGTCAGTGCCACCGAGGGTGCGCGCCAGCTGGCTGCGGATCTGTACTTCGAACGTGGCGAAGGAGGTCGCGAGCAGTTCGGCACGGCCCGCCCGGTTCTGATCGTGTTCGCTCAGGCCCGGTTTGCATGGCGTGCGCTCCATGCGCAACAGTGTCGGCTCATCGGGGCTGCCCGCCGTGCGGTAGCCTCCGATGTCTACCTTGGGGTTCAGATAGAGGTTGCTGAAGTAACAACCCGGCGCGTACACCTCGGACACGCCCAGTTCCTTGAAGGGCTGCCAGTTGCGCAGCGCCACGTTCGTGTAGACGATCGGCGTCTTCACCAGGCTGTGCAGGGCGCCCCGCTGCGCTGCCGGCAGCTCGGGACACAGATAGGGGATGACCATGTTCCAGCAGGCGAGCACGCAGTGCCGGGCACGCACGGCGTAGGTCTGGCCAGCGCGCTGGTAGGTCACGAGGACCTCCTCGGCACTCACCGGGTCGCCTGAGTGCTGCACGCGCACCACGGTGCTGCTCAAGCGCAGACGCACCGCCGCCTGCGCTCGATCCAGCTGCGCGTAGTCAAAGCGCTGCGTGATGAGGTCCGCCACATCCCCGGCAGGTGCGACGCCTGGGATCAGCCGGCGGACCAGCAAGCGCGCGATGGTCGCATTGCCGTCAGGGAAGTGCAGCCGGGCCGAGCCGCCGGTCTCGTGATAGCCGGAAGCCGTCGGACTCATGCGCGGGGTCACCCCGGCCGACAGGTTCAGACCGTCAAAGCCGGGAAACCCGTAACCCCACAGATCAAGAGCCGACACCGCATCGATGCCGACGCCCCACTCCCCGTTGGTGAGTGCCTGGCAGAACTTCAGTGCCCCGGGATCAACCTGCACGACCTCGCGCAAGTAGGTGAGATAGCTCATGCTCGCGAGCCGCTCTTTCTTCTGCGCTGAGGTGAGCCCGGCGAGATAATCGCGTCGCTCCTGCTGGATGCGCACGAGGTCCGCGCGCGCCTTGGGCGTAAGCGGCGCCTCCTGTAGAAACTTCGCCGTGGGCCGCTCGCCCAGACCCACTACCAGCTTGTCGGTTCCGAAGGTCTGCGCATCGAAGAAAGCCGCCTTTTGCAGCCCGAGCTTCTCATAGAAATGCCGGTGCTCGATCTTGCGCTGCAGGGCCCCGACGTCGATGCCAAGTTCCCTGAGAAGACCGCTCGCTACCGGGCTGTAGGGCCGCGGGCTGTCGATCTCCAGCGTACCGCCGTTGACGAGCTGCATGCGGCCATCGAGCGCGAACTCGTTGCGCTTGGCGTGACCGCCGAAGTCATCGTGGTTATCCAGGATCAGGACGCGAGCGCCGCCGGCCAGCTTGCAGTAGTAGTGCGCGGCGGCGAGCCCGCTGATGCCCGCTCCCACCACGATGAGGTCGTAGCTCTCCCCGGTCGCCTCGGCGGCGGGTACGGCAGCGCCGTCGCGCAGTGCGTGCGCGGCCTCAAAGGATCCGGCATGTGCGCCGCGCAGGCCGAGCAGCGCCGGCGGGTAGTAGCCCGACTGGTCCTGAGCCGCGAGCGTCTCCGCTGCGCGTGCGATGCCGCTCAGCAGCGGCCCACACAAGGTGCTGGCCGTCCCGATCAGGGCACCCTGCAGCAAGTCCCGGCGTGGAATCACCCGGTCGACGCCCAGCGCAGCGCCTGGGCGTGGACCGGCACGGCGCACGGGCATTACTTCTTGAAGATGAAGGTCATGCCGATAGTGCGCGGCCGCCAGGTGTACTCACGCAGCAGTCGCTCACCACCGGCCTGGCTGCAGGCCGTGCTGGTAACGTCTGAGGGACAGATGGTGTTGTTGTAGTCGACCACCGGATGCAGGTTCGCGAGGTTGTCAACGAACGCGCTGATCTGCCATTGGCCGAACTCCATGCCGGCACGCATGCTCGTGAACACGGTTCCGGGCAAGACAAAGTTGCCCGTATCGTATTGCAGCGTTCCGCCCGCCCCACCCGCCGCGGTCGGGGTTCCGTCCAGCCCCGGCGTCGACCATTTGGCGCGTCCCTGGTACTCCATGTCGACGCGCACGAAGGACTGGTGGGCAAAGGCGGCAAACTTGTACTCCAGACCCGCGGTCACGGTGACGGGCGCCGTCGGCTGGCCGCCGCCGGTTTCGCTGGAAGCGCCCGTGATGGCGTTGCCGTCGGCCACGATCGGGGTCGTCTCCGCTGGGCTCAGCCGCGAATCGGCGGTGTAGCGGGCGTCGGTGTAGCCGGCCGTGAGCTCCAGGTCCAGGTTGTCGGTGATCGCAACATCCGCCTGGATGTCGGCTCCCTTGGCTACCGCCTGACCGAGGTTGGAGATGAAGGAGATCTGGCAAATGGGCGGAATGACCGTCTGCTGGATGTTGTTCCACTTGATGTAATAGATGCTAGTGGCCAGACGCAGCCGCCCGCCAATGTTGTTCTTGGCGCCCACCTCGAAGCTCTGCACCGAGTCGGAGCTATAGGTCGTCGGTGCCTGCGTGATGCCGAAGCTCTGGAAGTCTTGCGCACACGCTGCCTGCGGCAAGGGGTTATTGGCGCCTCCGGGCCGGAAGCCCTTCGCGTAGGTGAAGTAGTAGAGATTGTTAGGGTCGACCTGGAAGTTTAGTCCCAGCCGCGGCGTAGTGGCGTTCTCGGAGTTGTCGCCGGTGCCGGCGCGTGTGGTGTTGAACAGCTGCGGTCCACCGGTCAGGGTGTCAAAGGAGTACTTGTTCTTCGAGAAGCGCACGCCCGCCACCAGCTTGAACCAGTCGGTGAAGGCGTAGTTGACCTCGCCGAAGATCGCGTACTGCTGGTCCTTGGCGTTGGTCTTCAGGAAGTAGGAATCCTGCGGATAGGCCGGATCATAGGGCAGCGGGTTGCCGTTCTGGTCGGTGAAGATGTCGGTATAGGGCAGCCCGGTGAGCGCCTCGGTCAGCTCGTTGAGCAGCGGGTCGTGGATCTGCTCCAGATAGGTCTGGCGATTGACCGAGGCGAACACGCCCGTCGTCCACTGCAGCTTGGCGGCCGCGTCGGAAGACTGCAGACGAAATTCCTGCGTGATGTTCTGCTGCCCATTGTCAACGCTCGAGGGCGAGGTGTAGTTGAGCGCCCCCGCCGGCAGGTGAATCCCGCTGGCGTCCACCAGGGTCTGGCTGCCGATGAAGGTCTGGTAGTAGCCGAGGTTGTAGAGCGTGCCCTCGTAGCCGCTCTGCTCCTTGCGGTGGTAGTAGGAGGTATTGGAGATGAAGTCGGCAAAGCCGAGATCACCCTGGATCTTCAGCGCCGTCAGATAGAAGCGGTCGGGAACGCGTCGCTGCGTCGGATCGGCGTCCACGAACTTGCCGTCGGACGGATTCGAGTAGATCGGCCAGTAGTTGTCGATATCGTTACGGTACTGGTCCTGATAATAGATGCTCGGCGAGACGCTCCATTTGTCCGTCGGCGCCCACAGGAACGCCACGCGCGCCAGCAAGGTGTTGCGGAAGTTGGCGTTCTTCTCGGTGGACTGCAGCGTCACGGGGTTGATGTCATCGACGTAGCCGCCATCGCGGCGATACGAGATCGCCACGCGCGCGCCCAACGTGCCCTGGATCAGCGGACCGCCGATCGCAGCGCCAGCCTCGTAGCTCGGCGCGCCGTCCTGCGTATCGGCGATCTCCTCGCGACTGTACATAGAGGTCTTGGTCAGGCTCGGCTGCGTAGTGATGTAACGGACCGTGCCGCCCTCGGAGCCAGCACCGAAGAGGGTGCCCTGCGGACCGCGCAGCACCTCGACGCGATCGATATCGAAGGACTTCGGCAGCGCCTCGTCCGGATTGAAGGCGAGCGCGCGCATCTGGATGGGCGTGTCATCGAGATAGATGCCGGTGGTGCCGGCGCCGCCGGTACCGGAAATGCCGCGGATGGATATGTTGTTGGTGCCGGAGTTGTCGAAATTCACCCCGGGCGTGAAGCGGGCGATCTCCTGGAAGTCCTTGACGCCGCGATCATCCAGGCTCTCCTGGGTCAGCGCCGTTACGCTGATGGGCACCTTGCTCAGCGATTCGGAGCGGCGCGTCGCTGTAACTGTGATTTCCTGCAGCGGACTGGCGCTGGCTTCGCTGGTCGCGCTCTGCTCCTGCGCCCAGGCTGCGCCGCCGGTCCACAGCAGCGCTGCCACTGCGCACGGTATGGCACGGTTAAGCCGGACGGGCTTGTAGTTCAGATCCTGGATGCGCCGCATAAGACTCTCCCCATTCGTTTAATTAGTTCGTAGGCCGCACCCCGCACAGTGTGCGGACACTGTAGTCATAACTTCACGCCAAGCTCAAGCGTCGCTCATCCAGCTGCGTCGCGCTCGCGCGCACGGCGCTGCGGGTGCTGTGGGCTTCATGAGGGCATCGCGGCCACCCGCGGCGCGCGCCGGCGCGAGTTGACGATGAGAAATGCTCCCAGGGCGACCGCCAATGACAGCACACTGACCTTCAGGTCACGCTGCATGTCGGGCATGCGCGCCATCGCAATGAGCACCGCGGCCATGCCGCCGAGCGCTGCGTAGTTCGCCCAGGGGAAGAGCCACATCTTGAGTGCCGGCTCCGCTGCGCCGCTCGCCTCGCGCGCACGCCGCACGCGCAGATGTGCCGCCACGATCATCATATAGACGAACACGATGAGTGCGCCGGAGGCGTTCACCAGAAAGGAGAACACTGCCTGAGAGTGGGCCGTGGCGGCGAAGATGCCCAACACCCCGGCAATGCTGCCCATCCATACCGATCGGGTGGGCACGCGCCGCGCGTTGAGTTTCACCAGATACTGGGGCGCATCGCCGTGCTCGGCGAGCACGAACAACACACGCGAGCATACGTAGAAGGCCGAATTAAGGCACGAGAGAACGGCCGTGAGGATGATGGCGCTCATCGCAACGCTCGCCCACCGGAACTGCATCGTGGCCAGTGCAAGCGTGAAGGGTGACTCCCCGGACTTGACGTTGATCCACGGCACCACCGAGACGATCAGGAACACCGAGCCGACGTAGAAGGTGAGGATGCGCACGATCACGGTGGTGCTCATGCGCGCCACGGCACGGGCCGGCTCCTTGGATTCGGCGGCCGCGATGGTGGTGATCTCCGCCCCGGTGAGCGAGAAGTAGACGGTGACCGCGCCCGAGAGCACCGCGGTAACGCCCTTGGGCATGAAGCCCCCGAAACCGGTGAGGTTGCCGAAAGTCTCCCCGCTCGGGGCCGTGAACCCCAAGGCGTAGGCTGCTCCCAGGGCGATGAACACCAGGATCGCCGCTACCTTGATGGAGGCGAACCAGAATTCGAACTCCCCATAGGAGCGCGCCGACATGAGATTGACCGCGGTCATGACCCCCATGAGGATCAGGCCGAGCACCAGCGGGGAGGGCCCGTGCGCTCCCAGCCAGCTGTGCAAGATGTTGGCACCGGCGATGGCCTCGACCGGCACCACGATCATCCAGAAGTACCAATAGAGCCAGCCAGCGACGAAGCCGCCCCAATTTCCCAGCCCGGCGCGCGCGAACTCGGTGAACGAGCGCACCTTGGGCAGCGTCATCGCCATCTCCCCGAGCATGCGCATCACAAGCAGCACCAGAGTGCCGGTGATCAGGTAGCTGATCACGATGGCAGGTCCCGTGGCCGCGATTGCCGCGCTGCTGCTGACGAACAGCCCCGCTCCGATCATGCCGCCGATCGAGATCATGGTGATGTGGCGCGACTCGAGCGAGCGGCTGAGTTCGGGCACGGCCCGCTCCGGCGGCGCGCTCATGCGGAGCGCAACAGCGACTGACCCAGTGAGGCGGCGCGCGCGGTCTGCAGCAGCAGCGGTGCAAGCTTCGCGCGCAGCTCCGGCAGCGTCCAGCGACTGGTGGGGGCGGAGATGTTCACCGCCGCGAGCGCCTCGCCACCCATACCGAGCAGCGGGGCTGCGATGGACAAGTCGCCGCGATAGCACTCCTGGTCCGACCAGGCATAGCCGGCCTCGCGCGCCTCGCTGATGCGTCGCAGGATGGCTGCCGGGTCGGTGAGCGTGTGCGGGGTCAGGGCCTTGAGTTCCGAGCGGCGCACGATGCGTTGCGCGCTCGCCGCCGGCAGCGTGGACAGATAGGCGCGTCCGGAGGCCGTGCAGTACATCGGCAGCCGCCGCCCGACCGGCATGTGAATGTAAAAGCGCTTCAGACTCGGAAAGCGCGCGATGAATATCATCTCGGTGGCCTGCGGCTCGGACATGCTCACCGACTCCCCGCTCGCCTGATTCAGGTCAATGAGGTGTGTGGTCGCCTGCTCAAGCAGCGCGTGTCCGGCAAGGTAGGCGTGAGCCAGTGCCAGCGGCCGTGGCGTCAGCACCCAGCGCTTCATGCCCGCATCGCGACGCAAAAAGCCCAGACGCACCAGAGTGTGCACGCAGCGCTGCGCCGAGCTGAGCGTCATGCCGACGCCGGCGGCGAGTTCCGCGAGGCTCAAGGCGCGCCGCTCACCGCCGAAGACCTCGAGAATCGCGAGGGCCTTTTCCACCGAGCGGTTGAAGAGCGGATCGCGCGCTCGCGCCGGTTCCGGCTTGCGCGGCGTACGCTTCATTATGAAATGCAGTATAGAGCTATCGATTATCGATAGTCTACGGCGCAAGACTCCTCACGCCCGCCCATGTAAGGCTGCAAGGCGGCCGGCACGCTCACCGAACCGTCCTGGTTCTGATAGTTCTCCAGGATCGCGACCAACGTGCGCCCGACGGCCAGCGCCGAGCCGTTCAGCGTGTGCAGGGGCTCGGGCTTGTTGCCCTGCGGATTGCGCCAGCGCGCCTGCATGCGACGCGCCTGGAAAGCCTCGAAATTGCTGCAGGAGGAAATCTCGCGGTAGCGCTCCTGCGAGGGCAGCCACGCCTCCAGATCGTAGGTCTTGGCGCTGCCGAAGCCGATATCGCCGGCGCACAGTGCCACCGTGCGGTACGGGATCTCCAGGCGCCGCAGCACCTCTCGGCATGTCCCGTGAGCTCCTCGAGCGCCGCGTACGGACATCCGGGCGCACCATCTGCACCAGCTCGACCTTATCGAACTGGTGGTTGCGGATCATGCCGCGGGTGTCCTTGCCGGCAGCTCCGGCTTCGGAGCGGAAGCACGGCGTGTGCGCGACGAACTTCAGCGGCAGCGCCTCCGCGGCGACGATCTGCTCGCGCACCAGATTCGTCGACGGGCACCTCGGCGGTCGGAATCAGATAGAAACCGCTGCTCGCCGCGCACGGCGAACAGGTCCTGCTCGAACTTCGGCAGCTGGCCGGTGCCGATGAGCGCGGTGCGCTGCACCAGGTAGGGCACGTAGACTTCCGTGTAGCCGTGCTCGCCGCGTGTGCAGATCGAGCATGAACTGCGCGAGCGCGCGGTGCAGGCGCGCGACCTGCCCGCGCATCACCACGAAGCGGGCGCCGGAGATGCGCGCCGCGGCCCCGAAATCCAGCGCCGCCGAGATGCTCGCCGATCTCGACGTGGTCGCGCGGCTTGAAGGCGAAGCGGCGCAGCTCGCCCCAGCGGCGCACCTCGAGGTTGGCGCTCTCGTCACTGCCCGTCGGGCACGGACTCGTGCAACAGGTTCGGCAGCCGAGCTGCCACTGCTCGAGCTCCGCCTGCACGGCGGTGAGCTCCTCTTCGGCCTCGCCAGGCCCTGGGTCAGGCTCTCGCCGCGGCGATGAGGGCGCCGGCATCCTCGCCCCGCCCTTGGCCATGCCCACCGCCTTCGCGTTGGCGTTGCGCTCGGCGCGCAGCCGATCGAGTCTCCACCTGCCAGGGCTTGCGCTGGTCCTCGAGCGCCTGCAGCGCCGCGACATCCAGCTTGAAGCCGCGCCGCGCCAGGTTGCGGGCGACGGCCTCAGGATCGCGGCGCAGCAGCTTCGGGTCGATCACGTCGTCAACCTTTCGATCGGCTTCGCGCGCGCAGCCGCGCCAGCGCCTCGCCGATCTTCGATCTCGAGCCCACGGGCAGCAGGCCGGTAGTATCGCCGATCCGGCATGGCTCTCCGGCAGGTAGCGCTCGCCGGCCGCAAAGGCGTCGGGCTCATCGTGCGCGTAGCGATAATTGCGCCGTAGCCGAGATTCTTCATGAGGCGCGTCGGCGCGTTCGCAGCGCAGCGGCACCTCGAGGGTGCCGAACTTCTCGACATCCGCCATGGCCTCGGCCATGGCGACGTATACGGCATTGCTCTTCGGCGCGCAGGCGAGGTACACGACCGCGTTCGGCGATCGCCAGCTCTCCTTCCGGGCTGCCGAGCCGTTCGTATGCCTCCCAGGCTTCGCAGCGTGAGGGCGAAGCGCGCGCGGATCGGCCAGCCCGATGTCCTCCACCGCCATGCGCGCCATGCGGCGCGCCAGATAGAGGGGTCGCAGCCGCCATCGAGCATGCGGCACAGCCAGTAGAGGGCGGCGTCCGGATCCGAGCCGCGCACCGCCTTGTGCAGCGCGGAGATCTGGTCGTAGAACTGGTCGCCCCCCTTGTCGAAGCGCCGCCGTGCCGCCGCCGGCCACCTCCTGCGCGCATCGCCAGCGTCAGCGTGCGCTGCCGTCGCCCGCGGCGGCGCCGAGCTCGGCGGCGCAGCTCCAGCATGTTGAGCGCACGCCGGGCATCACCATCGGCGGCCCGTGCCATGAGCTCCAGCGCCTCATCCTCGCGTCGAGCCGCTCCGCGCCGAGGCCGCGCTCCTCATCGCTGAGCGCGCGGCGCATCAGCGCGCGAGATCCTCACGCAACAGCGCGCGCAACACGTAGACGCGGGCGCGCGAGAGCAGCGCGCTTATCACCTCGAACGAAGGATTCTCGGTGGTCGCGCCGACGAAGGTCAGCGTGCCGTCCTCCAGGTAGGGCAGGAAGGTGTCCTGCTGCGCCTTGTTGAAGCGGTGCACTTCATCCAGGAACAGCAGCGTCGGACGCCGATCCCGGCGCGCGCGGTGCGCGCCGCCTCCACTGCGGCGCGGATGTCCTTGACACCGGCCATCACCGCCGAGAGCTCGATGAACTGGGCGCCGGAGGCCTGGGCGATGAGGCGCGCGAGCGTCGTCTTTCCGGTGCCCGGCGGTCCCCACAGGATCAGCGAGTGCAGCCGGCCGGCGGCGATGCTGGCCGCCAGCGGCTTGCCGGGCGCGAGCAGATGCTGCTGGCCGACGAACTCGCCGATCGTTGCGCGGCCGCATGCGATCGGCGAGCGGTCGCAGCGGATCGCCGTCGAACAGATCGCGCGCGCTCACGGCCGGACGCGGCCGGGGCTTGAGACCTCACGAATGCGGCGTACCGATGACATCAACATCCTTCGGCGGGGTAAAGCTCGACGTCGGCAGGCGCCACCGGCACGTTACGCGTGATCTTGTCGAACATGATGGTCGCGGTCTGCCCGAGCTTGTCCTCGACGATCATGCGCCGCAGCTCCCCGTTAGCGAAGCCAAAGCAGCGCACTGCGGAAGTCGGCATCGGCCGCCATCGGCTCGGCCAGCACCCATTCAAGGCCGGTGCGGTTGCCCGCAGGCGTGATCTTGAAATTCTGCCGCAGTCCGCCGTCCCGGACAGGAGCATGGCCGGCGTCGCGGTGAGCGCGGCATCGACCGGCTTGACGGTGACCTGCTTCAGATCGCGATCGAGAAACCACAGATTGCTGCCGTCGCACACCATGAGCTGGCCAGCACCGGTCGCGGAGCCGCCGGAGTTTCTGCGGGTGGATCGTCCCAGCTGAACTTGCCCGGCCGCGAGACGATGAGGGTGCCGGTGGCACGGTCGATCTCGCGCCCGTGCGGATCGGCGAGTGTCTGCAGGAAGCTGGCCCGCAGCGTCTTGAGGTTATCCAGATAGGCATCGAGTGGCGTCCCGGCCGCCTGGGACGTAAATGCGACGGCGCTGAGCGCGGCGGCGGCCAGCGCGCGCCACAGGCACCGCGGAACAACGGTACGCCAGGCCAACCATGCGCGCCTAGCCTTCCGGGGGCGGTGGTGCGAGCACGTCGCGCGCACCGTTGGACTGCAACGGGCCGACGAGACCTGCGATCTCCATGGCCTCGAGCAGACGCGCCGCGCGGTTGTAGCCGATCTTGAGGCGCCGCTGCACGTAGGATATGGAGGGCTTGCGCTCGGTGGTGACGATGCGAACCGCCTCATCATAGAGCGGGTCGGACTCAGCACTCTCCGCCGCCGTGCCGCCACCCTCGAGTTCCTCGCCCGCCAACCCGGGAATCGGGAAGCTCGGCCCCGAGAGCACTTCCTCGATGTAGTTCGGCGGCGTGGGGGTCCTGAGCGCCTTCACCACGCGGTGCACCTCCTGATCGGAGACGAACGCGCCGTGCACGCGTGTCGGCAGTGACGTACCCGGCGGCAGGTAGAGCATGTCGCCGTGGCCAAGCAGCGTCTCGGCGCCCATCTGATCGAGGATGGTGCGCGAGTCGACGCGTGCAGATACCTGGAATGCAATGCGGCAGGGAATGTTGGCCTTGATCAGACCGGTGATGACGTCTACCGAGGGGCGCTGCGTGGCGAGGATCAGGTGGATGCCCGAAGCGCGTGCCTTCTGGGCCAGGCGCGCGATCAGCTCCTCGACCTTCTTGCCGACGATCATCATCAGGTCGGCGAGCTCATCGATCACGACCACGATGTAGGGGAGCGGTGTCAGGTCCTGGATCTCGCGCTGATCGATCGAGGGGTCATTCGCCGCGCGCAGCATCATCACCGGATCGCGGATCGGCTTGCCGGCATCGCTGGCGTCCTTCACCTTGCGGTTGAAGCCGGTGATGTTGCGCACTCCGAGCGCGGCCATGAGCTGGTAGCGCCGCTCCATCTCCGCCACGCACCAGCGCAACGCGTTGGCCGCCTGCTTCATGTCGGTGACCACGGGGCAAGCAGGTGCGGGATGCCCTCGTAGACGGACAGCTCGAGCATCTTCGGATCGATCATGATCAACCGCACGTGCTCGGCGGTCGACTTGTAAAGCAGCGACAGCACCATCGAGTTGATGCCCACGGACTTGCCCGAGCCGGTGGTGCCGGCGATCAGCAGGTGCGGCATGCGGGCGAGATCGGCCACCATCGGCTGACCGCCAATGTCCTTGCCGAGCGCCAGCGCCAGCGGCGAGTGCAGCTCGTCGTAGGCCTTGGAGCGGATGATCTCCCCGAACGTGACGGTCTCGCGCTTCTCATTGGCGATCTCGAGGCCCATCACGCTCTTGCCGGGAATGACCTCGACCACGCGCACGCTTAAGACCGACAGTGCGCGCGCCAGGTCCTTCGCCAGCGCGGTGATCTGGCTCGCCTTGACCCCCGGTGCAGGCCTGAGCTCGAAACGCGTCACCACCGGCCCCGGCTGCACCGCCACCACCTCGGCATCGATGCCGAAATCCTTGAGTTTCATCTCCACCAGGCGCGAGAGCGCCTCCAGCGCCTCCGCCGAATACAGCGGCTCGCGCGGCGGAGGGTCGTCGAGGAGCTTCAAGGGTGGCAGTTCGTTGGCCTTGGGCGGATCGAACAGCGGCACCTGCCGCTCGCGCTCAACGCGTGCGCTCTTCTCGACGATCGGCGTCGGAGGCTCGATGCGGGGCGGGGCGCGGGTGGCGGACTTCTTCTGCGAGGTCTCGACCGCCTCCTTACGTGCCTGTTTGCGCTCGCGCCCCTCGGCCGCATCGCGCGAGGAGGCGAGCCGCCCCCGCAGCCACCCCAATGCTGACCAGGCACACGTGCCGATGCGATCCATGATGGTGAACCAGGAAACGCCGAACGCGAGGGACAGGCCCGCCATCCAGGCGGCGATCAAGAGCAGGGTCGCGCCGAGGAAATTGAGTCCCGCAGCCAGTCCCGTGCCGACCGCGGAACCCACCACGCCGCCGGCGCTCTGGCGCAACACGCCGGGCTGCCAGTGCAGCGTCGTGAGTGCGCAGCTGGCGATGAGCACCAGCAGGAATCCGGCGATGCGCACGGCGGTATTGGCGCGCGAGGACGACTCAGTGCGGATGCGCCGCTGCAGCCCGACACCGGCCAGCCCCAGCATGAGCGGGAACAGGAACGCCGGGCGACCGAAGAGAAAGAAGAGTACGTCGGCGAGCCAGGCGCCGATGACCCCAATGCGGTTGTGCACCGGGCTGGCGCTGCCGGTGAAGGAAAACCCGGGATCATCCGGGCTGTAGGTGGCGAGCGCCAGGAGCAGCACGAGAGCCACGAGCGCCAGGGCGATGACCGCACTCTCGCGCAGACCCCGGCTCACGGCCGATGAGAAGCGTGCGCCGTTGCGCGACTGTGCCGAGGATTCAGCCAACCCGGTGGATCTCCATCGTAAGATAGAAGGCCGCCATTATAGGGCTTGGTACCATCCGCCGAGACTTCATTGCACTGGGATCCCCATGACGACCACCCGGCACAGCCGCCTCATCATTCTGGGTTCAGGACCGGCCGGCTATAGCGCGGCCGTGTATGCCGCACGCGCCAATCGCAGCCCGCTATTGCTGACCGGACTTGAGCAAGGGGGGCAGCTCATGACCACGACGGACGTCGATAACTGGCCCGGGGACGTCGAGGGCCTGCAGGGCCCGGCCCTCATGGAGCGCATGAAGCGACACGCGGAGCGCTTCAACACGCAGATCGTGAATGATCACATCCACACCGCGGATCTGAAGTCACGGCCATTCCGCCTGAGCGGGGATGGTGGCAGCTATAGCTGCGATGCGCTGATCATCGCCACCGGCGCCACGGCCAAGTACCTGGGTCTGCCGTCCGAGGAGCAGCACCGCGGCCGCGGTGTCTCGGCCTGCGCCACCTGTGATGGCTTCTTCTTCCGCGGACAGAAGGTGGCCATCGTCGGCGGCGGCAACACTGCGGTCGAGGAGGCGTTGTATCTGTCGCACATCGCGCAGCACGTGACTCTCATCCACCGCCGCGACAAGCTGCGCGCCGAGAAGATCATGCAGGATCGGCTCTTCAAGGAGGTCGAGGCCGGCAAGATGTCGGTCATCTGGAATCACACCATCGATGAGGTGCTCGGAGATGCCCAGGGGGTAAACGGGGTGCGCATCCGGGCGGTCACGGGCGATGCCACGCGCGAGCTGGCCGTCACCGGACTGTTCATCGCCATCGGCCACACGCCCAACACCGTACTCTTTCAGGGCCAGCTCGACATGTACGAGGGCGGCTACCTCAAGATCAAAAGCGGCACCGAAGGCAACGCCACCGCCGCCAGCATCGCCGGGGTTTTTGCCGCCGGCGACGTCGCCGATCACGTCTATCGCCAGGCAATCAGCTCGGCCGGCGCCGGCTGCATGGCGGCGCTGGATGCGGACCGTTACCTGGAGATGCTCGACACGCATACCGGCGCCTAGTGCGGATCTAGACAAGACATGGCCAGGGAAGCGGCGCAATTCCACGCGAGCATCCACGAGCTCGACCCCGGTGCCTGGAATGCTCTCGGGGCGGCCGCGAACCCCTTCACGCGCCACGAGTTCCTCGCCGCACTCGAGCGCAACCACTGCGTCGGCGCGCGCACCGGCTGGCAGCCGCGCTACCTGACCTTGAGCGACGAGGCGGGACTTGCGGGCGCGGTGGCGAGCTTCGTCAAGAGCCATTCGTACGGGGAGTTCGTCTTCGATTTCGCCTGGGCCAAGGCCTACGAGCGCATCGGGCGGCGTTACTATCCCAAACTCACCCTCGCCGCCCCTTTCACGCCGGCGACCGGCCCGCGCCTGCTGGTGCGCGCCGATCTCGACCGCAGCGCCCTCGCCGCGCGGCTGCTCGCTGCGCTCGAACAGCACGCGCAGGGACACGGGCTGTCGAGTGTGCATGCGCTGTTTCTGGATGAGGCGGCACGCGCGGCGTGCGAGCGGCGCGGCTGGCTCTTGCGGCGCGACTGTCAGTTCCACTGGAGCAACCGCGGCTACGCGAGCTTCGAGGATTACCTCGGCAGCTTCACCGCCGAGAAGCGCAAGAAAGCCAAGCGCGAACGGCGCCGGGTGGCCGATGCCGGCGTACGCTTCGAGACGCGCATGGGCGGGGAGCTCGATGCGCCGCTCCTGGCGCGCATCTACGAGCTACACCGCGACACTTTCCTGCGCCACGGGCATGAGCCTTATCTGACGCATGCCTTCTTCAGCGAGATCACGCGCACGCTGCCTGAGTCACTCATGGTGAAGCTCGCGGTGCGCGGCACCACCGTGGTGGCCGCGGCGGTCTTCTTCCTGAGCGCGGAGGCACTGTTCGGCCGCTACTGGGGCGCCGCGGCCGACTATCACAGCCTGCACTTCGAGACCTGCTATCACCAGGGGATCGAATTCTGCATCGAGCGCGGCCTCGCACGCTTCGAGCCCGGTACCCAGGGCGAGCACAAGGTGAGCCGCGGCTTTGAGCCCGCACTCACCTGGTCGGCGCACTACATCGCCGATCCGCAGTTCCGCGCCGCGATCGCCCACTACCTGGCCCAGGAGGGCGCGGCGGTGCAGGCCTACGCACACGAGGTGCAGTCGCACGTGCCCTACCGCGGGCGGCGCGGCACGGGGTCGTTGCTGTGAGAACGATCACCTGGCTGTCTCCGCACGATGCGCCGGAATGGTTCCCCCCGCCCGAGCAGGCGCTGGAAGAGCCCGCCGGGCTCCTGGCGGCCGGCGGGGATCTCTCGCCCGAGCGCCTCATCGCCGCCTACCGCCGCGGCATCTTTCCCTGGTACTCCCCGGGCCAGCCGGTGCTGTGGTGGTCGCCCGATCCGCGCGCGGTGCTCTTCCCGGAGGAATTTCGCCTGACGCGCAGTCTGGCCAAGACGCTGCGCAACGGCGGCTTCGTGGCCACGGTGGATGGCGATTTCGCCGCCGTGATCGACGGTTGCGCGGCCCCGCGCGCCGCAAGTCCGGGTACCTGGATCACCAGCGAGATGCGTGCGGCATACCTTGAGCTGCATCAGCTCGGCTACGCGCACAGCGTCGAGGTACGTCGCGGCGGCGCACTCGCCGGAGGCCTCTATGGCGTGCGCCTGGGCGGGGTGTTCTTCGGGGAATCCATGTTCAGCCAGGCGCGCGATGCCTCAAAGGCCGCCCTCGCCCACCTGGTGGCGCTGTGCCGCCGCAACAACCTGGCGGTCATCGACTGTCAGCTGCCCTCGCGCCACCTCATGAGCCTCGGCGCCCGCACCATCCCGCGCAGCCAGTTTCAGGCCCTGCTGGCCGAGCACGTGCGCGCCCCCCAGCCAGCACTCGTGAACCCTTAGCGGCGCGGAGCACGTCCGCCCCGTATCGCGCCCGCGGCCAAATTGCCAGGAGCGCGCGCTTTGTGCTCCAATTCGCGCCCCCGAAACTGCTTAAGGGCGGTATGTCCAAAGAAGACGCGATTCAGATGGAAGGCGAGGTCACCGAGACCCTGCCGAACACCACTTTCCGCGTGAAGCTCAAGAACGGCCACGTCGTGACTGCGCATATCTCCGGCAAGATGCGCAAGAACTACATCCGCATCCTCACCGGGGATGCCGTCACCGTGGAGATGACTCCTTACGATCTCACCAAGGGCCGCATCATCTATCGCGGTCGCTGACGCCCCGGCCGGGGCGGTTTCCGGCCCTGCTGCGGCCCCTTAGCCCAGACTCCTCCAGCACCTCAAGCGGGCACGGCCGGCAGCCGCGCCGCCGGCTCGCATTCGAGTTTCAGCTCCGTGCCGTCCACGGACACCGAGACCTTCACGTGGCCGCCGTTGGCGAGGCGTCCGAACAGCAGCTCCTCGGCGAGCGGGCGCTTGATGTGTTCCTGGATGGTGCGCGCCATCGGGCGTGCGCCCATCTTCGGATCGTAGCCGCGCTCGGCGATCCAGCGGCGCGCGGCGTCATCGAGGCTGATGGTGACGCCCTTGGCCTCCAGCTGCGCCTCCACTTCCATGATGATCTTGTCGACCACGCGCTCGATCGTGGGCGGCTCAAGCGCAGCGAACTGGATCACCGCATCCAGGCGGTTGCGGAACTCAGGGGTGAAGATGCGCCGGATCGCCTCCATGCCATCGCTCGCATTGTCCGCCTGCGTGAAGCCGATCGAGGCACGTGCCATCTCCTGGGCGCCGGCGTTGGTGGTCATGACGATGATGACGTGGCGGAAATCGGCCTTGCGGCCGTTGTTGTCGGTGAGGGTGCCGTGATCCATCACCTGCAGCAGCAGGTTGAAGACATCCGGGTGCGCCTTCTCGATCTCATCGAGAAGCAGCACGCAGTGCGGGTGCTTGGTGATGGCCTCCGTCAGGAGTCCCCCCTGGTCGAAACCGATGTAACCCGGGGGCGCACCGATCAGGCGCGACACGGTGTGGCGCTCCATGTACTCGGACATGTCGAAGCGCAGGAACTCCACTCCCATGGCGATCGCCAGCTGCCGCGTGACCTCGGTCTTGCCGACGCCGGTGGGGCCGGCGAAGAGGAAGCTGCCGACGGGCTTGCGCGACTCCCCGAGGCCCGAGCGTGCCATCTTGATCGAGGCGGCGAGCGCCTCGATGGCCTTGTCCTGGCCGAAGATGACGAGCTTCAAGTTGCGCTCGAGGTTCTTCAGCACCTCGCGGTCGGAGCTGGAGACGCTCTTGGCGGGGATGCGCGCCATACGGGCCACGACGTCCTCGATGTGACGCACCTCGACCCTCGGCTCGCGCTCGGCGACGGGCTTCAGGCGCTGGCGCGCGCCGGCCTCATCGACCACGTCGATGGCTTTGTCCGGCAGGTGGCGCTCGTTGATGTGGCGCGCGGCCAGCTCCGCGGCGGCCCGCAGGGCATCGTCGGCGTAAGTGATGCCGTGGTGCTCCTCGAAGCGCAGCTTAAGTCCGAACAGGATCTCGATGGTCTCGGCCACCGAGGGCTCCACGACGTCGATCTTCTGGAAGCGCCGTGCGAGTGCATGGTCCTTCTCGAAGATGCCGCGGTACTCCTGGTAGGTGGTCGAGCCGATGCAGCGGATCTCCCCGTTGGTGAGCACGGGCTTGATGAGGTTGGAGGCATCCATGACGCCCCCGGAAGCAGCCCCCGCGCCGATCACGGTGTGGATCTCGTCGATGAACAGGATCGCGCCGGGGAGCTTTTTCAGCTCGGTGATGACTCCCTTCAAGCGCTTCTCGAAGTCGCCGCGGTACTTGGTACCGGCGATGAGCGCGCCCATGTCGAGGGCGAAAATGGTGGAGTCGGTGAGCACCTCGGGCACCTTGCCCTCGATGATCAGGCGCGCCAGCCCCTCGGCGATTGCGGTCTTGCCGACGCCGGCTTCACCGACGTAGAGCGGGTTGTTCTTGCGGCGCCGGCAGAGGATCTCGATGGTGCGCTCGACCTCGAGCTTGCGGCCGATCAGAGGATCGATGCGCCCTTCCTGGGCCATGCGGTTGAGATTACTGGTGTACTTCTCCAGCGCGCTGCCGCCTTCCGGATCACGCTCGCCCTCGGCGGCGGTCTCCTCCTTGTCGGTCTTTTCCTCGGCGATCTTGGAGAGCCCGTGGGAGATGTAGTTGACGACATCCAGGCGCGTCACGTGGCGGCGGTTGAGCAGGAACACCGCGTGGCTCTGCTTCTCACTGAAGATCGCCACCAGCACGTTACCGACGCCCACTTCCTTCTTGCCGCTCGACTGCACGTGGAACACCGCGCGCTGCAGCACGCGCTGGAAGCCAAGCGTCGGCTGCACTTCGCGCTCCTCGCCCTCCTCCAGCTTCGGGGTCGACTGGTCGATGTGCTCCTTCAGCTCCTGTTTGAACTTGGCTAGATCAGCGCCGCAGGCCCGCAGCACCTCGCGCACCTTGGGCGTGTCGAGGATGGCGAGCAGCAGGTGCTCGACCGTCAGGTACTCGTGACGGGCCTCGCGCGCCTGGTGGAACGCATCGTTCAGACAGTATTCAAGCTCGTTGGACAGCACTTAGGCGGACCTTTCTTGCAGGAGCATCAGTTCGCGACCCGGTGTGAAGTAGTAGAAACCTTTCCCGTCCTTAGATTCAGTCAGACTACGCCGCTTTCAAGCTTCTTCGAGCGTGCACATGAGCGGATGCTGATGGTCGCGCGCGTAAGTGGTCACCTGCGCCACCTTAGTTTCCGCGATCTCGTATGTGAAGACCCCGCATACACCCTTGCCCTTGGTGTGCACCTCGAGCATCACACGGGTAGCGGTCGGACGGTTGAGGGAGAAGAACTTTTCCAGCACGTCGACGACAAACTCCATGGGCGTGTAGTCATCGTTCAGCAGCACGACCCGATACAAGGGCGGCTGCTTGACCTCCGGGCGCGCCTCTTCGACGACGATGCCGGTATCGGGGCGGACCGGATGAGGATCGGGCATGAGAGTCTTTATAGGGGTCGCGAAACGGCAACACAAGCCTGCCAGAATGAGTAGTAGTTACTCCTGCAGAAACAATCGCTTGAGAGCACAAGCGTCGCACCCGTATGATGGCGGGCGCTTGCAGCGTGGCGCGCTGCGCGCGAGGCGCGCCGCGGGCGTGTACGGTCGGCCTTGAGGACCCACATTTAAGCTCATGCTCTTTTCCCCATGAACGCGGCTTCCTGGCTCGAGGGCCTGCCGGCGCAGGAGCGCTGGCGCTCGCTGCTGCTGTCGCGTGGTCCGCGCATCGCCACCTGGGTGCTGGCGCTCGGACTGGGCGTGCAGGCCGCACTCATCATTACCGATCTTGCCGGCGGCGGCCCCAAGGCCGCCCCCGTGCATGCCAATCCGGCGCACGCGCATCCCCTGGATCTGGCCACGATCAACAACGCGCACCTGTTCGGGGCAGCCCCGGCGGCGAAAGTGGACGCGGCGAATGCACCAGCGACCAGCATGCCCCTGGTGCTCACCGGGATCATCGCCGGCAATGATCCGCAAAATGGCCTGGCGATCATTGGACCGACGCCGCAGGCGGCGCGGGTGTATGCAGTCGGCGACACCATCTCCGGAGGTCCGAAGCTGCATTCGGTCTACAGCGACCGGGTGGTCATCGACCGCGACGGACAGCTCGAATCCCTCGCCCTGCCGCGCCAGATGAATCCGGGCACGGCCCCGCCGCCCTCGGCGGCCATGCTGCAGGGCGGGGAAAACCCCTCCTTCGAGCGCATGCGGCGCATGATCAGCGAGCAGCCCGGCCTCATCGGGGACGTGATGCGGCCGCAGCCGGTCATGGATCACGGCCACATGAATGGTTTTCGGGTCTATCCGGGCCGTGACCGCATGGCCTTCCAGCGCCTGGGCCTCAGGCCCGGGGACCAGGTGACGGCGATCAATGGAACGCCTTTGGATGATCGCGATCGAAGTGAGCAGATTCTGCGCACGCTCGCGAGCTCCAGTGAGGCGCGCGTCACAGTCATTCGCGGCACGCAGACGCAGGATCTGGTGCTGAACATCGCACAGCTGGCGCAGGAGGCGGACGCCGTGGCCGCGCAGTCGCAGGGCATCGGCACGCCGCCACCGCCGGCGGCGGTGGGACCGGGCAATGCACAGATGGCGGCGCCGCCGCCACCGGAATTACCGCCACCGGCGCAGGAGCCGCCGCCGGCGGACAACAGCACCGGCCCCTGAGGGGCCCGGTGTCGCTTGAGGATCGCGGGGGAATTTTGCGAATGACTTCTTTACGTCCGTTCATCGCGTGCGCGCTCGCCGTGCTCCTGGCGTGCACGCTCGCCTCGGCGCAGCAGCAGGCCGCCCCGCCGCCGCCGGCCCAGCGCATCACGCCGAACTTCAAGGACGCCGACATCACCCAGATCGCCGAAGCGGTCTCGGCCGCCACCGGCAAGAACTTCATCATCGACCCGCGCGTGCGCGCCCAGGTGACGATGCTGTCGTCCACGCCGATGTCGCCGGCGGCCTTCTATGAGGCGTTCCTCTCGATCCTGCAGGTGTACGGCTTCGTCGCGGTGCCTTCCGGGGGCAACATCGTCAAGATCCTCCCCGACGCGAACGCGCGCCAGTACCCCTCCAACGATCTGCCCGAGCGGGTGAGCGCCACCTCGGATGAGTTCGTGACGCAGGTGCTCGAGGTGAAGAACGTGAGCGCCGCGCAGCTGATCCCGATCCTGCGGCCGATGATCGCGCAGTACGGGCACCTCGCCGCCTACCCCGCCTCCAACATCCTCATCATCTCGGATCACGCCAGCAACGTCAGCCGCATCATGCGCATCATCCACCGCATCGACCAGGCGAGCGGCTCGGAACCGGAGATCGTGCCGCTGCAGAACGCCTCGGCCGCGGAAATCGTGCGCGTGGTGAACTCGCTCTACACGGGTGCCAATTCCGCCGAGGGCGCCACCGTCAAGGTGGTCGCCGATGAGCGCTCCAACAGCGTGCTGATCGCCGGGGAGCAGTCCCAGCGCCTGCGCGTGCGCGCGCTGGTGGCACACCTGGACACCCCGCTCGAAGCCGGTGGCGATACGCGCGTGCGCTACCTGCACTATGCGGACGCGGAGAAGATGGCGCCGAAGCTCAAAGAGCAGATCACCGGCATCGCGCAGGCGGCCGCAGGCCCTGCCGGTGCACCCGGGGCGGGCGGGGCCGGAGGACCGGCTTCCGCGCAGGCGGAGAAGAACGCGATGGTGTGGGCTGATCCGACCAACAACGCGCTCGTCATTACCGCGCCGCCGAAGATCATGCGCGCGGTCATGGACATCGTCGACAAGCTCGACATCCGCCGCCCGCAGGTGCTGGTCGAGGCGATCATCGCCGAGGTCGACATCGACAAGGACGCCGAACTTGGGGTGAACTGGGCGGCCTTCTCCAACGGCAGTAACGTGCCGGCCGCCGCCTTCGTTTCCCCCGTCGGCGGCACCAGCATCGTGGATCTCGCCGGCGCCATCCAGAACCCGGCCAACGCCACGACCACCCTGCTGCAGGGCACCACTCTCGGCATCGGCCGCATCGCAGGCTCGGGCGTGAACTTCGCCGCCGTGCTGCGCGCCATCCGCGGCGACACCAATACCAATGTCGTGGCCACCCCGTCCGCGGTCACCATGGACAATCAGGAGGCCGAGCTCAAGGTGGCGCAGGAAGTGCCGTTCGTCACCGGTCAGTTCACCAATACCACTGCCGTCACCGGCGGCACGGTGAACCCCTTCCAGACCATCCAGCGTGAGGAAGTGGGCACGATCCTCAAGGTCACCCCGACCATCTCCCCGGAAGGCTCGGCGGTAATGCTGAAGATCTCCATCGAGAGCTCCAGCATCGGCCAGAAGCCTGCCGGAGCGGTGGACCTCGTCACCAACAAGCGCACCGTCACCACCACCGTGCTCATCGAGGATGGCGGCATCGTGGTGCTCGGCGGACTCATCGAGGACAACAGCGTCAAGGGCGAGAACCGCGTGCCCTACCTCGGCAACATCCCGATCATCGGCATGCTGTTCAAGACCCGCAACGCCACCTCGACCAAGAACAACCTCATCATGTTCATCCGCCCGAAGATCCTGCGCGACCAGGCGCAGGCCGCCTACGAGACGGACCTGAAGTACAACTACATGCGCGATCAGGAGCACACGCTCGATGAGCGCGAGGCGCTGCCGCTGCTGCCGGGTGTCTCCCGTGGCACCCTGAACGCGCTGCCCCCGGTCCCGCCGCCGCAGCCCGAGAAGCTGCGTCCGGGCGCGGCAGCGCCCGTGCCCTCGGCCCCCGGCCCCACGATCCCGCTGCGGCAGGGTGAGCCGGCCCCCAACCCCACCGCCAAGCCCGATCCGAACGGGACCGCGGGGGTACCGGGACAACCATGAACGAGGTGCTCCTGAGCGCCAGCGCCGAGAGCCCGGATGCCCAGGGGCGGCGCCTGTCGTTCGCTTTTGCCAAGCGCCACGGGGTGCTGGTCAACCGGGTGGTGGATGGGGTGGCCGAGTGCACCTACCGCGACACCGCCTCCCCGCAGGCCCTCGCCGAGGTGCGCCGCTACCTGCGCCGCCAGGTGCGCCTGGAGCGGGTGCCGGAGGAGCGCTTCGATGAGCTGCTGCGGCGCGCCTATGAGGCCGGCTCAGACGCCATGCAGGCGGTCGAGGGCCTCGATGACACGACCGATCTTGCCCACTTGGCCCAGGACCTGCCCGAGCAGGCCGACCTCCTCGACAGCGAGGATGATGCGCCCATCATTCGCCTGATCAACGCGGTGCTCACCCAGGCGGTCAAGGAAAACGCCTCCGATATCCACGTCGAGCCCTTCGAGAACCGCCTGGTGATCCGCTTCCGCGTCGATGGCGTGCTGCGCGAGGTGCTGCAGTCGCGGCGCGCGGTCGCCCCGCTCGTGGTCTCGCGCATCAAGGTCATGTCGCGCCTGGACATCGCCGAGAAGCGCCTGCCGCAGGACGGGCGCATCAGCCTGAAGATCGCCGGGCGCGCGGTGGACGTGCGCGTTTCGACCATCCCTTCCGGGCACGGCGAGCGCGTGGTGCTGCGTATCCTCGACAAGCAGGCCGGCAAGCTCGACCTGAACTCCCTCGGCATGGATGCGCGCACGCAAGGCTCGATGGATGAGCTGATCCATAAGCCCCACGGGATCTTGCTCGTGACCGGCCCGACCGGCTCGGGCAAGACGACCACGCTGTATGCCGCGCTCGAGCGGCTGAATGACAACACCCAGAACATCATGACGGTCGAGGATCCGATCGAGTACTACATCGACGGTATCGGCCAGACCCAGGTGAATACCAAGGTTGAGATGACCTTCGCCCGCGGCCTACGCGCCATCCTGCGCCAGGATCCGGACGTGGTGCTGATCGGGGAGATCCGTGACCTCGAGACTGCGCAGATCGCAGTGCAGGCGAGCCTCACCGGCCACCTGGTGCTCTCCACCTTGCACACCAATACCGCCGCCGGTGCCATCACGCGCCTGCGCGACATGGGTATCGAGCCGTTCCTTTTATCCTCGAGCCTGATCGGCGTGCTGGCGCAGCGCCTGGTGCGCGTGCTGTCACCGGACACCAAGCAGCCCTTCACCGCCGGTGAGTACGAGCGGCGCCTCTTGAACCTCGGGCCCAATGACCCCTCCCCGACCCTCTATCGCCCGGGACGCGATCCGACCGGGGGCTACCGCGGACGCTCCGGGATCTACGAACTCATCATGGTGGACGATGCCATGCGCACCATGATCCACGACGGGGTGTCCGAGCAGGAGATCGAGCGCCATGCGCGCCTGTCCACGCCTTCGATCCGCGACGACGGCCGTGCCCGCGTGCTGCGCGGGGAAACGACGCTTGAGGAAATTCTGCGCGTAACGCGCGAGGACTGATTTGGGCGCGTTCGAATATACCGCCCTGGATGCCGGCGGCCACGAGCGCAAAGGGATCCTCGAGGGCGACACGCCGCGCCAGATCCGCCAGCAGCTGCGCGAGCAGCAGCTGCTGCCGGTCACCGTGGCCGAGGTCGCGCAGCGCGAAGCCAAGCGCCAGCGCTCCTTCAGCCTCATGCGGCGCGTGTCGGCCTCCGACCTGGCGCTCTTCACCCGCCAGCTCGCCACCCTGGTGCGCGCCGGCCTGCCGCTGGAGGAGTCGCTGCTCGCGGTCTCGCAGCAGACCGAGAAGCCACGGGTACAGTCGATCGTGCTCGGCGTGCGCGCCAAGGTGATGGAGGGCCACACCCTCGCCTCGGGATTCGCCGAGTTCCCCGCGTGTTTCCGGAGATCTACCGCGCCACGGTGGCGGCCGGCGAGCAAGCCGGGCACCTGGACAGCGTGCTCGAACGCCTCGCCGACTACACCGAGAGCCGCGAGCAGATCCGCCAGAAGGTGCTCGGGGCCATGCTCTACCCGATCGTGCTCACGATCATGTGCTTCGTGATTGTTACCTTCCTGCTGGTGTTCGTGGTGCCCAAGGTGGTCTCGGTATTCGACTCCACCAAGGCCAAGCTTCCCCTGATTACGCGCCTGCTCATCGGCACCAGCGACTTCTTCCGCCTCTATGGCATATATCTTGCGATCGGGCTCGCGCTGGCGGCCTGGCTGTTCGCGCGCTGGCAGAAGAACCCCACCGCCAAGCGGCAGTTCCAGTCCTGGCAGCTGCGGGTGCCGCTTTTGGGCAAAATGGTGCGCGGCTTTAACACCGCGCGCTTCACGCGCACCTTCAGCATCCTCTCAGGGAGCTCGGTGCCGGTGCTGGAGGCGATGCGCATTTCGGGGGAGGTGGTCACCAATCTGCCCATGCGCGATGCGGTGACCGATGCTGCAGCCCGGGTGCGCGAGGGCGCCCCCATCGGCCGCTCGCTCTCCACCAGCCGCCTGTTCCCGCCGATGACCATCCACCTGATCTCCAGCGGGGAGTCGAGCGGACAGCTGGACAACATGCTCGAACGTGCCGCCATCAGCCAGGAACGTGAGCTCGATGGGCTGCTGGGAGCCATGGTGGGCCTCTTGGGGCCCCTGCTGATCGTCATGATGGGCCTGTTCGTCATGGCGATCGTGTTCGCGATGCTGCTGCCGATCTTCCAGATGAACAACCTGATTCACTAAAGGCCCACCCCCGGCGGCCGGCGCGGGCCAAAGTGGCCGCGCTTCACAAAGCGTGCGCTAGAGATTGCAGTCCCCGCCGCATGTGATTTAATTTCGCGCCGTCCAGTTCCTGCCACACCACAGCGGGCATGAGCGAGAAACCGGAAGCCGACGAATTTGAGGACGACGAGGCCGATGAACCCGTAGTCGAGGACGGGGACGTCGATCTCGATCAGGTCAATAAGGAGCTCGACCTCGCCAAGAAGCGCGGCCAGAAGGCCGGCGACCCTGCCTGGCGGCGGCTCGAGCGGCTGATGGAAGAGAAGAACACCGCCGAGCTCACCAGCGATTTCGAGGACTACGAGATCGGGGATGACGGCGCGCGCAGCCGGCGCAAGCCGCGCCTAGGCTGAGGGTGCCGGCGTTTCGGTGCGGGCGCCGCGGACGCCCTGGCGCGATCTTCGCGTCGCGCGTGACGGCGGCCCCCTACCGTGCCCGGCACCCGAACCGAAGGCGTCCCGGTCTGTGCAGCCGCTGGTGGCCTCCCGTCATCGCCAGTGCAGGCGATGCGTGCTGGATCCGGGATCCTGAAGCCTGGGTCGCAGCCGGTTTACATCCTGTGCACCAGTGCCCGGAGTCGCGCGCTCATCTCCGCCGCAGGCAGCTGCACACTGTGACCATGTGCGGGGAGGATGCACTCGAACTGGTACTCGCCAAGCCGCCCGAGTGAACGCTTGAGTTCACTCCATGAGTACCAGCAGGCCTCGCGGAAAGCGATCAGGTCCTGGGTCTCGCGACTCCAGGCCAGCGAGTCACCCGAAAACAGATAAGTGTCACGCCACAAGTAGACCACGCTGCCGCGCGTGTGCCCGGCTACCGGGATTGCGATCAAGTTTCCTCCGATGTTCGTCATCTCGGTTCCCTTCAGCACATTCGTCGCATAGGGAGCAGCCGCGCGGTCATCCTCGTGGATCCAGACTCGTGCGCTGAACCTATCGGCGTACTTGTCGGCATCAGCCACGTCGTCTTGATGCGAAAGCAGAACGTCGGTGAGACCACCCATGCGCTCGAAGGCCTCGGCCAGTTTCGCGACGTAACGTGGTGAATCAATGAGCACGTTTCCTTCTCGCCGCTGGAGGAAATATGAGTGGGCGCCGAATGAGGAGCGCGCGTTGTAACCGCAGCGGTATATGCCCCGCTCAATCTCTTGAGGAAACAAGTCGGGTGGCTGCTCGCCCCGGCCTTCCGTTCCAATAGACGCCGTTGGACACAGAAGTACCGCCCGCCAAGCCGCTCGTGTGTCATCTGCTGTTAGCGGCTGCCGCGCAAATACTGACTTGCCGCCGCGCTCCACAATCAGCCCCGGCGCGACCTCTCTTGAGGCTGCGCAATTGATGCAGCGGTCATCTATGAACCAGTCGCCCTTCGCTGAGGCGGGATTCCGAGCCGCACGTTTCGGCATATGACCTCCGGGATGCCAGTCCGCCGACGCGGATACGTAGCGGCGCATCCGAGAGGGAAGCTCTGCACCTTGCACATTATCGGCACAGCAAACTGCGACGGCAATGGGCCAAGACCGGGCGGCTACGCTGTTAGTGAAAGTCGCGCGAGCGCGTCAGCAGCTCACCGAGCAGCACCGTGCGGTCGATGAGCCGTCGGGCAATCAGATGCGAGACGCCCTCCTGCTGCTGCCACTCCCCGTGCACTTCCAGCAGGCGCGACTCGATGAGGGCGGCGCGCTGCTCGCGTCCGATGCGCTCCCACACGATGACGTTCACCTGGCCGCTTTCGTCCTCGAGCGTGAGGAAGGTGACCCCGCTGGCGGTCGCCGGGCGCTGGCGCATGAGCACGATCCCGGCAGTGCGCACCCGTGCGCCATGGCGCACGCTCTTAAGTTCGGCGGCGGACTTGAGCTGCTGCGCCTGCAGGCGCGCGCGCAAGAGCGCCAGTGGATGGCGCCCCAGGGTGAGCCCGAGGGCGGCATAATCGGCGACGATGCCCTCGCCTTCGGTCGGCGTCCGCAGCAGCGGACGTCCCTCCTGCACATCCGTGCCGCGGGTGTCGGTGAGCCCCAGGGGCATCGCCCGCTCGGTGCCGGCCACGTCCCAGAAGGCCAGATGGCGATTGCCGCTTAGGGCCGCGAACGCCCCGGCGGCCGCGAGCGCCTCAAGATCGCCGCGCTCGAGCGCGCCGCGCGCTGCCAGGTCCGGTACGCTCACGAACGGCTTCACGCGCGCAGCGAGCAGACGCTGCGCCCCGGCCTCGCTCAAGGAGCTCACCAGGCGCAGCCCGAGGCGCAGTGCCGGCTCCCCGTCCGCGCGCCGCTCGAGCGTTGAGTCCCACGCGCTCACGCAGGCATCGACGGGCCGCACCTCAACGCCGTGCGCGCGCGCATCGCGCACCAGCTGGGCGGGGGCGTAGAAGCCCATCGGCTGGCTGTTGAGCAGTGCGCAGGTGAAGGCGGCCGGCTCGTGGCACTTCAGCCACGCCGAGTCGTACACCAGGAGCGCGAAGCTCATGGCGTGTGAGTTGTGGACGACGAAATTATTGGCGAGAAAGTTATGATCCTCCTCGATCTGCAAGTCGTAGGTCGGCTGGGAATCCTGCGCCTCGATGGAAACCACTTTGTCCCAGTAGATATCGGACGTCGCAAGTCGCGCGAGCTTCGCGGAGCGCCCAGCAACCGGCAGGGAACGCGCGACGGCTACCGGGTCACCAACAGCCAGCTTACCCAGCGCCCGCCAACCTCCGAGCATGAGAAACGGGTGCTCGGCAGTCGCCGTAATGCTGTGCCCCAGCGCCGTGCGTAACTGCCATACAGGTCTGATGCCGCTGGACCTCGCCGCCACGACCACGCGTCGGCGCAGGCGCAGATCCTCGCCGCAGGCGAGGGTTGTCTCCAGCCGGACACGGCCTTCGACTACGTCATCGATGCGCAGCCAGCGGCCAGAGTCCGCATCCACGACCCGGGTCTCTCCTGCGACGCACTGCGGGAAGCCGTACTCGCCGAAACCCAGCATCTGCTGATAGATCCGCTGGGCAAACTCCTCCGGGTAGCCGCGCGCGTGCATACCCTGCAGTAACCGCTCGCGGAAGGGATCAAGTCCGCCAGAGCGCTTCCAGGCACCCATGGCACGGCGCAACGCGTCGGCCTCCCCGGGCGTGAAGCCGGCCGCGACGATCGCGATCTGCATCACCTGCTCCTGGAAGATCGGCACGCCGAGGGTGTGGTGCAGCACCTCGCGCACGTCCTTGCCGGGGTACTCGACCGGCTCGGCGCCGCTCCTGCGCCTGAGGTATGGATGCACCATGTCACCCTGGATGGGGCCGGGGCGCACGATGGCGACCTCGATCACGAGGTCGTAGTAGCAGCGCGGTTTCAGGCGCGGCAGCATCGCCATCTGCGCGCGTGACTCGATCTGGAACACCCCGATGGTGTCGGCACGGCACACCATGTCATAGACCTCCGGGTCCTCAGCCGGCAGCTCCCCGAGACCATGCTGCGTGCCACGGAACGCGTTCACCTGATCGAAGGCGCGGCGCAGTGCACTGAGCATGCCGAGCGCCAGGAGGTCCACCTTGAGAAGTCCCAGGTCGTTCAGGTCATCCTTGTCCCACTGCACCACGGTGCGCTCGGGCATGGCCGCGTTCTCGATGGGCACCAGCTCCTCGAGCAGGTCGCGGGCAATGACGAAGCCACCCACGTGCTGTGAAAGATGGCGCGGAAAGCCCGGGAAGGCGGTGAGCTCCTGCGCGAGCGGCAGCAGGCGCCTCAAGACGGGGCTGTGCACGTCGAAGCCTGCCGCCCGCAGGCGCTCCCCCATGGCCGTCGTGCCGTCCCACCACTGCATGACCTTGGCGAGGCTGGCACTGTGTTCGGGACTGAGACCGAAGACTTTTCCCAGATCGCGCAGGGCACTGCGCGAGCGGTACATGATGACGGTCGCAGCGAGCGCGGCGCGCTCGCGGCCGTACTTGGCGTAGACGTACTGCAGCACTTCCTCGCGCCGCTCGTGCTCGAAATCGATGTCGATGTCGGGGGGCTCATTGCGCTCACGTGAGATGAAGCGCTCGAACAGCATGGCCGCGCCGCGCTGCGGATCCACCGACGTGATACCTAAGCAGTAGCAGACGCGCGAGTTGGCCGCCGAGCCACGCCCCTGGCACAGGATGCCGCGCGCGCGTGCGAAAGCCACCACGTCGTGCACGGTCAGAAAGTAGGGCTCGTAGTTGAGCTCGGCGATGAGGGCGAGTTCGTGCTCGATGGCCGCGCTCTCACTCGCCGGCACCCCGTCCCGCCAGCGCCGCCGGGCGCCGGCCTCGGTGAGCTTGCGCAGGTGGCTCGCCGCGCTCTCCCCGGCCGGCACCAGCTCGCGCGGATATTCATAGCGCAGCTCATCGAGACTGAAGCGGCAGCGCGCCGCCACCGCCACCGCGGCCTCCATAAGCTCGGGCGGATACAGGCGCGCGAGGCGCTGCGGCTCGCGCAGGTAGCGCTCGCCGTTGGCGTACAGCCGCGAGCCTGCCGCCGTGAGTGGCAGGCCGCAGCGGATCGCGGTGAGCGCATCCTGCACGCGCCGGCGCGCGCGCACGTGCATGTGCACATCGCCGGCGGCCACGAGCGGTACGCCGTAGCGCTCACCGAGTGCGCGCAGCCGCGCCAGCTGCGCCGCATCCTCGCCCTCGCGCAGCAGTTCCACCGCGATGTAAAGATCCTGCGGCAGCAGTGCTGCGAGCCAGGCAAGTTCCGCGGCGCAGGCAGCGCTGCCGGGCACCCACAGCAGGCAGCAGTGCTGCAACGGCAGCTCCTGCAGATCCGCACGCGTCAGTGTATAGCTGCCCTTCTTGCCGGCGCGCCGGGCGCGGGTGATCAGACGGCACAGCCGCCCATAGCCGTGCCGGTCGATCGCCAGCGCCACGAATTTCAGGCCACAGCTGAGGCGAAACTCGGAGCCGACGATGAACTTAAGCGAGCGCTGCTTGGCTGCCATGTGGGCGCGCACGACGCCTGCGACCGAGCACTCATCCGTGAGCGCGAGCCCCTGATAACCCAGCGCTACCGCCTGCGCCACCAGCTCGTGCGGGTGCGAGGCGCCACGCAGGAAGGTGAAATTCGACAGGCAGTGCAGTTCGGCGTACGCCGGCGGTGATGCGGGCGCTCCGGAAGTGTCCCCGGATGGTGCGGGCCTCACCGCCGACCTCACCCGAAGATGCCGTGCAGGAACCAGCCGTGCGGCGCCACGCGCTCGCGAAACACCCACAGGCGCACCCCGTGGACATCGCGCGCGGTGTAGTAATCGCGCGCGACGTCCGCCCCGTCCCACCAGCCACTCTCGATGCGCTCAGGTTCGCCCAGGAGCGTGAGCGGCGCTCCGCCGCGGCGCGGCAGCCCGGCGCGCAGCGCGAGCGGCCGGGGCAGCGCAAGCAGCCACAGCGGCCGGCGCACACCGGCCGGCGCGCTGCGGTCCACCGCGCCGGCGGGGCGCGCGGCCGGCGCGGGCGGTGCGGTGAGTGTCCAGGTGCTCTCGGGGCGGTGATCATCAAGGAGCGCCAGCCCGTGAATCGCACCCTCTCCCAGGCGCGCGCACAGCCGCTCGATCAGCAGGTGCGCCTCACTGCCGACAGCCCCGCCCTGCTCCCCGGGCTGCCACAGGGCGTGTGTTTGCGGGATGAGCGGCAACAGACTGCGCGCGCGCAGCTCGAGGGCGCGCACCGGTGCGGGCAGCAGCAGGCGGCCGAGCGGCTCGGCAAAGAGCTGCGCCAGATGCCGGGCCTGCGCGGCCGGGGCGGCCAGGTTGAGCCGGCACGCAGTGACCTGACCGTAGCGGTGCAGCAGGCGACACTCCAGTGTCATGACACCCGCCTGGCGCGCGCGCAGGAACTGCTCGAGTTCGCGCAGCGGCTGCTCGAGCGCCTGCTGCAGGTGCAGGTGATCGTGCACCTCGAAGGCCAGCTCGCAGCGACGCCGGAAGCGCGCACGCGGCTGGAAGTGGCTGCGCAGTTCGCGGGCGCGGCCCGTGAGCTTATCGAGCATCGCCAGTTGCGCAGCACCGAAACGGCGCGCAAAGCCCGCGCGCGGCAAGCGCAACGCCGCCCCGATGGTGCGCACGCCCATGCGCTGCAGCCGCGCCACCACCGGCACCGGCCAGCGCAACACGTACAAGGGGAGCGGCGCGAGCTGACTGATGAGCTGCGCGCGCGTGGTGATGGTGAGCGCGCGTCCCGCGCGCGCCGCCACCAGGGCTGCAAGCGGGGTGGGTGCAAATGCCAGGTGCGGCTTGAGGGTGAGTTCCGCGCACAACTGCGTGAGCGCGCTGCTCAAGCCGCTCAGGCCTGCAAAAAGATGCAGGCTGCCGCGCACCTCGAGCAGCAGTCCGTCGGGAGGCTCCAGGCTCACGCGTGGCGTGAAGCGCTGGGCGAGCTGTGCCAGCCGGGTGAGCTCGGCGAGCGAGCCGATCTTAGGCAGGTGCAGCCCCGCCCACAGTTCCGCGCCCGGCTCAGCGAGCGCCAGTCCGCGCACCAGGCTTAAGTCGGCCGGCGCACGCTCGGGCTGGCGCTGCAGGGCATCAGGCGCAGGCAGCGGCAGCAGCGCTGCAGCTGGCTCAGCCAGCACCCGCGGGGGCGTCATGGCTTGAGACCCTCAAGTTCCACTACGCCGCGCGCGCCGCGTCCTTTGAGGAGCGTGACGCGCACGCCGGTCGCGCGTGCTTCCACGCTCAGACGCAGCGCCGCGGCGGAGCTTTCCTGCGCCGCACGGCGCGGCCGGAACAACACACCGAGCGTGCGACCGCGTTCAGCGGCGAGCTGCAGGCGGCGGATGTCGCGCGGGCGGGCGCTCCTTGCCCAAGCGAGCGCGGCATCGCAGGCGCCGGAGCCGAGCACCTGCTCGAACGCCCACAACGGTCGCTCCCCGCCCACTACCGCCACCCGCTCGAGCACGAGTCCCTGGGCCACCAGGCCGGGCGCGAACGGCATGCACGGCGGCGCCACCCACACGCACCAGCGGGCGCTCGCGGCACGTGAGCGCGCGGCGAGCGCCGGCAGGATGAGTGAGAGTTCCCCGCTGCCAAAGCGCGGGATGAGGATTTCGATCAGCCCGCTGCGGGGCCAGCCACCACCGGGGAGCGCATCATCGAGGGCTGCAAAGCCACTCGGCAGTACTTCGAGGCGTGCGGCGCTCCTGCCACGCCAGATAGCCGGATGCTCGAGCAAACGAGCAATTTTCGAATCGTCCATGCCGGCTTAAGCGCAATCAGTTCAGAGCCTCTGTTGGGAAAGTGAGTCGACTCCAGGAGCGCTTCACATGAGTCCGGTGGAGCGGCCGCGCCGCACGACGCCGACGACGATGCCCTCGATGAGCAGGGGCTCCTCCTTCAGGTCGACCCTGATCGGCTCGAAGTCAGCGTTCTCCGGCAGCAGCCACACCACTGAACCTTCCTGGCGATAGCGCTTCACCGTGACCTCATTCTCCAGCCGCGCCACCACGATCTGCCGGCTGCGCACTTCCGAGGTGCGATGCACGGCGACCAGATCGCCATCGAGGATGCCGGCGTCCTTCATGCTCATGCCAATGACCTTCAGAAGGTAATGCGGACGCGGCTGGAAAATGGCCGGGTCGATGTGCAGCCGGGTCTCAAAGTTTTCCTCGGCGAAGATGGGCTTGCCGGCCGCTACGCGTCCGATGAGCGGCAGGCCGATCTGTTCGCGGATCGTGTCCTTCAGTTTTATGCCGCGCGAAGTGCCGGGGAGGAGAGCGATGACGCCCTTGCGGGCCAGGGCCCGCAGGTGCTCTTCGGCGGCATTGGCGGAGCGGAATCCGAGTTCCTGGGCGATCTCCGCCCGTGTCGGCGGCATGCCCGTTTCGCCGATGTGGCGCTGGATGAGCCGCAGAATCTGTGTCTGCCGAGGGGTGAGGTCCGACATGGGAAAGTCCTGTTTATATATACAGTAACTGTGATTATATCCAGATTAGCCGCTGCGGCAAGAGGCAGTGCATCACCTGGGCTTTGATGAGGCCGCGGGAGCGTCCACGCGGGGTGAGCTGCCTACGCCTCATGCCTCACCTTGAGCGTGCAGATGAGTGCATTCACGACGCATACGGATTAAATCTGCGTAAGAAATCGTGTTGCCCTTTCGCCAAGCAACAACTTCCTGCATGCGACGCACAGCCTCGCACTGCGGTATATCGAGCACAAATTCATGCGACACACACATTGCAACCCTGTTGCATAGTGTCGCGAGCCGAAGACAAGTTACGTGTTTGGAGTTGCATTCCCTCGGTAAATTTGGTGCAGTTGCCGCCGGCGAACCGGCGGAACTTGCCCGCCGGGATTCGTTTCGGTTATTTAAGGACTCCCGAATCAACAACCCAAAGGGGACGATTATGAAGTGCGCGAGCGTTGTGACGGCAGCTGCTGCCGTGGCTGTGATGGTTGGACTGGCAGGCTGTACGGATCTCAAGCCGCTCCAGGCCCAAGTTGACGATCTGAAGGCTCAGCTGGCGAAGGTGCAGGGCGATGCGTCCGCTGCCAAGAGTGCCGCTGATTCCGCCAACAGCGCCGCCGCTTCGGCCGGTCAGGCTGCCAGCGGTGCGCAGAGCACTGCGAACCAGGCACTGGCCGCGGCTCATGCCAGCCAGTCGTGCTGCGATGCGACGAACGAGAAGATCGACCGCATGTTCAAGCGCTCGGTCTCCAAGTAATCGACGTCATCTAGGTCGATACGGCAAAACGCCGCGCAATGCGCGGCGTTTTGCTTTTTGGGGGCCTGAAACGCGGCGGTGCGTTGTTAGTAGCGCACCAGGGCCGAGCCCCAGGTGAAGCCACCGCCGAACGCCTCAAGCAGCAACAGCTGCCCGCGCTTGATGCGTCCGTCGCGCACGCCCACGTCCAGCGCGAGCGGCACCGAGGCTGCGGAAGTGTTGCCGTGATCCTGCACGGTGACGATCACGCGCTCGAGCGGCATGTCGAGCTTGGATGCGGTCGCCTGGATGATGCGGATATTGGCCTGGTGCGGCACCAGCCAGTCAATCGCCGCACGGTCCAGTCCATTGGCCGCCAAGGTCTCATCCACCACCGCCCCGAGCTTGGTGACGGCAATCTTGAAGACTTCCTTGCCGGCCATGCTGATGACGGGATTGGGCTTGAAGCCGCGCGAGACGCCGCTGCTGCAATAGAGCATCTCGTGGTAGCGCCCGTCGGCGTGCAGGTGGGTGGAAAGCAGACCGGGCGTCTCAGCCGGCTCCAGGATCACCGCGCCCGCCCCGTCGGCGAACAGCACCGCGGTGGCACGGTCGTTCCAGTCGGTGATGCGCGAGAGCGTCTCCGCGCCGATGACCAGCGCGCGCTTGGCTTCCCCGCAGCGCACGTATTTGTCGGCGATGGAGAGCGCGTACATGAAGCCCGCACAGGCGGTCTCGACGCTGAAGGCCGGCACGCCGATGCAGCCGAGGCGCTGCTGCAGCAGCACGCCGCAGTTGGGGAAGATCAGATCCGGGGTCGTGGTGCCGAAGGCGATGAAGTCCACATCCTGCGGCGCGAGCCCCGCGGCATCCAGCGCCCGGCGCGCGGCCTTCTCGGCCAGATCCACGGTGGTCTCGCCGTCCTGAGCAATGTGGCGGCGCTCGATGCCGGTGCGGGTCTTGATCCATTCGTCGGTGGTGTCGACCATCTTCTCCAGGTCGCGGTTACTGACGATGCGCTCGGGCAGGTAGGAGCCGGTGCCGGTGATGCGCGAATAGATCAACTGCGGGTCCCTTCGGCGTGCAACGCCTGCGCAATGTGCCTGGTCAGATCCCGCCGCGTGGCGAGCGCCGCCGTGGCGATGGCGCGCGCAAACGCCACGCCGTCGGCGTGACCGTGGCTTTTTACCACGATCCCGGCAAGCCCCACCATGCAGGCGCCGTTGTAGCGGCGCGGATCGAGGCTGGCGGCGGCGCGGCGCAGCACCGGGCGGGCGATGAGGCCGGCGATACGATCGGCGAAGGAGGCCTGGAATTCCTGCCGCATGCGATTGGCGATCAGCCCGGCCAGCCCCTCCATGGTCTTCAGCGCGACGTTGCCGGTGAAGCCGTCAGTGACGACGACGTCCACCTCGCCGGAGAAGATGTCATTGCCCTCGACGAAGCCGACGTAGTTCAGGCCGCTCGCCCCGATCAGCGCATGTGCCGCCTGCACCACCTCGTGGCCCTTCATGTCTTCCTCGCCGATGTTGAGCAGGCCGATGCGCGGACTGGCAATGCCGTTCACGTCGCGCGCGATGATCGCGCCCATGGCGGCAAACTGGCGCAGCTGCTCGGGCGTCGCCTTGGTGTTCGCACCCAGATCGAGCATCTGCGTGAGCCCGTGCGCGGCGGGAATGGCGGAGATGATGGCGGCGCGCTCGACGCCGGGCAGCGTCTTGAGCACGAAGTGCGCGATCGCAGTTAGTGCGCCGGTGTTACCGGCACTCACCGCGGCGCCCGCGCGTGCCTCGCGCACCAGCTCGACGGCGCGGCGCATGGAGGAGTCTTTCTTGTGGCGGATGGCCTCGCGGGGCTTCTCCTCCATGGTCACGACCTGGGAGGCGGCCACCAGTTCGCAGCGCGCGCGCACGGCAGCAGTGCCGGCGGTGAGCTCACGCTCGATGAGCGCTCGGTCCCCGACCAGGAACACGCGCAACTGCGGGTCGTCCGCCAGCGCCTGCAGCGCACCGGCAACGTACTCGCGCGGCTCGGAGTCGCCGCTCATCACGTCGATCGCAATCGGCAGCACGCGGGGCCGTCCGGTCCGCTGCAGTTAGACGCGCGGCAAGCGCGCTATTCCTTGTCGTCGCTCTCGGCGGCTTTTTCGATCACGCGCTTGCCGCGGTAGAAGCCATCGGGCGTGATGCGGTGACGCAGGTGCGTCTCACCGGACTGCGGATCGGTCGACAGCGCCGGCTTCGCCAGACCATCGTGCGAGCGGTGCATACCGCGGCGCGAGGGCGTCTTGCGGCTTTTTTGAACGGGCATGGGTGTCAGCTCCTCAATCGAATTCGATTCACTTATGTTTCAACAGGTCCGCCAGCTGCGCAAACGGGCGATGCGTCTCCGCCTCTCCCGGCGGCGCATCCGGTCGCGCCGCGCAGCCCTCCCCGCCCGCGTGCAGCGGCACGATCGGCAGGCTGAGGAGCAGCTCCTCCGTGACGAGTTCCCCGATGCTGATGCGGCCCCCTGCGGCGAGCACCGGCTCCAGATCCTGCGGCACGCGCGCGGCCGCCTCCTCGGTCTCCGCCAGCGCCACTCGCACGCGCGAGTGCAGTGGAACTTTGAGCGGCTGCAGGCAGCGCTGGCACTGCAGCGTCGCGCTGCCTTCCAGTGTCAGCTCCGCCACCACAAATCCGCGCTCGCGCACGAAGTGCGCGCGCCCTTTCACCTCGCCCGCCACGCTCGGTTGCTCGGGACGCAGGCCAGCAAGCTCGGCAAGCGGTATGGCAAAGTCGACGTCGGCTCCGCCATCAGCCAGCCGATCCAGCTCAAGCGGCCTCTGCCAGGGCGGCGACATGGGGCGCGTATAATAGGTACCGGGTCTGCCTAAGTCAAAGCCGGTTTTGCCCCTAACCCCTTGTTTCTCGAAGGCGAATCGGGTGGCGATGTGAGTCGTCCGCCGCGGCTCGTGCTCGCCTCCACCTCGCGCTACCGCCGCGCGCTGCTGGCGCGCTTCGGCCTGCCCTTCGAGACCGAGGCCCCGGGCGTGCCTGAGTCGCAGATCGAAGGGGAGCTGCCGATGGACCGCGCGCTGCGGCTGGCGCTGGAGAAGGCCCGGGCGGTCGCGGCGCGCTGCCCGGACGCCCTCGTCATCGGCAGCGACCAGGTGGCGGCCGCGGGTGGGGGGGTGCTCGAGAAACCCGGCGATGCCGCGCGCGCCCGCGCGCAGCTGGCGCAGTTAAGCGGCGGCAGTGCGCGCTTCTACACCGCCTGTGCGCTCATCTGCCAGGACACGGGGCTGCGGCTTGCGCATCTGGACACCACCTGCGTCACCCTGCGCGCGCTGAGCGCGGCGGAGATCGAGCGCTACGTGGGACGCGATGAGCCCTATGACTGCGCCGGCAGCTTCAAGGCCGAGAGCTTGGGCATCACGCTCTTTGAGAGCATCGAGACCTCAGATCCGACCGCGCTCATCGGGCTGCCGCTCATCTGGCTCGCGGGCGCGCTGCGGAGCGCCGGTCACCTGCTGCCTTAGGGGCGCTCGCCGGGCGCCGCGCGGCTCGCTTCTGCGCGCCCAAGCGATCGAGCACCGCGCCGAGTTCCGCCGGCAGCGGGGTGTTGATGCTGAACTCTGCGCCCTGTGGCCACTGGAAGCTGACACTGCTCGCGTGCAGAAACATGCGCTTGAGGCCCAGTTCGCGCATCGCGGCGTTGAAGGGCGCATCACCGTACTTCTCATCGCCCGCCACCGGGTGGCCGGCGTGCTGGGCATGCACGCGGATCTGGTGCGTGCGCCCGGTCTCGAGCGTCACCTCCACGAGCGTCGCGATGCGCCCGAAGAACTGCACCGGACGGAAGGTACTGACGGAGGGCTTGCCGCCGGCGGCCACCTTGACCGTGCGCTCACCACCGACGCGCGTATCGGTGCGCAGCGGCGCATCGATGCGCTTCTCGCCGAGATCCCAGGGGCCCTTGAGCAGGGCCAGATAGCGCTTCTCGAAGCCCTCCTCGCGCAGCAGTTCGTGCAGCGTGCGCAGCGCCTGGCCCTTACGCGCGATGATCAGCACCCCGCTCGTGTCGCGATCGAGGCGGTGGGCGAGCTCGAAGTACTCCTCGGGACGCGCGGCGCGCAACGCCTCGATCACCCCGAAGCTCACCCCGCTGCCGCCGTGCACGGCGATGCCGGCGGGCTTGTCGATGACGAGGAGGCGCTCGTCCTCGTGCACGATCGCCGCCCGGATGCGCGCGCTGAGCTCGGCCGAGGGCTTGCCCGGATCGGCCGCCGGCCGCACGCGCACCGGGGGGATGCGGATCTTGTCGCTCGCCGCCAGGCGGGTCTCAGGTCCGGCGCGCTTACCGTTGACGCGCACCTCGCCCTTGCGGATGACCCGGTAGACGCGGCTGCGCGGCACCCCGCCCAGGTGCTTGTGCACGTAGTTGTCCAGGCGCTGGCCGGCCTCCTCCGCGGTCACCTCGAAGTGCTGAACCGAGGTACGCATTTCGGGGCTTTCCGGGTCGGACAAGAGTTCCTCGGCGTAAGGCATTGTTTCTTAAATGATCTGTAGCTATACTCCGCCGGTCGTCCGCCATGCGGACGCGACAGAGGTGGTGACAGTGGTCACCGCCCGTTTTAGTTGGACCTCCTAAATCGAGGCCATCGCATTGGGCCGCCAAGATCGCGCCACCTGCGTTGAATCTCGCCACAGTCGAGACTTCCGCAGTCGGTGCCGTCGGTCGGGTTCACCGAACGTTTCCTTTTCAGACCGCCCGTAACGCGGCGGTCACAAAAACGTGAATACCGAGACTCGTTCTCATTCGCCGGATTCAAGGAAGCTTCGCTGCTGCGGACATCTCGTCACGCGGCCTCCCACCGTTTGTTGCTTGCCGGTCCCTCACCGCACAGTAGGGGCACATGAAGAGAATGCTAGTGAATGCAACTCAGGAAGAGGAGTTGCGTGTAGCTCTGGTTGATGGACAGAAACTGTTTGACCTGAGTATCGATTTACCTTCCCGCGAACAGAAAAAAGCCAACGTCTACAAGGCCAAGATCTCACGCGTCGAGCCCTCGCTCGAAGCCTGCTTCGTTGACTACGGCGCGCAGCGCCACGGCTTCCTGCCGCTAAAGGAAGTCTGCAAGGAATACTTCCGGCAGCAGCCGCAGGGCGGCCGGATGAACATCCGGGAACTGCTGCAGGAAGGCCAGGAACTCATCGTGCAGGTGGAGAAGGAGGAACGCGGCACCAAGGGTGCAGCGCTCACCACCTTCATCAGTCTCGCCGGGCGCTTTCTGGTGCTGATGCCCAACAACCCGCGTGCCGGGGGCGTCTCGCGCCGCATCGAGGGCGAGGACCGCGATCAGATGCGCGAGGTTATGAGCCAGCTGCAAATCCCGGAGGGCATGGGCGCCATCGTGCGCACTGCCGGGGTGGGGCGCTCGGTCGAGGAGCTGCAGTGGGACCTCGATAACCTCAAGACCCAGTGGGAACAGATCGATGCGGCCTCCAAGGACCGCCCCGCGCCCTTCCTCGTCTTCCGCGAGAGCGACGCCGTCACGCGCTCCATGCGCGACTACCTCTCCGATGACATTGGCGAGGTGCTGGTCGATGACCAGGGCGCCTTCCAGAAGGCCCAGGAGTACATGCAGCGCTTCATGCCCGCCGATGCGCAGCGCAAGCTCAAGCTCTACACCGACGAGATCCCGCTCTTCACCCGCTTCCAGATCGAGAGCCAGATCGAGTCAGCCTACGCGCACAAGGTCTCGCTCCCCTCCGGCGGCAGCATCGTTGTTGACTACACCGAGGCACTGGTCTCGATCGACATCAACTCGGCGCGCGCCACGCGCGGCTCGGACATCGAGACCACGGCCACCAACACCAACCTCGAAGCCGCCGACGAGATCGCCCGGCAGCTGCGTATCCGGGACATTGGCGGCCTGATCGTCATCGACTTCATCGACATGGAGTCGCCGAAGAACCAGCGCGAGGTCGAGGACCGGCTGCGCGACGCCATGAAAATGGACCGCGCGCGTATTCAGATCGGCCGCCTGTCGCGCTTTGGACTGCTGGAGATGTCGCGCCAGCGCCTGCGGCCATCGCTCGGTGAATCCAGCCATATCGTCTGCCCGCGCTGCGTTGGTATCGGCAGCATCAGGAGCGTCGAGTCGATGACGCTCGCGGTGCTGCGCCTGATTGGCGAAGAGCTGCGCAAGGATCGCACGGCCCGTGTCATCGCCCAGGTGCCGGTCGCCGTCGCCACCTACCTCATCAACGAGAAGCGCGAATGGCTGCGCACCCTTGAGGACGAGAGCACCGCCGAGCTCATTATCGTGCCGAACGAGAACATCCAGACCCCGGAGTACTCGATACGGCGCGTGCGCGACGATGAGATGGAACTGCCCGAGAACAAGCAGGCCACCTATCTGATGCCCGTCGCCCCGGAACTGACCGAGCCGGGCTCGCAGGACAAGAAGCCCGTGCCGGAGGCCCCGGCCGTGGCGACGCTGCTGCCGGCGACCTCAGCGCCCGTCAGCGCGCCCGCCCCCCTTGCGCTCCCCTGCCCGCGCAGCCCGCGGTGGCGCACGGCGGGAGCTTCTGGGCGCGCTTCAAGAAGATGCTCGGCCGGAGAGCCTCAGCCCGCCGCACCCGTGGCCGCGCCCGAGGCCGCCGCACCGGCGCGTGCGCCGCGCCGTGATGAGGGGCAGCGCCAGGATCGCGGCCGCGAGCGTTCACGGCATTCGCGCTCCGCCGACGGTGCCCGCCGCGACCGCGGTGACGGACGCCGCGACGGTCGCGACCGCAATCGCGACCGCGATCACCGCGGCGACCGGGACCGCAACCGCGATCCTTCGCGCCGCAACGAGCGCTCGGCCGAGCGCGGCGGAGAACGCTCCGGTGCTGCACGCGATCCGCATCCGCGCGAGGCCGCCCCGCGCGACCCGACGCTGCGCGAGCCGGCACCGCGCGAAACCAGCCCCCGTCAGGACATGGCGGTGCCGGATCCCAATGCGCCGCCCGGCCCGGCCTCAACCTCCGGAGACGTGCGGCACGAGCGCGGCGAGCGCGGGGGACGAGGTCGGCGTGGACGGCGTCGCGGTCGGCGTGGTGGCGGCGGGGGTGGCTCGCGCGAGAGCGCCGGAGGCCGCACCGTCGCCAGAATCCGGTGGCCCAGACTCACAGGCTCCGGCACAAGAAGGCGGCGGCGGCAACGGCTCGCCTGAGGCGCACGACGCGCCGGCCGCGCCACCGCCACGCGAGTATCACACCGAGCCGCGCGACTCAGGTCCCGCTCACGAACCGGCGCCGCTGGCGCATTTCGAGCCGGCGCCGCGCCCGGAAGGCCCAGCGGAGAACAAGCAGCCGTACGTGGTGTGGTCCTCAGCTCCGGCGGAGAAGCCCGCCGGCGGCCGCGGCCCGGAGGAATAAGCGCGGCTTACGCGGCGCGGGACTGCTGGCGCAAGTGCCTCGAGCAGGCCCCGCGCGGCCGCTTCCACCAGGTCCAGTACTTCCTCGAAGCCGTTGGCGCCCCCGTAGTAGGGGTCGGGCACTTCGCGCGCCTCCTGCTCGGGTGCGAACTCCAGGAACAGCCGCAGCCGGGCATGCGCTGCAGCCGGCGCGCGCCGGTGCAGCACGCGCAGGTTCTCCTCATCCATCGCCAGGATGAGATCGAAGAGCTCGAAGTCATCGGGCGCCACGACGCGGGCGCGCAGGTGCCCGAGGTCATAACCACGCCGTGCCGCGGCCGCGCGGGTGCGCGCATCGGGTGGTTCACCGGCGTGGTAGCCCGCGGTGCCTGCGGAATCGACCTTGAGCGCCAGCTCTGGCGCCTCGCGTGCCGCCAGCACGCGCAGCACTCCTTCCGCGGTGGGTGAGCGGCAGATGTTTCCCAGACATACGAAAAGTATGCGGTGCTGCCTATTTTCCAGCCTTTTCGCCATCACTCCAGCACCTGCCAGGTCATTACCCGCAGGAGGGTCGGTGCGGGCTTGCGCCAGTCCGCAGTTTAATGGCACCCGAAGCGCCGGCAACCCTCGGGTCGGCAACGCCCCAGGGCGGGCATTTTCCGACATGCCCCGCTGGCAGTCCGAGTCGACTTGCATGGTCCGGTGATGGGGAACCCGACTCAACGCCTTGCCGATTTGATCTTTTCGATCTTCCCGTCCACTACGGTCACCAGCATCGCGGCCGCACGGGTGCCGCGATCATAGCGCCAGATTTCAACGGTCGAAGTACCGACCTTTGCGCCATATGCGTTGCGAACATCCACATAAGAGACTTGTGTCGATGACGGGTTGCCGCATTTCTGCACCAGCTCCGCTACCGACACCTCCGCCGATACCAGTGATTGACCGCAGCGGAAGTAGCCATCGCCGATGGCCACGGCGGGGATGAGCGCGAGTAACACGCACCGAAGGGCGATGTATCTCATGGCGTTTTCCTAAACCAAACCCGCCGGCCATGAGCGCTTGCGCGAGGCCCTGCAAACCCGCGGCGTCAGCGGGCAGAAGTTTTACGGCAGCGCCATGACCGCGGTGAGACCTGCAGTCTCACCGATGTACAGGGCGCGGCGCTGCAACTGCGCTGAAACTGCGCCGCTTCAGCGCACGCTGTAGCCCTTGCCCCCAGACAGGCGCTCATCGCGCGCTGGTAGTTGTCGCGGGCGCTGCTCGCCTGGTCCGGCGGCACGCCGCCGCCGGTTTGCGTCGGATCGAAGCCCGACTGCCCGGTGGCCCACTTGTGGCACTCGTAGCGATCGCTCGACTGCTGCTGGGCGGACTGGCCGGCCTGCGGATACGCATACAGGTCATCCTGCGGCATCGGTGCTGCGGCCGGTGGCTGTCCCGGCGGGGCCGCCGGCTAGCCGTCCTGGCTGGGCGGATCGACGACTTGGTAGCCGTTCTGGTCCGCACTCCAGGTGTAGTAGGTGTCGTTGGCGTAGTAGTAAGGCACGCCTGCGACCCACAGCGTCGTGTAGTACGCCGGCAGCACCGGCACGAATACGCCCACCGGGGCTGCGATCACTACGTAGCGCCCCCCGTAGGGCCGATACCACACCCCGCCTGAGTAGTAGTAGTTACCGCCGGGACGCGTGATCACCACCGGTGAGTGCGGGATGGTGGTGACGTAAGCCCCGTGCGCGGGGTAGTAGTAGTTGTGACTGTAGCGCGCATCGTAGTGCTCGCCCGGATGCGCGCCGCCGGGATTGCCGTGGCCCTCGTAATGCCCGTGCTCCGGGGTCTGCGCCTGCGCGCCAAACGCCAGCAGCGCCAGCCCCAGCACCCACACACCACGCGATACAACGTTCATTGCCGTGTGCCTCATGGTCTCACCGTACTGTGTAGCCGCGTGCATCCAGGCACGCCGCAACCGCACGCTTGTAGTCGGCCGCCTGCTGCAGCTGAGCTGCCTGGGCGCGTCGGTCCGGCACCACCACGGTGCGCGGCTGGGCGTTGGACTGCTCGGCCGCGTTGCCGATCGCCCCGCCCACCACGGCACCTGCAAGCGCCGCAGGCGCGGCCTGCCAGGGACGCGCAATCGCAGCGCCGAGAATCGCGCCCGTGACCGCCCCGATCGCCGTGCCTGCGCCGGTCGGCGGGGGCCCCGGAACCACCGCCACGCGCTCATGCGGGGGCACGCCCGCGGCGCTCGGATCAAAGCCGGTCTGCTGGGTCGCCCAAGTGCTGCACTCGTAGCGATCACGGTCCTGCTGCTCGGGAGTCTGCCCGCGCTGCGGATAGGCGAACACCTCGCTCGGGGGCGGCGGTAGCGGCTGCGCCGGCGGCGGCGCAATCGGGCGCGGCGGCGGCTCGGTCACGCACGCACTCAGCAACAGCGCGCCGCTGAGCAGCGCGGCGGTGAGGGCGGCACGGGCAATCGTTTGGCTGCGGTTCATATTTCGAAAAGCATCCTACAGGTTGAAAGCGCACTAGGGCTAAAAACGCCCGCGAGGCAGGTGCGTTGACCTCACTTAAGCCCTCGCGGTAACTACCAATTTGACGCCGCGGGCGGCCATCAGTTCCTGCCTTACATCGGGGCCCCGAGCACGCGCACAACCTCCCCGGCGACGGAAAACTTGTCAGTAATTGTGAGCACCCGGAACGCTCATCGCAGCGCTTCCGGCGCAAGCGCAAGTCTAGCGCTTTCAGCGCTCGGCGCGCGCCATGAGCGCCGAGACGCGCTCCAGGTCTGCCAGCGTATTCACATCAGGACCGGGGCGCTCGAGCGCCTCGCCTACCTGAATGCCAAGGCCATGCTCGAGCGCGCGCAACTGCTCGAGCTGCTCGCGCGCCTCGAGCACCCCGACGGGCAGCTGCGCAAGCCGCAGCAGTGCCGCGACCCGATAGGCGTAGATGCCGATGTGGCGACGTGCACCGGAGAAATCGCGCTGGCCTGCCAGCGCCCGGGCCGCGTCATCGCGCTTCCAGGGAATCGGCGCGCGGCTGAAGTACAGGGCGCGCCCGCTCGCGTTGGTCACGACCTTCACCGCGTTCGGATCGAGGAACTCGCTGAGCGTCTCGATGGGCGTGGCCAGCGTGCCAATATCGGCATCGGGTGTCGCCTCCAGAATCTCGCCCGACCTGGCGGATGAGAGCGGCCGGGATCAGCGGCTCATCGCCCTGCACGTTCACGACGATCTCATGCGCCCCCCAACCGCGCGCGCGCGCCACCTCGGCGATGCGATCGGTGCCGGAGGCATGCACGCGCGCGGTCATCTCGGCGGGCGCGCCGAAGGCATGGGCCGCGCTGATGATGAGATCATCATCGGTGGCGATCAGCACCTCGGCGGCGGCGGCGGCGCAGGCGCGCTCGTAGACCCACTGCACCATCGGCTTGCCGGCGATCTCGCGCAGCGCCTTGCCCGGCAGTCGGGAGGAGCCGTAACGCGCAGGTATGACGACGCGGAACACTCAGCGATCGAGGAGCGGATCGTCGGCGGCGAGCTGGCGCGCCTCTTCCTCCAGCATCACCGGTACCTCATCGCGGATCGGGTAGGCGAGCCGGTCCATGCGGCATACCAGTACCTGCGCCTCGCGCTGGTAACGCAGGGTGCCCTTGCAGACCGGGCAGGCCAGAATCTCAAGCAAGCGCGCGTCCAAAATGCTTACTCCCCGGCGACCTTTAGGGGTCGCCTGTGTGCGTGCGCACGCGAGTCAGGAGCTCGCGGGCATCCGAGTCACTGAAGCGTGCCTCCACCGGTACGTACCAAAGCCGCGCCGCGGCGAAGCCTGCGCATTTTACGGCATCCTTCTCCGTCATGAGCACCGCCCGCTCGTCGCCAAAGTCCAGCTCGGAAGCGCTGAGCGGGTGATGATCGGGAAAGGGGTGTTCGATGAGGTTCAGCCCCTGGGCCCGCAGTTGCGCGAAGAAGCGCGCCGGATTGCCAATGGCGGCCACGGCGTGCACGGCGGCCGTGCGGAAACTCCCCAGCGGCCGCGCCGCCATCCCCGGTCGTAAGCGGCTGCGCCGCCCCGGGCACGAGTTCCATGCGCAGCAGGCCTGCGCCGCCCTGGAGCGAGGGGTGATCAGGGGGACCGTTCACCACGCCCCGCTGCGCGAGCCCGAGCCGCGCGGCGGGCTCGCGCAGCGGGCCGGCCGGCAGCAGCCGCCCGTTGCCAAAGCCGCGGGCGCCGTCGATGACCACGATCTCGCAGTCGCGCGCGAGCGCCAGATGCTGCAGCCCATCATCACAGAGGATCACGCGCGCACCGAGTGTGTACAGGTGCCGCGCGCCGGCGAGCCGATCGGCCGCGACCACCGTGACGCAGCCGCTGCGGCGCGCCAAGAGCAGCGGCTCATCGCCCACCTCGCTGCCACGCGGGAGTCCGCCTGCACTACGCGGACCGCCCGGTCGGCGCGGCCATAGCCGCGCGAGAGGATGCCGACGGCAAAGCCGCGCGCCTGCAGCTGCGCGGCCAGCCACAGCGTCAATGGCGTCTTGCCGGTGCCGCCGACGGTGAGGTTGCCGATGACGATCACCGGACAGCCGGCGCGACCGCTGCGCAGGAGCCCCGCGGCATAGGCGCGGCGGCGCGCCGCGACCAGCGCCCCGTAGAGCCAGCCCAAAGGCTCCAGCCACGAACGCCCCGGCGAGGCGTCGTACCAGCGTTCGGGAGGCCGTGGCGGCATCGCGTCGCGAGCGTTAGTCGGAGAACTGCAGGCGGTGCAGCTGCGCGTACAGACCGCCGTGCGCGAGCAGCTCCCGGTGCGTGCCCATCTCGGCGATGCGGCCGCCGTCGAGCACCAGAATGCGGTCGGCCTGCTCCACCGTCGAGAGGCGGTGCGCGATGATGAAGGTGGTGCGGTTGCGCACCAGCTGGGCGATTGCGGCCTGGATGTGACGTTCGGCCTCGGTGTCGAGCGCGGAGGTTGCCTCATCCAGGATCAGGATCGGCGCATCCTTCAGCAGCGCCCGGGCAATGGCGATGCGCTGACGCTGGCCGCCCGAGAGCAGCATGCCACGGTCGCCCACCAGCGTGTCGAGCCCCTGGGGCTGGCTGCGCACGAACTCGAGGATGTGTGCCGCCTCCGCGGCGCGCTCGACGTCCGCATCCGCCACCGCGCGCCCGAAGGCGATGTTGTTGCGGATGGTATCGTCGAACAGCACGATTTCCTGGCTCACCACCGCGATCTGCTCGCGCAGATTGCCGAGCTCGTAGTCGCGCACGTCGTGGCCGTCGATGCGTACCTCGCCTGCCACGACGTCGTAGAAGCGCGGCAGCAGGCTCACCAGCGTCGACTTGCCACTGCCGGAGCGCCCGACGATGGCGAGACTCTCACCGGCGCGCACCTCGAGCACGATGTCCGAGAGTGCCGCCGGGCGCTCGCCCAGCCCGGCCGCGGCGGCGGCGGGGTTGCCCGGGTAGCTGAAGGAGACGTGGGCGAACTGCACCGCGCCGCGCACGCGCGCGCTCTTGAGCGTGCCGCCTCGGGGTTCGGCCGGCTCATCGAGCAGCTCAAACAGGCTCTGACCGGCGGCGATGCCCTGCTGCAGGGGGCCGGCCACCCCGACCAGATCGCGCAGCGGCTGGGCGATACCGATCAGGCCGGTGATGAAGCCGAGCAGGTCGCCCATGCTCATGCGGCCATGCACCGCATCGGCGATGGCGATCGACAGCACGAACGCGCCGCCGGCGACCGCGACCAGCTGCACCACCGGATTTGAGATGGCGCGGGTCAGGATCAGCCGCATGTTCGAGCGGAAGTTGTGGGAGTTGACCACATCGAACTGGCGGTCGAGGTGACTTTCCGCGTTGTAGACCTTGATCAGGCGCGGTGCCTCGAAGCTCTCCTTGGCGACTCGCGTGACCCCGCCCATGGAGTCCTGGATGCGCCGACTGTAGCGGCGGAACTTGCGGTTGATGATGGAGACCAGCCAGCCGACTAACGGGCCCATGATGAGCGCGATGAGAGTCAGGCGCACGTTCAGCCACAGCAGAATGGCGATCGAGCCGATGATGGTGAGGGCGCTGCGCACCAGGGTGTTGACCGAGTCGGTGCTCGCCTGACCGACCAGCTCGCTGTTGTAGGTGAGCCGCGATAAGAGCGTCGCCGAGGACTGGCGGTCGAAGTAACCCACCGGCAGCGCCAGCACGTGCCGAAAGACGTCCCCGCGCAGCTGGTTAACGATGCGGCGGCTGACCTGGCCCATGAAGTAGGTCTGCACGAAATCCCCGAGCCCGCGCAGCACGAAGAGCGCCAGCAGCGCCAGTGGCACCCAGGTGATGGTGCGCGGATCGCGGTGCACCAGCGTGCCGTCGCCGAAGCCCTTCATGAACAGGCTGAAGCTCGCCATGGTGCCGCCGAACAGTGCCCCGCCCAGCATGCCGAGCACGAAGCGCCCGCGATACGGGGCCAGGTAGCCAAGCAGCCGCCGGTAGGTGTGCCAGGCGCTGGCCTCGGGCGGCCGCACAACGGTAGGCGGTGCGCCGTTCAGCCTCGTTCAAGGCTTGCCCGCCGGCTCATCCTTAACCGTTGCGATGTTGACCTCGGCAAAGCCGAGGCGTCCGAGCACGTCCATGGCGGTGATGACGGACTGATGGGTGGCGCGGGCATCGGCGCGCAGCGTGATGCGCATGCTGCGGTTGGTGCCGGCTTCCTTCAAAAGCGCCGCGCGCAGCGTCTCGGGGCTGGAGTTGATGAGCTCATGCTGATTGACGAGGTAGGTGCCGCCCTGGGTGACGCTCACCACCAGCGGCTCGGCACTGGCACGCTCGGCCGGCACCGCGCTCGCGTGCGGCAGGTGCACGCGCAGGCGCCCCTCGTCGGTGAACTTCGCGGACAGGATGAAGAACACGACGAGCAGCAGCACCACGTCGATGAGGGAGACCACGTTGATCTCCGGCTCCTCCGGGCGGCGGCCAGGCCTTGAAGTTCATGGTGGTGCGCTAGGCGGCGGCCGCCGGCGAGGCGCGCTCGCGCGGACGTGCGGCCTCCAGGGCATCGGCCATGCGGATGGCGTGCTTCTCCATTTCCATGACGATGCCTTCGACGCGTCCGCGCAGGTAGCGGTAGGCGATGAGCGAGGGAATCGCCACGCACAATCCGGCCGCGGTCGCAATCAGCGCCTCGGAGATACCCCCGGAGAGCGCGCGCGGATCGCCCATGCCGCCCTCCTGGATGGCATTGAAGGCGCGGATGATGCCGGTGACGGTGCCGAGCAGTCCGAGCAGCGGCGAGACGCCGGCGATGGTGCCGAGCGTGTTGAGGAAGCGCTCCAGTTCGTACACCACGTGGCGGCCGGTGTCCTCGAGGCGCTCCATCAGGATCTCGCGCGGACGATGCCGATTGGCGAGCCCGGTCGCCAACAGCCGCCCGAGGGGCGAGTTCTGCTCCAGCGCCGCGATCACCTTGTCGTTGATCTGGTTGGTCTCGACCATCTGCCAGACGCGCTGCGGCAGCTCCTGCGGCAGCACGCGCTTGTCCTGCAGCGTCCACAGCCGCTCGAGCACGATCGCCGCGGCGATGATCGAGCACAGGATGATCGGCCACATCAGCGGGCCGCCGGCCCGCACAATTTCCCACATCCGAAGCGACCCCAAGGACCGGTAAAGAGGGGCATCATACCTAAGGAGGCGCGGCCGCTCAAGGTAAGTGCGTCGCAGTGGCAGTAGCGCACGTCGCGTAAGTGCCGGCTTCTGCTACAGTCCCCGGCTCGATGCCGCGCCGGTTGCTGCAAAAGATCATCCCGAACCCCGCGACTTTGCGGGATCGCTGGTTTTTGCGGCCCTTTGGCGAGCGCCTGAGTGACCCGCAGCTGTGGACCTTGCATCGCCGCGGGGTCACCTACGCCTTCGGGATGGGCCTGGCGATCTCCTTCATCCCCTTCCCGGTCCACATGCTGCTCGCCTGCACGCTGGCGGTGCTGTTGCGGCTGAACATACCGGTCGCCTGCGCTGCCACCTTCTTCGTCAATCCCTTCTCGATCATGCCGCTGTATTACTTCGCCTACCGGGTGGGCATGGCGCTGTCGCACGAGCCGCGGCATCACTTTCACTTTGTGCCGACGCTGCACTGGCTGCGCTACGGGCTGGCGCCGGTGTGGAAGCCGTTCCTGCTCGGATGCCTGGTGTGCGGAGTGCTCGCCGGCCTCCTCGGCTGGCTGGTGCTCGAGGGCGTGTGGCGCTGGCAGGTCCTGAGCCGCTATCGCGCCCGTCGCCACACCCAGCCGGCCTGAAGAGCGGTAACTTCAGGCGCGCGCGATCAGCGTGCCGCGCTCGAGCTCGTAGACACGCTCCATGCGGCCGGCGAGCTTCAGATCGTGCGTCACCACCACGAGACTCGTGGAGCGCTCGCGATTGAGTTCCAGCATCAGCGCAAAGACGCTCTGCGCGTTCGCGCCGTCGAGGTTGCCGGTCGGCTCATCCGCGAGCACGATGCGTGGCTGCGTCACGAGCGCCCGCGCCACCGCGGCACGCTGGCGCTCCCCGCCCGAGAGCTGATGCGGGCGGTGCTCGAGCCGCTGCCCGAGGCCTACGCGCTCGAGCAGCGCGCGCGCCGCCGCCCGCGCCTCGCGCACCGGGCTGCGTCGTACCAGCAGCGGCATGGCGACGTTCTCGAGCGCCGAGAACTCCGGCAGCAGGTGATGGAACTGGTACACGAACCCGAGCGCCCGATTGCGCAGTTCCCCGCGCTCGCGCTCACTGAGCTGATGGATGTCGCGGCCGGCGACCGCCACGGTGCCGGAGCTCGGCGCGTCCAGGCCGCCCAGGATCTGCAACAGCGTCGTCTTGCCCGAACCTGAGGCCCCGACGATGGCGACGCGCTCACCGGCCGCCACCGCCAGATTCACCCCCTCCAGTACGTGCACGAGCTCCGGCCCCTGGGCAAAGCTCTTGTGCACGCCGGCGGCGCGCAGAACGGTGTCACTCATGCCGCAGGGCCTCCGCAGGGGCGGTGCGCGCCGCGCGCCACGCCGGGTAGATCGTCGCCAGCACGCACAGGAGAAAGGCCACGGCGCACACCTTGAGCACGTCCGTGCGCTCCACGTACGCAGGCAGCTCGCTCATGTAGTAGACGCGCGCATCCAGAAACTGAGTCCCCAGCAGGTGCTCGAGCGAGCCGACCAGGGTCTGCAGATTGTCCGCAAGCAGCGTGCCGAGCGCTGCCCCGAGCAGCGTGCCGGCCAGCCCGATGAGCACGCCCTGGATGGCGAACATGAAGAGCACGTTGCGCGGGCCGGCCCCGAGGGTGCGCAGAATGGCGATGTCGGTCTGTTTTTCTTTGACGATCATGACCAGGGTGGCGACGATGTTGAAGGCTGCCACCGCCACGATCATGAGCAGGATCAGGAACATCATCGACTTGGTGATCTCGATGGAACGGAAAAAGTTGGCGTGCTCCTGGGTCCAGTCATTCACGTAGTAGCCCGGGCCGCCGAGCGACAGCGCCGCCGCGCGCACCAAGGCCGGTGCCTTAAGCGGATCACTGAAATGCAGCCGCAGTCCCGTGACCCCGGCCCCGGTGCGGAACAGCAGCGCCGCATCGGCAATACTCACCAGTGCCAGCCCACGGTCGAACTCGTACATGCCCGACTCGAAGATTCCGGCCACGCGGAAGCGGCGCATGCGCGGCACCACCCCGGTCGGGGTCGCGCTGCCCTCGGGGGCGATGAGGATCACGCTGTCGCCGACCCTGACGTTGAGCTCGTGTGCCAGCGCGCTGCCGAGAATGGTGGCGAAGGAGCCGGGCTTGAGGGCCTCGAGGCTGCCGGCGGTGAGGCGCTGCGCCAGTCCGGTCGCGGTGCGCTCCTCCTCGGGCAGCACGCCGCGTACGCTGGCGCCGGCCATGCGCCGCCCGTTGGCGAACATCGCCTGACTCTCCACGTACGGCACGACCGCTTGCACGTCGCGCTGCGCCGCGCAGCTTCTGCTGCAGTGCCTGCCAGTCCGTCAGCGGACCGTTCATGCCACTGATGGTGGCGTGCGAGGTGACCGAGAGGATGCGGGTGCGCAGCTCGCGCTCGAAGCCATTCATGACCGAGAGCACGACGATGAGGGTGGCGACGCCTAGCGTCAGTCCGCATACCGACATGAGCGCGACGAAGGACACGAAGCCGCGCCGGTGGGTGGAGCGCAGATGGCGCGTGCCGATCTGCAGTTCGTAGGCACTCATGGCTTACTCATAGCGCAACGCCTCGGCCGGGGCGGTGTGCGCGGCGCGCAGCGCCGGGTAGAGGGTCGCGAGCGCGGTGAGTGCCAGAGCTGCCCCAGCGATGCCGAGCACGTTGCCCCAGTGCACTTCGGAGGGGATCGAGGTGATGTAGTAGACGTCCGCATCCATGAACTGGAAGCGGAAGGTGCGCTCCAGAAACGGCACGATGGTGTCGACGTTGAAGGCGAGCGCAAGGCCTAGCGCCACCCCGAGCAGCACCCCCAGCCAGCCGATGACCAGGCCCTGGGTGATGAATATCCCCATGACGCGCCGTGGACTGGCGCCGAAGGTGCGCACGATGGCGATGTCGGTGCGCTTGTCGGTGACCACCATTACCAGCATCGCCACGATGTTAAAGGCTGCCACCGCCACGATGAGCAACAGGATGAGCGACATCATGGTCTTCTCGATGCGGATGGCGCGGAAGTAGTTGGCGTTGTCCTGCGTCCAGTCGCTCACCTCGCAGGTTCGCCGGCAGCTGCGCCCGCAGCGCGCGCGGCCACCTGCGGCGCGGCCAGCACGTTGCCGACGCGCACCCGCAGCCCCTCGCTCGCCGTGGCCTCCGCGCCGAGGGCGCGCACGTCATCCAGGTGCGCGAACACCAGCGTGCCGTCGTGGTCCTGCAGCCCGACCTCGAACACGCCCGCCACCGTGAACTCGCGCAGCTTGGGCGTCGGGGCGCCGGCGGCGATCGACCGTCGGCACGAGCACCGTGAGGGAGTCCCCGGGCCCAAGCCCCAGGCGCTCGGCGATGACCGCCCCGACGATGACCTGGTCGGAGCCGGCGGTGAGATCGCTCAAGTGGCCCTGGGTGAGTGCCGCCCCGAGATCGGCCCTGCTGGAGGCGGCCGGTCGGGTCGATGCCACGCAGCAGGATCGGCACCATCTCGGGCTGGCGCACCGCGAGCGCCTGCACCTCCGCGTAGCGGGCGACGTCGGTGACGCCCGCGACCGTGCCGAGGCGGCGCGCCGCCTCCTGCCACTGGGCGGTGCTGAGCTCGCTGCCCGGGGCGTGCCGTGACACGCACCGGTGCACTCAGGGACAGCAGCCGATCGCGCAGCTCGCTCTCAAAGCCGTTCATCACCGAGAGGATGACGATCAGCGCCGCTACCCCCACGCAGACCCCGACCAGCGAAGCCCAGGTGATGAAGGAGACGAAGAATTTGTGGGAGCGGGCGCGCACGTAGCGCAGCCCCACGTACACCGAGAGCGGGTGAAACATCGTCGCGATTTAACCACAGTTGACAGCGATTTCAGACGTGCGTCACAAAACAGCACGCGCGCGCCGCCCGGGCGGCTTTGACAGATTCACCCCGGTGCTATAGTTCAAAAGAGTTCCAGGAGAGTTCCATGCAGACCCGAATCCTTGCAGCGCTGCTGATCGGCGGCGCACTGGCCGGCAGCGCACTCGCCGAGACGGTCGTCGTCAACAACGATCAGATCGAAGTACTCCCCTCGCAGGTGGACCGCCCCAAGCGCGGCACGACGATGGATGAGGTGGAAAAGCATTTCGGTGCACCGGTGAATCGCCACCCGACGGTCGGGGCGCCACCGATCACGCGCTGGGACTACAGCGCTTTCTCGGTGTTCTTCGAGAAAGACCGGGTCATCGACGCGGTGGTGACCTCCGGCTGATTCCCCGGCTGATTCCCCGGCTGATTCCCCGGCTGATTGAACGTCGCCGGCCGCGCAGATTAGCCTGCCCACCATGGGCCTAGCGGTAACTCTGGTGCTGCGGCTCTTCTGGCTCGTGATGGCCTGGAGGAGCCTTCAGCGCGGGGATCTGCTGGTCGCAGGCGTGCTCCTGGCGGTCGGGGTCGTCCTCACCCTCTACCGCCTGCGCCTGCTGCGCCGGCAGGGCCGCCCTGCCGGTCCGATCGCCCCGCAGATAAGACTGCGCTAAGCCCCCTTCCGAGCCCACGCGTCGCCCTCCCCGGGCCTCGTCCCCGCGCGCGCTGGCCTGCAGCAGACACTTAATGTAGATGTGGTAGTCTCGGGTTTAACAGAATAATTTCATTGGGGAGCTTGTGGCGGGGGATAAGTCCTTAAGGGCCCACATCGAGACTCTCGTGCGCGCGGGAACACTGCGCAGAAAGACGGCCGCGGCACAGCTTGAGGCTGAGATCCGTCGTCGCGAGGAAGTCCTGCGGCAGACGTTCCGCCGCTACGTGTCGCCGCGGGTTGCCGACAAGATCCTCGAGGACGCGCAGCTGCGCGACACGCTGCTCGCAACCGCCGACGCCCGCGCCCATGCGGTGGTGCTGTTCGCCGACCTGCGCGGCTTCACCAGCATCTCCGAGCAGCTCGAGCCGCACCATGTGGTACCGCTGCTCAACGAGTACTTCTCACTCCTCACCGAGATCACCTTCCGCCACGAGGGCACGGTGTTTCACATGGCCGGGGACTGCCTGATGCTCGGCTTCGGCGTGCCGCTGGAACAGGCGGACAGCGCGCAGCGCGCGGTGCGGGCGGCGCGCGAGATGCTGACGGGCTTCGGCGCCCTGGCGCGCTCCTGGCGCGAGCGCTACCAGGTGGAAGCGGGCCTGGGCATCGGCATCAACGAGGGCGACGTCGTCGCCGGCAACATCGGTTCGAGCTCCTACATGAACTACACCATCATCGGTGACACGGTGAACATCGCCGCGCGGCTGTGTCAGCGGGCGCGTGCCGGGGAGATGCTCTTCTCCGGCACTCTCAAGCGCTCCCTCGATGCCGATGGCCTGGACGTGGGCGCCACGGCACTGCCGCCGCTGCAGCTGCGCGGCCGCTCCCACCCCATCGATATCTTCTGCGTGCCACTTGAGAAGCGGGTGCAGCTGCACGCGGAGCCGGTCGCCGCCTGAGCCTTCCGATGCGCGGCACCGCGCCCCACCTGAGGCCTCACTGAGCTCAGCGCTCGGGTAAGCTGCGCATCTTTTTTACCGCCCGGCGGTCCGCAGCCGATGACCACCCTGCTCCACCCTCCCGTGCCCTCCGCCGCGCTCGCGCGCCTGCGCTGGCATCAGCTCTACGGCAGTGCCGCAGCGCTGGCACTGGCGGAGGCCATGGGCGCCGACCGGCGACTGTACGTCGTGGTGGCGGATGCGGCCCGGGAACTCGACCGCCTCACGGCCGAGGTGCGCTTCTTTGCAGGGCCTCAACTTGCGCTCCTGCGGCTGCCGGACTGGGAGGTGCTGCCTTACGATCTGTTCTCCCCGCACCCGGATATCGTCTCGGAGCGCTTAAAGACGCTCTTTGAGCTGCCGCAGGTCAGTCACGGCTGCCTGATCGTGGCGGCCGACACGCTCATGCAGCGCCTGCCGCCGCCGCAATTACGTGCAGGGGCGCGCCTTTACCTTGAGGAAGGGCGAGTCGCTGGCGCTGGAGCCATTCCGCCAGCGTCTGGCCGAGGCCGGCTACGCGAGCGTCAGCCAGGTCGTCAGTCCCGGAGAGTTCGCCGTGCGCGGCTCGCTCCTGGATGTCTTCCCGATGGGCAGCAGCGCGCCGCTGCGCATCGACCTGTTCGACGCTGAGATCGAGGCGATCCGGCGCTTCGATCCGGAGACGCAGCGCTCGCTCGATGCCCTCGAGCGCGTGCAGCTCTTGCCGGCACGCGAGGTGCCGCTTGATGCGCAGGCGGTGAAGGATTTCCGTCGCCGCTACCGCACGCGCTTCGAGGGCGACCCGACCAAGTCCGTCATCTACCGTGGTGTGAGTGAGGGACTGGCGCCCGCGGGGGTCGAGTTCTACCAGCCCCTGTTCTTCGATGGCAGCGCGACGCTCTTTGACTACCTGCCCAAAAATGCGGTCATCGTCCAGGACGCAGCGCTGCCGCAGACGCTGGAACGCGCCTGGCGCGACGTCGAGAGCCGTTTCGAGGACCGCCGCCACGACATCGAGCGCCCGGTGCTCAGGCCCGCGGAGCTGTTCATGGAGCCGGCGCACCTCAGTGCAGCCCTCACCGCCTTCGCCTCCATCACGCTCGACGCCTTCAAGGCCGACACGGAGCTCACCGGCCCGCTCCCGGCAGTGCACAACTTCCCCACCAGCGCGCCGCGCGAGCTGCGCATCGACGTGCGCGCCGAACAGCCCTTCGCGCCACTGGATGCGTTCCTCAAGGACTTCGACGGGCGCGTGCTGATCGCGGCGGACTCGGCCGGACGCCGCGAAGTGCTGCAGGAGATGCTGCGGGCCACGAGCACGAGGTCACGCTCGTGAACAACTGGGAGTCCTTCGCCGACGGGCGGCGCCGGCTGGCACTGACCGTGGCGCCAGACCTCGAGGGCCTGACGCTCATCACCCCGCCGATCGCCGTGGTCTCGGAAGCGCAGCTCTTCGGCGCGCGCGCGCGCCAGGAACGGCGGCGCAAGCGCGCCGCCGATCCGGAAGCGATCCTGCGCGACCTGCGTGACCTCAACCCCGGCGCCCCGGTGGTGCACGAGGAGTACGGCGTCGGACGCTACCAGGGGCTGATGGCCATGGAGATCGGCGGGCAGCCCGGTGAGTTCCTGGTGCTCGAATACCAGGACGGTGACCGCATCTACGTGCCGGTGCAGCAGCTGCACCTGGTCAGCCGCTACACCGGGGCTGCGCCCGAGAACGCCCCGCTGCACAAACTCGGTACCGACCAGTGGGCGCGCGCGCGCAAGCGCGCCGCGGAACAGATCCGCGACGTCGCCGCCGAACTGCTCGACCTGTACGCGCGCCGCAAGGCACAGCAGGGGCTCGCCCTCACCGCGGGCGAGCTCGACTACCAGAGCTTCGCCAACGCCTTCCCGTTCGAGGAGACCGCGGATCAGGCGCAGACCATCAGCCAGGTGGTCGCAGACCTCGGCAGCGAGCGGCCGATGGATCGCATCGTCTGCGGCGACGTCGGCTTCGGCAAGACTGAGGTCGCCATGCGCGCCGCCTTCATCGCCGCGCAGTCCGGCAAGCAGGTGGCGGTGCTTGCGCCGACGACGCTGCTGGTACAGCAGCACCTCGCCAACTTCCGCGACCGCTTCGCCGACTGGCCGGTGCGCGTCGAGGGTCTGTCACGCTTCGGCAACGCCCGCGAGACCCAGGCGGTGCTCGAGGGCCTGGAGCAGGGCAAGGTCGACATCGTCATCGCCACCCACCGCCTGCTGCACGCGCACGCGCGCTTCAAGGACCTCGGACTCCTCATCATCGACGAGGAGCACCGCTTCGGCGTGCGCGATAAACAGCGCCTGCAGGCGCTGCGTGCCAACGTTCACGTGCTCACCCTCACCGCCACCCCGATCCCGCGCACCCTCAACATGGCGCTCGGCGGGCTGCGCGACCTGTCGCTCATCACCACCGCTCCGGCCGCGCGGCTCGCGATCAAGACCTTCTTGATCGAGTGGCACGCCCCGACGCTGCGCGAGGCGGCGCTGCGCGAGCTGCGCCGCGGCGGGCAGATCTACTTCGTGCACAACGAGGTACGCACCATCGACAAGATCGCCGCCGAGGTGCAGGCGCTGGTGCCGGAAGCTGCGGTGCGCGTGGCGCACGGGCAGATGCGCGAGCGCGACCTGGAACAGATGATGGTCGACTTCTATCACCGGCGCTTCAACGTGCTGGTATGCACGACGATCATCGAGAGCGGCATCGACGTGCCCACCGCCAACACCATCATGATCAACCGCGCCGATCACATGGGGCTCGCGCAGCTGCACCAGCTGCGCGGGCGCGTCGGACGCTCCCATCACCGTGCCTATGCCTATCTGATCGCCCCGCCGCGCCAGGCACTGGCGCGCGATGCCGCCAAGCGCCTGGAGGCGATCGAGTCCATGGAGGAGCTCGGCGCCGGCTTCGTGCTCGCCACCCACGACCTGGAGATCCGCGGGGCGGGCGAGCTCCTCGGTGAGCAGCAGAGCGGCCAGATGACCGAGGTCGGACTGGCCATGTACCTCGACATGCTCGAGCGCGCCGTGAATGCGCTGAAGGCCGGTCGCGAGCCGGACCTCGAGCAGCCGCTCGCCGCGGCCACCGAGGTGGAGCTGCGCCTGCCGGCATTCCTGCCGGCGGCCTTCGTCGCGGACGTGCACGTGCGCCTGTCGCTCTACAAGCGCATCGCCGCCGCCGACAGCGCGGCGGCGCTCGATGAGCTGACCGCGGAAGTTCATGACCGTTTCGGCCCGCTGCCGCCGGCGGCGCAGAATCTGCTGCGCATCACCAAGCTCAAACTCAGCGCCCGTGCCCTGGGCGTGCGCCGCCTGGACCTGGGGGCGCAGGGCGGCACGGTCACCTTTGAGGCGCACGCCCGCATCGAGCCGGCCACCCTGGTGCGCCTCATCCAGAAGCACGCACGCGAATATCGCCTCGAGGGGCCGCTCAAGCTGCGCGTCACGCGCCAGCTGAGCACCGAGGCGCAGCGCTTCGAGTACGCCGCAGAGCTCCTGAAGCGCCTCGGCGAGCCGCCTCGAGTCCATTAGAATGCAACGCATGCAAGCACCCTTCGCGCTTCTGCGCACCCTGACTCCCGTGCTGGCGGCCGCGCTGGCGCTCGGCGCCCCGCTCGCCGGCAGTGCCGAGGATGCCGCGGCGCCCTTAACCACGGTCTACAACGTCGAGATGATCATCTTCCGGGACACCGGCTCGCAGGGCGGGGCCGAGAACTGGAGCACCCAGGGTACGGGCTCGCGCATCATCGCCGGCGATGAGGCCGGCACCGGCAGTGGCACGGCGCAGATCGGGCACTTCGTGGGCCTGCTGCCCACCTCGGCCTACCAGCTCACGGATCTGGAGAACCGGCTGCGCGCGAGCGGCGCCTACGTGCCGCTCGCGCACGTCGCCTGGTCACAGACGGCCAGCTCCTGGGGCACGCGCGCGGGGTTCTCTCTGCCGCGCCTGGGCGTGGACGTTGAGGGGCTCAGCGGCACGGTGTTCCTCGAGCACGGCCAGTTCCTGCACCTCGGCATGACGCTCAACTACGCCATGTCCTCTCCACCCACCGGCTTGAATGCCGCGCCCGGCACCGTGTTCACAATTAACGAGAGCCGGCGGGTGAAGTACTACGACCGCAACTACTTCGACCATCCCGCTTATGGGGTGATCGCACTGGTCACGCCGGCCCAGGGAGGGCGCGCCCCGGGACGCTGAAGGCGGCCGCGTCGGCGTTGTCCTTAACGGAGGCTCGATTGGCGCCCTCGGGTCACACAGCAGCGCCGGTGCGTATCACTTAGGAGGCGGCCGCTGCGGGCCGACGCTGACAGCAGTTGCGGCGCCGGCCGGCATCGCGACCCTGACACGGATGCAGCCGTGAGACTTACCGCGCGCGATGCCCTTAACTGCCCAGCAGCTCGCTGCTGCCGAATTCAAAGGCCTCACCGCCACGCTCATCGCGCACGCAGCGTACGCGCGTGCGCGAGGCGGCAATGAACCAGCTCTCCTGCCCGCGCGGCCGCGCGCGCCCGAAGGCGCGCGGCAGCAGCACCGCGACACAGGCGGCGTGCTCGGGATCGCGCACCGACTCGTAACGGATGCACACCACCTGCGCGGCGCGTGCGGCGCGCGCGAGTTCCTGGGTGCGGGTGTAGTCCGTGCGCGCCGTCCAGGCCGCGCGCTCGCGCACGAATGGCGCGCGCGTCAGATCGAGCGCCAGGCTGGTGCGCACGGCGGCGCAGAAGGCGGTGTGCGGCACGGGCTTCAGGTCCGGCGTTGCCGGCGCATCCAGCAGGAACCGCAGCCGCCAGTAGCTCTTCTCGGCCAGCGCGGTACGCAGCACTTCCGCGCCGTACCACACGCCCGCCTCGAAGGCGGCGCGGAAGCGCGAGCCGGAATGGGGCCGGTAGCGAAACGGGGTGGCGAGCAGGTAATGCAGCGTGCGCGCCGCTTCGGGCACGGCGGGCTTGCTGTCCTCAAGCACGGTCTCGAGCGTTGCCTGCTCCTCGAGGGAGTCGACCAGGCGCATGGTAGAGGCCAGGTGCTGTGACTCGACCACCCGATACAGCGTACGCGCGTAAGCGTGCGCCTCAGATGCGAGCGCGGGCGGCGTCCAGGTAGTCAACCGTGCGCACCAGGCCGGCGGGCTCGCGGATCAGCTCAAGCGGCACGCCCCCGAGCGCACTGTTCTCGCTGCGCAGCCAGGCGCGCGCGGCCGCATCGTCCGAGCCCACGATGGCATCGAGCGAGCGGAACAGCCGCACGAACAGCGCCGCCAGCTGCCAGGGCTTGGAACCCGACTCCAGCTGCTTCTGGCCGTTCGCCAGGCGCGAGAGGGTGGCGCCGCTCACCCCGATTACGGCCGCCAGGTGCGCCTGCGGCAGTTCCAGCAGCCGCGCCGCGCGCACCGTGGCGCGCGACAGCACCAGCCCCGGGGAGGGGCTGGAGCGGGCTTTTGCGGGACGGGCCGGTGACATTTCAGTAGAAATAATACCAGCTTATTGTTTCATAGGCAAAACGACGCCCGAGAAGTGCGCCGCGCACGCCGCGCTGACGCGGGGTCAGCCCTCAGGAGCTGAAGTCGCCCGCCTCCGCGGTCACGATCGCATCCTTGCCGTTCTTCTTGGCGCGCTTCATCGCCGCCGCGCAGGCGCGCAGCAGGCCCTCAAGCTCGAGCGTGCGCGGGGGCACGAGGCTCGCGATCGCCGCACTCACGGTCACATAGCGGCCGGCGCCGGCGGTTGGGTGGTGCATCAAGAGGTCACGCACGCGCTGCGAGACGATCTGGGCGTATTGGGAGGCGCGCTCGGCGGCATCCCCCTGGGTCAGGACCGCGAAGGTGCCCCCCTCCCAGCGGCCGACGAGATCGCCGCCACGGCGGTAGGAGGCGCCTATGACGCGGGCCACGCGCCGGATGCAGGCATCCCCGGCGGCGCGGTCGAACTTGTCGTTGTAGGCGCCGAGGTCGTCGATGTCGAAGAGTGTGAGCCCGATCTCGTGCGAGTCGCGCTGTGCGAGGGACCAGTCGCGCTGCAGCAGCTCCTCGAAATAGGCGCGCGAATGCAGCCCGGTGAGGCGGTCCTCGCGCAGCCAGGAAGGCAGTCCGACCGAGGAGCGCTCGGCGCTTTTCAGGCGCTCGCTCGCATCGCGGTGATAGCCGACGAAATGCGTCAGCTGTCCCTTGCCGCCGCGGATCGGCTGCACCAGGCATTCGTTCCAGAAGAGCGAGCCGTCCGGGCGGTAGTTGCGGATCAGCACCCGCGCAGGGTTGCCCTTCTGCAGCGCCTCGGCCAGCCGTACCCGGCCCTCCTGGTCGCGATCGGTTCCCTGCAGGATGCGCAGGTTCGTGCCCATGAGGGCAGCCACGGGGTAGCCGCACATCTGCGAGAAGGCGCTGTTGGCGAAGACTACGGGGTGATCCGGAGCTGCGGCATCGGTGATGACGATGCCTTCGGGGGAATTCTCGACCAGGCGCCGCCAGGCCTCCGCAGACCAGTTGTTCACGTCGGGGTGCCCCCAGCATCCAGGGTGAGCGCGGGGGGAGCTGAGACGCGCGCCAGGAGCTCCCGGGCGTGACGCCACTCCGGCAGGCGCTCCAGCCCCGCCTGTGCGGGGGCGCCGGCGCGCCCATGCAGACGCACCAGGCGCAAACTGGAGGCCGGCTGCGGTTCGCAGTCCAGCTTATCCAACAGTTCAATGACGCTCGGCCGGTGGTTGCAGACCGGTAACATGTCACAGCCCGCCGCAAGGGCCTGCCGGCACCGGGTCACGATGTCCCCGTACGCAGCAGCCCCCTTCATGGAAAGATCGTCGGCGAACACTACCCCCTGAAACCCAAGCTCTCCGCGTAGCACGTCGCGAATCCAGAGCCTGGAGAGGCTGGAGGGGTCCGGGTCCACGGCCGGAAAGAGGATATGGGCGACCATGACCGCCGGCAGGCCGTTGGCGATGAGCCGCCGGTAGGGGGTCAGGTCCCGGCTGAGGTCCACCAGCGGGCGCCGGTCGACCGGCAGGACCAGGTGGGAGTCGGCCACCACCGCCCCGTGGCCCGGGAAGTGCTTGGCGGTGGCGGCCATGCCCGCCTCCCGCATGCCGTGCATCCAGGCACCGGCCAGCTGCGCCACGACGTCTGCGGAGGCATGGAAGGAGCGTTCCCCGATGGCCTCGTTGACCCCGTAGTCGAGGTCCACGCAGGGGGCAAAGGAGATGTCGACCCCCCGGGCGCGCAGCTCCGCGGCCATCAGCCAGCCGAGGCTGCGGGCGAGCGCAACGCCCGCCTTGGGGTCGAGGTCGAACTCGTGTCCGATGCGCCGCGCGGGCGGCAGAGCCGAGAAGCCCTCGCGGAAGCGCTGCACGCGGCCGCCCTCCTGGTCGACGGCCACGATGAGAGGCGGGGTGCGCTCGGCGTGGATCGCCGCGACGAGCGTGGCGAGCTGGGCGGGGTCGAGGTAGTTGCGGGTGAAGAGGATGACGCCGCCGATGAGCGGGTGGCGCAGCAGCTCGCGCTCCTGGGGGGTGATGGCGGTCCCCTCCAGATCGATCATGAGGGGACCCAGGCTCATGAGCGCGCAGCGGCGCGCCGGCCGCCGCCGCGCAGCAGCGCCAGTGACTCCACGTGCGCCGTGTGCGGAAACATGTCCACCACACCGGCCGCTTCGAGCCTCATGCCGTGCTCGTGCACCAGCGCTCCCACATCTCTTGCCAGGCTTCCCGGATGGCAGGAAATATACAACACCCGCTGCGCCCCCAGCGCCGCGAGCGCCGGCAGCACCTGCGCGGCCCCGGTGCGCGGCGGATCGAGCAGCACGTGGGTGTAGGCCGTGCGCATCCAGGGCAGATCGCTGACCGGCTGGGTGAGGTTGGCGATGTGAAAGTGCGCGTTGCCGATGCCGTTAGCGGCGGCGTTGGCGCGCGCACGCGCGATGAGCGCGGCATCGCCCTCCACGCCCACCACAGCCTGCGCGCGCCGTGCCAGGGGCAGGGTGAAATTGCCGATGCCGCAGAACAGATCGAGCACGCGCGCCTGCGCGTCAGGCTCGAGCAGCTCCACCGCGCGCTCGACGAGCGCTGCGTTGATGGCACCGTTCACCTGGATGAAGTCGGTCGGCAGGAACTCGAGGGTGACATCGAAGTGCGGCAGGCGGTAGTGCAATGCCGGCGCGCCGGCATCCAGGGCTGCGACCGTCTCAAGGCCGCCGGGCTGCAGGTACACACGCAGCCCGTGCGTGGCCGCAAAGGCGCGCAGTTGCGCGAGGTCCGCGGGGCTTGGGTCCTTGAGCACGCGCAGCACCAGCGCCGTGGCGTTGTCTGCGACCGCGACCTCGATCTGCGGCAGTTGCTCGCGGATGCTAAGACCATTCAGGCATTCGGCGAGCGGGGCGATGAGTGCCCCCACGGCGGGGGCGAGCACCTCGCAGCGCCTGAGCTCCGCAACATAGGGCGCCGCACGCTCGCGAAACCCCACCAACACGCGCTCCTTCTTGTGGACGAACTTGACCCCGAGACGCGCACGGCGGCGGTAGCCCCACACCGGCCCTGCAAGCGGCGCCAGCCAGCGCTCGGGCGTGAGGCGCGCCAGGCGCTCCAGGGCCTCGCGCAACTGCGCCTCCTTGGCGCGCAGCTGTGCGGCGGGCTGCAGGTGCTGCAGCGCGCACCCGCCGCAGACCCCGAAGTGCTCACAGCGCGGGCTGACGCGCTCGGGCGAGGCGCTCAGGACCTCGAGCAGCTGCGCCTCATCGTGCTGGCGGTGGTGACGGGTGCGCCGGAAGCGCACCGCTTCGTGCGGCAGCGCACCGGCGACGAAGACGGTCTTGCCGCTGTGCACGACGCCCTCGCCGGCGGAGGTCAGTCCGGTGATGGTGCCGGTTTCCTCGGCCGCCGGCGCGCGCGCACGGCGGTCGGCGCGGCTCAAGGGGGCGACTCCCAGGCGTGCAGGAACTGCCCCAAGTGCGGCTCCTTGGCCGCGCGCAGATAGTCCTTCACGCGCTCGATCTCGGCCGCATGCGCCTCGCGCGACAGCGCGCCACGCAGCTGCGCGAAGCGCAGCCAGATGAGCCAGGTGTTGAGCACGTCGGTCTCGCAGTAGGCGCGGATGCCGGCGAGGTCGCCGGCCTGGAACGCATCCCACACCTGGCTGCCATCGAAGCCGAGCTTGCCGGGGAAGCCCAGGAGCAGGGCCATGTTGGCGAGCGACACCCGCCCGCGTCCCTGAAAGCCCGCCAGCACGTCCATGAGATCCGTATGGCGCCAGTGGTAGCGGCTCAGGTAATTGTTGTAGCGAAAAGCGGTGTCCTCATCACCGGTCTCCCAGTAGCGCGCGGCCTGCACTCCATGCAGGAGCGCGCGGTAGGTGAGCACCGGCAGATCGAAGCCTGAGCCATTCCAGGAGACCAGGTCAGGGGAGTACTTGTCGATGCCGTCGAAGAAGCGCTGGACCAGCTCGGCCTCGGAAGCACCGAGGTCCCCCAGGCTCCACACCGTCAGTCCCTCGCCCCCGCGCAGCACGCAGGAGATCGCGACCACGCGCTGCTGCTCGAGCGGCAGAAAGTCCCCGCCGGTGCCCTGGCGGCGCAGCGCGAACATCGCCTTCGCGACCTGCGCGTCGCTTAAGCCAGCGAGGTTGTAGAGCCGCCGCCCGAGCACCACGTCCGGCACGGTCTCGATGTCGAACACCAGCGTGTTCATGCCGCCCTCATGAGCACCGCTACCGCCACCACCATGCCCTTCTCGTCGGTAAGCGTCACGTGTGCCTCGCCGATACCGAGTCTGCGGCGCAGCGCCTCACCGCGCTCGGAAAACACCACCTCGGGCTTGCCCCAGGCGTTCTGCACCACGCCCACGTCGCGGATCCACATGCCGTGCGCAAACCCGGTGCCCATGGCCTTCACGATGGCCTCCTTGGCGGCAAAGCGCATGGCGATGAAGCGCGCCGGACGGCGGGTGAGCTTGAGCTGTGCGGCCTCCGCCGGCAGCAGCAGATGGCGCGTGAAGCGCTCACCGAAGCGCTCGAGCGTCTTCTCGATGCGCGCCGCCTCGAGCATGTCGACGCCGATGCCGTAGATCACGGGCGCGCCGCCAGCATCAGGTCCTTCATCTGACGCACCGCCGGCGCCAGCCCCACGAACAGCGCGTGCGCGACGATGGCATGGCCGATGTTGAGCTCGACGATATCGGCAAGTCGCGCCACCGGCTGCACGTTGTGGTAGTTCAGGCCGTGGCCGGCGTTCACGATGAGCCCGAGGCTCGTGGCGAGCTGCATCGCCTGCGCCAGGCGCTCAAGCTGCCCGGCCTGCGCCGCCCCGGAGCTGTCCGCATAGGCGCCGGTGTGCAGCTCGATCACCGGGGCGCCGACCGCGGCGGCGGACTGGATCTGGCGTGCGTCCGGATCGATGAAGAGCGAGACGCGGATGCCGCACTTCTTGAGTTCAGCGACCGCCTCACGTAAGCGCGTGGCATCGCCGGCCACATCGAGGCCGCCCTCGGTGGTGAGCTCCGCGCGCCGCTCCGGTACCAGGCAGCAATCCTGCGGGGCGACGGCGGCGGCGATGCGCAGCATCTCCTCGGTGACCGCCATTTCCAGGTTCATGTGGGTCTTCAAGAGCCCCTTGAGCCGGTACACGTCCTGATCCTGGATGTGGCGGCGGTCCTCGCGCAGGTGCAGCGTGATGCTGTCGGCGCCGCAGCTCTCGGCCAGCAGCGCCGCCTCGATGGGATCGGGCGCCCGCCCGCCGCGTGCCTGACGCAGCGTCGCCACGTGATCGATGTTGAGGCCGAGCGCGATGGGTTTCATGGCGCCACCTTGCGCACCATGGCCTTCGCCACCTCGCGCGTGGCGAGCGTGCGTCCCTCGAGACAGGCACTGAGCGCGCACTTGAGCAGCCGGCGCGCATCCTCGAGCACGCGTTCGCCCTCGAGCTCCTCGGCGGCCAGTGCCAGCAGTGCGCGCCCGCACAGCGCCCCGCTGTGCGCGCCGCCGGCCCGGAGCAGACCGGTATCGGCGCGGAACTCGTAGAACCCGTCCGCCTCGATCGGGCGGCCACCGTGCGCCTCGCTCCTCAGGTCGAGCCCGTAGCCGAGCACCTCCAGCAGGTGCTTCTCGAACAGGCGCAGCGCCGGCTCCAGAGCCGCACCGCCGCGCAGGGCGTTCAAGGTGCTGTCGTAGTGATCGAACAGTTCCGGCAGCGGATCGTGGCGGGTGGTGAGCTTCAGCAGCAGCTCATTCAGATAGAACGCCGGCAGCAGGGCTGCGGGGGGCAGTGGCGCGCAGCCGCGCGCGCGCTCCGCGCCGGTCAGTTGCGGCGCCTCGCCGCGGCCGCTCCAGGACACCAGCAGCGGCTGGAAGGGCTGCAGCACCGGGGCCAGCTTCGCCTGCGGCCCGCGCACGCCGCGCGCGAACAGCGTCAGGCGCCCGTGCTCGCGCGTCAGCATCTCGAGGATGCGGCTGGTGTCACGCCACGGCCGATGATGCAGGAGATAGCCCGGGGTGAGTTCGATGCGACGCGCGCTGCGGGTCATTCCAGTCCGAGTTCCTTCAGGGCACGGGCGTTGTCGGCCCAATTCTCGCGCACTTTGACCCACAGATTCAGGTGCAGGCGGCGCTTGAGGATTTCATTGAGGGTCAGGCGCGCGGCGCGCCCGACGCGCTTCAAGCGCTCGCCCTTGGCGCCGATCACGATTGGCTTCTGGCCCTCACGGTCGACCCAGATGGCCGCATCGACCATCAGTTGGCCGTCCTCCTCGGCCAGTCGTTCGACTTCCACCGCGATCCCGTAGGGTACTTCCTGATTGAGCTCTAACGTGAGCTTCTCGCGGATCATCTCCGCGATGCGGAACTCCAGACCGCGGTCGGTCAGTTCCCCGTCGGGAAACAGCGCCGGGGCTGGCGGCAGGTGGCCGGCGATGGTGGTGCGCAAGTCCTCGATATTGTCGCCCTTCAGCGCCGAGACCGGCACGATGGCGAGGAAGGGATGGCGCGCGCCGAGTTCCTGCAGATACGGCAGCAGCCGTGCGCGCGGGCGCACGCGGTCGACCTTGTTGACGGCGGCGAGCGCGGCGCGGCCCGAGCGCGCGATCCGTACCAGCGCCAGATCGTCCTCGGCGGTCCATTTCAGGGCCTCGAGCACGAGCACCACGACGTCGGCCTCCTCGAGGGCCGCGGTGGCGGTGCGGTTCATGGCCTTGTTGAGTGCGCGGCTGGCCTCGCGGTGCAGTCCCGGGGTATCGAGGAAGGCGATCTGCGCCTGCGCGGAGGTGTAGATGCCGAGGATGCGGTGGCGGGTGGTCTGCGGCCGCGGGGTCACGATGGAGAGCTTCTGCCCGACGAGTGCATTCAGCAGCGTCGACTTGCCGACGTTTGGCCGGCCGACCAGGGCGGCGAAGCCGCTGCGAAATGAGGGCACTGGCGGAGTGTTCACGACGCCGATCCTAAACGCTACGCGGGCCGAGCGTCTCCATCATGCGTTCGGCGGCCTGCTGCTCGGCGCGCCGGCGGCTTGAGCCGCGGCCCTGGGTACGGGCGCCCAGCGAGGGTACTTCGCAGCTGACGGTGAAACTCTGCGCATGATCCTCACCTTCGACCCCGAGGACCTCATAACGCGGCAGCGGCAGACTGCGCGACTGCAGGTACTCCTGCAAGCGGGTCTTGGCGTCCTTCAGTGCCTCCGGCTCCGGCAGCGCCGCGATGCGCCCGGCGAACAGGCGCATCACCACCGGCTCAACCCCCTCCAGCCCGCGGTCCAGGAACATCGCCCCGCACAGCGCCTCGAAGGCGTCCGCCAGTATCGACTGGCGGCGAAAGCCGCCGCTCTTGAGCTCCCCGGAACCCAGCTGCAGCTCATCCCCGATTGCGAGTTCGCTGGCGATCTCGGCCAGGGGTTCGCGGCTGACGAGGCGTGCCCGCAGGCGACTCAAGTCGCCCTCGCTCGCCGCGGGGAAGGCAAGGTAGAGCGCGCGCGCCACCAAGAGATTGACCACGGCGTCGCCGAGGAACTCCAGCCGCTCATTGTTGGCGCCCGCGGCACTGCGGTGGGTGAGCGCGGCGCGAAACAGTGCGAGCTCCCGCGGCTCGTAGCCCAGGCGTGCGCGCAGCCAGCGCGCCGGCCAGTCCGCGCCGCTCATGGACGGCAGGCGCGCCCGCTGCGGCGCAGCGGCAACGCCTTATTCGCCGCCGATGCGCACCTGCTTGTCGAAAGCAAAGTGCAGCGAGATGTTGGAAAAGAGCGGCGCATCGTCGTCGTACTGGGCCTCGACCAGCCAGGCGCCCTCATCGCGCGTGATCTTGAAGTCCTTCGAGTCAGGGTAATTGACCATGTCGATCTCGAAGTGCTTGTCGATCGTCGCCTTGATGGTGGCGGCGGTGGCACCCCCACCCTTGAGTTCACTCTTGGTGCCTTCCAGCGTCTTCACTACCTTCAGGTAATTCAGATACACCGGCGCGGCGCGGATGCCGGCGTAGAGCACGATGGCGAATGGCGTCAGCAGGATCAGCCAACCCAGCGCCGTGACACCCAATTGCCTGTTACGCGTCATCGCTGCACCCTCGTAATGTTACCGAGCGGGGCGCCTGCGGGGCCGTGACCCCTCAGGGGATCTTGGAGCCGATGCGGCTCCACATGGGGCCGCCGCTGCGCCCGAGGTCCCAATTGAACCAGATCCGGGTCGCCCTGCCGACGAGATTCTCCTCAGGAACGAAGCCCCAACTGCGACCGTCGTCACTGTTATCGCGATTGTCCCCCATCATCAGGTACCGCCCGGGCGGGATAACCCGGTCAAAGTCGGGAATCCGGATGCCCCCGGGGGCGTCCTCGTCCCCGCACACGTAGCCGCGCACGCCGCGGCGGTTGCAGCCCGGCAGCACCGGCTGGCGGTCGATGGCCACGGGGCAGTACATGGCGGTGTGCTCGTGCTCGCCCAGGCGTTCGTGGGCGAGTATGAATTTGATGTAGCAGCCGTCGCTGAAGCGCTCCTTGCCCGGCACCGTGGGCACGGGCTGGCCGTTGACGTAGATGTGGTTGTCGCGCACCTCGACGTGATCCCCCGGCAGGCCCACCAGGCGCTTGATGAAGTTCACCGATGGGTTGGGCGGGTAGCGGAATACCACGACGTCGCCGCGCTTGGGCTCGCCGATGTCGACGACCTTCTTGTTGATGACCGGCAGCCGCAGCCCGTAGGCGTACTTGTTGACGATGATGAAGTCGCCGTCAAGAAGCGTGGGCATCATGGAGTCGGAAGGAATGCGGAACGGCTCGAAGATGAAGGAGCGCAGCACCAGCACCACGAGCGCCACCGGGAAGAAGCTGCGCGCGTAATCGACCGTGCCCGGTTCGGCCACCAGGGCGGCATCGCGCCCGGCGGCGCGCGCTGCCGCCAGGCGCCGCGGCTTGAAGAGCCAGGAGTCGATGCCGCCACACGACACCGGTGACCACCGTGATCGCCAGCAGCACGGCGCTGAAATCCAGCGACTCGGACACCAGCAGACGCACCACTGCGGCGATGATCAGCACCGGCAGCGCCGTATACAGCAGTGTCATCAGCGTGCTGTCGCGCACCACCTGCGCCCCCGGAGCGGCGGCGACCGTGCGGCGCGGCCGCAGGAACCAGTCATCCGCGATACAGATGAGGGCCACCGGCAATGCCAGCCAGGAGAGCAGATCGATGAGGGGCTTAAGGGTCTGTAGCATAAGTCTCTCTTATTGCTTGCGGCCGACTTGCAGCACGGCGAGGAAGGCTTCCTGCGGGATTTCCACGTGGCCGAGCTGCTTCATGCGCTTCTTGCCCTCCTTCTGCTTCTCCAGCAGCTTGCGCTTGCGGCTCACGTCCCCGCCGTAGCACTTGGCGAGCACGTTCTTGCGCAGCGCCTTCACCGTGGCGCGCGCAATCACGTCCTTGCCGATGGCGGCCTGCACGGCCACTTCGAACATCTGCCGTGGGATCAGCTCGTGCATCTTGTCCACCAGCTCGCGGCCGCGCTGGTAGGCACTCTCGCGGTGCGCGATGACGGACAGTGCATCGACGGTGTCGCCGTTGATGAGGATGTCGAGCTTGACCAGCGGGGCGGGGGCAAAGTGACTGAACTCGTAGTCGAAGGAGGCGTAGCCGCGGCTGGAGGACTTCAGGCGGTCGAAGAAATCGAGCACCACCTCGGCGAGTGGCAGCTCGTACTGCAGTGACACCTGGGTGCCCAGGTAGAGCATCTTCTTCTGCGTGCCGCGCTTGTCGTTGCACAGCTTGAGCACCGCGCCCACGTGATCGGGCGGCACCAGGATATTGGCGGTGATGATTGGCTCGCGGATCTCTTCGATCTGATTGGGCGGGGGCAGTTTGGCAGGGTTGTCAACGTACCTGAGCTCCCCGTCGGTCGTCAGCACCTCGTACACCACCGTCGGAGCACTGGTGACGAGGGTGAGTTGGTACTCGCGCTCCAGGCGCTCCTGCACGATATCCATGTGCAGTAACCCGAGGAACCCGCAGCGAAAGCCGAAGCCGAGGGCCTCGGAGACCTCCGGCTCATAGTGCAGCGCCGAGTCGTTCAGGCGCAGCTTCCCGAGCGCATCGCGGAACTTGTCGTAGTCCTCGGAATTCACCGGGAAGAGGCCGGCGAACACCCGTGGCTTGATCTGCTTGAAGCCCGGCAGCGGCTTCGCGGCGGGGCGGCTCTCGAGCGTGATGGTGTCGCCGACCGGGGCGCCATCGATCTCCTTGATGCCGGCGACCACGAAGCCGACATCGCCCGGCGGCGAGGGTCGGCTCGACTACGGGCTTGGGCGTGAAGCGCCCGAGGCGGTCGGTGATGTGCGCGCGGCCGGTGGAAACCACGCGGATCTTCTCGCCGGTCTTGAGCGTGCCGTTCATGACACGCACCAGGGACACCACGCCCACGTAGTTGTCGAACCAGGAATCGATGATGAGGGCCTGGAGCGGCGCCTCCGGGTCTCCCGTGGCGCCGGGATCGCTCGGATCAGACGCTCCAGCAGCTCCGGCACCCCTCCCCGGTCTTGGCGGACACGCGCGCGCATCGGTCGCCTCGATACCGATGATCTCCTCGATCTCCTGGGCGACGCGGTCGGCATCGGCCGAGGGCAGGTCGATCTTGTTGATGACCGGCACAACCTCCAGCCCCTGCTCGATGGCGGTATTGCAGTTGGCGACGCTTTGAGCCTCCACGCCCTGGGAGGCGTCCACCACCAAAAGCGCCCCGTCGCAGGCGGCGAGCGAGCGCGACACCTCGTAGGAGAAGTCCACGTGCCCGGGGGTGTCGATCATGTTCAGCTGATAGCGCTCACCGTCTTTGGCGTCGTAGTAGAGCGTCACGCTCTGCGCCTTGATGGTGATACCACGCTCGCGCTCAAGCGCCATGGAATCAAGCACCTGCGCCTGCATCTCGCGCTCCGCAAGTCCCCCGCACAGCTGAATGAGCCGGTCGGCGAGAGTCGATTTACCGTGGTCGACGTGCGCGATGATGGAGAAGTTACGTATGTGCCGCATGAAGCCTTGAAACGAAGTCCTGAACGCGTATTGCCGCGCCAGGGGATCAAGCGGGCGGCCGGATTATATAGAAAAACGCGGACTTACGGCGTCCGGCACGCCCGCCTGGGCGCTTTCGGGGGTTTTCCGCCGCAACAGCCGCTCCAGCTCCGCTCGGTCGAGGCGGTGGCGGCAGACCACCACGCCATCCAGCAGCAGCACCGGCACGTCGAACCCATGGCGGCGCAGCAGCACCGGATCGGCATCCACATCGAGGATCTCAAGCGGCGGGAGCGTGCGCTCGCGAGCCAGGCGCTCCAGCTCCCGCAGCATCTCATCGCACAGCTCGCAGTCGTGCCGGTGCACGAGACTCAGGCGCGGCTCCGCCACGGCCGTTCAGCGATGGGGCGTGCCGGCCTGCGCCTTCACCTGGCTGGCGATGAACTGCACGGTCTCGGGTGGCACTTCCCCGACCGCGGTGATTTTGTGGCCGTCGACCACGGTGGAGAAGGCGGAGCTGGAGCCCACCGTGGCGGCCTCGGCCACCGGGATCTGTTCGGCGCTGCTGCTCGCGGACTGCGGGACGGTCTCCTGGTGCTCGACGAACACCGACACCGAGGCGACGCCGTCGGTGAACACCAGATGATCCACGGCCTGCGCGGAACCGGGCAGCGTCTGGGCCGAGCGGATGCTCATGCGAAAGCCGGGCGGCAGGCGCATGGCACTCCAGGCGGAAGAATCGGGCGCCGGCGCCACCTGCGAGGTTTGCGTGTCACGCACCCACCGGTAGCCGGCCGTGGAAAATTCCGGCTTGAAGAGCGCATCCGGGATGTGCGAGGAGAGTGTCAGGCTGGCGAATACGATCTGCTCGATCACCTGGCCGTGCGCATCACACAGCTGGGTCTTCAGCGGCATGGCGGTGGAGTCATCGATCCACAGCCGGTAGCCGTAACGGTATTCGTCCTTCGGCGTCACGGTGATCACGTGGGTGTCGCGGCGGTTGAGCCGCATGCGCAGACTTCCCGGATGTCGTAGAACGTGGCGGTCTGCTCGTTGACCGCCGGGAAGCCGACCAGGGACTCCGCCGCCGGGCGCTGCTCGACCACCACGGTGCGCTTGTCCGGCAGGTAGCACGCCAGACTCGAGCCGGTACGGATGAATTCGCGGCCCGAGCCATCCAGGGATGCCAGCCGCTCGGACACGGTGCCGTCCTGGACGCGGTGGATAATGCGCAGCATCTCCACCTGCCCGCCGTGCCAGTGCGAGAAGGTGCCATCGTAGTTGCGCGTGGTGAGCGCCTGATTCATGCGCGCCAGCCACTGCGCCGGTTCATCCCGCCCAGGCGCCGCCAGCGACGCTCAGGCAGCCCAGTGCGAACGCCGCCAGCGCCTCGCTATTTCGCATCGCCCGCCACATTGATCTTGGGATCGTCGAGCTGGACCGGCGGCTGCTCGCCGATGAACGCCGAGAGCAGATTACGTCCGGCGACGGGCGAGGACACCATGCTGTGGGCGACGACGTAGTTGGCGAGCTGGATGCTCGGCACCAGCATCGGCCGCACGGTGGGCAGGCGCGGGGTGACGTAGCTGCTGTCGGCAAGGGCGCCGACGCTCGCAGTGACCTTCAGGACCGGCGCCGTGACGGCGTTCACGGCGCGCTGCGCGGTGAGTGGCACCGCCGCAGGTCCCTGGGCACGCAGCCACAGCACGGAAGCCGCCGCGACTCCCGCGGCGAGTGCGCCGCCGGCGAGCGGCTGCCACCAGCGCACGGCGGGGCGCACCGCGGCCTGCGCCACAGCCGTTTCCGCCAGCGTAGGTTCGCTGCTGATGGCGGCATTGACGCGCCCGGCGAGCGGGGCGTTCAGACGCACGCCGCGCTCGGCACGGATCACCGCGCCCACGACCGCGTAGCGGCCCCAGCGTGCCTTGAGTCCTTCATCGCGCGACAGGCGGCGGGCCAGCAGTTCACACTCTGCCGGCGCCAGCTCGTCGTCGAACATCGCAGACAACTGACTGTCGAGTTCCTCGTTCATCCCAGTTCCTCTGCACGACCCAGTCCACCTTCAAATACTTCCCGCAGGCTCTTATCGATGGCCTCGCGGGCGCGGAAGATGCGCGAGCGCACGGTGCCCACCGGGCAGTCCATGGCGGCGGCGATCTCCTCATAGGAAAGCCCTTCCAGCTCGCGCAGCACGATCGCGGTGCGCAGGTCCTCGGGCAGGGCGTCGATGGCAGCGTTGACGGTCGAACGGATCTCATCCGTCAGCACCAGTCCCTCGGGCGTCTCGGAATCCTTCATGCGGCCTTGCATCTCGTAAGACTCATCGGAAGTGTTGCGGTCGAGGTCATATTCGATCGGGCTGCGGTCACGGGAGACGACGGCATTCTTGGCGGTGTTGATGGCAATCCTGTAAAGCCAGGTATAGAAGGCGCTGTCGCCGCGGAACTGGGGCAGCGCCCGGTAGGCCTTGATGAAGGCTTCCTGGGCAATGTCCTCGGCTTCCGCCGGGTTACGGACGTAGCGCATGACCAGCTTGACGAGTTTGTGCTGGTACTTCAGTACCAGCGCATCAAACGCCCCCTTGTCGCCGTGCTGCACGCGGCGCACCAGACTCAGATCACTTACATCGGCGCTCACGCGCCTCTACTCCCTCACGGAAGGCCAGCGCGCTGTGAGGTGAGACTGTAAGCCCGAGTGAAAGTTCAGCATCATGGATGGTCGCCGGATCAGGGGTCCCGAGAATAGCGCCCCGCGCCCCCTCAAGCGACATAAGCCCGGATCCGCCCCAGCAGGGGTGCCATTTGGGGGTCTGCCGGCGCCACCCCCCCCAGCAGATACCCCGCCAGCAGCGGGTCGGGCAGCTCAAGCAGCTCCTCAAAGAGCACCCGCTCGGCGGCGGTGGCCTGCGGGAAGCCGCGGCGGCCGAAGCGCTCGAGCAACAGGTCCAGCTCCTTCATGCCGCGCCGGCAGCGCCACAGGATCCGCCCGAGCTGCGCCGGCGTCAGCAGCGGAGCTGCGGCACTCATCTTAAGACTGCCGCTCCAGCATCATCTTCTTGATCTCGGCGATGGCGCGGGCGGGATTGAGGTCCTTCGGACACACATCCGTGCAGTTCATGATGGTATGGCAGCGGTACAGGCGGAAGGGGTCCTCGAGCTCATCGAGACGCTCCCCGGTGGCCTCATCGCGGCTGTCGATGATCCAGCGGTAGGCGGCCAGCAGTGCCGCCGGACCCAGGAAGCGCTCGCTGTTCCACCAGTAGCTCGGGCAGGCGGTCGAGCAGCAGGCGCACAGGATGCAGGCCGCTGGACGGTCGATGCGCTCCTGCTCCTCCTTGCTCTGCAGACGCTCGCGGTCCGGGGGCGGAGGCGTGCGGGTCTGCAGCCAAGGTTTCACGGCCGCGTACTGGGCATAGAAACTGGTCAGGTCCGGCACCAGGTCCTTGATGACCGGCATGTGCGGCAGCGGGTAGATGCGGATCTCGCCCTTGAGCTCCTGCATCGCGGTGGTACAGGCGAGGCGGTTGACGCCGTTGATGTTCATGGCGCACGAGCCGCAGATGCCCTCGCGACAGGAGCGGCGGAAGGTGAGCGAGGAGTCGACCGCGGCTTTGAGCTGGATCAGGGCATCGAGCACCATCGGGCCGCAGCTCTGCACGTCGAGCGCGAAGGTGTCGAGGCGCGGGTTTTCGCCCGAGTCGGGGTTGAAGCGGTAGATGCGCACCGTGCGCAGCTCGCCGGCGCCCGGCGGGGCCGGGTGCGTGACACCGCTCACGATGCGCGAGTTGGCGGGCAGGCGGAATTCAGCCATCGTGCATGCCTTAGTAAGTGCGCGCCCTGGGCGGAATGGTCTCGACCTCGCGCGTCAGGGTCTGCAGGTGCACCGGGCGGTAGTCGAAGTGCACCTGCTCGGGTCCCTCGACCCACACCAGCGTGTGCTTCAGCCAGTTCACATCGTCGCGTTGCGGGAAATCCTCGCGCGCGTGCGCCCCGCGGCTCTCGGTGCGGTTGGCGGCGGAGTGAATGGTGGCCGTCGCCTGCAGGAGCAGGTTCTCCAGCTCGAGCGTCTCGATGAGATCGGAATTCCAGATGAGCGAGCGATCGGTAATCTTGACGTCGGCGAAGGCGGCAAAGGTCGCCCCGATCTTGGCCACGCCCTGCGCGAGCGTCTCGCCGGTGCGAAACACCGCCGCATCCAGCTGCATGGTCTTCTGCATCTCCACGCGGATGGCCGCGGTACCGCGGCTGCCGTTGGCGTTGCGCACCCGCTCCAGGCGCGCGAGCGCGCTCGCGCCGGCATCTGCGGCCAGTGGCGCCGGGCGCGCGCCGGGCTGCACGATCTCCGCGCAGCGCCGCGCAGCCTCGCGGCCAAAGACCACGAGGTCCAGGAGCGAGTTGCTGCCCAGGCGGTTGGCCCCGTGCACCGAGACGCAGGCGGCCTCCCCGATCGCCATCAGGCCCGGCACGATGGCTTCCGGGTCACCGTCCCTGGGTGCCACCACCTCGCCGTGGTAATTGCAGGGTATGCCACCCATGTTGTAGTGCACGGTGGGCTGCACCGGGATCGGCTCTTTGGTGACGTCGACGCCGGCAAAGATGCGCGCGGTCTCGGCGATGCCCGGCAGGCGCTCGTGGATGACTTCGGGACCTAAGTGCTCGAGGTGCAGTTCGATGTGATCGTGCTCCGGGCCTACGCCGCGTCCCTCACGGATCTCCATCGTCATGGCGCGGCTGACCACGTCGCGCGAGGCGAGGTCCTTGGCATTGGGGGCATAGCGCTCCATGAAGCGCTCGCCCTTGGAGTTGGTGAGGTAACCGCCCTCGCCGCGCGCACCCTCGGTGATCAGGCAGCCGGCGCCGTAGATACCGGTCGGATGGAACTGTACGAACTCCATGTCCTGCAGCGGCAGGCCGGCGCGCAGCACCATGGCGTTGCCATCCCCGGTGCAGGAGTGCGCCGAGGTACAGGAGAAGTAGGTGCGCCCGTAACCGCCGGTGGCGAGGATCGTCATGTGGGCGCGGAAGCGGTGCAGCGTGCCCTCGGCGAGATCAAGCGCAACCACACCGCGGCACACGCCCTTCTCCATGATGAGATCGAGCGCGAAATACTCGACGAAGAAGGTCGCCGCATGGCGCACCGACTGTTGGTAGAGCGTATGCAGCATGGCATGCCCGGTGCGGTCGGCCGCAGCGCAGGTGCGCTGCGCGATGCCCTTGCCGTAGTGGGTGGTCATGCCACCAAAGGGTCGCTGGTAGATCAGGCCCTTCTCGGTGCGCGAGAACGGTACGCCGTAGTGCTCGAGCTCGATCACCGCGGCCGCGGCCTCCTTGCACATAAGCTCGATGGCGTCCTGATCGCCGAGCCAGTCCGAGCCCTTGACGGTGTCGTACATGTGCCAGCGCCAGTCGTCCTCGCCCATGTTGCCAAGCGCAGCGCTGATGCCACCCTGCGCTGCCACCGTGTGACTGCGGGTCGGGAAGAGCTTGCTGATGCAGGCCGTGGACAGCCCGCTTTGCGCCAGCCCGAGCGTTGCGCGCAGGCCGGCACCGCCGGCGCCGACGACGATCACATCGTAGCTGTGGTCGATAAAGCTATAGGCGCTCATGCCGCAGCCCCGAAGGCGATCTTGAGAATCGCAAACAGGGCCGCGGCGGCCGCCAGTACGTGGCTGAAGCTCACCAGCACCAACAGCAGCGTCTTCGTGCCGTGGGTGTGCACGTAATCCTCGATGATGACCTGCAGCCCGAGATTGGAGTGCCAGGCGCTGCTCAAGATGAACAGCACCAGCAGCAGCGCCGTCCACCCCCGTGCGATCCAGGCGATAACGGTGAGGTGATCGAAGCCCGGCAGGAACAGCAGCGACGCCACGAACCAGATCGACAGCGGCACGAGGGCCAGCGAAGTGAGCCGCTGCATCCACCAGTGATGCACGCCCGAGCGGGCCGGTCCGGCCCCGAGTACCCGCCGCAGGGGGCTGACCAGACTCATGCCGGGCGCCCCCACAGGAGCCAGGCGAACGCCACGCTCAGGAGCACACTCACGCACACCACGACCCAGGCGCTGGCGCGCGCCTGCGCACGCTCAAGTCCGCGGCCGGTGTCCCACACCAGGTGGCGCAGGCCGGCCACGAGGTGGTAGCAGAAGGCGAAGATCAGGGCGGCGAAGCACAGTTTCGTCAGTGGCAGCGCCAACAGCCGCTGCGCGCGCGCTTGCGCGGCGGCGCCCCCCGCCACGGCCATCAGCCAGCCGCACAGCGCAAGGAACGCGAGCGACAGACCGGCACCGGTGATGCGATTCAGAATGGAAGTCGCCAGGGTGTACTTGAACTTGTACACCGACAGGTGCGGCGATAGCGGTCGGCTCGGCATTGGACTGTTCAGAAGTCGATACAGCGCCCGTTGCGCTCCCAGTCGCCGTAGCGTGTGGGCTCAAGTCCCGCCGGACCGCCGATTTCGGGCGGCCGCGCGGGTGCGCCCTCCCCCGCCGGCGGCAGCGCAGGTTCGGCAGAGGTCGCGGAGGGAGTTGCTGCGGGGCTCTTGCGATCAGGCATCGACATACCCATTTAGTCTGCCAGAATTCCCGTCCAGCAGCCACGCAGCCACCGCGCCCAAGCCACCGTCAACTTCATGCACACGCCATGGAATTCTGTTGCACTTGAGTCCCTGGGCGTGCTGCGCGCCAGCGGCCCTGAGGCGCGCAAGTTTCTACAAGGTCAGCTGTCGAATGACATGGCGCGGCTGACACCAGAACGCGCACTGCTCGCCGGTTATCACAATGCCCAGGGACGCGCGATCGCGCTGCTGCGCCTGATGGAGCTGGCACCCGATGAGCTGCTCGCCATCCTGCCGCGCGAGCTGCTAGCCGCGGTCATCGCACGCCTGAGCCGGTTCATTCTGCGCGCCAAGGTGAAGCTCAGCGATGCGTCCGCGGGATGGCAGGTGTTGGGCGCGCTCGCCCCGGCGAGCGCCACCGCAGACGTGAGCCCCTACGCAGAGCTGCTGCCGGCGCTTCCCGGCGGCGTACGTCGCGTGGCCGATGGCCACATCCTGCGGCTCGGTGAGTCCGCGGCACGACTGCTGCTCGTGCGGCCGGTGAATTCCACGGCGCTCGCGGGACAGGCGGCGCCCTTGAGTCTCGCGCACTGGCAGCTGGGCGCGATCGCCGCCGGCGAGCCGCAGGTTTATGCAGCGACTTCCGAGGAGTTCGTCGCGCAGATGCTGAATCTGGATGTTCTCGAGGGCATCTCCTTCGAGAAGGGCTGTTACACCGGTCAGGAGGTCATCGCGCGCGCGCACTTCCGCGGCCGCGTGAAGCGGCGCATGCAGCGCTTCATCACCGCAGAAGCTGCGGCCCTCGGGCCCGATGATGCGGTCCAGCTCGCCGATGGGCGCCCCGCCCGCGTGGTCGATGCGGCGTGCACACGCGGACGGCCGCTGCGAATTTCTCGCAGTCGCCGCACTGAGCGGCGCAGCTGGCGCCACCCACGCGCCCGCGCAGGGTGCCGCGATCCTGCACGCCACACAGCTGCCACTGCCGTACGCGCTGCCCGAGTAGCGCGCTAAAGCGCGCGGGGAGCAGCGCGCGCCGCGTCTTACTCCGTCTCCGGCCTCATGTGCGGGAAGAGGATGACGTCACGGATCGAGGGGGAGTCGGTAAAGAACATCACCAGGCGGTCGATGCCGACACCTAAGCCGGCCGTCGGCGGCATACCGTACTCGAGCGCGCGCACGTAATCGGCGTCGTAGAACATGGCCTCCTCGTCCCCCTTGTCCTTGCGCGCCACCTGGGCGCGAAAGCGCGCCGCCTGGTCCTCCGGGTCATTGAGCTCGGAGAAGCCGTTGGCGATCTCGCGCCCGCCGATAAAGAACTCGAAGCGATCGGTAATGAAGGCATCCGCATCGTTCGGCCGCGACAGCGGCGAGACCTCTGCCGGGTAGGCATAGACGAAGGTCGGATCCAGGAGCGTGCTCTCGGCGGTCTTCTCGAACAGCTCGATCTGCAGCTTGCCGGCCCCGTCCTGGGTCGCGAACTTGATACCGAGCTGCTCGCAGCGCTTGCGCAGGTAGGTCACGTCGCGCAGCGACAAGGGATCGATGCCAGGATTGTTCTCAATGATCGCCTGCTCGACCGTGACGCGGCGGAAGCTCTTGGACAGCTCGTAGGGGCGCCCCTGGTAGGTGAGCTGCTGCGTGCCGTAAAGGGTATCGGCCAGTCCGCGGATGGCTTTTTCGATCCAGTCCATGAGGTCGCGATAGTCGGCGTAGGCCAGATACAGCTCGAGCATCGTGAACTCGGGGTTGTGCTGGGTTGAGAGTCCCTCGTTGCGGAAATTGCGGTTGATCTCGTAGACGCGCTCCAGGCCCCCGACGATCAGGCGCTTCAGGTACAGCTCAGGGGCAATGCGCAGGTACATGTCCAGATCGAGAGCGTTGTGGTGCGTGCGGAACGGGCGGGCGGCCGCCCCGCCCGGAATCGGCTGCATCATCGGCGTCTCGACTTCCAGAAAGTCGAGCGAATCCAGGAAGTCGCGCAGGTAGCGGATGATCTTGGTACGGGTGCGAAACACGTTGCGGCTGTGCTCGCTCACGATCAGGTCGACGTAGCGCTGGCGGTAGCGCGTCTCGGTGTCGGCGAGCCCGTGCCACTTGTCCGGCAGCGGGCGCAGCGATTTCACCAGCAGCCGCACCTGTTCGACCCGGACCGACAGCTCCCCGGTCTTGGTGCGAAACAACACCCCGCTGGCGCCGATCACATCGCCCACGTCCCAGCCCTTGAAGGCGTCGTAGGCGCTGCCCAGGCTTTCAGCCTGCAGGAACAGCTGGATCTGGCCGGTACGGTCGGCGACCTTGGCGAAACTCGCCTTGCCCATCACGCGCTTGAACATCAGCCGCCCGCCGACCTTGACGCGCGTCGGATTGGCGGCGAGCCACTCATCGCTGCGCTCACCGAAGGAGTCGTGCAGCTGGCCGGCGAGCGCGTCGCGGCGGAAATCGTTCGGGTAGGCGCTCTCCTTGGCGCGCAGCTGGGCGAGTTTCGCGCGCCGCTCGGCGATCAGCCGGTTCTCATCCGCTGCACTGCCCTCACCCTCGCCATTACCCTGCTGCTTGTCTGCCATGGCTATACGCCCGCCTTCAGCGAGGCCTCCAGAAACTGATCGAGCGCCCCGTCGAGCACCGCGGTGGTATTGCCGACCTCAACCCCGGTACGCAGGTCCTTGATGCGCGACTGATCGAGCACGTAGGAACGGATCTGGTTGCCCCAGCTGACGTCGGACTTGGAGTCCTCCAGCACCTTGGCGGCGGCGTTGCGCTTATTGACCTCGAGCTCATAGAGCTTCGCCTTCAGCATCTTCATGGCGGTCGAGCGGTTCTTGTGCTGGCTGCGCTCGTTCTGGCAGGCGACCACGATGCCGGTGGGCATGTGCGTGATGCGCACCGCGGACTCGGTCTTGTTGACGTGCTGGCCGCCGGCACCGGAGGAACGATACACGTCCGTCTTCAGGTCAGCCGGGTTTATCTCGATCTCGATGTCATCGTCCACCTCGGGGGAAACGAACACCGAGGCAAACGAGGTGTGGCGGCGGTTGCCGGAATCGAAGGGCGACTTGCGCACCAGGCGGTGCACGCCGGTTTCGGTGCGCAGCCAGCCGTAGGCGTACTCACCCTTCACTTCCACGGTCGCGCTCTTCATGCCGGCGACTTCACCGGGGTTCGCATCGATCACCTCGGCACTGAAGCCGCGCGCGGCCGCCCAGCGCAGGTACATGCGCAGCAGCATCTGCGCCCAGTCCTGCGCCTCGGTGCCGCCGGCGCCGGCCTGGATGTCGAGGAAGGCGTTGTGGGAGTCCATCTGGCCGGAGAACATGCGCTTGAACTCGAGCTGGCGCACCTGGCCCTCGAGGCGCTGGGTGTCCTGCTCGATGTCGCGCGCTGCGGCCTCGTCATTCTCGGTTTCCGCGAGCTCGAGCAGCTCCGCGGCATCGGCGATGCCCTTGGTGGTGCGCTCGATCTCGCCCACATCGGCGCTCAGGCGGGCGCGCTCGCGGCCGAGCTCCTGGGCGCGGGCCGGGTTCGACCACACGGCCGGCTCCTCCAGCTCCCGGGCTACCTCCTCAAGGCGCTCCTGCTTGCGATCGTACTCAAAGAAACCCCCGTAACGTGGCGGTGCGTTCAGCGAGGTCCTTGAGCTGGCGCTTGAGCTGATTGACTTCCATAGGGGCGGTCCGTGAAGGAGCGCAGGATGCTACCACGGCGGCCCGCTTCAGTTGCTCGCCGGCAGCAGGTGATCCACCAGCAGCTGCAGGCGCCGCTCGCCCTGGTACTCGTTCACCTCGAGCCGGTACACCAGACGTGCCAGACCCTCCGGTGGCACGAACTCGACCCCCTGCGGCACGTGGTTGAAGGCGATCGCATCGAAGCTGCGGCCCCCACGCGGTACCTCGACCCACATCTTCAGGTGCCGCTCGCCGATCACCCGGGCGTTCTTGATGCTGAAGACGCCATCGAAACTCGGCTCCGGAAAGGCCTGACCCCACGGCCCGCCCTCGCGCAGCGCCTGCGCGGTCTCGAGCGCTATCTCCTCCAGCGTGAGCTCCCCGTCGGTCTCCACCGCGTCCGCCGCGCCGAGGCCGGCCATGCAGCGCCGCACTTCGGCATCGAAGCACTGCGCGAAGCGATCAAGCGCTGCGCGCTCAAGCGTCAAGCCCGCCGCCATCGCGTGGCCACCGAAGCGGCTGATGAGCTCAGGTTCGCGTGCCGCAATGGCCTCGAGCACGTCGCGGATGTGCACGCCGGGGATCGAGCGCGCCGAACCGCGCAGGGTGGCATCGGTGGCGAGCGCGAAGGCGATCACCGGACGGCGCAAGCGCTCCTTGACGCGACTTGCCACGAGCCCGACCACCCCCTGGTGCCAACTGTCATCGAAAAGCACAACGCCGTGACGCTCGCGCGCGCCGGCCACCGGTTCCGCCAGCACCCGCACGGCAAGGAGTGCCTCCTGCTGCATGCGCGCCTCGATGCTGCGTCGCTCCTGGTTGAGCTCATCGAGGCGCGCGGCCAGCACCTGCGCGCGCGCCTCATCATCCTCAAGCAGACACTGGATGCCGATGGTCATGTCATCGATGCGACCGGCGGCATTCAGGCGCGGAGCGACCGCGAAGGCGAGGTCGGCCGCCGTGAGCTCGCTGCGCGAGCGCGCCGCCAGGGCGATGAGTGCGCGGATCCCGGGAACGCAGCGGCCGGCGCGGATGCGTCTGAGGCCCTGCGACACAAGCACGCGATTGTTGGCATCGAGGGGCACGACGTCGGCGACCGTGCCGAGTGCGACCAGATCGAGCAAGGGCGCAACCCCCGGGGTGGCGCTGCCGGTGAGTCCGAGCTCTTCCATGCGCCGCCGCAGGGCCGCCATCACGTAGAAGGCGACCCCGACGCCGGCGAGATTGCGGCTGCCGAAGCGGCTGCCGGGCAGATTGGGGTTGACGATGACGTTGGCGTGCGGCAATTCGTGGCCGGGCAGGTGGTGGTCGGTGATGAGCACGTCGATGCCGGCGGCGCGCGCCGCGGCGACCCCGGCGTTGCTCGAGACGCCGTTGTCGACCGTCACGATAAGGCTCGGGGTGCGTGTGCGGGCGAGTGCCACGATCTCGGGGGTGAGTCCATAGCCGAACTCGAAGCGGTTCGGCACCAGGAAGTCGACGGCGGCGAAGCCGAAGCGCGTGAGCGCGCGCACCATCAGGGCACTGCTGGTGGCGCCATCGGCATCAAAGTCCCCGATCACGAGGATGCGGCCGGCGCGGTGCGCGAGCAGCAGCTCCACCGCGGCAGAGATCCCCTCGAGGGTACCCACGGGCAGCAGCCGCTCGAGGGAGTGATCGAGCTCGGCGCTCGAGCGCACGCCGCGCGCGGCGTAGACCCGACCGAGCACCGGATGGCAGCCGGCGCTCAGCAGTGCCTGCGGGGCCGCCGCCCGCCGTACCACCCGCAGCTTCACGTGAAGGCCACCGCGGCGCTGCGTGCGCGGCGCCAGCGCCGCAGGGTGCTGCGGCGCCGCATGCTCAGAAGCGTGTCGTTGGCAATGAGCGTGAGACGACCGCAGCCGCCGGCGCGCAGCGCCGCCAGCGCCGGGGCGATGAAGCGCGCATCGAGCCGTCCGAGTCCTTCCGCGAAGCTCACCATGTCGTTCTGCAACTCCGCGCCCACCCGCAGCGCAAGTACCGCCTCAGCCCCCGGCGCGCCCAAGACCCCATCGAGCTCGTGCGGCAGCGGCTCGCATCTTGCCCCCTGCAGCTGCGCCAGGCCATCCAGGTAGGCATCGGCGCCGAAAGCGCGCAGCGCGCTTGCGGGCAGGCGCGGCGCCCGCGGCGCGCCCGCGCCCTGCGCGCCCCACAGCCACAGCGCGTTGGCCGCCGATGCGGTCGGCTGGCCGTGCAGCCACATCTCTATCTCGGCCGCGGTGCGCCGCAGCGCGGCGGCCGCCATCCCCTGCGGCAGTGCCGCGCTGATGTCCGCACCGGTGCAGCGCTCCGGCTCGGTGACGGGCACGGCCTCGATGTCCGCGGCGCGCAGCAGGAACTCCCCGCACGGCAGCGGCACGAGGGCGAGCCCGGAACTTGCGAAGGTGGCGGCGAAACTCGCCGCCAGGTGCGCGCGCGCCTGCGGCTCGAGCCGTAGGATGCCGCGGTGATCCAGATGCACGCGCGAAAGTCCGGCACTCAGATGCACCGGGGTTGCGATCCACTGCGAGCGGCTCGGGCTGGGAGCGGCGGCTACGGCCGCGGCGGCCACCGCCGCGGGCGCCGCGGCCGCAAGATCAGCACGTCCCAGGTGCTGCGCCAGCCAGCTGCGCCAGCCCGCGCCCACAGGTGTGCGCGTGCCGAAGCGCGCCAGCTGCTCGATACCCGGCAGGCGCACGCCAGCCAAGGCCGAAGCGCCGTCCTCGGCTGCCAGGTACAGATCCGTGATCACCATGACGATCTCGCGCACCGGCGGTATCGTACTCGCCATCATGAGGTTCACCCTGGAAGCCGGCACCGCCGCCAATCTCATTCGCGGCTATGCCGCCGGGGAGATCCGCATCGGGGAGCGCACGGTACATACGAGCTGCATCGTCACGGCGAGCGAGCTCGTGACGCAGTGGGGTCCGGAAGCCTTTGCGGACTTCAGTACCGCGCACCTGGAGACCCTCATCGCGCTGGCGCCCGAGCTCGTAATCCTCGGCACCGGCATGACGCAGCAGTTCGCCCCGCTGCCGATCCGCCAGGCACTCGCCGCGCGCGGCATCGGGCTTGAGGCCATGCAGCTCGGTGCGGCCTGCCGCACATTCAACGTTCTGGTTCAGGAGGAGCGGCGGGTCGCCGCGGCGCTGTTTCTGCGCTAGAGAAATCTGCCGGCCGGAAGATGATCGGCAGAAGACACAGGGGGAGGATCAACCAACCAAACAATCATTCGAAGCTGACAGACTCGAACAATTGCACTGTTTTTATTTTTATCTCGAATTTTGTTGCTCTTGTTTACGACTCCCTCCTCCCTGTGTCTTCTGCCGGTCACCCTCCTCCAGTTACCCTGTCGTCGTTAGGAGACAGGGATCGCATGTTAAGCGCGTTCCAGAAGTCCCTGCAAGCTCCCTGACATACAACGAATTTTTGCAGTGCACTGGCTGACAAAGGCGAGCCGAGCGTGCATGCGCGGAGCTTGTTTTCCCGGTGTTTTTGCATCGGGGACTTTTTTTCCTCGACATGAATACTATTTTTAGATTATCAAAATCAATTGATTACAGTGACTATCTCATGTCATTACGATTTTAGGTTCTGCTTGCAAACGCACGATCTGCCGGAAAAATCAGACTGTGCCGCCGAGCAGCGGCACGAACGCTACCGGGCCGAGATTCTCGCGCTCGACGCGCTGTTCGCGGCGCGTGAAGCGCACCAGCTGCTGCTCGCCCTCGGGTCCTACCGGTACCAGCAGGCGGCCGCCGACCTTCAGCTGCTTGATGAGTGCCTCGGGGACGGTGAGCGGCGCTGCCGCCACCAGCACTCCGTCAAAGGGGGCGTGTGCTTTCCAGCCGAGCGTGCCGTCGCCGTGACGGAAACGCACGTTGCGGATGCCGAGTTCCTTGATGCGCTCGCGGGCGCGCGCGAGCAGCGGCTCGATACGTTCGATGGTGTTCACGTGGGCCACCAGTGGTGCGAGCACCGCGGTCTGGTAGCCGCAGCCGGTACCCACCTCGAGCACGTTGTCCACCGCCCCGCCCTCTAAGAGCGCCTCGGTCATGCGCGCGACGATGTAGGGCTGCGAGATGGTCTGACCGAAGCCGATCGGCAGGGCGGTGTCCTCGTAGGCACGGCTGCCGAGCGCCTCGTCGACGAAGATGTGGCGCGGTACGTTGCGCACCCGGTCGAGCACCGCGAGGTTGGCGATGCCCTGCTCGCGCAGGCGCTGCACCAGACGATCGCGCGTGCGCGCACTCGTCATGCCGATGCCGGAGAACCGGTCAGCCATCCAGTCCGCCCAGCCAGGTGGCCAGTTCCGGGAGCGCGCCGTGGCGCGTGAGATCTACCTGCAGCGGCGTCACCGAGACGAAGCCCTGCGCGACGGTGTCGAAGTCCGTGCCCGGACCTGCGTCCTGCTCCGCTCCGGCCGGCCCCACCCAGTACACGGTGCGGCCGCGCGGATCCTGGGCGCGCATCACCGCCGCGGAGCGGTGGCGGTAACCCAGGCGGCTCGCGCGAAACCCCTTCAGCTGCGCGAACGGCACGTCAGGGACATTGACGTTGAGGATCAGGGCGCGCTGCAGCGGGCTTTTCAGCAGCTGCGTCACGAGCAGGCGCGCGACCTCCGCGCCGGTCTCGAAATGGCCGCCCGCCGGTTTGCCCGTGCACAGCGACATCGCGATCGTCGGCAGCCCGAGAAAGCGCCCCTCCACCGCTGCGGCCACGGTGCCCGAATACAGCACGTCGTCCCCGAGATTGGGACCGTCGTTGATGCCGGAAACCACCATGTCGTGCTCGAAGTCGAACAGTCCCGAAATTGCCAGGTGCACGCAGTCGGTGGGCGTGCCGGGAACGAAGTAGACCCCCGGCTCCGACTCAAAGACCCGCAGCGGCACATCCAGGGTGAGGGAGTTGCTCGCGCCGCTGCGATTGCGGTCGGGGGCGACCACGGTCACCTCGGCCAGTGTCGAGAGCGCCGCGCGCAGCCGCTGGATGCCCTCGGCGCGGTAACCGTCATCGTTACTGACCAGGATCTTCACGTACGATTTCGCGGGCTTGGGGTCCGGTAAAAAGTGCGCGTGACTATACTTGAACGAGGACCCTTTGGGCGGAGGCGACAGTGAGCGGCGCACCCGATGAGGACGATCCGGACGCGCCCAACGCGGAGGCGCGGCTGTTTCGCGAAGCCGTGCGCGACGTCAAGCCCCTGGGGACGCGCGCGGTGCCGCCGGCTGCACCGAAAGTGCGCGCCCGCGCCCGCTTCACGCGCGCCGACCGCGCCGCCGTGCTGCGCGAGAGCCTGAGCGCCCCGGAGGCCGACCCGGCGGTCGCCGCCGGCGATGAGCTGGTGTTTCATCGCCCGCAGATCCAGGCCGCGGTACTGCGGCGCCTGCGGCGCGGAGAATACCGCGTGCAGCGCGAGATCGACCTGCACGGCCTCACCGTCGCGGAGGCCAAGCAGGTGCTGCGCAGTTTTCTCATCCGCGCGCTGGAGGAGCACGTGCGCTGCGTGCGCATCATCCACGGCAAGGGCCTGCGCTCGGGACATCGCGGTCCGGTGCTCAAGTCCGCGGTGAGCGCGGTCCTGCGTCGCACCGGGGCGGTGCTCGCCTACGTCTCCGCGCGGCCGGTCGACGGCGGCACCGGCGCGCTCTACGTTCTGCTCGGAGAGGGCTGAGGCTCAGCCGCCCTCGGGCAGCTCTGCGGGAGCGACGATGAGTTCGCGCAGCACCGCGGTGGCGAAGCTGCCGCGGCGCAAACGAAACGACAGCAAGAGCGCATCGGGCTGGCACTGCGTCGTCAACTCCTGCACCGCCAGGCGCAGGCTGCGGCGCTCCTGGCGCATGCCGGCCGCCACGCAGGCGGCACATTCGCGCCGGTAGCGACCGGCCACGTCCGTCTCGAGCACGCCAACGGCTGCGAACGTCGCGGGCAGCCCCTGTCCCCACATCGGCCCGGTCGGATGAATCTCCAGGCGCGCCGCGCGCGCCGCGAGGGTCTCATCGAGGCGGTCCACGGCAAAAAAGCTGCCACGGCCCTCGAGCGCGGCGAGGTCCCCGGGCATGAGCTCGTTCCAGCGGTGCCCGGTTACGCGCTCGGCTAGCACGGCGTTGAAGATGACGCTGCGCGCGGCGGAGAGCACGAAGCCACGCTCGGCCGGTGCCAGGGCGCGGGCCTCGGCGTTGAGGCGCTCAAGGTTCGCACCCTCACGCCCGAAGCGCTGCGGACCGAAGTAGTTCGGGACGCCCTGCCGGCGGATCGCCTCCAGGCGCCCCGCGAGGGTCATTTCAAGCTCAGCGCCCGAGCCACCCTGCGGTCGCAGACGGATGGTGAAGCGATTCCCGGCGAGTGCGCCGCGCGGCAGCTTGCGGTGGTGCGGGTGCGCCTCGAGCACGCTGAACGGCCCGTCCGGGGCGTGCGGCCAGTGCGCCGGCACGCGCGGGCGTGGCACGCTGAACCATTGCACCGCCACCGCGCGACGATCCTTCATCCCGGCGTAGCCGACCTCGTGCGGCCGGCAGCCGGCGAGGCGCGCCAGCTCGCGCGCCACCCAGACGGTATTGGCGTTGACCTTGCGCACCTTGAGCAGCACGTGCGCTCCGGCCCCGGCAGGGGCGAAGCCCAGGTCCTCCTCCACCAGGAAGTCTTCGGCCGCGGCGCGGAACTGTGCGGCAGCAGGTGGCGGCCCGTGGGCGTGCGGCGGAGTCAGGGCCGCCGCGCGCGCACTCAGCTCAGCCGACACCGGCAGAATCGGACAGGAGCGCCACGGCGTGCGCGGCGATGCCCTCGGCGCGACCGAGGAAGCCCAAGCCCTCGGTGGTGGTCGCTTTCAGGTTGACGCGCGCGGGCTCCAGTCCCAGCAGCTGTGCGACCCGGCTACGGATCGCTTCGCGGTAGGGCGCAAGTTTGGGTGCCTGGGCGATGAGCGTCAGATCGGCGTTGACGACGCCCAGGCCTCGCGCCCGCAGCATGCCCAGCACGGCAGTGACGAACCCGCAGCTGTCGGCGCCGCGCCACTTAGGATCGGTGTCCTTGAAGTGCTGGCCAATGTCGCCGAGCCCGGCCGCACCGAGCAGCGCATCGCACAACGCGTGCAGGAGCACGTCGCCGTCGGAATGCGCGATCACCCCCTGGGTGTGCGGCACGCGCACGCCGCCGAGCATCACGTGATCGCCCGCACCGAAGGCATGCACATCAAATCCTGAGCCGATTCTCATGTTCGCGCTCTCCCTCGCCTACACGTGCCCTGCCCGCAGAATCGCCGCCGCCAGCAGCAGATCCTGCGCCGTGGTGACCTTGAGATTGCTGGTCGCGCCCTCGATCAGCGCCGGCCGCTCACCTTGCCACTCCAGTGCCTGCGCTTCATCGGTGGGCGTGCGTCCAGCGGCGTGGGCGGCATCGAGCGCATCACACAGCGCCCCATAACGGAACATCTGCGGCGTCAGGGCACGCCACAGGCCTGCACGCTCCTGCGTATCGAGAACCACGCTTGCCCCATCGGTCTCGTGCGCGGCCCGCTTCAGCGTATCGGCGACCGGCACCGCCAGCAGACCGCCGACCGGATGTGCCGCGAGCCCTCCCACCAGGCGCTCCAGGTCCTGTGCCGTAAGACACGGCCGCGCTGCATCGTGCACTAGCACCCAGTCAGGCGCCTGCGCCTCGGACTTAAGTGCCGCCAGGGCGCGCCGCACCGATTCGCTGCGCTGCGCGCCGCCGGCGGTGGTGGTGGCGCGCGCCCGCAGCGGCAGGCGGTCAAAGTGCTGGTCCCCGGAGGCGAGCGCCACCACGATGCGCGCACAGCGCGCATCGCCCAGAAACGGCGCCAACGCCCACTCGATGACCGTGCGTCCCTCAAGGGATGCGTATTGCTTGGGTGTGTCAGCGCCGAAGCGGCGCCCGGTGCCCGCGGCGGGCATGACGAGCCAATAGCGGGTCACGAGCGTGCGGCTAGTGCGCCTGAGCGGTGCGCGTCGCCGCCTGCGCTGCCGCGCTCGGGTGCGGCGGCACGACCTGATAGAAGGTTTCGTTGCGCGCGATCATGCCGAGGTCACTGCGGGCACGCTCCTCGAGCGCGTCCATGCCGGTCTTCAGATCCCGGACCTCGGCGGCGAGCTGCTTGTTGCGCTCGGCGAGCTGTTCGTTCTCCGCGCGCTGGGTTGCGACCGCAGTTTTCAGGCGCGCGACCTCGCGCACCCCGTCCTCGGAGAACCAGACGCGGTATTGCAGCAGGATAACGGCGACAGCGAGCGCGGCGGCGAGCCACTTCATGGGGATGGGAGCCTAGCAGACCGGGCGAGCCGCGCGAAGCGCGGCGTGCCGCCTCACAGCCGCCACCGTCGGCACCGCGCTTGCGCGCAACTCGCGTCGCCGGAGAAAGTGGCGTCCGTCAGTCAGCTTACGCCAGCGCCGCGCGCTTGCGTCCGGTGCGCATCCAGGACGGCCGCGGCACGCGCCGCCGCCGCACGCCGCTGCGGCCATTGCACTTCAAGGCGCGCGCGCACGCTGTGCAGCACTGCCGGGGAGACGCGCTCCGGACGTCCGGCGTCAAAGGGCGGCTCGGGGGCGTATTCGAGCGCGAGCTGCAGACCTTCGGCGAAGTCGCGGCCGGCGATCTCGGCGGCCACGGTCAACGCCATGTCGATGCCGGCCGTGACGCCACTGCCGGTGAAGAAGTTGCCGTCGCGCACCACGCGCGCCTCATCCGGGAGCGCCCCGAAGAGGCTCAGCAGCTCCCGGAAGGCCCAGTGACAGGCGGCGCGCCGGCCGCGCAGCAAGCCGGCGGCGCCGAGCAGGAGTGAGCCAGTGCACACCGAGGTCACGTAGCGTGCCTCGGCTGCCAGGCGCACCAGGTGACCGAGGTAGGCCTCATCCTGCATCGCCTGCGCGGTGCCAAAGCCACCCGGCACGCACAAGAGCGCGCAGGCGCTCACCGCCTCCAGGGGCTTGAGACCGGCAAACCTCAGTGCGCCGCCAACTGCCAGTTCGCCCCCTGTGACGGAAGCCAGTTCGACCGCGGCGCCCGGCAGACGCGCCAGTACTTCCAGCGGGCCGGTGAAATCTAGCTGAGTGATGTCAGGGTAGAGGGCGAACACCACCGGGAAGGCCTCAGGCATGACGAGCTCCGCATGAATGATTGGTGTGGCCATCATGGGCTGGGCTATGCTCTGGCTGAAATGACATTGTTCCCACCTTTTCAGCCATGGCGCGCCGCATTGCCTTCCTGATCTTCCCGGGCTTTCAGCTGCTCGATGTCGCAGGCCCGATTGCCGCCTTCGAGATCGCCGCGCGCCTGCGCCCCGGCGCCTACGGGCTCGAGGTAATCGCGGCCCGCAGCGGCACCGTGCGCAGCTCCTCGGGGGCAACGCTCGCGGCGCGCAACCTCGGGCGCGCCGCAGCGCTGGACACCCTGGTGGTGGCCGGCGGCGATGGCACCTACGCCGCTCTCACCTGCCCGCTCACGCGTCGCTTCCTGCGCGCCTGTGGGGCGCGTGCCCGGCGCGTCACGAGTGTCTGCTCCGGATCCTTCCTCTTGGCCGCTGCCGGCCTGCTCGACGGGCGCGCCGCAACCACCCACTGGAGCGTCGCGGACAAATTCCGTCGCGCCTTCCCGCAGGTGCAGCTCGAGCCCGACAGGATCTTCGTGCGCGCGGGCGGCCTCTGGACCTCTGCCGGCATCACCGCCGGCATCGACCTGTCACTGGCCCTCATCGGTGAGGATCTGGGGGAGGCGGTAGCACGGCGCACTGCGCAGCACCTGGTGGTCTATCACCGCCGCCCGGGAGGGCAATCGCAGTTCTCGGCGCTCCTGGAGCTGGAGCGCGCGCCGGGGCGCTTCGCGGCGCTCCTGGAGCACGTGCGTGCGCACCTGAACGCACCCTTCCCGGTGGCGCAGCTGGCGGCGCGCGCGTGCATGAGTCCGCGCAACTTCGCGCGCGCCTTCCGCGCCGAAACCGGACTCACCCCGGCCAAGGCGGTGGAGCGTATCCGCGCCGATGCCGCCCGGGCACTGCTGGAAAGCGGCGCCGGCTCGGTTCAGCAGGTGGCGACCACCTGCGGCTTCAGCGATCCGGAGCGCATGCGGCGCGCCTTCGTACGCCTCTTCGGCGTGCCACCCTCGGGGCTGCGGCGGCGCCCTACCCTCAGCCGGTGATCTTGACCGGGAAGGCCTCGCGGCCGGCGTAGCGCACCGTGCCGAGCTCGGCCTCGATACGCAGCAGCTGGTTGTACTTGGCGATACGGTCGGAGCGCGACATGGAGCCGGTCTTGATCTGGGTGGCGGCGCTGGCGACGGCGATGTCGGCGATGGTCGCATCCTCGGTCTCCCCCGAGCGGTGCGAGACCACCGAGGCGTAGTGTGCCTTGTCCGCCATGTCGATGGCGGCGAGAGTCTCGGTGAGGGTACCGATCTGATTGGGCTTGATGAGGATGGCGTTGCCGATGTGACGCGCGATCGCCTCGCGGAAGATCTTGGTGTTGGTTACGAACACATCGTCGCCGACCAGCTGAATCTTGCCGCCCAGTGCGCGCGTGAGGGTCTCCCAGCCGTCCCAGTCCGCCTCGCTCATGCCGTCCTCGATGGTGATGATCGGGTACTTGGCGGCGAGGTCGGCCAGGTAGCGCGTGAACTCGGCCGCCGAGAAGCGCCGCTGCTCGGACTCGAGTTCGTAGCTGCCGTCCTTGAAGAACTCCGAGCTCGCCACGTCCAGCCCTAGGTAGATGTCCTTGCCGGCCTGGTAGCCGGCCTTGGCGATCGCCTCGAGAATGACCTGCAGCGCCGCCTCGTTCGAGTCCAGATCCGGGGCGAAGCCACCTTCGTCCCCGACCGCCGTCGACAAGCCCCGATCGGCGAGAATCTTCTTCAGGGTATGAAATACTTCCGCGCCGTAGCGCAGTGCCTCGCGAAAGCTCGGCGCGCCCACAGGCAGGATCATGAATTCCTGTACGTCGAGGGAGTTGTTGGCATGGGCGCCGCCGTTGATGATGTTCATCATCGGCACCGGCATTAGCGGCTCGCGCTCACCACCAATCAGATGTGCCAGATGGCGGTAGAGCGGCTCATGCGCATCCCGGGCGGCCGCGTGCGCGTTCGCGAGCGATACGCCCAGCAGCGCATTGGCACCCAGGCGCTCCTTGTTGTCGGTGCCGTCGAGCTCGATCATCTTCCGGTCGATCCCGGCCTGGTCGCGCGGATCGGCGCCGAGGAGCGCCTGCTTCAGCACCGTGTTGATGTGCTCCACGGCCTTGAGGACACCCTTGCCGCCGTAGCGCTTCTTGTCGGCGTCGCGCAGCTCGACCGCCTCGCGCGTGCCGGTGGAGGCCCCAGAGGGCACGGCAGCGCGCCCGAGGACGCCGGAGTCGAGCACCACGTCCGCTTCCACGGTGGGATTGCCACGCGAGTCGATGATCTCTCGCCCGCGGATGTCCTTGATCTTGCTCATCGGTTCTCTTTTAGGTTTTCGCCAGCAGGGATTCTTCGTACGGCACGCGCTTGACCGCGCGGTCGAGCTCGGTGAGCGTCGTCAGCAGCGCCTCCATGCGCGCCAGCGGCCAGGCGTTCGGGCCATCCGAGAGTGCCTGCTCCGGATGCGGGTGCGTCTCCATGAAGAGGCCCGCGACGCCGGCGGCTACGGCGGCGCGCGCCAGCACCGGAATGAATTCGCGCTGGCCGCCGGAGGCTGAGCCCTGCCCGCCCGGCAGCTGCACCGAGTGGGTGGCATCGAAGACCACCGGGCAGCCGGTGTCGCGCATGATGGCGAGCGCGCGCATGTCGGACACCAGGTTGTTGTAACCGAAGGAAAAGCCACGCTCGCACACCATGATGTGCTGGTTGCCCGTGGAGCGCGCCTTGTCGACCACGTTCTGCATCTCCCAGGGCGAGAGGAACTGGCCCTTCTTGATATTGACCGGCTTGCCCTGGGAGGCGGTGTTGAGGATGAAGTTGGTTTGGCGGCACAGGAACGCGGGCGTCTGCAGCACATCCACCACGGCCGCCACTTCCGCAAGCGGCGTGTCCTCGTGCACATCTGTCAGTACCGGTACTCCGATGACGCGCCGCACGTCATCGAGCACCTTCAGGCCCGCCGCGATCCCCGGCCCGCGGAAGGAGGCGCGCGAGGAGCGGTTGGCCTTGTCATAGGAGGCTTTGAAGATGTAGGGGATCTTGAGGCGTGCCGTGATCTCCTTCAGCCGCCCGGCGACCTCCTGGCTGAGCGCGGCACTCTCGATCACGCACGGACCTGCGATCAGAAAGAAGGGCTCACGGCCCCCGACCTCGTGTCCGGTGAGTTGCATGGCCTTAGCGCGGCGGCGGGTGAGCCGCGTGCCTCAGGCGCCCGCCGCCTGCGGCAGGAGCGAGGCGCGGTGGGCGCGCGCGGCGCGGATGAAGCCGCTGAACAGCGGGTGCCCGTCGCGCGGGGTGGAGGTGAACTCCGGGTGAAACTGCGTGGCCACGAACCAAGGATGCTGCGGCAGTTCGATCACTTCCACCAGCCCGTCACGCGAGAACCCGGAGAAACGCATGCCGGAGGTGCGGTAGCGCTCCAGGTAGGTGTTGTTGAACTCGAACCGGTGGCGGTGGCGCTCCATGATGACGTCACGTCCGAAGATCTCGCGCGCGCGTGTGCCGGCCCCGACGAGGATCTCCTGGGCGCCCAAGCGCATGGTGCCACCCTTTTCGGTGCCCTCATCGCGCGTCTGCGCCCCGTGCATCTGGTCCTGCCATTCGGAGATCAGCGCGATCACCGGATGGGGCGTGGCGCGGTTGAACTCGGTGCTGTTGGCATCGGTAAGTCCCTGCACGTGACGTCCGTGCTCGACGATCGCCACCTGCATCCCTAAGCAGATGCCGAGGTAGGGCACGCCGTGCTCGCGCGCGAAGCGCACCGCCTGGATCTTGCCCTCGATGCCACGCTCGCCGAAGCCGCCGGGCACCAGGATTGCATCCATGCCCTTGAGCATGTGGGTGCCGTGCTGCTCGATGTCGGTCGACTCGATGTAGTGGATGTTCACGCGCGTGCGGCTTTTCAGGCCCGCGTGCATCAGCGCCTCGTGCAGCGACAGGTAGGAGTCGCGGATCTGCACGTACTTGCCGACCATGGCGATATCCACCTGACCGTCGGGGTTCGCCTTGCCGTTCACCACCTGGCGCCACTCGGCGAGGTCGGTGGGCGGCACCTCCAGGCGCAGCTTGTCGACCACGATGTCATCGAGCGCCTGCTCGTGCAGCAGAATCGGGATCTTGTAGATGTCGTCCGCGTCCACCGCCGAGATCACGGCACGCTCCTCGACGTTGGTGAAGAGGGCGATCTTGCGGCGCTGCTCCTCGGGCAGCGGGTGCTTGCAGCGGCACAGCAGCACGTCCGGCTGGATACCGATGCCGCGCAGCTCCTTCACCGAGTGCTGCGTGGGCTTGGTCTTGATCTCCCCCGAGCCACCCACGACCGGCACCAAGGTCAGGTGCATATAGACGCAGTTGTTACGGCCGAGCTCGACACCGAGCTGGCGGATGGCTTCCAGGAAGGGCAGCGACTCGATGTCACCCACCGTGCCGCCGATCTCGACCATGCACACATCGGCACCGTCGGCGCCGAGCTTGATGCTGCGCTTGATCTCGTCGGTAATGTGCGGGATGACCTGCACCGTGGCGCCCAGATAGTCGCCGCGGCGCTCCTTGGCGATGACGCGCTCGTAGATGCGGCCGGTGGTGAAATTGCTATTGCGCCCGGTGACGGTGCGCACGAAGCGCTCGTAGTGCCCCAGATCAAGGTCGGTCTCAGTGCCGTCCTGGGTGACGAACACCTCGCCATGCTGGAACGGGCTCATGGTGCCCGGATCCACGTTGATGTAGGGGTCGAGCTTCACCATGGCCACTTTCAGGCCACGCGCCTCGAGAATGGCACCGAGCGAGGCGGCGGCAATCCCCTTGCCCAATGAGGACACGACGCCACCGGTGACGAATACAAAGCGCGTCATAACGTAAGCTCTTGGGGTTCCCGTCGCGTGATGCCGCGGCCACGATTTGGCGAAAGCGACGACGGGCCGGCAGATTAGCACAACGATCGCCGGCGGGGGTGCGAAAAACCTCCTGCACCACCTCAGTGCGCGCGGTAGCTGAGCCGTCCGCGGTGGCGCGTCGCCGCCCCCGCCTGCACCTCGGCGTCCAGGTACAGCCCTGCCACCGCCACCAGAGTATCGCCGCGGAAGATCAGCGGCAGGCGCGCACGCTCTTCCACCGCTACACGCGCTTCCTGCAGTAAGCCCTTGAGCGTACGACGCACACCGCCGCGCACCGGCCGCAGCCGCTCGCCTCCCCGGCGCATGCGTACCGTGAGCCGCGGTCCCAGTGCATCCAGATCGAGCGGCCCGCGCCGCTCGGCGCGCAGCGTGAGTGAGCCGCCGGGCAGGCGCAGGCGCGCCTGCGCCTGCCACTGCCACTCCCAGGAGCCGGCGGCGGCCGCGGGGCGCGCGCGCTTCCGGACGGCCCGCTCGAGGCGCAACACGTCAGCGCTGCGTGCCACCCGCACCCCGCCCCACTCAATGAACGGCTGCGTGTCCGCGCGTGCCGCGAGCAGCGGGCCTGCCAGTTCTTCCAGGCGTCGCGCCGGCGGGACGAGCACGCCGGCCTGCGCGATCCAGTAACGCAGCGCGTTACGGCGCCGCTCGGGAGTGAGGCGCCGCAGCACCTTGGCCGAGAGCGCGGGCCCGACCTGGGCGCCGCTGCAGTCGCGGCGGGCGATCTCATCGAGCAGCCGCTGGGCCTCGGCCGCGTGGCGCGCGCCGCGCGCCACTGTGGCGGCGGCAGCCGGCCAGCGTGCCAGCAGCAGCGGCAGAATCTTCAGGCGCAGGTAGTTGCGATCGAAACCGGCATCCTGGTTGCTCGGGTCCTCCACCCACGGCAGACCCTGCAGGCGCAGCCACGCGCGCAGCTCGGCAGCCGGCACGTCCAGCAGCGGGCGCAGCAGCCGCCCCTGCGCGAAAGGCGCCACCGCCGGCATGGCAGACAGTCCCGCCAGGCCCGCGCCGCGCAGCATCTGCAGCAACACCGTCTCGAGCTGGTCATCGCGGTGGTGCGCGGTGAGCAGCAGTTCCTGCGCGTCAAGGCTCGCGCCCAGGGCAGCGTAGCGGGCCGCACGCGCGGCAGCCTCCGGGGATTGCCCGCGCACGCGCGGCACGTGTACCTCGCGCACCTCCAGCGGCACTTGCAGCTGGCGCGCCAGGCGCCGGCAGTGCGCGCTCCAGCGCCGCGCCTGGGGCTGCAAGTGGTGATTGACATGCAGCGCGCGCACCTTAAGTCCGGGACGCTGGAGCGCTGCGAGGCCGGCCAGCAGCGCGGTGGAGTCCGCACCGCCGCTAAAGGCGACGCACAGGCGCACGGCGGGGAATTCGGGCAGCAGCTGCGCCAGCCGTGCAGCCAGGAAGGCGGGCCCGAACTTCCGGCGGCTGGCGCGCGCCGCGGCTGCCACGGGCTTTACGCCGCGTTCTCGGCGAACACGCCGAAACCGGCGATCTTCTCGGCGCGCTTGGCGCGCAGCTCATCGCGCGGGATAGCCTCGAGCTCATCGAGGTAGCGCACGATGGCGCTCTTCAGGCTGGCCGCCACCGCCGCCGGGTCGCGGTGCGCGCCCCCGAGGGGTTCCTCGATCACCTCATCGACCAGACCGAGCTTGAACAGGCGGTCGGCCGTGAGGTTGAGTGCCTCGGCGGCGACCTCCTTCTTGTCCTGGCTCTTCCACAGGATCGAGGCGCAGCCCTCGGGCGAGATCACCGAATAGGTGCTGTACTGGAGCATCAGCAGGCGATCGCACACGCCGATACCGAGCGCCCCGCCCGAGCCGCCTTCGCCGGTGACCACGGTGATGATCGGCACGCGCAGCACCGACATCTCGAACAGGTTGCGGGCGATCGCCTCGCTCTGGCCGCGCTCCTCGGCGCCCACGCCCGGGTAGGCGCCCTGGGTGTCAATGAGGGTGAGTAGCGGCACACTGAAGCGCTCGGCGAGGCGCATCAGACGCAGCGCCTTGCGATAGCCCTCGGGCTTGGGCATGCCGTAGTTGCGACGCACGCGCTCCTTGGTATCGCGCCCCTTCTGGTGGCCGATGACCATGATGGCGCGCCCGTCGATGCGCGCCAGGCCACCGACGATCGCCCCGTCGTCCGCGTACATGCGATCGCCGTGCAGCTCGTTGAACTCCGAACAGATGCTGTTCAGGTAGTCGAGCGTGTAGGGCCGGTGGGGATGGCGCGCCAGCTGTGTGATCTGCCAGGGCGTGAGGTTGGCGAAGATGCTCATCGTCAGCTGCCGGCTCTTCGCCTGCAGCCGCCCGATCTCATCGAGGATGTTGACCTCGGAATCTGAGGTCACGTGACGGAGCTCCTCGATTTTGGCCTCGAGCTCCGCGATCGGTTGTTCAAAGTCAAGAAATGCGACAGCCATGGGCGCGAGCCTACCCTAACTCAGCGGCCGTCCGCGAATGAGGCAGGCGCCGGGTTCGGGGCGCCGTAAATGACCTGCACCGAGTCGCGCCCCATCAGTCCCTCGAGCTGCTCCAGCAGCTCGCGGCTGGCGCGCACGTTCCACTCCGGCCCCAGGGAGAGCGCCCCGCTCGCTTTCTCGCCGGTGTACTCGACGGTGATCGGACACGGACCGGGGCGCCAGGGCGTGAGGATCGACCCCAGGCGTTCACTGAGCGCGGCCGCATCGGCCTGCGTGCAGCGCAGGACGAGCCGACGGGCTTCCTGCTCGCGCACCTTATCGAGCTCGCTGATGCGGCGCGCGGCCAGGCGCCAGGCATCACTGAAGTCATCGAAACGCAGCAGACCCTCCACCAGCACCAGTGCATCCTTGGAGATCAGGTCGCGGTGCTTCTGGTAGGTCTCCTCGAACAACATGACCTCGATGCGCCCGGTGCGGTCATCGAGGGTGAGAATCACGCGTGGCCCGCGCTTCTTTACTTCGTCGATGAGGCCGGCGACGGTGACGGGCTTGCCGCCCCCGAAGCGCGGCATCTCGAACCCGGGCACCGGCCGATCACCGACCAGGTCGGCGATGCGGTGCGAGACAAAGCGCGGCAGCGCCGCCTCGAAGCGTGCCAGCGGATGCCCGGTGAGGTACAGGCCGAGGGTTTCGCGCTCCCCGCTCAGGCGCACCGCCTCACTCCACTCCGGCAACGCCGTCACGCGCTTCACCTCCGGGAGGCTCGCGCGCTCGTCCCCGCCGAGCCCGAACAAATCGTTCTGGCCGGCGGCGCGCGAGCGCGTGTTCTGGTCCCCGAGCTGCATGGCGCTGCCGAGTCCGTCCATCAACGTTGCGCGGTTGGGCCCGAGCGCATCGAGGCTCCCGCTGCGCAGCAGCGCTTCCAGCACGCGGCGGTTGGCCTTCTGCAGATCCAGGCGCCGGCATAGGTCGGCGAGCGTTGCGTAGCTTCCGCGCGCGCTGCGCTCACCGATCAGCGCCTCCACCGCGCCCTCGCCCACGCCGCGCACCGCACCCAGGCCGTAGCGGATGCTCTTCGGACCGCAGGCCGTGAATTCATACACCGAGGCATTGACGTCCGGCGCCAGCACCTCAAGGCCCATGTCGGTGCATTCCTTGATGAGCGTCACCACCTTGTCGGTGTGCTCCATGTCCGCCGACAGCACTGCAGCCATGAACTGCGCCGGATAGTGCGCCTTGAGGTAGGCGGTCTGGAACGACAGCAGCGCATAGGCGGCCGAGTGCGACTTGTTGAAGCCGTAGCCGGCGAACTTCTCCATGAGATCGAAGATGTAGACGGCGAGCTGCTCGCGCACTCCGCGCGCCACCGCACCGGAGACGAAGATCGAGCGCTGCTGCGCCATCTCCTCGGGTTTTTTCTTGCCCATCGCGCGGCGCAGCAGGTCCGCGCCACCCAGGGTGTAGCCGGCAAGCACCTGCGCGATCTGCATGACCTGTTCCTGATACAGGATCACCCCGTAAGTGGGTTTCAGTACCGGTTCCAGACTCGGGTGCAGGTAGTCGATCGGACCGTCGCTGCGGCCGTGCTTGCGGTTGATGAAGTCATCGACCATGCCCGACTGCAGTGGCCCGGGGCGAAACAGCGCCACCAGCGCCACGATGTCCTCGAAGCAGTCCGGCTGCAGGCGGCGGATCAGGTCCTTCATGCCGCGCGATTCGAGCTGGAACACCGCGGTGGTGCGGCAGGACTTGAGCAGCGTGTAGGTCGGCGCATCGCCCATCGGCAGCGTGCTGATATGCAGCAAAGCCGTCTCGCTGGCGCGCTCGCGGTTGATGAGGGCCACCGCGCGGTCGATGATGGTGAGGGTTCGCAGACCGAGGAAGTCGAACTTGACGAGGCCGGCTGCCTCGACGTCGTCCTTGTCAAACTGCGTGACGACGTTGCCGCCGGCGGTGTCACAATAGAGCGGCGCGAAATCGGTGAGCACGGACGGGGCGATCACGACGCCACCGGCATGCATACCGGCGTTGCGCGTCAGCCCCTCGAGCGAGCGCGCCAGATCGATGAGGTTCCGCACCTCGTCCTCGTTCTGGTAGAGGCGCTTGAGCTCGGGCTCCTTCTCCAGCGCATCATCGAGCGTGATGCCGAGCTCAAAGGGAATGAGCTTGGCGATGCGGTCGACGTAGCCGTAGGTCATGCCGAGCACGCGCCCGCAGTCGCGCACCACCGCCTTGGCTGCCATGGTGCCATAGGTGATGATCTGCGAGACGCGCTCGCGGCCGTACTTCTGGGCGACGTAGTCGATGACGCGATCGCGGCCGTCCATGCAGAAGTCGATGTCGAAGTCGGGCATCGAGACGCGCTCGGGATTGAGGAAGCGCTCGAACAGCAGGTCGTGCTGGATCGGATCGAGGTCGGTGATCCCCAGGCTGTAGGCCACCAGCGAACCGGCGCCCGAACCGCGGCCCGGGCCCACCGGCACGCCGTTCTCGCGCGCCCAGCGGATGAAGTCCGCGACGATGAGGAAGTAGCCGGCGAAGCCCATCGGGCAGATGACGGCGAGCTCGCTGCCGAGACGCTCGGCGTAAGCCGCCGGCGCGCTGGCGGCGCCGAAGCGCTGCGCGAGCCCGAGCAGCGCCTGCGCCTTCAGGTACTCCTCGGTCGTGGTCTGCGCCGGCACCGGGTACTGCGGCAGGCGCGCCTCGCCGAGCTTGAGCGTCAGGCTGCAGCGGCGCGCGATCTCGACCGAATTGGCGAGCGCCTCGGGCAGGTCGGCGAACAGCGCCGCCATCTCCTGGGGCGTGCGTAGGTACTGCTGGCGCGTGTAGCGCCGCACCCGCCCGGGGTCTGCGAGCAGGGCCCCGTCGTGAATGCACACGCGCGCCTCGTGCGCATCGAACTCATCGGCCTTGAGGAAGCGCACGTCGTTGGTGGCAACCACCGGTACGCCGCGGCGCGCCGCGAGCGCCACGGCGGCGGCGATGTAGACCTCCTCGGCAGCGCGCCCCAAGCGCTGCAGCTCGAGGTAGTAGCGGCCCGGGAACAGTGCCAGCCAAGCCGCCAGCAGGCGCTCCGCATCCGCCTCGCGCGCGTTCACCAGCGCCCGCCCGACGTCACCGTCGGCGGCCGCAGAGAGTGCGATCAGCCCGCTACAGTTGACCGCAGTGAGCCAGCTGCGCTCGATGCGCGGCTGGCCGCGTTCCTGGCCCTCGAGGTAGGCGCGGCTCACCAGGCGGGTGAGATTGCGGTAGCCCTCCGGGGTCTGGCACAGCAGCGTCAGGCGCGAGGGACTCTGCCGCTCACCCTCCTCGCGCACCAGGAGATCTACGCCGATGAGGGGCTTGAGGCCGCTCTTCAGCGCCTCGCGGTAGAACTTCACCATCGCGAAGAGATTGTTCTGGTCGGTCACGGCAACCGCCGGCATGCCGGCGGCGGCAGTGGCCGCCACGAGCTCCGCGATGCGCACGACGCTGTCGGAGAGGGAGTACTCCGTGTGCAGGCGCAGGTGGACGAATCCCGGTGACATCACGCGCTCTTAGTTCCCGAAGGCCGACTCTGTCAAGAGGTCCTCGTCCGCCTCGCTGAGGCAGCGCACCGGGGAAAAGGAGCGACGATGCTGGGGCGAGGGGGGGCGCGCGCGCAGCGCGCTCAAGTGCGCCGGCGTGCCGTAGCCTTTGTGCGTCGCCAGCTCGAATCCCGGGTAGCACCGATCCAGCGAAACCATCATCGCATCGCGGCAGGTCTTGGCGAGAATCGAGGCTGCGCTGATGGCCGCCACCCGGGCATCGCCGGCGATGATCGCCTCGAGCGTGCACGGCAGTGGCAGGTCCTGGATGCAGGGGCAGCGGTTGCCGTCGATGCGCACGTGCGTGGGCACCACGGGCAGAGCCAAGAGCGCGCGCCGCATCGCCAGCATGGTCGCCTGGAAGATGTTGAGGCTGTCGATCTCGTCGCGGTCGGCCCAGCCGACGGCCCAGGCGAGAGCGCGCGCGCGGATGAGGGGCGCCAAGCGCAGCCGCTCGGCCGCCGGCAGCACCTTGGAGTCGGCCAGGCCGCGGATGCGGCGCCGCGGATCGAGGATCACCGCGGCCGCCACGACTGGGCCCGCCAGCGGTCCGCGTCCGGCTTCATCGACGCCCGCGATGCGGGCGGTATTACAGCCCGGCGGTGTGCGCATCGCTGTCGTGGGCCGCAGGCCCCGGGCCGCGGCCGAGCAGATTCAGGATCGCATCCGCGGCGCGCCCCGCCCCGCCCAAGCGCAGGCGGCGGTGGATGGATGCGAATTCGTCCTGCAATTCACGCACCTTGGCCGGCTCCTCGAGTTGCTTAAGCAATGCATCCGCAAGCGCCGGTCCGTTCACCTTCTCCTGCAGGAACTCCGGCACCAGAGCCTTGCCCGCGAGCAGGTTCGGCTGTGAAAAGTATCGTACCTTGACCAGGCCCAGCGCGCGCACCACGAACGCGGTGAGCCCGCTGAAACGATACGCCACCACCATGGGGCGGCCGGTGAGCAGGGTCTCCAGGGTCGCGGTTCCCGAGGCCACGATCGCCGCGTCGGCAGCCGCGAGCGCCTGCTGCGCGCTGCCGTCCAGCATCCTAATCTCAGGTGCGCCGGGAACTTGCGCCGCTTCCCTCGCGAACACCTCACGACTGGCAGCCGAGGCCATCGGCGCAATGAAGCGGTAGCGTCCGGGTTTGAGCTGCGCGATGCGCGCCGCGGCGATCACAAACGGCGCGGCGAGGCGTCGCACCTCGGCGAGGCGGCTGCCGGGCAGGAGCGCCACGACTCCTGCATCGGCGGGCAGGCCGAGCACGGCGCGCGCGGCGGCGCGGTCGGAGTCGAGCGGGATCTGATCGGCAAGCGGATGGCCCACGAACTCGGCGCGCACCTGGCGGCCGGTATAGAACTCGGTCTCGAAGGGCAGTATGCACAGGACGAGATCGACCGCAGCGCCGATGGTGCGTACCCGTCCCTGTCGCCAGGCCCACACCTGGGGACTGACGTACTGCACCGTACGGATGCCGGCGGCCTTGAGGCTGCGGGCGAGCCGCAGGTTGAACTCCGGGGCGTCGATGCCGACGAAAACGTCCGGACGGGCGGCGAGGAAGCGCGCGCGCAGCACCGCACGCAGCCGCAGCAGGCGCGGCAGGTGACGCAGCACCTCGGCGAGCCCCATGACGCCGAGCTCATCCGCGCGTGCCCAGACCTCACAGCCGGCCGCAGCCATCTTCGGGCCCGCCACGCCGAAGAACTCAACCTCGGGGGCGCGCGCGCGCAGCGCTGCCATCAGCGCCGCTCCGAGCGTGTCCCCGGAATGCTCGCCCGCGACGATCCCGACCCGCAGCGCGCGCGTGGCTGCGGGCGCAGCCCCCGCAGCGTTCATCGCACCAGGCTGCGGTTGGAGGCGTGGATGAAATCGACGAACGGGCGGATTTCCGCGTGCGCCTGCGCCAGGATCTCCAAGCGCGCGAGCGCCTCGGCCAGCTTCAGCTCTGCGCGGTACAGGATGCGGTAGGCATCGCGGATGTTGCGGATCTGTGCTTCGCTGAAGCCACGCCGCTTCAAGCCCTCGGAGTTGATCGAGTGCGGCACGGCCGGATTGCCGGTGACCATGACGTAGGGGGGCACGTCGCGCGAGAGGATCGTGCCGCCGCCGAGGAAGGCATGCGCGCCGATCTTGGCGAACTGATGCACCGCCGACAGGCCACCGATAATCACCCAGTCGCCCACCGCGACATGGCCGCCGAGCGCGGCGCAGTTGGCGAATACCGTCTGACTGCCGATCTGGCAGTCGTGGGCAACGTGCGCATAGGCCATGAAGAGGTTGTCGTGGCCGATGCGGGTGACACCCTGATCGTGCGTGGTGCCGCGGTTGATGGTGCAGCTCTCACGGAACACGTTGCGGTCGCCAATCTCAAGCCGCGTCGGCTCGCCGCGGTATTTCTTGTCCTGCGGCGCCCCGCCGATGGCGGCGAACGGGAAGATGTGATTGTCGGCACCGATTGTGGTCGGCCCCCCGATCACGACGTGCGGCTCGATGCGCGTGCGCGGCCCGATGCTCACCTGTGGGCCGATGATGCTGAAGGGTCCGACGCTGACATCCTCCGCTAGCTGCGCCTCGGCTGAGACGATCGCACGCGCGTCGATCATTTGGAGGTCTCCGGGGCCACCATCATGTCCGCGTGCGCCACCTCGTGCTCGCCCACCAGGGCGGCGGTCGAGAAGCGCCAGATACCGCGCAGCGAGCGTTGCAGCTGCGCCGTCAGGATGAGTTGATCGCCCGGCACCACCGGCCTGCGGAAGCGCGCATCGTCAATGCCGACGAAGTAGAAACGCGTGGTGTGATCGGGAATGACGCCGCCGGTCACGAAGCACAGGATGCCGGCCGCCTGGGCGAGCGCCTCGATGATCATGACGCCCGGCATCACCGGACGCCCGGGAAAGTGACCCGGAAAGAACGGCTCGTTGTAGGTGACGTTCTTCAGCGCGCGGATGCTCTTGCCCGGGTGCAGTTCGAGCACGCGATCCACCAGCAGGAACGGGTAGCGGTGCGGCAGGCGCTCGAGGATGGCCTGCATGTCAAGTTGTAGGCCCTCAGTCATCGTCAGGTTCCTGCTCCTGGGCGCTCTTCAGGCCCGCCGCCTGCTCGAGTTTGCGCACCCGCCCCTCGAGCAGGGGCAGGCGCTTGAAGCGCGCCACCAAGCGGCGCCACGCGTGCGCTTCTTCAAACGGAATGCCGCTGGAGTATACGCCAGCACGCTCGATGGAGCGGCTGATCATCGAGTAACCGGTGATGACAACATCGTCAGCGATGTTGATATGGCCAGCGAAGCCGCAGTGGCCGCCGATCATGCAGCGTGCACCGACCGTAGTGCTGCCGGAGATGCCAGTGCAGGCGGCGATGGCGGTGTGTGCGCCAATGCGTACGTTGTGGGCGATCATGATGAGGTTGTCGAGTTTGGCGCCCGCCTCGATGACCGTGTCATCGATGGCGCCGCGGTCGATCGTGGTGTTGGCGCCGATCTCGACATCGGCGCCAACACGCACCGTGCCGAGCTGTGGCACCTTGATCCAGGTGCCCCGCTCGGGTGCGAAACCGAAGCCATCCCCACCGATGACCGCCCCGGGCTGCACCACCGCGCGCGCGCCGATCTCGACACCGGTCCCGAGTGTGACGCGCGCCACCAGGCGCACGTCCTGCGCGAGCGTGACGCCAGCCTCGAGCACGCTGTGCGGCCCGACGAAACAGCGCGCCCCGATCACCGCATGCGCCCCGATGACGGCGAGCGCTGCGATCTGGGCGGACGGGTCGATGCGCGCGCTCGCATCGACGATTGCGCTCGCATGCACTCCCGGCACGAGCGCTGGCAGCGGATAGAGGATCGCGGCGATGCGGGCGTAGGCGGCGTAGGGGTTCTCGCTCACGAGCATGGGCGCCGGGCAGTGCGCGGCGGCCGCCGCGTTCACGATGACTGCGGCCGCCTTGGTGTCGGTGAGCTGCGCACGGTAGCGCGGGTTGGCAAGGAAGCTCAGCGCACCGGCCCCGGCGTGGGCGAGCGTGGCGACTCGCTCGACCTGGGTATCGGGGTCACCGCGCAGCTCCAGGCCAAAGCGCACCGCCAGTTCCCCGAGCGCTATCGCCATGGAGAAACCCGCTGTGCTTCCCTGGAAGGAATGCCGCGCGCGTTACTTGGTCGGCTTGGCCGGCGCCGGCGCCGTGCTCGGCGTGGCCGCGGGCTTACCGGCGCCCGCAGCGCCGCCGCGCGCCTGCATCGCCGCCAGCACCTGGGCGGTGATGTCGTTGGCGGAGGAGTTGTAGAGCACCGCTTCGGCGGTCAGCACCAGGTCGAAATTCTGGGACTTGGCATAGGTGCGCACTTCCTCGAGGATCGTGCGCTGCAGGCGCGACATTTCCTCGTTGCGCCGGGCGCTGAAATCATCCTGCAACTCGCCCTTAGCGCGCTCGAAGTCGCGCGCGCCGTCACGAAATTCCTTCTCGGCGCGCTGGCGCTGCTCCTCGGACATGGTGGCTCCATCCTTCTGCAGCTTGTCCTGCTTGGCCTTGAGGCTCGCCTCCTGAGCCTGCAGTGTGCGCTGGCGCGGCGCGAACTCGGCACGCATGGACTCCATCACCGCCTTGCCCTGCGGGGATTCCTCCATCAGCTGTGGGTAGTTGACGATACCGATCTTCTGGTCAGCCCAGGCCGGCACCGCGGCGAGCGCCGCCCCCACTGCAATCGCCCAAACCGCCACCTTGCTGCTGCTCAAACGCATCACGGACCCACCTACCTCGTGTGTAACTGTTTATGACCGCCGGGGTCCCACAGGGGGGCCGGCTCAAACCCCTAGTATCGCGTAGAACGGGCCGTAACGGCTCGTTTCTTTGCGATTCTTCCCCCTCAGAAGGCGTTACCGACAGAAAACTGGAAGCCTTCAGTCTCATCGCCCCAGGTGGTGACACCGTTGCTGCTCTTGGAATTGAGTGGCACTCCGAAGCTGAACCGGAACAGACCCAGGGGTGCGAGCCACTGCACGGCGATGCCGACCGAGCGCTTGATCTCCGAGAAGCTGGTCAGGTTGTAGTTGTCGATCGTCGTCTGGTCCGGGCCGTAGAACTTGATCTTGCTACCGGTCTGGTAGACGCCGCCCATGTCGAAGAAGGCGCTCACGCGCGCGGTCTGGGCCCACTTGGCGGGCATGGGGAAGATCAGCTCGTTCTGGCTGGTGACGCGCAGATTGCCGCCATAGGGATTGCCGAACTGGTCCTTCGGTCCCAGACGGCTCTCACGAAAGCCACGCACGTTGTCCGGGCCGCCACCGAAGAACTGACGATAGGGAGGGAGCGCCGTGGTGCTGCCGAGGGGCTGCCCGTAATCGATGCCCTCGAGAAAGGAGAGCGTGAAGCGCTTGCCCAGCGGCACGTACCTGACGAACTGGTAGTTGCCAATCCAGTACTGCACGTTGCCGATCGGCACGGTCGCCGACAGCGACACGTTCATACGCATGCCGCGATCGGCGAACAGCGTGCGGTTGCGCGTATCCCAGTCCCAACCGAGCACGCTCTCGAGGGTCCGAAAGTTCGTGCCATAGAACACGTATTCGTTGTTGGTCGAATCGTCGTGCGCGATGCGGCTGTAGGGATGCCCGTTCTGCTGCACCCACTGCTGCGCCTGCTCGGCACTGGAGAGCGAGTTGGTGAGCAGCTGTGAGCTGTTGAAGGCGAGCCCGAAGCGCAGATACATGAACTCGGTGATCGGGTACGCCCAGGTCGGACCAAAGCTTATGGTCTGGGACGAGAACTGCGAGGACGAGGACACAAACTGCGTCACGTCGCTGTAAGTGAGCGACTCGGTGCGCTGCAGGTTGTCAACGTTGGTGTACGGGTTGGTGTGCTGCACCGTATACACCTTGCTGAACGCACCGCCGTTCAGGTTGATCGCCACGCGCTGGCCGGAACCGAGGAAGTCGGAGTCCGCGTAGCTGCCGTTCAGCATGAACTTGTAGGTCTCGGAGTAGCCGATACCGCCGGAGAGCTGCGAGGCCGGGCCCTCCTCGATCTTGTAATTCACATCCACCATGTCCGGGGAGCCGGCCACCGGGGTGGTCTCGAACTCGACGCTCTTCACGTACGGCAGGCGCTGGATGCGCTGCTTGGAGCGCTCGAGCGAGGTGTTGGAGAGCCAGCCGCCCTCGAGCTGGCGCATCTCGCGGCGCAGCACCTCATCGTTGATGCGGTTGGCGCCGGTGAAGGCGATGTTGCGCACGTAGACGCGGTTGCCCGGATCGACGAAGAAGGTGAGCGCCACGGTGTGGTTGGTGTTGTCCGCCGTCGGCACCGGCTCCACCTTGGCGAAGGCATAGCCGTCACGTCCCATGCGGTTCTGCATGAGCTCCTGGCTGGTCGTGATCAGCTTGCGGTTGAAGGTTTCACCCGGGTGGATGACGAGATAGCGCTCGAGCTCAGCCTGCGGCACCACGAAGGTGCCAGCGAGCTTGATGGAGGAGACCTTGTAGATCTGTCCCGGCTCGACGTTCACCGTGATGAAGATGTCTTCCTTCTCGGGCGCAATTGCTACCTGGGTCGAATCGAGCTGGAAGTTGGCATAGCCGCGATCCATGTAGTAGTTACGGATCTTCTCGAGATCGCCCTGCAGCGACTCGCGCGAGTAGCGGTCGTCCTGCTTGTACCAGGACAGCCAGTTGGGCGTCTTCAGCTCCAGCGTGTCGAGGATGTCCTTTTCCTTGAACTTGGTGTTGCCGACGATATTGATCTTGCGGATCTTGGCGCGCGTGCCTTCCTTGATGTCGATCTTGATCTTGACGCGGTTGCCGGATTCCTCCTCGACCTTGGTGTCGATCCTGATGCCGTACTTGCCGCGCGAGTAGTACTGATCGGTGAGGTACTGCGTGACATCCTCGAGCACCGAGCGGTCGAAGGTCTTGCCGGCCGCCAGCCCCACGGTACGCAGCGATTTCTGCAGATCCTCGGTCTTGATGTCCTTGTTGCCGGTGATCTCGAAGCTCTCGATCGAAGGCCGCTCGAGCACCACGACGACCAGCGTGCTGCCCTCGCGGCGCATCTGCACGTCGCGGAAGAAGCCGGTCGCGTACAGCGCCTTGATGGCCTCGCGCACGCGGCTGGGCGTCAGGTGATCGCCGATGTTGACCGGCAGATAGTTATAGACCGTGCCTTCGGAGACACGCTGCAGGCCCTCGACCCGGATGTCGCCGACGGTGAAATCCGCCGGCAGCGCGGTCGTCTGCGCAAGCGTCAGCGCGCAATGCACGGCAAGCGCCATAGCTGCCAGGCCAATACGCGTTCTCATACTCCCATCACCGGGTATCTCTCGCTTGCGCGCACGGCGCGCTGTGGAAAATTCATACGCTGCACTATCCATGGGCCGCTCAGATTCGCATCTGTCGGCGCTTCACTGCGGCGGTCGCGGCCGGCGACCGACGATGGCACGATCAACTGAACTGGCGCGCGATGTCGTTGTATAGCGCGACACCCATCAGGACGATGAGAAGGGCAATCCCCACCTGCTGCCCGAATACCTGCGTGCGTTCCGACAAGGGGCTGCCCTTGAACCATTCCGCCAGCTGAAACACGATCTGGCCGCCATCGAGGATCGGGATCGGCAGCAGGTTGAGGAAGCCAAGCGACAGCGACAGCAGGATCAGTGTCGACAGGAAGGCGGCGGCGCCGGCCTGGGCCGAGTCCCCGGCGTACTGTGCGATCGACAACGGCCCGCTCAGGTTCTTCAGCGACACCTTGCCCAGCACCATGCGGCCGAACAGCCGCGCCTGGAACACGCTCAAAGTCCAGGCCTCTGCCGCGCCGTGCCCGAGCGCGGCGATGGGGCTCAAGTCGGTGTGCACGAAGAGGTTGTCCGGGTACTTCGGCTGAGTGACGTGGATGCGGCCGATGCGCTTGCCGTTGATCTCCTCGCTCCCCACCTGCACGGCCACCTGCTGCGTGGCACCGTTGCGCTCGTAGTCGATGCTCAGGCGCTGATTAGGGCGGGCGTTGATGTAGTCGGCGATCTCGTGGAAGTCGTTCATGTGCACGCCGTCGATGGCGAGGATGCGGTCCCCCGCCCGCAGCCCGGCGCGCGCCGCCGGACCGTCGTTCTCGACGCTGCCGAGCAGCGGCGGCAGTGGCGGCAGCCAGAACTCAAACCCCAGACCGTGGAACAGCTCGGCGGGCTCGGTCAGGTGGCGGCGTCCCTCGGCATCGGGCAGTGCGAGGTGCAGGGTGCGCACCGCGCCGTCTGCCGCGCTGACGCCCAACTCCACCTGCGTGCGCGAGCTGACCGCATCCAGCAGTCCCAGCACCACGTCGCGCTCGCCGGCCACGGCGGCGCCATCGACACTCACGATCTCATCGCCGGACTTCAGGCCGGCGTGCGCGGCAATCGAATCAGCCGTCACCGCGCCAACGCGCGGACGCACCTCGTTGACGCCGTTGAACCAGAAGATGCCCCACAGGGCGATGATCGCGAACAGGATGTTGAAGGCCGGACCGGCCAGCAGCACCGCGATACGCTGCCAGGGCGGGCGGCGCGTGAAGGAGCGCGCGAGCTCGGCGGTGGCCACCGGACCCTCACGCTCATCGAGCATCTTGACGTAACCGCCGAGCGGAATCGCCGCGATCACGTACTCGACGCGGTCGGCGCCGCCGATCCACTTAAAGAGCGGGCGGCCGAAGCCGACCGAGAAGCGCAGTACCTTGAACCCTAAGCGCCGCGCAACCCAGTAATGGCCAAATTCGTGCACCGTGACCAGAAGTCCCACGGCGACGATGAACCAGAACGGGTCCCACAGTTTCGAGATCACACTCATGCGTGCGCGCCCTTCGCCGTTGCACTTCTTGTCATGCCCAGGATCTGCTCGCGCGCGTGCATTCTGCCTTCCGCGTCGGCCGCCAGAACGTCATCCAGGCCGCCCAACGCACCCCCCGTGGCCCGCTGCACCACGGCTTCAATGACCGCGGCAATGCCGGGAAAGTTCAATCGGCGCTCCAGGAATGCCTCCACGGCCACCTCATTGGCGGCGTTCAGCAGCACCGGGTAGAGGCCCCCGGCGCGCGCCGCGGCCTGGGCCAGCGCCAGGCAGCGGAACTTCACGATATCGGGCGAACGGAAATCGAGCCGCCCGGCCTTGAGCAAGTCGAGGAATTCTACACCGGAGTCGATGCGCTCGGGCCACGCCAGTGCGTGCGCGATCGGCGTGCGCATGTCGGGCGCGCCGAGCTGCGCCAGCACCGAGCCGTCCACGTATTCGACCAGCGAGTGCACGATGCTCTGGGGGTGCAGCAGGATTTCGACCTGCGCCGGCGGCACGCCGAAGAGCAGGCAGGCCTCGATGAGCTCGAGCCCCTTGTTCATGAGGGTGGCCGAGTCGACCGAGATCTTGCGTCCCATGACCCAGTTCGGGTGCGCGCAGGCGGCCTCCGGGGTGACGCCTGCGAGGGCCTCCGCCGGCGTATCGCGGAACGGGCCGCCCGAGGCGGTCAGCAGGATGCGCCGCACGCCCGGCGGGGGTTCACCGGTGCGCGCCCCGGGGGGCAGGCACTGGAAGATTGCGTTGTGCTCGCTGTCGATCGGCAGCAGCGTCGCGCCGCCGGCGCGCACCGCGGCGAGCAGCAGTGGCCCGGACATCACGAGCGATTCCTTGTTGGCGAGCAGCAGGCGCTTGCCGGCATGCGCCGCTGCCAGCGTCGAGCGCAGGCCGGCAGCGCCCACGATCGCCGCCATGACGCAGTCCACCTCGCTCAGGGCTGCCAGTTCCTCGAGCGCGCCGGGACCTGCGAGCACGCGGGTGCCCTGCGCCTCAGTGCCGAGCAGCTCCTGCAGCCGCGCCGCGGCCCCGGCATCGGCGAGCGCGGCGTAGGCGGGACGGAAAGCGCGCACCTGGGCGGCGAGCTTCGCGGCGTTGGTGTGGGCGGCGAGGCCCACCAGGCGAAAGCGCTGCGGGTGACGCGCGACCACATCGAGCGTGCTCTCCCCGACCGAGCCGGTGGAGCCGAGCACCGCAACGCCGATCACCGCGCCACCCCGAGGAACATCAGTCCGAGGAACAGTACGGGCGCTGCCGCCGTGAGGCTGTCGATACGATCCATCACTCCGCCGTGTCCCGGAAACAACGTGCCACTGTCTTTTACACCTGCATAGCGCTTCAGCAGACTTTCCGTCAGGTCCCCGACGATCGAGAAGCCGACGGCCGCCAGGCACAGGAGGAGAAAGGTAAGCGCCGGGAGGTGAAACCACAACGCGCCAAGCCACGCCATGAGGGCGCTGAAGGCCACCCCCCCGAGCACCCCCTCCCAGGTCTTGGAGGGCGAGACCTGCGGCGCCAGGGACAGCCGACCAAAGCGGCGGCCGCCGAAGTAGGCCCCGATATCGGCCGCCCACACCAGCACCAGCACGAACAGCACCCATTGACCGCCCTCGGGCAGCTCGACCCGCAGCCGCACCAGCGCCAGCCAGGACGGTACCAGCGCCAGCACCCCCGCCGCCGCCGCCGACCAGCCCGCCACGCGCCGCGGCGCGAGCGCCACCCAGGCGAGGGCCACGCACCACCAGGCGAGTGCGCCCCCCATGATCAGCGCGCGCGCGCCGGCGCTGACCGCAAAGCACCAGGCCGCGAAGCACAGCACCGCGACGAGACCGACGTAGGCGGCCCGCAGGGCGGGCGTAGGCAGGTGCAGAAACGCCGACCACTCCCAGGCGCCAATCAGCATGATCGCACTCAACACGAGCACCCCCGCCAGCGGCTTCATGATGATGAGCACCACCAGCAGCACCACGGCAAGCGGCACGGCGGTCAGCACCCGCTTGCGCAGCGATTCGTTCACGAAGCGCGCTGCGCCTGGGTCTGTCCGAAGCGCCGCTCGCGGCCGGCGAAAAACTCCAGCGCGCCTTCAAAGTCGGCCGCCTGAAAATCCGGCCACAGGCAGGGCGTGAAATACAGCTCCGCGTAAGCCAGGTCCCACAGCAGAAAGTTGCTGATGCGCTGCTCCCCGCCGGTGCGGATCAGCAGGTCCGGCTCGGGGAGCCCCGCAAGCTCGAGCTGCGCACCCAGGCGCGCCTCGGTGATCTCCTCGGGGCGCAGCGCGCCGCTTAAGCACTCGCGTGCCAGGCGCTGTGCGGCCTGCGTGAGGTCCCAGCGCCCGCCGTAGCCCAGTGCGATCTGCAGGGCGAGGGCGCGATTGGCGGCGGTGCGCTCCTCGGCGGCAGCGATGCGCGACTGCAGACGCACCGCGAGATTCTTGCGCGCGCCGATGAAGCGCATGCGCACGCCCTTTTTGTGCAGCTCATCGATCTCGCGGTCGAGTGCCTCGACGAACAGGCTCATGAGACTTGCCACCTCGGCGGCCGGGCGCAGCCAGTTCTCGCTGGAGAAGGCGAACAGCGTGAGGGCCTGGATACCGCGGCGCGTGCACTCCTCGACACACATGCGCACCGGCACCAGCCCCGCCTTGTGGCCGGCGGCGCGCGACTCGCCGCGCGCGGCCGCCCAGCGGCCGTTGCCATCCATGGTGATGGCGACGTGGCGCGGCAGGCTCTTGGCGGCAGCGTTCGCCATCTAGACCTGCATGACCTCTTTTTCCTTGGCGACGAGCAGGCTCTCGACGTCGGCGACGTGCTTGTCGGTGAGCTTCTGCACCTCCGCTTCCGCGCGCCGCTCATCGTCCTGGGAGATCTCCTTCTCCTTGAGCAGCTCCTTGATGTCGTTCATGACGTCGCGGCGCACGTTGCGCACCGCCACGCGGGCATTCTCCGCGTCGTGGCGCAGCATCTTGGTGATCTCGCGCCGCCGCTCCTCAGTGAGCGGCGGCATCGGGATGCGGATCACGGTGCCGGCGGTCATGGGCGTCAGTCCCAGGTCGGACTTGAAGATCGCCTTCTCGATGGCCTGCACCACGCTCTTTTCCCAGGGCGAGATGACGAGCGTGCGGCCGTCCTCGACGGCGATGCTTGCCACCTGCTGCAGCGGCACGTCCGAGCCGTAGTAGTCGACCTTCAGGTGCTCGACCAGGCTCGGATGCGCCCGTCCGGTGCGCAGCTTCTTCAGGTCGGTCTGGAAGTTGCTCACGCATTTGGCCATGCGCTCGCGCGCATCTTTCTTCAGATCCTCGAGCATGGTGGTTGTCTCCTGTGCGGGCCTGGCGCCACTCATTCGAGTGTAACGAGGGTGCCGACATCCTCACCACGCACGATGCGGGTAAGGTCCCCGGAATTGTTGAGATTGAAGACCCGCAGCGGCAGGTGATTGTCGCGGCACATGACGATCGCGGTCGCGTCCATCACGTTGAGCTTCTCGTTCAGCACCTTATCGAAGGTCAGGCGCGGGTAGTGCTGCGCCTTGGGGTTACGCACCGGGTCATCCGAGTACACCCCGTTCACCTTGGTGGCCTTGAGCAGCACGTCGGCGCTGATCTCGATAGCGCGCAATGCTGCGGCCGTGTCGGTGGTGAAGAACGGATTGCCGGTGCCGGCGGCGAAGATGGCGATGCGGCCCTTCTCCAGGTGGCGCACGGCGCGGCGGCGGATGTAGTCCTCGCATACCTCGTTGATGCGGATCGCGGACATGACGCGCGCGTGCATGCCGAGGCTTTCCAGCGCATCCTGCATGGCGAGCGCGTTCATCACAGTGGCGAGCATGCCCATGTGGTCGGCCGCGACGCGGTCCATGCCGGCGCGCGCCAGCCCCGCACCGCGGAAGATGTTGCCGCCCCCGATCACGACCGCGAGCTGCACATCCATGTTGCGGATGTCCTGCAGCTCCCCGGCAATGCGCTTGATGACCGCCGGATCGATGCCGTAGTCGCCCTCCCCCATCAGCGCCTCACCCGAGAGCTTGACCAGGATGCGCGAGTACGCCGACTTCGCTTGGCTCATCTTCACTTCTCCCTATCACCGATGGAAAAAACCCCGCGCGCGGCGGGGTTCTGTCCTTAAGGATCGCTCGTGCGGCCTTCCCGCTCTGGTCAGTGCTTGCCCGCAGGCCCGGCGCCCTTGACCTGCGCCATCACCTCGGCCACGAAATCATCCTGCTTCTTCTCGATGCCGGCCCCGACCTCAAAGCGCTCGAAAGCCAGTACTTCCGCCTTGGCACCCTTCAAAAGCTTCTCGATGGTCACATCCGGCTCCTTGACGAAGGGTTGGCCGGCAAGGGTGATCTCGGCGAGCGACTTGCGCAGTCGCCCTTCCACCATCTTGGCGACGATCTCCGGCGGCTTGCCCTCGTTGGCGGCCTGCTCGGTGAGGATCTCGCGCTCCTTTGCGATCACGTCCGCGGGCACCTGAGCGGCCGAGAGGTAGCGCGGGTTGCTCGCAGCGATGTGCATGGCCAGATCGTGCGGCAGTGCCGGCGTGCCGCCCTTGACCGCCACCAGCACCCCGATGCGCGTGCCGTGCACGTAGGCGCCGAGGTGCTCGGGCGAACTCATCACCGCAAAGCGGCGCACGCTGATGTTCTCGCCGATCTTGGCCACGAGCACGCGGCGGCGCTCCTCGACGCTCTCGCCGGAGTCAAGCTGCGCGGCCCCAAGCGCGGCGAGGTCGGCGGGCCTGGCGCGCAGGGCGCAGGCGGCGACCGCATGCGCGAAGGCACGGAAGTCCTGTTCGCGCGCCACGAAGTCGGTCTCGCAATTGATCTCGACCATGGCGGCGTGATGGTGATCGGGCGCGCGCGCCACGACGACCACTCCCTCGGCGGCGATCCGAGCGGCCTTCTTGTCCGCCTTGGCCAGCCCCTGCTTGCGCATCAGTTCGGCGGCGGCATCGAGGTCGCCCTCGGTCTCGACCAGGGCTTTCTTGCACTCCATCATGCCGGCACCGGTGCGCTCGCGGAGCTGCTTCACTGCATCTGCTGTGATGTTCATGGGGGAAAAGCCTTAAGGCCTTACTCGGCCGACCCGCGGGCCCCGCCACGTCCCTTGCCGCGGCCGGCGCCGCCTGCGGGGCGGCGCACCACGGCGACCGGGGGCGGCACGCTGCCGGCGGCGACGGCGGCCACGCCCTCGACTTCGGCTTCTGTCTCGCTCTCCAGTTCATCCTCCGCGGCCACCGGTTCCGCACCGACGACGGCGGGTACCTGCACGGCGGGCGGGCGGCGGCGTGCCGGGGCCTTCTTGCGCACGGCGGCCTGCGGGCGCTGACGCCCCCCGCGCGGGCTCTTCTTACGCGGGTTACCGGCCTCGTCGAGTTCGACGAACTCGTCCTCGCCGACTGCGACCTGCGGCACCGATTCCTTGCCCTCGAGCACGGCATCGGCGATGCCGGCCGCGTACAGGTGGATGGCGCGCATGGCGTCATCGTTCCCCGGGATCACGTAGTCGATGCCATCGGGGGAGCAATTGGTGTCAACGATCGCCACCACCGGGATGCCGAGCTTCTTGGCCTCGTGGATCGCAATGTTCTCGTGACCGACATCCACCACGAAGAGTGCGTCCGGGAGAGAGTCCATGTTCTTGATACCGCCCAGGCTCCTCTCGAGCTTGTCCATCTCGCGGCGCAGTTGGGTGGCTTCCTTCTTACCGCGCTTGTCGAGCGCCCCGGAAGCGGCAAGCTCGGTGATCTCGCCTAAGCGCTTGATCGACTGGCGGATGGTCTTGAAGTTCGTGAGCATGCCGCCCAGCCAGCGCTGGTTCACGAACGGCTGGCCCGAGCGCTCGGCCTCCTTCTGGATGGACTCGCGCGCCGAGCGCTTGGTGCCGACGAACAGCACCGTGCCGCCGTCGCCGATCACGCCCTTGATGAAATTCGCAGCTTCCGCGTACATCGGCTGCGTCTTCTCAAGGTTGATAATGTGGATCTTGTTACGCTCGCCGAAGATAAAAGGGGCCATCTTCGGGTTCCAGAAGCGGGTCTGATGTCCGAAATGGACTCCCGCCTCCAGCATCTGTCTCATGGACACGCCGGGCATGTAGAACTCCTGTGTGGGTTAAGCCTCCGCGCATCCCCGTGACCATCCACTTTTGGCCCCAAAGGGGCTGCCAGGGACACCCAGTCACTAAGGATCGTGATGCGCGTGTGGGTTGCGTTGCCAAAAAAGGCCGCGCTTTATACCATGAAGACCTCGTCGGAACAATGTCTTACGCGGGCGGGAATGCCCCTTGCCGTGGGACCCTGCCGCCCCTATTTCGTACCCCTATGCACGTGACGATCAAGAACGCGGAAGAACAGGAAAAGATGCGCATCGCCGGGCGCCTGGCGGCGGACGTGCTTGACATGATCGGGGAGCACGTCATCCCCGGGGTGACCACGGAGGAGCTCGACCGGCTGTGCCACGACTACATCGTGGACGTGCAGCGCTCGGTGCCGGCGAACCTGAATTACCGCGGCTTCCCCAAGACCATCTGCACCTCGGTGAACCACGTGGTGTGCCACGGCATCCCGAACGAGAAGCGCCTCAAGGCCGGGGACTTCGTCAATATCGACGTCACCGTGATCCGTGACGGATTCCATGGCGACACCAGCCGCATGTACTTCGTCGGCAAGCCCCCGGCGCATGCCCAGCGCCTCGCCGAGACCTGCTTCGCGGCCATGTGGCGCGGCATCTCGGTGGTGCGCCCGGGTGCGCACCTGGGCGACGTCGGGCATGCGATCCAGACCTTCGTGGAAGAGAACGACTACTCGGTGGTGCGTGAGTACTGCGGCCACGGCATCGGGCGCATCTACCATGAGGATCCGCAGGTGCTGCACTACGGGGAGCCCGGCACCGGGCTGGAGCTGAAGGCCGGCATGACCTTCACCATCGAGCCGATGGTGAATGCCGGCAAGCGCCACGTGCGGTTGCTGCCGGATGGCTGGACGGTGATCACCAAGGATCACTCGCTCTCGGCGCAGTGGGAGCACACCGTGCTGGTGACCGACTCCGGAGTGGATGTCCTCACGCTCGGCGCCGCCGGGCGAGCGCACTGACAAATCACAGAGGGGTAGGCGCCATGGCGGGCGGGGAGGATGAACGGCCGCAGGCGCTGCCCTCCACCCCCATTGCCTGGCCGTTGCTCGCGCGCCTGCCGGCGCAGCTGGCGGCCCTGCCCGCCCCGTCCGCCTGGCGCGAGCTCTTGAATTCGGCGCACGAGCAGCTCAAGGCGCGCTTCTTCGCCGAGGAGCCCATCGAGGAGCTGGTGCACGCGCGCGCCGCGCTCATCGATGCGGTACTGCGCGAGGCCTGGCGGCGCTTCTGCGGCGGCTTTGAGCGCTGGGCGCTGGTCGCGGTGGGGGGCTATGGCCGCGGCGAGCTGCACCCGGCCTCCGACATCGACATCCTGCTGCTCGTGCCGCAGGCCCCGGACATGGCCGGCAGCGCCGCGGTCGAGCGCCTGGTCACCTTCCTCTGGGACATCGGGCTTGAGGTCGGCCACAGCGTGCGCACGGTGGCCGAATGCGCCGAGGAGAGTGTGGGCAACGTCAGCGTCATGACGACGCTGCTGGAGGCGCGCCTGCTCGCCGGCAGCGCCGAGCTGCTCGCCGCCATGCGCCTGGGGCTCAGCCCCGCACGTATCTGGCCGGTGAAGCAGTTCTTCGAGGCCAAGGTGCGCGAGCAGACCGAGCGGCACCTGAAGGCCAATGACACCGCCTACAACCTCGAGCCCAACGTCAAGACCGGACCGGGGGGCCTGCGCGACATCCAGACCATCGGCTGGGTGGCCAAGCGCCACTTCGGCGCCGACACCCTCGATAGCCTGGTGACGCACGGCTTTCTCACTGAGGCGGAGCTGCGACGTCTGAAGCAGGCGCAGGCGTTCCTCTGGAAGGTGCGCTTCGGGCTGCACACGCTCAACGGCCGGCGCGAGGACCGGCTGCTCTTTGATCACCAGCTGCGACTGGCCAAGAGCTTCGGCTACGAGGACGCCTCCTACACCCTCGCGGTCGAGCAGTTCATGCAGCGCTACTACCGCACGGTGATGGACGTGAGCCTGCTCAATGAGCTGCTGCTCGAGCTGTTTCGCGAGGCGATCCTCAGCGAGAGCGAGCCGCCGCGACCGCTGAACGCGCGCTTCCAGGTGCGCAACGGCTCGCTCGAAGCGGTGAGCGAGGAGGTGTTCGCGCGCAGTCCCTCCGCGCTCTTGGAGATGTTCGTGGTACTGCAGCAGAACCCTGACATCCACGGCGTGCGCGCCTCCACCATGCGCGCGGTGGCGAAGAACCTGTGGCTGATCGATGAGGAGTTCCGCCAGAACCCGCGCCACCACCGCCTGTTCCTCGAGATCCTGCGCGCACCGGTGGGCGTGACGCACGAGCTGCGGCGCATGAACACCTACGGGGTGCTCGGGCGCTACATCCCCGCCTTCGGTCGCGTGGTCGGGCGCATGCAGTACGACCTGTTCCACGCCTATACCGTGGACGCGCACACGCTGTTCGTGGTCAGCAACCTGCGCCGCTTCATGATCCCGCGCTACGACCACGAGCTCCCGGATGCCTCGCGCGTCATGCAGCAGTTACCCAAGAGCGAGATCGCCTATCTTGCGGCGCTGTTTCATGACATCGCCAAGGGGCGCGGCGGCGATCACTCCACGCTCGGCGCGGTGGATGCGGAGGCGTTCTGTCTGGAGCAGGGCCTGTCCTCCTACGATGCACGGCTGGTGGCATGGCTGGTGCGCAACCACCTGGAACTCTCCATCACCTCCCAGAAGCAGGACATCGGCGACCCGCAGGTGATCAATGCCTTTGCGCGCAAGGTCGGCGATGAGACGCGCCTGGATTACCTGTACGTGCTCACCTGTGCCGACGTACGCGGCACGAACCCTAAGCTGTGGAACTCCTGGAAGGCCTCCCTGTTCCGCGACTTCTACCTGCGCGTCAAGCGCGCCCTGCGCCGCGGCCTTGAGAGTCCGATCGATGCCGAGCACCTGGTGCGCGAGAACCAGGACGGCGCCCGCCAGCTCCTGCTCGCGCATGGCATCGGCGAGGCGGCCCTGGTGCGCTCCTGGACGCGCTTCACACCCGCCTACTTCCTGCAGCACTCGCCCGAGGAGATCAGCTGGCACACGCGCCTCCTGGCCGAGCGCGATGCGGGTACCGAGGAGCCCCTGGTGGCGCTCGAACCCAGGAGCGTGCGCGGCACCACGGCGGCCCTGATCTTCGCCCGCCAGCGCCACCACGGCTTCGCCCGCACCACCGCCGCCCTTGATCAGCTCGGTCTGAACATCGTCGATGCGCGCATCACCCCGACCGGGGACGGCTTCAGCCTCGACCTGTACCACCTGCTCGAGGAGGATGGCGCGCCGATCACCGATCAGGACCGCCAGCAGGAGATCGAGCGCGCCCTGTGGCGCTCGCTGCAGGGGCCGGCCGACACCCCCTTCGCGGTACTGCGGCGCGCGCCGCGTCAGGCGCGCATGTTCAACACCCCGACCCAGATCTCGCTTGCAGTCGATGAGCGCAACTGCCGCTCGGTACTCGAGCTCACCGCCGGGGATCGCCCCGGCCTCTTGTGCGAGGTCGGCAAGGTGCTGATGAGCGAGAGCGTGGAGCTGCACGCCGCCAAGATCATGACCGTGGGCGAGCGCGCCGAGGACGTGTTCTATCTCACCGACTTCGACAATCAGCCCTTGAGCTCCCGGGCGGCCGAGCGCCTGAAGGAGCGCCTGGTGCAGGCCCTCGATGAGCGCCAGGCGGCGCTGCGCGCCCCCGGCGCCGGCCGCATACCGGCATGAACCCGCGCCTCGCGGCTCTCAACGCCTATCCCTTCGAGCGCCTGGCGCGTCTGAAGGCCGGGCTCACCCCGCCACCGCACCTGAAGCACATCGCCATGTCGATCGGGGAACCCCAGCACGCACCGCCGGAGTTCGTCATCGAGACGCTGCGACGCAGCCTCACGGAACCTGCCAGTTACCCATCCACGCACGGTCTGCCGCAGCTGCGTGCCGCGCTGCGCGGCCTGGCTGACGCGCCGTTACGGGCTGAAGGAAGGCAGCGTCGACCCCGACACCATGGTGTTGCCGGTAAACGGCACGCGCGAGGCGCTGTTCGCGTTCGTGCAGGCCGCGACCGATGCGTCGAGCGCACCGCTCATCGCCATGCCCAATCCGTGCTACCAGATCTATGAAGGCGCAGCGCTCCTGGCGCACGCGGAGCCCTACTTCCTCGACACCCGTGCCGAGTCGGGCTTTCAGCCTGATCTCGCCGCGGTGCCGGCGCAGGTGTGGCAGCGCTGCCAGGTGCTGATCCTGTGCAGCCCAGGCAACCCGAGCGGCGCGGTGCTGCCGCTGGAGTTCCTGCGCCGTGCGCTGGATCTCGCCGAGCGCTACGACTTCATCGTGGCGAGCGATGAGTGCTATGCGGACATCTACCTCGATGAGACCGCCCCGCCGCACGGGCTTTTGGAGGCCGCCGAAGCCGCCGGGCGCACACACTTTGAGCGCTGCGTGGTGTTCCACAGCCTCTCCAAGCGCTCGAGCCTGCCGGGCCTGCGCTCCGGGTTCGTCGCCGGCGACCCCGCCATCCTCAGCCGCTTCCTGCTCTACCGCACCTACCATGGCAGCGCCATGCCGCTGCCGACCCAGCTCGGCAGCATCGCGGCCTGGCGCGATGAGACTCATGCCACCGAGAACCGCCGTCTCTACCAGGAGAAATTTGCGCGCGTCGTGCCGCTGCTCGCCGCGCACCTTGAGCTCGAGCGCCCCGCCGGTGCTTTCTACCTGTGGCCGCAGGTCGGCGGGGACGATGAGCGCTTCACCCGCGAGCTTTACGCCCGCCAGAACGTCACGGTGCTGCCGGGGAGCTACCTGTCGCGCGCCTCGGCGCGCGGGGATCCGGGCGCGCAGCGCGTGCGCATCTCGCTGGTGCCACCGCTCGCCCAGTGCCTCGAGGCCGCCGAGCGCATCGGCGATTTCCTGCGCCTGCGCCCCGTGGGAGACTGACGCCCCTATGAGCGAAATCGAACAACTCAAGGACCTCATCGATACCGCCTTCGAGGGCCGCGCGCGCCTGACGCCGAGCAACATGTCGGATGATCTGGATGAGGCGATCGCCGAGTCGCTGGCGCTTTTGGATTCCGGCGCCGCACGGGTGGCCGAGCCCAAAAACGGCGCCTGGGTGGTCAACGAGTGGCTGAAGAAGGCGGTGCTGCTGTCGTTCCGCACCCGTGACAACGAGCTCATCAAGGGCGGCTACGCCAACTTCTACGACAAGGTGCCCCTGAAGTACGCGCATGCGAGCGAGGCGCAGCTGCGCGCGGGCGGTGCGCGCATCGTGCCGCACGCCCTGGTGCGCCACGGTGCCTACATCGCGCCGAACGTGGTACTGATGCCAAGCTACGTCAACATCGGCGCCTACATCGGCAGCAACACCATGGTCGACACCTGGGCGACGGTCGGCTCCTGTGCGCAGATCGGCAGCAATGTGCACCTCTCCGGCGGTGTCGGTATCGGCGGGGTGCTCGAGCCCCTGCAGGCCGCGCCCACCATCATCGAGGATGACTGCTTCATCGGCGCGCGTTCGGAGATCGTCGAGGGCGTCATCGTGGAGCGCGGGTCGGTCATTTCCATGGGGGTCTTCATCGGCCAGAGCACCCGCATCTACGACCGCGCGAGCGGTGAGATCCTGCGCGGCCGGGTGCCGGCCGGCTCGGTGGTGGTCGCCGGTTCCCTGCCGGCCAAGGATGCCAGCCACAGCCTCGCCTGCGCCGTGATCGTCAAACGCGTGGACGCCCAGACGCGCGCCAAGACCTCGATCAACGAGCTGCTGCGCGCCGTTGAGAGCTAGCCGTACCGCGCCCTAAAAAACTCTCAGCGCTGATTCAGGCGCCGCACGGGCGCGGCGGCACGTTTGCCCGGAACCCTGCCCCGCGCCCTGCCGGTCAGCCCGCCAAAGCTGCGCGCAGCCAGCGCCTGCACCTCCGCATCAAAGGCGCGGTAGGAGGAAATCAGTTCGCGCCCGAACGGGGTGAGCGCTGCGCCGCCGCCACCGCGGCCGCCCTTGCGGGTCACCACGGCCGGCTCGCGGAAGGAGTTGTTGACGCTCTCCAGCAATTGCCAGGCACGCCGGTAACTCATCTTGAGATCGCGCGCGGCCTGGGAGAGTGAGCCGCCCCGGCCGATCTGTTCGAGCAGGGTGATCTTGCCGGGACCCACGGCCTCATCACGACCAAAATCCAGCCGAAAGCGCACTACCGGGACGGACATGGGCGAACTCCTCGTGAGGCGCTCAGTGTAGCCCGGCAGTTGGGATTGGCGGCAGCGCACGCGCAACGGGCCGTACCGCCTGTGGGCGACGGTATGGCCCCTCGGGTCGATTCCAAGCAGTGCGCTATTAGAACTTGAAGCGCACGCCGATCGTGGGGTTGAGATTGGTGGTCTTGAGGTAGCCGTTCGAGACGCCGTCCTTCACACCGCTGTACATGATGCCGGCGTAGGCATCGAAGCGGCGCGTGAACTGGTAGTCGGCGTCGAGGGAGAAAGCATCGAAGTTGCCGCTGCATTGTCCGGCGATGTTGGTGGTGCAGCCGGCATTGGCCCCCGTCGCGTAGGAGTTCTGGTGGTAGCCGTAGTAGGCCGCCGTCAGGTCCAGTTTCGGGATGACCGTGTAACGCACGCCACCCCAGTACAGGTTTACGATCTTGGGCTTGGTGTAGGCGGTGTTGTTGACGTCTGCCAGCACGTAGCCGCCGATGTCAACGAAGCCGACCGGCAGGGGCTGCGAGGGATTCTGGTACTTGATGTTCTCGTAGCCGAGGAAGAACTTGAAGACATCGATCTTGTACAGACGCCATCAGCGAGTAGCTGGTGTTGTCCGAGACCGTGCCCGCCAGCGAGTTGGTGATCGAGTAGGGCCCGAGGTCTGCGACCTGGGCCGCGGACAACGGCGAGAGGGAAATCGCGCTCTTTGCCTTGGCGTAGTAGCCATCCACTGAGAGGCCGGCGAATTCCGCGCCGAGCTGCGCCTGGTAGGCCGTGTTGGCAGCGCCGTTGGAGCCATTGAACTTGTACAGCAGCCCGACGTGGACGATGTCGGCGAATAGCGCGTTGTACTTGAGCGAGGAATCGAGGCGCTTGTCCTCGGTGTCACCGCCGCCCGCGTAGCTGCCGGACATGCCGATTAGCGAGAACGCCTGCGAGCCGTAGTTCGGGTCGTACTTGTTGATGGCATCGCCCAGCGGCGTCAGCTGGCGCCCGAAGGTGAGCGTGCCGAAGGTCTTGGAGGCCAAGCCCACGTAGGAGGTCTGGAAGGCCTGGCCGGCGACGCTGGAGTTGAGGTTGGTGCTCTGTTGGTCGAGCGGCTTGCCATTGTTGAGCGCCTGCGACTTCTGTGCATCGGAGATGTTGCCCGACTGCGGATTGAAGTAGGTCTCGACCCGGCCCACGAAGGCGAAGTCACCCATGGCGAGGGGCTCGAGCGCCTGCAGGCCGATACGCGACTGCGACAAGTTGCTTGGCGTCGCGCCGAAGACCGACTGGCGGCTGTTCTTCTGCACAATGTTGGCGCTGCCGGCCGGGTGGTAGTCGCTGAAGGGCGCGCCGTGGGTTTCGTACTGCAGGCCCACATCGATGATCCCGTAGAGCGTGATGCCGTGCCAGGTGAGGCCCTGATCCTCGGCGACCTTGGTCGCGGGCGTCACCGGCGGCAGAGTCTGTGCCAACGCCGGAGCAGCGACAGTCCACAAGGTGGCGAGTGCGGCCCAGGTCAGCGGGCGCACCGAATTTCGGCTGAGCGCAAGCATCGAATTCGTTTTCATTTAAGTTTCCCTTGAGTTGCAGACCGACGATGCAGCAATGAACGGCGTTCACCAGCCGTCCAGCACACACGTGTCCTCGTAGCCTTCAAAGAATCCGGCTTTCCCGGAGCGCATTCGCTTTCGTTATGTTCGAGCGAATATATCACTCGACGCCTGTGTCGGACGTATGTCGCGTGGTGAGCACTGCAGGAACTAGAGCCCGGCCGCCGGAGTTCAGAAATGTAGCGCGCGCGCTACAAAGGCCGCCCCGAACGCGCCTCAGACTGGGGGCGTCGCCAGCGGCTGGCGAATGCGGAAGATGCTGCCGGTGCCGGGCTCGCTCATGACTTCCAGCTGCGCGCCATGAGCGGTACAGATTGACTTCACGATCGAGAGGCCCAGTCCCGCCCCGCCCTGCTCGCGCGAGCGCGAGCCGTCTACTCGATAGAAGCGTTTGAAGACATGCGAGAGCGCCTCGGCCGGGATGCCGATGCCTGTATCGGTCACCTCAAGCACCGCGCAGGCGTCCTCGCTACGAACAGCCAGCGACACGCGCCCGCCGCGCGGGGTGTACTTGATCGCGTTGTCCAGCAGGTTAACCACGACTTGCTTCAGGCGCGCGCGATCTCCCTCGATCGCCACGCTGCCGCGTCCTTCGCAGGTCAGACTCACACCCTTGTCGAGCGCCAGCAGGCTCATCTGGCTGGCGGTATCGGCCGCGAGCTCGCCGAGATCAAAGCGCACGCGCTCGGTAGCCGCTTCACCGGCATCCAGGCGCGAGAGCGCGAGCAGCCCCTCCACGATCTCAGAAAGCCGATCGACCTCCTCAAGCACGCTGCCCAAGGTCTCGCGGGTCTCCTCGTGCAGTGCGACATCCTGCGCCAGGCTCTCGAGCTCCCCGCGCATCACGGTGAGCGGCGTGCGCAGCTCATGGGAAGCATCCGCCACGAACTGCTTGGAGCCGAGGATGGCATCCTCGAGCCGCGCGATCATGTGGTTCAGGGAGACCGAAAGGCGCTCGATCTCATCCCCGCTGCGCACCACTGGCAGCCGCTCGCTGAGGTTGTGCTGGCTGATCTCCTCGGCCTTGAGCGCGATGCGCTCCACCGGCAGGAGCGCCCGGCGCACCAGAACGAAGCCGCCGGCCACCGCCGCGAGCACCGCGAGCGGCAGTCCGACCGCGAGCATCCCGAGCACACGCCGCAGCGTCGCCTCGCTGGCTGCGCCCGAGGTACCCACCTCCACACGATAGCGCGTGCCATCACGCCCGCTGGTGTCATACGCCGACAGCAGGAGCGAACCGGAGGGCAGATCCAGACGGCGTGCCAGCGGCGGCCCCGAACGGACCGGCACTTGCGCTGGGTCGAAATGCGCATCCCTGGGGGCACCCGAGGCGTACACCACCGTACCATCTTCACGGGTGATACGAATGAAGCGGTCGTTGGCCTCTGGAGAGTAGAGAGTCTCCACCTGAGAACCGAGGTTCGACTCATCGTTGGCGCTGGCCTGGGCGATGAGCGTGTCGGCGATCTGCCGCGCACGGCGGGCCTGAGTATCGAGCAGATTCGCCTCCAGGTAGTGGCGCAGGAACACGAAGGTGAGCAAGCCAAGCAGCACGAACACCAGCGTCAGCACGCCGGCGTACCATGCGACCAGGCGCACGTTTAGCGAGCGCGTGTTCACGGCTCGCTGCTATCGGTCAGGCCATAGCCCACGCCCCTCACGGTACGGATGAGTTTCAGCGGGAAGGGATCATCGACCTTGGCGCGCAGGTGGCGCACGTAAACGTCTACGATGTTCGTGAGCCCCTCGAAGCTCTGGTCCCACACATGCTCGATGATCATGGTGCGCGAGAATACCCTGCCTGGGTTGGCTGCCAGATACTCAAGGAGCGCGTACTCCTTGGGCGTGAGCTCGATACGCCGCCCGCCGCGGCGCACCTGCTGGCTAAGGCGGTCAACCTCCAGGTCCGCCACGCGCAGCACGCTCGAGCGCGCCACCGGTCCGCGTCGCAGTAGCGCCTTCACGCGCATGAGAAGTTCGGCGAAGGCGAACGGCTTGGTGAGGTAGTCATCCGCCCCGGCCTCGAAGTTCTGCACCTTCTCCGCCGTCGCATCGCGCGCCGTGAGGATGAGAATCGATACTTCCTGATTCTTGCGCCGGATGCGCTTGAGCAGCTCTGCGCCGCTTAAGCCCGGCAGCATCAGGTCGAGGATGATGAGATCGTAGGAATAGCTCTCCGCCAGCGCCCAGCCCTGCGGACCATCCTCGGCGACGTCCACAGCATAGCGTTCCGCCCGCAGCGCGCGCGCCACTAGGTCGGACACCTTCTTCTCATCCTCGACGAGCAGCAGTCTCATGGGGTTCTCGGCAATGCCGAGCAAACCAGGTGCGGATTAATGCCCTCCAAAGGCGCGATTAAATAGCATTCAGACAGTGTCATAAGCGATTAAGCTTCTGATATTTATGCATTTTATTGACACAGTACGCGGCGCCTCCCACGGCTAAATGTCACGCAACTGTCATCTTCGCGCATTCGGACTGTCATACTACGAAAGCACAGTGAGCGCGCCTGCCGGGGCTCCGCCACGGCCGGTTTTGCGGCGTCGCACTTACGCATCAACCGCAAGCGCGGGGATGCCCAGGGGATCGACGCGGCGTTGAACTCAAACCAAAGGAACTCCGACGATGACACCTATCCGTGCCTGTCTATTACTGTCCAGTTTGGCGGTAGCGGGAGTCGCACAGGCGCAGACCGCACCCCCGAAAGACGACAGCAGCCTCACCTGGAACGGCATCACTCTTTACGGCATTGTGGACGTGGGCCTGCAGTACATCACCCACGGCGTGCCGATTTCGGACTACTTCCCCGCCGGCAGCTACCCGGCCGCCGCCAAGGGCAACAATGCCTCCGTGACCGGCGTCACGCCGAGCAACCTGTCGCAGTCGCGTATCGGGCTGTCGGGGCTTGAGCCGATCCCCAACTTCGGCGATGTCGCTTTCGTATTCCGTATGGAGACCTTTTTCAACCCGCAGTCGGGCAACCTGAGCGACGGTCTGAAGTCCCTAGTCCTCAATAACGGCAAGCCGCTGGCCGAACAGTCCGTCGGCGTCGATACGAGCGTGGCGGGCCAGGCCTTCGCCGGAGCGCTGTATGCCGGGTTCAGCTCGCCGACCTACGGTTCGCTCACCTTCGGCCGCCATGTAACCCTGGTCGCCGACGGCATCTCCAAGTATGACCCGATGGGGGCCGCGCAGGCGTTCTCGATCATCGGCCTGTCGGGCTTTGCCGCCGGTGGCGGCAACACCGAGGACCGCCGCCTCGACCAGTCGGTGAAGTACACCGCCAAGTTCGGTCCGGTGCATGTCGGAGGGCTCTATAAGTTCAACGGCTCCAACGGCGGAGCCAACACCGGCGCACAGGGGCAGTTGGGAGTTGACTTCCTGGGCGGTGGTTCGGTGGATGCGTACTACTTCAAGATGAAGGACGCGATCGGCGTATCGTCCCTGAGTGCCGCACAGGTGCAGGATCTGCCGACACTCGGCTACTCGTCCAGCAACTCGCTCGCCGGAACCATCTCCGACACGACCAGCTACGACCTCATGGCCTCCTACAACTTCGGCACCGTCAAGATCTACGGTGGTTATGAGCGGGTTAAGTTTGACAACCCCTCCACGCCCCTGCCGGTTGGCTTCGTTACCATCGGTGGCTACGTGCTCGCCGTTGTGAACAACGCCGCCTACGACAACGAGAAGATCGAGAAGGTGTTCTGGGGCGGTGTCAAGTGGACCCCCATCCAGCCCCTGGAGCTGACGGCGGCCTACTACGGCTATCATCAGGACGCCTATGCCGGCGGCGCTAAGGCGGGCTGCTCGACCGATGTGAGCGGACAGTGCAGTGGCTCGCTCAATGCCATCTCGCTGCTGGGCGACTACCACTTCACGAAACGCTTCGACGCCTACCTGGGTGGCATGTGGAGTGGCGTGAAGGACGGACTTGCCAACGGATACATCAACAAGGACACGACCGCCATCACCACGGGCCTGCGTTTCAAGTTCTGAAGCAGGCGCACCGGACACTCACCGCCAGGACGGCCATCTCGGGCCCGCGCAAGCGGGCCCGAGTCGTTCAGGGGTCGGAAATCTGCCGCAGGGGCCCGGCGCGGCACCACCGAAGGCGGCAGCACTCAGCCAAAACGGCCGGTGATGTAGTCTTCGGTGAGGCGGTGGCGCGGGTTGGTGAACACGCGGTCGGTATCGCCGACCTCGATGAGTTCGCCCAAGTGAAAGTACGCGGTGCGCTGCGAGACGCGCGCCGCCTGCTGCATCGAGTGGGTGACGATCACGATCGCGTACTGCTCGCGCAGCTCATCGATGAGATCCTCGATGCGTGCAGTGGCGACCGGGTCGAGCGCCGAGCACGGCTCATCCATCAGGATCACCTCCGGCTGCACGGCGATGGTGCGCGCGATGCACAGGCGCTGCTGCTGGCCGCCCGACAGCCCGGTACCGGGGCTGCTCAGGCGATCCTTCACCTCATCCCACAGGCCCGCGCGCGTCAGGCTCGAGCACACCACATCGTCGAGCTGCGCGCGGCTGCGGGTGAGGCCGTGGATGCGCGGGCCGTAGGCCACGTTGTCATAGATCGACTTCGGGAAGGGATTGGGCTTCTGGAACACCATGCCGACGCGTGCCCGCAGCTGCACCGCATCGAGGGCCGGGTCCTGGATGTCCTGCCCGTCGAGCACGATCGAGCCGGTGACGCGCGCCCCTGGAATAGTGTCGTTCATGCGGTTCAGGCAGCGCAGGAAGGTCGACTTGCCGCAGCCGGAAGGTCCGATCATCGAGAGCACCTGGCGCGGCGCCACGTCCACCGAGACCGCCTTCAGGGCCTGCTTGGCGCCGTAGAAGACATTCACGTCGCGGCAGCGGAATACGGGATTCTCGACCACCGCGCCGGCCTCGGGCTGCCCGCTGGCCCGCGCTTCCGGCGCCGCGCTCGCCACCCGGCCGCTCGGCTTGAGGTTGAGCCCACTCTCCCCACGGCTGCGCCCGCCGTGCGGGAATGCCCCGTTGGCGCCGTGTGTGGGGGCGCCCGCCTCGGGGGACCGGCGCGGCTCGGGGTTCAGGTTCGGCTCGGGCGTATCGTTCATGGGGTGTCCACTCTAGCCGAAGCGCCCGGTGACATAGTCATCCGTGCGCCGGTTGCGCGGTGCGGTGAAGATCTGCTCGGTCGGGCCGATCTCCACCAGGTCCCCGAGATACATGAAGGCGGTGACGTTGGAGACGCGCGCGGCCTGCTGCAGATTATGCGTGACGATGGCGATGCAGTACTGCTCGCGCAGGCCCTGCAGCGTTTCCTCCACGCGCAGGGTCGAGATCGGATCGAGCGCAGCGGTGGGCTCATCGAACAACAGCACCTCCGGGCGCAGCGCCAGCGTGCGCGCGATGCACAGCCGCTGCTGCTGCCCGCCCGAGAGGCTGCGGCCGTCCTCGTGCAGCTTGTCCTTGACCTCTTCCCACATGGCCGCCGCGCGCAGCGCCTCCTCCACACGGTCGGTGAGCTCGGCCTTGGAGATGCGCCGCGACAGCCGCAGCCCGAAGGCGACATTGTCGAACAGCGACATCGGAAATGGCGTCGGCTTCTGGAATACCATGCCGACGCGGAAGCGCAGCTCCGCAACATCCACCGACGGGGCGAGGATGTCCTCGCCGTCCAGCAGCACATCCCCTTGCGCGCGATGTCCTGGGTACAGCGCATACATGCGGTTGAAGACCCGCAGCAGCGTCGACTTGCCGCACCCCGAGGGGCCTATGAAGGCGGTGATCTGCCGGTCGCGCAGCGTGAGACTGATGTCCTTGAGCGCCTGGATCTGGCCGTAGAAGAAATTGAGGTGCCGTACCTCGAACTTCACCGCATGGGAAGTCGCCGCCGCCGGCGGCGGCGGCATGAAGTGCACGCGCGGGGCGTTCATCGCCGCCCCGCAGGGTTCAGGCGCGCCACTACGATACGCGCGGTGATACTGAGGATCAGGATGCTCACCGTGATGATGAGCGCCCCGGACCAGGCGAGCTGCTGCCAGTTCGGGTAGGGGCTTAAGGCAAACTGGAAGATGACGACCGGCAGGTTCGCCATCGGCGCGAGCAGGTTGGTGCTCCAGAACTGGTTGTTAAGCGCGGTGAACAAGAGCGGCGCGGTCTCGCCCGAGATCCGTGCGATCGCGAGCAGCAGCCCGGTCACGACCCCGGAGCGCGCCGCCGGGTAGATCACACTCGTGATGGTGCGCCACGGATAGGCGCCCATGGCGGTGGATGCGTCCTTCATGCCCTGCGGCACGAGATTCAGCATGTCCTCGGTGGTGCGCACCGTGACTGGCATGGCGATGATGGCGAGTGAGACCGCCCCGGCGAGCGCGGAGAAGTGTCCCATGCGCACCACCATGAGCTCGTACACGAACAGGCCGATGATGATCGAGGGGGCCGACAGCAGCACGTCGTTCACGAAGCGGATCACCGCGCTCAGGTGCGAGCGGCGGCCATATTCGGCCAGATAGGTGCCGGCGAGCATCCCGACCGGGCCGCCGATCAGGATGCCGATCAGCGTCATGACGATGCTGCCGTAGATGGCGTTCAGCAGGCCGCCGCTTGAGCCCGGCGGTGGCGTCATCGCCGAGAACACCGCCGGCGTCAGGCCCGCGACGCCGTTCCTCACCAGTGTCCACAGGATCGCGCCAAGGAAGAACAGTCCGATCGCCGTCGCCAGGCCCGACAGTCCCAGCGCGAGCAGGTTGATGCCCTTGCGGACGGCGCGCCGGTTCATACCGAGGACAACGCGCGCCGCTCGAGCCGCATGAGCATGAAGCGCGCGAGCGCGATGACGGTGAAGGTGATGAGGAACAAGATGGCGCCGAGGGCGATGAGCGAGGAGGTGTAAAGGTCCCCCACGGCCTCGGCGAACTCGTTGGCGATCGAGGCGGAGATCGTGGTGCCGGGCGCGAGCAGCGAGGAGCCGATGCGGTGGGCATTGCCGATCACGAAGGTGACCGCCATGGTCTCCCCGAGCGCGCGTCCGAGCCCGAGCATGACGCCACCGATCATGCCGGTGCGCGCGTATGGCACGACCACCTGCCAGATCACCTCCCAGGTGGTGGCGCCAAGTCCGTAGCCGGACTCCTTGAGGACGTCGGGCACGGTCTCGAACACATCCCGCATCACGGCCGAGATGAACGGAATCACCATGATGGCGAGCACGAAGCTCGCGCTCAGGATGCCGATGCCGAACGGGGGCCCCTGGAAGAGTTTACCGACCAGGGGCAGTGGACCGAGCCAGCGGATGAGCCAGGGCTGCACGTGCGCCTGCAGGATGGGCGCCAGCACGAACAGGCCCCAGATGCCGTAAATGATGGACGGCACGGCGGCCAAAAGCTCGATGGCGACGCCCACGGGGCGCTTGAGCCACGCCGGCGCCAGCTCGGTGAGGAAGATGGCGATGCCGAAGCTCACCGGGATGGCCAGCAGCAGGGCGAGGAAGGAGGTAACCAGCGTGCCGTAGATCGGCGCGAGTGCCCGTACTGGTCGGTGACCGGGTTCCAGATCTCGCGCGTGAGGAAGCTCAGCTTGAAGTGCGAGAGCGCCGGCCACGCCCCGACGGCCAGCGAGAGTGCCACACCGCCCAGCAGCAGCAGCACGAGCAGCGCCGCAGCGAGCGTCGCCCCGCGGAACAGCCGCTCGCGCCAGCGCTGGCCGGCGGCGTGCTGCGCCTCGATCGCCGTTATGGTGGTGCTCATCGCGGACGCCAGCCTGTCACGCTTGCGATCATCCCCATGACTCAAAAACCGGCGGCCGCTGCGCTCTTAGCCCGAGCGCAACCGCCGCCGGTACATTTTCAAGCCGGCAGCTGCCGCAGGTTGCACGCCAACCACGGCAGGCCTCGTCGCCTCAGAGTGTCACGCCCTTGATCTGCGACTTCCAGGTCGCCCGCACCTGCTGCACCAGCGCATCGGGCAGCGGCACGTAGTCCAGTTCCGCCGCCATCTTGCCACCGTTCTTGTAGGCCCAGTCGAAGAACTTCAGCGCCGCGCCGGTGGCCACCGGATCCGGCGGAGCCGCATACAGCAGGATGAAGCTCGCACCGGTGATCGGCCAGCTCTTGGCCCCTTTCTGATTGGTCAGAATGAGGAAGTAGCCGTCCGCGTGGCTCCAGTCAGCGCTGGCAGCGGCCGCCTGGAAAGTCTCAGCATTCGGCACGACGGTCTGACCACCTGCATTGACGAGGTCCGCATAGGCCATGGCCGTTCTGCTTGGCGTAGGCGTACTCGACGTAGCCGATGGCGCCGTTGGTCTGGCGCGTCATGTTGGCGACGCCCTCGTTGCCCTTGGCGCCGATGCCGACCGGCCACTGCACGGAGTTGTCCGCGCCCACCGAGCTTTGGAACTTCGGACTCGCCTTGGAGAGGTAATCGGAGAACAGGAAGTTGGTGCCCGAGCCATCCGAGCGGTACACGGGCGCGATGGTGGCCGCCGGCAGCGAAGCTTGGGATTCAACTTCTTGATGCGCGCATCGTCCCACTTGCGTGATCTCACCCATATAGATGGCGGCGATCGTGGCGCCATCGAGCACCAGCTGACCGGCCGTCACGCCCTTGATGTTCACCACCGGCACGACCCCGCCGATGATCATCGGGAACTGCACGAGACCTGCCTCCTTGAGCTCCTCGGGCTTCAGCGGCATGTCCGAGGCACCGAAGGTCACGGTCTTGGCCTTGATCTGCTTGATACCACCTCCGGATCCGATGGACTGATAGTTCAGCCCGATGCCGGTCTGCTGCTTGTAGGCGTCAGCCCACTTCGAATAAATCGGGTACGGGAACGTGGCGCCCGCCCCGGAGATGTCCGCCGCCTGCGCCGCGGCAAACGCCAGCAACCCCGCGCCGGCCACCAGCAGGCGCTTCGCGTTGAATCGAATCATGTTTTGTCTCCTCGGCTCTTGGAATTCTCGTGGGACCCCTTAGAGGGCCCGGCGGGGAGCCTAATTGCCGCTCGCGCGCATTAGATGACAGTCGTGTGACGATCTCATTACAGCCGCGGTCGCAGGCGCTGCGCGGGCGACCCGGCCACGTCCCTGTGTCCGGGTCCAAAGTGTTGCGCCGCCAAGTTGCACCGACGTGACACACGCTCGCGGCGCGCTTGCCCGCGCCGCGAGGGGATGCGATATAAGCGCGCGGGCCCCGCGCTCGCAATCGCAACGCCCTGACACACGGAAACCTGATGTCGCAAACGCTGGAACTGACCCGGGATCTGCTCGCCCGCCGCTCCATCACACCGCAGGATGAGGGTTGCCAGGAGCTGATGGCACGTCGCCTGGCCGCGGCCGGCTTCGCCATCGAGTCGCTGCGCTACGGCAACGTGGACAATCTGTGGGCACGCCGCGGCACGGCCGGCCCGGTGTTCTGCTTCGCCGGCCACACGGACGTGGTCCCGACCGGGCCGCTGGAGGACTGGAGCAGCGACCCGTTTGCACCCGTGGTGCGCGAGGGCGTGCTCTACGGGCGCGGGGCGGCGGACATGAAGAGCGGACTGGCCGCCATGGTCACCGCAGCGGAGGCCTTTGCCGCAGCGCACCCCGCGCACCGCGGCTCGATCGCCTTCCTCATCACGAGCGATGAGGAGGGTCCCTCGGTCGATGGCACCAAGCGCGTAGTACGCACCCTGCAGCAGCGCGGCGAGCGCATCGACTGGTGCCTGGTGGGTGAGCCCTCGAGCGAAACCATCCTCGGGGACACGGTCAAAGTCGGCCGTCGCGGTTCCCTGAGCGGGCGGCTCACGGTGCACGGGGTGCAGGGGCACGTCGCCTATCCGCAGTTTGCGGAAAATCCCGTGCACGCCTTTGCTCCGGCGCTGGCGGAACTGACCGGACGGCGCTGGGATGAGGGCACCGAGTACTTCCAGCCCACGAGCTTCCAGGTCTCCAACCTCAACGCCGGTACCGGTGCGCCTAACGTCATCCCGGGCGAACTGCGGGCGCGCTTCAACCTGCGCTACTCCCCGGTGCAGACGCTCCCCGGTCTTCAGGCGCAGGTGGAGGAGATCCTGCGCCGCCACGGCGTGCGCTTTACTCTCGAGTGGTTCGTCTCCGGGGAACCCTTCTATACCCCTCCCGGGGTGCTCTCGGAGGCAGTCGGGGAGGCGGTGTTCGAGGTCGCCGGCATCCGCCCGAGGCTCACCACGGGGGGCGGTACCTCCGACGGACGCTTCATCGCGCCCTTAGGGGCTCAGGTGGTCGAGCTCGGTGTCGTGAACGCCTCGATCCACAAGGTCAACGAATGCGTGAAAGTTGCCGACATCGACACCCTGCACCGCATGTATGTGGCTGTGCTCAGGCGGCTGCTCGCCTGAGGTTGGCGCGCAGGCCAAGGGCGGCGAGCGCGAGCGACCACAGCAGCACCCACGCGGGCATGGCGAGTCCGAGGAAGCGCCAGCTGACCTCGCCGCACTCCCCGCTCCCGGTTAGTACCTTCTTGATCACCGCGAAGAACGGGCTGAACTTGAACAGCACCCCGAGCGGGGCGCCGCAGGAGGGCAGCGAGCCCGGCGGCAGATGCTGTACGTATACGTGGCGGGCGGCGATGGCGGCGGTGGCAAGCGCGGCGAGCCCGATCAGCACGGCATACACCGTGCGCCCTGCGGCGCGCGGATGGTGCAGCGCTGCGAGCAGGAACAACAGCCCGGTGAGGGCGATGCCGACACGCTGAAAGATGCACAGCGGGCACGGATCAAGTCCCAGGTGGAACTGCGAGTACAGCGCGTAGCCGAGCAGCGCTGCGCACAGGATGAAACCGCTGAGATTCTGTAGGCGGCTGGTGCTCATCCGCCAAGGATAGCCAGATCGCCCGGTTCTGCGCTACGCGGATGCCGACGTCGGGGCCGTGCCGCCGCCCGGAGCACCGGCGCGCAGCTCGCGCTCGACGTCATCCAGGGAGGTGTGGCGGATGTCCTTACCGTGCACCATGTAGATGACGTACTCGCTGATGTTCTTGGCGTGATCGCCGATGCGCTCGAGCGCACGCACCACCCACATGACATCCAGCGCACGACGGATGGTGCGCGGATCCTCCATCATGAAGGTAATGCTCTGGCGCTGGATGGCTTCGTACTCCTCGTCCACCAGACGATCCTGACGCGCGACGCGCAGGGCCGACTCCACGTCCATGCGCGCGAAGGCGTCCAGGGCGTCGTGCACCATCTCCGAGACCACCCGGCCGAGATGCTTGATCTCCCGGTACTTGTCCGCCGGGCGCTCCATGGTCGCCAGGCGTGAGGCGATGTAGCCGATCTTCTCGCCCTCATCGCCGATACGCTCCAGATCGGTGATGGTCTTGATGATGGCGACGATCACGCGCAGGTCACCGGCCGCCGGCGCCCGCGTGGCGAGGATCTTGCTGCACTCCTCGTCGATCATGACCTCCATGTTGTTCACCTGGTGGTCATCCAGGGCCACCGACTCCCCCAGTGAGCTGTCGCCCTCGATGAGGGCGGTGATGGCCTTGCGCAGCTGCTGCTCGACGAAGCCGCCCATGCCCAGCACCTTGCTGCGCACCCGCTCGAGATCCTCGTTGAAGCGACGGGAGATGTGGTGACTGAGATCGGCGGTTTCCATCAGTTGGCGTCTCCGGCCTGGCTCGGCTGCCCGCGCGCCGCGATACGCTCGATCATAGCGGAACTGCGGCTGGCGGCCACTCTCGCGCGCAGCGGCGCTGGGATCGGCTCCAGGCCGGCCAGGAATTGTGCCGTGGCCGCCCCCCAGGTGAAGGCGCGTGCGCGCTCGGCGCAGCGCGCGCGGCTTAGGCGCAGCGCCCCGCCGATGGCGGTGGCGAGACCCGTATCCAGCACCCCGGTAACGCCGGGCTCGATGACATCCACCGGGCCGGGTACCGGGAATGCCGCCACCGGCACGCCGCAGGCGAGTGCCTCGATCATCGCGATGCCGAAGGTGTCGGTGAGACTCGGAAACACCAGTACATCACTGCCGCACAGGAGGCGCGTGAGCTCCTCGCCGGTGCGAAAACCGAGAAAAACGGCTTGCGGATGGTCTCGCTCGAGCTGCGCGCGAGCCGGACCGTCCCCGATCACGAGCCGCGTGCCCGGCAGCGCCAGTCCGAGGAAGGCCGCCAGGTTCTTCTCCACCGCCAGGCGCCCGACGCAGGCCATGATCGGCCGCGGCAGACCGGCGAGGCGCGGATGCGGAACCGCGTCGGGACGAAAACGCTCGAGATCCACCCCGCGCCGCCAGCGGTGCAGACGGGCGATGCCGCGCGCGGCGAGCTGTAATTCGAGCGTCGGGCTGCTGACGAAGGTGCGTGTCGCAGCGCTGTGGAAACGGCGCAGCCACGCGTAGCTCACCGCCAGCGGGATCGGCCAGCGCGCCCGCAGGTACTCCGGGTAGTGCGTATGGTAGGAGGTGGTGAAGGGCACCCCGCGCGCGCGGCAGTAGCGGCGCACCGCCATCCCGAGCGGCCCCTCGGTGGCCACGTGGATCGCCTGCGGCGCAAAGGCCTTCAGCTCGCGCGCCACGTGCGCACCGGGGCAGAGCGCGAGGCGGATCTCCGGATAGCTCGGACAGGGCAGGCACGGCAGGCCCTGCGGGTGGATCACGCGCGTCTCGTGCCCGAGTGCGCTTAAGTGCGCCGCGGTCGCCTTGAGCGTCGTCACCACCCCATTGATCTGCGGCGTCCAGGCATCGGTGGCCAGCGCGATCCTCATGCCGCGTCCACCGCCAGCTGCCCGCGCTGACGCGTGCTGGATGCGGCGGGGAGCGGCCAGCGCAGGAGCGACAGCTCCCCGCTCGCACTCTCGGTGAGCGCTGAACAGGACTCGACCCAGTCGCCAGTGTTGGCGTACACCGTGCCGCCAATGTTGCGCAGGTTGGCGCGATGGATGTGCCCACACACCACCCCGTCGTAGCCCTGGGCGCGCGCGTGCGCGGCGGCCAGCTCCTCGAACTTGAGGATGTAGCGCGCCGAGACGCCGATGCCGAGCTTCAGGCGTTCCGTAAGGGGCCAGTAGGGCCTGCCGAGCCGGCGGCGCGCGTTGTTGATGAGGTGACTGAGGCCCACGGTCGCCCCGTGCACGCAGTCTCCGAGGCGCTGCAGCCAGGGGGCGCAGTGCACAACGTCATCGAACTGATCCCCGTGCAGCACCAGAAAGCGCGCCCCGCGCGCGGTGCGATGCACCCACTCGCGGTGCACCTCGAACTGGCCCTGCAGCATCTGCGCCAGCACCGCAAGACTCGCATCGTGATTGCCGGGGATGTACACCAGGCGCGCCCCGGCACGCTGTCGCGCGAGCAGCGTACGCACGACCTGAGTGTGGTCGGGGCTCCAGTAAGCGCGCCGGGCGAGGCTCAGGGCATCCACGATGTCCCCGACCAGGACGATGGTCTCGGCCTCCACGCCCGCCAGGAACTCGTTGAGTTCCCGCGCCCGCGCGTGCCGGAAACCTAAGTGGATGTCGGAGAGAAACAGGGTCCGGGCGCAGCTCCTGCCGGCGCGGGAAGAGTTACCGCTTGCCATGGTCCGTCCTTAGCTCTGCGCATCGCCTGCGGGCCGCAGGGGCCTGCGGCAAGCCTCGGGCAGAGGCGTGTCGGTTCTATGACAGGCGGGCGAAGTCTTTCTGACGGATGAGGGGCTTGCGCGCCACTCTTAAGCCGTCGCCGCGGCCGGACTGCGCGCGGGCTGCCTGATGCGCTCGGACGGAAAGTGACAGGTGAACGTGCTGCCGGCACCCGGGGTGCTGCGCACTTCGAGCGTGGCACCGTGCCGCTGCAACACGTGCTTGACGATGGCAAGCCCCAGGCCCGAGCCGCCGGTGGCGCGCGAGCGCCCGGCATCGACGCGGTAGAAACGCTCGGTGAGACGCGGGATATGCTCGGGCGGCACCCCCATGCCGGTGTCGGCCACGGCGAAGTGGCCGCCGTCCTCATCCACCCACCAGCGGATCTCGATGGCGCCCTCGGCCGGGGTGTACTTGGCGGCGTTATCGACGAGGTTGGAGAAGGCGGAGTGAATCTCCGGCTCGTCCCCGATCAGCTGCGCCTGCGAGTCAACCTTCACACGCACGTCCTGCGGGTGTACCGGACGCGCCAGCACATCCTTGCGCAGCAGCGCCAGCAGGGCCGCCACATCCACCGGCTCCCCGCCGACGATCTCGTCGGTCTCCTCCAGGCGCGACAGCTCGATCAGGTCGCGGATGATCGCCGTCATGCGCTCGGCCTGGCGACGCATCTCGGCGATCGGGCCCTGCAGCTCCGCATCGAACACCGGGTCGGCGGCCAGGGTCTCGAGGTACCCGGAGATGACCGTGAGCGGTGAGCGCAGCTCGTGCGAGGCGTTGGCGACGAAGTCGCGCCGCACCGCCTCCAGACGCATCTGCCGCGACACGTCGCGCACGAGCAAGAGCAGCTGACCATCGCCGTAGGGGGCGACCTGGAGCGACAGAAAGCCGTCCTCCCCGGTGCTGGTACGTACCACCACGGGGTTGGCGAAGTCCCCACCGGCCAGGTAGCGCACGAACTCCGGCGCGCGCAGCAGATTCTCGATACGCATACCGAGGTCGGCGGTACGACGCAGGTTGAGAAGCCGCGCGGCCATGCGGTTGAACCACACGATCTCGCGCTGCGCGTTCAGGATGACGACGCCGTCGGGCAAGGCGGCGGTGGAGCGCTGCAGCTGGCGCATCAGCTGCACGAAGCGCTGCTTGTGAAAGCGCTTGCGACGGTGCAGACGCACGATCTGCGCAATGATCTCGCCCCACACTCCGCCCACATCCGGCGGCTCGGCGTAATTGCGGTGGCGCAGCCACCACTCCAGACGGAAGAGATAAGCGAGCACCCACGCAAGGTGCAGCGCCAGTGCACACGCCAACCCGCCCCACAGATTCCCGAACAGCCACCCGGCGGCCGCCCCGATCACTACCGTGGCGAGCAGCCGACCTGCCGCGAACAACCAGGCCTGGGTCGCGGGTTGCATAGCTTAAGTGCGCCTCGACTTACGCTGCAGTCACTATACCGTGCGCGCCGAGAAGCGGTAACCGGAGCCGCGCACCGTCTGCACGAAGTGATCGTAGCCGAAGTCCTCGAGCGCCTTGCGCAGGCGCCGGATGTGCACGTCGATGGTGCGTTCCTCGACGTAGACATTGCCGCCCCAGATGCGATCGAGCAGCTGGTCGCGGGTATAGACGCGCTCCGGATGGGTCATGAAGAACTCGAGCATCCGGTACTCCGTGGGCCCGAGCGCCACCGTACGGCTACCGACCATGACCCGGTGACTGCCCTGATCGAGGATCAGTCCCTCGAACTCGATGAGTTCATCGACGCCGTTGGGCGTCGAACGGCGCAGGACCGCGTTGATGCGCGCCAGGAGCTCGCGCGGGGAGAAGGGCTTGGTGACGTAGTCATCCGCGCCGCCCTCCAGGCCGGCGACCTTGTCGCCCTCCTCGGCGCGCGCCGTGAGCATGATCACCGGCAGCTCGCGGGTCTCGCGGTCGCGCTTCAAGGCGCGGGTGAGCTCCAGCCCGCTCATGTCCGGCAGCATCCAGTCCACCAGCACCAGGTCGGGGCGTGAATCGGCGAGCGCGGCGCGTGCAGTGCGGCAGTCCTCGGCCTCGCGGACCTCGAACCCGGCCCGTTTCAGGCCGAAGGCGATCATCTCGCGGATCGGCCGCTCGTCCTCAACAATGAGTACGTGTTTTGCGGGCATGGATTTCGTTACCGCTCCTCAAGGAGCGCGGCTATTACAGGGGCGCTGTGTTGCAGATTCATGACAGAAATGCACGCGGATTTCAGACTCATGACTTCGGCGCCGCGCGCGGCTGCGCCACATTATCGCGCAGGTAGACCGGAACGGCCCCTTCGGGCGCGAGCAGCCGGCCGGCGACCACTTCCGCCACCGCGAGCTGCGCGATCTCACGCGCCCGCGGCAGCAGCCGCTCGCGCACCCCGGCCAAGCGTCCCGCAAGTGTCGCCTTGAGCTGCGGGTAGGCATCAAATCCGCTGCCCGCACCGATCGGGGCCGGCGGCGTGGACCACGCGGCCGGCAGCGACACCTGCCCGGGCGCCACGACGCACTCAGGGGCAGCCGCGAGAGCAGATCCTGCCTCCCCGCGCTCAAAGGCGCCCCAATAGACCTCCCGCATGCGCGCATCCAGGCAGGCGAGCACGCGCCCGGTCGCAGGCTCCGCGGCCAGGACCCGCTGGGCCAGCGCCTGCAGGTCCGACACCGGCACCACGCGCAGCCCCGCCCCGAAGGCGAGCCCCTGGGTCACGCTTGCCGCCAGGCGTACCCCGGTGAAACCGCCCGGCCCGCGGCCGAAGGCAATGGCGTCCAGCTCCTGCAGTGCCACAGCGGCCGCGGCGAGCAGCTCATGCACCATCGGCAGGATGGCCTCGGCCGCACCGCGCCCGAGCAGCTGCTCACGCTCGAGCAGCGTGCCATTAATAAAGAGTGCCGCCGAGCAGTTCTCCGTCGCGGTGTCGAGCGCCAGGATTTTCATGAGGCGGCGATCGCAGCGGGGGCGGCGCGCGGGGCGTGACGGCGCAGGAACCGTACGGCCTCCTGCGCCTCGCGCGTGACGGTCATCTGCGGCAGGGCAGCGAGAAACACCCGACCGTAACTGCGGCCAACCATGCGCGGATCACAGATCACGACGACACCGTAGTCCTCTTCGCTGCGGATCAACCGACCGGCCCCCTGCTTCAGCGCGAGTGCGGCCTCGGGCAACTGGTAGTCACGGAACGCGTTGCCGCCACTGGCGGTGAGGTGTTCGATGCGCGCGCGCACCAGCGGATCGTCGGGCGAGGCGAACGGCAGCTTCTCGATCACGACCAGTCGCAAGGCGTCACCCTTCACGTCGACACCTTCCCAGAAGCTCGCCGTACCCAACAGCACGGCATTCCCGTCGGCGCGGAATTCTTCCAGCATGCGCTCGCGCGGTGCCTCGCCCTGCACCAGCAGCTTGAACGGCACGGTCGGCGACCAGCGCTGGCGCAGCAGCGCTGCGCCCTGCGCCAGCGCGCGGTGGCTGGTGAAGAGCACGAACGCGCCGCCGCCGGCGGCGCGGATGAGCGGCTCGGCCGTGTCGATGACGGCGGCGCCATAGTCCGAGGCGGTCGGCTGCGGCAATCCGGCCGGCAGATACAGCAGGCTCTGGCGCTCGTGGTCGAACGGGCTTTCGATGCGCAGCGTGGCCGCATCGGTCAGTCCCAGGCGGCCGGTAAAGTGGCGGAAATCCTCCCCCAGGCACAGCGTCGCCGAAGTAAAGATCCACGCGCCGCCGCGTGTCTCCAGGAGCGCGCGGAAACGCTGCGAGATATCGAAGGGCATGAGACTCAACGTGAAGCCGCGCGCGCTGGTCTCGAGCGCGCGCGCGCCCTCGAGCGCGTCCGCACCGATGCGGGCGAGACTCGCCGCCACTTCCGCGGCGCGTTCGGCGAGCTGTGCGAGCGGCTGAGGGCTCGCAGACGTGTGCCAGCATTCCCTGCAGATCCTGCAGCGATTGCTGCAACGCGGTCACTGCGGAGGCCAAGGGCGAGGCGCCGGGCGCCCAGGAGACGCGCCCCGTGAGGCGGGCGGCAGTGGCGCGCAGTTCGTTCAAGGCCTCTTCCACTTCCGCGAGCGCGGCCGACACGGCCTGCGAACGCTCCCCGGGAGCTGTGGCGGCCGCCTGCGCCGGCAGCTCCGCCTTCAGGTCGCGGATGAGTGTTTCGAGCTGACGGCTGCTGACATGGGCGCCGAAGAACTGCGTGGCCAGATCAGGAATCTGGTGCGCCTCATCGAGGATGATGGCGTCGGCAGAGCCGAGCAGGTCACCAAAGCCGTCCTCCTTCAGTGCCAGATCCGCCAGCAACAGGTGGTGATTGACGATGACGACGTCCGCCTCCAGCGCCTCGCGGCGGGCCTGCACCACGTGGCAGCGCGCAAACTGCGCGCAGCGCGCACCCAGACAGCTCTCGCGCGTAGAGGTGACCTGCGACCACACCGGATGGCTGTCCGAGAGGCCGCGAATCTCGGCCAGGTCGCCGCGGCGGGTGGTGTGCGCCCAGCGCTGCACGCGCGCCAGCATGGCCTGCGCCGCGCGGCTGCGGGTGAGGCCGAAGTTCTCAAGCGCCAGCTGCTCACCGTGCGAGTCCAGGCGTTCGATCCGGTAGCGACACAGATAATTGGCACGGCCCTTGAGGAGCGCCACGCGCGCCGGGCGGCCGAGGGCGGCGGCGACCAGCGGCAGGTCCTTGCTGAAGAGCTGATCCTGGAGCGTGCGCGTACCGGTGGAGATCAGCACGCGCCGGCCGGACAAGAGCGCGGGCACGAGGTAGGCGAAGGTCTTGCCGGTCCCGGTACCGGCCTCCACGACCAGCGACTCGCGGTCCGCCAGAGCCTCGGCGACGCGCTGCGCCATGTGCAGCTGCTCGCGGCGCACGTGAAAGTCCGGCAGCGCCCGTGCCAGCGGGCCGCCGGGCTCGAATATGTCGTGAAGGTCCAGCATGTCAGAGCGCGCCTACGGGGGACCCGCGCGCCGGGCCGCAAGGCGCATATCTTCCTGAATTTTCTGCAAACTGGTGCGCGGCGCCCGAATAAAAGACCATGGAACGGCACCGCTACTTTATCAGGGCAAGGAAGCCGCCCGGGATATACTTCGGGGTTACTGAGGCCATCGAATAAGAGGACCTTGCGGATGGCTACCGCCGCACACACCCTGCTGCCCCTCGCCCAGCTCAGCCGCCCGGTGGCCCAGTGGGTGAACTCCGTCCGCGAGCTGACCCAGCCGCGCGCCGTGCACTGGTGCGAAGGCACGGACGCCGAAGCGCGCGAGATCACCGCCCAGCTGCTCAAGAGCGGTGAGCTGAAGAATCTCAACCCCGAGCAGTTCCCGGGGTGTCACCTGTATCGCTCGGCGCCCTCGGATGTCGCGCGGGTGGAGCACCTCACCTACATCTGCACGCGCTCGCAGGAAGACGCCGGTCCCAACAATCACTGGATGGACCCGCAGGCCGCGCACACCAAGATGCGCGAGTTGTTCCGTGGCTGCATGCGCGAGCGCACGCTCTATGTGATCCCCTACTGCATGGGGCCGATCGACTCACCCCTGTCGCGCTGCGGCGTGGAGATCACCGACAGTCCCTACGTCGTGCTCAACATGCTGATCATGACACGCGCCGGACGAGCGGCGCTCGAGCGCATCTCGCGCGAAGACAGTTTCGTGCGCGGCCTACACTCCACCGGCGAGCTCGATCCCGAGCGGCGCTTCATCATGCACTTCCCCGAGGAACTCGCGATCGAGAGCTTCGGTTCCGGCTACGGCGGCAATGCGCTGCTGGGCAAGAAGTGCCACGCGCTGCGTATCGCCAGCTGGCAGGCGCGCAGCGAGGGCTGGCTCGCCGAGCACATGCTGATCGTGGGGCTTGAGAGCCCGCGCGGCGAGACGCACTACGTGGCGTGCGCATTCCCATCCGCTTGTGGCAAGACCAACCTCGCCATGCTGATCCCGCCGCAGTCCCTGCCGGGCTGGCGCGTCTTCACCGTGGGCGATGACATCGCCTGGCTCCATCCCGGCGAAGACGGACGCCTGTGGGCGATCAATCCGGAGGCCGGCTACTTCGGGGTGGTACCCGGCACAAATCCCGAGACCAACCGCAACGCCTACGACATGATTCGCCGTGACACGCTGTTCACGAACGTAGCGGTCACTGCGGACAATCAGCCCTGGTGGGAGGGACTCGCGACCGGGAAACCGGTGCTCGACTGGCAGGGCCGGCCGTACGATCCGGCCAACGGCCCCGCGGCGCACCCGAACTCACGCTTTACGGTGTCCGCACACCGCAATCCGAGCTACTCCCCGCACGCGGAAGATGCCCGCGGGGTCCCGATCTCGGCGATCGTCTTCGGTGGCCGCCGCCGCGCAGTCGCACCACTGGTATACGAGGCGCGTGACTGGCAGCACGGCGTGCTGGTCGGCGCCTCGATGGCTTCCGAGACCACTGCGGCCGCGGTCGGGCAGGTCGGCGTGACGCGCCGCGATCCGATGGCGATGCAGCCCTTCTGCGGCTACAACTTCGGGGACTACTGGCAGCACTGGCTCAACGTCGGCGCCAAGCTCACGCGCCCGCCGCGCATCTATCACGTCAATTGGTTCCGCCGCGATGCCCAGGGCAAATTCCTGTGGCCGGGTTACGGGGAGAATCTGCGCGTTCTGGCGTGGATGCTGGAGCGCTGCGCAGGCCGGGCGGGAGCTGCGCAGACGCCGATCGGCAATCTGCCGCGGCCGGAGGATCTGAACATCCAGGGCCTGAAGCTTGCGCCCGAGGCACTGCAAGCACTGCTGGCGGTGGATGCGGCGCTGTGGCGCACGGAAGTCGCGGAGATCCGTGAATACCTGAGCAAGTACGGCACCCATTTGCCGCCTGCCTTGCTGCAGGAACTGACCAGCACAGAACAGCGCCTCGGTTAAAGAACGGGCGCGGATCCTTTCCTACACTTCCTCGCAGGTGAAGCGGATCGTCTGTGGCGAGCCTTGCTCGGGCAGACGCCCGAGTCCGATCATGCCCTGCCCCTTGATCTGCAGGCTGTCGCGGCGCACGAACGACTCTTCCCCGTCGGCAGTCTGCACGAACGTGCCGTTGGTACTCTGGTCGATGAGGACGAACTTGCTGCGATTGATTTCGATGCGGGCGTGCAGGCGCGAAATCAGACTGCCCTTCACCACCACATCGTTGTCCTCGGCGCGACCGATCGTGATACTGGAGTGGCGTTCATCCACCACCAGCTCGCGGTCCTGGCAGCGCAGGCGCAGTCGCATGCTGCGCGCCGGACGCGCCTCGGTCGCGATCCCCGGCACCATGCTGGTGACGTCCTCGGTCTGCCACAGCACCTCGTAGAGGGCGACCTCGCTCCCCTGCCCTTTGATTGTTGCGATGTCGATCTGGCGGCACGCGGCGCGCCATTCCGGCGACAGCTTCTCCACGGTGGCGGCCGTGGTCACGATCTGACCGGCCTTCGCCTGACTCGTCATGCGGTTCGCGGTATGCACGGCGGCGCCGAAGACATCGCGGTTTTCCAGCATCACCGGCCCGAAGTGACAGCCGATGCGTATCGCCACCGGCTGTCCATCGACCTTGAGCTGGGCATGGCTGGAGATCTGCTGTTGCATCTGCGCGCCGGCATTGAGTGCGGCATCTGCACTCGGAAAGGTCGCCATGACCTCATCACCCATGGTCTTGATGACCGTGCCCTGGCGCTGCTCGGTGGCGCTGCGCATGACGTCGATGCAGATCGCGACCATGTCGCGGGCGCGCAGGTCCCCCATGATGTCGTACAACCGGGTCGATCCCACGACGTCGGCAAACAAAATGGCCAGTTCGATGTCTTTTCCCATGGGGCGCCGACGATTATACGCAAGCGCCCCCCGGCCGCTACAAAGGCACCTCCCAAGGCACCGGCGCCGGGATAGCCTGGCGCAAGAGCTGCGGGCCGGCGCCTGGCATGCGCGCGCCCTCACTTAAGGTGCGGCGGTAGTCGCGCGCTCCGGGCTGACCGCTGTAAAGACCCAGCATGTGTCGGGTGATGGTCGACAGGCGCGTACCGGCCTCGAGCTCGCGGCGGGCATAGCCTGCCATGCGATCGAGCAACTCCTCGCGCGAGCGGGTCGTCGTGCTCCCCGGATACAACTGCTGCTGCAGCTCGGCCAACAGGTGAGGACGGTGGTAGGCCTCACGGCCGAGCATGACCCCGTCACACCAGTTCAGTGCCGCGCTCACCCCGGCCACCTCGCGCAGCCCCCCGTTGACGATAAGTGGCAGTGTTGGGAAGGCCTGCCGCAGCCGGCGCACGACGTCGTAACGAAGCGGTGGCACCTCGCGATTGTCCTTGGGCGACAAGCCCCCCAATACCGCCTGGCGCGCATGCACGATCGCCACCTGACAGCCAGCCGCCCACACGGTCGCCACGAACTCGCGCAGTTTCTCGAAGTCAGCTTCGGAGAAGCTGGCCACGGCGAGTGTGGCTTCACGCGCGCGCGCACTGATCACGCCGATTCGCATCTTCACGGTCACCGGCACACGCACGGCGTTCGCCATGGCCGCGACGCACTCCCCCACGAGCGCGGGCTCTAACATCAGGCAGGCGCCGAAGGCCCCGCTCGCCACCCGGTCACTCGGGCAACCGCAGTTAAGGTTGATCTCGTCGTAGCCGAAGTCCGCGCCGGCCCGGGCGGCGGCCGCCAGTTCCTTGGGGTCCGAGCCCCCAGCTGCAGCGCCACCGGGTGCTCCTCCGGATGAAATGCCAGCAGCCGCTCCCGGTCACCCCGCACGATCGCCGCGGCGGTGATCATTTCCGTGTAAAGCAACGCGGCAGGAGAAAAGCCGCGCAGGAAGTAGCGGCAGTGACGGTCGGTCCAATCCATCATGGGCGCCACGGAAATTCGACGATCTAACTTGTTCATTAGTCGTCATATTTTCGAGGATTGTCGGTCCAGTCAACCATCGGAGCGACTGATCGCGGTGACGTCACTGAATCATCTAGTTTTCACGGGCTTTGTTCGACATCAGCGCAGCGCTTGCGCAGCTTTTGAAGTTTCGACCATCTTTGCAGCGCGTGATATGGGAACGGCGAAATTCGAACCAGAGAATCCAGCCAGGATGGCAACAGGATCAAATCAGGCTGATGCTGAAGAACCGTACGCACATCCGCGCTTTCCGGGGCCGCGACGTCGTATCCAGCGCGAGCAAGTTCCGACACGAGCCTCGCGCTCAGATCGCGAGCAGCGCGAAACAAGAGAATCTTTGGCATTTTCTATTTCGCTCCTAGCAACCTTCCGCTCAACCGGCTAGCGGACGGCCTCACAGGATTCGTAAGTCTACGCCGTGGCGATTGGGTCGTCAGACCGGCGCTGACCGCGCGAGGGCCAACCTCTGCCAAGCAATGGTGAGTCGCAAGCCCTCGCGCAGGCCGACTTTGGGATCGAATCCCAGCTCGCGTCTTGCGTGGGATATGTCAGGCGCGCGGCGCGCCACTTCCTCATAGCCCGCGCCGAAAGTCTCATACGCAACGCTGTGCAAAGCGGGGGGCGCTGAGCAATCGCACAGCTCCGCGATCATCAGCGCCAGGTCTCGGATGGATACTTCTTCGGGGTTGCCCAGGTTAAAGACCGCCGCGTCAGCAGACTTATGGTCGACCGCGCGCACTATGCCGTCAATAAGGTCATCGATGTAGATGAAGCAGCGGGTCTGGCGCCCGTCGCCGTGGATTTCCAGGGGTTCCCCCTTCAGAGCCGAACTGATGAAGACCGACTGCGGTCCACCGCGCCAGCTCAGGTGCTGCCGCGGGCCGTACGAATTGAAAAATCGCAGCACCGTTACCGGTACGCGGTAGCTGGCGTGATAGGCAAACGCCAGTTGCTCGATGAAGAGCTTAGAAATCGCGTAGGGCCAGCGTAGCGCCGGCAGCGTGCCAAGAACGGCGTCGGAGACTTCTGCAAATGGCAGCGCAGTATTTTTGCCATAGATATCCGAGGTCGAGGCCACGATTACCGGGCAGCGCCTAGTCCGGGCAAGTTCCAGGACGTTACGACCCCCGAGCGTATTGACATCCAGCGTCTCAAGCGCATTTCCGTATCGCGGGATCTTACGCGCCGCCAGGTGCACGATGACGTCAACATCTTGAAGGGCACGCGTCAGAGCCCCGCCGTCGCGCACGTCAAGTTCGTGCAGGAGGAACCGCTCGCATCCCCGCGCCTGGCCGAGATTCATGTGCTGCCCGGTGGAGAAGTCATCGACTCCGACCACGTGGTCCCCGCGCGCCAGCAGCGCATCGGCCAGGTGAGAGCCAATGAAGCCCGCGACGCCCGTGATGCCGAAGCGCCTGCGGCCAGCTGTCATTCCTGCTCCAGGCGGCGCCGCGGTTCCGGCATGCGCACAATGCGCTCACAAAGCTCCGATAATTTGTCGGTTTCGCGGTCACCGTCGCACTGATCACGCGCGAACCTTCGCCCGTGCGCGCCGAGTTGCTCGGCCAACTCGGTGTCTGCGACGAGAGTATCGATCGCCCGGGAGATTTCCACGGGGTTACCTGGATCTACCAGCATGCCGCAGCGCGCGCTCGAGATGATATTGCGCCAGTGTGAAAAATCCGAAGCGATGACGGGGATGCCGGCGGCCATGTATTCAAAGAGCTTGTAAGGCTCGGCCGTCAGGTGATTTGCTTCAGGGTGGTAGACAACGAGCCCGGCGCGCGCTCTAAGGAGCAACTGCGGAATTCGTGCGGGGTCGACGTGCCCCAGCCATTCGACGCGGCGCCAGCCTGGGTGGCGCATCATTTCGCCGGCCAGCGATGGAGGCGAGAACTGCCCCGCCAAGACTAAGCGCGCAGGCGATCCTTCCGGCAGCAACGCCAGGGCTTCAAGGATTTCCAGGATGCCTCGCACTAGCGAGATGCACCCAAAATACACGACGGCATGGGGACGGTCCATCCACCGAACAGTCGGCCCCTCAAGCATATCCAGTCGTGGATAGTTGTGGACGGTGATGACCTGCGGGTGAAGCGATCGCATTCGAGTTGCGATCGTGTCAGTGGCGGCCACCAGAGCTGTGAGGCGCGGGCATACAAAGCGTTCGACTGCCTCGACGAACCGCGCCACGACTGGCCTGAAAGGCATCGGCAAGTAGTGCCTGCTCATCACATCTCGGGGTGCATCTTCGTGCGCATAGTAGATGACTCTCGCGCCCCGCATGCGGAGCAGCAGCGCCATGGGTAGCATTTCCGGATCGTGCACGTAGAAAAGGTCGGCAGGCACGCGTACGGCACGCCGGTAGGCCGACCATGTGGTGAACAGCATCCGCTGCAATCGCAATCGGCCAGGTTTCCGTATTGCGAGGATTCGGATGTTTTCAGCGACATGGTCCGCAGATGCCGGAACTGCGTAACTAACCTCATGACCTGCCCTCGCGAGCGCGCAACAGGCTCTGCCGAAGACCGCGATATCATTCGCGGTGCGCACGCTGCTGAGATGCACAATTACCATCTTCACTCGTTTTGTCATCGTCGCTGTCTCGTCCGAGGCCGAGATTCACGACCGGCGGTCTCACGCGAGCCAATCTACGCCGCGTGGTGTCAGCCACCGCGGGCGCGGCACACACCTACCCTTAAAGCATGCCAGAATTCCGCGGAGCACGAGAGCGAGCCCGCGTGTTGCGTGCCAGCACAGCGCCCATACCCGTCGCACATTACTGCGGGAGCGTAAACACAACGATCATCGTAGCGCCAAATGAAGGGCTCAAGGCATGAATGCCGCCATCTGACGATTGGGGCGGCGCTTTCGTTCTCGTCTCGGTGATGGGCCGCCGCACTAGTGCTGTGGCTGCGATGCCTCTATCGGCAGTGTTCGTCCTGAGGCGAAGGCCGAACCTTTCATTTCGGAACTAACCGAAAAAATAGCCGCGGTTGTACGCTCCGCCATAGTTGGTCGCGCTGCAGAAGTTGCCATCGCTTCCTTGGACCAGGTTGGTATCTGGGCTCGGTCCGGGTGGGTAGAATCCGGAAGAATTAGCGAAAGAGTACAGCACAGTCTCAACGCCCGCCGGCGTAAGTTGGAACATCGCGCCGCCTTCATTCCTTCCGCCGCCGCAATTTTTCCGCGCACGCTCGAGCGCGTCCTTGGCACCAAGTGCGCGAACGGCGCAGAAATCACTTGGTCATTTGGTGCAAATTGCGATGCAGTGACTTACTCACAACTGCACCCTGTCCTTCACCGACGCGTTCGCGGGCATGGTAAAGCTACGTTTAAGCTATAGCTTTGCGTCGACCGCGCACAATCGTGCCGCGCTCTGCCAACGAGCCTCGGTTTACCAAGCCAGGATGAATGCATCCGTAAGCCGGGCTGCCAGAGCCAAGCATCGATGACTCTCGATCCGAAGTGCCCGCACAGAACGGCCACTGGGGTACCGGATCTGTGAGACTGATCACAGACGCTGCCAACGACGAAGTTAACTTGTTGCCCAAGTCCCTCAAATTTAAAGTGAACAATCCGATAATTAGACAAGGAAAATCCACGTAGCACCTGAGAAGTGAGACGGAGGACCAGGCTCGGCGTTCTCACGATCCGCTCGAAAGACCTCCCGACTCAGCCCGGATGGGCCGCCAGTTAGCGTTGGAATATTGCGCTTCCCGAGTCCAGAGCAAGCAGCGAGCGTTTCGACGTGACCTTGGGCCCGATCTCACATGTCAACGTCCGTCGACTATCAGCGTCTGTTCACCGAATCGCCGGACGTTCTGCTCGTCGTACTCCCGGATGCGCCGCGCTATACGATGGTGGCCGCGACAGACTCGCGTTTACGTGTTACGCACAGCACCCCTGAGAGCTTCGGTCGCGGGCTCTTCGAGGTCTTTCCCGACAATCCCGACGATCCGTCGGCTACCGGCACCAGCAATCTGCGCGCCTCGCTCGATCGGGTGTTGAAGACCCGGCAGCCCGACACCATGCCAGTTCAGAAGTACGACATCCGAGGGCCGGATGGCGAGTTTCTGGCGCGTTACTGGAGCCCGAAGAATATTCCGGTCCTTGATCCTTCGGGCGACGTGGCCTACATCCTGCATCGGGTTGAGGATGTCACCGAGCTCGTACGCACAAGCGAGATGGGTGAAGTGCTCCGTGGGCGAACTCAAGAGATGGAGCGCGAGGTCGTCAATCGAAGTCACGAGCTGGCGGCAGCGATCCGCGAACTTCGTGAGGCGAATGCCAAGTTGGCCGAACTGGATGTCGCCAAGACAGCCTTCTTCAGCAATATCAGTCATGAGTTCCGGACGCCGTTGACGCTCATGCTGGGCCCACTCGAAGATGAGCTCGCCGATCTCGGAGCCGCCGGTCGACACGCTGAAGATCGACCGTTCCTTTACCACTCGGCTCCCCGCCGACCCCCACTGCTGTACGCTGGTCTCAACGATCATCTCACTCGCTCATGCCTTCGACATGAGCACGGTCGCCGAGGGTGTCGAGACCCGCGCTCAGCTTGACCATCTGCAGCTCGCCGGCTGCGACGAGTCTCAGGGATACTTCCATAGCCGCCCCCTCCCGGCCGCGCAGTTCGAGACGTGGCTTCGCCAGCAGGACTCGACTCATGGTTGCGCTATTGACTGTAGCGCACCCGGATAAAATCCTGGGACCTATGTCATGCGCGCGAATGTTCCCGACATACGTCCCGAACGCAACCAAACCTAGAGCGGTGCATTTCAATCCGCGCGGACTACCGGAAATGAGGCACCCGGACTGCCGACGACTGTGACAGTCATCTGGCAAGATCGGTGACCAACGGTAACCGCGCGGGGGCGACATGACAGCGCGTACTCAGCCTTGGGCACATTCAGCCGACACGAACGAACGATCTCTTTTTCCTTCGGCCGCGACGACGCACATCCGTGCTCTGCCCGCCTCGCGCAAGGCGCGCCTCCGAAGCTGCAGCGCTGATATTTGCACTGCTGCCCTGCACTGCACGTGCCTCACCCCCTTGGGAGGTGCAGCCCCTGCCGGCGATCGAGGAGCAGCAAGTGCTCTTCTCAAACGGTATCGTGCGTCTTGTCGGAACTCTGTATCTACCGGCAAAGGGTACCGCGTTGCCCGCTGTCGTTGTCGAACACGCGGCAGAGGCCCCTACGCGAGACTATGCGCTCTACCGCCACCTGGCGCTCGGCCTGCCGCCCATTGGCATCGCCGTCCTGGTCTATGACCGGCGTGGCAGTGGCGCATCGTCAGGCAACCGCAACGAGGCGTCCTATGAGCAGCTTGCCGATGACGCCATCGCCGGCAAGCGCGAGATTGCCAAGAATTCGCGCATCGATCCGCGGAAGATTGGCTTTTGGGGGCTCAGTCAGGGCGGCTGGCTGGCCGTGCTGGCAGCAAACCGCAGTGGCAACGCTGCCTTTGCGGTTTCGGTCTCCGCCCCACTCGTGACTCCCGAAGTGCAGATGAAATACGCCGTGCGCAACCTCCTTATTCCACGCATGGCTACGAATCGGCTGCACAGGCGGCCGCACTGGAAGCGCGCGCCGCGCATGACGCGTTCACGCTGGGGAAGTTATCGCGAGCCGACACACTGCAGGCACTCGCAAAGGTTAAGGGCGAGCCGTGGGCATCGCTGACGTTTCTGCCGGCGCCCGAGGATTTGACCCGCGACCCTGCGAATTCTCGCTGGCACAAGGAGATGTTGTTCGACCCGCTGCTCCAAGCCCGCGCGGCGCGTCTGCCCGTCCTGTTTATATATGGAGGGGCTGATCCGTGGGTACCGGTGCGGGAATCCATCGAACGCCTGCAGACGCTGCTTCCGGATCATCCTAGATTTCAGTATTTCGTCATCGACGGCGCCAATCACACGATGACCCGAGTTTCCAAGGAAGACATGGCATTCGATGCGGTCTCACTTAAGGCCGCCGCACCTGACGCACCGGAATACTTCACGGTTCTCGCGGATTGGTTGTCGCGCCATACGCGCTGATGGCAGTGATCCGATGTCATCGGTATTGGGCATCGCACTCCACAGGGCTGACAGCCACGCTATCGCTGTTCCGTGCGTGAGACCTGGTGGGCGCCTTCCTGTCTGCGTGACAACAATCCAAGGCTCGCACCCAGCCGGGCTGACGGCCGGCTTTACTACCGGGTCAATTCATATGCACAAACGCTGACTGCCGATGCCAGATTCAGGGATTCAATGCTGCCGTGGCCGGCAATTGCGAAGGGCTTTGCGTTGATCGACGCGAGTGTTTCCTGAGGCAGACCGCGAGCCTCGTTACCGAAAACATAACAGTTGAACGCCTTAAAACCGGGGGACGAGAGAACCGCCCCCTGCATATCAAGGCAGGCAATGCGTCCAAAGCGTCCACGCAACGCAAGCAATTCCACGTCCAGCTCGAAGGCCACGTGGAAAATCGCACCCATGCTGGCGCGCACTGCTTTTGAGTTGTACGGATCAACGCTGGCCGGACTGAGCAGGCAGCGGAACTCTCCGAACCACGCCAGCGTACGCAGAATGGTGCCAAGATTGCCCGGATCCTGAATTTCGTGTAGGTAAATTGCGCGCTCGTCTGCGCGCGGGAGAGCCGGCCGCAACATCGGCACCAGCGCCACGATTCCTTGCGGCGTTTTGGTATCTGAAATCTGCGCCATGCGAGCTTCGCTGATCACGTGGGTCTTAAAGTCAGCGCTGAGGTGCTCGCGTTCGCGAGTCACATACAGTTCGCAGCCCTGTAATTGCGGATTTGTAAGCGCGGCCTTTTGCAGCTCCAGCACGGGATGTTCGCCCTCAACCAAAAAATACCCGAACTCCTCCCGGTATTTCTTCTGGTGCAGCTTCCTGACATCCTCGAGCTTCATGGGCTGATCACGCAGTCGGTCGCCGCGCGGGAAAGCAATGATTTGGCCACCGCTTCGGCAACCCTGATCCCGTCAACTCCTGCGGAGAGAATCCCCCCTGCGTAGCCGGCACCCTCACCGGCCGGATACAGGCCAGGTGCATTGAGGCTCTGCAACGTTTCGTGGTTGCGCGCGATACGCACGGGGGATGAAGTGCGAGTTTCGATGCCCGTGAGCACGGCATCATCGCGATCGAACCCGCGAATCTGCCTGCCGAAGGCGGGGAGCGCTTCACGAATAGCCTCGATCGCGTAGTCTGGCAAAGAGCTCGTTAGATCCCCGAGGCGCACCCCGGGTTTGTATGAGGGCTCGATCTCGCCGAGCTTGGAGGAAGGCCGACCGCGAATGAAATCCCCGACCAGTTGACCCGGCGCGCAATAGTCGCCGCCGCCCAATTCATACGCGCGCGATTCGAGCCGCTCCTGCAGCTCCATTCCCGCCAGAGGGCCACCTGGAAAATCGTGGTCCGGGCTGATGCCCACCACGATCCCGGCATTGGCATTGCGCTCCTTGCGCGAGTACTGGCTCATCCCGTTAGTGACCACGCGATGGGGCTCGGAAGTGGCGGCGACGACCGTGCCGCCCGGGCACATGCAGAAGCTGTAGACAGCGCGACCGTTGGTGGCGTGATGCACCAGCTTGTAGTCTGCGGCCCCGAGCTCCGGATGGCCGGCATACTTACCCAGCCGTGCCCGATCGATCAGTGATTGTGGATGCTCGATGCGGAAACCGACTGAAAAAGGCTTCGCCTCAATGAAGACGCCTCGGCGCTCGAGCATGCGAAAGGTATCGCGGGCGCTGTGGCCGAGCGCCAGCACTACGTGGCGGCTGCGGATCGTATCACCGCTGGCGAGCACAACCCCGTTAACTGCGCCGTCCTCGAGGAGCAGGTCAGCCACCCTGCTTTGGAATCGAACCTCGCCACCCAGGGCTATGATCTCTGCGCGCATCCTCGAGACGACGCCCGTGAGACGAAACGTTCCGATATGTGGCTTACTAACGTACATGATCTCGGCCGGTGCTCCGGCGCGGACAAACTCCTCTATCACTTTGCGGCCGTAGAACTTAGGGTCCTTGATCTGGCTGTAGAGCTTGCCATCCGAAAACAGCCCGGCGCCGCCTTCACCAAACTGCACGTTCGACTCCGGGGTCAGGGTCTTTTGGCGCCACAGCGCCCAGGTGTCTACGGTGCGGCTGCGCACGTCCCGACCGCGCTCCAGCACGATCGGTTTGAACCCCATCTGAGCCAGCAACAACGCTGCGAACAGTCCGCATGGCCCGAAGCCTACGATTACCGGCCGCTCGCCCAAGTTCGGCGGCGCGCGCGCCACCGAATGGTAGGTGACATCCGGCGCCGGGCGCACGTTCGGATCGTCGGCAAGGCGGCGCAGAATCGCCGACTCGTCACGCGCCACGAGATCGATGATGTATACAAAGCTGATCCCGCTGTTTTTCTTGCGCGCGTCGTAGCTGCGCTTGAACACCTTAAAATCCAGCAGGTCGGTGTCGCTTATCTGCAGCCGCGCGGCGATCGCACCACGCAGGGCACGCGTGTCGGAATCCAGCGGCAGGGACAGTTCAGCGAGACGAAGCACGGAGGTATCCTGGCCGGTTACTTCCGGCAGAGGAGAAGAAGATACAATAGGGCTGTAATTATAGCGCCGCTTCGGACTCGCCCCCACTTTCGATGCACTCGTCCAGGATTTGAAATGACACGATCCAAGAGCAGCGGCAGCTGGCTGCAGGAACACGTCAACGACGCGTACGTCAAGCAGGCGCAGAAGGACGGCTACCGCTCGCGCGCCAGCTACAAACTGCTCCAGTTGAACGAGAAGGACAGACTGATTCGCCCGGGTATGCTGGTTGTGGACCTGGGATCCGCCCCCGGGGGCTGGTCGCAGGTGGCGGCAAAGCTGGTAGGTGCCAAGGGCAAGGTTGTGGCGAGCGACATCCTGCCGATGACCCCGGTGAAAGACGTCGATTTCATTCTGGGCGACTTCACCGAAACAGCCGTGCTTCAGCAGATTCTCACTCATCTGGGCAACAGAAGGCCCGACCTCATCATCTGCGATATGGCGCCGAATATTTCGGGCATCGACGTTGCCGACCAGGCCGCTTCGATGTATCTGGTCGAACTCGCACTTGATATGGCCCGGCAGGTGTTGAAGGTCAGGGGAGACTTCGTAGCCAAAGTGTTTCAGGGCACGGGCTCAGACGCCTATCTGAAGGAGCTGCGCGCGTCGTTCGACAAGCTGGTGATTCGCAAGCCGGCGGCCTCACGCCCCAGATCTCGGGAAGTCTACCTGGTAGCAAAGGGCTTTAAAGGGGCCGCGGCGGCCAAGCGATGAAGTCTTCGACGATATAGGCCGCGAGCGGCGGACGCCCAACCGGGGCCCCTCGCCACTCGGCAGGTCCCTGGTTTATTTCGCCGGCGTGGTCAGCGTCGCGCCTTCGTCCGCCACAAAGACGGCCAGAAGCTTCGCCGGTGCGCTCGTGCTGGCGTTCGCACTCACCAAATGCACGCTGCCGGGTGGTTCGAAGAACCCCTCACCGGCGCGGTACACGTGGACGGGGCCAGTCACAGAGTTTTCCGAACGAATCTCTCCGGACACCACGTAGGCAAATACACTGCCCGCATGCCGATGCGGCGGGGATGCGTCACCGGGCGCGTAGTCCACCTCAACCGCAGTCAGCATTTTGCCCGGGACATTGGGCAGAGGGTCGCTGAACACAACGTGGCTATGACCTGCACCGGATGCGACGGCCGTACGGCTCAGTGTCGCGCCGCTCATACCGAAGAGCACGCCAATGACGCCGGTGGTCGCCGCCAGTATCCCGCTTCGAATCGAGATCACAGCCATTGAAGATCTCCTCACCGCCGATTGGCTTCACTGCGAAGCATACGCCGGGACAGAGGGATTTTTCCTCTCGTGCCCGGCGTGGGCGGCTGAGCGGCGCGAACAGGCTGCCTGTTTCAGTTGCGAAGATAACTGATGAGTGCACCAATACGATGAGGATCGATTAGAGCCACAAACGCTACTCCGGCGAGCGCGCCGGTGATGTGTGCGTCGTGATTGATGCGGTCTTTCGCGGTCCGCGAAGAGTAGTAACTGAAGGCCAGATAGACCACGGCGAACAGCGGCGCGGGGATGGGTACAGGAAAAGGCAGAATCAGCAGCCGGCTATGCGGGAAATAGACTATGGAAGCGAACAATACGGCCAGGATCGCACCTGAGGCCCCGAGCGAGGCGTAGTTGGGCTCGTCGCGATGTTTAATGCAGGTGCCGATGCCACTTACCAGGAGACCAAAGAAATACAGCGAGACAAATCGGGCCGTACCGATGGCCCGCTCGAGCGCGAAAGCGAATGAGTAGAACGTGATGAGATTGAAGACCAGGTGCGCGATGTCGGCGTGCACAAAGCCACTGGTTAGCAGCCGCAAATAGCCGCTGCCTCGGGCAACAAGATACGGACGCAACGCCGCTGCCTCAAGCAGGCGAGGTACCAGCAGCGCCGCGGCGCTCGCCACGACAATGAGCGCAAGAATTGTCAGCGCACCCAATGGAACATCCTCAAAGCAACATGGAGAGGAGGGAGTCGCACATCGTTATACGGGCGGCCTTCAGCCGCGGGCCCTGATACGCAGTCTCTGGTATAACTCCGTCAGGTTGTCGGTGGGAAGCACGCACACCAGCAGCTCGTGGGGTCGGGACTCCGCGACGCAAGAGTGGCCGAGAGTTCCTGCGGAAACCTTGTCACACCAGACGCGGCCATAGAGGAAACCCCGCGGTAGCGCACCGCATACACCGCCCGGCTCACTCCTGATGAAGAGGTCCCACAACGAATCCAGCGGCACCTCGTCCGCCCTCGGGTCATCCCAGCGTCGCCGGACCACAACCTTTTCTACGCCGCTCATCCGCTTTACTTCCAACATATCACCCCAGCCCGCACCGACCGCGCGAGCTGCTCATGCTGAGCACAGGATGTCACTTGCCCTCCTACGCATAGACTGACCGTCTCAAAACGCCTGGTGGCAGCCAGCTGATTTGAACAGGCCCCCCGATGAGCGAATGCGCGCCCTACAGGCGCCTTTGCCGCGTTCCCCCCGCAGCAGTACGGGCACACGGTGCATCCGTTTCCCACCGTGCCGCGTAATGTTGGCATATGTGGCAGCCAGATGGATTGCAGTTTTGGCGTGCGCGCTTCGGGCGACGGCCGATTTGTCAATGAGCAGGATGAGGCTTGCGGTAGCCTGCGCGACTGCTGCATCCCGGACGTCCTGCGCGCTCATCGCCGTCGCGCTCCTCCATGCAGTCGCGGCTCGGGCCGAGGCGACCACCAGCGAGGCGAATCTCGAGACCGTCACCATCATCGCCAGCGGCGCCAGCAACATGAGCGCGGCGTCGGCGGGCGACGTCACTCAGGAACAGCTCGCGGCGCAACCGCTGCTGCGACCCGCAGCGGTGCTGGAGAACGTCCCGGGCCTGACCGTCACGCAGCACTCCGGGGAGGGTAAAGCCAATCAGTATTTTCTGAGGGCCTTCAACCTTGACCATGGTACCGATCTTGCGACCGCGGTCGACGGTATGCCGATCAATCTGCCGACGCACGCCCACGGACAGGGGTACACCGACCTTAACTTCCTGATTCCAGAGCTGATCAGCGACCTGCATTTCAAGAAAGGCCCCTACTACGCCGACCAGGGTGATTTCGCCACCGCCGGCGCAGTGAGAATGGACCTGGTGAACGAGATCCCGGACTCGGCCACGCTGGGGTTGGGCGAGTACGGCTACCGCCGCGCACTGCTGATGGGATCGACCACGGTCGCCGGTGGAACAATCCTGGGCGCCGGTGATCTCTACCGCAACGACGGTCCCTTTGATTACCCCGATGACTACCACCGTCTGAACGGTGTCGTGCGTTACCACCGGGGTACCCCGGACGATTATTTCACGCTCACAGCGATGGCTTATTCCGGAAAATGGAACTCGACCGATCAAGTGCCGCAGCATGCGATTGACGGGGGGTTAATCGGCCGATTCGGCAGCCTGAGCCCCTCGGACGGCGGGCAGTCCAGCCGCGCGAGCCTGTCGTTTAACCGCGTCAAGCGCACCGAGGCCGAGCAGGTCGAATTCTCGGCTTACGTGATCCGCTACAAGCTGGATCTGTGGTCGAGCTTCACCTACTACCTCTCGGACCCGATCAACGGCGATCAGATGCTGCAGCACGATGACCGGGTGGTTTACGGCTTCAATGGCTCGAAAACCTGGTTCACGAGCCTCTTCGGCGTACCGAGTTCGAATCTGCTCGGCGTGCAGGCGCGCGTCGATGACATTCGCGACGTCGCCATCGATGCGACCGTGCAAAGACAGTATCTTTACACCAAGCAAAATGCCGGCGTCGTGGAATCAAACGGCGCGGTATATTTCGAGAACAGCACACAGTGGTCAGGCAGGCTGCGCACCGTGGTGGGACTGCGCGAGGATGCCTTCAGCTTCGACGTAAGAGACAAGATGCTGAATGCCGACGGCAGCTGCAACCTCAGCAGCGATCCGCTCGGTTGCAACACGGGCGACCGGCGCGCCAGCATCTTCAGCCCCAAGCTCGGCATCGTCCTCGGCCCGTGGGGCAGCACGTCTTACTTCATCACCGCCGCCGACGGTTATCATAGTAACGATGCGCGCGGGGTGACGCGCAGCGGCCAAAGTCCGGAGGCGCCGCCTGTAACCCCACTCACCCGGGCCACGAGTGGCGAGCTGGGACTGGCCGCAGAGCCGCTGGCGCGCTGGCAAACGACGCTCGACGTATTCCTCCTGAAGCTCCGAAGCGAACTTGTCTTCGACGGGGACGCAGGGGTCACCGCCCCGAGTGGCGCAACCACGAGAACCGGCGTGGAGTGGGGTAACAGCGTCCGCATTAACAGCTGGCTGCGTGCGAACCTCGATGCGGCATTCTCCAGGGGCCGCTTTGACGCCAGCGTACCTCCTGACGATCTCGGCTGCGGCGCCGCGGCCCCGAGCCATCCCTGCGCACAGCCCGTTGCCATCACGGGACGTTACATTCCCAACAGTCCGACCAACGTCATCGATGCCGGCTTCACTGCCAATCATCCCTCGGGCTGGTTTGGAGCGCTCAAGGCCAGGCATTTTGGCGAATCGCCGCTGGTCGAAAACGACAGCGCCCGGTCCCCGGCCTACACGACCGTTGATCTGCAGTTCGGCTACCAGCGGCCGGGCAAATGGCTGCTCGCCGCCGATGTCTTCAATCTGTTCGACGTGAAATGGAACGACATCGAGTACTACTACGCATCGCGGCTCAAGAACGAAGCCTTCGCCACGCCCGATTTTGTCGTGCATCCGGGCGTACCCCGGACACTGCGCCTGCACTTCCAGTACTTCCTCTAGCGGCAGCGATCTGCGCAGCGCGGCGCGAGTGCTGCACCGCGACGCACGCACGCGGGCAGCTGCCTCAGCTGACTCCCGCGCACCGTCAGGTCCGAGCGCCATATACGGACCAAATTGGCAGGCGGATGCACCCTGAGCCTGTCGGCGATGCCGGCGTGGGCATCGGGAACGGGCGGCGGCGAACTTCTGCATCCATATCTGCAACGACCTCGTATGGATCCCAGGTAACAACCTTTCAGGGGATACCCGTATGAACCGAAAATATCTGGGGAGGATCGCGCTGCTGGGTGTGGCCAGCCTTCCGCTAGCAACGTTCGCCTCCAGCCATCGTGAGGCACCCTTCATCACCACTCGACCGAAGGTCGACGCCACCGACCTGTACATGTTCAACAGCTACGAGCCGGGTCGGACCGGATACGTGACGCTGATTGCCAGCTACCAGCCGTTCGAAAATCCGCAGGGAGGTCCTAACTATTACACGATGGATCCCAATGCACTGTACGAGATACTCATCGACAATACCGGCAGCGGACATGAAGCCCTGAGCTTTCAGTTTCGCTTCACGACGGTCGACAGCGGGCTCGCGGTGAAGGCCGGTACCAAGTCAATACCGGTGCCGCTGAGCAACATCGGCCCGCTGAGCGCGACGAGCACGGCCGCCCAGAACGTGGCCGAGACCTACACGGTAACTGTGGTGCACGGCGATCGGCGCACCGGCGAGGCGGCGGCGGTGACGGATGCCAGCAGCGGCGGCAAGACCTTCACCAAGCCGTTCGACAACATCGGCGCAAAGTCGATTCCGAATTACGCCGCATACGCAGCCAGCTTCGTACACAACATCACCATTCCCGGGTGCAATGCGCCCGGCAGAGTGTTTGTGGGTCAGCGCCAGGATGGCTTCGTCGTCAATCTCGGCGAGACCTTTGATCTGGTGAACATCAAGTATCCGGTCGAAGAGCTGGGCCCTGCCGGGCAGAACGCGCGCAACCTCGCGCCCAACTCGCTTGTCGGTTACAACGTCACTTCGATCGCGCTGGAACTCCCCGCTTCCTGCCTGACCTCGGGCAGCGACCCGGTGATCGGTGCCTGGACCACCGCGAGCCTGCGACAGGCCGCGGTGCTCAATCCGGTGCCCGAGAGTGCGCAGAGCGTCGGCAGCGTCGGTGCCGTCAGCAAGGCCACCGGCGCATCGGTGGAAGGCGGCGCCTGGTCACAGGTTTCGCGCCTTGGCATGCCGCTGGTCAACGAGCTGATCATCGGGCTGCCCGACAAGGATCGCTTCAACTCATCTGCCCCCAGGAACGACGGGCAGTTCGCCGACTACGTCACCAATCCTTCGCTGCCGATCCTGCTGCAGGCCTTATTCGGCTCCGCCGGAGTGTTGGCGCCGAACGTCTACCCGCGCACCGATCTGGAAGCAGCCTTCCTGACCGGACTCCACGGACTGAATCAGCCCGCGAAGGTGACCCCGGCCGAGGAACTACGGCTTAACACCAGCACTGCCGTGACGCCGCTCGCCTCACAGAGTGACCTCGGGGTACTGGGGGGGGACCTGTCCGGCTTCCCAAACGGCCGTCGCCCGATCGACGATGTGGTCGATATCGAGTTGCGGGTGGCCATGGGTGTGCTGCTGTCACCCTTCGACGGTAGCAGCAAGGATCCCGATCCGGCTTCGGACGCGTCGCGTCAGCTGCACTACACCGATGGTGCCGAGCCAAACCCCGCCAACTACCTGCCGGCTTTCCCGTACCTGAATACGGCCCTTGGCGGCTCTCCCACCAGCGCTAACGATTGAGGAGCAAAGGCATGAAATCCAAATTGGCAATCCTGGCAAGCGGGGCCCTGGTGGCCAGTCTCGTGAGCGCCTGCGGTGGCGGCAGCGATGCGGGAACCACGACCCCGCCGCCGCCGCCCTCCTCGAACAACCTGGCGCTCGACACTGCAGGAGTGCTCGCGCTGGCTCTGGAAAGCTCGGAGTCCGCATCGCCGCTGCCGGTCGACGCAGGTGCCCTGACCCTTACGGACACGAGCGATACCAGTGAGCCGATGAACGTGGCCGCGATGTGAGTCTCATCAGCTCACAGGGTAAATCCACCAGCCGTCCCCGAACCTTTCGGGGACGGCTCGCACCTCTGGCGGCGGGACTCACCCTACTGCTGCCGGGCGCGGTGCTCGCAGCGCCCTATACACCTTCAAGCGACGCGCAGGTACTGGCGGAACTGCCGGCGGGCGCCCGGCATGCTGGCCTGCTCAATCGTGACCTCACTCGAACACGCCTCGATATCGCCGTGCCGCTGGCGCAGTTCTACATCTCCCGCGCCCGCGCCACCGGCGATCTGCGCTACCTCGGGTACGCGGACGCGATCCTGGCACCGTGGCTGCAGCGCTCAACCCCACTCACCCAGGTGCTGGTCCTGCATGCAACGATCCTGCAGAGTCGCCACGCCTTCGGTGCCGCCCTCACCGAGCTCGACGCGGCAGTACAGCTGCGAGCGGATGATCCGCAGGCCTGGCTCACCCGGGCCACCGTGCTGCGCGTGCTAGGCCGTTATGCGCCGGCGCTGGAGTCGTGTCAGCACCTGCAGGCATCGGCTGACCCTGCCATCGTGACCCTGTGCATGCAAAGCGTACTGAGCCTCGCCGGTCACCTCTCCACTGCCTACGCGGCCGTCGTCGCGCTGCCCCAGCAGACCCTGCCGCCCGAGGTGCGCGCGTGGCGCTACTCGGAGCTCGGCGAGATGGCCGAGCGCCTGGGCAACGATACGGCGGCGGAGCATTGGTTCCGGGAGGGCCTGCAGGTCGCAGCCGATGACTTTTACATGCGAGCTGCCTGCGCGGACCTGCTGCTGCGCCATGGGCGCGCCGCCGAGACGCTGCGGCTGCTCGCCGGCTACGAATCCATGGAACCGATGCTGCTGCGCATGACGATAGCGCACCGGCTGCTGCAGGACGGCTCTGGCCCTCAGTCACAGGCGCTCCTGGCCGGTGCTTTCGAGCTCGAGGAGCAGCGCGGTGATGCCGTGCACCGGCGCGAGCAGGCACGATACTTCCTGGACGTCGATCCTCAGCCCTTAGCAGCCCTGCGGGCGGCGCAGAAGAACTGGCAGGCGCAGCGCGAGCCGGATGACATCCTGCTGCTGCTGCGCGCGGCGCAGGCGGCGCATGAACCCAGCGAGGCCGAGCCTGCCACACAGTTCCTGCGGCAGCAGGGACTTGAGGATGCGCGCCTGCTGCTCGCCGCCGGGCGCAACCCATGAAGCGTGCGCTCGCTTTCTTCCTGCTCGCGAGCTGGACAGCCGCGGGACAGGCGCACATCGCCAGCACCGGCTTCTTGTCTGCGCATGTCAGTGGTACCACCGTCACGGGGACGATCGAAGTCGCGATTCGCGACGTCGAGCTGGCGGTGGGAGTCGACGCCAATCACGACGGACGGATCACCTGGGGAGAGCTGCGTGCCAGCGAGCCGCTGCTGGGGCGATACCTCGAACAGCATCTGAACTTCGCGGCACAAGGGCAGGGATGCGAACTGCGGCTGCAGGCGCTCAAAATCAATGACCGGGTCGACGGCACCTACGTCTGGCTGCCATTCGTGGCGGAGTGTCCCGTGGCGGTGCGGCAACTGAGCATCGGTTACACCCTACTGCAGGACATCGATCCCTCGCACCGCGGCTTACTGACGTTAGTCGCCGACAGCTTCGCGCAGACCGGCGTGCTCGGAGGCAAGGACGAACGCGCGGGGTTTGCCGTGTACGCACCTTCGAGGTGGCGGGCGTTCACCGAATATCTGCGCGCCGGCATCTGGCACATCTGGAGCGGCATCGACCACCTCCTGTTCCTGGTGTCGTTGCTACTGCCGGCGGTGCTGTTACGCAGGCGGGGCCGCTGGGAGCCAGTGCCGCGCGCTCAACCGGCATTCGTGAGCATCCTCAAGGTGGTGACCGCCTTTACGCTTGCGCACTCCATCACCCTGTCACTCGCGGCTTTGGATGTCGTACGACTGCCGAGCCGGTTGACCGAGTCCGTGATCGCAGCCTCGATCGTCATCGCGGCTCTTAACAACATCTTTCCGCTCGTGACCGAGAGCCGGGCCCGCATTGCCTTTGCCTTTGGCTTGCTGCACGGGTTCGGGTTTGCCTCGGTGCTCGCGGATATGGGACTGCCGCACGGAGCGCGCATCCTCTCGCTGCTGGCGTTCAATCTGGGTATCGAAACCGGACAGCTGGCCGTGGTCGTGACGATCATGCCGCTCGTATACGGACTGCGTTCGAGCGTCTTCTATCGACGCACGATACTGCCGTGGGGATCAGCGGCGATCGCCTCGCTTGCACTCGTGTGGCTGGTGCAACGGGCGTTCCTGCCGATGGGCTAGGCGGGTGCCACGGCCGTTACTGCCTTGTGCATGCGTGCGCGGCTGTCGGCCGCGTGGGCGCGCAGCACGCGGCCAGCGCGCTCCGGATCGCGCGACGCAATGGCTTTGACGATCGCCTTGTGCTCGGCATTGGAAACCTCAAAGCCACCGCCCTCCTGCAAGCCATGCAGACGAAACAGCAACAGCTCCTTGGTGAGCCTGCGATAGGTTTCCGTAAGGCGTGCATTGCCCACGAAATCGACCAGCGCGTCGTGAAACTCCAGATTGAGCTTGTGATAGCGCTTGACGTCGCCGCCGGCGGTTGCCTGATCCATCGCTGCAAGCAATTTGCGTAGCGAGTCGAGTTGCGCGCTCGTGATGCGTTCGGCGAGACGACGCCCGATCAGCTCATCGAGAACCTCGCGCACGTCGTAGACCTCGTCGGCCTCGGCGACCGATACGTCACGCACGAAAGTCCCGCGGTTGCGCTCGGCGCGGATTAGGCCGCACTCCTCCAGCGCCCGCAGCGCCTCGCGCACCGGGCCGCGGCTGGTACGAAAGCGCTCCGCCAGCTCCACCTCGTTAATGCGCTGACGCGCGCTGAGCTCCCCACCGAGGATCATCTGTTCGATCTCTGCCTGCAGCAGCGAGGGGAGCGAGTTAGCCTGCAGAATCTGCAGAGCGCTGGGAGACTTCATAACTGCGTAACGCCCAACAGCCAAGGGATCCGGCACTCGCGGCAACACCGCGCAACTGCTTGAACTGCGCGCCGGCATCTTATTATTAGAGTCCAGTGACCCCGGACCGTCCACAGAAATCTGTCATCAGCCGACTGTTGACACTTTTTCTGATGCCCTACTACAATCGCCGGTCTGGCCTGGCAGGTCGTTTCTGCGGCCGCGCGTGCGCTAAGTCGCGCTTCGAGCGCCCTTACCCTGCCGGCCGCCGTCCGCGCCTGGAGATACTGATGAGCGCAGAACCGCTGCTGCTGACCCCCGGACCCCTGAGCACCTCGCTGCGTACCAAGCAGAGCATGCTGCGTGACTGGGGTTCGTGGGACGCGGATTTCAATCAGATCACCGCGCGCGTCTGCGAGCGTCTGCTGCAGATCGCGCTGGCCGCAGGCACGCACGTGTGTGTACCGCTGCAGGGCAGCGGGACCTTCGCCGTCGAGGCCGCGATAGGCACGCTGGTGCCGCGCCGCGGGCACGTGCTGGTGCCCCAGAACGGCGCTTACTGTCAGCGCATCGCCCGGATCTGCCGGGTGCTCGAGCGCAAGCTCACAACCATAGACTACGCCGAGAACGCTCAGGTGCGTGCCGAGGACATCGATGCCGCGCTGGCGGCCGACCCGTCGATCACCCACGTCGCGCTGGTGCACTGCGAAACCAGTACTGGCATTCTCAACCCGCTGCACGAAATCGCTGAAGTCGTGACACGCCATGGCAAGGGACTGATCGTGGATGCGATGAGTTCCTTCGGGGCGCTCGAGATCGACGCGCGCCACACGCCTTTCGATGCGGTCGTGGCCGCCTCGGGCAAGTGTCTTGAGGGACCCCCGGGTATGGGCTTCGTCATTATGCGCCGCGAGGCTCTGCAGCGCGCCGAAGGCAACTCACACTCGCTGGCGATGGATCTGTACGACCAGTGGGTCTACATGCAAAAGACCACGCAGTGGCGCTTCACTCCGCCGACCCACGTGGTGGCAGCCTTCGACTGCGCGATCGAACAGTACCTCGAGGAGGGCGGCCTCGCGGCACGCGGTGAGCGCTACGCGCGCAACTGTCGCACCTTGATCGATGGCATGGCGAAGCTCGGGTTGAGGAGCTTTCTGCCGGCGCCGATCCAGGCGCCGATCATCGTCACCTTTCACGCGCCCGCCAGCCCGCACTACGCATTCAAGACGTTCTACAACGAAGTCAAAAAGCGCGGCTACATTCTTTACCCCGGTAAACTCACGAGCGTGGAGACGTTTCGCGTAGGCTGCATGGGGCAGCTGGGTGAGCGCGGCATTGCCGGGGCGGTAGCGGCAGTGGCCGAGGTCCTGGCCGAAATGCGAGCGGCGGCATGAGCGTGGTCGGAACCGTGCGCGACATCGAGGTCAACGGCCGCAAGTATCAGCTGCCGCGGCAACCCTCGGTGGTGGTATGCGTTGACGGCTGCGAACCGGACTACATTGCCCAGGCGGTAGCGGATGGCTGCCTGCCGTGGATGTCAGGGGTCTTAACGCGGGGCGCCTCCGTCGTCGCCGATTGTGTCGTTCCAAGCTTCACCAACCCCAACAATCTCTCGATCGTGACGGGCGTCCCGCCATCGGTGCATGGCATCTGCGGCAACTTCCTCTACGACGCCGAGAACGGCGTCGAAGTGATGATGAACGACCCGAAGTGGCTGCGCGCCCCCACCCTCTTGGCCGCCCTGGCGGATGCCGGGTGCAGCGTTGCCGTGATTACGGCCAAGGACAAGCTGCGCCGTCTGCTCGGCCACAAGATGCGCGGCATCTGCTTCTCGGCCGAGAAAGCCGGCGATGTGACGCTCGGCGAACACGGGATCGATGAGGTCCTCCAGCTCGTCGGCATGTCCGTGCCCGACGTCTACAGCGCCGCCCTGTCGGAGTTCGTATTCGCCGCCGGCGTGCGCCTGATGCAGACGCGCCGACCGGATGTGATGTATCTGTCGACGACGGATTATGTGCAGCACAAGCATGCGCCCGGTTCGACCGAGGCGAACGCGTTCTACCAGATGATGGATGGCTACCTTGCGCGCCTGGACGCGCTCGGCTGTGCCATCGTGGTCACGGCTGACCACGGCATGAATCCCAAGACCCGGCTCGATGCGACTCCGAACGTCATTTATCTGCAGGACGTCCTGGATGGCTGGCTCGGAGCCGCGCGCGCGCGGGTGATCCTGCCCATCACCGATCCGTACGTGGTCCACCACGGTGCCCTGGGTTCGTATGCCACGGTGTACCTGCCCAGTGACGTCGACCCGCACGCACTGGCCGCGCGCATTGCAGCCCTGCGCGGAATTGAAACGGTCCTGACACGGGCACAGGCCGCCGAACGCTTCGAACTGCCCGCGGATCGCATCGGGGATCTGGTGGTGGTCTCGACCCGTTCGGTGGCCATCGGCAGCGCGGCGAGCCGCCACGACCTCTCCGGGCTGGACGCGCCGCTACGCTCGCACGGTGGCATCTCCGAGCAACCCGTACCGCTGCTCATGAACCGGCCCATCGCCGGTCTGGATATGAATCGCCGCTGGCGCAATTTCGACGCGTTCGACTGGGTGCTCAACCATGTCCAGTGAGACCGCCGAGCGCAGCAGCGGCGGCGCGTGCCAGGACGGGATACGCCGGGAAGGTCTGCGCATCGGCGGCATGAAAGTCGACACCGGACGGGTCAGTGAAGTCAGAAATCCCTACACCGGCACCGTCATCGGGACCGTGGCGCAAGCGGGCCTGCCCGAGGTGCGCCGCGCGCTGGAGATGGCGCGCGGCTTTCGCTCGCGACTGACTCGCTATGAGCGCTATCGCGTCTGTCACCGCATTGCCGAGACGCTGCGCGGCCGCAGCGAGCAGCTCGCCAATCTCATCACTGCCGAGAGCGGACTGTGCAAGAAGGACTCCAGTTACGAAGTCGGACGGGCGTGCGACACCTTCATCTTCGCCGGCAATGCCGCCCTGCAGGACGACGGGCAGATCTTCTCCTGCGATCTCACCGCACACGGCAAGCAGCGCAAGGTATTCACCCTGCGCGAACCGCTGCTCGGTACCATTACGGCAATCACGCCCTTCAACCATCCGCTGAATCAGGTCGCGCACAAGCTCGCGCCCAGTATCGCGACCAACAATCGCATGGTCCTCAAACCCTCCGAGAAGACGCCGCTCACCGCACTGGCACTGGCGGACATCGCGTACGAGGCCGGACTGCCGCCAGAAATGTTCAGCGTCATCACCGGTGATCCGCGCGAAATCGCCGATGAGCTGTTGACGAGCCCCTGCGTGGACCTCGTGACCTTCACCGGCGGCGTCGCGATCGGCAAGCGCATCGCCGCCACGGCCGTCTACAAGCGGCAGGTACTCGAACTCGGCGGCAACGATCCGCTCATCGTTATGGAGGACGCAGACCTCGAGGAGGCGGCGACCCTTGCAGCTGCGGGTTCCTACAAAAACTCAGGTCAGCGCTGCACCGCCATCAAGCGCATGCTGGTGCACGAATCGGTCGCCGACCGATTCGTGGCGCTGCTGCTCGAAAGAACGCGTGCCGTGAAGTACGGCGACCCCATGGATCCGGCCACCGACATGGGCACGGTGATCGATGAGACCGCTGCGCGCTCCTTCGAGGACAAGGCGAACGCCGCAGTGGCTCAGGGTGCCCAGCTGCTGTACGGCAACATCCGCCGGGGTGCGCTCTACTCCCCCACCGTGCTCGACCGGGTGACGCCTGACATGGCCGTGGTCAGCACCGAGACCTTCGGGCCCATCTCACCCGTCATGCGCTTCCGCACCATCGAGGAAGCCATCCGCATCGCCAATTCGACCGCTTACGGCTTGTCCTCGGCCGTATGCACCAATCGCCTCGACTACATCACCCGTTTTGTCACCGAGCTCAACGTTGGCAGCGTCAACGTACGCGAAGTCCCCGGCTACCGCCTCGAGCTCACCCCCTTCGGGGGCATCAAGGACTCCGGTCTCGGCCATAAGGAAGGTATCCAGGAGGCCATGAAAATCTTCACCAATACCAAGACTTACTCGCTGCCCTGGGCGCTCTAGCGACGATTGGCGTTACAGCCGCGTGCTTTCGCGTCAAAATCGCACTGACACCTGCGCAGGAGCCACGCGATGAGCAAGATCACCTACGAGATCGTGAAACATGACGGCGGCTGGGCCTACCGCGTCAACGAGACCTACTCTGAACGGTTTCGCAGCCACGATGAGGCCCGCCATGCCGCCCTGCGGGCCGCAAAGGAACAGCACGAGCCGGGAGTCGCGACGCTCATCACCTGGGAAGACGGCGCGGGGCACTGGCACAAGGAGCTCGCCGCGGGGGATGACAGGCCGCTCACCGACGTCGAGGGCTAACTGTGATTCCAAGGGACATTGTTTACCCCCTCTGAAGCCGGGAGGCGGTGCTGAACGGCACTGGCCTCAGGCTCAAGGCTCAGCCCGGTCGTCGCGCGAGCGATAGCCACACCCCGCCGCCCAGCAGTACCGCGCCGGATATGCGACCGAGGATCCTTGCGCGGCGGGGCTTGAGGAACCAGGCGCGTCCGAGTCCGGAGGCAATGGCCCAGCACGAATCACTCAGGGTCGCCAGGAGCGCTGAGACCACGCACATCACCGCGATCTGACGGCCGGCCGGACGGCTCGGGTCCACGAATTGCGGCAGGAACGCGGTGAAGAACGCGAGCGTCTTGGGATTGGACAACGCCACCAGAAAGCCGCGCCAGAAATGCACCTGGCCTGTGCGGGGTTCGATACCGCTCCCACCAGCCCGGCGCCAGGCCTGCACGCCCAGCCAGATCAGATAGGCGGCGCCGGCCCAACGCAGAATCTCGAACACATACACGGCGTGCAGAAGCACCCAGTCAATGCCGAGTGCGATCGAGCTGAGCAGGACGGCATTGCCTGCGGAGGTGCCCGCGACCGTCACGAGCGCCGCGCGTACCCCGCGGCGCGCGCCGGTGGAAATCACGAGGGTCACGATTGGGCCGGGCGTCAGGATCAGGATGACCGTGATGATGAGAAAACCGGTAAACAGCTGCCAGTTCATGTCATGCCTTCGGGGGCGGTCGGGACACCGAGCTCACAGTGCTTCGAGGAAGCGCGCCAGGATACCGAGCGAATAGCGCCCGGCGATTTCCCGGGAAAAGCGTGGGAAGTCATGCACGGAACTCTCATCGGCGGAATCGGAAATCGTCCGTACGATAGCAAACGGAATGGCGTACTCATCACACACCTGCGCGACCGCCGCGCCCTCCATTTCCACACAGGCCACCGCTGGCAGCCGGCGGCGCAGCGCCGCGACCTCCTCTGCGCTGGCGAAGAACCGGTCTCCACTTGCGATTAACCCGCCGAGCACCCGCGGGGCGTGAATCCGAAACAGCGACAGCTCCGACTGAGGCACGGCCGATGCCATGTCATGCTCCAGGAACGCGCGCGCCGCGGCCGTCAGTCTTGTGCGCAGCTCGGGGTCGGTAGCGAAGCGCGCTTTACCCAGCAACGGGATCTCGTAACGCGGGTACAGCGGGCTCGCATCCATGTCGTGCTGCACAAGCTCGCTCCCCACCAGCACGTCACCGATCGCAACACCGGGTTGCACGGCTCCGGCCACGCCGCTGAATACGATCCGCTTAACGCCGTAGGAGGCAATCAGCTGTGTGGCGGTCGCGGCGGCGGCCACCTTGCCCCAGCGCGAAAACGCCGCCACGACCTCAACCCCGTGCAGGCTCCCCACGTGGTAATCGCGACGTCCCCGCTGCTGCGTGACGGCACCGGTAAGGGCCCCGACGACGGCTGCAAGCTCTTCGTGCGTCGCGCTCATGATGGCGAGCAAGAATTCCTCCCGCACCAAGCGCGCCACGGTGCCACGCAGGCACAAAAGCCACCGAGATCTCTAAGCCTCAGCCTGTCGTGACCAGCTGCTGCTGGCGGTATTCCTCGATCGAGATAATCTGCTGGGCACGCGTATCCCAGAGGATGCATTTGAGTGAAGCGTGCACGTGGGCAAGTTTTACGCGCGTGACTTCTGTGAACAGATGTCGGTACTCGTCGTGGCACTTGATCAGGCAGTAGTTCGGGATCCTGGAGGACAGGTGATGCACGTGATGGTAGCCGATGTTGGCCGTGAACCAGTTCAGCCAAGCCGGCAGCACCAGAAAACTCGTGCCTTCGATGGCGCCGGTATCGTAGTCCCAGTGGTTGGCGTCGCTGGCGTACGAATGCTTAAAGTTGTGCTGCACGGTAAAGAGCACGATGCCACCGGCGCCGGCGAGTGACAGACTGGTAACGTAGATCGCGAAGAAGAGCGCAGTACCGACCGCAAAACACATCAGCGTCCAGACGCTGAGCAGGACGATGTTGTTAAAGGACATGTGCCGGTATTCCTTCGGCGACTTCCAGTAGCGCGTTACGTAGCTGGCGGCGAGCGTCCTGAGCGGCTGCGTCGGCTGCGCGAGCTTCGCCTTCAGCACGTACCACAGCAGGCTCAGCGTGCCCTTGGTCCAGGTAAAACGCGGATTGAAGATCAGATAGATGAAGCCGGCGATCGGCGCGCAGGCCATGCTGCACTTGAGCCGATAGAGACGCTGGCCCGCGCGGCTGAGAGCCGCGTACTCATCGACCGAGAGCGTGGTGTAGGGGCCGCGATAAGCGTCCCAGTTGCCGTTGTGAGCGTGATGGTAGCTGTGGTTCTGCGACCAGACGTATTGCGGCATGCCAGCAATAACGCCCAGCAGAAATCCGAAGATGCGGTTGAGCCGTGCACTGCGAAACAGGCTGCCGTGACCACATTCGTGCATGAGCGCGAAAACGCGCAGCGTGAACAGACTGATTACCGGCACGATGGCAACGGTGAGCCAGCCTGAGACCCGGAAGCCTGCAACTGCCAGCCACCACCACAGCCCGACTGCCGCCACGGTGGTCAGGACCTGGAACAGGCCCTTGAGGTTGTCAGACTTAGAGTGCCCGCCGATGAGGATCCGCTTCTGGTCTTTTATGCGGCGGATCGATGACAGAAAGTAGCCCCCCGGCTGGCGCGGATACGCGGATACCGGCGCGCGCGGATTATAGCAGGCACGCCAAGCCCACACGCATTTATCGAGCACAATCAACCGGCCGCGACGTGAGGCTCACGAACCTAAGCTCGCGAGCCTCACGCGTCGCTGAAGACCGACAGGGTTACTGCAGCGTCGCGCGGCGTAGGTAATCCGCGCGGCGCGCAGCCTGCTCAGTAGCGGCGCGGACCGCCGCGGTTGCCGCCGCCCGAGCGCTCGCGTTCCTGAGCTTCATTCACCTTGAGGGCCCGGCCCTCGAAGTCCTTGCCGTCGAGCGCCTGCATGGCACGCGAGGCGTCCGCGTTCGACATCTCGACGAACCCGAACCCGCGGGGGCGTCCGGTGTCGCGGTCGGTAATTAAGGAGACCTTTTCGACCGTCCCGTGGGCCGAGAACAGGGCACGTACGCCGTCTTCAGTGGCCGTAAAGGGAAGATTTCCAACGTAAAGTTTAGTCACTGCGCAATCCTCGCAAATCGATGTTTAGAACAAATCCAGGCGAATTCCTTGGCCCCTTCGCCCAATCGGGACTGCGGACGGTATCACGCCCGAGAACCGAGCGAGCAGCTCAATAAACAGGCGGGCCGACCCGGATTACCTGGCGGCCTGGTAGGTAGGCTTTAGCTGGTACTCGACGCGCAGGCCGCAAGGCTCCCGCGCCCCGCGCTGGCGGACCCTGAGCCCGGAGCACTCCAGGACCCCGTGGGCGTGCTGGACACTGCGCCGCAGGGTCGATTCCACGGCCTGCGTCAGGTCAAAGCGCCCGTCACAATCGGCATAGGGGCAGGCAAATTCGAAGAAAGCGGCGGCGGGCGGATAGAGCACATGTGCCTGAGTAGCCGGCACGTTCGACGCAGGACCCTCGAATTTCAGCTCCAATCGAAGCGCTTGCACCGCCGGATAGGCGGCGCGCAGTGGCTGGGCGGCCGCCCGAGCGCGGCGCAACAATTCCTGTCTCTGCAAACGCGGGGCGGCAGGGGCTCCGGATGAAAGCTTCATCCGCCGCTCACGCCCGAAGTGCCCCCCGGGCTCGGCTCGAGGGTCTCTGGCGGGCCTTCAGCGTCCGGCTTCGTACGGTCGGTACGGCGCTGCTCCTTGCGCAGCTGCCGGGACTTTCTTGCCTGCTCCTTTTGCTTCCGGGCGTGGTGATAGTTGGGCTTGGCCACGAGCACTCCTGTAATCGATCCGCTCCCCGTCGAGCGTACAGGGTCCGCACTGGGCGCGCGCGCTGATATGAGAATCGGGGTTTTCGGAGAAACTCAGGCCCCGCGCGCGTGCGGTCCTGCTCAGGTCCCGAGCCGGCAGCCCGAAGTGCGCCCGCCAACGAGAGCCCCGGCGCCCTCAAGATGGCAACCAGCGCTGCCTCCCGGCTCGCACCTTTCGACGGATTTCTTTAAGTTATGCAAGAAATTCCTCGGCGCCAAGGTCTCTTTGGGTAGCACACTCTGCAAGCAGGTCGATCCCGCCTGTGCGGATGCCATAAAGAGCTTGGCTCTCTATAGCCAACCATCTCGTCCCCAACTTGGAGCAGACATATGCGTTCTCACGATCCTCGTCTGGTAATTACGGCTTTATTGACGTTGTGCGCGGTCGCAGCCGGTGCCGCCTACGCTGAAGACATGGTTCTGTACGCAACTCCCGGATACATCGAGGGACTGCGGACCAAGGACATGATGCACATGATCGATACCAACAAGGATGGCAAGGTGTCCAAGGACGAGTGGCTCACCTATCAGGAACGAGTGTTCGTTGCGCTCGACAAGGACAAGGACGGTTTCCTGGAGCCCAGCGAGTTCTACGGTTCCACCGACGCCAACGTGATTCCGTTTGCGACCCTCGGCTATGCCCATGGCCTGATGAGCAAGGAGATGTTCGGCAAGATCGACGCGAACGGTGACGGCAAGGTCTCCAAGGAGGAATACCTGGCCTTTCAGATGAAGATCTTCGACATGATGGACTCACACAAGAAACAGCAGCTTGGGGTTGCGGACTTCATCGTGCAGAAACCTGCCTACTGAAGCGGCGCACGCAGATCCTGACCGGGCAGTACGCGCGGTCAGGATCTTCTCGACCCACCGAGCTCGCTGTCGCTGTGCGCAGGCACTGCCTTCAGCAGCCCGCCGCTCTCCCCTTTTGTGGATATCGCGCCTAGGCGCGGATCGGTAACTTCCACACAAGCGAGGAGCAGACATGGACTTGGAACTCAAAGGCAGACGCGCGCTAGTTACCGGCTCAACCGCCGGCATAGGCCTGGCCACCGTCGAGGCGCTGGCGCGCGAAGGCACTCGCGTCATCCTCAACGGCCGCACCCAGGCACGTGTCGACGCCGCCATCGCCCGCGTACGTGACACGGTACCCGGCGCACAGGTCGAGGGCGTCGCGGCGGATGTGAGCGGTGCGGCCGGTTGCCAACGGCTGATCACGGCACATCCCGAGCTCGACATCCTGGTCAATAACATGGGGATCTTCGAAGCGAAGCCCTTCGAGCAGATCTCGGACGAGGACTGGCTGCGCTTCTTTCAGAGCAATGTCATGAGCGGCGTACGGTTGTCGCGGCATTACGTACGGGGAATGCGCGCCCGCAACTGGGGACGCATCGTCTTTGTGTCCAGCGAGTCCGGTGTGCAGATTCCGGTCGAGATGATTCATTACGGCGTCACCAAAACTGCCCAGCTCGCCGTGGCACGCGGTCTCGCGGAAACGCTCGTCGCTACCAACGTGACCGTGAACTCGGTGCTGCCGGGCCCCACGGCCTCAGAGGGCGTGGGCGGCTTCGTCGCGCAGTTGGCCGCAGCCAGTGGCAGAAGCGCCGCTGAGGTGGAGCGCGAATTCTTCACCACCGCGCGGCCCTCTTCCATACTGGGCCGGTTCGCGCAGCCGGCCGAAATTGCCGCCTTGATCACCTATATCTGCAGCGCCCGTGCCTCGGCCACCACTGGCGCTGCGTTGCGGGCCGACGGTGGCGTCATACGCGCAATTGCTTGAGCAGCAGCACCCGCGAGCGGCTCACTTCGTCAAACCCGCAGCGCACACGAAGAGCTGTGCCGGCGGCAGGTTGCGCCGTTCGAAACTGCGACGCACGCTGCCGAAAGTACGCTGCAGTACCGGCAGCACCCGTGCCGTGAACTGATAGACGAGAAAGGCGCCGCCCGGCGCCAACGCCGCACGGGTCTCCGCCACGATTTCGGCGCGCACCGGATCGGGCATGCTGCCCAGCGGAATCCCCGAGATGATGTACTGCGCGGGTGGCAGGCCGAGACGCAGCAGTACCGCGCGTACGCGTGCGGCGGACTCGTGCACGACGTGCAGCCGCGTGTCCGGATAGGACCGGCGCAGAAATCGCACAAAGTCGCGGTTGGTCTCGATGACCACCAGCTGAGCATCACTACGCATGCGGCGCAGGATCTCGGCGGTGAAGGTACCCACCCCCGGTCCGTACTCCACGATAACGCCGGCGCGCGCCCAGTCGATCGGATCAAGAACCTGATTTACCAGGAAGCGGGAACTGGGAATGATCGACCCCAGCATGTGCGGATGGAGCAAAAAATTGCGGGCGAACAGTAGCATTTCGGTGAGTGATGAGCGTGCGTATGGCATGGTGTCGGCCTTCCGTGATGGGGAAATTCTCATTGCGCGCGCCTCCGGTTCGGCGGTGCGTTCGCGCGGCGTGCCGGTGTCGCGCTCACGCCGGCAGTCCCACCCAGCGCGAGCTGGCTTGCCAGAGCGACTCCTGCAAGTCGAGATCCAGTGCCAGCGCTGCAGCGGTGCGTGCGGTCTGGTACTCATCGAAATACAGGCCGCTCTGGCCCTCGACCTCTCGTGCCAGCGCCAGGAACAGCGAGGTGCGCGCGCCGCGCTCCGCATCGAATACGGGCCGGCTGAGGAGCGGCTTCACAACGCGCAGCCACCACGGCAAAAGGTTGGTTGCGACCACGCCCGGATGCAGGCAGTTGACGCAGATCCGTGCAGAGGAGAGGCGGCGCGCCTGGGCGAAGGTACACAGCACGTTTGCCAACTTTGACTGCGCGTACGCGACGGCACTGCGGTAGCGCGCGCGCGGATCACGCACGGCCCCCAGATCCATGCGAGCGCGAAAATGGGCGCGCGATGCCACGTTGATGATCCGCGCAGCGTCCTCCAGGCGCTCGGTCAACAAGTTTGTGAGCAGAAACGGCCCCAGGTGATTGGTCGCGAATGTGAGCTCGAACCCATCGACCGACATCCGGTGAGCGAGGCTCACAGTAGCTGCGTTGTTGATGAGAAGACTGATGCGCGGGAACTCGCGGCGCACCGAGCGCGCACATTCGCGTATCGATGCGAACGAGGCGAGATCACATTCGCGGACGTGTACGGCAGCGCCAGGCACCCGCTCACGGATGCTTTGGCGCACCGCCTCGCCAGCTCTCGGGTCGCGGCACAGCATGACGACCGTCGCGCCGGCGCGCGCCAGTTCGCGACTGGTGACCCGCCCAATCCCATGGGTAGTACCGGTGATGACTGCAACACCCGCCACGGCTCAGTCCGGTGGCAGCGTCAACAGCGGCTGCCCCATGCGAATCAGGCCGTTGGGGGTGACGCCGGGCGCGAATGCGACCCCCGGCGGCGCGAACGCGATGATCGTTGAGCCATGCTGGAACCAGCCCATTTCCTCACCTTTGTGCAAACTGGCATCGCACGGCAGGGCGTTGGGTCCGCGATAACGCAGATGCAGCAGCACGTCCACGCAGTGCAAGCGGATGCTCGCGACCAGAATTGCCGCGACCGGCACCAGCGTGATGAGCTGACCGCTCGGCAGGCGGCAGCGGATAATCGCGCGCTCGTTCTTGCAGAACAGCCGCTCCACGCGTTTGAGTGCAATGGGATTTACGTTCCAGGTGTCCCCGGACACGTAGGTCACTTCCTCGACGCGACAGTCGTAGGGCGCGTGGAAGCGGTGATACATGCTGGCGCGCAGGCGCAGTGTCACGAACGAGCCCTCGGCGTAGGCGCGTGCCAGTGTCTCATCGCCGAGCAGATCAATCAGCCGGTATGGGAAGCCCTTCGCCTGAAATACCGAGCCCGCCGCAACCTGGCCCATCGCACCCACGATGCCATCGCACGGACTGACCAGCACCGCCGGGTCGACGTCCACCGGCCGTGCACCCTCTTTGAGCTGGCGCGTAAAGCATTCGTGCAGACTGCGAAAGCGCGTGGTCCTGGCTTCGCTCAGATCGAGGTCGGAAAACAAGCGCCACAGCGCCAGGCACCCCTCCCGCACCAGCGGCTGCTCCACGCGGCTCAGCCACCCCACAAACAAGGTCAGCCAGCGCCGCGGCAGGCGATTGGTCAGCAGGAAGTTGAGATCCTCCTGCTGCACGAGGCGCACGAACGCGGAGCGCAGTGTCATCGAAATGTCACTGACTTGAAATACTTTGCCGGCAGCGGCCGCCCCTCGCCCGGCTGCGCCGTGTCGTGCAGGCGTCGCGCGCGCGTGCGAACCCCTGCCTCGTTACCGGAATCAATCATGCTGTGGTACATGCTCTCGGGGTTGCTCTTGCTGGTAGTGCTGCGCGCGCTGTGGCGGCGGCTGCTGCTGTCGCTCGCCAAGCACCGCTCGCTCACCGGTCACGCACGTCTCGCGCGCCGGCTTGCCGCGCTGATCCCGAACTATGCCTACGACGAGCAGCGGTTTTTCGCAGCTGACGGCGCGCCCGCTGAGATCGCCGCCCGGCGACGTCTGGGCTTCATGCGCCTCGCCACCGTATATGCCGAGCGCTTTCCCAAGAGCACGGCCCTGACCCGGCAGGTGGAGGGCTCGGTCTCGGACCTGCAGTTCACGGCACGCTATCGGGTCCCGTTTCAGTTCAGTCCCCTGGTGCGCGAGCACCTGCGCAGCGGCGCCTTCCTGGAATCTTCTGCGCAGGTCCGCGTCACAGATCTCGACGGTAATGAGTTCTTCGATCTGACCGGCTCGTACGGAGTGAACGTATTCGGCTACGACTTTTACAAGGGATGTATAGAGCGCGGCGCCGCGCGGGTGCGTGCGCTCGGACCGGTGCTGGGCGCTTACCACCCGGTGCTGGCGCACAACGTGCAGCGGCTGCGCGAGATCTCCGGACAGGATGAAGTATCGATGCACATGTCGGGAACCGAGGCGGTTATGCAGGCCGTGCGGCTGGCTCGCTACCACACCCGCCGCAAGTATCTGGTGCGCTTTTGCGGCGCCTACCACGGCTGGTGGGGCGACGTCCAGCCTGGGGTGGGCAACCCGCTGCCGGCTGACAGTACCTACACGCTGAAGGACATGGCCGAGGCGTCGCTGCGGGTGTTGCGCTCGCGGCGCGATATCGCCTGCGTGCTCGTCAATCCCCTGCAGGCAATGCATCCCAACGTCGGTGCGCCGGCAGACTCCGGCCTCATCGACAGCGCGCGCAGCGCTGCGTTTGATCGCGACGCTTACAGCGGCTGGCTGCGCAAACTGCGTGAGGTGTGCAGTGAACGCGGTATCGTGCTGATCTTCGATGAGGTGTTCGTCGGTTTTCGCCTGGCACCCGGCGGCGCGCAGGAATACTTCGGAGTCAAAGCCGACCTCGTGACCTACGGCAAGACCCTCGGCGGTGGACTGCCCGTGGGAGTGGTGTGCGGTCGAGGCGACCTGATGCGACGCTTCAACGAGGAACGCCCCGTCGACGTGTGCTTTGCGCGCGGCACCTTCAACTCGCATCCCTACGTGATGGGCGCAATGTATGAATTCCTGCAGGCCCTGCAGAGCGAGCCCATCCGAGCGCTTTACCGCGACCTTGACGCGCTCTGGGACCGGCGCGCCGCGGACCTGAATGGACGCCTGGGCGCCGCACAGCTGCCGGTTCAAGTGTCCCACCTGTCATCCATCTGGACCATCAATTACCTGCGCCCATCGCGTTACAACTGGATGCTGCAGTACTACCTGCGCGCCCAGGGTCTGGCACTCAGCTGGGTTGGTACCGCCCGTCTCATCTTCAGCCTCAACTACAGCGATGCGGACTTCGCCGCCGTCGCCGAGCGCATCGTGGCCGCCGCCGCAGCCATGGAACGCGACGGCTGGTGGTGGCAGGATGCGGCGCTCAGCAACCAGGCCATCCGGCAACGTGTGCTGCGCGAACTGCTTCAGGCGCGATGGACCACGTCCTCCATCGGGTCACGCAGTTCGCCGCGCAGCAGGTACAGCGGCGCACGGCAGTAGAGCTTCACATCGTGAAACGGGTCGGTGAGGATTTTCGTAAACCACACCACGCCCGTCAGCACGTCTTTCTGCACGAATAACTGCACCGTCCGGAACACCAGCGCGCCAAGACCCAGCGCGAGCCACAACTGGCACAGGTGCGACAGGAACTCACCATGGCCGTGGGCGCCGTGGAATAGTCCGAACATCGTGGGGTCAAACCACAGCATGATCGGCAGCAACGCCCACAACGACAGCAGCACGACCTTGCGACTCAGATTGTAGCCAACCTTGATGTCCTCCTTGTGCTGGTGCGTGGCCTGATTGATCGTGTCGTAGTCCTTGGGTTCGAAGAAAAAGTGGCCCGCCTGCCGGGTCACCATCGCAACCAGCCAGCCGATCAGCGCGGCGGCGGCCGGATTGGTGAAGATCGTGACGTAAGCGGTGAGAAAGCTCAGCGCACTCACGAGGTGCAATGACTGGTTTATCCGGGAATGATGGTAGTAGCGATGATCGTCCCAGCGCTGCTTCTGCAGCTCCGCAAAGAAACCATTCATTCGTGTCGCTCCCTGATCTATCAGCGCAGGCGTGCGCGCATGAAGCAAATATAGGAAAAATGTGAACGCCACATGACCGAGCGGCGGGTGTTGGAATTCCTGCGACCCAGTTCCGCGCCCGCGGCTTACTGCGCTCCTCGCTGCGATTCGCGCCACGGGAGCAAGCGGCGGCGATTTACTGCAGTCGCGTGACAACTCCGCGGCGGCGCGGGCGCGTGGGCTGCGGGCGTGCGCTCACACGCCTAAGTTTATGTTTTAAATAGACTAATGCTCCAAGGATGCTCCCAACCCGATCATGAAGCCGCGAACAGCCTGCGTTGCGCGCAGGCTAGCCCGGCTCGGCCAGCAGCTTTCGGCCCTCGGCTCCCAGGAGCGACTGCATGTCCGGATGGACGCGCAGATAGGCCCGAAAAAACGGGCATACCGGAATTACTTCCAGATTCCGATTCCTGGCCATGGCCAGACCGGCTTCGATCAGGTGGGTGCCGATGCCTCTGCCTCTGAGGGATTCCGGGACACGAGTGTGCGTGAACGTTATGGTGTTGGAATTTAGCCGATACTCGGCATAGCCAATATCCGCGCCGACGCTGGCTTCGATGCGCGACAGCGCGGGGTTGTCGCGGATGACGGATGCATCATTAGCGTTCAAGGCCCACTCCCGGGGTGATGTTGGCCGTGAGTCGAGCCGACGCCTTGCCGCCGAAGGTGGCGAGGCAGCTGCCCACGAAGGCATCAGAATCCGCCGCCCGCAGGTACCCGCGCGTGGAATCGTATTGGGGGCCGACGGCCACACTGGGCGGCTGGCCCGAGGCACGGCCGCCGGCCGCAAGGGCCGCAGTCACGAATATGAGAAGCGCGACGATGCGGCTCACGTGTGGCCGGTTGAGCAGCATCTGCTGACTCGTGCGTTCGTGCCTAGCCGAATGCCAGATAAGCACTGTAGCTCGCAATGAGCAATACCAGGGCTGCGGAGAGTACAAGCTCAGTGCGCACGTCCGCACCCGAGTGCAGCTGCGCATCGTCGATGAGCCGCGTGGTACGCACGAAGCGCACGGTCGCAAGCACCACCAGCGCGATCCCCCCGGCAATCAGTACCAGCCCGTCATAGCGCCCGAGGCGTCCCGAAAGAGCGGCGAGCTGCGCGCGCTGCGCAGCACCAGGCAGAGCGACGCTGGCAACCGTCAGCATGAAGAGATTGAACTTCTCAATCACAAACCCGAAAGCGGTGATCGCAATGCCCGTGCGTACCCAAGCCAGGAAAGTGCGCTCGTTGGCCGCATGGTCGCTGTAAGCGCCGATCATTAAAGACTCCTCACAACCTTACCTGTAGCTTTGTCGTTGCAATCCTCAAACAACACAAGCGGATTGTCACCCGGCGCTGAGTCGCGCGCATCGGCACGCGTCTGGCGTATGCTTGGCCTCCCGCCGCAGAACGCGATTACCGGCACCGTGGATACGGGCGCACGCCCGCAGGCACCGTTAGGATGCGCCCTCGCGGCGGGGGATTTTATTGAGGTCCGGCACCCACGCGCGTTTAAGGAGCAACAAGATGGCGAAGTCGAAGTCCAAGAAAGCATCCAAGTCGGCGGCCCGGGTAGGCCGCAGGTCCGCTCCTCAGATCCAGGGCGAGGGTGACTATGATGCGACGCGCCGTTATCTGAAGGATGTGGAGAAATTCGTCCATAGCGCCGACATTGAGCGCGCGGCGCGCGCTGCCGCGCCCCGTAATAAGCGCGAGGCCGCGGACATGGCCGCAGCGGAGGCTGCCGGCCGGCGCCCGGCAAAGGGAGCGGCTCCCAAGAAAGGCGCGTTCCTGCGGGACCTGGAATCGATCCGGCGTAAGGCCCGTGAGCACCTGACGGCAGGCGCGATCACCGCGAACTACAAGGGTAATGTCGAGCACGCCATTGAACTCCTCAATCACGCGGTCGCGACCGAGATCGTGTGCGTGCTGCGCTACAAATACCACGCGGTCGTCGCCACCGGCATATCCAGCGAAGGCGTCCGCGCCGAATTCGCCCAGCATGCCAAGGAGGAAGAGGAACACCTGGACATGCTCTGCGAGCGCATCAATCAGCTGGGTGGCAAGCCGAACATGAACCCCGAGGGGCTGCTCTCGCGCGCCGGCTCGCAGTACGTCGAGGGCCAGAACCTGGTGGACATGATCAAGGAGAATCTCGTGGCTGAGCGCATCGCCATCGAGACCTATCGCAACATGGTGCGGTACTTCGGGGAGAAGGATCCGACCACGCGCGTGATGCTCGAAGAGATCCTCGCGCAGGAAGAGGAACACGCCAACGACATGCATGACCTGCTGGTCCAGCACGAGGGCCGCCCGATGCTGGCGAACTAGGCGCTGCCCGAGGGCCTAACGCTTCTGCGATCGTGAACCACGCCGCTCCTGAAGTGCGAGCCTGGCGGGCGGTGTGCTGGAGGAACTCTATCCCCTGCGCGGTGCCTCGACGGAACGCCAGTACATGGTGTACTTCCCGGAACACGCGCTGCTCTACGCCAGCGACACTCTGGTATTGAACTCGAACCATACGCTCTACGATCCGCAGCTCACGCATGAGGCACGCCAGGCCGTTGAACGCGAGCACCTCAGGGTCGAGACGGTGTACGCCATGCACGAAGGCCCGACGCCCTGGAAGGACGTGATCGCGCTGCTCGGTGCGAGTGCCTGAGGTCCGGCGCGTGCGCTTCAGGCGCTGCCCAGAGCGGCGCGTTTGCGGCGGCGGCGGCGCAGCAGCGCACGCACCGCCAGCACTGCGGCGCTCAGGAGCGCGAGCAGCACGGCCGCGAATGCCGCCAGCACGCGATTCTGATTCTCCAGCACGTAGTCACCGTGTCGGCCGTAGAAGCCATTGAAGCCGGAGACGATATCCGGCAGCGACAGCAGATCCTCCTTAGCGAGCTGCAGCGGCCGTTCGTGCGGGTGGTAGTGCTCACCGAGGAAGGTCTGGCCGGACTCATCGAGCTCGATATGGCCGCCGAGCACGTGGCTCACGGGTCGCCCGGCCACGAACTGCGCTGCGCGCCGGGCGCTGGCCAGATCCTGCGCCTTATCGGCGATCAGCAGCCGGCCGGGAAGCAGGAAGTCCCCGGAAAAAAACAACCCCGTCGCCCGGTCGTAGTAGGAGACTTCCGAGGGGTAGTGTCCGGGCGTCGGCAGCACATCCACCGTGCGCCCGCCCAGCTCGATCTGGGCCACGCCATTGGGCCAGTCACGCAGCTGCAAGGTGCGCACGAGCTCGGCAAGGCCGGTGCCGACGACTTCCACGCCCGGCTGTCCGACAAACTGCAGATCTCCTGCACGATGATCCAGGTGCCCGTGCGTGTGGACCACGAGCAGCGGCAATGTGCCCCCGGCCGGCAACAGCGAACGCACGGTCTGCGCCAACGGCATGACCCGCGGATCGCTCACGGCGCCGGTGTCGATGAGCAGCGCCCGCGTCGCTCCCAGCAGCAGGTACATGAAGGGCGCCTCATACGTCGCGCAGGGGTTCTCGCGCAGGATGAAGGTCTGCTCGTTGTAACGGTGCACCTGCAGTGGCGGCGGCGCCGTCTTGCTGCAGTCCGCGGCCCCCGGATCCCAGCTGACTTCCATCGAGCCGGCCATCAGCTGCGCCGCCGCCGGCCACGCAGCACACTGCAGCAGCGTCCCGCACAACAGGGGCGTCCAGATTCTCCAGTTCACGTGAGACGCCGTCAGCGGCCACCGCCCGCCGCGCGTGCCGCGGTAGCGCGAGGGCGAGACCCGGAAATGGGCTTGAACAGGCGGCACTGGTCGAGATTGAGCGAGGCCATTTCACGCACGTGCGCGGGCATGGAGCCACCGGCGGCGTAACGCGCAACCCGCAGATCTTCAAGTGCGAACATGGGCGCTCCGACGTACCTGGAATGTGAAGTCTATCTCCTGCCCGCGCTAGCCGTGTGCAAGCGCGCTCGGCACGTATGAGACCCGCGAGGGCCGTACGGATAACACGCGCAAGTGGGACATGGACGCCGAGCGGACCGATCAAGGCGTTTCTGGCCGCTATTCGTGTGTCCGCCGTGGCGGGCGCCGCACCGGTCGCACTGACACAGGCGCGGGCCGAGGCCGCCCGAGGGCGGCAGCGGCCTCCACCACCTCAGGCCCTTAGCGGGCAGGTGCCGCAGGAACCGCCGGCACGCTAGACTGCGCTTGCGTTTCCGCGAACAGCAATACCCACCCCGGAGCCGTGGATGCCGCTGGATTCTGTCGTACCCGCACTCAGCACGCGCGAATTCCGCAGCACGCTGGCAACCGTGATGGCAGCGCTTGCGGCCAGCGATGCCATCACGCTCGGTCACTTCCGGCGCGTCAGGATCCATCACAAACCCGACGGTAGTGAAGTCACCGTGGCCGACAAGGCGGGCGAGCGCCTGCTACGCCGGCACCTGCGCGCCGCATGGCCACACGATCCGGTGCTCGGGGAGGAATACGGCGGCACGCTGGTGCGCAGCGGGCGCTGCTGGCTCATCGACCCCATCGACGGTACGGCCTCCTACGTGCTTGGCGTGCCGATGTTCGGCACCTTGATCTCGCTGCTGATCGATGGCGAACCGGTATTTGGCTGTATCCACCTGTCCGCGCTGCATGAGACTACCTATGCCGCGCGCGGACTGGGCTGCTGGCTCAGCCGCGCCGGCGCGCGTGGCCGGCGCGTGCGCGTCGGCCCGGCGCGCGATCTCTCGGCGGCGCAGGTAGGGCTGACGAGCTTCAAGGAGAGCGATCTGGCGCGCAAGGCAGGCCCCTGGCGACTCACTGAGCTGGCCCAGGCCACGGGACGAATCCGCCTCGTGGGCGATTGCGTGCAATACGCGCTCCTGTGTCGCGGGCTGCTGGATGCCGCCATCGATCCGCTGATGAACCCCTGGGACATCGGCCCGCTGGCCATCTGCGCGCTCGAGGCCGGCGGTTCGGTGAGCGATCTGAACGGGGAAGAGTCACGTCTCGTCGAGCGACGCTCCCTGGTGGCGGCGAGCTCCGCCGCGCTGCGACGCGCCATCTGCGCCCGCATCGGTAATCCGTCCCGCTAGCGACGCTCATCCGCCGAGTCGCGCATGATCGTCCACCTAATCGACGGCACCTACGAGCTGTTCCGTCACTTCTACGGCTTGCAGCGCTTCAGTCGCGGCGAACCGCGGCCCCTGGGCGCGGTGACCGGGGTCCTGAACACCGTGCTGCAGATGATCGAGGACGGCGCCACTCACGTGGGCGTGGCGACCGATCACGTCATCGAGTCGTTTCGCAACGCCCTGTGGCCCGGTTACAAGACCGGCGAGGGCCTGGATGCCGCGCTGTGGGCACAGTTTCACCCGCTCGAGGAGGCGCTGGCGGGAATGGGAATCGCGACCTGGCCAATGATCGAGCTGGAGGCTGACGATGCGCTGGCCTCCGCCGCCTGCGCCGCACAGGCGGACGCACGGGTCGAAAAGGTATCCATCTGGAGTCCCGACAAGGATCTCGCTCAGTGCGTGCGCGGCGCGCGCGTCGTGCAGGTGGACCGGCGCAGCCGGCAGATCCGCGACGCGGCGGGCGTGCGTGCCAAGTTCGGCGTGGATCCGGCGCACATCCCGGATCTGCTGGCACTGGTCGGCGACAGCGCCGATGGTTATCCGGGGATCGCCGGCATCGGCCGCGTGACGGCCGCGCGGCTGATCAACAGGTACGGACCTATCGAGGAGTTCCCGGCCGAGGTGCTGGGCGAGCGACGCACTCTCGCCCTGCGCTTCAAGGAACTGGCGACGCTCGTGACCGACGCGCCGCTGTTCACGGACGTCACGCAGTTGCGCTGGCGGGGACCGGCAGCACCCTTCGCCGCGACCCTGGCACGCCTGGGTGACGCGCGCCTGCAGGAGCGCCTCGAGCGCGCGGCCGCCTCCTACGCTGCGCCCTGAACCGGCGGCCCATCGCGGGCCGCCGGGGGGCGGCGCCAGATGTCAGCGGCAGGAACGGAACGTCAGGCGCGCTTGATCAGGCGAACGATGAAGAGCAATACGACCGCACCGATGGTGGCGACCACGAGGCTGCCGATCAGACCGCCGCCGGCAGACAGTCCCAGGGCGCCGAACAGCCAGCCGCCGAGAATCGCGCCGATGACGCCTACGACCAAGTCGCCGACCATGCCGAAGCCGCCGCCCTTCATGAGCACGCCCGCCAGCCAGCCCGCTACGAGTCCGATGATTAGAAACCACAGGAAATTCACATCCCACCTCCAGGTAAAGCCAGCCATAGCGTGAGCACAACCGCCGAGGGCTGCGAGACGCTTTTTTTGATTCTGGGCCCTAACATACGCGCCTTGAGTCAAACATGTCAGAACTCGCATGCGCCGCTCTACGTTGTGAACGTGTTGGTTCTGCCCAAGGCCCCGTTACAGCTGACGCTGGAGCGGCCGCGGGCCGGCCCCCGGTTATGATGCCGCCGGCGGCGCCCGCCACCTCCTCGCCGCGCAGCGGTTACGGGCAGCGCCTTCAAGGACCCCACATGAAGCCGCAATCGCCCGACCGATCGCGATGCCCGCGCCGGCAGAACGCCTGAACATGGCGCGCATCGATGCGGACGTCATCGTGATCGGTGCCGGTGCGGCGGGCCTCGCGGCGGCTGCAACACTGGTGCGCGCCGGCAAATCCGTGCTGCTGCTGGAAGCGCGTGACCGCATCGGCGGACGCATCTGGACGCGCCGGGAACCGCACCTGGGCTGCCCGATCGAACTCGGCGCGGAGTTCATTCACGGAACCGCTCCGCTCACCCGCGCGCTGCTCGCGCAGGCAGGGGTCGCCACCATCGAGGCCACACAGCAGCGCTGGGTGCTGCGCGCCGGAGAGCTGACGCGCGGCGATGACTGGTTCAGCCGGGTAATGCACTCGGTCGGGCGCAGTGATGCACTGCTGCGCGAGGATCTGTCATTCGATGACTTCATCGAGCGGCAGCCGACTCTGACCGCGGAGGAGCGCGAGAGCGCGCGCCGGATGGCACAGGGCTTCGACGCCGCCGACACCGCCCGCGCCAGCGCGCGCGCCATCGTCAGCGAATGGACCGGCGATGCCTTGGGCGATGCGCCGCAGTCGCGGCCTGAGGGGGGTTACGAGGCGCTGCTCGCGATCCTTCTGGCACAGATTGACTCACCGCGGCTGCGACTGCGACTGCAGTCGCGCGTCGAGCGCGTGCAGTGGTCACCCGGTGCGGTCACGGTCAGCGGCCGCTTCCTCACGCAGCCGTTCGAGCTGTCAGCGCCGCGCGTGATCGTGACGCTGCCACTGGCGATCCTGCAGCAGCCCGGTCGCGACGGGGTAGTCTTTGCACCGGAGCTCACCGCCAAGCGCGCCGCCTTGGCAGGCCTTGCTACCGGCAGCGTCGTCAAGGTGCTGCTGCGCTTCGCCAGCCCGTTCTGGGAAACCGTGCGCGGCGGGCGCTATCGCGATGCCTCCTTCCTGAGCGCCCCCGGGACTGAATTTCCCACGCTGTGGACCGCAGCTCCGCTGCGCGCGCCACTTCTGGTGGCCTGGCGCGGCGGACCGGAGGCGTCGCGGCTGGCGGCCGGCTCAGGTGCTGCACTCGTGCCGCCGATACTCGATGCTCTGCGCTCGATGTTTGGCCCCGAGCCGGACATCCCGGGACTGCTGCAGGCCTACTACTATCACGACTGGCAGCACGACCCTTATGCGCGCGGCGCCTACAGTTACGTGCTCACCGGCGGCAGCGATGCGCGCCGGGCACTGGCGCAGCCGCTGGCCGACACGCTGTTCTTTGCCGGCGAAGCGACCGACATGCAGGATGAATCCGGTACCGTCGCCGGCGCGCTCGAGAGCGGCAGCCGCGCCGCGCGCGAAGCGCTCGGCTCAGCGGTCGCAGCGCCGCGGCAGCCCTAGATGAGCTGCAGCTGGCGCTGCAGCAACTCGTACTCGAAGTTGAGCAGCGGCAACTGATGCTCGAGGCACTGACAGATGTGCGTGCGCTCGGCCAGGCGCGCCTGGGCTGCATCGACCCAGCTGTGCACCACCATGACCGGCAAGCGACCCTCGTCCCAAAACAGCTCACGGATCCAGCCGTAGAGCGGGCGCAGCCGTGGTGAGCGAACCCACCAGGGGATCTCATCGGGCAGCCACAACCGGGCCGCCCCGATGTGCTGCAGCAGGCGGCGGCGCGGGGCGCTGGACTGGCCCACGTAGCGGATCGCCCGCAGCTCCCGCGGATCACACAGCGAGTAGATCGCGACCCCCACAGGCGCGCCGCCCGAGTCATCGCATAGCAGCGCCGGCAGGCGCGCGCGCAGCAAGCGCGTCAGCTGCGCGCGCTCGAGCCCCGGGGCAAGCGGGCGCTCAGCGACCTGAGCCAGGTGTTCTGAGGATGTCGACACTGTTGGATTCCGGGTCGAACCAGATCTGCGCCTCCCCCGCCTCAAGCTGCGCCATGACGCGGCTGATCTTGGCCTCGTGGCTGACCTCGCGCTCGCCGTAGTCGGTGCCCTCGCGCAGCACGAATCCTTCGATCACCCCGCGCAGCGCCTGCAGCGAAAGCTCCGTGTGCGGCACCGCAATGGGCTCACGCCGCGCGGCGCGGAAGTCGACCGGTATCAGGGTGGACTCCTCCTCACTCACAGCCGTCGCGTCCTGAAGGTGACCGAGTAACGCAGCTCCTTGGTTGGGGACAGCGCGTGCTGCCAGCTCCAGCGCGCTGCGCCCTGCAGGACATAGGCGGAGCGCCGCTCAAGCTCGATCGCGCACTGAGTGCGCGCCGCCGGCTTGGGCGGCCAGGGCCGGAAGCGCAAGCGCCCGTGGCCCTGCAGCGAGACACCGGCGATGCTCTCGAACTGCGGCACGTCGCGGTGCCACCCCAAAGGGGTGCCGGGCTGATACTCCGCGATCATGGCGTGCCCGATGCACTCAGCCTCAAGCCCGGCCCAGTGCGCGAGCTGCGCGCGCAGCGGCAGCAGGAAATGCGGGATCGGCGGCGCGGGGGTAAGTTCGTTGCGCGTGAAATCGTAGCGCCCGCCGAAGCTGACGACGCGACGCCTGGCCTGCCACTGCTTGTACTGCGCCTCTTTGAAGGGCAGCGTGCGGATGATCTCGATGAGCCGCGCTTCCTGCGTCACATCCAGAAACTGCGCCGCATACACAAACCCAGACGGCAGGTTCGCGCGCGCACCGAATAACTCCTGCTGGCTCACGTGCCTATTATGCCGCCGCGCGCGCATCTGCGCGCACTCCCCGCGGCGCGGCTTCATCCAGTAGTCAGCACTCGCAGGTGCTGTACAGAAGGCGCGACCGCGCGCGCCCATATCTTCAGTTAAGTTGGAGCGCGGTGTTGCGCGTCAGCAGTTCGCGGAAGGCCGCGGCGACCGCCGGCAGTGGCTGCGTCACCGGCGGCAGATCCCGGTAGTTCTGCCAGCCGCCGCCGAGTCCGCGGTAGAGCGCCACGAAATCCTCGCAGGTGGCGACCTGCGCCTGGGCGTACTGGTCCTCGAGCGTGTACTCGGCGCGCTGCGCATCGACGACGTTCAGGAAATCGGTCAGCCCGAGGTTGTAACGTTCGTTGGCGAGCGTCACGGCACGCTGGCTTGCCGTGATCGCTTGGGCGAGGCTAGCCAAGCTCTCCTGTCCGGCGCGGTACGCGCTGAACACAGTATCGACCTCCCGCACCGCGCCCCTGAATAGTCTTCTTGTAGTTCACGGAGCCCGGTCTCGCGGTTCGCGACCTGCAGCTGCCATCCACGCCCCGAAATCCAGAGCGGCGGTCAAGGCCCGACCACCGACCAGATGCTGCTGGGTGAGGCTCGAGGGCTGTCCGATCCCTGATGTCAAAGCCTACCGAAGCGCTGAGCGCCACCGAGGGGAAGAGGTTCCGGCGGCCGGCCCGATGCGCGTTCGGCGCCGGCCAGGTTCGCGTTCAGCCACCTGCGATGTCGGGGCGGCGCAGCAGATCGAACAGCAGGCCCGGCGCAACCTCCGCGGGACGATGGGCAGCGCGCCTGCGGGGCTCGGTTCGGCGGCGAGCTCCTCCGGATACTGGCCGAGGAGCGTCGCCAGGGTGAAGCGCGCGGCCTCGACCTCGGCATCGATCGGCGCCGCCTGCGCGCGCAGGGCGTCGCGCTCGCGTTCGGCGAGGTGACATCCAGTTCGTTCGTGATCGCCACGCTCGTAGCGCTGCGTGACGATCGTAGAAGATCGCTGCAGCTCCTCGAGCCCGGTGCATCACCGCGGCGCAGCTGCAGTCCGCGCAGGTCGACGTACTAACGGGCCACGTCGGCGATCGCAGGCCACCAGCACCGCATTGCGCGCCGCAGCCGCGGCCTGTGCGTCGCGTGCGCCGCCTCGATCCGCGCGATACTTGCCGAAGAAGTCCAGTTGCCAGGTCGCGATCGAACCCGCGAGCAGGTTCACCTGTCGAGAGCGTGCGCCGGTCTCGGCAGACACCAGCCGCTGCGAGGCGCGCCCGCGCCGAGATGCGCTCCCGGTCCGCGCCCGCCTCCTCGCACTGGCGCCACCGGCGGCAGCAGGCCGCTCCAGCTGCCGAAGGCGACAGTGCGTGCCGCCTGCAGCCGGTCGAGCGCGATCTCGATGTCGGTTGGCTTTGACGGCGCGCTCGATCAGGAGTCGAGTTCCGGGTCATTCAGGCATGCCACCAGGCGGCCAGCTCGACCGGTCGGCTCTGCGGTACGGGCAGTGCCGGCCGTCAGCGGCGTATCGCGACAGCAGCGCAGCTCTGGCGTGCGGTAGTTCGGCCCCACGGCGCAGCGGCGGCCGCGGCGGCGAGCAGCACGGGAAGGAAGTAGTACGCATGCACTCGACGGGTCTCATTCTCCTGGTGCCGGCGCCGGGGCCGCGCCCGCAGGCTGTGCCACCCGCACCAGATCGCCCGCGCCCAGCCTGGCTGCTGAGATTCAGCGCCAGCCGCTCACCGGCGGCGACCCCCGAGGCAGCTCCACGCACATTGCCGTCATCGCGGGCGATGCCCACATCCACGAAGGTGATGCGGTTGTCGGCGCCGACGCGCGCCACCTGGGGGCCGCCGCTGCGGAACAGCAGGGCCGCCGCCGGCACCTGCACCAGTCCCCTGGGCGGCAGACCGAGGCCACCTTCACATACAGGCCCGGCACCAGACTGCCGTCCTGATTGTCGAGATCGACTTCGCCGCGGCGTGCGGGCACGCACGTTGATGGCCTGCGAGGTGCGCGCGACTCTGCCCGGATAGCTGCGCGCCGTGCCGTCGCTGCTCTGCACGGTGACCGAGGTCGCGCCGGCCATGAGATCACCGGCGGCACTTTGCGGCACATCCACGAACACCCGCATCGGATCGTTCTGTCGTCATGACGTACAGCGGGGTGGTGGCGCTGGTGCTGCCAGCGGTCACGAGATTGCCGATGTCGATATCGCGCGCCGTAATGACTCCGTCGAAGGGGTGCCGTGACGCGCTTGAACTGCGACAACGCCGTGTACTGATCGACCTCGGCCTGGTTCAGTGCCACCTGGGCGCGCGGCGGCCTTGTTGCTGGGCCTTCGGCACTGTCGTACTCGGCGTGCTTCTGCTCGCGCTCCTGCTCGGATACCACACCCTCGGGTGAGTCGCGCCAGCGCTCGTACGTGCACTTCGGCGAATTCGGCCTCGGCACGGCGCATGGCCACGTCCGCGCGCGCGCGCTCTCAGCTGCGCGCGGGTCGCGGCGAGCTGCGCATCGAGTTCCGGGGTATCGATGAGGGCGAGCAGCTGGCCCTTGCTGACGTGATCGCCGATGTCGACGTTCCAGCGCGCCACGTAACCGTTGACGCGCGCGTAGATCGTGCTCGTCATACCAGGCCGCGGTCTCGCCCGGGAGCGAGAACTGCTGCAGGCCCGCTACCGGCTGCGCCACGATCGCATCCACCTCGGGGCGTCCTTCGCGACCGCCACGGCGGCGCGCACTGAGGCTGCGGTCGTGGAAGTAGCGCTCGATGCGCACGGCAAGGAAGGCGAGCACCAGGGCGACGATGAGGACGCGCACGCCGCGCCTGAGGCGCTCGCCGGTGCGCGCATCGTAAGCGGTCGAAACCGCATGCGATTCGCTCGGGCGACGTCCTTGCCGTAGTCGCTGGGACGGGTCGCCTCGTGCATGTCGGTCTTTCAGTGTCAGGCGCTGTGCCTGCGCCTCAAGCGGTGCGCCGGCCGCCGCGGCCGCGCAGCAGCGTACATGGTCGGCACGAAGATCAGCGTCGCGAAGGTGCGAACAGCAGGCCGCCGATGACCGCGCGCGCCAGCGGCGCGTTCTGTTCACCACCCTCACCCACTCCGAGCGCCATCGGAATCATGCCGAGGATCATCGCACCGGCGGTCATCAGCACCGGGCGCAGACGGGTGTAGCCGGCGGTAGCGGCGGCGCTCAAGCGGGCTGTCGCCCTCGGCCATGCGCTGATTGGCGAAGGTCACCACCAGGATGCTGTTGGCGGTGGTCAGCCCGATGCACATCAGGTCCCCATCAGTGCCGGCACCGCTCATGTGCGTCTGCGGTCAGGAACAGCATCCACATCACGCCGCCCAAGCGCGAATGGCACCGCCAGCAGCACGATCAGCGGATCGACCCAGCTCTGGAAATTGATGACCAGAACAGATACACCAGCACGACGGCGAGCGCCATGCCGGAGAACAGTCCGTTGTAGCTCTCCCGCATGGTCTCGACCTGGCCGCTGAGCGTGAGCGTGATCGCGCTTGGCGGCAGGCGGCCGATCGTGCGGCGATGCACCTGGTCGATCTCGTCCGCCGCGCGATTACAGGTCACGTCCCTCGACGTCGGCGTGGACGTCGAACACCGGACGGATGTTCAGCTGCGACACTCACCATCGGCACCGTTGCGCGGCCGAATTTCGGCAACGTTCATCAGCAGTCTGCCCGGCTGGCTGCCGCCCGCGCGTCACCGGCAGCGTCCACAGGTCCTGCGTCGAGTCGATGCGATAGGTCGGCTTCTGCACCACCAGCGGGTAGCTCACGCTGTTGCGCGGGTCGAGCCAGAAATTCGGCGACAATCTGCGCGCTGTTGTTGATCGCGACCAGCACGTTGTCGGCGGTCTCGCTGCTGGTTCAGGCCCACCTCCGTGGCGAGCGCGCGATCGACGTCCACCGTCAGCGCCGGGGCGTCGGGCACCTGGAAGACATGCAAATCGACGATGCCCGGGAACGCCGCTGCAGATCGCGCGCGAGCTTGCCGCGCCAGCGCATAGGCATCGTCGCTGATCGGACCGGAGACCCGGATATCGATCGGCGCCGGCTGGCCGAAATTCAGCACCTGATTGACGATGTCGGCGGGCTGGAAGAAGAACTGCAGCTGCGGGAAAGCGCTTCGGCAGTTCGCGCCGCAGCAGCGCCATGATGCGCCGCGGTCGGCGTGTGCTTCTCCTTCAGAGAGATCAGGATCTCCCCATCCATCGGGCCGACGGTCGCCGAATCGCTCAGGGCCATGTTGATGCCGCTGTAGGGCAGGCCGATATTGTCCAGCAGCGACCTCGATCTGCTCGGCACCGACGATGTCGCGGATGGCCGCCTCCACCTGCGGCGAAATACGCTTGCGTCTGCTTCGATTCGCGTGCCGGCGGGGCACGCACGTGCAGCCGCATCTGGCCGGCGTCGACCTGCGGGAAGAAGTCCCGGCCAAGCTGCGGGAAGAGCAGGCAGGAGGCGGCCATCAGCAGCAGGAAGAAGCAGCCGATCGGCCGCGGCCGCGACACGGCCCAGGCCAGAGTGTTGCGATAGACCTCGCGGAAACGCTCGAAGCCGCTGCTCGAACCCACGATGCACGCGCGCTGAAGCGGATTGCATGCCGCGTCGGCTCGGCCGGCGTGCGCGCAGGTCCGCTCGCGTCCTGCCGTGCGTGCGACCTGTCGACGCGCATCAGGTATTTGAACAGCACCGGCACCAGCGTGAACGACAGCACCAGGCTCGCGAACAGCGAGATGATCACCGACAGCGACAAGGGCGAGAACAGGTATTTCGCGGTGCCCTTCAACAGGAACACCGGCACGAACACGATGCAGATGCACAAGCGTGGACAAGGAAGGTCGGGATCGCCGACCTCGCCGGCGCCGTCGATGATCGCCTGCTCCAGCCGCTCGCGCATGCCCGACGTGCCGCTCGATGTTCTCGATCACCACCGTGCCGTTGTCGACCAGGATGCCGACCGCGAGCGCGAAGCCGCCCGAGCGTCATGGTGTTGAGCGTCTCACCGCCCGCAGTACATGCACCAGCACGGCGCTGATGATCGAGAGCGGAATCGAAGCCGAGGATGATCAGCGTCAGGCGCCAGTTGCCCAGAAACAGCAGGATCATCAGGGCGGTCAGGGCCGCCGCCATCGCGCCGCCCATCAGCACGCTGTTCAAGCGCCGCCTTGACGAATATCGACTGATCGAACAGCGCCATGATCGTGACGCCCTGCGGGCAGCAGGTTCGCGGATTTCCGGCAGCGCCGTCGCTGATGCCGTCGATGACGGCGAGCGTCGAGACCCCGCCGGTCTTGCGGATCGTCATCAGCGCGCCCGGGCAAGCCGTTCGACCGTCACCGAGTTGGTCTGCACCTGATAGCCGTCGTGTACATGCGCCACGTCGCGCATGAACACCGTGCGGCCGTTGACCTCCTTGATCGGAAATGCGTTGATGCGCCTCGATGGCGTCCGGGCTGTTGTTCATCGCCAGCGATGTAGTCCTTGGCTGCCGATCTTCACGTCGCCCGCCGGCAGGATGACGTTCTGCCGCGGCAGCGCGTCGCTCACGTCCGCCGGCGACAGACCGCGCGACTGCAGCGCCTGCGGATCGAGATCGGCCATGATGACGCGCGGCTTGCCGCCATAGGGATAGGGCACCTCTGCGCCGTGCACCACGGCGAGAGTCGGGCCGGATGATGTTCTGGCCGAGGTCGTTCAGCGCCGTGTCCGGCAGCGAGTCGCTCGACAGGCTCAGCTGGATGATCGGCACGTCGGTGGCGCCGTAGCGGAGGATCAGCGGCGGGGTGATGTTGGGCGGCATGTACTTCAGCACCACCAGCGAACTGCTGGCGAGCTGCGCCACCGCGCGCGTCACGTCCGCCCCCTCGTGCAGGTAGATCTTCTCAACACCCACGCCCTCGTAACTGGTCGCCTCGATGCGCGCGATGTCATCGACCAGCGAGGCGAGCTGGCGCTCGTGCAGGGTGAGGATGCGGTTTTGCATGTCCTGCGCGCTCATGCCCGCGTAGGTCCACACCACGCTCACCACCGGAATGTCCATGCGCGGGAAGATGTCCACCGGCATGCGCAGCACCTCCCCGATGCCAAGCAGGCCAACGAGAATCAGCGCGGCCACCACGGTGTAGGGGCGCTGCAGGAAGTAGCGAACCAGGGGCATGCGCAGGACCTGTGCGCGCGCGTCAGCGCGTGTGCCGGCGGCGGCCGGTCACCGCCGTCGCGGCTGAGGGGAGCATCGTCCTGGCTCGCCGGCGGCGCGCGGTGATGACAACTGGATTGCGCTCAAGGAGGTGCACGGCGGTTATTGGACGCCTGCAGCATTACGCACCTCTTAAGCGAAGATCAGGCGCGTTCATGTTGGCCGCGCGCCGCCCAGAGCCTTAATAAACAAAGAGTTATTTGGGTAAGTAAAAGTTGGTGCGAGGCGTTTCAGTCGCCTCGCACGAGGATTTCCACCTCATCACCGCCGGCCCAGAAGCCGTGCGGGAGCCCATAGTCCGAGCGCCGCAGCGTGCCCCGGCCGAGGAAATGACAGCGCGCGGGCGTGGCCTGACCGGCGTAGGGGCAGTCGATGTCGCTGATGGCGAGCGCGAGCGGACGCGTCACGCCGCGCAGCGTGAGCTCCCCGTGCACGGTGGCCCGCTCGGCAGCCTCCAGCTCGATGCCGGTGGAACGGAAGCTCATCTCCGGATAGTGCTCGGCATCGAGCCATTGCACGGAGCGCAGCCGCTCGTTCCAGTAGGAACTGCGCGACTGCAGCGACGCCATCTGCACCGTGACGCTCAGATGCCCGCCATGGCCGTCGGGGTCGAGTACGAACTCCCCGCTGAGCTCGCCGAAGGCGGCGGTGAACCAGTTCAGGCCCAGGTGTCCCACCTGGAAGCTGACCTGTGTGTTGCCACTGTCCAGGTGGTGCGCGAAGGCGATGCCCGTAACGCCGAGCGCTGCGAGCAGCCGCGCCGCCAGCTCCCACCGCCAGGATCTGCCCATGCTCCCATGACTCCTTGCGCACCCATCGTGCGTGGGTAAGTGCGCGCCCGGCGGCTGCGGGTTTCGAGCCGGCGCCGCGCTGCCGCTCCCTCACGGTCAGGGCGCGGCAGCGGCGCCGGGCGTGCCTGGCTCCTTGAGATAGGTGGCGAGCCAGGTGTGCACCTCCTTGTAGAAGTAGCGGCTGTCCTCGGGCTTGAGGATCCAGTGCCACGCGTCTGGCCATACCAGCAGGCGGCTCGGAACCTGCATGCGCTGCAGCGTGGTCCAGTTCTCGAGCGTGTTGCCGATCGGCACGCGGAAGTCGCGCTCGCCGATGCTCAGCAGCATCGGGGTGTTCCAGTTCTGCCCGTGGCTGATGGCACTCTGCTCGCGCCAGATGGCGCCACCGTCCCAGGGCGGCCCGCCGTTGGTGAGCTCGCGACCGTAGGCAAAGTCGCTCTCGCCCCACTGCGTCGTCAGGTCGACCTCACCGGCGTGGCTCACCAGGCAGCGGTAACGCGTGGTCGTGGCTTCCAGCCAGTTGGCCAGATGGCCCCCATAGCTTGCTCCTGCCGCGCACACGCGCGTGCCGTCGATGAATGCAAAGCGCCGCAGCGCCTCATCGACCGCCTGATTGATCTCATCGCCGGGGGTCTGCAGCGGATCGAGCTTGATCGCCTGCGCGAACTTCTCCCCGAACCCGGTCGAGCCGGTGTAATCGGTGAGCAGGATCACGTAGCCGGGGGCCGCCAGCAGATGGTAGTTCCAGCGCAGCCCGATCTGATCCGGATTGTTGCTCGCAGCTCCGCCGTGGATGAGCACCAACAGCGGATACTTCCTGGCCGCATCGAAGGCGGGCGGCCGCACGATCATGCTGTGGATGCTGCGCCCCTTGGCGCTCGTGAAGTAGAAGTGCTCGGGCACGCTCCAGTCGATGGCGCCAGCCGCCGCGCTGTCGATATGCGTGAGGTTGGTGTGGCGGCGGGCGAGCGGGTCGAGGCGCACGATCTCTGCCGGACTCACCGAGCTGCCCCATACCCCGACCAGCACCGGATGCGCGGCCCGCGGCGCACTCACGAGCCCGGTGTAACCGCCCGTTGCCGGAGCGATCAGTTGTTCGGGTTTGCCCCCTGCGGCACTGACGCGGTAGAGGTTCTCGTTCGCCGCCTCCGGCACGCGCAGGTAAACCGTGCGGCTGTCGGGCGTGAGTGCATAGCCGGAAACCTCGCGGTCCAGTTCTCGGGCCACCAGCACCGCCTGCCCTCCCTGCGGCCAGGAGACACGCTCAAGCCGGGCGAGGTGATAGACCTCCTCGTCCTGGGGCGCGTAGCGGAAGAAGAGCGCATGGCCATCAGGAGAGAAGGCGGCATCCTGGTATTCCCCGCCCAGCGGGGAGACCGGCCGCGGCTCGGTACCGCCTGCGGCCGGCATGCGATAGAGGTGATAGTGGACGTGTGCAAAGGCGGCGTGCCAGCGCTCGGTGGTCGCGGTGAACAGTATCTCCTGGCCGTCCGGACTCCACAGCGGCGCGAGCGTCATGTTGGTGTCGCTGAAGGTACCGGCAAAGCCCGGCTCGCGGGCGAACGCGGTCGCAGACAGGACGTCGCGGGCACTCGCGCCCTCCTCCAGCGGCTGCACCATGACGGTGGGGCGGCGCTCATCGAACCACTGGTTCCAGTAGCGGATCGGGAAGTGCTCGTAGATACGTACGTTGTACTTGCGCGCCTTGCGTTCAGCGATGATCTTGCGGTTGGCCTCATCGTCCGCCGCTCCCGGCCACACCAGGGATTCGAACAGGATGGCCTTGCCGTCGGGTCGCCACTGCGGACTCGCCACGCCGGTGGCGACCGAGCTGACACGCCGCGCATCCCCGCCGGCCAGATCGAGCACGTAGAGCTGCTCGGTTTCATCGCCCTCGCGCTTGCCGACGAAAGCGAGCTGGTGACTGTCGGGCGACCAGGTGGCGCCGGTCTCGCGTGCCTTGCTGTGCGTGAGACGCCGCGGCGCGCCACTGCCGTCACTCGCCACCAGCCACAGGCCGCTCGTTTCCTTGTCCGGGTCGTAGGCGGGCTCCAGCACCGAGAATACGACCCACTTGCCGTCCGGGCTCACGGCCGGATTGCTGAGGCGCTTCATCATCCACAGCGCCTCGTGAGTGATCACCTGTCTTGCCACCGGATCGCTCGCGGGCGTGGCGGCCGGGAGTGCAAGGCATGCGGCCACAATGGCCACGCGCAGGGCGGCGTCGGGTTTCATCACGAGACCTTAAGAGAAAGCGGGGCTTAGAGAATATCAGGTCGAACCACGCACGCTGCGTTCACAAGCGGTTACAACTGTGCCGGGTCTGCTGATCGGCCGCGCGCCAGCGAACTTCAGGCGGTGACTCCGCCGGGCCGCAGACCGCGCTCGAGAAAATAACGCTCCAGCGATGCCGGGTGAGCCTCGCGGTCCACCAGCGCCACGTAGGTGTCGGGCCGCAGCAGATAGAGCGCATTACGCGTAAGTCCGGCCGCGGCGTGCTCGGGGGCGAAGGCGAACACGTTCAGAGCGAGCTCGCGCTCCCGGCACCAGGCCGACAGCGCCGCGCTCGCCTCGCCATAGACGTGCACCTGCCATTCGAGCGTATTGAGTGAATCGTAGTTGTCGAGCCCGCCGGCACGCGCCCACGGCAGGCGATCCCCGCCGTGCACGCCGCCGGTGGCTCCGGCACTGAGGGCGCGTTCACGGTAATTCACCATGATCTGCGAGACGGTGCGAAAGATGAACTCGCGCACCGGCCTGAAGGCAATGGCGCGCGGCATCACGAAGGGTGCGATGCGGGTGCGCACCAAGTCCGCGAGCGGCCCGTCGGCGGTGACCACCGTGAACACCCGGTCGGTGGTGGCCACCAGGCGCCGGGCGAAGGGCATGCGCTCAGTCTCGTAACTCGCCAGCAGGCTCGCGGGTGCCTCGCCACGGATCACCGCCGCCAGCTTCCAGGCAAGGTTTACCGCATCGCCGATACCGGTGTTCATTCCCTGGCCGCCCACGGGGCTGTGAATGTGGGCAGCATCCCCCACCAGGAATGCGCGTCCCTTGCTGAAGTGCTGGGCGACGCGATGGTGCACGTGATAGGTGGAAAACCAGTTCACGTGTGCGACCTCGAGCTTGAGGTTCTTTAGCGCGCGGCTGCTGACGTCCTCGAACCGCAGCGTCTCGGCCGCGTCCGCGCGCTCATCGCGCACCGTGCCGATCAGGCGCGCACGGCCGCGGCCGGCCAGGGGGAACACCGCGAGGAAATCCGCCTCGTCCAGATCGATGTGCAGCTCGCCGTCGACGGAGGCACCGCTGCCGTCGATATCGGCGACGTAGAACACCTGGCGGTAGGTGCCGCCCGGAAAGCCCGCGCCCAGCGTCTCGCGCACCAGCGAGCGCGCCCCGTCACAGCCGGCCAGGTAGGCCGCATCGAGAGTCTCCACGGTGCCCTCGGGACGGATGATCTGCGCGCGAATGCAGGCGCCCTCGTCGCTGAAGCCCTTAAGTTCGGTGCGGCGCTCGACCTCAACGCCCAGGGACCCCAGGCGCTCGAGCAGCAGCCGCTCATGCTCATCCTGCGGAAAGATCTCCAGGAACGGGTAGCGGGTGAGCGCGCCGCCGACCGATTCGAACGGCAGTCGCGCGCGGTGCTCGCCCTTGACCCAGAGGTTGACGCCGGGCACCTGGTGACCGCGCTCCAGGACCGGGGCCGTCAGCTGCAGCTGCTGGTACAGCTCGAGCGTGCGCGCCTGCACGGCCAGCGCCCGCGAGGTAGTCCCGGGAACGGCAGTCTTGTCGATGATGCGCACCGCGACTCCCTGGCGGGTGAGCCACAGTGCCAGCACCAGTCCGGTGGGGCCCGCGCCGACGATCAGTACGCTCTCACGCGGCATACGCGCCCTCAGCCCGCCCTCACGTAGGCCGTCTTGCTCACGGTGTAGAACTCGCGCGCCGCAGAGCCCAATTCCTTGGCGCCATAGCCGGAAGCCTTGCGGCCGCCAAAGGGTGCGTTGTAGTCGATGCCGGCAGTCGGCAGGTTCACCATCACCATGCCGGCGTCGGCGCCGCGCTGGAAGTGGCGCGCGTATTTCAGGGAAGTCGTGCAGATGCCGGCACACAACCCGAAGCGGGTGGCGTTCGCGGTCGCGAGCGCCTCCTCGTAGTCGCGCACGCGGATGACGCCGGCCACCGGGCCGAAGATCTCCTCCTGGTTCAGGCGCTGCTCGTTGCGCGTCTCGGTGAACAGCGCCGGGCTCAGGTAGAACCCGGGGTGCGCGCGCTGCAAGGTGGCGCCGCCGGCGGCCAGATGCGCGCCTTCGGCCTTGCCGAGTTCGAGATAGCTGAGGTCCTGGGCGAGCTGACGCGCATCCACCACCGGCCCGATGGTGGTGCCGGGCTTGCGCGCATCGTCGATGACCTGCGCCCGCATCGCCTCGATCAAGCCGGCGACGAAGCGCTCGTGGATCGCCTCGGCCACGATCAGCCGCGAGGAAGCCGTGCAGCGCTGGCCGGTGGAGAAAAAGGCTCCCTCCAGCGCCACGCGCACCGCGGTCTCAAGATCGGCATCGGCGAGCACCACGAGCGGATTCTTGCCGCCCATCTCCAACTGCACCTTCGCGGCACGGCGTGCCGCTGCAGCGAGAATGCCGTGCCCGACGCTCACCGATCCGGTGAAGCTGATCGCACCGACGCCGGGCTCGTTGACGAGGGCTGCGCCCACGACCGCTCCGGCGCCCATCACGAGGTTGAACACTCCGGGCGGCAGGCCGGCGCGCGCAATGATCTCGGTGAGCGCCCAGGCGCAGGCCGGAACCAGTTCCGCGGGCTTGAACACCACGCAGTTGCCGAAGGCGAGCGCCGGGGCGATCTTCCAGGCGGGAATCACGAGCGGGAAGTTCCAGGGTGTCACGATGCCGACGACCCCGACGGGCTCGCGCACCACCTCCACCTCCACCTCCGGACGCAGGGAGTGCTGGTATTCCCCGGCAGGGCGCAGTGCCTCACCGGCGTAGAAGCGGAAGATCTGCCCTGCGCGCGTGACTTCCCCGTGCGCCTCGGGGAGCGTCTTGCCCTCTTCGCGCGCCAGTAAGTCAGCCAGTTCCGCACGGCGCGCGAGCAGCTCGGCGGCAATCGTCTCCAGCACCTCGGCCCGTTGCTGCGGGGTGCTGCGTGACCAGGCCGGAAAGGCCGCCGCGGCAGCCTGAGCCGCGAGCGTGACATCGCGTACTTCCGCCTGCGCGTACTCGCCGATCACATCGGTGGTGTCAGAGGGATTCACATCGGGCGCGGCCGCAGCGCCACGGCGCCATTCCCCGGCGATGAAGTTAGCGTGCATCAGCTGCGGCTCCCGGAAATGAGGGGGTGTCCCGGGCGGCCGACCGCAACCCTGAGGCCGGGTCGTTCTGGGCCGCGCTCGCCGTGGCGCACCACCTTCACTGTCGCTCTCCGTGTAGGGGTCCTCCCCCGCCGCGGGCAGCGGCGCGGGCTGTGCGGCGACTATCGCATAACGGGCCATGCGCCGGACACCGCAGCCACGCCGGCGCGCCCGCGAGCAAGCCTGAGGTTGCCTCTCCGCGCGCACCTCCTACGGACTGGTGCGGCCCGCACCTACTTCGGCGCCGGCCCTCATGTCGCAACATGCGCCCGCTCGAGCACCGTACGAACCACATTTCGCAAGGAGACGCGTATGACAACCGCCAGCGGGCACACCTCAGCGATTCGCGCCAAGAAAGTCATCGGCACCGACGTCAAGGACCAGTCGGGCCGCAAGATCGGCGTGATCGAGGACGTGGTACTGGACAAAGGGTCCAACAACATCATGTTCGCCGTGGTCGGGTTCGGCGGCTTTCTTGGCATGAAGGAGAAATATCATCCGCTGCCGTGGGAGACGCTCGATTACGATGAGACCGAAGGGGCGTACCTGGTGAACTACTCCAAGGCGCAGCTCGAGGCGGCGCCGGCCGGGTCAATCGAGGAGCTGACCCGCGACGACGGGCGTTTCCGCGAACGCACCTACGAGTATTACAAGGCGCCGCGCACCTGGTAGGCCAGCTAAGGCACGGGCGCGCGCCCCTAGGACGCGCCCGTGCCGAGCAGGCGCACTTCGCGCTGCGGAAAGGGTATGACAATGCCGCGCGCGCGGAAGGTCTCGACGATGGCAGCGTAAATCTCACCCGTAGCGCTGCCGTAATCGCCGACCAGCACCCACGGACGCACGGCGATGTTCACCGAGGAATCGGCCAGCTGCACCGGCTGTACCACCGCCACCGGATCCTTCAGCACCCGCGCGTTGCCGGTGAGCACCTCGCGGATCGCTTCCAGCGCTGCACGCAGGTCAGCGTCGTAGGCGACTCCCACTGCCACCTCGAGCTGTCGAATGCGGCCATAGTTGTGGAGGATCTCGCCCACGATCTTGCGGTTGGGCACCACTACGCGCGAGCGATCCACGTGCAGGAGCGTGGTACTGAAGAGCGTGATGGTCTCAACCGTACCCTCAACGCCTGCGATCTCGATGTACTCGCCGACGCGAAAGGGCTTGGCGAAGATGATCGACAGACCGGCGACCATGTTGCTGAGCACGCCCTGAGTGGCGAGCGCGATGCCGGCACCGGCCACGCCGAGGCCTGCAATCAGCGGCAGGAGCTCCACGCCCAGGTTCTGCAGCGCCATGATCATGAACAGCACGAAGCAGGCGGCCCAAGCCACGCGCGCAAGCAGCAGGCGTACCGGGGCCTCCAGCTCCAGACGTCCGAGCATCCGCAGCAGCCAGCGGCTCACCCCGCGGCTGGCCATGACGCCGACAATGAGGATGAGGATTGCCACCAGGAGCTTCGGGCCGAAGCGGATGGCGAGGTCCAGGAGGGTGTTCTTGACGGTGCTGATGGTAGCGATCTGATCGTTCACGCTTTGCTCCCCTGCCGTATGCCGATATCTTACGATTTTGGAACCCGGCGCGCGTGAGTGCAGAGCGCCCGCGGCGGGCGGCGCTATGATTCGCCCGACGGCGGCCCCGGACACTGCCATGCCCTACCAACTGACGATCCAGCAGGAGCCCCAGTTCCTGCACGCCATCGTCACCGGCGCCAACGATGCCGATACGGTGGCGCGCTGACCTGGATGAGCTGCGCCGCGCGTGCATTGCCCGGCAGTGCTACCGCGTACTCATCGAGGAGCGTCTCGCCGGCCCGCGCCTCGCCACCTTCCCGGTCTACAAGGTGGTATCGGAAGCCAGTGAGCGGACGCGCGGCCTGCTGCACGCCATAGCCTTTGTCGACGTTAATGCCGACGCCGACGGGCAGCAGATGCAGTTTGCCGAGACGCTAGCCGTCAACCGGGGCATGCCCGCGGCGGTATTCAACACCGTTGCCGAAGGGCGCGCCTGGCTGCTGCGCGGCGCGCAGGCCGCTCAGGAATCGGCTGCGAGATAACGCGGATCGTGTGGTGGGCGGGCGAAGATGCGCCGCACCAGCGGCTCGAACGTCGCCAGACTCTCGCTGCGGTAATCCGGGTCGAACGAGTTCTGGTCCCAGGCGGCGCAGAAGTTCACACAGGCGTCATACCAGGGATGCTCGCGCAGCCGCTCACGGGCGTTACGGTCGCCGCCGAAGTGATGCACGTAGTAGTAATTCTGGAACAGGCCGTGGTGATCGACGATCCAGGTTACCTCGGGGCGTACGTAGGGGCGCAGGATCGAGGCGGCCAGCTCCGCATGGTTGTAGGGAGCGAGCTCATCGCCGATATCGTGAATGAGCGCGGCCACCACCAGCTCCTCGTCCGCGCTGTCGCGCAGCGCGCGGGTGGCGGCCTGCAGCGAATGGCCGAGCCGACTCACCGGGTAACCCTCCAGCGCATGATCGAGATTGGCCAGACTCGCGAGCACGCGGTCGGCAAGTCCAAGCGCGTAGCGCTTCTCCGCCTCGTCCAGGAGTCTGGTAGTCCTCCTTGGTGCCGTCCTTCATCTGCCGGAAGCTGACGATGCGGCTCATGCGCTGCGCCTCACGGCGGCGGCCTGCGCGCCACGGCGGCGCAGCACCCGATACAGGCTGCGCGGGCCATCGATGTCGATGTAGCACCCTGCAGGTGCCGCAGACCCTCGGCGGGGTTGAAGCCGGTGCGCCCGTGCAGCAGCCGGCAGTTGTCGAACATCACCAGGTCACCGGCCTGCAAGAGGAAGCGGATCTCGAACTCGGCGCGCGCAGGCGGTGGTCGAATTTGCGCCGCGCGCGGTAGTAGGCATCGAGCTGGGCGGGTGGGAACAGCGGCACGAAATCCAGGCGCGGACTGAAGTGGATTGCTTTGAGGGCCCCGGTGACGTCGAGCTCGATCGGCGGCGCGCTGGCGGTCAGCTCGGTGTCGGCGTCGATGTACCTGAAGCGCACCGGGGTGCCGCACAGTATGCGGAACGCCTCGGGCTCCTGATCACGCAGCGTCTGCGCGACAGCGAAGCCGTCCACCAGCGTCGACAGGCCGCCGCTGGTCTCATTGACCAGGCAATGCAGCAGCTGGATGCCCGGCACCGGCGCGCGGTAGGGATTGTCGGTGTGCGGATCGAGCGAGATGTTGGTGTAGGCGAGATCGGTGGCGTTGGGAGTCGAACGTACATCGAACAGCGCGCCGAAATTCGTCTCGCGCGTGAAGCCGAACATGGAGCCGACCTTAAGCACCGTGCCCGGCGTCGTCGGCACGCCCTCGAAGATCACGAACCCCAGCCTGAGAAACGACTCGAGCCAGGCAAGCCGCTCGCTCTCGCTTGCCTCCGCGCGCCAGCGCGCCCGCGGTAGCTGCGCGAGCCTGCCATCCCAGAGGCTCAACGCCGGGCAGTCATGATCGTTCGGCGCCAGCGCGGCTTCCTCGAGAATTTCCGTCGCGCTGAAGGTGGCTTCGTGGCCGTCACTGAACTTAACGCGAAAGCTACCCGGCGATGGCTGGGCGAGGCTCACGATCTTGAGGTCGAGGTCGAAATCGGACGGATCAGCCAGGCGCTGCTGGGTCTTAAGATCCGTGCTGGCCGCATCGCGGCAGCGCTCGCGCAGCCACAGCGGATGGATCGCGAACGCGGCACCGTCCTGCGCCTCCAGCAGCAACTGCGTAGGGGCGCCGAGCTTCACGGCTACGGCACGCACGGGCGTTTTCATGCGGAAAGTCTAGCGTTGGCGTGCGCCGAGTGTCCACCGCCGTCCCGGCAGCTCCGGCCCGAGTGCCGTGCGCACCCCTTGCGGGCGCGGCGCCGCCGTGAAAGCGACGCATATCTGCCGACAGCCCTGCGCCGGCCAGTCTGGTAGGCTGCGGCACACCCGCGGTGAGTTGGGAATTGCGCGTCCTCGCGCCGTGTGCCGCGCATATCTAAAGGGAAGTAAGGCCCGCGCGGGCGCCGACGCATGTATTTCGATTCGACCGTCTACATCGTCTTCCTGACGCTCGTCGTACTGCTCTACTGGCGGCTGCGGCTGCGCGCGCAGAACCTGTTCCTGCTCGCCGCAAGCTACTTCTTCTACGGCTGGTGGGACTGGCGCTTTCTGCTGCTGATGGGCGCCTCCACCGTGGTGGACTACTTCGTCGCCCGCGGTCTTGAGGCCCGCGCCGCCCCGGCGCAACGCCGGCTCCTGCTCACGCTCTCCCTCATACTGAATTTCGGCTGCCTGGGTTTCTTCAAGTACTTCGGTTTCTTCGTCGATTCCTTCGCGCACGTGGCCGCGCTGGCAGGACTGCATGTGCCGCGCACGGTCTGGAGCATCGTGCTGCCACCAGCGATCTCCTTCTACACCTTTCAGGAAGTCGCCTACATCGTCGACGTCTACAGGCGCAAGCTGCGCGCCGCCGATTCGCTGGTGGACTACGCGCTGTTCGTCAGCCTCTTTCCGCATCTGATCGCCGGCCCGATTCAGCGGCCCTCGCACCTTTTGCCCCAGGTGCAGCAGCCACGCACTTTCCATCCGAGCAAGGCATTCGACGGCATGCTGCTGATCCTCGAAGGCTTGTTCCGCAAGGTCGTCATCGCCGACAACTGTGCCCTGATCGCCAACGCGGCGCTCGCGGGCGAGTTCGGCGGTCCCGAATCTCGCCACGGTAGCGCTCGGCACCTATGCTTTTGCGTGGCAGATCTACGGCGACTTCAGCGGCTACAGCTCCATCGCGCGTGGCAGTGCGCAGCTGCTCGGATTTCATTTCATGGTGAATTTCCGCCAGCCCTACTTCGCGCAGAGCCTGCAGGACTTCTGGCGCCGCTGGCACATCAGCCTCAGCAGCTGGCTGCGCGACTATCTCTATATTCCGCTCGGCGGCAACCGCAAGGGCCGCGCCCGCACCTACGTCAACCTGATGCTGACGATGCTGCTGGGTGGTCTGTGGCACGGTGCCAACTGGACCTTCGTCATCTGGGGCGGTATTCACGGCGGGGGCCTCGCGCTCGAGCGCGCCCTGACCGGTGGGGGCGATATCGCCAACGCACGGCGCAGCACTGCCCGGTGGTTGCGGCGCATCCTCATCTTCAACGTCGTGTGCCTGGCGTGGATCTTCTTCCGCGAACCCTCCCTGGCAGGCGCGCTCGGTCAGCTGGCCGGACTTGCGCACTGGCAATGGCAGCCGTTGTATGGCGTCGCACTGGTGTTCCTCGCCGTCTTCGCCGTTATGCTGCTGTTGCTCGACCTGCAGCTGGAAGCGGCCGGCACGGAGTATCTGTTTGCCAACCGCAGCCTGCGCGTGCGCGTGGCGGTCGGATTGCTGTTCTGCATGCTCATCACCCTCCTCGGTGCGAACCAAGCCAATGCCTTCATCTACTTCCGTTTCTGATGCCGCCCCGGCGGCACGCGCGATGGTGGTGCTGATCGCCGCCCTGCTCGCGTGGCTGTTGCTGCTGGAGGTGGCGATGCGCATCGCCCTGCCGCGCATCAGTGAGACCCAAGGGCGCATCGAAACGGACGAACGCCTGGCGCGCGCGCTGCAGCCACGGGCCGCCCAGGGCGCCCGCACCGTGCTGCTGATCGGCAACTCGCTTCTGGAGCAGGGTATCGACCGCGACCAGCTGCAGCAGTCTCTGCGTCCGGAATACGCCATTGCCTACTATCCGATCGAGAGCACTACCTACCTTGACTGGCTCTACGGATTGCGGCGCCTGTTCGCCGAAGGCTCCGCCCCGGCGGTGGTAGTGCTGTGCATCTCGGGGCGCCAGCTGCTTTCCAACGCCACCTATGGTGAAACCTTCGCCTACCGGCTGCTGCAGGCACGCGACCTGCCGCGGCTGATGCGCGACAGCCACCTCGACCTGATGACCGCGAGCGCCTACCTGTTCGCCCTCAAGAGTGCCTGGCTCGGCGAACGCACCGCGTTTCGCCTGGGGCTGTTGCAGAAATGGCTGCCGCGCGCGGACCTGCTAGCGGCACATGTGACAGACGTGAATCCACTGCCGCTGCTCGTCAACCAGGACACACTCGGGCGCGCGCTCGGGCGGTTGCAGACGCTGCAGGTCCTCGCGCGCGCCCACGGTGCCACCTTCGTGTACCTGGTGCCGCCCTCGCTGAACCCCGGGGACATCGGCGCCGCACTCGCGCTGCGGGCGCGTGCGGCCGGCATTCCGGTCGTGATGCCGTATCAGCCGGCTGAGATGCCGCGGATACGCTTCGCCGACGGCCTGCACCTCAATGCGCTCGGGGCGGCGGATTTCACCGCTCGGGTGGGACCGGCGCTGCGCGAGACCCTGGACGCCACCGGCCGCACAACCCCCTCTGGCGCACCCGTCCCCGCAGCGGCCGCTCCTTGACAGGGCGACCTTAGCGGGGGGACAAGTAGCCCGTTGTTGAAACCTGTGCGCGATTCACGAGGAAGCACCATGAGCGTAAACCGGCGCGATCTGCTCACTGCCTCGGCACTGCTGCTTGGCGGGCCCGCCCTGAGCCTGCGCCTGGCGGCCGCGCCGGGCTCAGCTCCCGCGGTGCTGTGCTGGAACGAGAACCCTTACGGACCCTCCCCGGCCGCGCGGCGCGCGGTGGCGCGCTCGATTGGCGAGGGCTGCCGCTATCCCTCGGTGGCGGAAATCGAGGACCTGGAGCACGCCCTCGCCCGCCACGAAGGTACCGACGTCGAGCACATCGTGACCGGCAGTGGCTCAGGCGAACTGCTGTGTGCGCTTGGCCTCGTGTTCGGGCGCGAGGGCGGGGAATTCCTGGCCGCGGAGCCCACCTATCTGGAGCTGCCCGACTACGCGAAGAATCAGGGGGCGCGCACCCATTTCGTGCCGGTCGATGCGCAGCTGCGCCACGATCTGCCGGCCATGCGCGCGGCGGTCGGGGAGCGCACGCGCGCGGTGTACGTGTGCAATCCGAACAATCCCACCGGCAACTGCGCTCCCGGTCTGCCGACATCGGCGCCTTCGTGGCGAGCCTGCCTGCGCACGTCGTGACCATCGTCGATGAGGCCTACATGGATTTCACCACCGGCAGCGGCGTGCGCTCGGTGAGCGAGCTGGTGGACGGGGAGCACCCGGTGATCGTCTTGCGCACCTTCTCCAAGATCCACGGCATGGCGGGGCTGCGCATGGGTTATGCGATCGCGCCGCCGCCGCTCGCGAAGTCACTGCGCCAGGCGCGCATGACCTTCCCGAACATCTTCGCTGTGCGTGCCGCCCGCGCCAGCCTGGATGACCAGGAGTTCCTCACCAGCACGCGCCGCCGCATCCTTGCCAGCCGCACCCGCATCACTACCGAACTTGCGCGACTGCACCTGCACTATGCGGAACCGCAGGGCAATTTCGTGTTCTTCGACACCGGCATGCCGCTGGCGACTTTCAGCGAGCGCATGCAGGCACGCCAGGTGCTCGTCGGCCGGCGCTTCCCGCCCTACGACTCCTGGTGCCGCATCACCATTGGCACGGAACCGGAAGTGGCATCCTTCCTCAAGGCGCTGCGCGCCAGCGTTGCGGCCTAAGCCGTGCGCCTCTAGCCGAAGATCAAACTCATGCAGGTGAGCGCGGCTTCCGCCTTGTGCAACTCCGTGATCCGCAGCGCCCGCGTCGTGATGCCGCCTGCTTCCAGGCGCTGCTGCGTGCGCGGATAGTCCGCACTCACCAGCGTCACCCCGTTCACGGTGAGCGTATTGGCGCCGAAGGGCTCTTCCGGGGCCACGTGCAGGACGTTGCGTACTCCGAAAAGTGCGGGGTCGACCCACTGTGGGTTTACCAGAACCGTGTCCGGGGCGATAAAGGTGACGGCACTTTTCAGATGCAGGCAGCCCTGCATCGGCACCGCCTGCACCGAGTAACCGAAGGGCGCGAGCGCACTGGCCAGCTGCGCGATGCCATCCGCGTTGGTGCGCCCGGAAACGCCGACATACAGCGCGCGTCCGATGCGCAGCACGTCCCCGCCTTCGAGCGTACCGGGCTCGCGCACGCGCGTGAGACGGGTGTGCGGGGCCAGTGTGCTGGCGACTGACTCGACCTCGTTGCGCCGCGACAGTGCACCCGGACGGGTGATCACGGTGATCTCCGGCACCACCACGGCGGTGTCCTCGACGAACACCGCATCGGCGTGCTCAGGCAGCTCCGGCAGCCAGGCCAGCTGGCAGCCGAGTGCCTCCAGCTCCCGCACGTAATCCTGGTGTTGGTGCCGCGCGCGCTCGCCATCGATGGCGAGGCGCTCGACATAGGATAGTTCGCAGCGCTCCAGCAGATGGGCTCAGTTCACCGGATGAAGGCGATCATGACGGCGTCGCAGTATAGCCCGGTGCGCTCGACAGCCCGCAGCGCCGCCTCTATCGTAGCGCGCGTGATTCCCGTCCCGCACATGGCTGGTACCGAGGTCGCCCTGTCCGTAGCGCTCGGCGTGGGACTGGCCGCCGCGGCGGGTTCTTCGCGTGTTCCTGCCGATGCTGGTCATGAGCATCGCCGCCTACTCGGGGCATCTGCACCTCAGCAGCGGCTTCACCTGGCTCGGCAGCGCGCCGGCACTGCTGATGCTTGCGATCGCGGCGGTGGTCGAGGTCATCGCCTACTACATTCCCGGGGTCGACAACCTGCTTGATGCCCTGGCGGCCCCGGCGGCGCTCATCGCCGGCACCGTGGTCGCCGCGGCTGTCATGGCGGACCTGCCGCCGCTGGTGAAGTGGAGTACCGCGGTCATCGCCGGCGGCGGCGCGGCCGGGCTTACCCAGGGCATCACCTCGCTTCTGCGCCTCAAGTCCACGACCCTGACCGCAGGTCTTGGCAATCATGCGCTGGCGACGGGTGAGATCGGCGGGGCCCTGGGCATATCGCTGCTCGCACTCGCGGCACCCTTCGTGGCGCTCGCGGCTGTGGCGCTCTTCTGCTGGTTTGCCATCAGGCTGCTGCGACGACTGTTTCGCAGGAGCGCGGGCTCCGAAGTGGCCGCGCCATGAGTGTCTCGCGCACCTGCGCACGCGTGCTGCTGTGGCTGGCGGCCGCGATTCTCATCGGCGGGGCGGCAATGCATGCCGCAGCCTTCGGCAGGGTCAATGCAGCCGTGGCAGCGGCGCACGACCTGCCGCCTTTCTTCGGACGCTCGCTGCAGGCTCTGTGGCTGGCGGACTCGGCGACCTTAAGCGTGCTCGGCCTCGTGAGTGCCGCGCTCGCGCTGCAGCCGGCGCGCTTGAACGGTGCGCTGCTTATGCTGCTGATTTGCATTCCGGCTGCAACCGCGATCTGCCTGTACGGCTTTATCGGCAGCTTCCTACCCGCGCACGTACTGATCGCGGCGTGCCTGCTCACGCTCGCGGCCGCGGCCCTGCTCAGGCGCGGTTCCGAGGAACTGATCGCAGGCTAGGCGCCCGCTGCCGCGGACGCGTGCTCCTCGACCGTGTAGAAGCGGGTGTAGGCGCGATCGAACACGTTCTCCTCGTCCTGCGCGATGCGGCGTGCGTTCACCGGATCGGTGAAGGCGGCCATGGCGGCGACAAAGGCCGCCGCATCCGGATACCACAACTCGGTCACCACATCGAAGTCACGGGGCGCGGCGCCAGCGGCGATGATCGCCCCTTCGGTGACCAGGAAATTGCGGCGGTAGTCGCAAATCTGCGGGGCGATGGCGAGGATGAGCGGGACGTGCTTGGTCTCGTAGTAATCGATGAACTCAGCCCGCGTCAGCCCGGGCTTGGCCTTCAGCAAGGCGATGGTCTTGATCATGGCGATAACAGCCTTTCAGTGCACTTTGCGCAGCACCTTGTGCGCGTAGCGCTCCAGAGCCCTCATCTTCACAGCGAGCTGCGCCATGTCCTCCCCCGGTTCGAGCCAGGCGGTGACGTCCCAGGGCGAGGGGAGCCAGGGCGCGATGACCACGAGGTCCCCAACGCCAAGCTCCTCAAGAGCATCCACGGCCTGCTGCGTCACGGCCTGCGCGAGCGGTAGTCCGACCTCGAACCCCTGCGGCGACAGCCCGGCATCGCGCCGCATGATGTGGATCGCCGCCAGGGCGGTATCCGCCTGAGCCACCGTCATGGGCAGCGGCAGCCAGCCGTCATTGCGCGCGGCGCGCCGCATCGCCGGTGCCGCCGCGCCGCCGCACCAGATGCGCACCGGCGCCGGCGGGGCCGGCCGCATGATGCCGTGGAACTTAAAGAATTCACCCTCGTGCTGCACCATCTGCCCGCTCAGGAGCTGGCGCATCGCGGCGAGGATCTCATCGAGCCGTCGCCCGCGGCTCTCGAAGTCCACCCCCGCCGCTCGGTACTCCTCTTCGAGCCAGCCTGCCGAGACGCCACAGACGATGCGCCCGTTGGTGAGCACGGCCGCGGTGGCGACGCTCTTGGCAACCGTGAGCGGATCGCGCAGCGCCGCGAGGTAGATGTTGGAGGCGAAGTACAGTCGCGGGGCGATCGCACCCAGATGCGCGAACAGCGCCCAGGGATCCGGCCAGGGCGTATCGGGGGGCACGAAGATCTTGCCGTCGGGAGAATACGGATACGGCGTTTTGATGTCCGCCGGCCAGATGAGGTGATCGCCCACCATCAGGCCGTGAAAGCCCAGTTCCTCGGCGAAACGAGCGAGCTCCGGCAGCTGCTCCATCTCCCGTACCGCAACCAGCGACAACCAGAATTTCATGGCTAACTGCGCCCCCGGCGAAAGTATGACAAGGCCAGATAGGAGGGATCCTCGTGATCGGTGCGCCCGCGTGGCGCCCCGGCCGCAAACTCACGGTAGGCGGCCTCCTGTACCGGCGTCACCCGACACCAGTCCAGAGCGAGCGCACGGCGCTTGAACTTCCAGGTGCCGCCGCGGCGTTCGTAGTGATCCAGGTAGCGTCCGCCGATCACCACCTCCTGCGCCTGCGGCGGATGCGTGCGATGGTAGGCAACGGTGTAGATCTCTCCCTGGGCGGCATCACCGGCCAGCGCGAACAGGCTGTTGGTGACCGAGTGCACGGTGGCCTCGAAGTTCTCCATCACGCGCGGGAGCCAGGCGACGTACTCATCGGCCGTGCCGTGAAACATCGTACCGTGGTCATCGATCGCATCGTCGTGGTAGAGGGCGCGCAGCTGCGGGAAATCGCGGCGGTCGCAGGCACGGCAGTAGCGCAGCACCAGTTCGTGCAGTGCCTGCTTGTCTATGAACTCCTGCACCGGATCAGTCATGGGTTCCTGCCTCGGGCACACCTGGGATCCGCGCCGAGCTAGCCTACCCGCTTTCGGGGCGCTTGCCTCATCATGCCTGTGGGTTAGCCGGCGCACACTCACGCATTTGGGCGATGCGTAACGGACACGCTTCGCGCACGGTGCAGCCGCGCTTGCGGCTTTAAGCCAGTGAGGGAGAGTGGGAATGATCGACGTCTACGGGATGAGCAGTCCCAATGTGGTGAAGATCACGATCATGCTGGAGGAAGTCGGCCTACCCTATCGCCAGCATCACGTGAACGTGTTCGCCGGTGAGCAGCACGCAGCCGCATTTCTGAAGATCAGCCCGAATAACAAGGTGCCCGTGATACTCGACGAGGAAGGCCCGCAGGGTGCACCGCTTCCGGTCTTCGAAAGCGGCGCGATCCTTATCTATCTGGCGGAAAAGACCGGGCGGCTGCTGCCGCCGCGGGGCGCGGCGCGCATCGCGGTGCTGCAGTGGCTGATGGTGCAGCTCACCTCCGTTGGCCCGATGTTCGGTCAGTTGGTGCACTTCACTCGCTACGCTCCCGAGCACAACGAATACGGCCTCAAACGCTACACCAGCGAGGTACGGCGCATCTTCGCAGTGCTGCAGACGCGTCTGAACGAGACCACCTACCTCGGCGGCGCGGAGTATTCGATCGCCGATGTCGCCACCTGGCCCTGGATTCGCACCGCCAGCACCATCTACCCCTGGCTCCGCCAGGCTGCGCAGCAGGGAGATGCACTCGCCGAGTGGCCGGCGCTGGCGCGTTGGTTCGCACTGATCGCGGAGCGTCCCGCCGTGCAGCGCGGCGTCGTCAGTGGCGAGCGCTTCCTCGAGGCCGACCGCGCCGCCTTCGGCGCGGCCGATCCGGAGGCCTTCGATCGCTTCTTCAACCGCGGCAAGTACCAGCGCTGAAGGGGAGACATGGATGAAGTTCTGGCAGATGCTCACCTGGATGGAGCCGGATCAGATTCTGGATGTCGCCCGCTTCGCCGAGGAGCTCGGCTTTGAGGGCGTGATGCTCGGGGATCACGGGGTGTTTCCGCGCGATGTCAGGACTGTCTACCCCTATTCCCAGGACGGCAAGCCCCCCATGGCGCCGGATTCCTGGTACCCGGACTGCTGGGCGACCATCGGGGCCATCGGCGCGGTGACGCAGCGCATCCGCTTTGCGGTGGCGGTGTACGTGCTGCCGCTGCGCAACATCTTCGAGGTCGCCCGCGCCACCGGGACGCTGGCACTGCTTAGCAACAACCGCTTCATCCTCGGCGCCGGCATCGGCTGGATGAAGGACGAGTTCGAGATCTACGGGGTCGACTTCCACACCCGCGGCAAGCGTTTCGATGAGCAGCTGGACGTGCTTCGCAAGCTCTGGGCCGGCGGCATGGTGGAACACCACGGGGCCCTGATCGACTTCCCGCCGCTGCAGATCTCACCCGCGCCCGAGCGGCAGGTGCCGGTCTTCACCGGGGAGCGGCACCGGTAGCGCTCAAGCGTGCCGCCGAGAAGGCCGACGGCTGGATCGGTGCCGGCAACACGCCCGAGGAAGTGCCGGGCATCCTTGCGGAATTTCGCCGCCTGCGCCAGGCGGCCGGGCGCGAGCACCTGCCATTCGAGACCGTCATCGGGCTGTCCACGCCGCCGGATCTGGCGACCTTCCAGCGACTTCACGAGGCCGGCATGAGTGGCGGGGTGAGCTATCCCTTCACCTTCACCGTCGGCAAGACCTCCAGCCTCGAGCAGAAAAAGCGCGTCATGGAGGATTTCGCGCGCCGCTTCATTCGCCCGCTCTCGGCAGACTGAGGACCGCGCCTCGCGCTGCGCTGCGATAAATTGGGCGCCCGGAACATACGCCGCCGGGCCCGGCCAGTCCGGAGCCCCCCTCGTTCGTGGTAGCGTAGTCGCCCCCGAATTTCCGGCGAGGTAGGTGCGTGACCGGGCTGCATGCAACGGAACGCGGCCGGCGATTGACCGTGAACCAGATCGAAGCGAGTTCGCTCGCCTCGAACGGGATTCACGACTCAGCTGCCGATACGCTCACGACCGAGATCGTCACCAGCGTCGAGGCGATTGCCGCGTTCAGGCCGGACTACGAGCGGCTCTACGCCGTAGCGGACAACGCACTGCCCTTCGCCCGCCACGAGTGGCACCTGAGCTGGTGCAGACACTTCCTCAGAACCGGCGCACTCGTGCAGCAGCGGCCGCTGTTTTGCCTGGTGCGCCGCGCCGGTGGCGAGTGCGTCGCCGTCTTTCCCTTCTTACTCACCACGCGTGGCCTGGGAGTCCTCAAGACGGTCACGCTGAACCTGATCGGCGGTGACGCTGCGGTTACCGAGATCCGCGATCCCCTCATCGAAGCCGGCTGCGAGCGCCCCGCTGTACAGGCGCTGTACGAGGCGCTGCAGAAGCTTCCACAGTGGGACTGGATCCAGTGGAGCGGCATCAGCGCCGCCCTGGCGGAGGCGGTCGGTCAGGCCTCGGCGGTCGCAGTGGGATCAGGTGCGCGATGATTACCTGCTCGACCTGCCGGCGAGCTGGGAGGATTTTCACCGCGGGCTGAAGCGCAACATACGGGAGTCGCTGCGCCACTGTTACAACTCGCTGCGCCGCGACGGGCACGAGTTTCAATTGGAGGTGGCGCGCGAGCGCGGCGCGGTGCGAGCGGCACTGCCGCGCTTCCTGCAGCTGCACCGCATGCGGGCCGAGATGCCCTCGGGCCCACGCCACCCCGATCGCTTCGGGACACCGCAGCGGCAGGCCTTCCTCTATGAGGTTTGCGAGCGACTGGCCGCGCGCGACTGCGTGCGGGTGTTTCAGCTGCGCATCGGCGCAGACGTGGTGGCGACGCGCATCGGCTTTGCCGTCGCTGACAGCATCTACCTGTACTACTCAGGCTTCGACCCCGCCTGGGCACGCTACAGCGTCATGACCACCACCCTTGCCGAGGCGCTCAAGTACGCGATCGCGCAGGGTGTCAGGACGGTCAATCTGTCCCCGACCGGCGAGCGCTCCAAGCTGCGCTGGCGGCCGCGCCTCGTGTTGTTTCACTCCGCCGCGGTGCGGCGCGAATTCCTGAGCTCGCGCACCAAGTACCGCGCCTATCAGGCCGTGCGCAGAGCCGGCTACAGCCACTGGGGCATGCGGTCTGCGCGAGATGCTCCGGACCGGCCCGGGCCCATGAGGAGCTCGAGCGCCCGGGCGCTCAGGTGGGGAAAGGAACCGCCGCCTTAGACGGCGGCGGCCGGATCTGTCTTTCGCCCTGAGCCGAGCGTCGCAGAAAATCCTTCAGTGCGTGCTGCTGCCCGACAGGCAGGTCTTCATGTAGCTCTTGCGGTCATCGCCCTTGAGACCCTTGGTGGTGGCGTCCGCATTGCAGCTCTTCATCTTCTCCTGCTGGCTGTTGGTCTTGGCGGCCTTGGCCGACAGGCAGGTCTTCATGTAGGCCTTGCGGTCATCGCCACTCAGGTTTTTGCTGGAGGCGTCGGCATTGCAGGTGGTCATCTTGCTCTGCTGGCTGTTCTCAGCCTGCGCAAGCGGAGCCTGAGTCACCGTGATTGCCAGCGCCGCACCGAGCGCTATGAGCCAGTTGGAACGCGTCATACCCTCTCCTTCGTGAATGCCGGGGAAGCACCACCGGCATGGTACGCCGCGCCGGTCAGCTACTCCATGTCAGGGTAAGGCCCGCGCCCGCCTTCGGCGATGAAGCGCTCGAGCCGCGAGCGCAGTACCGGCAGCGGCACGGAGCCGAGCTCGAGTACCGCATCATGAAAGGCGCGGATGTTGAAGCGCTCGCCCAGAGCCTTCTCGGCGCTGGCGCGGCCCTCGAGGATGGCGCGTTCGCCCAGGTAGTAGGACAGCGCCTGCCCCGGCCAGGTGATGTAGCGGTCGATCTCGGTGCCGATTTCGCGCTCCGGGAGTGCGGTGTACTGCCGGAAGTAATCGAGCGCCTGCTCACGCGTCCAGCCCTGGGAGTGAATCCCGGTATCCACCACCAGTCGCGCCGCGCGCCAGATCTGGTAGCCGAGCATTCCGAACCGATCGTAAGGGGTGTCGTACATGCCCATCTCACCGCCGAGCTGCTCGCAGTAGAGCGCCCAGCCCTCCCCGTAGGCGGAAATGTAGGTGAGCTGACGGAAGGCGGGCTGGTCCTTGTGCTCCATCGCGATCGGGATCTGGAAGGCATGCCCGGGGGCGGACTCGTGCAGCGTCAGTGCGGTGAGGTTGTAGAGCGGCCGGCTTGGCAGGTCGTAGGTGTTGAGAAGATATACGCCCGCGCCGCCGCGGCCGGCGGTGTAATAGGGTGCCATGTCATCCGGCACCGGCTTGATCGCGAAGCGGGCGCGCGGCAGGTAACCGAAGTACTGCGCCGCCTTGCCGTCGAAGCGTTTGGCGATCCATGCGGCTCGCATGAGCAGTTCCTCGGGAGTCTTGGCGTAGAAGCGCGGATCGCTGCGCAGGAACTTGAGGAACGCTGCAAAGTCGCCCCTGAAGCCGGTCTCCTGCATCGCGGTCACCATCGCCTCGTGCAGCCGCTTGACCTCGGCCACGCCCAGCTCGTGGATGGCTGCCGGTTCCATGTCGAGGGTGGTGAACTCGCGGATCTTGGCGCGGTAGTAGTTCTTGCCATCCGGCAGATCCTCGGCGGCGAGCGTCGTGCGCATGCCGGGCACGTATTCCTCGCGCATGAATTTCAGCAGTTGCGCGTAGGCCGGCTGCACCTCCTCACGGATCACTCGGAGGCCGCGCTCGCGCAGCGCCTGCTGCTTATCAGCGGGAACCTCGTGCATGTCCTTGAACGGGGTGTAGAAGAGGCTCGCCTCTGGCGCGACCACCATGACCGCGGTGATGGAGGCATCGCGACCCTCCATCGTCACGCGCGGCGGGGTGAAGCCGCGCTTGAGCCCGGCGCGCATCTCGGCCATCTCTTCCTGGAAGTAGCGCGGGATGTCGTGCATTTGCGAGATCCAGTGCTCGTAGTCCTCCAGGTGCCGGAACGGGCGGCGGGCCGTGTAGCCGATGTCGGTCCAGAAGGCGCTGTCGGAGTTCGCCGGCATCTCGTAGTCGTGGAAGCGCTGGTTGGCGATCAGCACTGCGATCTGCGCGCTGTAGATGTCGTAGTTGATCCGCTCCGGGGCGGACAGCTGCGCGCGCGGGATGTCCTTCAGATGCGCGGCGACGTCCTGCCAGTACTTCAGCCGCATCGCCTGGGCGGCCGGATCGACCCGCGGCAGATGCGCGGAGATCGGCCGGGTGGCGTCCTCGTCGTCGGGCTGCTGATCCGTGCGCCATTTCCACTCGCCGTTGTAGATCGCCTGCAGGCGCGCATCCGCACTGCGCTGGAGAAGGGACGTGTGCAGCCAGCCAGGGCGAGCCCGAGGACCGCGCAGAGAAGGATGTCGGTGATTTTCGGCATGGGTTCTTTCCGCGCGACGGCCCGTGCGGGGTGCGCTCATGATTTGCGACAGGATACTCGAACCGTTGCGCGCAGCTCACGCCCTACGGTACAAGGGAGGCGATGTGGAAAGCCGTTGTTGCCGTTTGTATCGGCTCAAGCCTCGGGGCATTGCTGCGCTGGTGGCTTGGACTGTTCCTCAATGCGCACTTTCCGACCATTCCGCCCGGCACGCTCGCGGCCAATCTCATCGGCGGTTACATCATCGGCTTGGCGATGGCGGTGTTTGCGGCCGATACCGCCATCGCGCCCGAGTGGCGGCTACTCGTGATCACCGGTTTCTGCGGCGGCCTGACAACCTTCTCGACCTTCTCGGCCGAGATCGTGACCCTCATGCAGCAGGGGCGGCTGCTGTGGGCGGCCGGACACGCCGCCACGCACCTGCTCGGCTCGGTTCTCATGACCTTCGCCGGGGTCGGCACCGTCGCGTGGCTGCGCGCCTGAGGACATACACCGAAACCCCAAGGAGCACCAGGCCATGCACGGCTCGCTACTGAGGTTCTACGTCCACGAGAATCAGCGCTACGAGCGCCGGCTGCTGTGGGAGTGGCTGCTCGAGCGCGCCAACGCGCTCGGCATCCGCGGCGGCTCGGCGTTTCGCGCCATGGCCGGCTTCGGCCGTCATCGCGTGCTGCACGAGAGCAGCTTCTTCGAGCTGGGCGGCACGCTGACCGTAGAGGTGGAATTCATCGTCACCGACGCGGAGACGCAGCAGCTGCTGCAACTGCTGGACAGTACGGGCGTGCGGCTCTTCTACGCCCTCACGCCCGTGCTCTTCGGCGTGATCAATCCCGACCGCACGGAAACCCCCGCCGAGCCGGCCGCACCCGGTACGTGAGGCGGTCTATTTGCGGCTGAGGGTGTGCAGCGGAACCGCGGCCGAGCCACCGAACCGCGGTCGCTCGGCCTGCGGGGTTGCCAGGGGCTCACACTCCTTGAGGGAGCTCAGGCAGCGGGCGGCGAGTTCCTGGTACTCGAGCGTGCCGGTGGCCTTCCAGGCCAGTTCCTCGGGCTTGAGCTCGCGCACGATGCGCGCGGGCACGCCCATGACGAGCGTGCGGGGCGGCACGACGAAGCCGGCGCGCACGAAGCTCGCCGCCCCGACGAAGGCCTGCTCCTCCACCACCGCGCCGTCCATCACCACCGCAGCGATGCCGATGAGGGCGCCGCGCCGGATGGTGCAGCCGTGCAGCACCGCCGCATGGCCGATGTGCGCATCCTCTTCCAGCAGCGCGTCCTTGTCCGGGAAGCTGTGCAGCACGCAGCAGTCCTGCACATTGGCGCCGGCTCTGAGGACGATACGACCGAAGTCCCCGCGCAGGCAGGCGCCGGGGCCCACGTAACAGCGTGCCCCCACGATCACATCGCCAATCAGCACCGCCTGCGGGTGCACGAAGGCGCTCGGATCCACGACCGGGACCAGATTCTCGAGTGAATAGATGGGCATGGAATCAGCGTGCCTTGGCGCGCGCAAGGAACGCGCTCACCGCGCTGCGGAACTCTGGGGATTTCAGCTGACCACCGAAGATGCGCGCCTCCTCTTCCATGCGCGCCAGGAGCGCGGCCGGATCCCCGCGCAGCAGGCGTCGCGTGGCGGCCAGGGCGATCGGTGGCTGCCGTGCAATCCTCTGGGCGAGCGCGCGCGCCTCACTCATCAGCACCGTCTCCTCGACCACACGGTTCACCAGTCCCAGAGCCTGCGCCGCGTGGGCATCGAAGGGTTCACCCAGGAGCAGCAGCTCCGCGGCGCGCGGGCCACCGACAAGCCGCGGCAAGAGGAGCGAGCTGGCGGCCTCGGGCACTAGTCCCAGGCTCACGAACGGCATGGAGAACTGCGTACTGCGCGCGGCGAGCACCAGGTCGCAGTGCAGCAGCATCGTGACACCGATACCCACCGTCTGCCCGTGCACGGCGGCGATGAGCGGCTTACCGAGGGTCGCGAGCCCCTTCAGAAATCCCATCACCGGGTGCGCGGCAGAGAAATCCGGTCCGGCGATAAAGTCATGGAGGTCATTGCCGGCGCAGAACCCGGCCCCCTCCCCGCTCAGCAGCAACGCGCGGATAGCGCCCTCGGCCTCGGCGGCCGCAAAGGCACCCGCGAGCGCCTCGTACATCGCGAAGGTGATGGCGTTACGCTTCTCCGGACGGTTCAGACGTATCTCAAACACCGCATCAGTGCGCGTGACCTGCACCAGCTCGCTCATGAGCGCACCGCGCCTGCGCCGCGGTGCGCGGATAAATCCCTACTGTGCATTGCGCTCCCGCCTTCTGCTGTCCCAGCTGGGTACTTCCGGCAACCGCCGCGGCGCGCAAAGCTTGCGGCACCCTCGCCGGGCACGCAATGGGGGCCCGCGCGCTTCCCAAGGCGCTGCGGCACTAGGCACACAGCGCGGCTCCACAGGTCACGTAGGGTGCGTGCACGCGGAACTGCCCCTCGATGTTGCCCGCCTGCTGCTGCAGCCGTATGGGCCGCTGCGGCTGCACGCTGAAGCGCCCGAGCGGCTGCATCCAGTCCGGCGACTCGATGTGGACGTCCTCGAACTCGAGCCACTCCCCGGTGAGGGTGAACTGACACTTATAAAACGCCTCCTTGGCGGCGAACATGAGTGCCGCCGCCGTGTCGCGCGCGGCTTCTGGGAGTCGCCCGAGGCAGGCCCGCTCGGTCGCACGGAGAATGCGCGGCCACAGCTCCTCGTGCACGGCCGCGATGGTCTCGCTGTCCAGCCCAAGACTGCGCAAGTGTCCGCGGCGTGTCACCACGGCGGCCGAATAGCCTTCCGTATGGGTGATGCTGCCCAGCAGCCCGGGCGGCCAAAGCGGCTGGCGGTCCGGTGCGCTCAGGAGCGAATAGTCGTGCACGCCGAACTCCGCCAGTGCCCGGCGTGCGCACAGGCGCCCGGCGGCGAAGTCGCCTATTCTTTTTTCGGCACAATGGCTTATGGCCCGCAGCTCAGATTCTGTCAAAAGGCTCACCGGGGCGGCGCCCTCAAGGTGCGCCCCCACGACCCCCAGCGGAAACAGCCCCGCCAGCGCTGCGGTCAGGCTTGCAGGGTTCAAGCCCGGGGTCGCGGGTGCTACAGTTTGGAACATCTTGCGATCCTAGTGAGCGGCACCGGCGGTGCCAAGCAAGCCAGCGACCCGCAAGGCCAGGAATGCGCTCCAATGGCAGCTACTGCCCCGGTTCGCCGGGGAAGGTGACGCGATCGGCAATCCAAGGACCCCGGCGCCCCGCGCCCGAACGCGCGGCAACGAGAAGGAGCTCTCGCAGCGATGCCGGGGCGGGCTGCGCGACTCGGTTCGCGCCCTGAGCCCCGCGACCGCTCTGGCGCGTGGCCCGAGACCCTATGCGTGCGCAATCCATCCCTGAAGCTTTCGCGGCAAGCGCGGCCCGGGCGCCTCAGCGCCTCGCGCTAAGCGGCTCGGGTGCACCTCTCAGCTACGCGCAGCTCGGCGCGCGCGCCGAGCGCATCGCCGCGCACCTCTTGGCGCGCGGCATCGGGCGCGGACAGCGTGTCGCCCTCTATGCGCACCGCTCCGCGGAGGCCATCGCCGCGATCCTGGGTGTGCTGCGCGCCGGAGCGGCCTACGTACCGCTCGACACGTCCTATCCGGCCAAGCTGCTGCACTATATCCACGAGGATGCCGCCCCGGCGGCGCTGCTCATCGATGACGCCCTCATCGCGAGCGAGAACGCCTTCTGGGATCAGGCGCCCTTGCGGCTGGGGGAACTTGCCACAACCGCAGCGCCCGCGCCGCGCGCCTGGCCCGCGCCGGCGGCGGCGGATCCGGCCTACCTCATGTACACCTCCGGCTCGAGCGGTCGCCCCAAGGGCGTGCTGGTGCCGCATCGGGCAGTGCTGCGGCTGGTACAGGACAATGACTTCGTCCGCTTGGGTCCCGAGGAAGTGATCCTGCAGCTCGCGCCGCTGTCCTTCGATGCCTCGAACTTCGAGATCTGGGGCGCGCTCTTGAACGGCGGGCGGCTGGCGATCGTTTCCGATCCCTACCCCTCGCTCGCACAAATCTCGGCAGCGATCGCAACGCACCAGGTGAGCACCCTATGGCTGACCGCAGCGCTCTTCCACCTGATGGTGGATAACGATCTGCAGGGCCTCGCGCCACTGCGCCAGCTCATCGCCGGCGGGGACGTGCTCTCGCCCGCACACGTGGTGCGCGCGTTGCGCGCGCTGCCCGGCTGTCGCCTCATCAACGGCTACGGCCCGACCGAGAACACCACCTTCAGCTGCTGTTACACCATCCCGCACGACTACAGCGGCACCACCGCGGTACCGATCGGACGCGCCATCCGCGGGAGCGAGGCGCTGGTGCTCGGGGAGAGGCTGCAGCCGATCGCAGCGGGTGAGGACGGTGAGCTGTACGTGGGTGGCGCGGGGCTTGCGCTCGGCTACTTCAACCGTCCCGAACTCACCGCACGCGCCTTTGTGCCCCATCCGCAGCGCCCCGACGCCCTGCTCTACCGCACCGGGGATCGCGTGCGTGCGCGCGCGGACGGCAACCTCGAGTTCCTCGGCCGCCTCGATCGGCAGGTGAAGATCAACGGCAAGCGCGTGGAGCTCGATGAGATCGAGGCCCGCCTGCGCGCCACCGGCCTGGTGCAGGACGCCGCCGTGGTGTGCACGCCGGCGCTCGCCGCAGCGCCGCGGCGCATCGCCGCGTTCGTCACCCCGCCCGCCGCCGGCCTCGACCTCGCACGCCTGCGCGCCGCGCTGCGCGAGGAGCTGCCCGACTACATGATCCCGGCGACGATCACACCGCTGCCGGCGCTGCCCCTGTCGCCCACCGGCAAGGTCGACCGCGCGCAGCTGCCGCAGCTCACGGCCAGCCCCGCTGATGTCAGGGACGGCGCGCCGGGCAATGCCACGGAAAACCTGGTGCTGCAGATCTGGAAACGCGTGCTCGGTCGCAGCGACGTCGGCCTCGAGGACAACTTTTTCGATTTGGGTGGTACCTCGCTGGGACTGCTGGAGGTGCACGCCAGCATCACCCATTCGCTTGCGAGCGATTTGACCGTAATCGAGATGTTTGAGTACCCAAGAATAAGTGCGCTCGCCGCCCGTCTTACGCACGCGCCCACTGTGACCGCGAGTGCCCTGGGCGCCACGGAGCGTGCCGGCTTGCGGCGCGCGGCACTCGCGCGTCGCACGCCCGGCAGGAGCCCGCCGCGATGAATGATGCGGGCGCACAGGATGAGGCGCCGGCACCGCCGGCAGATGCGATCGCCATCGTCGGACTCGCGGGACGCTTTCCAGGCGCGGCCAGCATCGGCGCGTTCTGGCGCAATCTTGAGGCGGGCGTGGAATCCATCAGCACCTTCAGCGAAGCGGAACTGGAGGACGCCTTCAGTGACGAGGTGCGCCGCGCGCCGAATTTCGTGCGCGCCCGCCCGTTGCTCGCCGACGTCGACAAGTTCGACGCCGATTTCTTCGGCATGTACGCACGCGAGGCCGAGCTCACCGACCCGCAGCAGCGCGTGTTCCTTGAGTGCGCCTGGGAAGCGCTCGAGGATGCCGCCTGCGATCCGCGCCGCTACCGCGGCGCGATCGGCGTGTTCGCCGGCTGCAGCATCAACACCTACTTCCTGCACCACGTCTGCGCCGACCGCCGTGCGCTCGAGGAATTCACCAGCAGCTACCAGGTCGGCTGCTACCCGCAGCTGCTCGGCGCCGGTCTGGATTTCCTCGCCACCCGCGTCTCCTACAAACTCGACCTCAAGGGACCGAGCCTCGACCTGCAGACCGCCTGCTCGACGTCGCTGATGGCCGTAGCGCAGGCGTGCCAGAGCCTGCTGCTGTACCAGTCCGACATGGCGCTCGCCGGGGGCGTATCGATCAGCTTCCCGCAAAAGCGCGGCTACCTGCATCAGGAGGGCGCGATGGTGTCGGCCGACGGCCGCTGCCGGCCCTTCGATGCCCAGGCGAGCGGCACGGTGTTCGGCAGCGGTGCCGGTGTCGTCGCCCTGAAGCGGCTTGCGGATGCGCGCACCGCTGGCGACCACGTCTATGCCGTCATCCGCGGCTGCGGCGTCAACAATGACGGCGCCACCAAGGTCGGCTTCACCGCCCCGAGCATCGCCGGCCAGGCGGCGGCCATCGAGATGGCGCTCGCCAACGCCGGCCTGGACCCCGCCGCCATCGGCTACGTCGAGTGTCACGGCACGGCGACCGCGCTCGGTGACCCGATCGAGGTCGCCGCCCTCACCCAGGCGTTCCGCTCGGCCGCCGCCGGGCGCCAGTTCTGCGCGCTCGGCTCGGTGAAATCCAACATCGGGCATCTGGATGCGGCCGCGGGCGTGGTGGGACTGATCAAGACCGCGCTCGCGCTCGAGCACGAGGTGCTGCCGGCGTCGCTCAACTTCACGCGCCCCAACCCGCAGATCGATTTCGCCCGCACGCCGTTCTACGTGAACGCCCAGCGCGCGGCGTGGCCGCGCGCTGCGGTGCCGCGCCGCGCCGGCGTGAGCGCCTTCGGTATCGGCGGCACCAACGTGCATGTGATCCTCGAGGAGGCTCCGCTCACACCGCCCGCCCCCGTAAGCGCGCGCTCCGAACTCCTGGTGGTCTCGGCGCGCAGCGCCGTGGCCCTGGAGGCGACCCGCGCCAACCTCGCCGCGCACCTGCGCGCCCACCCCCAGACCCCGCTCGCCGATGTCGCCTTCTCCCTGCAGCTCGGACGACGTGCCTTCGAGCACCGCGCCTTCGTGATCGGCGGCGCCGAGGCCGCCGCCGCCCTCGAGGCGCCGCCCCCGCCCGGGCACAGCGGCCGCGCGCGCCCGGGCCCGGCGCCCGTCGCCTTCATGTTCCCCGGCCAGGGGGCACAGTACCCGCAGATGGCGCGCGACCTGTACGAGGGCAACCCCGAATTCCGCCGCCACTTCGAGCACTGCGCCGCCGTGTGCCGGCCGCTCTGGGGTGCGGACCTGGCGCGCCTGGTATACCCGAGCGCCGGTGGCGAGGATGCGGCGGCGAACCTCACCGCGACCGCCGTTGCGCAGCCGGCGATCTTTGCCATCGAGTACGCGCTCGCGCGGCTGTGGATGAGTCTTGGCATCGAGCCCGCCGCCATGATCGGTCACAGCGTCGGTGAGTTCGTCGCGGCCGTGCTGGCCGGCGTCATGCGCCTGGAAGATGCGCTGGCGCTGCTCGTGGCGCGCGGCCGCCTCATGCAGGATCTGCCCGCGGGCGCCATGCTGGCGGTGCGCCTGCCGGAAGCGGAGCTGCGCACGCTGTTGCCGCCCGGTGCCGCGATCGCCGCCGTCAACGGACCGTCGCTGAGTGTGGCCTCAGGGCCCGAGACGCAGATCCGCGCCCTCGAGGCGCAGCTCGGCGCGCGCGCGGTGGGGACGCGCCGGCTGCAGACCTCGCACGCCTTTCACTCCCCGATGGTCGAACCCATCGTCGCCCCGCTGGAGAAGCTCCTCGGGGAGCTGTCCTTGAGCGCGCCCGCGCGGCCGTACGTGTCCTGCGTCAGCGGCACCTGGATCACCGCAGCTGAGGCGACCTCGCCCGCTTACTGGGCGCGGCATGCACGCGAGACCGTGCGCTTCGCGGACGGCATCAATACCCTGGCCGCCGGCGCGCCGGCGCCGATCCTGCTCGAGGTCGGACCCGGCAACGTCGCGACCACGCTCGCCCTGCAGACGCTGCAGGGACGCGCCGCAGGTGTCGTCAGCTCGCTCCAGGACGCCGCGCGCGAGCGCTCGGACCGCGACTGTGTACTCGAGGCGCTCGGGCGACTGTGGACGCTCGGCGCCGAGCCGCGCTGGGAAGCCCTGTACCGGCAGCCGCCTCGCCGCGTGTCCCTGCCGACCTACCCCTTCGAGCGCAAGCGCTACTGGATCGAGGCGCCGCCACGCAGCGCTGCCGGCGGTGCGCCGCAGATCTCCGCGCCCGCCGCCCACGCGCCCGAGACACGCCCCGTTGCCCTCACGCAGGCGAGCGCCGCCGCGCCCGAGGGCGCGAACCGCATCGCGGCTGCGAGCGCTGCGATCGCGGCGATCCTCGAGCAGCTCTCCGGCAATGCCCCGGCCTCGGTCACGGCGGCGACGACTTTCCTTGAGATGGGCTACGACTCGCTGTTCCTCACGCAGGTGGCGCAGAAGATCCAGGGCCAGATGCGCGTGCCGCTCACCTTCCGTCAGCTGCTGCGCGAGTATCCGAACATTCCGGCACTGGCGGCCTTTCTCGCCGGGCGCGCCGGCGGTGCCGCGCCGCCCGCACCGGGGCCGGCGATGCCGGGGCAGCCCTCGCGCTTCGCGGTGTTCGTGCCCCCGCAGCCACTGCCTGGCGATGGCCCGACCCCCGCGCAGGCGCGCCACATCGCGGACCTCACCGCCCGCTATACGCGTCGGACCGCCGCCTCCAAACAGCTGACGCAGGCGCAGCGCGCCGTGCTCGCCGACCCGCGCGCCGCGGCCGGCTTCCGCAGCGAATGGAAGGAGCTGGTCTACCCCCTCGTAGTCGAGCGCAGCGCCGGTTCGAAGCTCTGGGACCTCGACGGCAACGAGTACGTCGACCTCGTGAACGGCTACGGCGGCACCGCCTTCGGGCACGCGCCGCCCTTCGTGGTGGAGGCCGTCAAGGCGCAGCTCGAGCGCGGCTTTGCTATCGGGCCGCAGACCGAACTTGCCGGCAAAGTCGCGGTGCTCCTGGCCGAGCTCACCGGTAACGCACGCGTGACCTTCTGCAACACCGGCTCGGAGGCGGTGATGGCGGCCATGCGACTGGCGCGCACGGTGACCGGGCGCGACAAGATCGTGGTGTTCAATGGTGACTACCACGGCCAGTTCGATGAGGTACTGGTGAAGGGCGTACAGCATGCCGGGGCGGCGCCGCGCTCGGTGCCGGTGGCGCCGGGCATCCCGCCAGCGGCGGTCGAGAACATGATCGTGCTCGATTACGCCACCGCGCAGACCCTCGAGTGGGTACGTGAGCATGCCAGCGAGCTGGCCGCAGTCGTGGCCGAGCCGGTGCAGAGCCGTCACCCGAGCCTGCAGCCCTTCGAGTTCCTGCGCGAACTGCGCGCCATCACGGCAGCCTCCGGCACCGCCTTCGTGCTCGATGAGGTGGTGACGGGATTTCGCACGCACCCCGGGGGTATCCAGGGACTTACCGGCATCCGCGCCGACATGGCGACCTACGGCAAGGTGATCGGCGGCGGCCTGCCGATCGGAATTCTCGCCGGCAACGCGCGCTTCATGGACGCCCTCGATGGGGGCGCCTGGAACTTCGGCGACGCCTCGGTCCCCGAAGTGGGCGTCACCTTCTTCGCCGGCACCTTCGTGCGCCACCCGCTGGTACTGGCCGCAGCCCTCGCGGTGCTCGAGCACCTCAAGCGCGAGGGCCCGCAGCTGCAGGAGCACCTGGCCGCCCGCACCGCCGCCCTGGCGGCGGATCTCAATCAGCTGTTTGCGCGCTACGGGGTCGCGACGCGCGTGGAAACCTTCTCCAGCTGGTTCCACTTCAACATCCACCCCGAGCACCCGCTGGCGGCGCTCCTTTTCTATCACCTGCGGCTGCGCGGGCTGCACATCCAGGACGGCTTCCCCTGCTTCCTGACCACCGCGCACTCGGACGCGGACCTGCGCCAGATCTACGAGGCCTTCAGCGAAAGTGTCGCCGAGCTGCATGCCGTAGGCATCCTCGGCCATGAAGGCAGCGCCGGGCGGGCCACGGCCGCGCCCGACGCTGAGGATCCGGCGGCCGCCATTGCACTCACCGAGAGCCAGACCGAGATCTGGCTCGCGGCGCAGATGGGCGATGAGGCCTCGTGTGCCTTCAACGAGTCGGTGAGCCTGCGACTGCGCGGGCGCTTGGATGAGGTGGCATTGCGCCGCACGCTCAACCTGCTGTTCGAGCGTCACGACGCACTGCGCACCTGCTTCACGCCCACCGGGGAGGCGATGTGGGTGAAGGAGGCAACCGACCTCGAGCTGCCGCTGCACGACTTTACCGGTAACGCCGACCCGCAGGCTGCGCTCGCACAGCTACTCAGCGCCGATGCCAGCACGCCCTTTGACCTGGTCAACGGGCCGCCGGCGCGGGTACAGCTGGTGCGTCTTGCGCCGCAGGAGCACGCGCTGGTCTTCACCGCGCACCACATCGTGTGCGACGGCTGGTCGATCAACGTGCTGGTGAACGAGCTCGCCACGCTCTACCCCGAGTGCTGCCGCGGCGTGACACCGCAGCTGCCGCCCGCCCTTGCCTTCAGTGCCTACGCGCGCGCCCAGGCGCGGCGCGACCCTATGGAAGCGGCGCAGACCGAGCGCTTCTGGCTCGAGCGCTTCCGCGACCCGGTAACGCCGCTGACATTGCCGGGCGACCGGCCGCGGCCGCCGCAGCGCTCCTACGGCGGTGCGAGCCGCTGCCGGCACATCGAAGCCCCGCTCTACCGCGCGCTCAAGCAAGGCAGTGCAAAGTCGGGCAACACCCTGTTCGTGACGCTGCTCGGCGCCTTCCAGGCCCTTATCGGGCGGCTGTGTGCTCAGCATGAAGTGGTGGTCGACGTGCCGACCGCCGGGCAAGCGCTGCTGGGCGATGACATCGTGGTCGGCCACTGCGTCAACTTCCTGCCGATCCGGGTGCGCTGGGATGAGAACACGGACGTCGCGCAGCATCTGCGCAACGTCGCGCGCGAGGTACTCGATGCCGCCGAACACGCCAACTACACCCTCGGCACTCTGGTACGCCGGCTCACCCAGGCACGGCAGCTGAACCGCGTGCCGCTGGCGGAAATTCAGTTCAACCTCGAGCGCCTGGCGCAGGAGTTCGCCCTCCCGGAGCTGAGCGTCGAGGTGACGCCGAACGCCAAGGCGCACGTCGTCTTCGATCTGTTCCTCAACATCATCGAGTCCGACGCCGGGCTGCGCCTGGACTGCGACTACAACACCGACCTGTTCGATGGCACCACCATCGAGCGCTGGCTGGAGTGCTACCAGGCGCTGCTCGAGGGCATGCTGGCCGATCCCGCGCAGCCACTGTGGCGCGCCCCGCTCTTGCCGGCCGCCGAACGCGAGCGGCTGCTCTACGCCTGCAACGACACGGCCCGCGACTTTCCGCGCGAGCGTTGCCTGCACGAGCTCTTTGAGGCGCGCGCCGCCGCGCAGCCGGCAGCGATCGCGGTGCAGTTCGCCGACGAGCAGGTCAGCTACGAGACGCTGAACGCGCGCGCCAACCAGCTGGCCGCGCTCCTGCTCACGCGCCTGGGCGACAGCCCCGGGGGCGGGCGCCGGGTGGGCGTGGCCGTGGAGCGCTCCACCGACATGCTGGTGGCGCTGCTCGCGGTGCTGAAGGCCGGTTGCGCCTACGTGCCGCTCGAGCCGAGCCACCCGGTGGCGCGGCTGCGGCACATACTCGAGCGACGCTGCCGTCGCGGCGCTGATCACCGACGGTGCGGTGCCCGCAGAGCTCGTGCCGGCGGGCACGCCGCTCGTGCACCTCAGCGCTGAGCGCGCCGCGCTGGCAGCGTTCCCTAGCAGCGCGCCGCGCACCGCGGTCACGCCGAGCGATCTCGCTTACCTCATGTACACCTCCGGGTCCACGGGGCTGCCGAAGGGTGTCGAGGTCACGCACCGTGCGGTGGTGAACTGCCTTAGCTCCATGGCGCTCAAACCCGGACTTACCAGCCAGGACGTGCTGCTCGCGGTCACCACCATCGCCTTCGACATCGCGGGCCTGGAGCTGTATCTGCCGCTCCTGGTGGGCGCGCGCGTCGTTATCGCGGCGCGCGAGGTGACTGCCGATGGGTTTGCGCTGCGCGCGCAGCTGCAGCGCTGCGCCATCACGGCGATGCAGGCCACGCCCGCCACCTGGCGGCTGCTCCTGGAGGCAGGCTTCAGGGCGCCCGCCGGCTTCAAGATGCTCTGCGGCGGGGAGGCGCTGCCGCGCGAGCTCGCCGCGGGCCTGCTCGGTGGTGACGGGGAGCTCTGGAACCTCTACGGACCGACCGAGACCACGATCTGGTCCTCCTGCGCCCGGGTGCTGGATGCCGCTACGCCCATCAGCGTCGGACGGCCGATCGCCAACACACAGTTCTACGTCCTCGATGCGCACGATCAGCCGCTGCCGCCCGGTGTGCCCGGCGAGCTGCACATCGGCGGCGAGGGTGTCGCGCGCGGCTACCACGACCGCCCGGAACTGACCGCGCAGAAGTTCGGAGTGAACCCGTTTGCGCCGGGGCGCCTGTATCGCAGCGGCGACCTTGCCCGCTGGCTGCCCGGCGATCAGCTGCAGCTCCTCGGCCGCACTGATCAGCAGGTGAAGCTGCGCGGCTTTCGCATCGAGCTCGGGGAGATCGAAAGCGCGCTCACGCAGGTCGCGCAGGTGCAGGCGAGCGTACTCTTGCGCGAGGACGCCCCTGGAGCTGCGCGCCTGGTGGGTTACTACGTCGATGCCAGCGGCACGCACACGCCGGCGAGTCTGCACGCGGCGTTGGCGGGCACGCTGCCGGAGTACATGATCCCGAGCGCCTGGCTGCGCCTGGAGCGCATGCCGCTGTCGGCGCACGGCAAGATCGACCGCGCAGCACTGCCGGCACCGCAGGCCGCCGGTGACGACGCGGAGGAGTTCGTCGCTCCGCACACCGCCACCGAGTTGTGTCTTGCGAGGATCTGGGCCGAGGTATTGCATCTGCCCCGGGTCGGCGCAAATATGGACTTGCTGAGACTCGGCGCCGACTCGATCCAACTCTTCCAGATAATCGCGCGCTCCAGTCGGGAGGGTTTTTCCTTGACGGCGAGGCAGCTTCTGCAGCAGCGCACCCTGCGGGCGGTGGCAGCGCTGGCCGATGCGGCGCCCGCCAGCGCCGCCCCCCGTGCACCACTGCCGACTCTCAGCCAGTTCCAGCGTGACCGGCGCGCGGCCTCGACGCTGAAGCAGTGATGGCCACAGTCAGCGAAAAGGTGCACGGCGCGGATGCGGACGCACAGCGGCGCCCCGCCGACGCGCCGCCGAGTACAGCGACTTTCCGTGCTCGGTCGCCCAGGAGCGGTTCTGGCTGCTCGATCGCCTGGAGCCCGGCAATCCCGCCTACAACGTCGCGGTACGCTGGCAGCTCGAGGGCACGGTGTCGACGGCGCTGCTCGAGCAGGCGTGGACGCAGATCCTCGCGCGTCACGAGATCCTGCGCACGCGCTTCCTGGAGATCGACGGCCGGCCGGTGCAGCGGGTGCAGGCGCACGCGTGCCTCAGGGTCTCGGAAATCGATCTCGAGGCGCTGGCGCCCGAGGCGCGCGCCGCCGAGGGCGAGCGCATCGGTCTCATCGAGGCGCGCGCCCCCTTCGACCTTGGCACCGGTCCGCTCATCCGCGTGGTGCTGCTGCGTCACTCGGCCACGCTCGCCATCGTTCTCATCACCACGCACCAGATGGTGGCCGACGGCTGGTCGATCGGCGTCATGGCGCGCGAGATGGGCCTGCTGTATGAGGCGCTGCGCAAGCGCCAGGCCGCGCCGCTCGCCCCGCTCGCCATCCAGTACGGCGACTACGCCGCCTGGCAGCTCGAGTGGCTGCAGCAGCGGGGCACCGAGGCCGAGGTCGCCTACTGGCGCGCACAGCTCGAGGGCGTTCGTGCTTTCGCGGTCGTACCCGACCGGCTGCGACCGGCCGTGCCCACCACCAACGGTGCGATCGCCTCCCTGGTGCTGCCGCGCGAGCTGACCGAACGCATGCAGAGCCTGAGCGCGACACGCGGCGTCACCCTGTTCGCGACCGCGGTCGCCGCCTTGTGCGCAACGCTTGCGCGCTACACCGGAAAGTCCGGGGTCGTCATCGGCACGCAGGTCTCCGAGCGCGACCAGGTCGAGCTCGAGCCGATGATCGGCCAGTTCGTGAACTCACTCGTGCTGCGCAACGATCTGGCGGGCGACCCGCCGTTCACCGAGAGCATGGCGCGCGCCGGCGCCACGATCACCGAGGCACTCGAGCACCGCCACATCCCCATCGAGCGGCTGCTGGACATGGTCAAGGCCGGACGCGGTGGCAGCAGCAGCCCGCCGATTTCGGTGAACTTCATCTTTCAGCGTACCTTCATCGAGAACCGCAACTACGGCGACTTCACCCTCATCGACATGCCCTCGCTCCCGGCCGGCGCCATCTACGATTTGAATTTCTTCATGGTCGAGCGCGCCGACGGCTGGCGCTTCTCCTGTCAGTACAACACCGACCAGTTCGAGCCCGAGACGGCGCGGCGGCTGCTCACGTACTTCCAGTGCACACTGCGCAGCGCCGTGGAGAATCCCGCGCAGCGGCTGTCACAACTGCGGCTGGCCGATCCCACCGAGGTGCAGCGGCTGGCGGCGCGCCTCAGCGGACCGACGCTCGCCCACCCGCAGACCCAGACCGTGGCGGCACAGCTTGCGGGGCGCGCCGAACTCACCCCCGATGCGATCGCGGTACTGTGCGGGGAGCGCCGGCTCAGCTTCGCGCAGCTCGAGCAGCAGGCGCGCGCCGTGGCGCGGCGTCTGCAGGGCTGCGGCGTCGGACCCGGCGCGCGCGTCGCCATCGCGCTCGAGCGCTCCCCGGAACTGATCGTGGCGATGCTCGCCACACTCAAGTCCGGGGCGGCCTACGTGCCGCTGGATCCGCGCGAGCCGCCGCAGGACCTGCAGCGGCTGATCGCACTCACCGGTGCCTGCGCCGTGCTGACGCTGCCGGCGCTGGCGGCAACCCTCACGGTGAACGCCGCGGTGATCGTGGATTTCTCCACTGCGCCAACGCCGCCGGGTGCCCCCGCGCAGGCCCCGGCGCTCAGTGCCGCAAGTCCGGCGGCCGTATGGTTCACGCGCCGCACGGCAGCCGAGCCGCAGGCCGTGGAAGTCTCGGCACCAGGGCCTGATGAACATGCTGAGCGGCGTGCAGATGCGCATCGGCCTGTACTCGGCCGATACCGTGATCTCGCTCGGCCCGGTGGTGCCGGAGTGCGGCCCGGTGGAGCTGCTGCTGCCGCTCCTGTGCGGTGCACGGGTCGCGATCGCAACCGGCGCAGAGCTCGCCGATCTGCAGCACCTCGCCCATCTGTTCCGGCGCGGACGCGAGCCGGTGGTGCACGCCACCCCGGAGATCTGGCCGGGACTACTGCGCGCCACGCCGCGCCGCCGACAGCGCTTCGCCAAAATCCTTTTCACCAGCGGCCTGCTCGATGCGGTGCTGGCGGCGCGCCTGCTGGCGCGCGGCGCGGAACTGTGGTCGTTGCACGGTTACGCCGAGACCAGCGGCTGCGTCGCGGCGCGCCGCATCCGCGAGCCGCTCGATCTGCAGCTGCTGGGCGAGCCGTTTGCCAACACGCGCTTCCGCATCCTCGATGGAAGCCTGCAGACCCCGCCGGTGGGAGCCACGGGTCGCCTGTTCGTCGGCGGTGATGGGGTTGCTTCGGGCTACCTCGGGGCCCGCGACGCGGATCGCTTCCTGCACGACCCGGCCGGCGGCACGCGCCTGTTCCAAACCGGCGACTCAGCCCGCGTGCGCGCGGATGGCGTGGTCGAGATCATTGACACGCAGTTGCCCCCGGCGCGCTCCGAGGCGCCGCCACCCCGCAGCGATGCGGCGCCCGTCGACGCTGAGCTCGAAGCGCAGCTGCGCGGCATCTGGAGCGAGCTTCTGGGCCAGGAAGAGATCGATCCGAGCGCGAATTTCTTCGAGCTCGGCGGTCACTCGCTGCTCGCCGCGCGCATGCTGGCGCGGGTGGAGAAGGACTACGGCCGGCGCATCACGCTCGCGGCATTGTTCCGCGCGCCGAGCATCCGCGGGCTGGCGCGCCTGCTGCGCAGTGCGCCGCGCGACTTCGACTTCCGCCAGATGGTGCGCGTGCAGGCCGACGGCACCAACCCGCCCATCATCGCCATCAACAACACCGGCGCTTACTACCTGCTGGCGAAGCGCCTGGGCCCCCAGCAGCCGGTGACCTCGCTGCAGGTGTTCGACCCGTCCGTACGCCGTAGCAGCCTCCCCGGAACACTCGAGGAGATCGCCGCGGAGTACGTGCAGCTCATCCGCCGCGTGCATCCGCGCGGACCCTACGTGCTCGCCGGCTGGTGCGTCGCCGGGGCGCTGGCCTTCGAGATCGCCCGCCAGCTGGTGGAATCGGGTCAGCCGGTCGCGCATCTGTTCCTGATCGACACCTGGTTGCCGCGCTACTTCGCGCGCCTGCCAGTCTGGCGGCGTGTGATCGGCAACCAGTCGATGCGCTGGCAGATGACGCGTTTCGAGTGGCGCAAGTTCACCGCTGGCCAGCAGACGCTCAAGGATTTCTTCAATCGCCTGATCACCGTGCGCCGCGTGCAGTCGCTCGTCGAACGCATTGCAGGTAGCGCAGCGAGCGCTGAGCCCCAGCAGCCGGCCATCGCCCCGCAGGACTACGACCAGTGGCTGCTGCAGTACCTGCGCTCGCGCACCGATCGCTACGAGCCCCAGCCCTACCGCGGCCGCATCACCCTGTTTCGCAGCACGCATGAGCCGACCGGCTGGTGGTTCGATCCGCTCGCCGGCTGGGGCCGCTACGCCTCCGCGGGCGTGGAGCTCGTGACCGTTCCGGGCAACCACTTCACGATGTTTCAGGAGCCGGGCTGCGCGCAGATGGCGACCCGCATGGCCGCAATCATCGCGCAGACGCCCGCCCCGTCCGCAGATGAGTGAGGTCCAAGCCCACCCTGCCCCCGCACTGCCCGGGTTCGACACGAGCGCGCGCGCGCTATGGCGTGAGCATTACAACCGCTCAAGTTTTCTCTTCACGCACGTACTCGAGTGCAATCCGCTCTTTGAACTGCCCGCGCTCCTGGAGCTCGCCGCACGTCGGCCGGCGCAGCCCGCGTATGCGTACTGGTCCAACGGCAAGGTCGGCATTGGCCATCGCTGGGACGCCAAGGTCGCCCCGCGCCGCTCGCTCACGGACACGATGGCGCACATCGCCGAGAACGATTCGCTCGTGCTGCTGAAGCACCTCGAGCGCGACAGTGTGGTCGGGCCGTGCATCCGCGAGGTCTGTGATGGCGTGATCGAGCTCGCCGGCCCGCGCATGCGCGCGGACGTGCTGGAGGCGCGCGGCACGCTCCTCATTGCCTCCCCCGGGCGGCTGACCTCCTACCATCTGGATGCAGACGTGAACTTTCTGTTCCAGATCGCAGGCGAGAAGTGGCTGAGCGTGTTCGATCAGCAGGACCGCACCCTCACCAGCCACGAGGAGCTCGAGCGCTACTACGACGGCGATCCGAACGGGGCGGTCTTCAAGGAACCCCGCCAGCCCGAGGCACGCACCTATGACCTGCACCCCGGCTACGGCGTGCACATCCCGAGCATGGCGCCGCACTGGGCGCAGAACCGCGAGCGGCCCTCGGTGGCGCTCAGCATCAACTTCGACCTGCGCTCAGTGGGCCGCCTCGGGCGCATCTATCACTTCAACTGCAAGCTGCGCCGCCACGGCATCACGCCGCGCCCGCCGGGCATCTCGCTGTGGCGCGACTCGCTGAAGCTTGCCGCCCTGCGCGGGCTCAACGCCGCGCAGCGTATCGCCCGGCGCGGCCCGCAGCTCTCACCGCACCAGCACGACTGAGGCGCCGCCACACGCTTTCTAGTCCTTGCGCAGCGGCCCGTAACGGGCGTCCTTGTAGTTAAGGAGCATCGCTCCGAGCGGACGCTTCACGGCATCCAGCAGCACCGAATGACGCGGCGGCGTGGGGCGCAGCCCGAGCTTGTTGCGCAGGTAGTAGTTGGCGCAGTAGAGGTGGGCGTACTCGGAGTTGTAGCTGTGGTAATTGATGCTGAGCGCGACCGAGATGTTGTCATCGTTCTGCACCCAGTGCGGGCAGTTGACCGGAATGTGCACGCCGTTCCCTGGCACCAGGCGCACGACCTCGGCGCGCTCCTGGTACTGCGGCTTGTAGACCGCGGCGTTGCGGTCCACGGTCCAGAAGCGCTCGATCTCCTCCTCCGGCAGCACCTCGCGGTCGTATTTGCTGAAGATGCTGATGTTCTTCTCGCCGCGCACCTGCAGCAGGAAGTTGGTTTCGCTGTCGATATGGTACGTGGTGATGCGCCGCGGCGAGGTGATGAAGATGATGGCCTCGCGGCGGCGCATCTTGCGCTCTATCTGCCGACCGCTGACCTCGAGCAGATCCGACATGCAGCGATCGAGCAGCTGCGCGTAGGCCGGGTCGCTGTCGGCCCGCTTGAGGATGATGAAGGCACCCGCGGTCTCGATGCGACGGATGGTCTCGTCGATGGGGAAAGCGCAGCGCGAGCTCTTCGTACCCCAGCGCTCGTTCAGGTCCGTAACGCCCGCATCGTAATAGAGGTCATCGCGCCGCTGCGCCGCGGTGGCGCTGGCGAGCTCGATCAGCCGCGGCAACTCGAACAACGGGTGAGCGGCAAGCCCGTGGCGCAGCACGAAGGGACGCTTGTTGAAGCGCTCGGCGAAAACTTCAGGCTGCAGATGAAGAAGACCCATGCACGAAGTCTAGCCACCCGCCGGGGGAGCTGTCTTGCCGGGCGATGCCCGCAGCGCGGTTTGCGGCCCTCACGGCGCGCCCCGATGCAACAGAATACGCGCTCTGCTGGCCACCCGGCAGCCTCAGGCGCGGGCCTTGCCGAAAGCCCCCGCGGCGCGCAGCTGCGCCAGTTCCGCCGCCGTGAGCCCGAGCCGCTCGCTCAGCACCTCCTCGGTGTGCTCGCCGAGCAGCGGCGGAGCGCGCCGGTACTCCAGGGCGCTGCGCGAGAAGCGTGTGGGGTTCTTCACTCCCGGCACGCTGCCGGCGCGCGCGTGCGGCAGGTCCACGCGCAGTGCGCGGTGCTGCACCTGCGGCTCGGCGAAGGCCTGCTGGATGTCGTTGATGGGGCCGCAGGGCACGCCCGCCGCCTGCAGCGTCGCGAGCCACGCCTGGGTGCTGCGTGCCTTGAGCGCCGCGCCAATGCGCGCCACCAGCGCGCTGCGATTGGCGATGCGCGCTGCATTGTTGACGTAGCGCGCATCTGCGCCGAGCTCCTGAAGCCCGGCGACGCGGCAAAAACTTGCAAACTGGCGGTCGTTGCCGACCGCGAGCATGAGGAAGCCATCGGCCGTGGCGAAGGGCTGATAGGGCGTGATGTTGGGATGTGCCGAGCCGTGGCGCTGCGGCGCCACGCCGCTCAGGAGGAAGTTGAGGTTCTGGTTCGCAAGCCAGCCGATCTGTGTGTCCAGCAGCGCCAGATCGATGTACTGGCCGCTGCCGGAGCCGGCGCGCTCGTAGAGCGCCCCCATGATCGCGCTCGCCGCGTACATGCCCGCCATGAGATCGGCGACCGCGACCCCGACCTTCATGGGACCGCCCCCCGGCTCCCCGTCCGCGATCCCCGTGACGCTCATGAGACCCCCCATTGCCTGGATCATGGCGTCGTAGCCGGGGCGCGCGGCGTCCGGGCCGTCCTGGCCGAAACCGGAGATGGCGCAGTAGATCAGCCGCGGATGCAGTGCGGCGAGCGCCTCGTAGCCCAGTCCGTACTTCGCCAGTCCGCCGACCTTGAAGTTCTCCACCAGCACGTCGCAGGTGAGCGCCAGCTCGCGCGCCAGGTGTGCCCCTTGCGCATGCGCCAGATCGAGCGTGACGGAGCGTTTGCCGCGATTGGCACTGAGGTAGTACGCCGAATCGCTGGTGGGCGCGCCATCGGTATCCTTGAGCCAGGGCGGCCCCCACTGACGCGTGTCATCGCCCAGCCCGGGCGCCTCGACCTTGATCACGTCGGCGCCGAAGTCCGCCAAAAGCTGCGTCGCCCAGGGTCCGGCCAGCACGCGCGTCAGATCGAGCACCCGTACGCCGGCGAGTGGTCCCATGGCAGCGCCTTAGTGCCTGCGCGGCGGCGCCGTGCGGCTCACGGCTCCTGCGGTGCGACGGCCGCAGGTCCGCGGAACTGAACCTCGCTGTCGGCGGCCAGCCAGGCGAGCGCCGCCCAGGCGGCGACGTTCTGATCGAGCTGCGTGCGGTCCACCTTGTCGAGCGTGTCATCAGAGGTGTGGTGAATGTCGAAATAGCGGCTGCCGTCCTGCTTCAGGGCAAAGCCGGGCACGCCCTGCGCCTGTATGGGCGCCACATCCGCACCCACCTCACCCTTGGGAGCGGGCTCGGCGAGGATTCCCAGCGGACCCAGTACGCGCAGCACCTCGTCAGCGAAGTCACCGTGGTTCACCGCCGCCGGCAAGGCGACGGCGTAGATGCGGTCGGCACCGAAGTCACTTTCGCTGGCGAGGACGTGGCGCGCGAGCTCGCTCGCGTGATTAGTGGCGTAGGAGTTGCCGCCGAAGTCGCCGAAGGGCTTGACCGGCTGGGCGATCTCCTCCGAACCAAACAGCACCACGCGCACGGTGCGCAGGGGCTTGTGTGGCAGGTCGCGGATCAGCTTTGCGGCCGCCACCACGATCGCCGTGCCGGTGCCGTCATCGGTCGCCCCCGTGCCCTGATCCCAGCTGTCCAGGTGCGCGCCCAGCACCACGAACTCCTCGGGCTTGAGCGTCCCCTTCACGTCGGCGATGACGTTCTGCGAGTGTGCGTCCTGGACGTAGGAGGCGCCGGAAATCAGCCGCACGCGCGGGGTGACGCCCATGACAGCGAGGCGCTCGAGTTGCTCGGCATCAGCGGGACTTAGCGCAAAGCACGGCACCGGCACGCGCCCCTCGACGTAGCGCGTCGTGCCGGTGTGCGCGATGCGGTGGTTGTCGGTGCCGACCGAGCGCAGCAGGAAGGCGATCGCACCGGCCTGGGCCGCCGCCGCCGGTCCGTCGGTGCGCGCCGCGACCGCCGGCCCGTAGCCGGCGCCATTTTGCGTGCGCACCATGCGCCAGCTGACGAAGGCGATCTTGCCGAGGAGCGAGCCGGGCCGTGCGGCCTGAAGCTCCGCCAGCGTCGGGAAGATCACCACATCGCCCTCAAGCCCGGCCGGGGGCGTCGGCGGGGACTCACCCAGGGCGGCCACGACGAGCGGCTGGTGCGAGGGGGCGATGAGCTCGGCGCGCTCCTCACCACGCACCCAGGCCGTGATGGGAAAGCTCTCGATGTGCACGTTGTCGAAGCCTAGGGCTTTCAGCCTGCCGGCGGCCCACTCGGCGGCGTCATGCTCGTTGGCAGAACCAGCCGGGCGCGGGCCGAAGCGCGTGGTCAGCTCGCTCGTCCAGGTGTAGGCGATGTCGTGCCCGGCGAGCGCCGCATCGCGCAGCTGCGCGGCAACGGTCTGCGGCGGCACCGGGGAGGCGGCCGGCACGCCGTGCGTGAGGGTGAGCAGCGCCACTAAGGCGGCGCTGCGGGCGCGCCCGGGAACAGCAAGTAAATAGCGCACGGGCTTTACGTTTCCATCGCGTTGCGGTTGGGGACCAGCGGCGCATTCTACGGGAAGGCCGCAGGCGCGCACCACGACCGCTTCCAGACCACCGACAGGGGCCACCCGCGCCGCTGCGCCCGGGTGCACGCGCGTTAGGGCAGCTGCGTCACCGGCAAAGGGTTTGCCAGATGGAAGCCCTGCGCGTAGTCGACGCCGATGCGCCTGAGCTCGCCCAGCACCGCCTCGCTCTCGACGCACTCGGCCACCGTGGCGATGCCGAGCGCCCGGCCCACCTTGGCGATCGCCTCCACCATGCTGCGGTTCACCGCGTCCTGGGTGATGTGGCTGATGAACTGCCCGTCGATCTTCAGGAAATCCACCGGCAGGGACTTCAGGTACACGAACGAGGAGACACCGGTGCCGAAGTCATCGAGGGAGAACTTGCAGCCGCGCGCCTTGAGTTCGCTCATGAGGAAGCGCGCGTTGGAAAGACTGGTGACGGCGACGGTCTCGGTGATCTCAAAGCACAGCGCCGAGGCGATGCTGGCTTCCCCGACGCTCTGCAGCACGAAATCGACGAACGACTGATCGTTGAGCGAGGTGCCGGAGAGATTGACGGCGAGCAGTGGCAGCGGCGCGCCGGCGCACTGCCGCGCGCGCAGCAGCGCGATCGCCCGTTCCACCACCCAGCGATCGATCGCCGACATGACGTTGTAGCGCTCGGCTGCCGGAATGAACTCCGTCGGCGCCACGAGCTCGCCGTTGTCATCGCGCAGGCGCACGGTCAGCTCGTGGAAGGCGCGGCCGGGATCGCTGCTCAGGGGCACGATCGGCTGGAAGTAGAGCTCGAGCCGGTCGTCCTCGGTGGCGCGCGTGACGCGCGCCACCCAGTGCATCTCCTTGTGGCGGTGCGAGACCCCGTCGGCGCCGTAGACGTGGATGCGGTTACGGCCGGCGTCCTTGGCGGCGTAGCAGGCGATGTCGGCCGCCGACATGACGCTCGCGACGTTCTCGGTCTCGGCGCGGATCTGCACGATGCCGATGCTCGCCCCGACCGAGAGCGTGCTGGCGTTCCACACGAAGCGGAAATCGCGGATTCCCTGGCGCACGCCCTCGGCGATGCGCGTCGCCTGCTCGAGCGTCACGCCCTCGAGCAGCACCCCGAACTCATCCCCGCCCAGGCGCGCGATGACATCGCTGGCGCGCACGCGCGTCTGCAGCAATCCGGTGACGTCGCGCAGCAGCCGGTCACCGGCCTGGTGGCCGCAGGTGTCGTTCACGACCTTGAACTGGTCGAGGTCGATGTACAGGAGCGCATAGGCGCCCTCGCCGCGCTGCGCCGACAGCAGCGCCCCGTGCAGGCGATTGTCGAACTCACGGCGGTTGATGAGACCGGTGAGGGCATCGTGGCTCGCCTGCCAGGAGAGCGCCCGGCGCAGGCGACGCTCCTTGGTCACGTCGTGGAACACCACCACCGCGCCAATGACGCGGCCCTGGCGATCGCAGATGGGGGCGGCGGACTCCTGGATCGCTACCTCGTGCCCGGTGCGCGTGATGAGCACCGAGTGATCCGGGGCCGGGGTGCTGTGGCCGCCGCGGCCGAGCGCGGCGTCCGCGGAGCTCTCCAGTGGCTCACGCGAGATCTCGTTGACGAGGTTCAGCACCGCACCGATCTTCTGGCCGCGTGCCTCGGCGAGGCTCCAGGCGGTGAGGCTTTCCGCCACCGGATTGATGTACTCGATGCGCCCTTCCGCATCCGTGCTGATCACCGCATCGCCGATCGACTCGAGCGTCACCTGCGCGCGCTCCTTTTCGGCGAAGATGGCCTGCTCGGCGCGCTTGCGCTCGGTGATGTTGGCGATCGTGCCCTCGTAGCCGATGTGGCGGCCGGACGCATCGCGCATGGGGCGGGCGTTCTCGAGCACCACCAGCTGCTGGCCGTCGCGGCGGCGCATGAGGAACTCCGCGTCGCGGATCTCGCCCTGCGAGTCAACGCGGTGCGCGAACTCGGCGCGGTCGGCCGGATTCCAGTAGAGCTCGGCCGCCGAAGGCAGTGCGTACACTTCCTCGGCGCTGCGGTAGCCGAGCATGGCGACGAAGGCGGGATTCACCGACAACACCCGTCCGTCGCGGCCGCTCTGGTACACCCCCTCGGCGATGCTCTCGAACAGGCCGCGGAACTTGGCTTCACTCGAGCGCAGCGCCTCCTCGCCGAGGCGGCGCTCGATGGCGATGCCGGCCAGCTGCGCGGCGCGCGCCATGACTTTCACCTCCGCGGCACTGGGCACGCCGACCTCGGCGCGGTAGACACCGAGGGCACCGAGCACGTGGCCGCCGGCTGCGGTGATCGGCGTCGCCCAGGCGGCGCGCAATCCGGCCTCGAGCGCCGCGCTGCGCAGGTCCTGCCAAAACGGGTCCTTGCCCAGATCGGCCACCAGCACCTGGCGGCCGAGGTAGACGCTCGCGGCGCAGGAGCCGTTGCGGATGCCGACCCGCGCCTGCTCGAGCGCGGCGCGCAGCGCGGGCGAGAGCTGCGGGGCGACCAGAGAGGCAAACCCCTGGCCGTCGGCGGCGAGCACACTGACGCCGGAGCGCGCCCCGGCGATGGCCGATTCGATGAGCGCGGTGATGGCGGTGAGTACCTCGGGGAGCGGCGCATTGCGCGTCACCTGCTCGAACACCTGCCGCTCGGCCTCGGCCATGTGCTCGGCGCGCTTGCGCTCGGAAATGTCGGCGATGCTGCCGCGTACCAGGCGGCGGTTGCCGCTTGGCAGGCGCACCAGCCGGACCTCGCAGATGGTCTCGCGGCCGGCGGCATCGCGCAGCAGCCACTCGAACTGCTGCACCTCCCCTGCCAGCGCCCGCTCGATGTAGACGCCGGCGCGCTCAGCGGAGTCAGCGCCGTCGGGTTGCCGCGGCGCACTGATGTGCACCGCGCCGAGCTGCATCAGCTGCGTGCGCGTCAGGCCGAACAGGCGCTGCGCCTTCTCGTTGGCATCCACGAAGTGTCCGGAGTCCGCGTCCAGCACCACGATGGCATCGGGGGCGTGGTCGACCAGCAGCTGGTAGCGCTGCGCACTCTCGCGGATCGCCTGCTCGGACTCGCGCCGCTCGGTGACGTCGCGCAGACACAGCACGAACATCTCGCGGTGCGACGTCGGCGCCTTGCTGACCGCGATCTCTGCCGGAAACAGGGCGCCGTTCTTGCGCAGCGCCCACAGCTCGCGAGCCGTGAGATCAAGCGCGGTGTCACCCAGACTCGCCGCCAGCCGCTCCAGCGCCTCCGGCACGCTTTCCCCGGCGGCGATCTTCGGCAACAACAGGTCGATGCACTGACCGGTGACTTCCTCCTCGGTGTAGCCGAACACGCGCGCGCCGGTTGGGTTGAAGGTGCGGATGATCCCCGCCTCATCCAGCAGGAGCACCACGTCCTTGATGTGATCGAGGATCACCTGCAGGTGCTCACTCGACTGCGCGCGCGCTTCGCGGGCGAGCGCGTGCGCCTCATCGGCCATCAGCCGCATCGACTCGACGATGCCGCGCCGCTCGCGCTCGATCGTCACGTAGTGCTCGTTGATCAGGCGCAGCAGCATCGGTACGTCGGGGACGGCATCCCCGGTGCGCAGCTGCAGCTCGTGCAGCTGCGCCTTCAGTTGCGGATGCAGCTCCGGATAGGCCTCAGCGTGCGGCCGGGCGTCTGCCCGAACGAGCGTGGTGGTGGCCCCGGGGGTGATTTCCGGGGCATCGGGGCGCGTCCGGAAAGGATGCGTTTTTGACATAACGAGGGCCGCTGAACCCGATAAAGATCATACGGGGGGCGCAGCCTCAGGCTTGTGAAGCCCCTCGCGGTTTGGGCCAAGAGCCCGCGCGTGGGAACGCGGCGGGCGGCGAGGCGCTAGTGCGCCGCGCCGGGCTTGGCCGGGGCGGCGGCGGCCGGCGCGCTCGGCAGGTCCGGCATGGCGTTGCCGGTAATCACGGGGAAGGAGTAGCTCTGGGTCGAGATCTGCCCGGACATGTCCACCGATACCGTTGCGGTGAGGGTGTAGATACCCTCTTTCTGGGGCAGCACTTTGATGGTGCGCTCGATGGGGGTGTTCTCCAGCGGACGCTCGGCGGGCTCGAGCTCGCCGGAACCGGCCATCTCCAGGCCCTCCTCGCCTTCGACCTTGCCGAAGACGCGATCCAGGTTGCTGGCGGTCGGGACGATCGCGATGGTGACATCCAGCGGCTGGGCGACCTCGGGCTTGCTCTGCAGGGCGAACTTCACCTGCACCGGCAAGGGGGTATTGCCGGGCTTGACCTGCGTGAAGCCCGCAACCAGCGAGCGCGACAGCTCTTCGGCCGGGCTCAGAGCCTTTTTGACGACGTGGGAGCCGCCGCTGCCGGAGGCACCCTCATGTCCGGATCCACAGGCCCCGAGGATGGCTGTGAGCACGAGCCCCGCGGCCACGTTACGCGTGATATTCCACATCATGTATTGGGCGCTGCCGAGCGATTTGTCTTAAGTTACATGGGTGTCAGGGGCGCACAATAACGCGTCTGGGGACCGAAGCGCACGTGCGCCGGTCGCCATTTTGGGCCTCTCACCCCTGCAGCAGCGGCGGATCCTCGATCTGGGCGATCTGCTCCATGAGGTCCTGCAGGTAACCCTCCCAGTAGCGCTCCTCGCCGAACCAGGGAAAGGCCCGCGGAAAGGCGGGGTCCCCCCAGCGGTGCGCCACCCAGGCGGCGTGGTGCAGCATGCGCAGCGCCCGCAGCGGCTCCACCAGGCGTACCTCGGCATAGTCGATGTCGCCGAACTGCCGGTAACCCTCGACGAATCTCGCTCCACTGGTGCTGCTGCTCATCGGGGGAGCCGGACAGCATCATCCATAAGTCCTGCACGCGCGGGCCGGTGGCGCAGTCGTCCAGGTCGACGAACAGCGGCCCGTGCTCGTTCCACAGCAGGTTGCCGAGATGACAGTCCCCGTGCAGGCGGATCTCGCGTACGGCGCCGGTATGGCAAACGCGCCGCTCACGCGCTCCAGCAGCGCCCCGCTGACGTGAAGCGTAGCGCTCGTGCAGGCGCTCGGGCAGGAGCTCGGCGGCCAGCACCTGCGCGCGCGCCTCCCACCCCAGACGCTGCGACACCGATGCGCGGGCGGTGCTGGAAGGCGCGCGTGGCGCCCACCTGGTGCAGGCGCGCGATGCTGCGGCCGAGGAGCTGACGCGCCTCGGGCGCATCGAGCTCCGGGCGCGCGGCCGCGCAGGAAGGGAAAGGCACTGAAGCGGAAGTCGTGGAAGCGCAGCAGCGTCTCGCCCCCGTCTGCAGCGGAGCTGCGACCGGCATTTCCGCCTGCGTCAGCTCGTGCGTGAAGGTGTGTTCCTCGCCGATCTGGGCGTCGCTCCAGCGCTGCGGACGGTAGAATTTCAGCACCAGGCCGCGCTCCCCGGACCACAGCTGGTAAACCCGGTTTTCGTAGCTGTTAAGGGCGAAAAGACGCCCGTCCGGGTCCAGACCCGGCCGCCGCGGCCGCATCCAGGACCACTTCAGGTGTCAGACCTGCGAAGGGCTGCACAGTGCTGTCGCGGCTTTTGTTTATCATTCTGACCCCATGGAGCACGGCAGCATATTAGTCACCGGGGGTGCGGGCTACATCGGCTCGCACGTGGCCCTGCAGCTCAGCGCGCGCGGGGAGCGCGTCGTGATCCTCGATGATCTGTCGCGCGGCTTTCGCCAGGCGGTGCTCGACGCGCCGCTCATCGTCGGCAAGGTCGGGTGACCGGGACGCGGTGGCGAAGCTCCTGAGGAGCCACCAAGTGGACACGGTCATGCATTTCGCCGCCTACACCATCGTGCCTGAATCGGTGCGCGAGCCGCTCAAGTACTACGCCAACAACACCTGTTCCACCCGCACGCTCCTGGAGTGCTGCGTGGAGGCGAATGTGCGCCACTTCGTGTTCTCCTCGACCGCCGCGGTCTACGGCACTCCCCCGGACGGCGTGGCCGCCGAGAACACCCCGACCGCCCCGATCAACCCCTACGGCACCTCCAAGCTGATGTCGGAGTGGATGCTGGCCTCGGTGGCGCAGGCCTCCAGCCTGCGCTATGCGGCACTGCGCTATTTCAACGTCGCCGGCTCCGATTCGGGCGGCCGCATCGGCCAGGCGACCCCGAACGCGACTCTGCTCATCAAAGTGGCGTGCGAGGCGGCCGTGGGCAAGCGCGCGCACGTGTCCATCTTCGGTACCGACTACCCCACCGCCGATGGCACCGGGGTACGCGATTACATCCATGTCGAGGATCTCGCCACGGCGCACGTGGATGCTCTGAGCTACCTGCGCGCCGGGGGCGCCTGCACCACGCTTAACGTCGGTTACGGCCACGGCTACAGCGTGCGCGAGGTGCTTCAGAGCGTGGAGCGCATCTCCGGGCAGCGCCTGGCCGTGCGCGAGGAGCCGCGCCGTCCCGGGGACCCGGCCGCGCTCATCGCCCGCGCCGAGCGCATCCGCAGCGAACTGGGCTGGCAGCCGCGTTTGAACGATCTCGACACCATCGTGCGCACCGCGTACGCCTGGGAGCAGCGCCTGCAGCGCGAGCCCTGGTCAGCCCCTTAACCGGCGCTGAACGGGCGCGGAAACCGCGCCGCCACACAGGCCGCTAGGTAGAATGCGCCCCCATGCAGTGGGGGCGTCCCAAGTCATTGAGCGGACTGATGCTGGTCGGCCTGGCCCTGATGGCCGTGCCGCTGCTGATCGCCGTGCTGATTGCGGTGCTGCAGATCCGCGATCTCGCCGAGAGCGGGCAGAAGATCGTGCGCCAGGGGGTCACCAACGCCGGTGCCAGCCAGTCGCTCTTCAGTCAGATCGCCTCGCTCGAGCGCGACGCGCGCCTGTACGACGTGCTGAACGACCCCAAGCTCCTCGAGCCCTTCCGCAGCCAGGATGCGCTGCTCAGCAAGACGCGCGCGCAGCTGCGCCTGCAGGCGGCCGCCGACGCCGGTCAGACACTGGACGCCATCGGCGATCTGCAGCAGAAGATCCGCGAACTGGTCATCGCCACCCCGAACCCGAAGGACAACGCCACCCAGGCGCAGCTGGACGAGCGCTTCACCCAGCTCACCGCGCTCGTCGAGCAGGTCGCCAAGCAGTTCAACGCCCAGGTCAACGCCGAGGTCGCCGCGCTCCAGGAGCGCACGCTGCAGGCACGCCAGCGCCTGTCTGTGGACCGCCGCCGCCCTGCTGCCGCTGGCGGTGGTCGCGGTGTTCGTGCTCACCGTGGGTGTCGGGCGGCCGCTGCGCCAGCTCGACCGTGCCATCAGCGAACTCGGCCAGGGCAACCTTCACCAACCCGATCGCGGTGGCCGGACCGCACGATCTGGAGCGCCTGGGCGGACAGCTCGAGTGGCTGCGCCAGCGTCTGCTGGAACTGGCGCATGAGCGCAACCGGTTCCTGCGGCACATGTCGCACGAGCTCAAAACCCCGCTCGCCAACATCCGCGAGGGCACCGAGTTGCTGATGGACGGGGCCGTCGGGGAGCTCGATTCCAATCAGCGCGAGGTGGCGGCGATCCTGCGTGAGAACGGCATCAAGCTGCAGCGCATGATCGAGAACCTGCTGTCCTTCAGCGCCTGGCAGACCTCCAGCGTCGGTCTGGAGGCGACCGAGTTCAGGCTGCGGCCGCTGGTGAAGCAGGTGCTGGAGAACCAACAGCTGACGCTCCTGTCTCAACGCGTGCGCCTCGATGTGCACATCGAGGACCTGACGCTCGTCGCCGACCGCGGCAAGATCCGGCTGATTCTCGAGAACCTGGTATCCAATGCCGTCAAATACTCCCCCAAGGGGGGCACCATCCACCTGATGGCCCGTACCACGGGCACGCAGGTCATACTGGATGTCGGCGACAGCGGACAGGGGATCCCGGTGGAGGACCGCGCGCACATCTTCGATGCCTTCTATACCGGACGCGCGGCGCGCACCACGGCGGTCAAGGGCACCGGCATCGGCCTGTCGGTGGTGCTCGAGTTCGTGTCCGCGCATGGTGGCACGGTGCAGATCATCGACGGACAGTTCCCCGGCGCGCACTTCCGCATCACGATGCCGATGCGCGCCACCGATGCCCCGCTCACCACCCTTCCCAAGGCCCATGCGCATGCGGCGTAACCGCGCAGTTCCCGCAGCGCTCGTTGTGGCCCTCGGTCTTGCAGCCTGCACCACCCTCTCCGGCCAGCGCGCCCCCCGCACCCGCCCCGGTGGTGAATCCGCAGTCCACCACCTCGGCGCTGCTGGCCGGCTACCTCGAGCTGCTGCAGAAACTCGTGACCGGACCTGCGGCCCAACAGGCCGAGATCGTCGCCAGCGCCCAACACGACTACGACATCGCGCCAACGCCCAGCCACCAGCTGAAGCTCGCCCTGATCCTCGCCACCCCCGGGCACCCGGCCACCGACTGGCCAAGGCCCAGGGGCTGTTGCGTGAGCTCATGGCGAACCCGGAGGTGCTGCTGCCGGGCGAGCGGGCCCTAGCCTTCCTGGAACTTTCGCAAATTGACGACCATTTGACGCTCGAGGCGGAAAACCGCAGGCTGCAAGCGGATGCGGCGCGGGCCGATCGCGAGCACATCGCCAACGCCAATCACCGTCTGCAGGCCGAGGCCGATGAGAATGCGCGGCTACGCAAGGAACTCGACGAAGCGCGCGCGAAACTCGCGGCGATCGCCAACATCGAACGCTCGCTGAATGAGCGCAAACCGGGCACCACGGGACACTGAAGGCCATGGCTGCAACGAGGGATACGATCTTGAACCAGACCGGCAAACGCAAGGCACGCATCCTAGTCGTCGATGACGATCCGGGACTGCTGCGCCTTTTGACCATCCGCCTGCGCGCGGAGAGCTACGACGTCGAAGCCGTGGAGAGCGCCGCGCAGGCGCTCGCCGCCTCGAGCCGCTTTCGGCCGGATCTGGTGATCACTGACCTGCGCATGGACCAGATGGATGGCATTGGCCTGCTGAAGGAGCTGCAGAACCGCTGGCCGGGACTGAAGGTGATCATCCTCACCGCGCACGGCACCATCCCGGATGCGGTGCAGGCGACGCAGATGGGGGCCTTCGGTTTCCTCACCAAGCCGGTCGACAAGCAGGAGCTGCTCGATCAGGTGCAGAAAGCGCTGCGCATCTCCGGCTTCGGCGCTTCGGACGAGGACTGGCGCGCCGAGATCGTCACGCGCTCGGCGGCCATGGAGGAGAAACTCGCCCAGGCGCACATGGTGGCCGGCACCGATGCGCGCGTGCTCATCACCGGCGAGAGCGGCACGGGCAAGGAACTGCTGGCGCGCGCCATCCACAAGGGCAGCCCACGGCGCAACAAGCCCTTCGTCGCCATCAACTGCAGCGCCATGGCCGAGGACCTGCTCGAATCTGAGCTCTTCGGTCACGAGAAGGGCTCCTTCACCGGCGCCACGCGCGCCCACCGGGGCCTTTTCATGGCCGCCGATGGCGGCACGCTCATGCTCGATGAGATCGGCGACATGCCCATGCGGCTGCAGGTGAAGCTGTTGCGCGTGTTGCAGGAGAATGTGATCCGCCCGGTCGGCTCAACCGATGCCATCGCAGTGAACGTGCGCGTGATCTCCGCCACCCACCGCGACTTGCAGCAGCTGATGGCGGCCGGCCAGTTTCGCGAGGATCTCTACTACCGCCTGAACGTCGTGCACATCGAGATGCCCTCGCTCAACCGCCGCCGCGAGGACATCCCGCTCCTGGTGGCGCACTTCCTCGCCCAGATCGCCAAGGAATCCGGGGTGCGCAAGATCTACGCCCCGGAAGCGGTGGAGCTCCTGGCCACGGCCGACTGGCCTGGCAACATCCGCCAGCTGCAGAACGTGGTGCGCCAGAACGTGGCGCTGTCGCAGACCCCCATCATCCCGGTGGAGCTGGTGCAGCAGTCCCTGGGCGGCACCCCCGGGCGGCTACCCTCCTTCGATGAGGCGCGCGATGAGTTCACGCGCAGCTACCTGTCGCAGATCCTGCAGATCACCGGCGGCAATGTCAGCCAGGCGGCGCGCCTGGCGCGGCGTAACCGCACGGACTTCTACAAGCTGCTCGCCCGCCACCAGCTGACGCCCGAAGAGTTCAAGCAGCGCTGAGCCAGCTGTGCAGCGCGGCCGCAGCGCAGCGGCGACGCGGCGGCTCGTCCCGCGGCGTTCTCAAACTGGGCCGCATCGATGCTGTGCTTGCCCAAGAGGTCATAGAGCGTCGGGCGGGTGACGCCCAGAAGCTCCGCGGCCCGCGAGAGATTGCCGCGCGCCACGGCCAGTGACTGGCGCACCGCCTGGGCTTCAGCCCGCTGGCGCGCCACGCGCAGATTCAGGTACTCGGGGTCATCACCGGATCCTCAAGTCCCAGGTCCGCCGCCGTCACCACCACCCCGTCGGCCATGATGACCGCGCCTTTGATGCGGTTCTCGAGCTCGCGCACGTTGCCGGGCCAGCGGTAGGCCTGGATGGCGCGAATGGCATCGGGGGCGAGCCCGCGCGTGGGTTTGTTGAAGCGCTCGGCGGTCTGCTGCAGCAGGAACTGCGCCAAGAGCAGGCTGTCGCCCTGACGGTCCCGCAGCGGCGGCACGCGCACCGTCACTTCGCTGATACGGTAGTACAGATCATCCCGGAAGGCGCCCGTGAGGATCAGCGCATCAAGGTTCTTGTTGGTGGCGCACACGATGCGCAGATCCAGGGGCACGGCCACCCGGCCGCCGACCCGCTCGACGCTGCGCTCCTGCACCACCCGCAGGAGCTTGGCCTGCAAGGAGGCAGGCATCTCGCCGATCTCATCGAGGAACACCGTGCCGCCTTCGGCGGATTCGAGCTTGCCGGTGGTGCGCTTCGCCGCCCCGGTAAAGGCGCCCTTCTCGTAGCCGAACAGCTCGCTCTCGAGCAGCGTATCGGGGATCGCCGCACAATTGATGGCGACGAAGGGCTTGTGCGAGCGACCCGAGAGGCGGTGCACGGCGCGCGCGAACAGTTCCTTGCCGGTGCCGCTGTCGCCGAGCAAGAGCACCGTGGCATTGGTCGGGGCCACCTTCTCGATCGAGCGGCACAGGCTGCGCATCGAATCGCTGACGCCGATGATGCCCTCGAGCGCCATGGAGCCGGTGCGCTCGCGCAGCCGCCAGTTCTCCTCCTCGAGCTCGCGGATACGCAGCGCGCGGCGCACCACGATGGAGAGCACGCCGGCATCGAGCGGCTTATGGTAGAAGTCGGTTGCACCCAGGCCCACCGCCGAGACCGCCAGCTCGCGCGCGTCGTGCTCGGTCATGGCGATGATCTTGGTGTCCGGGGAGATATTGAGGATCTGGCGCAACAGCTCCAGGCTCTGCGCCGCCACCGCCGGCTCGCGTGCCGTGCCGAGGTCAAAGAGCACCGCGTCCGGCTCGGTGCGGCGCACCAGGGCGAGGGTCTGCTCTGAGGTCTCCGCGGCGGTCACGTCGAGGTCGGAGAATACCGCCTCGAGCTCACGCCGCAACGCGCGGTCGTTCTCGATGATGAGAAGCTTGCGTCGCTGCATATTGGCGGCCATCAGCGCGCTCCTTTGCCGAGGAGTACCACCTCGGCCGTCTGCACCAGAATCGCCAGATCAAACAACAGGTTGTTGTTCTTGATGTAGTAGAGGTCGTACTGCAGCTTCTCCAGCGCGTCCTGCTCGGAGGAGCCGTACGGGTAGCACAGCTGCGCCCAACCGGTGATGCCGGGCTTCACGCAGTGGCGCTGCACGTAGTAGGGAATCTTCTCGGACAGTTCGGCCACGAACTCCGGCCGCTCCGGGCGCGGACCGATGAAGCTCATGTGGCCGCGCAGCACGTTCAGGATCTGGGGCAGCTCATCGATACGCAGCTTGCGGATCACCGCGCCGACGCGCGTCACGCGCGGGTCCTCGCGCTGTGCCCACACCGCCCCGTTCGCCTCCGCGTCCTGGCGCATGCTGCGGAACTTGAACACATCGAACTCGCGGCCGCCGAGTCCCACACGCCGCTGCCGGTACACGGCCGGCGCCGTCACGCCATCCTCGAACTTGACGGCGATCACCGTCAGAAACATCACCGGGAATGACACCGCCAGCACCAGCACGCTCGCCACCAGATCAAGCATGCGCGAGGAGAACAGTCGCACCGGGTCGCGCCGGAATCCCTGCCCGAAGATCATCCAGCTCGGATTGAGCACATCGATACGCACGCGCCCGGTCTCGCGTTCGAGGAACGTGAGGAGTTCCGTGACATCGACGCCGGCCAGACGGCACTCCAGGAGTTCGCGGATCGGGAAGCCGCGGCGGCGGTCATCCATCGCCACGACGACTTCGTTGATATTGAGCTGCTCGCACAGCAGACGCAGGCTCCCCTGCGGATCAAGCAGCCGCTCGAGCGGCACCGAGCGCAGCTCCTCCGCGGGCTGCACGAAACCGACCAGCTGAAAGCCGCGCCGGTCGGCGGAGCGACGCAGACTGGCGAGCGAGGCGGCCGCAGCGCCGGCCCCGTACACGAGCACGCGGCGCTTGAAGATCTCCTGGTTCACCACGCGCACGAACACGATGCGCGACAGCACGATGCCGCAGCCGGCGATGATGACCGCCAGAGCCTCGACGCCGCGCCACAGGCGCATGCTCGGCAGCAGGTAGAAGGCCGCCGCCACCGCGCACGCCGCGACCAGCAGCGCCGCGCCCACCCGCACCAGCACCCCGGACAGCTGGGCGCGCTGGCGTGCGCTGTAGAGCCCGAAGGCCATGAGACATATGAGGACGATCAGCGCGAACAGGACGGCGCGCGGCCACAGCGCCCCGATGTCCTGCTGCAACAGCGCCAGGTGGGACACGGACACCTCGTACCGGATCAGGCCGGCCGCATAGACCGCCAGAAAGGCGATCGCGGCCTCCGTGATCGCCAGCACCGCGATCGAGATGGGAACGTTTTGTCCGAGGACCCGAATGCGCATGCGGATTTAGGGGAGCGTCGGCGGAGCCCTGAAGGCAGCGCGGTGGACTTTACACCAGAGTGTAAAGGCCAATGGCGGTGGCTCCGTGAAGCCCGTCACAGTTGCGCACGGCTGGCGACTTAACTTAATCCTGCCGCGGACAGTCAGCCCCCGGTACCGCGGGCCGCCGGCTCCGGGGCGGTCTCGAGGGCGCCGCCGCCGATACCCTGCAGGTGCCAGCGCTGTGGAAAGAACACCACGCCGTGGCGACTGTCGATGCGTCGGGTGGAACCGTAGATGGGGCCCTCCTCGACGTCCAGATGCACGGCATTCTCGATGCCGTCATACAGGTGCGCGCTCATGGAGGAATCGAGGATCAGGGACAGGTAGTAGCGGCCGGGAATGAGGTTCAGCGAGTCGATCTCAAGGTCCAAATAGCCATTCCCTGCGGGGGCCTGTGGGATGTCCAGGCCGTGCAGCCAGGTGCCGGTGTCGGTCACGAGCGTGCCCAGTTCGGTGTACATCTTGAAGCCGAAACTCGGCCGCTCGATGGCCTCGCGGGCGTGGTAGTGCAGGCGGATCATGAGGCCCTTGCCGCTGCGCGTGACGGTCTGCAGCCTGCCGTCCGCGGACAGGAACTCCACCTTGGTGAAGCGGATCTCCCCGGAGCCGCGGCGGCCGTCGACGCTGGTGAGGTCACTCGCGGCGGCTTCCGCGGAGGCGAAGGAGCCCATGTAGGCCTCGATCACCTCGTGCGTCGGGCCATCCAGGCGCACGCTGCCATCGGCGATCCAGATGCCGCGCGAGCACAGATTCTCCACCGCCGCCATGTTGTGCGAGACGAACAGCACGGTGCGCCCGCCGCCGCGCAGGTCCTGCATGGCGGTGATGCATTTTTTCTGAAAAGCGGCATCGCCGACCGCGAGCACCTCATCGACGATGAGGACATCGGGCTCCAGATGCGCGGCCACCGCGAACCCCAGGCGCAGCCGCATGCCGCTCGAGTAGCGCTTGATGGGGGTATCGATGAAGCGTTCCACGCCCGAGAACTCGACGATCTGCTCGAGCTTGGCTTCGACCTCGCGCTTGCGCATGCCGAGAATCGAGCCGTTGAGGAAGATGTTTTCGCGCCCGGTGAGTTCCTCGTGAAAGCCGGTACCGACCTCCAGGAGCGAGGCGACGCGACCGCGCGCGCGCACCTTGCCGGAAGTCGGATAGGTGATCTTGGAGAGGATCTTCAGCAGCGTGCTCTTGCCGGCGCCGTTGCGGCCGATGATGCCGACCACCTCGCCCACCTCGACCTTGAAGGACACGTCGCGCAGCGCCCAGAGGATCTCTTTGCGACCGCGGCCGCGAAACGGCGCGCGCAGCAGGCGCACCAGCTGATCGCGCAGCTGGGTTTCCTGACGCAGCGCCCCCAGCTCGTAGGACTTGGAAAGATTCTCGACCGTGATTGACTCAGTCATGCGCGTGCCGTGGCCTTCAGACGATGTCGGCAAACACACGTTCGGTGTTGCGGAAATGCAGCCCACCGATGAGCAGCAACAGCAGCGTCATGACCCAGGAGCAGCCGACGATCTGCCAGTTGATCGAACTGCTGCCGAGCAGGCAGCCGCGGAATCCCTCGATGGCACCGGCCATGGGGTTGAATATGAGCAGCCACTGGTAGCGACTCGACAGGTAGCTCACCGGCCAGAAGGTCGGCGTCACGAACAGCCCGATCTGGGTCAGGAACGGAATGGTGTACTTGACGTCCCGGTAGCGCACGTTGAGCGCGGCCAACAGCATGCCGAATCCCATCACCAACAGGGCCGTCTCGATCACGAACAGCGGCGTGAGGAGCAGCGTCCAGTGCGGAGTCACCCGGTAGTAGATCATCATGCCGACCAGGAGCACCGAGCCCACCAGCAGGTCGAGCAGCCCGCCGAGGGCCGCGGCGCCCGGTAACAGCACGCGCGGGAAGTAGATCTTGGTGATGAGGCTCGAGTTCAGGATCAGGCTGTTGCCCACCTGCGCGAGCGTCACGGAGAAGTAAGTCCACAGCAGCAGCGCCGAGAACGAGAACAGCGGATAGGGCGCACCGTCACTGGAGAAGCCCGCGATCCTGCTGAACAGGAACGTGAAGGCAATCATGGTGAGCAGCGGCTGCAGCACCGCCCAGGCAACCCCGAGTGCCGCCTGCTTGTAACGCACCTTGATATCGCGCCACGCCAGGAAATAGAGGATTTCCCGGGAGCGCCAGATCTCCGCCAGCCACGCACCCACTATTTGCCCACCCGCGCTTCGCGCATCGCCACTCCCTGGCGGGACGCCAAGGCGTCGCGGCAGGCACAATAAAGTCCCACACGCACTCCTGGCATTGATCCTATCGGGACCCACCTATCATAAGCTGCGGGCGCGGCTCGCGGAACCTTAAGAGGGGAACTGGCGCACAGACTCTCGCCACCGGAAGGGCGCCCAGGAGCGCCTGCCGGGGTCTGCGCCGCCCACCCCTGGCGGCCCGGGCGCTTGCGCGCTACCTGACGGTCACGGTTTTGCGCGCGCCCGCCGGGATGCCGCCGTCCCCTTTTGGTAGGCTCGCGCACGATGAGACACCGCAGTGTTTGCTCCAGATGAAGGCCACCTGCCCTGCCGGGGTGCCGGAACGCCAGCCGTGACCGATCCGGTACGCGTCAGCGTCGTGATGCCGCTGTTCAATGCGGCGCAAACGGTCGCCGCCAGCATCCGCTCGGCCCTGGATTCGCAGCTGCGCGAACTCGAGGTCGTGGTGGTGGATGACGGCTCCGCCGATGCTTCCGCGCAGATCGTGCACAGCCTCGCCGATTCGCGTGTCAGATTGTTCCGACAACCCCCCAGCGGCGGTGCCTCGCGGCCGCGCAATGTCGGCATCAGCCACGCCCGCGCCCCATACATTCACTTCCTCGATGCCGACGACCTGCTGCGGCCCGACAAGCTGTCCGCAGCGCTCGCCGCCCTCGAGCAGCATCCCGCGGCCGGCTTCGCCTTCGGTGAGTTCGAACAGATCGACGCCGAGGGCCGCGTGCTCGAAGCCGAGGTGGTGCGCGACAAGATGACCGAGTGCGCCCTGGCGCGCACGCCGCTCGCGGACGGCTGGAGTCTGATCACGCAGCCGGAGCTGGCGCGCGGCTTCCTGTATCGCAACTTCATCAGTCCCTCGGGCGTCACGGTGCGCAAGAGCGTGCTCGCCGCCGTTGGCGGGTTCGACGAGTCGCTGGTGTACTCCGAGGACCTCGACCTGTGGTTTCGCCTCGCGCACCATTCAAGCGCTCTGTACCGTGATGCGGTCGGCCACTCCTACCGCGTGGCGCCCGGGAGCCTGACGTTCCGGCCCTCGGTGCGCACCGCGCGCGATCGCATCACGGTGCTGCAGCGTGAGCGCGCACGACGCGCCACCCGTGCCGAGCGCCGCCAACTCGATCGCCTGCTCGCGGAGACCCAAGCGACGATGGGCTGGGAATACCGACGCAATCGCCGGCGCCTGCAGGCCGCGGTCGCCTTCGCGCACGCTCTCGTGCGCCAGCCACAGGCGCGTTTCGCGCGCGCCTTCCTCAGCTCATTGGTCCCCTAGATGAGCGGGAGTTCGCAGCCGGATGCGACGCGCGCGAGTGGCGCGGTGCGCGTCAGCGTGGTGATGCCGCTCTACAACGCGCAGGCCTTCGTCGAGGCGGCGGTGCGCTCGGTGCTCGCCTCCGACCTCGAGGCGCTCGAGCTCATCGTCGTGGACGATGGCTCCAAGGACCGCTCCGCCGACATCGTCGCGGCGATCGAGGATCCGCGTATCGTGCTTCTGCGCATGCCCGCCAGCGGCGGCCCTTCCCGGCCGCGCAATACCGGCATCGCCCGCAGCCACGCGCCCTACGTGGCCTTCCTGGACTCCGATGACGTTCTCGGCCGCGAGACGCTGTCCGCCTCGGTGGCGGCTCTCGATGCGCATCCGGATGCGGCCCTGACTCTCAGCGACTACGAGTCAATCGATGCCGAGGGCGGCCAGATCCAGGCCTCCGTGCACGTCGACTATCCCGCCCTCGCGGCGCTCGTGTCGCAGACGGTGGCGGCCGCGACGTGGCAGCTGATCGCGCAGCCGCAATTCGCCTACGCGCTGCTGTTCGAGAATTTCATCTCCACCTCAGGCCTCGTGGTGCGGCGGCAGCTGCTTGAGCAGGTGGGCCCGTTCGATGAATCGCTGGGGTACTCCGAGGATCGCGACATGTGGTTCCGGCTGGCGCACCAAAGCGGCGCGCTCTACCGACGCCAGTGCGGGCTATCGCGACGGCTGCGGGCCGGGAGCCTCTCCTTCGGTTCGCAGGCGCGCAACGCCAGCGATCGCATCACGGTGCTGCGGCGCGAACGCGAGCGCTGGCAGGAGCGCGCGGCGCTGCGCCAGATCGACCGGCGCATCGCGGAGAACCTGGGCGTCATCGGCTACGAGGAGCGCAAGCGCCGCCGCCTGCATGCGCTCGCAATGTTCGCGCGCGCCTACGCGACTTCGCCCGAGCTGCGCTGGCTGCGTGGCCTGCTCGGTTCGGTCCTGCCCTAGCGCCGGCGGTCGCGCCAGCGATACAGGCGCGGCAGCAGCGGCCCGCGCAGCATCTGCACGCAGCTGAGCGCGCGGCGCGACTGGCTCAAGTGACGCTTGTAGTCGTTGGCACGGCCCGGACCTGCCAGCAGATCGTAGACCGTGACGCCGCCCGCGGCGGCCGCTTCCATGGCATAGCCCAGGTGGATCAGGCCGAGTGACACGCGGCTGCTGAAGGCCGGGTCGAACGCCATCTTGATGTTGTACTGGCGCACGCCCTTTCTGATGTCGTACAGCACCGACACCACCTGGCCGCCGACCCGCAGGCGTGACAGCGCCAGTTCCCCGCGTGCCGCCAGGCGCCGCGCGAGCGTTGTGTGGAAATGCAACCGCCGCCCGGTGAAGGCCGGCTTGTGCCAGCGCAGCTGATGCAGGCGGTTCAGATCTGCGAAACCGCGCTCGATGTCAGCGGCGGCCACACTCTCGCATTGCACCGGTCCAACCGCGGCCACGCGCCGGCGCAGATTCCACAGGCTGCGGCGTGTTGACTGCTCCAGGTCCTGAAGATAGGCGGCGAAGCCGGCTGCGAGGTCCGCCTGATACGCGACCGAGCGGTCCATTTCGCGCACATAGTGCCGCTCGGAGCCGGCGCAGCGCTCGAAGGCCTCGCGCCACTGCGCGCCGACGGCGCTGAAGCCGATGACGAACTCCGACCAGTCCGGGTCCGCCAGCAGGTGCCGCACGCACGCCTCGCGCAGCGCCGTCAGGTCCTGCTGCGCGCCGATGACGTCCAGGTACTCCGAGATCAAGGGCTCCGGATCGCGCCACGCAAGTCCCATCACCTGCAGGGACTGCGCCGGCAGGAAGCCGTTGCGCAGCACGCGCTGTCGGTAGAGCGGCGCGAGCCCCACGAGCTCGGAGGCGCGGTAGAACGCCACCACCTCCGGCGCCGCGCCGAGCGTGTCGCCGAAGACGTTCCACCAGCTGCTCAGCCATTCCCAGGACAAAAACAGCGGATCGGTAGCCGCGCGCGCCGTGAGCGCCTCCCACGCGTGGGCGTGCTCGCGCCACTGCGTCATGCTCCAGCGCCGCACGGTCAGCGGCGGCGCCGCGGCCTGCATCTCCCGTTGCGGACCGCTCGCCATCAGGTGTCCTTGTCGCCCTGGCTCACGCGCCAGCCCCAGCCGGCGACATCGCCCTCGCGCGCGTGCACCTGGATGACCGCCTCCGCCGGGCGTGCGATGAAGCCCAGCCGCCGCAGCTCCTCGCGCCACGGGTGCGCCTCATCGAGCAGTACGCGCAGGCTCGTCACACGAGCTGAGCTGGAGGCGCGCAGCATGAAGAGCGCCAGCAGCGAGCGCAGCTCCGTGGTGCTGGCCGCCACGAGGTCATAGATGACACAGGTACCCGGGTGCGTGCTCTCCTCGAACACCAGGAACGCGTGCGCGCGACCGGCGCGCTTGAGGGTGGCAAAGCGAAAGTGGGTGTGCGGATGGCGGGTGTAGCGCCAGCTGAGGCTTGCGCTCGCAAGGTCCCGGGTGACGCACTGGCGCTCCATGAGCGTGCTGCTGAGCGCCTCGATGGAGGCATCCGGCAGATCGCTCACCTTCAGGGTGCCTTCGTGCGGCGCGTGGCGCCGGATGAGCGGGCGCAGGCAGGCGCGGATCACGCGCGCCACCGCGCGCGCCAGTGCCGCACTGCGCGTGAAGGGTTGCAGGTAGCGCGCCGCGTCCACGACATAGACCAGCGGCGCAAGGCTCCCGGCGGCGACCCAGCCGATGCGCTCGAGCGCGCGGCGCGCACTCTCGGTCGGGATGACGAGCGCTGCGTACGCGGGGTAGTTCTCATCCAGATGCTGCGTCATGAATCGCAACAGCACCTGGCCAAGACCGCGTCCGCGCCAGCGCGCATCGAGGGAGATGTCGCCGATGACTGCGACCGTGGTGAGCGCACCTCGCACCCAGTAGGAGCGGAAAATGGCCGCCGCCATGCCGATGCGCTCCCCGTCGCTGGCCAGCAGCCAGTACACGAGCGGTGCGGGGGCACCCGGAGCGCTCTCATAGCGCCAACTGAGGTAGGCGGCGGTCTCGGGGTTGTCGCGGTTGGTGTTGCGCAACCGCAGGATCTCGCGCTCCATGCCGGCGAAGCCCGTCACCGCACAGCTCACCCCCGCGCTCACGGGCTGCCCTCGCCCGGATCCAGGAGGCTGCGGTAGAGCTGCGCGTGGCGCGCGCACATCTGTTCGAGCGAGAAGTGCTCCTCGACCCGCGCGCGCGCGGCGCGCCCCATGGCCTCACGCAGCGGCGCATCGTCGTGCAGCCGGCGCAGCGCCTGTGCGAGTGCAGCGACGGCGCCAGCGGGGATCACGCAGCCGCTCTGGCCGTGCACGACCGCTTCCGCATTGCCGCCCACGTCGGTGACGATCATGGGCAGGCCTGCGGCCATCTGCTCGATGACGGCGTTGGAAAAGCCCTCGTTCGAGCCGGGGGTGAGGCAGCCGACGTCCATGGCCCAGGCATATTCGAGCACCTGCGGTACATCGCCGGTAAATACGGTGCGCGGCGCGAGCTCACCGGCGGCGACCTGCGCGCGATAGTGCTCCAGCAGCGCACCGCCGCCGACCAGCAGCACCTTCAGGCGCGGCAGCTGCTGCGCCAGCGTGGCAAGCGCCGCCAGCAGCACGTCGTGGTTCTTCTCCGGACGCAGGCCGGCGATCATCCCGACGACGAAATCCTCCTCCGCGAAGCCGAGGCGACTGCGGGCGCGGTGGCGCTCAGCGCTTGCCGGCGGCCGGAAGCGCTGTGTGTCGACGCCGTTGTAGATGGTCACGATCTTCTGCGAGGGCGACAGCTGATCACGGCGCGTGACCGCGGTGCGCACGCCGTCTGCGGCCATGATGATCACCTCGAACAGGCCGCTCAGCCGGCGGTTGAGAAACGTGTGCAGGGGCTTGCGCAACTGTCCGGTGTCGCGCTTGCTCGAAATCAGGTGCCGCGCCCCGCAGGCCCACGCGATCAGTGCGCCGTAGGTGTCGGCCTTCTGGTGGTAGGTCTGCACGATATCGTAGCGCTGGCGACGGATGAGACACGCCAGGCGCCACGCCTGGCGCAGCGCGTTCGGTACGTATTCGCGCCCCACCGGCAGGTGAATCACCGGGACGCCACTTTGGATGAGCGTATCGAGCAGCGGATTCTCGCCGCGGTCGAACACCACGAGGCTCGACTCGAAGGCCCACGCCTTCAGCCCCGCGATCAGCTGCGCGAGATGCTTCTCGGTTCCGCCGGTGCGGTGAAACCAATCGATGATGAACAGGATGCGCCGCGGCGTTGAGTTCATGGGCCGCCCGGCGCGAGCGTGCCGGGATGCCCGGCGGGAAGTGCCGGCGCCGGCTGCGCGCGTACGCGGTGCTTGCGGCAAGGGCAGCGCGCGCCGCGCACACCTTCAGAAACGGGAGAATTCATAGATCCCCGGAGCGGGTCTTCGAGCCCATCACCCGGTAGAGTATAGCGAGTGGGCCCGGCGGGCCGGGACGGCCGTCACGAGCGGTGCTTCAGGCGGCTTTCTGCAGGATGGCGATTAAGTTGGGTCGCAGGCCCTTGCCGGCACCGCTCATCAGGAAGCGCAGCCACAGCAGCTCGAGCACCGCCAGCGGCGGGATCACGATGAACTGGGCATTGGAATTACTCGTCTCGATCTGCTCGATCGCGAAGCCCGCGCGCTGCGCCAGGCGACTGATGTCGGCGGCGGAGTTGATCTTGTAGAACGCCGGGAACACGTCCTCTTCCTTGCGCTGGTGCAGCAGGTATACCAGCCGGCTCTTGAGGGACTCCGGTATCGCTTTGGCCAGCACGGTCACGTAGCCGTATTTGTTGGGCGTGTGAAAGATCAGGCGGCCGCCGGGTGCCAGCACGCGCCCGATCTCGCGCAGCTGGCCGTGAGGGTCATCGAGATGCTCGAACACCATGTTGGCGGTGACGAGGTTGAAGGTGCCGTCGGCGAAGGGCAGCCTGCCGATGTTGCCGCGTACGCGATGACGGATGGTGCGGTGCTTGCTGAGCGAGAGCTGGTCGGCATCCACGCCCACCAGCAGCTGCGCGCGCGCCGCGAGCTTCTGCTCCGCTTCGAATCTCCAGGTGGGCAGCAGGTGATGACCGCAACCGACATCCAGCCATCTGAGGTTGCCGCTGGCACAGCGATCCAACACCGACTCGTAATCCTGCTGCGAGTCAATGAGCCCCGGCGCGATGCGCGCCTGCAGCTTCCAATAGAGCCGATAGAGAGCTTGCCTGCTCATGGGTGCACTGTCGCCTCGGGATGCTCCTGATCGAACGCGTGGTTTATGTCGCAAGCGCGGGCACGGTGGCTGCAGAAATTACTCCGAAACGCAGCGCCTTTGGATTTTTTATTGTCACTGCGGCGCGGCCGACTGCACAGGTCAAGTCCGCGCGCGCGGCGCGTTCTTGTGTGATCAGGTGGGATGTGGGAGTCTTCCTTGGGTCACGTGTCGCGCCGCAAGGTCGCAGGCGCGCGTGCCGGGCGCACGCCAAGTTTGGGAGACTGATGAGCATCGAAGATCCGCGCCTTGAAGCACGACTGCAGCGTGAAGCCGAATTCCATGACACGAAATACGCCGGCGGCGACTCGATGCCGCGGCACTACGCGTCCTGGCCGACCCAGTATGTCTACACCGAGATGCGCGATGCGCTCGGGGAAGTCTCCGGCAAGCGCGTGCTCGAATACGGCTGCGGCGAGGGCTGGATCACCCGTGACCTCGCCAGCCGCGGCGCCAACGTCTGCGCTTTCGACATCTCGCCCCAGGCCGCCGAGAACACCCGCAGCGTGCTCGCAAAGGCCAAGCTCCTCGAGCGCTGCTCGGTGGGCGTCATGCCGGCCGAGAAGCTCGAGTACGAGTCCGAATCGTTCGATCTGGCGGTCGGGTTTGCGATCATCCACCATCTGGACATCGCGGCGGCGCTGCGCGAGCTGCACCGCGTGCTCAAGCCCGGCGGGACTGCCTATTTCGCCGAGCCGCTGGCGACCAATCCTCTCATCCAGGCCTACCGGCGCGTGACGCCTCAGTTCCGTACGCCCGATGAGCAGCCGCTTGAGCTCGCGAAATTACCGGCGCTGCTGTCGCAGTTTCAGTCCTTCGAGCATCGCGAGTTCTACCTGACCGCGCTCGGTGCGGTCGCCCTCACCTACCTGCCCGGCGGCACCCGCATCTTCCCGCACTTAAGCGCCCCGCTGCATCGCATTGACCGGGGCCTGCTGCGACTGTTTCCGGCCCTCGGCAAGTGGGCGTGGTACACCGTCATCAAGATCACGCGTTAGACGCGTGCGCCGCGGCGCGAATGCGCTGCCAGCGTCACCTAAGTGTCGGGACCACGCGACGCACAAATTTCTGAGCGATAACAGCGGCATTCCTGCTTTTTCACTCTGTGTGCGGATCCTGGTGTCGGCAGATCCAGACGCCGCGCGGCGCCGGGTTCGTGACGGCGTCCACGTTTGCGTAAAACGTCTTTATATACAGTCAATTGGCCGACCCGAAGGATTGGGCCGCGCGGGCACGGTTTTTGTATCGAATCAGGGCTGATCCGCTTCAGATTGAATGTTCAACCGAGGTGCCGCCATGACTCCTGGCCAACTGCCGCTCGCCCCGCGCCACTCCCGTGCTCTGCTGAGACTGACCGCGTGGATCACCGCCCTGGGGGCTGCCGGCCTCGCGTTGGCGGCGCCGGCGCTGCAGCAAGTGAGCGGCAGCATGGATCACAACGGCACCGTCACCATCGCCGGCAGCGGTTTCGGTGCCAAGGCGAGCGCTGCGCCGCTGGTCTGGGACAATGCGACCGGAAGTGCGCTTTCGGGTCAGTGGACGGGCGCGTGGCCCGATAAGCTCCCGGGCTACAACACCGGCTACTACGCCCCGATGCGCGGTATCGATCTGCCGCACACGCACGACACCCGCTACATTGCCGGCGCGCACGCCGCCAACACCGGCGCGGATTCCGGTTATGCCGTGATGGTCTTCAAGGCCATCCAGGCGCCCGCGTTCCCCTACTTCATCTACGCCAGCTGGTATCAGCGCGTCGACGACCAGTGGCACTTCGGTGGCGACAACAATTTCAAGACCTTCGATTACTCCCTCGGCACCGAGCCCTACGCGGCCAATCAGAGCTGGTACACCGCCTACGGCCCGCCGCTTCCGGGCAGCACCACTGACATTCCCCAGTGGACGTATGAGATAGGCACCCCGCTTGCGCTCCCGGACAACAACGGCCATAACGCCTGGTGGGGCATGGCCGTCAACCCGATGGCGGGTAAATGGTCCAAGGTCGAGATCACCATCCGGGTGAGCAATCAGAAGGACGGTTACGTGAAGGTGTTCGAGAACGGGCGCCAGGTCATCAACTACTCGGGCGTGACCGACAACTACGGCGGCTCGCAGCGCACGATCTCCGTCGGCGGTTATGCGCGCATGCAGGGCTACCCGACCAACTGGCGCTACTACGACGACATCTACATCGACACCTCGCTGCAGCGCGTGGTGCTCGCCGACAAGCCGGTCTTAAGTCAGGCGACCATTATCGAGCCGCAGATCCCCACGTCCTGGAGCGACAGCTCCATCACCGCCACCGTGAACCTGGGCAAGTTCACGCAGGGGCAGACCGCCTACCTGTTCGTAGTCGATGCCACCGGCACTCCGAGCGCTGCCGGCAAGGCGGTCACGGCCGGTGGCAACTCCTTCATGCCGAACGCCCCCTCCAGCGTCGCGGTCCACTAGAGGCTACCCGCCGGCGGCGCGCTCACCAGGCGTCCCCGGCCGGGAGCGTGCGCGCTGCCAGCCCTTGCAGCGCGCCGCGCAGCGCGCCGAGCCGCTCACCCAGGAGCTGCTCGTTACGGGCACACCAGCTGCCGGCACGACGTGTGAGTTCCTCGCGCTCGGCGAATGCCTGCGCAACGCTCGCGGCGATCGCTGCAGGCTCGTGCGCGGTGTAGAGCGCCGCATCGCCGAAGTAGTCGCGCAGCGCCGCGCTCGCGGAGGTGATCAGGGGCTTACCGGCCGCCAGCGCCTCGTAAGCTCCGCATAGCAGACAGTCCTCGAGCACGGTGAGATCCATCACCAGCGTGCAGGCCTGAAGGTAGGCGTAGTACTGCTCCTCGGGCACGTAGCCGAGGAAGCGCACACCGGGAAAACCGTGCGGATCCACGTTGGCCTTGGCGTAGTTGCCCGAGACGATCAGCGTGTAGTCGCCTTCGCGCGCGAGCTGCCCGAAGGCTGCGAACACCGCCTCGTAGGGCTCATCGGGGTCGAATGAGCACACCAGGAAAACGGACCTCGGCGGCACGGCGAGTTTCGCCGGCGGCGGCAGCGCCGGCAGGGGATCCGGACACACGAACGCCTGGCAGCCGCGCGCGCGCAGGTAAAGCGCGTGCGGCTCATTGGTTACGATCACGAGTGAGACACGCGCATTGTAGAAGTCCAGCAGCCGCTGCAGCAGTGCGCTGCCGCTGAGGGCCCGCACGCCCGCATAGTGCCCATCCGCAACCAGCGCGAAGCCATACCAGCGGCGCACCAAGAGCAGCAGCAACCCGAGCACCAGGGATGGGTTAGTCGCGATGACGAGCGCAGGGCGTGCAGCGTGGATACGGCCGAGCGTGCGGCCGGTGCTTCTCAGGTAGCGCATCAGTCGCGAGCCGGGGATGCGCACCTCGAGGAGCTCGATGCCCAGCCGCTGGCACAGCGAGCGCGTCCGCAGATGGCGGTCCCAGTCGATCCACAGGCAGGATTGCGCCACGTTCGCCGTGCGTCTTATCAGGCGCACGCCCGCGGGCCGCAGCGCGCCTCATTCAGGTGGCAGGCCTCGCTCAGCGCCGCCCCCGGATCGAGACGTTGCGCTCGATGGCCGGGGCCCAGGAGGGGGAGACCTCATCCCCGCCCACCCGATGCACATCATGCAGCCCGATCTGACGGTACCAGTCGGCCACTTCCTCGTACTCGTGGCGGTGCGCGAACAGCGGGGTGAACCGATCGCGGGCGGCATGAATCGCCTGCTGGGCCGAGTAGGTGGCGCCGTGGGAGCCCGACAGCCGCCCGAGCAAGCTTGCCGCCTGATAGACCGGAACCAGCGGCAGCAGCATCCCGGTGGCGAGACGGGGCGGCAGGCGCGCGAGCCACGGACGCGTGGACTGCTCGAGCGCAAACGCGAGGCGGCGCGGGACCGACACACGCACGTCCTCATAGCCGTACAGCCAGACGTACAGGCTGCCGCCCGCTGCGACCAACTCGGCGGCGTGGCGTACGGCTTCCTGCGTATTGAACGTGTGATGCAGCACGCCGTGGCTGTAGACAAAGTCAAATTGCTGCCGCCGAAAAGGGGCGGCGAAGACGGAGGCCTGCACGAAGTGCACCTGCGGGTTGTCGCGAAACTGCGTGGCGGCGCGGAACACGGAGGTACTCAGATCGATGCCGAAACTCTGTGCCCCGAGCGCGGCGGCGGCCTCGTTGGTGAGGATCCCGAGCCCGCAGCCGACTTCGCAGAAACGCTTGCCCTGCAGGTCCCCGGCCGCCAGTCCGCACTCGCCGCGGAAGGTCTGCAGCCGCTCCGCGGTGGAGGAGGTCCAAAGCGTGGGCCCGTAATCGTAGTCCTCCCACTCGGTTGAGAAGGAGGCACAGACGAACTTCTCCCCGAGCGGTGGCTCATCGCGCGGAAAATCAAAGCCCGCTGAAGTCAGCTCGTCTCTCAGGGGCTGCGGCCATGACTTGAACGCCACCTGCGCCATCATGGTCGCGTAGCGCAAGAGGATCGGCACACCGCGGTGAATGGGGTAAAGGCACCGGCACGCCTCGCAGGTGAGGACGCCGCTCTCGAGCCACTGCCCGGACTCGTGGCCTGCAGGGCCAGCGGGCTGCGTGGAAATCGCCCGGCAGATGAGCCCCCCGTGGCAGCCCGGACACACCAGAAGCTCGGCAGCACGCTCCCACATCGCAGTGGCCCTCCATAACCACGCACGCGACCCGAAACGCGAGCCAAAGCCTATGCGCTAACGCGTCGCGGGCATCCCCTGCGTGTGTATCACAGTTGCCAGGTCCTGCGCACTGGCACTCCAGCGCTCGCCGAGCTCACGTCGCTTGAGCTCGGACGCAGCCTTAAGAGCGCCGCTGCCCGCGCGCAGCGCCTCAAGCGCTGCGCGTATATCGGCGGCGGTATTGTCGGTGAAGGTGGCCGCCTCGCCGAACAGCTCGACGCTGGCCCGATTCTTCGACAGGAGCATCGGCGTGCCAACCGCGAGGGCCTCGTACGCACCCGACACCAGGCAGTCATCCATGAGCGTGAGATCGATGATGCCGTCCGCCGAGCGCAGCAGCCCCCAGTACTCCGCATCCGGCAGGAATCCCGTGAGGCGCACGTTCGGCGGCAGCTGAACGGCGAGCTGCGGCGACAGGCGCCGGGGATTGCCGGTCACGTACAGCTGCACGTCCGTGCCGCGTACCGCCTCGAATACCTGCGCGATGGGCTCATCGGCCGCGTGGGTTGCGATCAGGACGACGTTGAAGCCTCCCCCGAGAGGGCGGCGCGCGCCCGGCGGCGGCGTCGGCACGCGGTCGGGCAGCGTGAAGGAACGTCCGCCCCAGCCCTCCACCAGGGCTGCCAGGTGGCGGTTGCTCACGATCGTGAGGTCCGACTCCCGGATCACCCAGCGCGACAGGGAGCGGATCCAGCGCTGCTTGTTGATGTAGGGCTCGACCGCCTCGTTGTGGGCGTCCACGATCAGCCGGTAGCCGAGAGTTCGGCGCAGCACGACGGCCAGGGTTGCCAGGATCAGGGAAGGATTCTGCACCAGCAGGACCGGGGCGCGGCGGCGGACCAGCAGGACTACCGTGCGCATGCCCAGCACCAGGTAGCGCAGCGGCCCGCGCCAAGTCGTCTTCAGAACTACGAGTTCGAGGTTGAGCCCCGCGCACAGTTCCTGGGTGCGGCGCTGATCCATCCAGGTGAGCACGAGCGCGCTCATGCCGCAAAGGTGACCGAGGCCGCGCCGCCGCCTGAGGCCTGGCGGCCCGCATAGCGCTCGTGCCACAGCTGGAACATGAGGAGCGAGAACAGGATCTTGCTGTGCTTGCGCGCACCGCTCAGGTGCTCCTGCTTGAGCCGCTCGACCTGCGCGGGCTCGAAGATCCCCGTGTGGGCCAGGGCCGCCGCGGACAGGGTCTCCTGCATCATCGCTTTCAGCGGCCCGCGCAGCCAGCGTCCCATGGGCGCCTCGAACCCCTGCTTCTTGTGATTGATGACCTCAGGCGGCAGCCAGCGCGCGGCGACCTCCTTGAGCAGGTGCTTCTGGCGCAGGCGTCGGATCTTCAGGTGCGCGGGCATGCTCATGACGTCGCTGATGAACTGGTGATCGAGGTAGGGGACGCGCAGCTCGAGGGAGTGCCACATGGACAGCCGGTCCGTCAGGGTCAGAAGATCATCCGGCAGGTACCAGCGCAGGTCGGTCTTGAGCGCGCGCTCGAGACTGCCACCGTGCCTGAAACCTGCGAAGGTGTCCGTGAGGATCCTCACGCTCGCCTCGCGATCGATCTGCCGCCCCGCCTCCGCGGTGTAGAGCCGGCCGCGTTCGGCCGGCGGCAGTGTGCTCATGGAGTCCTGGTAGCGCTGCGCGGCGCCCGCGGACGAGGCGCGCGAGAAGCGCTTCATGTGATCGACCAGGTCACTCGATGACTGCGGCTCCGGCAGGCGCCGCACGCCGCGGTCAATGAGCCCCTCGCGCAGCCAGCGCGGCACGCGCGCATAGGCGTCCCCCAGCTGCACCCCGAGGTGGCGCCGGTAGCCACCGAAGAGCTCATCGCCCCCGAGCCCGGTGAGCGCCACCTTCACGAAGCCGGCGGCGACCTGGCTTACGTAGTAGCTGGGGATCACGGAGTCATCGGCGAACGGCTCATCGAAGGCCGTGACCACATCGCCGATGATGTCCGCCACGTGCGGCTCGACGCTGATTTCGTGGTGATTCAGGCGGTAGCGCTGCGCGATCATGCGCGCGTAGACGCGCTCATCAATAAAAGCGGAGCCGGCATCGGCGAATCCCACCGTGAAGGTCTCGACCGGCCGCTCGGAAGCGGCGGCCATCATCGCCACCATGAGCCCGCTGTCGACCCCGCCGGACAGGAACGCGCCGACCGGCACATCACTGACCAGGTGTGCCTCGACAGCGCGCTGCAGGCTCTTCTCAACACGCTCCACCCAGCCGCCCTCGGAGAGCTCGGCGGGCTCGGTATCCGGGATCGACCAGTAGCTGCGGGTCTCGACTTCACCGCCCGGCCGGATCGTGAGCGTCGTCCCCGGGGGCACCTTGCGGATGCCCCGGTAGATCGTGTGCGGGGCGGGGATGAAGGTGTAGGTGAGGTAGGCATCGAGCGCCTGCCAGTCAAGCTCGCTTGCGATCAGCCCGGTGGCCAGGAGCGACTTCATCTCCGAACCGAACAGCACCCCGCCGGGCAGCTGCGCGAGGAACAGCGGCTTGATGCCGAGACGGTCGCGCGCCAGGAGCAGTGTTTCACGCCGGCTGTCCCACAAGGCAAAGGCAAACATGCCCTCCAGCTCGTGCACCAGATCCGCCCCCCGCTCCTCGTACAGGTGCACGAGCACCTCGGTATCGGAGTGGGTGCGGAACTGGTGGCCGCGCGCCAGAAGCTGCGCGCGCAGGGCCTGGAAATTGTAGATCTCGCCGTTGAACACCACGGCGATGGAGCGGTCCTCGTTGTAGACCGGCTGCTGGCCGCCGCCGACGTCGATGATGGCCAGTCGGCGCATCGCCAGGCCCACCTGCGGCGCATGCAGCGAGCCCTCCCCGTCGGGTCCGCGGCGGTAGATCACCTCGTTCATGCCGCGCAGCATCTGCGCGGGCCACCCGGTGGCGGATACGAAGCCACAAATGCCGCACATGCTCGGGTACTCCTAGCGCGGGCGCGGGCGCGGCAGGGTGCGCGCCAGGGCCCCGCGCGGCCTGGTCGCCGGCGCGGGACCGGTACGCCGCCGCAACCCGCCGCGCAGAGGCGACGGGGCCGGCAGCACGGCGCTCGCGGGAGCGAGCTTGGCGGCCAGCCGTGCCGTCACGACTGAGAGCCCACCAAAGAAATACCAGTAAGGCTCGGAGAAGCCGAAGGAGGCGAAACTGAAGAAAAGGTCGACCGCCACCACCGCGACGAGGGTGGTCGCGACGTCGTGCAGGAAGCGCAGCCGCGCGTCATCCAGGGACGCGGTCGCCAACAGGCGCTGCGCGGTCCAGCAGGCGCGCAGAAAGCTCCAGATCAGTGCCAGCGTCAGGGCGAGACCAATGTAGCCGAGTTCCTCGGCCACTTCGGTGTACAGATCGTGCGAGGGCAGGTCCTCGCCGCGGAAATTGGCGTTGGCCTCGCGCGAGGTTCCCAGGCCATGCCCGAAGAACGGCCGGCGCAGCGACACCTTGAAGTCACCGATAACCCCGGTATAGCGCATCTCCGCGGTCGCCGCGCCCTTGGCGTGACTGGAGAAGATGGAGACGTAGCGCTCGCGCTGCAGATCGGTCATGAGTCCGAGCGAGATCAGGCCCACGAGCGCCCCCACCACCAGATAGGTGCCACGGCGCTTGCTGCGCCAGCTCACGAAGAGCGCCAGGAAGACCAGCCCGAGAAAGCCCGAGCGCGAGGCACTCAGGACCAACGCGTAGCACATCGCCGCGGTCAGACCGAGAAACACGGCCCAGCGCATGGCTGTGGAGGGACGCAATACCAGATACGTGAGGGGCAGGGTCATGATGACGACGAAGGCCAGCCCGTTGGGGTTGATGATGTCGTAGGGCGAGCCGGCGAGCCGGTCCATGTATTCCCAATTGCCCAACGAGGTGAACGAGCCCCAGTAGCCGCTACGCAGGTGCATGTAGAGCGGCTCAAGGACGCGGAATACCTGTGTTGCGGTATACACGATGATGAGAATGCGCAGCTTGCGCGTCGTGTCGACGGTGGCGACGACGAAGAAGAAAAAGCACAAGGACTTCGTGTACAACTCGAGGTTGCGCAGCACGCTCCCGGGCCACTCGACGAACGGGATGGTGATGAGGATGTAGGCGAGCAGCAGCCACAGCTGGCGTGCCACCGGGTCGAGCTTCGGCGCCGGGCCGGCGCGGCGGGCGCGCGGGCCGAGCACGAGGGCGAGCGCGGTGAGCGCCGCCAGCACCAGATCGAAGTGCATCGAGCCGAGAAACGGCACGCGCGCCGTCACGCGCATGAAATAGCTGAGGATGAAGAGACAGAAGAGCCAGAAGGCGGCATCCCGCGCACCGTGCTCGGGCGCTGCGGCAACGTCCTGTTTGTCTCGCGTCCTTTTCATGGCGTAATTATGTCACGTCGTCCGCGGTGACGACGGCGCGCTCGGGTACGCAAGTCTGCCGGGTTGCCGGCGCGGATTCCTCACACACTTCACGTAATCGCCTCGTAGAGGCGCAGATAGTCCGCGGTCATGCGTTCACTGGAGTAGTGGGCCGTGAGCCGCGCTGCGCTCGCCGCGTCCGGCGGCGCCGCGCCGCTCAGAAGCCCAGCCAGCCCGGCTGCGAGCGCCGCGACGTCGCCCGCCGGTACCAGCCGCCCCGCCGCGCCTGCACCCAGAAGCTCGGGTATGGCGCCGACAGCGGTTGCGAGAATCGGCACGTTCCACTGCAGGGCTTCCATCAGGACGAGCGGCATGCCTTCGGTGAGCGAGCTCATCACGAAGCCCACGGCGTGCTCGAGCAGCCGGTCGGCACCGGCCACGTAGCCGCCGAGCCGCACCGCCGCGGTCAGCCCCAACGCAGTTATCTCGCGGCCGAGCGCCTCGTGCTCGGGCCCCTCCCCGATGATCAGCAGCTGCGGCGCGCCGGCACTGGCCGGGCGCGCCTGGCCGAAGGCCGCCAGCAAAAGCGCAAAGCCCTTCTCCGCCGACAGGCGCCCGATCGCCAGCAGTGTCGGGGCCTGCTGCATGAATTCCACCAGCGCCGCGGGCGGTGCGCTCACCCCGCAGGCTGCAAGGTCGGCGAGTCGGGCAGTGCGCGAGGGGATGCCGTTCTCGATGAGGTGTCGCCTCCCCGGCGCCACCGAGCGCAGCGCCGGCAATGCCAGCATGCTGCGCGCCACCACCACCGTGGCCTCTAAACGCCGGATCGCCCAGCGGTCCAGTCGCTCGTACACTCCGAGCATGCTCAGACCCCCGCTGGAGGTCCAGCCGTGCAGCGTAGTGACGGTGGGCGGGCGTGCACGGCGCGGCACGAGCCCGAGCAGAATGTCGGCCTTGTAGCCGTGCGAGTGCAGCACCTGCGCCTGCACCTCGCGCGCGCAGCGCCGCAGCGCCCCGATGACCGCCGGCGTCGGGCGTGGCGCGATGCGCAGCGGGATGACGTTCAGCCCATAGCCGGTGGCGAGCCTCTCGAAGGGCGTTTCCGGGGTACCCGGGTCGCGCATGCTGCCCACGCTCACCAGGTGCCCGCGCCGCTGCTGCTCGCGCGCGAGGTACAGCAGAATCAGCTCCGCGCCGTAGACGCCCTCGCTGTGAATAAGATGCAGGATCCGCACCGGTTCAGGACCTAAGAGCCATCGCCACACGAACCCACTGGAGGCATTGCCGCGCGCTCATAGCCTCGCTGTGCGCTGCGGGGGCCGCCGCCCTCATCGCGGCTCCTGCGTGGTGATCACGCTGCGCAGCAGTGCCCGCCAGGCCGGCCAGTACCAGGGCACGAACCCCAGGGCGCGCCCGTAGTCGCGCAGCGCGGCGCGGCGGTCCTGTTCGCGCCACAGGGTGATGTTACCGCGACCCACGTAGGTGTGCGCCCAGGCCTCGCGCACCAGGCCCGCACTCACCACGCCCGGGTGCCTGGCGAGAAACCCCTCCATGATGCGGATCGCCGACTGATAGCGCTTGCGGTAGTTCCTGGACATGCTGCCGGGCCAGATGCGATAGCGCAGCATCACCTCGGGCACGAAATCGAAGACGTAGCGCGCCGAGAGCCGCAGCCACAGCTCGTAGTCGATGCCCATCTCAAGCGTCTCATCAAAGCCACCGCACGCGCTCAGACAGCTGCGCCGCACGATGCTGGAGGAGAAGCTGACGAAGTTGTCGATCAATAGCGGCCCGGTGATGCGGCCGCGATACATGCGGGTGAGTTCTTTGGGCAGTGCTCGGCCGTCCGCATCCATGCACTCGTAGCCGGAGTAAACGACCCCGACCTCGGGCGGCCCGAAGAGCGCCATCTGCCGCGTGAGCTTGCCGGGGAGCCACATATCGTCAGCATCCAGAAACGCAACGAATGCTCCCCTCGCGAGCGCGATGCCCTGGTTCTTGGCCCGCGTCTGTCCGGCATTCACCTGGCGGTGCACGCGCACGCGCGGCTCCTCGCGCCACCGGCCAACCACCTCAGGGGTGTCATCGGTCGAGCCGTCATCGACGATCTGCACCTCAATGCTGGGGTAGTCCTGCGACAGCGCCGACTGCACGGCCTGCGGCAGATAGCGCCCCATGTTGTAGGTGGCGATGACGACCGAGACCAGCTGCGCGGGCGTAGCGGAATTCACGCGCGCTTTAGACCTGGCAGATCGAGAAGCGGTACTTGCCGGAGCGCTCCTGCGGGATGCGGGCGAGGTACTGCGCGCGCACGCTGATGTCCGCGCCGAACACGCCGCTCACTGCCGCGAGCAGCGCCTGCTCGCTCGCCGGGGTGAAGTCCGCGGCACGTACCACGTTCAGTACAATCTCCTCGCGACGTCGACTGCACGATCTGCAGCTGTTCGATGCCGGGAATCGCCGTGAGCGTGCGCTCCACCAGCGACACCCCGGCGACCAGGGAGCCGTCGCGGCGCTTCAGATAGTCGGCCACCCGCCCGGTCACCCGCTCCATGAGCGGCAGGCCGCGCCCGCAGGGGCACTCGCGCGCACTGGGGACGCCGACATCCTCGATGCGGTAGCGGATGAAAGGCATGCCGCGGTTGTAGAGGTCGGTGAGCACAATGGCGCCCTCCTCGCCGGTGGCCGCAGGGCTGCCATCCTCGCGCAGGAACTCGATGTACAGATGCTCGATGTCGAGGTGCATGCCCGCGTGCCGCTCGCACTCGCAGGCGATCAGCCCCACTTCTTCGCAGCCGTAGCGGTCGGTGACCTTGCCGGCAAAGGCCTGCTCGATCACGGCGCGCTCCTGCGCCAGGAGCATCATGGAAGTGGAAATGATGGCGCGCGGCCGCAGATCGTGGATGCCCTGCTCGAGCAGGTAACGCGCCAACATATAGAGCGAATGCGAGTGCCCGTACAGGACCTCGGGTCGCTCGCGCCGCCAGGCGACCACGAACTCCCCGAGCGAGCGCTCGTTGAGATCGATGGTATCGAGAAAGATGAAGCGGTCGAACAGCAGCCGGCGCAGGCGCTCCTTCGCGGAGCGGGCGACGGGCGGGTTACCCCACAGGGCTGCGACCTTCATGCCGTGAAACGCCCCGGCCCACTGGTCGGAACGCAGCGCATCGGCGGTGCGGATCTCCAGCCAATCACGGTTGAAGTAGGTAGTGAGGGATACCCCGGTCGAGCCGCCGGTCTTGTGCTCACCGAGCTCCGCGCGCATGAACTCACGCGACAGGATCTCATCGGTGGAATTGCGGATGATGGCCTTGGTCAGAAGCGGCAGGCGCGCGAAGGCGTCCGGCATCAAAGCGCGCCGGATCAAAGCCGCTGCTCGCGGAACAGCCGTGCGTAATAAGGCGAGTGGCCGCCGGCATAGGCGAGGATGTGTTGCAGACGCTCGCGCTGGCGGGCACGCAGCGTCGCTTGCGGCAGCCACTGTGTGCGCTCCAGCTCGCGCAGCACCCGCAGACGCGCGCTGCCGTCCTTCAGATCCCATAGGGGATGGAAGACGTGCCGCGACAGGGAGCTCATCACTGACATGCGATCTCACCCGGCGCGCGGTTGCCAGAGCACCTGTTTCTCGCCACGCAGGAAGCGGGCAAATGCCACTGCGGAAGTCCAGTTGAGCAGCAGAAAGTAATAGCAGTAGCGCGCCGGTCCGAGGCCCGCGCAGCCGCGCCGGGCCGACGGCGGCCAGGAGCGCAAGCAGCAACGCACAGCACTGCAGCGCCGCCAGGGCGCTGTACACCCAGCCGTGTCCCAGCAGTACCCAGTTCAGCACGGCCGCCACCGCCAGCGGCAGGAAACTCATGTAGCGCAGCAGCTTGTGCGACAGCGAGCTGCCAGCTGAACAGCGGATAGCGCAAGGGATTGAGCAGCCCGCGCTTGTCGCGCAGCGCCCAGAAGGCGCGCAGCGCTACACGCACGCGCATGTGGTACTCCGCGCTCGGGGTCGAGAGTGTCTCTTCTTCCAGTATGGCATCAGGGGCGAACACCACCCGGTAGCCCTGCTCCACCACGCACAGCGGCAGCACCAGATCCGGCAGCTGTTCGGGGTGCATCGGCTGGTACAGGGTGCGGCGCACGGCGTCCACCCCGCCATCGACGCCCACGATCGAGCCGGTGAGGGTTTCCAGCGCCCGTAGCGCGTTCTCGTAACGCATGTAGGCGGTACAGCCGTCACCGACGAGCGAGCCCTGCGGATCCACGTACCGCATGCAGCCCGGTGACGTAGCCGACTTGCGCGTCGGCGAAGGCTGCGACCAGCTTGCGCACCGTATCGGGGCGGAACATCGAGTTCGCATCGGCGAACACCACGATTTCACCGGTCGTGCGCGCCAGCAGCGCGTTCAGGGCTGCGGTCTTGCCGCTGCGCGGCTGCTGGCGGAAGTAGCTGAGCCGCGAATCCTGGCGCGCCAGCGCGTGCAGCAGGCCGTCGGTCTCATCGGTCGAGCCGTCGGACGCCACCATCACGTCCAGCAGTGCGGGTGGATAGTCCTGATCCAGCTTGTTGCGCACCGTGGCTTCGATGTGGGCAGCCTCGTTGTGGGCCGAGATCACCACCGTCACGCGCGGAGTGATGGCGGCCGTGCGCACCGGCCGTGGCCGCAGCACTCGCAGCAGCGCCACGCACAGCGGATACAGGGCGTACGGGTACAGGGCGACTGCCAGACACGCCCAGAACCAGATCTCAGTGACGGACATGGCGCGCCGGCACCTGCTACTGCAGGGGCTGCGAAACCGCGGAGGTCGGCTGCAGCAGCGTATCAGGTGTCTTCGCGCCGGCGGTCAGCGCGTAGGAGGCGGTGATGCCGATCTGATTGTTCGAATAGAACCCGCTGAGTGTGGAGTGCGCATAGAGGAAGCGCACACTGATCCTCGGGCCCACGTGCCAGCGCAGGCTGGTGACGGCGGTCCAGGTGTGCTGGGTGAGCGCGAAATAATCGTCGTGCTCGAAGGATGCGCCCAGCTCCCAGTTGAAGGACTCGCTCAGCTGGCGCGCGACGAAGCCATTCACCTGCTTACCATCGTGGTTGGACGAGGGCGTCAAGGAGTACCGATTCGTGAAGTCGATAGCGCCGAGGGTGAACTTGGTGCGACCGGTGTCATAGGTCCAGGTGGCCCCGTATTCGGTGTAGGTAAAGGGCTGACCCGTCACGAGCTGCTGGCCCTGGTTGCCGGGCACCGGCTGATCGAGGTTGAGTCGGAACAGGTTGGCGGCATCAGTCACCTGACGCAGCGCATGCACGGCGATTCGTTGTCGGGGCGAGATGAGCCGCGACAGATCCACCAGCCAGTTGACCCCACTCGGGCTTTGGTCGGACGCGGAGGCCGTGGTCGCGGCCAGCGCAGACGGCAGGAACGGATCCTCCAGATGAATGCGTGGAATCGGCACGCCGCCTGAGGGCGGTACCGCGTCCAGGTGCGCGAGCGTATAGCCGACGGACGCATCGAAGAGCGTGCGGGCGGTGGCGATCTTGAAGCCCGCGTTCCCCTGCCGGTAATCGAAGTCGGTGTTCTCGGTGGTGTCGGTGAAGCGCACCCTCTGGTACGAGCCGCTGATGTAGGCGGTCAGGATGTTGGAGAAGGCGTGATCGAGGCGGCCATCGCCTCCCAGTCGGTTGCTGTTGATGTTCACGTACTGCGGCGACTTGGAGTCCGAGTAGACGTAGGAATAGTTTCCATCGAGGGTGATCGTGGTCTGCAGCGTGGGCTTCAGGATCAGCTGCGGACCGGTGGTGGCGTAGTTGATGCTCTCGAGATTGTCCGGCGTCGGTGCGCCGCTGGGGTTGATGGAGGCCTGGCTGAAGGTATCGCGCGCCGTCCACGACCAGCGTGCCGGGGACGATCTTGAAGTCACCCGTCGCATCGAGGTAGCCCCAGTGGCTGGGTCTGGTACTGGGAGCCGAAGTACTTCACCAGCATGAGGTCGGAGTCGAGCTTGTAGTCCAGGCGCGGCGCGCCCTGACGCTCCGTATTGCCCGACCAGCCCGATCATGCCGATCGTCGCCACCCGGTCCATCGGGCACGAGGTTCGACGTTATCCGTGTAGACGACCCCGGCCTGCGCCTCGAGGTAGTCGCCCGCGGTGCGCGCTGCCGGCCTGGTCGAAGAACAGGCTCTGGGTCGTGATTGGACCGGAAGTTTGCGCTGCGGCCGGCAGCGACAGCAGGCACAAAAGAATGGCGAGCCCCAGGCCGCCGGCACGCGACAGCCTGGCACTCAGTTTGACGTTCATGTGGCGCGCCCCTTCAGCGTCGCTCAAGCGTCGCCGTCTTTCTCGCTCGCCCGGCTGCTGGCGTAGCGGTAGTAATAATCGGCGTGCGGCTGCTTCATGCTCTGGTTGAGGATCAGCGCCACGGATCTTGCTCTCCGCCAGTGCCTCCATGGCCTCCAGCACCACGTGCTGCGGGGTCTGGTCGGCGCGCACCACCAGCACGATCTGGCCAGCGATCTGCGTCAGGGCACGCGATTCGGTGGTGAGCAGCAGGGGTGCAGAGTCAAACAGCACCAGGCGCGCGGGGTCCTGACGGGCGAGCTGCGCGACGACCTCGCTCATGCGTGCGCTCGCCAGCAGCTCCGTGGCGTTGGGGTCCTGGCGTCCGGCCGGCAGGAATGTAAGCCCCGGCACACTGGTCGGGAGAATGGCGGACGCGAGCGAGACAGCTCGGGTCCTTGATGACATCGAGCAGGCCGCGGGCATCGTCGGCACCGAGGATCTGGCTGAGACGCGGGTTGACCACATCACCATCCACCAGGAGCACCGTCACGTCCTCCTCGAGGCGCATGCTCAGCGCGAGGTTCAGTGAGGTGAAGGTCTTGCCCTCCCCCGGCACCGCGCTCGCAATCATGACGAGGTTCCCGTCCGGCAGTGGTGTCACGCCGCGACCGAGAGCATTGTTGATCAGCGGCCGCTTGATGTGACGAAACTGCTGCGCCAGCTCCCGCTCCTGATGCGCCGGCGCCAGGAGACCTGCCTCGCGCAGGCCATCAAGATCCATCGGGATAATGCGGTTGCTGGCCGTGCTTTCCGGCGCAGTGTCGCCCCGGGGACCGACCGCCGCGGCGCGCCGCTCACGGGCCCCGGCGGAGGCGGCGCCGCCGCGCGAGGCCTGCAGCCGCTTGATGGCATTTTCAATGACGCTCATGTGCTAAATCCATGTAGCAGGCGCGACCGCGATTTCCTGAGTCGCAAGCGTGATGAGCCCGATGAGCACCAAGGTGCCGGCGGCCATCGAATAAGCCCAAACGGCGCGGCGTCCTTCCGCCTTGTGCCGCTCGAGCCAGGTCATGCTGACGGCAGCCCAGCACCGGCAGCTGCGTGAGTTCGGTGAGCTGGCGGGTGGAAGTGAAGACCGGCCGCAGCTGGTGCATGAAGTAGGCCGCGCCGATGCCGGCGACGAAACCACCCACGAGCACGGTAAGGATCAGCCGTATGCGGTCCGGCGCCACCGGGCGATCACTGCCGGTGGGAGGATCGACGATCTCGAAGCGCACAACGCCGGTGGCGTCCGCCTCGTCGGAGAGCTTGGCCCGGTTCAGCCGCTCGACCAATGCCTGGTACTGGCCGCGGGTCACGTCGTAGTCGCGCGTCAGGCGCGCAGAACTCCGCCTCAACCTCCGGGGCGGTATTGATCATCTTGTGCAGCTCATCGATGCGCATCTGCTGGTCGGCGACCTGGCGCTGGGCGGCAGCCACGTCCACGTCGGCCTGGCTGAGCCCCAGGCGGATACCCTGGTAGACAGGGTTGACGGCCATGCCGGTGGAGGCAATGGCCGCCTGATCCCCGTGGCGCACGGCCGCAAGCTCCTCCGCCTGGCGCGCCCGCAGATCTTCGACCGCGCGGCGGGCGGCGATCACGTCCGGATGCTTGTCGGTGAAGCGCAGCAACAGCTCATCCAGGCGTCCCTGGGCCTCGCGCAGCTGACTCGGCGTGTCCAGAGCGCCGCCGGTGCCGTTGGCCGCCGACCCCATCACCGGCTGTTCGCTGGAGAGCTGGCGGTGCAGCTCGTCGCGCTTCTGTTGCGCCACCACGAGAACGCCGCGCTCCTTGTCGAGTTCGTCAGTTTCCGCCTGCAGGCGCGAGAAGTAGTCGCCACCGGTGGCGCCCGGCACCAGACCGGCATTCTGGCGCTTGAATTCGGCGAGCTTGCTCTCGGCGGCCTGCAGCTTGCGGTCGTACTCATCAATCTGCTGCGAGAGAAACTTCTGCGCCTGCTCGGAACCGAGCTGGCTCTCACCGAGCGCATTGGACATGAAGAGGTGCAGCAGCTGATCCACGACGTGATGCGCGTCCTGCGGGGTTTGATCGGTATAGGAAATCGTATAGAGATCCGCAGGCGCGGTCTTGTCGGCGTTGACCTCCACCGTCAGGCGCTGGCGCAGGCCCTCGATGATCTCGCGCTGCCGCGCGGGGGTTGCACTTGCGTACCCTGGGATCGCCAGCTTCGCCACTTTCTCCAGCTGCGGGCCGCCGAGGATGGCCGAACGTACCGCCTCGACCTGCGAGGCAATGTTCGATTCCACGGCGATGCCCTGGGTGACCTGGCTTAAGCGCGTGCGGGTATCGACGTAGACACGCGCCCAGGCGGCGTAGGTGTCCGGGATCACGAGAATGATGAGCCAGCCGACCAGACAGACGAGCCAGGCGACCAGCATCGCGATCCAGCGGAAGCGCCACAGACCCCGGACCTGCTCGGCAAGAAATTCGAGTGCGGCGTTCATGCCTGCTCAGAAGATGGACTGCGGTACGACCACCACATCACCGGCCTTGAGCGGAATGTTCTGGTGGGTGTCGCCGCTGTTCATGAGGTCGGCGAGCTTTACGTGGATGACGGTTTCGCGGCCATTCACGATGCGCACGATGCGCGCGCGGTTGCCCGAAGCGAACTGACCCAGGCCACCGACTTCCAGGATGGCATCGAGCACCGTCATGCCCTCGCGATACGGCAGTGCCTGCGGATGCGCCACCTGGCCCACGACCTTCACCAGGCTGAAGGCGCTGGCGGCGATGGTGACGATGATGTTGACCTTGGGCGAGCGCACGTATTCGCCCAGCACGGCTTCCATGTCGCGCGCGAGTTGGGGTGCGGTCTTGCCGACCGCCACCATGTCCTCGACCAGCGGGGTGGAGATCTTGCCATCGGGCCGTACCGGCACGGTCGCCGTGAGCTCGGGGTTACGCCACACGAACACCTGCAGCGTATCGCCTGGGCCGATTATGTAATCCGGAGCGACCGCCGACGCCGCCGGAGCGCCCGCCGAGGCGGGCGCGGTGGCACCGGGGCGCGCGGGCGCACTCGGTGCCGAAGCGGCCACCGCCGGCGCGCTGCGCACCGGCACGGGGGCCGGCGGCGGGCTGGATGCGCAACTGATTATTAGTGGAGTTATAGCCAGCCATCCGGCCAGCCTCAGAACGCTTGGTCGCATACCCGTTCCTGGGTTCTAAAAGTTGAGCCTATCAGAAAGCAAGGGCGCGAAACCCGTTGATATGATGTAACTGTCCCTCCCGCAATAAGACAGTCCGATCAGGGGGTTGGATGTTTTACACGCAGTGTTGCCGAGGTCCGCTGCGTCTCCGCATGGCGACGCAGCTTAAGGGTCCGAAACTGTACCCGGTATGAACCGAATCACATGAGGATCCTTCCCCGCGGGGGAACGTGAGTGGCGGTGCGGATATTGAGCTTGTCAGCCCGCGCTCAACGCCGTCCCTAGCGCAGGGTGGCGTTTGCCATCAGGGCCTGCAGGAGAGCGCGGGCCTCGTCGCAGTCGCCACGGCACTCGGCGCGGAATGCGAGCAGTCCGGCGGGGGGATTCCAAACCAGCGCGTTCAGCCCGTACCACAGCTGGGATGCCAGCGGCCGCACGAAGGTGTGATCGCCGATCTCGTAGCGCGACCAGATGAGCGAGCGCGCCCCGGTCGGGTCGGCGGCCTCGGTTTCCTGGAAGCGTCCCTGTGGCGAGTCGATCCGCCGTTCAGCGCGGCCGCGCAGGTGACGGCCGAGGAGCGAGCTGGTCTCACCGACGAGCTCGGCCCCCTGGCGCTGTTGGGCGAAGCGCGTGCGGAACACCTCGATGGTTGCGCCCGCCGGACTCACCGCCGTCAGGTATTCGTTGTCGTCGGCGCCCTCGAACTGCGGCAGCCAGAACGAGCCGCCTACCGGGGTCAGGGCCGACCAGGGCGCCTTGAGCGTCAGGAAGGGTGCTGCGCTTAAGGGGGCGACCGGATGTGCGCGGCGCGCGATGAGGCTCGCCGCGGGTATCAGCAGCAGCAGCAGTGCCGCGACGACCCAACCCGTCGTGGGCGTGGGAGTGGCGGGGGCCGCAGAAGTGGGCCTCGCCTCCGACGGTACCGTGTCTGCCGGCGTGAGCCAGGTCGCGAGCCAGAAGAAGGCCACCAACGCGACCGCGAATACGCCCCAGCCGAACCAGTAGTGGCTCACGCTCACCAGATAATTGCGCATGTTGCTGAGGTAGCCCGCCTCGATCACGGTGTAGACGCGCACCCAGTTCGCCAGCAGCGCCAGCGCCGCCATCAGTGCGAGCTGGGCGAGTCGCGTGCGCCAGGGGTCGCGGCGCAGCTCCCCGTGCAGGGCCGCCACCGCCAGCCCGACGATCATGAAATGCAACCCGCTGCAGCCCTCCTCGATGACGAAGCTGCCGTTGGGAATGTGGATGGTGTCGCCACTGATCACTGCATGCGGACCGGTCAGCCCCAGAAACCCACGCATGGCGAGCACGGTGAACTCCTGCAGCGAATTGCCCAGCTGTGCCCAGGACGGCAGCGCAAAGCAGAAGAACGCCACGGGAAAGAACATCAGTCGGGCGACGTTCCAGCCAAATGCAGCGGCGATGGCGAGCCAGAAGAGCGCCGGGAAGACGGTGATGTGCAGGTCCTGGAGGCTCGCGCGGTAGCAGATGAGCCAGACGATGAGGGCCGCGGCGAGCGCCAGCTGCGCGAGCGGCCAGGGGTGCGCGGGGGCGGCCGCGATGGCGCGCCGTTCGCGCCAGACGAGGAAGACGCACACGGCGAGAATCAGCCAGCCGTGGGTGAAGGTGATGTTGATGTAGTCCTGCCACTGCCCGTACAGGACTTGCGCGCTCGGCCAGCATACCGCCGTCACCAGCAGCGCCAGGATGAGGATCATCCACAAACGCAAAGAGCCGTAGGCGCGCATGGCGGCAGTCTACCGAGATCAGCCCCGGATGCGTGGGTGCAGCAGGCGCGGGCCGCGACTGCGGTCACAGTAGCCACGCGCGCCGCGCTGCCGGGCGGCAGCAACAGCGATCTTCAGTTAATTGTCTTGCTGACGACGTCCGAGAGCGGACTTTCCACACCCGCCGAGGTCACCGCCTTGATGGCGAAATACCAAGTGCCGGCGCCGAGGTTCTCGACCACGTAGGTCTCGATGCCGATGCTATTGAGCGTCACGCTCTCGGACAGCTGGTTCTCATCAACGCCGTAGTAGATGTGGTAGCCGGAAAGATCGGTGAGCGCGGCACCGGTGGTGGTCGTGGTCGGTGCCTCCCAGGAAAGCGTCGCGACGCCGTTGCCGACCGGAAGATCCTGCGGATTACTCGTAGTGGAGCCCGAGGACGGGTCGCTCGAGTTGCACCCGAACAGCGCCAATACCAACACCGCCGCGAGCATGACTTTTACTGATTTCAAGGCACAAACCCCCACCTGGGCCCGGCCCGCGCCGGACACCGCACGATCGATTTCGGAATCAGCGGCTGAGGGGGCAAGCGAGCCCGGTCAGCGGCCGTCGATCCAGACAATGCAAAGGATGTGCCGCACTCGGCTTTGTCAGACTTTTCAGTCGATTACACGGGAGGTAGTCCTACGCGCGCGAAACACGGAACTTGCCGCGTCTCCCCCGGCCGACGGAATGGACCGGGTCCAACCGCTGATTGCGCGTAACACATTGTTTTATAAAAAATAAACGCCGTCGCACGTGACCGACAGCGTTGCACTTGAGCGGTCAGGACGTGTCACCTTGTGAGGTGGAACACAATCCTGCGGTGATATGTCTGATCGCTTGCCTGCGCGCCGGCAAGCTTTGATATCCTGTCCCCCGTGCTCTCCTGCACAGCTTGCAGCTTGCACATGGAGTGGCAGAATTAGGCCCAGGGATCAACAAGACTGATGACCGGGTGCGGCGGAGACGCCGGCCACTGGAACTCAAGGAAAGGTCATTGGAGGGTGGTAGCGATGAAGAGAATCACTTTGATTGCCGGAATGGCCAGCGTTGCGACGGTCGCCGCTGTGATGTGGAGCGTGCCGGCAGCGGCAGAGTCCATGTGCGGATCGAGCGCGTGCGCGGTGGTGCATAACCGCTGGCCCGGCCGCCCGATCGCCGACCAGAACGCCCGGCCCAGTCAGCCCACGACCAACAGCGTGCCGGAACCCGGCATGGTCCCGTTGCTCGCCCTCGGACTTGGCGGAGTCGGATTCCTCGCCCTCAGACGCAAGCGCGCACAGGTCTAAGAGCTTCTAAAGCCCGTTGAGATACGGCGAACGGCTCCTTCGGGAGCCGTTCGCTTTTACGGGGTGCCCCGGCGCGCCTCGGGGACTCGATTTGCCTTGGAAATGGATGCCATGGCCAACCTGCCAAGTTCCGCCGTCAGCTCAATGAGCGATAAACCTACGTCATCAACTGTCGCCGTTCGCTATAGTCACGCGCACATGGAAGGCAACCCAGACAATCGGTTAGGCGTGACACTGAACGCCTTCACCGTGGATGTGGAAGATTACTTTCACGTGGCGGCCCTGAGTTCCGCCATCGCGCGTGACACCTGGGCGAGCCGCGAGCTGCGCGTCGAAGCCAATACCGAGCGCCTGCTGGAGATCCTGGATGAACGCGGGGTGCGCGCGACGTTCTTCGTGCTCGGCTGGCTCGCCGAGCGCACGCCGACCCTGGTACGCCGCATCGCCGCTGCCGGCCATGAGGTCGCCTGTCACGGCTTCTCCCACAAGCTCGTCTACACGCAAACTCCGGATGAGTTTCGGCAGGAGACGCTGCGCGCCAAGAGTTTTCTTGAGGACACGCTCGGACACGCCGTGCTCGGTTACCGTGCGGCGAGTTTCTCCGTCACCCGGGCCTCACTCTGGGCACTCGATGTGCTGATCGATGCGGGCTTTCGCTACGACTCCTCGATCTTCCCGATTCACCACGATCTTTACGGTTTGCCCGGGGCGACGCCCGAGCCGCACCGCGTGAGCGCCCCTTCCGGGCGCACGCTGGCGGAGTTTCCCATGTCGGCGGCGAGTTTCCTGGGCGTGCAGGTGCCGGTATCCGGGCGGGGGCTACTTCCGCATCCTGCCCTACTGGCTGACCCGCGCGGGACTTAAGCAGATCAACGAGCGCCGTGGCCGGCCGTTTGCCTTCTACCTGCATCCCTGGGAGCTCGATCCCGGGCAGCCGCGTATCGAGGTGGGAGGGTTCTCGCGCTTCCGCCACTATACGAATCTGTCGCGCTGCGAGGAGCGCCTGCAGCGCGTGCTCGGGGACTTCGCCTTCACTTCCATGCACGAGGTGCTGCAGCAGTGCGGTCTGCTGGCGCTCGAGCGCAGCGCCCCTACGCGGCAGCTGGCGCCGCTCGCGGCTGCGCCGCTGGTGCCTGGACGTGTGACGGCAGGATAGTGCGGACCACGAGTCCGCCGCCGGGCGCGTTGTGCGCCTGGATCCTGCCGCGGTGAAGCGCGATCGCGCGCGCTGCAATCGCCAGCCCCAGGCCCTCCCCGCCCGCGCTGCGGTGCTCGCGGGCGGCATCCACGCGATAGAAGGGCTCGAAGATCAGGTCCAGATCCTTCTCCGGTACCCCCGGTCCCTCATCCCGTACTGTGACCTCCACGTGCTCGCGACGCTCGGCCTCCAGCGTACGCTGGGCGCCGATCGCGACCACGCCGTCGCGAGGGCTGTAGCGCACGGCATTGCGGATGACGTTCTCGAAGGCGCTGCGCAGCACTTCGGCATCGCCCCGCACGTGCAGGCCGTCCTCGGCCTCGAGATTCACCAGGCAGCCGCGCGCGTCCGCCTCGATCGCGACATCAGCGACGATGGTGCGCAGCAGATCGGTGAGATCGACGCGCGCCTGCTCCAGCTCGTGCACGGGTCGCTCGAGGCGCACGAGCTTCAGGGTACGGGCGATGAGCTGCTCGAGGCGGTCCGCCTCATAGGCGGCGCGGGTGATATGACGCTCCCCGGCCCTGCTCGTCGCGCCGCGCGAGTGACAAGGCCAGCTGCAGTCTCGCGAGCGGCGAGCGCAGCTCGTGCGACACATCGCGCAGCAGCTGCTGCTTGCCCTCCAGGAGCTGGCGCAGGCGCTCCGCCATCGTGTCGAGGTCCGCTGCCAGAAGCCCCAGGTCGTCCTGACGCCCCTTGAGCGCGGGCAGCACGCGTACGTTGAGGTCACCGTTCGCCAGCTGCCGCGTGGCAAGACGCAGCCGGTCCACCGGGGCGGCGAGGTAGCGCGCCAGGAACAGGCACACCGCCGCGCTCACCGTGAGAGCAATCAGCAGCAGCGCCAGCGGCACGCCGGGAAGCTCCAGCTCGCCGAACAGCCGCGGGCTATCGCGCACCGGACCGATTACCACGTGATAGGTCGCTGCCCGGGCCGGTCGACGAGGATGAGGCGCCGCCGATCGGCGCGATCGCCCCGACCGTGGCAGCGCCGCCCTCGGCGGCCGAGGGCGGCGCCCCGCCGGGGCCGTAGATCGAGGGTGGCAGCGGCCGCCGAGCATCTCGAGCGCCGTCGGGGCCGACGACGAAAGTGCGGCCTGAAGGTTCTCCGCGCAGGGACTTGAGCCAGCCCCGCAGCGCTTCCGGGCCGCCGGTCTCGAAGGCGTCGGCGCGCCTGCGTGTACAGATGCGCGCGCTCGATCCAGGGTTTGTCGGGGCGGTGTGCGGTCGCATTCACCGCCACCGTCAGGGTGCCCACCAGGATGAGCGTCCAGGGCGACCCAGAATGCGAGGAAGATGCGCCAGTAGAGCGAGTGCACCGCGCGCGCTCTTAGGTTTCCGGCGCCGGCGTGAGCGCTCTGACGGCGCTCAGGGTCAGTGCGTAACCGGAACCGCGCACGCTTTGCACGCTGACGCGGTCGGTGAGCTTGCTGCCAGCTTGCGGCGCAGATTGCTCACGTGAGTGTCGAGGCTGCGGTCGGTCGGCAGCAAGCGACGCCCCAGCGCCTGCAGCTTCAGCTCATCCCGGGTCACGGTGCGGGTGTCGGCACGCACCAGGAGCTCGAGGATCCGCAGTTCCGCGGAGGTAAGTTCGAGGTCATTCTCCGCGACTTCTGCGCGGCGCGCCCGCAGTCCAGGCGCAAAGGCCCCCACTGGATCAGCGCCTCAGATGCCTGCGCCCTCGGTGGGCGTGCGCCGCAATACGGCGCGGATGCGTGCCACCAGCTCGCGCGGGCTGAAGGGCTTGGCCAGATAGTCATCTGCACCCATCTCCAGGCCCACGATCCGATCGACCTCCTCGCCGCGGGCGGTGAGCATGATGACGGGCACGCGGCTCAGGGTACGGATGCGCGCGCAGGACTTCGAAGCCGGACAGTTCCGGCAGCATGACGTCCAGGATCACGAGGTCCACGGGCGTGCGCGCCAGCTGCTCCAGTCCCGCAGGACCGGTGGCCGCGGTGAGGGCATTGAAGCCCTCCAGCGTCACGTATTCGACCAGCATGGCGCACAACCCCTGATCGTCATCGACGATCAGCAGCGTCGGCTTGGGCTCGCCGTTAGGGGTGTGGTTTTCCATGGAAAAGAACGATACACGCTCTCCCCCGCGACGCGTCCGGGAGCCTGCCAAACGTAGAGTTCTTGACACTTCTTTGCCCGTCCCGAATGCCCCCGCGAGCCCGCCTGTGCCACCGTGGGCTGTCTCCTCCCAAAGGGGCGCCACGGTCAACCCGTGCGCCCCATCTTCGCCTCGCCGCGCCCTAAGCGGGATTTTCGAGGCTGAATGCCTGGCGGTTGTCGTCGTAAGCGAAGACTTCCGCGTAACGCCCCCAGCTGATGATGGTGCGCAGAGTCTGCTCGGCGGCGTCCTCCGCCATGTAGTCCTCGAGCTCGTCGAAGAAGCGGCTCTTCGGTGCGCTGTGACTTGCGCGCTCATCGAGCACGCGGCGGATGTGGGCGGCGAGAGGCACGTAGGTGATCAGGTGGCGCGCGAACAGCTTCTTGCGCTCATCCAGGTCGCCGCGCGCAAACAGCAGCCCCGCCTCGGTGAGCTTCATGTCGCCGCCCTCAACCTCGGCAAAACGCAGCAACTGCAGCGCCTCGGCCGCTGGAAACAGGTCATCGACCTCCAGGTGCTGCTCCTCGGCGATCGCCGGCAAGTCCGCCTTGCCGCCGTAGGGCGGCTCGTTCACCGTCTCCACCAGGCCGGTGAGAACGGTCGAGGAAACGTGCGTCAGCACGGTGCCGATACCGGTACCGGGGAAGCGCTCGGACTTCACTCCGTGGCGCGCATCCCCGCGCGGGCGTGCGGTCATTTCCACGTACACGCGATCGATCAGCGCGCGGAAGCGCGGATCTTGGGTGTGGCGCGGCTGCGGCAGGTCGATCGGGATCTCGCTCACCACGCGTCCGGGATTGGTGGAGAAGATCAGCAGCCGATCGCACATCTGCACCGCTTCCTCGATGTTGTGCGTGACCAGGAGCACCGCCTTGATGGGCAGCTGCCCCTCGCCCCACAGCTCCAGGAAATCCGTGCGCAGTGTCTCGGCGGTGAGGATGTCGAGCGCCGAGAACGGCTCATCCATCAACAGAATGTTGGGATGAACGACGAGCGCGCGCGCGAAGCCGACGCGCTGGCGCATGCCGCCGGAGAGCTCGCGCGGATAGGCGGACTCAAAGCCGTCGAGGCCGATGAGGTCGATCGCCTTGAGGGCGCGCGCGCGCATCTCCGTCTCCGGCGTGCCCAAGGCCTCGAGGCCGAGCTGCACGTTCTCGAGCACCGTCAGCCAAGGGAAGAGCGCGAAGCTCTGGAACACCATGTTGATGCCAGCGGCGGGCGCGAGCACCGGTGAGCCCATGTAGCTCACGACCCCGCCCGAGGGCGGGTCGAGGCCGGCAATCGAGCGCAGCAGCGTCGACTTGCCGGAGCCTGAACGCCCCAGCAATCCCACAATCTCCCCCGGGCGCAGCGTCAGATTGACGTTTTCGAGCACCACCAGCTCATCGCCGTCGGGCTTGCGGAAGGACTTGTTGACCCCCTGTACGTCCAGGAGCGGCGCGAGGTTCAGGGGCGCGGCGGCATTCACGGTGCTCTCCTTAACCCTAACTCAACCGGAACTTGCGCTCGGCGCGCGCGTACAGCGGCCGCCAGAAGATGCGGTTCAGCGTCACGACAAACAGACTCAGGACCACGGTCCCGAGCACCACGCGCTGGAAATCGGCGGCATCGGTGGCCGCGTGAATGTAAGCCCCGAGCCCGTGCGCAGTCACGGTTTCCCTCCCCCAGGTGACCACCTCCGACACGATACTCGCGTTCCAGGACCCGCCCGCCGCCGTAATAGCACCGGTCACATAGAAGGGGAATACCGCCGGCAACGCCAGGCGCTTCCACCATAGCCAGCCCTTGAGCCTCAGGCTCTCGCTGGCATAGCGCAGCTCCGGAGAGATGGCCGAAGCGCCGACGATCACGTTGAAGAGGATGTACCACTGGGTGCCGAGGATCATGAGCGGGCTCAGCCAGATGTCCGGGGTCAGCCGCAGCAGCACGATGGCTGACACCACGAAGCCGAAAAAGAGATTCGCGGGAAAGGCAGCCAGGAACTGAGCCACCGGCTGCACGATGCTCGCCGCCTTGGGGCGCATCCCAACCCATACCCCGATCGGCACCCAGATGACACTGGCGAGCGCGATCAGAATGGCCACGCGCGAGAGCGTAATGAGGCCGAGCAAGAGCACGCGTCCGATCTCGCCCACCGGCACATCGCCATGCACGAAGGTCGCGGTCTTCCACAGCGCCAGGACTCCTATGAGAATGAGCACGGTGTACCAGGCGTAGTCGCCCCAGCGGTTCCTGAAGCGCGCCAGCGCGTGTGCCGGGGCTGCACCTGGGCGGACGCGCACCGGCTTCATCCCTGCGCGCAGCAGCGCCGCAAAGCCGCGGCCGACGAGGCCGAGGAAACGCGAGCGGCGCATCATGGTCAGCGCCCAGGAGTGGTTGGGGGTCTGACCCGTCTCCTGATCGAGCCGGAACCAGTCGGCGCTGGCGATCAGCGGGCGGAACAGCAGCTGATCGAAGATGAGGATGACCACGAACATCGCGGCGATCGCCCAGCCGATGGCACCGTAATTGCGCTGCTCGTTGGCGAGTGCGATGTAGGAGCCCACCCCGGGGAGCGTTACCGTGGTACTGCCGATGCTGATGGCCTCCGAGGCCACGACGAAGAACCAGCCGCCCGACATCGACATCATCATGTTCCAGATGAGCGGTGGCATCGCAAAAGGCACCTCGAGGCGCCAGAAGCGCATCCAGGGGCTGAATTGAAAGTTACGCGCCGTTTCGACCATCTCGTCCGGAATGCTGCGCAGGGAATGGTAGAAGCTGAAGGCCATGTTCCAGGCCTGACTGGTGAAGATGAGAAAGATCGCCGCCATCTCCGCGCCCGCCACACGCCCGGGCGTCAACTGCAGAAAGAACAGAATGAAGATCGAGAAACTCAGAATCGGCACCGATTGCAGGAAATCGAGCAGCGGCACCAGGAGCACCTCCGCGCGACGGCTCTTCGCAGCCAGCGTTGCGTAGGTAAAGGTGAAAAGCAGCGAGAACACCAGGGCCACGAGCATCCGCAGCCCGGTGCGCGCCGAATAACCTATGAGCGCCGACGGGGCGAGCGAGATCGGCGTCGCCTCGAGGTGCGCGAGCGATCCGGTGAGCCCCCGGGCGGCCTGCGCCAGGTAGATGAAGAAGGCAAACACCAGGATGAAAGCGAGCACGTCCCATCCGCCCGGAACGTAGCGGTTGCGCAATACGGAAATGGGCAGGCGGTCGATGCGCATCCGGCGGAGTTTGCCCGATCGGCGTGATGATTGGCACCGCGCCGGTCGCACGAGCCAGACAGCCCTCCGCGCCCGTGGTGCCGTGCAAACCGGGGACGACTATCGTAGGATTGCGCCCATGAAAACCGCTTATCTTCGGGCGTTTATCGCCATGGCGGCCGGCCTCGCCGTGACTGCCGCAACACTTGCACAAAGCGTCGGTGACACCATCAAGACGGACGCCACGAATGCCGGGCACGCCATCGCCGATGCCTCCAAACAGGTCGGCCACAGCGTGGCGGATGCCTCCAAGACCGTCGGCCACACAGTGGCCGATAAGTCCAAGCAGGCCGGGCACGCGATCGCCGACACCTCGAAGAAGGTCGGCAGCAACGTCAAGGCTGGTGCCAAAAAAACCGCGGACGCCGTCAGTAGCGACGGACCCAAGTCCAAGGAATAGCTGACGGCGTGCAGCGGATGCGCGCACCCGCGGGTCTCAATCTGACGTACCTGTCCCGGCCCGACGAGGCTCTGGGACGGGACGACGTTCTCGGCATTGCCACCTTCAACGGCACCCCGACGCTCGCAGCGGCGACCGGCATCCCGGTGGCCCGGGTCAATACCCCCACACTCCCCGGGGACCGGGACCTCTGTGAGGTCTGGAGCTCCGGAGCCCCCGCCGCGTCCGGGCAGCATGGCCGGGTGCGCTTCCGGCGCACGGCGGAGATGCTCTTCGGCTGCATCGCAGTAGCGGAGCAGGACTTCTTGGCCACCGGCGCGGGAGCTGTCAAGACCTCCGCTCTGCATCGGGCGACCGAACAGGCCTACCAGGACATCTGCGCGACGCTGGAAGCGGAAGGCTACCCGCACCTGCTGCGGGTGTGGAATTACCTGCCCGACATCAATCGTAACTCGGGCGGCACCGAGCGTTATCGCCAGTTCAATACCGCGCGCCAGCATGCCCTGCACACCTGCGGACGGGCGGTCGCCGGCAGCGTGCCGGCCGCATCAGCGCTCGGGGCCGCCAGCGAAAGCCCGTTGGTGGTGTACTTCCTGGCCGGCCGGGTAGCCCCGGTTTTTGTCGAGAACCCGCGCCAGGTGAGCGCGTACCATTACCCGCGCGAGTACGGCACGCACAGCCCGGTGTTCTCGCGCGCGGCGCTGCTACGACAGTCGGGCAGCCTCACCCTCTTCATCTCCGGAACCGCCAGCATCGTCGGGCATCAGTCGCTCCATCCCGGGGACACCGCAGCGCAGACCCGCGAGACGCTCACCAACATCGAAGCGCTGGTGGGTGAGGCCAACCGGCGTGCGCACGATGCGCATTTTGAGCTCGGGGGCCTTGCGTACAAGGTCTACGTGCGCCGCCCGGCGGACCTGCCGGTGATTCAGGCGCAGCTGGCCTCTGCCATCGGTTCCAAGGCGCAGATTATCTATCTGCAAGCGGACATCTGCCGCCAGGATCTCCTGGTCGAGATCGAAGCGACGGGAATATGTGCGCTTGCCGCGGCTGCCTGAAGCACTGCGGCTGCTGCTGAGCGTCGCAGCGCTCACCGCAGCCGTCCCCACGGTGCGCGCGGATGAGGCCAAGCCTCTGTGGGAATTCGGACTGGGCCTCGGGGCCTACGCGTTCAATGATTATCGCGGCTCGGATACCACGCACGCGTACCCGATCCCGGTGCCCTACTTCATCTATCGCGGCGAGATCCTGAAGTCCGACCACGACGGCCCGCGCGCGCGTTTCTTCAACCGTGACGTGGTTGAGCTCAACCTGAGCGTCAATGCCACGACCCCGGTACGCAATGATGCCGCGCGCGAGGGTATGCCGGATCTGCGACCCACGCTGGAAGTCGGCGGCTCGCTCAATTTTCACTTGTGGCGCAGCGAGGATCAGCGGTTAAGGCTCGACCTGCGGCTGCCGGTACGCGCCGCCATCACGGTCGAGGCATCACCGAAGATGATCGGCGTTTACGCCGAACCCCACATCAATCTCGATATCGCCCAGCTGGGGGGCTCGCTGGGCTGGAAGCTCGGCCTACTGGCGGGGCCCTTATTTGCCGACCATCGCTACGACAGCTATTTCTATACCGTCGAGCCGCAGTATGCGACACCCGAGCGGCCTGCCTACGAGGCACACGGCGGTTACGCCGGCACGCAGACCCTCGTCTCCCTCACACGCCGCTACCGCGCCTACTGGATCGGGGCTTTCATCCGTCATGATTTCCTCGGCGGCGCAACCTTCGCCTCGAGCCCGCTGGTGAAGACCAATAGCTACTGGTCCGGCGGCATCGGCATCACCTGGATGATCCGTCAGTCCGCCCAGACCGTTGCGGAAGAAGATTGACGCCGTCGAAGACGCATCTGGTGCTGATCCCGAGTTACAACCCCGGCGACAAGGGAGTGGAAACCGTGCGCGCCGCGCGCCAGTTCTGGGCGCCGGTATGGGTGGTAACCGACGGCAGCACTGACGGCAGCGCCGAGAAGCTGCAGGCGCTCGCTGAGTCAGATCCGTGTATCCGGGTATTCATTCGTGCGCACAATGGCGGCAAGGGGGCGGCGGTGCTGGATGGACTCCTTGAAGCCGAGCGCGCGGGATTCACGCACGCGCTGACGATGGATTCGGACGGCCAGCACCCGGCGCACTGCATTCCCCAATTCATGGCGGCATCGGTCGCAGCGCCCCAGGCAATGATTCTCGGGGTGCCGATGTTCGATGCGAGCGCGCCGGCTATTCGCGTACGAGGCCGGAAAATCTCCAACTGGGTGGCGAATGTGGAGACGCTCGGTGGCGGCATCCAGGATGCACTGTTTGGCTTTCGGGTGTATCCGATCCGGCCGCTGATCACCATCATGCGACGGACGCGCTGGATGCGCCGCTTCGATTTTGACGCCGAGGCGGTCGTGCGACTGAGCTGGCACGGAGTTCCCGCCATAAACCGTGTCGCGCCGGTGCGCTATTTTCTGCCGGCCGAGGGCGGCGTCTCGCATTTCAACTATTGGCGCGACAACGTGCTGCTGACCTCGATGTACCTGCGACTCGCGATGGGATGGTTGGTCCGGATCCCGCTTCTTCTTGCACGGCGCGCGAATCGTCACGCCAATTCTTGATGTGTCGAGACTAACTTTCCCAAGGCGGCCTGACCTCATAAACGCTGAGTAAGTCGGCGGTCCGGTATGGGTTCCCTAGGCGCTGCGCGGACAGAAGTCCAGTCGTGCCGCTGCCCGAAAGGGCGGTAACACGGCTGTCCCAGATATGATGTTAAATTCTCTTGGAAAATACTTCGCGCAACAAAATAGGCCACCTCTGGACTAGTGGGCTCCCGCGACCGCCTCTACAATCCGTCAGCGCGGTCAGCACGTGCTCATGAGCCCCTCCGCGACGCTCCACGCGCCGGAAAGGTTGCGAAGTGCACTTCCGGAAGAAGTTTAAGGGGCCGAAATGATCAAGCACATTTTCGTACAGGATCGTGTTTCGCCATTTCCAACCAATCAAACTGCTCCGATCATATTGATTGCGGGCTTGATCTTAGCAGTGCAAGCGGTACCCCGGCTTACAAAGCGCTTTGGTTCGGCGTTTGCGGTCCGTACGGTCGCTAAAAGCGTCTTCCCGAATCGCTTGTTCTTCTTCACTCCTCCTAGAGGCCCAATTGCCTCAAGTGGAGGACTTGCGATCGGGTTCTGTAAATTCTACCCAGTTGAGAAGGAGGCCGTGGTAATTGGAACGATCGAGACGACACCGGAACACCGCGGGCGGGGCCTAGCGACGATGACTATCAAGGCGGCCATGAATGCGATGATTGCCAGGGGATTCACGCGCTTCTACATCGACACGCAAGAGGGCAACATCCCCATGCTTCGATCAATTGCGAATCTGGGATTTGGCACCCCAATCAAAGAGCGTCGAGGCTTGAGCTTTACACGATGCGATTTTTGAATTCAGCGCGGCAACTCTTCTCGGACATACGTGAGGCATCCAGATTGCCCCGCGTACGGATTTGCCTGATGGCAGACGCTGCGGTCACCTACGACCCGTTCTATCTTCGCTGTGTTAACGACCAGTATCGAGACGCGACCCGACGACATCCCGAATTTCCACTCATCAGAAACTTCGAGATCGGCGTCGCGGTGTGCGTGCTCCCCGAAGATCACGAAGCGTATCTCCGCACCATCGAAGGCGCCGCTCGTCGCAACATAAAGAAGGCGCAACGACTTGGGTATCAATTCTCCCGCATTGAGCCTAATAAGTGGCTGGGTGACATTCGGGACATCCATCTGTCTACAGACGTTCGTCAAGGACCGGTACGCGCCGACGTACTCAGAGGTCCCTCCGCGATATCAGACCCGCCCTCGAACAGTAATGTGCACGACTACCCGTATTTTGGGGTGCTTAAGGCGGTCGCTGTCCGCCTATGCATCGTGTCTGGTCGCGGGCGAGATGATCAGTGTTGGCAACCTCTTCGGTCATGCTGATTTCATGAGCGACGGGGTAGTTCCACTATTGATATCCGAGATTGTGTCGTACACCTATCAGAATTATCCGAAGGTCCGGTATTTCGTGTATGACAAGTACTTTGGGGCTGGGGAGACGGCTCGGCGTTTCAAGAAAAAATTTGGCTTCTTGCCACATCGAGTTACTTGGTCACTGTAGTGCCTGAAAACGCTGCTCGATGGCAGGCCAATACGATTGTGACTCGTGGCAGCAACGATCTTGCTCCCGATCTCTCTCGGGGGTTTTTGTCCCATGTGCGGGGCGTGAGGCGATGAGGCGATGAGGCGAACTGCCACGCTGTTAGAAACAATCTCAGAAGCGATTGGTACCATGTTCATGCTGCGAACGACTCATGAGGCGACTACGCGCAGCAGGTGGGAGCACGCATGGTATCGACACCGAGGTTCAACACCCCGCGGCCAGAGCTTCTCCAGCCTGCGGCGGGAAGACTGCGCTACGGGTCGAGGATTGACGAACAATCAAGACCAAGAGACGATCCTTATCAACCGCCACGACAGTTCCACTTATCCCGAGGAGGAATCTGTCCTAACACGCGTAGCCACCCTTGACCTCCCAACTAACCACACCCATGTAGAACACGCCATGTACGCATGTCCAAAGTGCAAGAGAGAACTTGACGGCCTTCGTTGCTCGCCGTGCGGGGTGACTTTCTCTGCACGCAAGGGCATCCCATGCTTCCTCTCCCGGCGAAAGTGATCAGGCGCTCCAATCTATCTACGACGATATTTATATTCACTACACTGACGTCTGGGACGACCAAGGGCGATCCGACGCGTTCAGAGCGTACCTGTCCCAACTCGTTCGCGAGACTGCGCATGACCGCCTGCTCGAGATAGGGTGCGGAGAGGGCGCCTTACTGGCCACGCTTCCTGGAAATGAGAAGTACGGTGTCGACCCGTCCTTCCACGCGTTACTGCGCGCGCGCCAACGGTCCGGCGCAGAGTGCGCTGTGGCGCGGTGCGAGCACCTACCCTTTCCTACGAACTCCTTTGATGTCATTGTCGCAATCGGCGTAATGGAGCACTTCGAGCTGATTGATGCATCTCTACAGGAGATCCATCGCACGCTCGCGCCAAAAGGCCGATACATAGCGTTGATTCAGACAGACATGACACGGGCCCAGCGCGTTGCCCACAAAGTGACTCAGTACATCACACCGCGATTCCGCCCGTGGGCGTTCATTAAGTGGTTGGCAAAGTTGATCCGCAAGAAAACGCTGCATCCAATCGTTCAGCCGCTACGAAAATCCTACACACGCGAATCCGCAGTCTCGTGTCTGGAGCGAAACCTGCTTCGAATCGTCTACACGATTGATCAGCACAACTTCCCCTCTGCCCCCCTGGATGGTCCGCACGTAGTTATCATCGTCGCAGAGAAGTTAGTCGCCTAACCGGCCGTGCGCTGCTTACCGATTCGCCGCTTTCTGCAGATACCGCCGCGCGCCGCGGCCATTAATGGAGCGATACCGGATAATGAGAGCGGCTATCGGGTCAGATCGACGGGCGCGTTGCGCTGTCAAAGTAACATTGGTTGGGGATGGCTCCGGTACACACCACAATACCCTAGCTTTTTCCAAGTTCGTGATCAGAAAACCAAGTGCTTGAGAATTACAAATGCTCGTTAGTGGCGCCTCATGTCGGTGAAAGTGCTGGTAATCCTGCCCGTATTGCCGTGGCCACCGCGACGCGATGGGATGTCAGTTCGTTTTCTCCCCGTATTGCAGTATCTGGGCCGCCGCTACACGGTGGATCTCGTCGTCGTTGACGATACGGCCAATCCCAATGAGCGCAGGCATCTTGGGTTTCTCCACTCTGTAACCTTTCTGCACAGCCGGGAGCGTCGACCTCCAGCAATCGCTCGCAGGTTATTTACTTTGCTCCGCGGTCTGGCCCCCTTTTTGGCGCCCCACTAGGGCAGATTGACTATCGAGATCGAGGACAGCTGAAGCGTGAGCTACGAGCACGGATCGCGAGTGGCGGTTATCGAGCAATACTCGTCAGCAGCGCTCCATGGCTGATGGAACGTGACCTGCGCTATCCGCCAGAGTGCCGTGTTCTGTATGACTTCGTCGATTCGCCGACGCTTCACATGCGCCGCGGCGGATGGTTAAAGGGGCTCGAACGCTACCTCCGGCGCTACACGGAGTGGAAGTGTGCGCGCCGGGAGCGAAGGATTCGACGGTTTGCAACTGCCTCTATCTACGTCTCCCAACCCGACGCGGATGCCGTTGGGAACGTCCCTGGCGCTCCTGAACCACTCGTCATCCCAAACGGTGTCATGCAGGTTCGGCTGGGAAGTGCCCGTTTTTCCGAACCGCCGGTCCGACCGGTGGTTGGCTTCCTCGGCAACATGGGATACGTACCGAATATCAACGCAGCGCGGCGACTCGCCCTGGACGTGATGCCCCAGATTCGTGCCGCAGTTCCCGAACGCCAAGTTATCGGTGATTGGGCGGGATCCTGCCCCTGAGATCTGGGCTCTCCGCGAGCCGTCCGTGACCGTAACAGGTACGGTTGAAGACATTTGGCCTTACGTGGGTCAGGTTAAAGGTCTTCGTGCTTCCCATGCTTGGTGGCGCGGGGCTGCAGAATAAGATTCTCGAAGCGATGTATGGCGGCGTCCCGGTCGTTACTACTACGGTGTCAGCGCAGAGCCTTGGCGCTCAGGCCGGCTCCGATTTGCTCGTGGCTGACTCGGACATCGGTCTGGCACAGCACGCAACCCAGCTACTTCGCGACGAGCACCTTTGGCGACGCATCTCGACTGCCGGGCGCCTCTTTGTTAGCGACCGGCATTCTTGGAACGCGTGACGGAGCAGTACGCCGCCACTCTTTTGGGTGAGAGCACAGATTTGACCGAGCGATAATCGCAGCGGATTTTGAGGCGGCGCCGGCCATACATTGCAACGTCTTGTCTGCGTGGGAAGCACGAGCGCTAGCAGACGCTAAACGCCGCGAACCGTAGGAACCCGATTCACCGACGCACCTCAACCCCTCATGAGGTCAGCTGACCTTCAGCACCGGAGCATCCGGCACGACGGGAGTCGTGATGCTGCCGGCGAGATTGGCCCCAATCTGAGTAGGGAGCGGCTCCGAGCGCCGGATCGTAGCCCCAAGCGCCCATATCGCATGCGGTTCCGGAGCTTGTCCCGCCGGTGCGGCCGGCACCAGCACACACGGAACCGCTCGCAAGCTTGTAGCCACCGGGATTTTGAGCCCCTCCCGCACTGGAAAAGATGCCGCTCCCAGAACTCGGGGAAATTGAATTAGCATCTTGGCCCATCGCTGAACGCCAGCTCGAAAGCGAGTAGGTAGTAGAAGGAGCGGGGCCAGTACCAATACCCAGTGCCGAGGACGCACCGCCCTCATAGCAATTAAAGTTACTCAATGCCACAGCACCGCCAACGGGGTTGACTATCAGCGTGCCGTACTGAGGATTTCCAGAGACCCAGATGTTGTTGTAGTGTTTGACTGAGGCAGCCGGCGAGACACCGTTACCTACACTCTGCCACATCAGGCCGATATTGTAGCTACCCCCGTTTAAGGCATAGCAGGTGTTGTTATAGAACACCATACTCTCATAGGGCGTGTAGTAGTTTGGGCCACTGTCGTTAATGCCCACAAGTATTCCCGGCACCGGCGCTCCCAGAGGCCACAAAAATGTTGTGGTGCACGGTCCGAACCTGCCCCGCTTGGCCACCACCGGTATTCGTAAAGCAATTCTGCGGATTCGAATCCGTTGCACTCCAGGTAGTTGTACGTGTACGTGTGACCACCGTTCGGGCTGTCTTTGTCGTAGATGCACGAGTTGCAGTTGTAAATCGTGTTGTACGAATAGCCATTGCCGGTACAGACAAACGAAAAAATCCCCGCGCAGTTGCGATTGCCGGAGCCCGATATCTGCCAATCGTGGATCTTGCAGTTGGTGACTGCCGCTCCGACGCAACCGTGAAAATAATGGCGCCCGGATTGTCTCCTTCCGATCCGGCACCGTTATAGATCTCGCAGTTCTGTATGGTTATCCCGTGCGCGGTGCTGTTATTGCCATTCCAGACCGAAAAACCATATCCGTGCTATCGCTGATGCGTAGACCGTCGATGGTGAAGTAACCGTTCGCCTGGGCGTAGTACTGGCCAATGATAGCTCTCGAGCTCGAAGACTAGGTAACCCGCCTCCGGCCGTGCCCGCAGGACTCGCCGTGATCTGCACGGAACCTGCCGAATAATTTCCGTTTGAATCGCAAGCTCCCACGTAAGTTGGAGAGCCGGAACTCCCGCTCGGGACGTGGAGTGTTGGATCATTGTAGGCGGAAGATTGCCACTGCGAGTGAATCGCATACGTCCCGGAGATGATTCCAACTCTCTTCCCGGCGATCTTGGAGTTGTTGGAGTTTGACCGCTGAAAGGAGGTGATTGCCCAGGGAGATGCAAAGTGTCCCAGCGTTGCCGTCGCTGCCGCCTGGAGAAATATAGTAGTCAAACGTCGACGTACTAGCCGCGCGCGCATTGAGGACCACAAGTGGCACCGCGCTCGCCAGTACCGCGCAACCACCCTGCTTTAGAACCGTTCGTCTCGTGGGCATATTCCGACTCCCAAAAAGGTGGGCGGATTGTGGCGACCGAAGCCCGCCTCCGCAATTGTCTCTCGGCTGAGACACTGTCTCCGTGAATCGCACTTCTGACGCTAAATCATCGGCTTAGTGCGAGTTCGGGATGCTGCGCCATCAGACTCCGGTCTCATCGCAGGGGCATAACATAACGAAATGGATACCCGCTCACATACTCGGCTGGTAAGCTGCGACCAGCGCCTCGGCACGGGGGCCAGAACAATAAATAGACTGTAGAGCATGCTTGCCGTCGCCTTTTGTTTGTGCTGCATACTGCTGGGATACGTGTATGCCCTATACCCTGTGCTGGTAGAGGTTCTGGCACGGCGATTCGGCAGTCCCCCAGCGGACAGCTCCTTTCTGCCGAGTATCACGATTATCGTGACGGTATATAACGAGGAGTGTTGCATTGCCGCGAAGCTCGAGAATCTGCTTGGCCTAGATTATCCGCGGAATCGCTACGACATTCTCGTCGTGTCCGATGGGTCGACCGACCGAACAGATCAGATTGCTGAGCAGTTCGCACCGGGGCGAGTGACGTTGATGCGCGTCGAGGGACGGCGCGGCAAGACCGCCTGTCAGAATGCCGCGGCAGCCGCCGCGACTACAGAGATCCTAGTCTTTACAGACGCCACCACCCAGCTTGACTTGCGCAGTCTGCGCCGCGCTAGTCGAAAACTTCGGTGATGCGCGGGTGGGTTGCGTTGGCGGTCGGCTTATTTATGTCTCCGACGTCAACAATCTTACCGGTGTCAACGGCGAGGCCTATTGGAGCTATGAGGTGCGGCTGCGGGCGGCCGAGAGCCGGCTAGGATCAATGATCGGAGTCAGCGGCTGCCTTTATGCCGTGCGCCGGAGCGCCTACCGTCCCATAGACCCTCAGCTCATCAGCGACTTCGTAATCGCGATGAGCATGCGCGAGCAAGGGCTCCGAACAGTGTTGGCTACCGATGCAATTTGTTATGAGTCGACTCTGACTTGCGTGCAGGATGAATTGCGTATGCGTGTGCGCGTCGCCGTACGCAGCCTAAACGCACTTATTCACAAACGCGCCTTCCTCAATCCGCTACGCTACGGAGTGTTCGCGTGGCAGCTGTGGTCTCACAAGCTGCTCCGCTATGCGTCGCCCATGCTCTGGCTCGGAGCGCTCGCAACCAATTTACTCCTCGCCAAGGATCTGCCCTTCCTGGTGCTGCTCGGCTGTCAGTGCGCACTCATCGGCGCCGGAGTGGCTGGCTTCCTATTGCACAAGCGCAATGATAATTTGGGAATTTTGGGCCGCCCGTACTACTTTCTCTTGACCAACATTGCCTCTTTGATCGCCACTCTGCGCTATCTGCGCGGCGAGCGCATGGTCACTTGGCAGCCGATCCGGCAGCTTGGTGCGCCTCAGCCCTGATCGGCGCTCGCAAGAGAGGAGAACGTCTGCGCTAACTGCTGACTGATACGTTCAAAGGAATAGCGTTCGGCTGCAAGCCTGCGCGCTGCGCGTCCGATCGCGTCGCGACGTGCGCTATCGGCGATTAGACGTTCGATCGCTGACACGAATTCATGCGCCTCTGTAGCCTGCTCGACATGCACTCCCGGCAGCGCATCGATACCTTCGCACGCAATTGGATGAGCCACCACGCACTTAGCCATTGCAAACGCGTCTAGCAGCTTCAGCTTGGTACCACCCCCATCTCGGATCGGGCACACGTAAATCGCTGCTTGCCCAATGAAGGGCCGTACATCGTCGACGAAACCATGGACTCTCACTCCGTCAAGCGAGTCTGCCAGCTCACTCAGTTGTCGCGGGGGTGCAGAACCGACAATATCAAGTCGCAGCCTAGGCAAACGGCGCTTCAGCTGCGGCCAGATCTCGCGCAACAAAAAGAACATTGCATCGACGTTGGGGTACCAATTCAAACTACCCACGAATACCAGAGTGTCTGGATCGACCTTGACTTGCCCCCGGCGTGAAGTAGTCGACATCCACGCCGTTCGGTACACTGATCGTCCGAGCCATAGGAGCAATCGCCCTGAGCCGCTCGCTGTCAAGTTCTGAGCAAGTAATATTCGCTCTGAATGTCGGTGTCACCAGTGTTCATAGCGCCGCAGCCGAACACCCTCCTGATAGAAATATGCCTTCTTGAATATGTCGCTTTCATTCGACGCGCGCCGCAGCATCATCTGAGACTCAATGTTGTGGTGACCCAAAGTCGCCACGCGGGTGCGAACTAGCGACCGAAACGGCGCCAGACCGATCGTGTCAAAATGTGCGACGTCGTAGTCTCTCTGAGCCGTTTGCGTGAACGCCTCGCGGGCCGACCTTCCCTGTAGCCAGCCGGTCGTATAGGTGGAGCCCGACACGAGGCACTCAAGCGCCGTACGCCATTTACCGCCCAGCCGCTGAAACCTCTCTATTGGTAGAAAGCGCACCGATCTGCAGAAGGATCCGAGCGCGCGCTCGCACTGCTCAAGTCCTTCCGCAACGGAACCGTAAAACACTTTCAGCCATTGTTCTTGTACAAACGCCACGAGATCAACTTCAGTGTGCCAACGCAACCCCACGCAAAAGGTTGAAGTACGCGCGTGCACTCCTGACTTCGGCGGGTATGGCACGAGATGTGAAGCCCACAGGATACGCATGTCGCGTCTATCTCCCCACAATGCGAAGAATCATCTGCGTCGCCTCCCGGTACCGATCTGGCGCGCACCACCGTGTCACGGCCCAATAGCCGCCCACCGCAACGACTCCCCCAACGCCTAGCTGCGCTACCGCGGGTAAACGCTCAGAGGTACCAAGGAAAATCGCCTCCGCCAAGAAGCATGACAACGCGGCAAATAGCATCGGCGCCACAATCGGCCGCATCAGAGTCCGCAGGTCGGTTCGAAACGCTCGATTGATCCTCCGCATCGAAAACCAGAAGACAATAGGAAATCCAACTATCCAGGAACACGCCGCGGCATTCGCGCCATAGCGCGCCGAAAAAAGCAGCAGTGGAATCATGACCGCTGCCCAAGTGAGCATGTTCTTGAAAGTTGTTGATACGCGTCCGGTTCCGACGATCGCCGAATCCAAAAGCGTGTATATGCTCCTGAACGGCAGCACAAATGAGAAGGCCATAAACGGAATGACCATCTTTGCCCATCGCGGCCCAAAAAGTATGGGAAAGGCCACCTGGGACATCACGCCGGCAATCCAGAAGAACGGGAACACAAGAATCGAGGCGATAGTGACGAGTTTGACCAAGCCCGTAATCTGCTCAGCTACGTCATGCTTCCCGGCAAACACCGGAACCGACACATTGTTGACAACACCGGCCAGCTGATCCAACGCGGTATGTGCCAGTGTTTTGGCCAACGAATAGGATCCGAGCGCTGCTGGTCCCGCCAGTCGCCCCAACGTAAGCGTGTCGAAGTCGCCCGTGACGAAATAGACTATCCGCTGTCCTAGAAGGTGAGTGCCCTTTCTTAGCAGCGGTCGGAGATCCTGGAAGTCCAGATTCGGTTTCGGTCGGTCTTGAACTTGGATCCACTGCAGCGCAGCTCGTAGCGAGGCACCTACTAAGATGCCCGTCACCAGTGCCCAGTACGCACTTCCCCAATAGGCCAGCAGCAGAGAAACGGCCCCTTGCACGAGGCTCGCAACGAACTGCGCAATGGCAATCTCGCGAAAACGCATAGCTCGAGTCAGGAGTGCCTGAGGCACCACTAGCAGAGCCCCCAGCGGCAATTGCAGCGCGGAGACCTGCAGCACCCGGATAAGGTCAGCAGTCTTAAAGAAACGCCCCGCGAGCGGCGCCGCCAAGACGATAAGGCCGGCGAGCGCGCACGATACGATGAGCACCCAGCTGAATGCGGCACCGACCTGTCGCGAGGAGAGGTTGCGCTCACTCACGAGCAGCATGCTCAGTCCGCCATCAAGCAACAAGTTCGCGAATATCGTGAAAAGCCCAGCAGTAGCCACGACGCCATAGTCATGCGGTTGAAGCAGGCGGACGGTGACCAGCGTCATGCTCCAAGTCACCAGCTGGGTGAGCAACCGCACTGAGGCGATCCATCTCAGCCCACTGATTGCACTCTGGCCGGATGTACCGCCGCGGCCGAGATCTGAAGAGGACAACCAGCAATCCTCTAAGTTGAAACCGAAGGCGTTAGGGCTCGAGGCTGCAGTTCACCCGCAATCCGCACGAGCGCCGCGCAGATCGCAATGAGAATCCACGGCAGTGCGTCGTATGCATGTGAAAGAAAGAAGCCGGCGACGAGATTTGCCGCTAGGCCACCTCAAGCCCGTGCATACAGGGCGGCCCTCGTCCGAGAAGATATTACCCCCGTCCTTCCAAGTCGTGACACCTTACCGGTCTGGAAAAAGGTAACCGAGATAACTAAGTACGAATAGCGACCAGCCCGAAATACCGATTCGACGAATGATTGGACGAAGATGTTGTGCGGCGCCCGATAATGACCGCCTATGAGTCCGTTGACGTACTCGGACGAGCCGAGCCCGTATCCAATGGGCCTCTGCCACACAGCCTCGAGGTCCCGACGCCAGATTTCGGTACGTCCGTCCTTGGACGATGTCATGTTGTAGTCATCTCCGAGGTCCAGCAGCGTGGCAGCTCGTTCACGCGCTTCCATCGGAAGAAAGCCCCATAGGGCTGCACACAGCCCGGCCGATGCGGCAAGCACAGGTCGAAGCGCGCGAGCCGAAAGCGCTTCAGTGCCCCGTCTTTTGTAGACCCCAGCGGAAACGCAACGACAAGCACCAGTTCGAGAATCACCGCCATGACGCCACCTCGGGATCCGGTGAGCAGCACGGCGACAATCGCGGCAACTACCATGCCCCGGAATAGCCAGCGACGCTTTGCGGCCGTTACCCCGAGTGTCCAAATGATCGGCAATATCGAAACCAGGCCGTATGCAAGGTCGTTGGGTCGAAGTTCCCGTTTATCTGAGCACGACCGCCGCTGTAGGAAAAGATCGTAGCCACCGCAAGGCCCGCGGCCGCGACGGCCAAACCGAGAAATAGTCGTGCAATATCATCCAGCGTCTTCGTGACCTTTACGAGAAGCAATAGCGAGATCAGCGACACAATCACTCCGTAGAGCTGGGTTAGGCTCTGACTCCTAAAAACTGAAAAAGCAAGGCTGGCGGCCGCCAGCGAAAGAAAGCAGACAGCTGGCTGGCGATTGGCAGCTTAAGCACGTGAACTTTGGGTAAGTAAGGCGCGCGGAGTTTGGATATCAGGGCCAGCAGAAAGGCGACCTTCGCCAATGGAATGCTCGCCAAACCCGGGACCCATTCCCCGTAGCGCCCCGCGACGATGGCGATGAAGATGCTAAGCCATAGAATTGGTGACTTACTGGGAGGCGACTCGACGTACCCCTCAGCTGCGGGCGCGCTGCTCACGGCAGGAGACTTCGCCAGTTTCGGTTAGGCGATGGAGCGCCCGAACCAGCACAGTCCGGGCTCCGTCGGTAAGCACTGATGTACCCGTCGGCTACCAAGCGTTTCGATCTCAAGGTTGTCGCCATAGTACCAATTGCGACTCAACAGTGGATGGTGCCGCCTGGAGCAAGTCACGCTCGATGACGTGGGCCGGTGTCGACTGCGCGAAACCCCCGTCGCGCGGATGTGACGGCGATGGACTCGGCAAACACGCGACTCAAGAGATCCTGTTCGCCGCCAAGCGATCTGGCGTAGGCTCTCCCGGCCTCAGCCGTCTTACGGCGTAGGGTTCCGTCTTCCCAGACTCTTGCAATCGCCGCCCGTAGCGCGCTCGGATCGTGCGGCGGGACGAGAATCGCTTGATCGGTGAGCAAATCTGATGCCCCCGGTCCTTCAGTTATAACTACGCACTTGCCTAAATACATGGCGTCCAGATAGGTACTCAATCCTGAGGCGCATAGCGAAGTGGCCCGCGTCGGGATTACTACGACCTTGGCGCGCGCCAAGTACCGCACCAGATCTGCCCGACTGCCTGTATCGGGGAGAATGGTGAGATTTCTGGGAAGATTGCCTTCGTTCCACCTGAAGGCTGGCCCCCTCCCCTCAAAGCCGTCAAAGCTAAAGCGAGGTATGGCGGCTGGATACGGAAGTTCCGCGACGGCTTGTATGAAAGTGTCGTAGTCCCGTAGCGCCTGTCCGGCGGCCAGAACGTAGTCTTCGGCAACGTCATTCCCATCGACGCGCAGGTGCGCGTTGTTTACTTTAAAAGCCACGTACGAGCTGCGCGACGGCTTCACTCCAAAGTAACGCGTGTAGCCCGACAAGTCTCGGAAGTAGTGTATGAAGTGGTCGACTTGGCCCAATAACAGGCGCCTCGCCCAAGCCTTCACGCGGTACGCCATCGTTTCCGGCCGACGCAGCACCAAATCGACGGCGACAAGTGGTCGTCGAGTCCACGGAAACAGTAGAAAGTGCCGCGCAATACTATAGAGAAGCGTGCCGCCGCAGTTCAGAACCACGATGTCGGCGCGCCTCAACTTACCGCGCATATCCGCCCAGGATTCTCCTTTGAGTATCTCAGCACGTCCTCCGCCGGGTAGCTCGAGTTCATCCGGGGCATTGATGAAATTAGTCAGAATTCTCACGCGAGCGATCCTCCTCGACTCGCACTTCCCTGCGGAGCAAGAAGGGCCTCTTCGTAGTATGAGCACAAGCGCTCGCGATATCGCGCAGGCGAGTATGTCTCAGTGACCTGCCGGCACGCGGCGTCGCCGAGTTCACTGGCGTATGCCGGATCCATAATCAGCCGCGCCAGCGCCGCCGCCATTTCTGCCGGCCGTCTTACCGGTACGAGTAACGCCGTGCGCTCGGCCTCGAGAATTTCTGGGTTTCCGCCGACAACCGTCGCCACAATTGCCAACTTCGCAGACATAGCTTCTAGCAACGCATTCGACGACCCTTCACTGTGCGAGGGTAGCGCGAAAATGTCGGCGGCCTGGCATATCCGCACGGCGTCACTACGGAAACCCGCAAAGAGAATACGATCCGCGATACCTAACTTGTGCGCCAATCGCAGCAGAGCGCCGTGCTCCGGTCCATTGCCTACAAATACCGCCCTCCACCTTCGTTCTGTCATCCGTAAGTGGCCGAGCGCCTGAATTAGATCAGCGTGTCCCTTTTCACTCGACAAACGGCCCACGGCAAGTATCAGAGCTTCATCGTCGGTGGCCCCGAGTGAACCGCGCAAGACCGATCGCTCCGCGCTCATCAAAGCCGAGGGCGGAACCGCGGAGTTATGCAGTATGCGAAGGCGCTCGGACGAGACGCCTGCTCTTATCAACTTGCGACCGAAGGCATTGCAAACCGTTATTACTCTGTCCGCGTCTCGCAGGGAAAAGCGATCGATGTGGTTGTACAAGCGCTGTCGCAGGTTCGTATAAGCATCGCCATGATGAAACGCGAACCATAAGCGCCTTTCGCGGCCGCGAGCAGCTAGCCTCACCAACAGGTGGGACTTGTTGTTGTGAGTCTGAATAATGTGCGGATCTACGCTGTCGATCAACTTACGCAACTGTGGCAAGACCGAAGGGTCGAATCGACGCCGCTCCTCCAGGATGTGAGTCCGCAATCCTGCGCGCTCGACCGCGACAACAAAGCCATCGGGTCGATCGACTTGAGAATCCCGGTCGAACGTTGCGATCGAAAGGCTCAGACCGCGCGAACGTCCCTGGTCTGAATTGAGCCAACGCCCGAATGCGATTAGGTTCTTTGCAGGCCCCGTGAGTGCTGCAGCTTCCATCAGTGCCAGTATGCGAATGCCATTCATTTGCTAGCTCATCATCGCCGGAACGCTCACCGACAAGTCACTACCCTGTCCAAGCCCAGCAATTCAAGATATCGATCCACTACCGGATCTAGCCTATAACGGTTGCGGATGACATCAGCAGCGTTCGCAGCAAGCTGCGCACGCATCTCCGGCAGCCGCGCAATCTCCGCCATGGCGCGCGCAAGAGTCTCTGGACTCTGGGACGGCACAACAATCCCCGCCCCTCCGCTGAGGAGCGCGGGAATGCCGCCCACGGCAGTTGCCACGCAGGGTACCCCCGCCGCCATCGCCTCCAAGAGCGCCATGGGAAGACCCTCAGTGACCGAACTCAACACCAGGGCATCGGCGCCAGGAAGGAGCTCCGGAACGTCTCCTCGAGCACCCAAAAAAGCAACCCTCGGCTCCAAGCCCAGGGTAGTCCGCAACGCTTCGAGCCTCGACCGTTCCTCGCCGTCACCAATTACGAAAAGCCGACTGCGTTCCTGGACGTTTTCCGGAAGCGCCGCAAAGGCCCGCAATAGAGTTTCGATATCCTTGACTGGATTCAGCCGTGCCACGCACAGGAAAGCAAACGTATGACGCTGGAGGCCAAGACTCTGGCGTGCCCGTGCAATATCCGACGGCGTACGCAGGCGCAGTCTGATCCCGTTCGGGACGCAATGCAGCCTCGCCGCGGACAGTCTCACGGTCTTTACCAGATACTCAATTTGGTTGGGCTCCACAACCGTGATTCCGGTTACGAATCGCGCGTAGTGCCGAGTTAAGCGCCGATGACGCTCTCGCTCCATTAGTGTCTGCAGGCCATGCTCCGTCATCACTACGCGCCGCACGCCCGCCAGCCAAGCGGGGACACCTATCAGCATTAGCGCCCCCACATGATGAACATGAAGAGCGCGCACGCGCTCATTGCGCAACATGCGCCACAACCGCCACCAGTACACCAGCGGGCGTGGCTGCAGCTTCACGTCGGCGTAATCCATGTTCAAGCAGCGAATACCCGCTCGTTCGAGTTCGTCACGCAGGGGGCCGCTGGAGCCGTGGAAAGCAAAGCAGACAACCCGATAGCCCCGACCTTTGAACTCCAGAGCCAGATCGGCAGCTACACGCTCCCGAACCTCCGAAGTCGAAAGAGAACATGCCAACACCGATTACGGGCGGCTCATGCATAAGTCGCAGCATCTTACAAGCCCCGGCCCGAGCCTCGCGCCGCGTGGCTCAAGCCGGTCATGCGGGGAGATTCAAATTGAACGATCTGACTTACCGGCCGCTTGTTCGGCGGGGGAGCCGTAGTACGGATAGCCGTAGTTTTCTTCCCCCGAAGTCTCGCGCACCTGATTCACAATCAGACCCCGCAACTTCGGTTTGTCGATTTGGGCGAGAGCATCGAGCAGCGCGCGACGCGGCGTGACGCCCGCGCGCACGACCAAGACGATCTGACCTGGCGTGCGCATCAGCGCGCGGGCGTCGCTCGATGCCAGTACTGGCCCCGAGTCAATCAGCACCAGTCTTCGCGGATTCGTCGCGGTAAGTCGCACAGCAATCTGTGCCATCCGGACGCTGGCAATCAACTCGGTGGAACTTTCAGCGAAGCGACCCGCAGGCAGCACTTCCAGCCCGTGAACGTCGGTGCGAGCCACCAGCGATTCGACATCCGTGGACTCATCGGCGAGTGCGTCGAGGAGTCCAGGCTGTTGGCGCAGCCCAAGCACTTCGCTGATGCGCGCTCGGGCAGTGTCGCCATCGACCAAAAGCACCGAGATATCACGTTCGCGCGCCATGCTGAGCGCCAAGTTAATGCTGGTAAACGTCTTACCGTCACCAGGCAGCGCACTTGTGACCATTATGAGGCGCATCTCACCCGTCCCGGTGATCGCCTTCTCGATTAGCGGGCGCTTTATCCGACGCAGTTCCTCCGCAATACGTAGTTCCGAGGCCCGTTCAGGCAGGTAGCCTGCAGCACGCCAATGCTCAGGGTTTGCAGAAATGATGGGGCGAGTCTCATCCACCGGCGGGGCCGCTGCCGCCAGAGGGTGCAATAGGGGCGTCACGCCGCCGGTGCGCGCCGCGGGCAGCTTGGGAGCGGCGGCCGCCGCTTCGGCTCTCCGCAACTTGTCGAGCGCGCTTTCGATCAGACTCATTGGTCGGCCGTGTGGCTGGTGGAATGCAAGGTGAGGCGGTAGCCCCTTTGGCTCATAACGACCGCGATGCCAAACGCGGCAATAAGACAGCACGCCGCCAAAGCCATGCGGAGCGCTTCGCGACGCGCGCCAGTTCTGTGCTGCTGAGGAAATGCCACACTAATTGTGCCTAGAACCGGAACTCCGGCTAGCTGAGCCAAGCCGGCTGCAGAGCCCGCTACGACAGGATGCAGATACGCAAGGCCGTACGCTAGTGCAGCGCCGGCAGCCAAGGCTGCCGCCAAAACCGCGCCCATAAGCATCTTACGCATTGGCCAAACCGGGCGTAGACCCGCATTCGGCGGCTGCACCACTTCAAAGCGGATCGACCCTGCATCATCTGCGCGCTCGCCCAGACGCGCCTTCTGCAGGCTGGCCAGCAACGCCGTGTACTGGGCCTTATTCACGTCGTAGTCGCGATTTAGCTGCGCGAATTCCGCCTCCACCTGAGGCGCCGTATCAACCATCTTTTTCAATTCGGCAACCTTGGCCTCGTGCTGGGCCAGCTCGGTGTTCAAGTCAGCCATGTCGACGTCCACCTGGTTCAGGGCCAACTGGACGCTCTGATACACCGGATTGCTGCTGGCGCGACTGGTCGCGGCAGCGAGCGCGTCACCCTGCTTCAGGCCCTCAAGCTCAGCCGCGCGGCGCTTCTTGAGGTCCTCGATGGTTTGCCGCGTGGCGATGACATCCGGATGGTTGTCCGTGAACCGCAGCAACAATTCGTCGAGCTTCGCCTGCGCGTCGTTGATCCTCGTTAGCGTATCGAGGGATCCCCCGCCGGGAGTGGAGGGCGAGGACGAGCCAGAAGCGGCGATCGCCACATCCCCGTGCAACTGCCGCAGCAGCGTTGCGCGGCGTGACTGCGCTTCGGCAAGCTTGGTGCGAACGTTCGCGGCGGCGGTCGATTCGGTCTGCAGTTGCGCGAAATAGCCGCCCTGCTCCGTCGGCATCAGGCCAAAGTGCTTCGACTTGAAGGCGGCCAGTCGGTCCTCTGCGTTGCGCAAGCGAGTCTCGTAATCCTTGATCTGCGTTTCGAGAAACTGCTGGGCGCTCTGCGAGCCCTCGCGCTTACCACCCAAGGTCTCGTTCACCAGGGTATCCAGCAATATGCCAACAATCCGCACGGCGCGATCGCGGTTCTCATCCTGATAGATCACCCGGTAAATGCTCCCGGCGTTACGATCTTCGTCGTGCCCGCTGGCACTGTGCACGGTGATGGCAATTCGGGAACTCATCGCCGCAACGAGCTGCTCCTGACGGCGGGGATCCACCGCGGCCGCCGGAAGCACACCTCCCTCGCGAGCGATGCGCAGCAACTGCGGCCCGGCCAGGAGGGATTGCCTGTACAAAATTCAATTCCGTGTCGATGTCCTGCTCGACCGTCAGTCCCTGCAGCACCGGCTTCAGCGAGGTATTGCGTGTGTCAACAAACACGCTGGCAGCCGCCTCATAGCGATCCTGAAGCGCGAAGATTGCCATCCAGCCTAGGACCGCTACCACGGCAGCGAGCCCCAATGCATACCAGCGGTAGCGCCAAGCGCTCGCCACTTCGTCCCAGATTTGGCCAATGAGAGGGCTCACAAACAACCTAACCGGGACGGCTCGGACCAACGAGTGTTGGGCCCAAGAAGACATGGAAAGCCAGCGGGATCGAAACCATTAGCGTCAATACAAAATAATACGAAGCCTGGGGCCGCCAACCGTGGGATGTATTCGGTGTCAGTTCAGGAATGGCTTGTATTGGTTTGCGGCTTGCGGCCCAGACGTAGAGCGCTAGGACAACAAGGAACACCGCGTAGCCAAATGGCACGTGCTCACTCGTTGCAAGTGTGCTGCGCATACCCGTGCCATAGCCGAGGGCGATGATCATGATCACTCGTAACCAGTTCCCCAACAACGCAACTGGAATCATAGACGCCCACAATAGCGCGCGCCGAGAAGGGCTGGCTCGCTCTAGCTCGCCCAAGAGGGTGGCCATCGCAAGGCCTTGGATCAGAAAATTTGCCCCACTGCAGGCGTCGGTGACAATGAACGTTATGCCGCTCTGGAAAGTGCAGACCGTGTTGCCAAGCGTGCGCAGCGGAGACCCAGGGCGGGGCCGACGACGGATATCACCTTGACTGTGAGAGCCTGCAGGGGGGGCGTAAAGAAGCAGGCTCCACTGGGGCGCCGAAAAATACAGGAACAATACGGGCACCACCAGGATCCGAGCCACACCAAAGCCAAATGCAGCCGTCACAGCCACCAGCAGCAGCGGCGGCAGGAAAAGGAACTGCAGCCCTTCGACCTGAAGTCTGCGCCAAAGGCCGCACAGATACACAGCGGGATCAATCCCGAGATACGCCCAAGGAACCGTGTCAACGTGGACCGCCGCGAGCTGGTCCCGTTTCGCTAGATCAGCACGATCAGCGCCCAGGCGACGAAGTATCCTGAGGTCACCACAACAAGGCGTCGAAGCCGACCAATAGGCGAGATCGCAGTCGCCACGAGGGCCGCGAGGCCGATCGCGATGCTGCGCGCGAAGTGCGAATCGCCGAGGGTGGCGTTGATAATCCTTATTCCCCCCAATTCAAACCCCAATGGTATCCTAGGGATATGTCGCAGATCCCCGACGCTCGCAGGATAATGTGACACGCCGCACAGGGCCTTAAGACGTCGAAGAAAGGGCCTTGTCGACGGATTTTACGAACTCGACCGTGGCCTTAATTTTCCGCCTTTCCGCAGCTAAATAATGTGAATCAACAGCTTGCCGGAATTGGTCCGAACCTTGCATATATGGGTGAGCGAGACTTTATATCCTCGAGGGCTGGGGCTTTATGAAGAACACTATCTGGATGATCATCGCGGTCGCGGCGCTTGGCGCATTAGGTACCACGCCGGCCCATGCCAGCGGCGGTGGGTTCCTCTGCGGTATTCCAATCATCGGCAAGTTGCTCTGCCCGCCCTCACCAGGCGGCGGCGGCGGTAACTCGGTTCCGGAGCCCGCCTCCCTGGCGATCCTGGCTGCCGGTGCAGGCATGGTCGGCGCCGCAGTACGCCGGCGCCGCATGCGCAAGTAATCGCCCAGTCTCTCTTGATCACGACGGGCGTGCACGGCGACGTGCGCGCCCGTCGCCGTTTGCGTCGGGCCTGATTTCAAAGATCACGGCCGGCTTCTTATGTCATATGCGTGACCTGCTCGCGCGGCCGGCATTCTTCGGCGCGAGTTCTCGGCCACCGCCGCTTCCGACCGAGTGCTGCACCGCAACCCTTCAGCCAGTTGCCCGATCTTTCTGAGATCGTCTCGTGCTCACCGGGACGCATCCGCGCGATCCCTTTTTTCCATAGTGTTTCCAACACGGCGCTGACGCCTGTCGGCACACAGAGACATATTGCGCCGCTGTTAGTTACCGGGGTTTACTGCGCCCCAACGTAAAGGGCAAACCCGCCGCGAGGCGGGGACGCAAAGCTTCCGGTCTCAAGTTCTTTGTCGCTCACTTGAGATAGCGGAGTTACCGGCACTGCGGCGGCTACTGCGCTGCCGTTAATTCCAACTAGAACCTTTGCTCGCCCATGCGTCCCGTAACGGTCGCTGAAAGCGAGAACAGAAAAGGCATGGCTCAATTCAGCTCAGACACTCTCGGTCGCGTGCGCATCGGTGTGCTGGGCATTGTCCTTGCGTTCACCCTGGCGGCCTGCGGTTCGGTCGGCATCAGCGGCGGCCCAAACAATTCGGTCAGCGGGATCACCCCTCCGACAGGCACGGGCAACACTGCGCCGCAGATCTCGGGCTCACCGCCGACCAGCGTCATCGCCGGCAATAGCTACTCGTTCACGCCGACCGCCTCCGATGCCGACAACGACACGCTGACCTTCTCGATCACGAACTTGCCGGACTGGGCGAGCTTTGATACCGAGCACCGGCGCCCTTACCGGCACGCCGCCGCCGGCCAGCGTCGGCAGTTATCCGAACATTTCCATCAGTGTCTCCGATGGCCAGTCGAGCACCTCGCTGGCGCCGTTCGCGATCCAGGTGGTCGCGCCACTGACCATCTCCGGCAATCCCGCCGACCGAAGTTGCGGTCGGCACGCCGTACGACTTCCAGCCCACTACGAATGCCGCGAGCGGAACGGGACTCGTCTTCTCAGTGATGAACAAACCCTCGTGGGCGACGTTCAGCGCCTCGACGGGGGAACTCTCCGGCACCCCGAATGCCGCCGGTAGCTTCGCGAACATCGTCATCAGCGTCACCGACGGCACGCAGACGAGCTCCCTGGACGCGTTCTCAATCTCGGTCAGCGTCCCCAATCCGACCAACCATCCGCCGACGATCTCAGGCCAGCCGCCGACCTCGGTCCGAGTGGGCAGCACCTATAGCTTCACTCCCACAGCCTCTGATCCGGACGGGGACAACCTGACCTTCAGCGTCTCCAACCGCCCGGCATGGCTCACGTTTCAACGCCGCGACCGGAACGCTGACGGGCACCCCGAGTGCGGCCAACGTCGGCACCTATTCCGGAATCATCATCAGCGTGAGCGACGGAACGGCTTCCGCCTCGCTGCCCGCCTTCTCGATCCAGGTCACGGCGGCGCTGACGATCTCCGGCACGCCGCCGACTTCTGTGGCGGCCGGCACCGGCTATTCCTTCCAGCCCAAGACCAACGCGGCGGCCGGCACCAAGCTGACCTTCTCCATCCAGAACCCGCCCGCGTGGGCCGCCTTCAGCACCGCCACCGGGCAGCTGGCCGGCACACCCTCGAGCAGCCAGGTCGCCACCTACTCGGGCATCGTCATCAGCGTGACGGACGGCACCCAAACGAGCTCGCTGCCGGCCTTCTCGATCAAAGTGACGGGGGCACTGACCATCTCCGGCAGCCCGCCCACCCAGGTCACCGCAGGAACGGCCTACAACTTCAAGCCGAGCGACGAATGCCTCCTCCGGCACGGCGCTTACGTTCTCGATCCAGAACAAGCCCACGTGGGCCTCCTTCAGCACCTCGACCGGTACCCTCTCGGGTACGCCCGACGGCCAGCCAGGTTGGCACCTCCTCGAACATCGTCATCAGCGTCACCGACGGCACACAGACGAGCTCTCTGCCGGCTTTCTCGGTCAAGGTGGTCTCGGCCGGCACGCTGACGATCAGCGGCACGCCGGCCGCGAGCGTCAACGTCGGGCTCCGCCTACAGCTTCGTCCCGACGGTCGCCAACCCCAACGGGGGCACGCTCACTTTCAGCATCCAGAACAAGCCGTCGTGGGCGAGCCTTCAATTCGGCCAACGGTCAGCTCTCCGGTACACCCGCCGCCGCCAGCGCCGGCACCTACTCGGGCATCGTGATCAGCGTGACGGACGGCACCAGCACCGCCACGCTGCCGACCTTCAGCATCACCGTGAATCAGTCATCCAACGGCACGGCGACGCTCGACTGGACCTCGGTGACCCAGAACACCAACGGCACCGCCGTCACGGTTGCCGGTTACTACATCTACTACGGCACCTCCGCCGGTTCGATGACCAAGACCATACAGGTCACGAACCCGACCGTGACCTCCTACGTGGTCTCGAACCTGTCCTCGGGAACCTGGTATTTCGGAGTAGCGGCCGATGCGAGTTCTGGAACGACAGGCCAGAGTCCAACGTCGGCTCGAAGACGATCCAGTAACCAGCCGAGCACGGCCCCTCTACGAAGGCGGGTTCCGCCAGCAGGCCATGGTTCACGACGGGATTGTCACGGCACGCCGCCCTGGATCGGCCCGTTCAGCGGCGGTGGGTGCTGCGCCCCTTCCTCAGCAGGGCACGAAGAACTCGATCTGCGAGCTGATCTGGGCATTACGGACTTCGATCAGGTCGACGAGCTCGGTCGGAATGACGATGCCGGTGATCTTCGACTCGATATCGACGCGCCAGTGAGCCGCAGCGCTCGCGCCCTCGATCGTCAGCGACAGCAGCTGATAGCGGCTGAGGCGAAAGGTCTTCACCAGGATCGAAAGCCACGGCCGGATGCGCGCGATGCGGCTGGCGTCGATCGCGATCGGTTTGCCGTCGCTGGAGCCTGCGATGCGCAGCCGGGCATCCGGGGCGAACACCGCGCATAAGCGCTCGAGGTCGCCCACCAGGCGCGCGGCATGTAACTCCTTGACGAGCTGTTCGACCTGGGAGCGATCCGTCATCGGTGTGTCCCCTGTGGCGAGCTATGCGGCATCGAGCAGACTGCGGATGTCCGCCCCCATCTGCGCGTACGCTGCGCCGGCATACGGGATCAGTCCACGCATGCCGTAAAACAGGTGAATCATACCGGGATGACACCGGTATAGGGTCCTGACACCGGCTGCCTCGAGGCGCTCGGCGTAAGCGCGCCCTTCATCACGCAGCGGGTCGAACTCGGCCGTGTGCACGATGGTCGGCGGGAGCCTGCCCAAGTCCGGCGCACGCAGCGGCGAGACGCGCGGATCGGCCGCATCGGCATCCGGCCCCAGGTAGTGCCGCAGGTCGTGCTCGAGGGTCTCCCGGTCGACCAGGTAGCCCTGCGCGAGCTCACGCCGCGAGGCACTCTCGGTGACGAAATCCATGATCGGGCACAAGAGGAACTGGAACGCCAGTGAGGGCCCGGAGGAGCCGGCCTGCAGCTGGCATACGACCGCCGCGAGTGTCGCGCCCGGCCGAGTCCCCGCAGATCCCGAGCCGCGCCGGATCAAGACGCAGCTCGCGCGCGTGGCTGCCGATCCATGCCGTCGCGGCACAGCCGTCCTCGATGGCGGCCGGGAAACGGCTCTCAGGTCCCAGACGGTAATCGACCGAGAGCACGCGGCAGGTGCTCGCGTTCGCGAGTGCGCGGCAGATCCCGTCGTGGGTGTCCAGGCTGCCGGCGACCAGGCCGCCGCCGTGAAAATAGATCATCCCCGGGAGCGTCTCACTGCCGTGCCGGTTGCCCGGCGTATAGATGCGCAGGGCGAGCGGGCCGGCAGGTCCGGGAAGCGAGCAGTCCTCCACCGCGGCCACGGCTTCGGAATGCCCGGAAAAGCTCAGGAGGTGCTTGAGCGCCTCGCGCCGCTCGGCCGCGGACAGCGAGAGCGCGCCGGGCGGGTTGAGGGCGGCCAGGGTCTCCAGGAACCGCTTGGCACGGGCATCGAGCGGCATGGGGTCTAGCGGCGTCGGCCGCTCGCGGCGCGCGGGCCCCGCTGGCGTCTGCTCACAGAGCGAGCGCTTGGCGCACCGTGGCCGGCCAGCGCGCCGGATCGACGCCGTGGATGGCGAACATCGCCACCGCGAGTCGGTCCATCCCGAACGCCACGCAGCCGGTATGGCTGTGCTCGTGGCGCTCATTGTGCAGGCCCCACACCTCGCCGAAGTGCGCCTGGTGGTAGTTGAAGCTCATGCAGGCGGTAGGCCGGGCGCCGGGGTAATACGGGATCAGGAGTTCGAACTTGAGCGAGTTCTGTACCTGACTCACCGCCATCATCTGCCCAACGCGGCCGAAGAAGGGGTCACTGGCAACATCCAGGGTGTAAGGCAGCCCCAGCTGGCCTGCGAGTTTCTGGGCGCGCGACATCCAGCCCTCGCGGAATACCCGGATCTCCTCGGGGGCGCCGATGCGCACGTACTCACGCATGCGGAAGGACTGCAGGCGATCGAGCGAGCGCGAGGGCTCGCGCCGGAAGCAGTCGGCAGCGACGTCGAAAATGAGGCCGCCGGCAGGCACCGGCCCGCGGCTCGCGACCAGCGGATAGACGGGGTAGCAGGCCGCCGGCGACAGCACCAGATCGGCAGCGGCAAGCGATGCAGTCCAGTCCCCCCCGGTCTTGTAGCGCTCGGCGGCGCCGCGGATCTGGGCCTCCGTGCCGTGCAGCGCGCACACGCACCCCAGCAGGTTCGGAAAGGAGTCGAGGTAGCCGGACTTCTCCAGCTGCTTGCGGCTCATCACCGGCGGGAAGCGCAGCACCTCGGCGCGCGGGTCGCGCTGCGCGGTGATGAACGCAGCGAGCTTCTCGATGAGGCCTTCATAGAGCGCGCTGCGGGCGTAGACGCCCTCAACACCCATGTCGCGGAATAAGGCCCCGCGCAAGGTGCGCCAGGGGATCGTTAGCGGTGGATTCAGCGGTGGAAACGGTCATCGTCGCTCGGCTCCAGGTCAGTCGGGCGTGGGGCTTGCGGGAAAGGGAGCGTCACTCGCGCAGCGACGTCGGAATCGCGCTCATCAGCGCAGGCGTCGCCAGGTTCGAGAGAATGCGGTCGTTGTTGATCATGATCGGCGATGACAGTACATCGCGCAGATGACGGCCCAGCGTGTAGTCGCCGTCGTTGCGGTAGCCGGCCAGGCCGCAGGCGCGCATGGCGCTCATGACGGTGGAAGCGGCCAGCTCCGAGGCCTCGACCTTGGTGAGCGTGATCATGGTCTGGAAATCCAGCCCTGCCATCGCCTGCGGGTCGTTCATCACGTGCTGGTAGTTGCGCAGCGAGGTCGAGAGCATGCCGCGCAGCGTGCGCAGCGTCGACATCGCCTTGGTGAACTGCGGGGCGCCCGGGGGCAGCTGGCCGTTGCTGTGGCGCATGGCATTGCGGATGAAGGCCTGGGCGCGCGCCGTGGCGCTCGCAGCGATCCCGGTCCATACCGAGCCCCACAAGAGGTGCGCGGAAGGCACCATGGTGCGGGAGTGAATGATCTCGTAGGCCTCCGGCAGCACCTGATCGGCCTGCGCATTGGCCTTCAGCATGTAACCCTCGCTGCAGGTGCCGCGCATGCCGAGCGCGTTCCAGCCCTGCAGCTTAGTGAGGGTGTAGTCGCTTTTAAGGAGCGCGACGAGGACCTGGTCGGAGGCGTTGGCATCAGCTGCGCGGCGTGCGGTCGTCACGACGCCATCGGCGTAGGCGCCGTAGGAAATGACGCTCGCCTTGCGCTCAAGCCCGATGCGGCCGCCCTCGAGGGACTCGATCGGGGCTTCGCTGGAGCGGATGTTGCCGCCGCCCTGCCCCTCGGTGGTGGAGGAGGCGAGCAGTAGCTGCTCGGCGCACAGGCGCCGCAGCAGCTGCTGCAGTGAAACGCTGGAACCCATGTGGCGCACGATGCAGGCGATCTTCACCTGGTGCATCGCGTAGATCATGCCGCTCGAGGAGCAGGACTGGCCGATCTGGTAGCACACATCGGCCACATCGCCGATGCTCGCGCCCTCCCCGCCCAGCGCCTTCGGCACCATAATGCCGAGCAGCCGCTGCGCCTTAACCGCGGCGAAGGTCTCCGCCGGAAAGCGGGCCTTGGCATCGACGTCCAGCGCATGCGCGGCGGCAACCGCCGCCACGCTCCTGGCGCGAGCCGCCAGATCCCCGACCACGGCGTCAGCCACTCCGGTGGGTGTCCCTCCGACCAACTGTGCTTCCATTAACGAGACCCCCGGATTAGTTTTCCTTGTGGCCAGACGGTAATCTGGTTAACCGATGATACATCAGTGGCTTGTGACGGCCTTCGCACGCCGTCACAGAAGAGACCGTTGAAAAATAAGTGAAATATCATGCCGGTAACCCTTGAGCCCCGCAGGACGCTTTCGGCGTCGCCCCGCACCATCGTGGGGCGCTCCGCGGCTGCCGCCGGAATCCGCGTAGGGCTCATCAATAACATGCCCGATTCGGCGCTCCAGTCGACCGAAGCACAGTTTTGCGGGCTGCTGGCAGGGGCCGCCGCAGACACGCCCGTGACTGTGCGCCTGTCCTCCTTTCCCGAGCTGCCGCGGGGAGCCGAGGCCCTCGCCATATCGAGCGCAGCTACTGGCCCCTGGAAGAACTGCTGCAGGCGCCCCTGGACGCCATCATCGTCACCGGCACCGAGCCGCGGGCGGCGCGCCTTGCGGATGAGCCCTACTGGCGGCGTTCTCGGAACTGCTCGACTGGGCGCGCGAGCACACGCTGCGCGAGCGTCTGGTCGTGCCTGGCGGCGCACGCGGCGGTCGAGACCCTCGATGGCATCCAGCGCCAGCGCCTGTCGCAGAAGCGCTCCGGTGTCTACGAGCACAGCACCCTCGGGGGCCACGCCCTGCTGAAGGGTCACGGCGGCGCCCCTGCTCATGCCGCACTCACGCTGGAACGACCTGCCCGTGGAGGCGCTGCGCGCGGCCGGATACACGCTCCTTAGCTGGTCGGCCGCGGGCGGTGCGGACATCTTCGTCCGACAGCGCGGCAGTCTCCTGCTTTTTTTCCAGGGGCATCCGGAATACGAAGACACGACGCTGCTGAAGGAATACCGGCGCGACGTGGGCCGCTACTTGAACGGCGCGCAGGAGAATTACCCCACGCTGCCGATCGGTTACCTCTCGGCCGAGGCCACGCAGCAGATGGAGGACTTCCGCGCCGCGGCCCTCAGCGACCGTCGCCCCGAGCGTCTCGAGCGCTTCCCGTTCGCCGCCGTCGCCGCAGGCTCTCAGAAACACCTGGCAGCCCTCGGCGGTGGCCATCTACCGCAACTGGCTCGCCTACATTGTGCGGGCGCAAGCGGCGTCACGACGCGCAGAACCGCTATCATTGGCCTAACCGATGAACGACGTTTCCGCGAAGCCCACGCCCGCTCCTGAGTTGCGCACGCGCCTGCTCGCCCTGATCGGACAGATCCTCGACAAGGGCGATGGCTCCTCGCTCCCCGTGGAGGCACGCTTAAGCGAGCTCGGCATGAGCTCCATCAAGATGGTGAACCTGATGCTGGGGGTTGAGGGCGAATTCGATCTGAATATCCCGCAGGCCGAGATCACGCCCGACAACTTCCGCTCGGTGACCTCGATCGAGGCGCTGCTCCGGCGCCTGCTGGCCCTCAAGCCTTAGCGATCGAGCGCGGCGACCAGCTCCTCGACATCGGCGGCCGAGGTTTCCCCGTGCGTGACGCAGACGCGCACGACCTCGCGCCCCTCGGTCTTCGCCACCGCCACCCACGCCCGCCCGGAAGCCAGGACGCGCTTGACGATGTCGCGGATCGGCGGGTAACCCGCGGGAGGCAGCACGCACAGCACGGCGAGCTGTGAGTCATTCACGGCCCGCCAGCCCCGCGCCACGAGACGCTCGCGCACCAGCGCAGCGACCTGCCCCGGCGCGCTCAATGTGAGTGGCGTAACCGCTCCAGCCGGCCGCGGCCAGCGACAGGAACAGCCGCAGACCGAGGAAGCGGCGCGACCACTGCACGGTGTTCAGATACGGATCGATTGCGGTCACGCTCGAGGGCATGAACTCCGCGGCCACCTTGAAGGCTTCGCTCAGGACCTGCGGCTCGCGCGTAATGAACATGCCGCAGCCCATGGTGGTGGCGAACCACTTGTGCGCATCGATGGTGAGCGAGTCGGCCAGCTCAATGCCGGCCAACAGGCCGCGCAGCCGCTCGGAGGCCAGCGCCGCGCCACCCCAGGCGGCATCCACGTGGTACCAGATCTGCTGCGTCCGACACAGGTGCGCACACTCGGCGAGCGGGTCAATGGCGCCGGCCCCGGTGGTACCGGCGGTGGCCGAGATCAGCACCGGCACCACGCCGCGCGCCTTGTCCTCGGCGACCGCGCGCGCGAGCGCACCAGCGTCCATGCGTCCCTGGCCGTCGGTAGCGATCAGGCGCAGCGCGTTCCGGCCCACGCCGGCCTGATGCACGATCTTGAACCACGCCGGCTGGCATTCGCGCGAGGTGTACATGGCGACCGGGCCCGCGAAGGCGCGCACGCCGTCAGTCTCGAAGCGCGGTTCGGCGCGCGTGAGCGCGCACACCAGCGCGGTGTAGTTGGCTTCCGAGCCGCTGGTCGTGAAGTGCCCGCCACTGTGCGGCGGCATCCCGGCGCGCTGCGCCAGCGCACGGATCACGTGCGCCTCGATCTCCACCGGCGCGGGCGATGAGCCGGAGCTCGCCAGCTGCGGGTTGAAGGAGCCGGCGATGCGGTCTGCGCACTGCGCCGGAAAGTTGGCGGCCGGGTTGAACAGCCCGAAATAGCGCGGGTTGTTCATGTGCACAACACCGTGCTCGAGGCGCTCGATGGTCCAGGCCAAGAGCTCCTCGAGCGGGCGCGGTACAGCGAAATCGAAGGCTTCGAGCTCGCGCTTGAGCTGCGCACGATCGAGCGTCGGCACCACACTGCCGCGCGCGACACGCTCACCGGCGGCGAGCAGCGCGCGCGTCAGGCCATCATCGACACGCGTGCGCGCCGCACCATCCGGAAACAGGGCCGCCGGTGCGGGCGTCAGCTCCCGGGCAGTCATGTGCCGCGCGTGGCCACCGCGAGGGCCTGGTCGAGATCGGCGATGATGTCGTCGATATGCTCGATGCCGACGCTCAGGCGGATGGTCTCCGGGCCGACGCCGGCGATTCTCTGCTCCTCGGCGGACATCTGGCGGTGAGTCGTGGAAGCCGGGTGGCAGGCGAGGGACTTCGCATCTCCGAGATTCACCAGGCGCTTGAAGAGCCGCAGCGCATCATAGAAGCGCGTGCCGGCATCGAAGCCGCCACGGATCTCGAATGTCATGAGCGAGCAGGCCTTCCCGCCCAGATACTTCTGTGCCAGCGGATAGTAGGGATTGTCGGGGAAGCCGGCGTAACTGATTGACGCTACGCGTGGATCCTCGCGCAGGAACTCGGCGACGCGCCGCGCGTTCTCGACGTGGCGCTCAACGCGCAGCGCCACCGTCTCGATTCCCTGCAGCAGCAGGAACGCGTTGAATGGAGAGATGACCGCCCCGATGGTGCGATTGAACACGCTGCGCACGCGCCCGAGGAATGCCTTATCGCCGTAGTGCTCGGTATAGACGAGGCCATGGTAGGACGCATCGGGCTCGCTGAAAGTCGGATAGCGCGCACGCTCCTTGGCCCAAGGAAACTTCCCGCTGTCGACGATCGCACCTCCCAGAGTCGTGCCGTGGCCACCCAGGAACTTGGTGAGCGAGTGCGCCACGATATCGGCGCCGTAGTCAAACGGGCGAATGAGGATCGGGGTCGGCACGGTGTTGTCGACGATCAGTGGAATGCGGGCGCGCTGCGTGATTGCAGCGAGCGCCTCAAGATCGCAGATGTTGCCGGCGGGATTGCCGACCGTTTCGCAGAACAGCGCGCGCGTGTTCTCATCGACCAGGCTCTCGAGCTCAGCCGGCTGGTCGGACTTGGCGAAGCGCACCTGCACGCCGAACTTCGGCAGGATGTGGGCGAACAGCGTGTGCGTTGTGCCGTAGAGCTGCGGGACTGAGACGATGTTCTGGCCGCGCTCGGCGACATTGAGCATCGTGTAGTAGAGTGCGGTTTGGCCCGAGCTCACCGCCAGGGCATCGATGCCGCCTTCGAGTTCGGCGACGCGTTTCTCGAGCACCGTGGTGGTCGGATTGCCGATACGGGTGTACCGGTAGCCTTCGACCTCGAGGTCAAATAGCGCCGCGCCGTGCTCGGCACTGTCGAAGGAATAGGCGACGGTCTGGTAGATGGGGACTGCGACCGCCTTGGTGGCCGGATCCGAGTCGTAGCCCGCGTGCAGGGCGATGGTTTCGAGCTTCATGGCCGCGCACCGGAGGGGGGCCTGCGCCGGAGAACAGCGCGCGAAGTCTACTCCTGTGATTCTGACCCGCCTGATCGGGGGGCGTGTCAAGTGGGCCAACCACTTGCGTCCTACGGTCGCGTGCCGCGTGGTGAGCGCAGACGAGTCGAAGCGACGCTTGTCCCTTAGGGCGTTGCATCTCGTACTGGAACTTAAGTGTCTTTGGCTGCAAGCCAGACCGCCCAATCGGTTGCAAATCACTCATGCCTTCCTCGCCTCCGACATGGCAACGAGATCCGTCGTAATCCTCCTCCCGCGCGCTGCCAAGTCCGACGGGCTCATCGAGAACCGCTAGACACGCAGTATGGCGCCCTTCATCTCGGATGCCGGCCGCAACCCCAGCAGAGCAAGGACCGTGGGTGCGAGGCTCTCGAGCGGTACACGGTCCGGAGCGGTGCGACCCTGTACGCCCTTCGGCGGTCGGATCCAGAGCATTCCATCTCGGTGATGCATGCCGCTCTTTGTGGTGTCGACGTCATAGAAAAGTGCATCGAATGCCGCCGATCCACCTGGCCCTTGAACCTCGGTGCCCGGCGCACCTCGTGGAAGATCGCGCAGCCAGCCATGACGCTCGAGCCATCGTTCGCGGCCTTCATCACGTACTTCGTCGCCTATCCTCAGCTTCAGCAGCTGTTCGCGCGCCTCGTTCAGCAGCCGCGTTGCTCGCGAAGCGGAGATGGAATTCCTCCGACATCACCTGCTCCGCCGAGCAACTCCGAGGATCGATGCCCGCGAACTCAAGCAGCGGCTCGAAGCTATGGGGCTTCGTGGAAGGTCTTTCCTCCCGTGCTGTCGTAGATAATGCAGGGCTGCTGGCTGAGGGCCGTTGCGAACACGATCGTAGCGTCGTCGCCTGCCATGCTGACCATCCTTGCCAAGGATCGATATCCATGCAGCGGTAGCCATAGCGCACGGCTTCACCGTACGCCTTTTGGTCTTCGGCGCTTGGCTTCAGATCGAAGCGCGCCGGCTCAAGGTTGCGCCAGTAAACGTGCTGAAAATGTGCGGTGCTATTGAAAAACAATGTGGAAAATGTCGGACGGCAGCTTATGGTAGTAGTGCCGGAACACGATCGAATTGCAATCTGTCGAGAATCGTTGCACGGCGCCAACGCGTACGTCCGATAGCGCTCCGAGAGGAGCTGGCGCAGCGTCAGCCACGCGGTGCCGAGGCTCAGGCCGTGTCAGCACCATGAACCAGCTAAAACTCAGATACTGACGCAGTCCGATCCGCATGCGCTCGCGCGTGTACTCCAGCACGTTAGACCGAACGAAGTCGAAGTACGGGACGAGCTCGGCATGGCTTGGGCGCACGCGGACCGACCACGGATCCGGCAGGACGAGGCCGTTGACGCCGCTCTTGTACGCCGCGTTCATGCTGCCGCAGACCCAAACCGTGCCGCCGTTATCCGATACCACCTCCCAGATACGCGGCACCGCCGCCTTGCTGGCGTCGCCCAGGTTGATAACCTGATGTTGGGAAGCCGGTACGCCGCTGTGGGCGGTCACCCACTGCACCCAAGGATTCAGGTTGGGCGGATCCTCGCCTGCGTCGGTGAGGTACACGGCCGATTCGCGCCGCATCCGGGCGAAATTCGGCAGCACACCCTCCTCTATAAACTGGGTCATTAGGCGTGGGGTGAGCTCATTAAATTCGAGAACAATCAACTTGTTCCCGTCGGGTACATCCGGCATCCCAATTCCCTCACCGGTCCTAAAACTACTTATGCTGGCGCCGGACACGGCGTCCGAACCTAGTGCCAGACGGGCTTAAAAAGTGCAGCCAGCCTAGTATTGCGTCCCCCGCATTGTATCTTCTTCGAGCCGGCATTGGACATGGGATTTCGGAGGCGTTGCTGGCGCGCGCGTGAACCTCAAATGCCAGGCGCCCAAGGATAAGTTAACGAAACTGCTTAGCGTGTCCACGCGCGCTAAGGTTGCCCGGTCAGTCCGAGATCTTGTACACAAAATATCCGGGCTAAGCGAATTTAACCCGCGAGGTGCGGACAAAGTGGTCTGATGTCATCCGAAGCTTTGACCTCTGCTTGCCCCTCTGGCTCGACGATGGCCTCATGAAAACCCAATGGCTGTCCTCTTGGCATTTGTTTTGGGCGCTCGTAGGCACTTATGCCTTTGCCTGGGGAGTCGGCTTGGCGTTCGCAGATCCGCGCCTGAGCAGCGGAACCGAGTTCCTTGTGAAGCACGCAGTTCGCTGCGCGTTGCCTTACTTTGTCGTCGCCTTCACTGCGTCCTCCCTAGTAAGGCTGTGCCCAAACCAGGTAACTAAGTGGCTGCGTGCAAACCGGCGGTTTTTTGGTCTCGCGTTTGCAGTCGGCATGGGATGGCATCTCACGGTCGTTGCCTTTGCGTTCTACACATTCCACAGCAAGCTAAGTGTCAGAGACTTTTCTTCAGGATTCTACGGGTGTTGTGTTCTTATTCCTTCTGACGCTCACATCCTTCCGCGTGGTTGCGCGTCGCCTGAGCGCCGTTAACTGGCGACGCCTTCACAAGGTTGGCGTGTACGTCATCTGGGGCTTAGCCACCCATATTTATCTCGGCACTCATTCGCAACCATGGGAGCTTGGTTGATATCTTATTCTTTGCGGGTCTTCTAGCCGCGTGGCTAGTTCGCAGTCATTGCCTGGATGGATTCCGCTCCGCGGTCGTGACGAAGTAGCCGTCCCGTTCCACAGGCAAAGACAGTCGTCCGTCGTAGATTGCATCCAGTGTGATGCGCCTTGAGAGCCTCCGGAGTGGCTCGCACTTCGCAGTGGATCGAATCCGCGGCTCTCCCGTCCATGAACGGCTTAGAACGTTGCGTGCAGGCGCGCGGCGCAGCCAGCTTGGCTCACGCTCGTCTTCACCGATCCTCCAGCTGTCGAACGGTTGGTCTCACTAGCGGACGCTCTTCGGAACCGTGCTCATGATACCGGGCACTTAATGCCTCTAACGGTTGCCTGATAAAACAATCCAATCCGAGCTGGGACCATCTCAGCGTGACCTGAGTATCAATCCCGCCAGCACTGTATGTCCGGCCGCCGACGCTATATTAGACTGAGATCCCTCCTAAACCTTCTTTACTTAAGACAATGCCCGAGTCTCTGCGAGTTCGCTTGCTCAGTGAAGATGATGCGGACTCCATCGCGGAATTTATCCGTGCCGCTGAGTGGGATCCGGCTGCAACTGTTGATGACGCCCGCAAGATGCTGCGCGCGGCCGCGGCTGACAATCCGTTTCAGCCCGGCGTCGCACCGCCGCGCGTTGGCGTGTTCGTCGGCCAGCGCCTAGCGGCATATTTGACATCGATACCGACATCGTTCTGGAACGGGAAGGAGCACCTACCCGGCCACTGGCTCAAGGGATCTGGGTCTTGCCCGAATACCGGAATGGGCCGATTGGCTTTCTGCTGCTGAAAGAGATGTTGAGACACGTCGGTTCGGCCGCATCAATGCCCGCAGCGCCCGTACCCCGGAAGCTACTCGGTAGCGCTGGGAATGTCCGATCTCGGCGCGGTCTGTAACTACATCCAGCTGCTTCGTCCGGCGCGGATCCTGCGGAATATTGATGCGCGGATTGCCACATTCAATGGGCTGCCGTCGGCTGTGTCGCTTGCCGTCAGAACTATGAAGGCCACCCCGCTGAGGCAGTCGCTAGGAGCGTTGCTACGCTTCTACGTGGCGACGCTCAGCCGAGTGAGCACCCTTTCCGGCTCAAGGCTTCGGGGCGATTGGAGCGAGAGGCTTCCGGATGAGGTAGCCGTCGAGAGTCTCTGGACTCGCGCGCGCGTGACCGGGACCTGCAGCGCGACACGGTCGGGCGCTTATATGCGCTGGCGCTACGAACGGGGAGCAAGCGGGCAATACTGCTTTGCATCAGTTTGGCGGGCCCAAGAGCTTGTAGCACTCGCGGTCCTCGCGCCTCCCCAAAGACTCGACGATTCCCGCATCGCCGGACTTGGCATCGGATCGATAGTCGATTTGGTGCTCGATCCGAACTGCCGCTCGGCACTGCCGAGAGCGCTCCAAGTGGCTCGGCGATGGGCACTAACGATGGCAGTGCAAAGCGACGAAAACAAGCGATCGCCTCTCAAGGCCTGGGTCCGTGCGCTCGAGCGCACCGCGCCCATCGATCGCAACCCCGGGCTCACCCTGCCGGCCCTGATCGGCACGCTGGCCGAGCGCTTCGGGGATGCCCCGGCACTCACCTCGCGCCACAGTGCGCTCACCTACCGCGCTTTGAGCGCCGCTGCAACCGCTACGCCCGCTGGGGTCTCAAGCGCGGTCTCAAGTACGGCGAAGTCGTGTGCCTCTTGATGGAGAACTGTCCGGACTACATGGCGGTCTGGCTCGGGTTGGGCCGTATCGGCGTCACCGTCGCGCTCATCAACACCAACCTCACAGGCGATGCGCTGGCACATTCCATCAGCACGGTCGCCCCCCGTTATGTCATTACTGGCGCAGGTCTTGCCGCAAACCTGCTCGCGGTGCGCGCGCGTCTAGCGCCCGATCTTGCGTGCTGGGTGAACGGGGCGGACGCAGCGGACCTGCCGCGGCTGGACACCGCGGTTGCCGCGCTCGCCGCGGACGCCTTGGAGTCGGAGGAATTTCGGGCGCCAACGCTTGTCGACCGGGCACTCTGATTTACACCTCCGGCACCACCGGGCTGCCGAAGGCGGCGAACGTCAGTCATTACCGCGCTGATGCAATGGAGTCACTGGTTCGCCGGGCTCATGGACACCCAGCCCGCCGACCGCATGTATAACTGCCTGCCGATGTATCACAGCGTCGGCGGCGTGGTGGCCACGGGCGCGACGCTCGTCGGAGGCGGGGCGGTCGTGGTGCGCGAGCGCTTCTCCGCGAGCAGTTTCTGGCAGGACGTGCGTGCCGAGCGCTGCACTCTGTTTCAGTACATCGGCGAGCTATGTCGTTATCTGCTCAATAGCCCTGTACAGCCAGAGGAGACCCGGCACGCGCTGCGAACTGCCTGCGGTAACGGCCTGCGCGCGGACGTGTGGGTGCCCTTCCAGGAGCGCTTCCGCATCCCGCAGATCCTCGAGTACTACGCGGCCACCGAGGGCAACTTCTCGCTCTATAACTGCGAGGGGCGTGCCGGCGCTATCGGCCGCATCCCGCCTTTCCTTGCGCACCGCCTGCCGGTGCGCTTGTGAAGTTCGACCTCGATACGGGACTGCCGGCGCGAGAACCGGCGAGGTCGCTGCCAGAGATGTGCGGTCAGACGAGGTGGCGAGAGCGATCGGCCAGATCCTGGACGAGCTGGCGCCTCGCGCTTCGAGGGTTACACCGACGCTGCGGCGTCCGAGAAGAAGATCCTGCGCGACGTATTCGTGCCCGGGGATCGCTGGTACCGCACTGGGGACCTGATGCGCCAGGACGCTCAGGGCTTCTTTTATTTCGTCGACCGTGTCGGCGACACCTTCCGCTGGAAGGGTGAGAACGTCTCGACTACCGAGGTGGCGGAAGTCATCGGCGCCTGTCCCGGCGTGACGGACGTCGCAGTGTATGGCGTGAGTGTGCCCGACGCCGATGGCCGCGCCGGTATGGCGGCGTTGGTCGTGACTGAAGCCTTCGATCTGCAGACTCTTCGCCGCATGCTCAGCGCGCGTCTGCCAGCGTACGCCCGCCCGGTCTTCGTGCGCCTGCTGAGTGCACTCGAGGTCACCGGTACTTTCAAGCTGCGCAAGCAGGATCTGCTGCTCGAAGGCTACGATCCCTCCAGGGTCCGCGACCGACTATTCATCGACAGCAGCGCCTCGGGCACCTACGTGGCGCTTGATGGCACCGTGTTCCGGGAGCTGCAGGCCGGCGGGCGGCGACTCTAGACGGCGGCCTGGAGCGTGGAGCCGAGCACAATGCAGGGAGAATTTATGGCGGGCGCTGCGGCGGGTCAAGTGCGGGTCGCGCCCGGGAAGTGGCTCGTTTTGGTGCGAGGACGTGGACGATTACTGACGAGACGCCAGGCGCGCCGTGCGGCGCAGCGCAACATCTGCCGGCCGTATATGTCACACACGCGTCTGGCGAGGCGTGCCGGACTTCTTCAGTCCAAAAAGAAAAATAATGCGTTTCTTTAACCAGAAAGCTCGCGCAGATGTGCTACGCCTGATGCCTGCCGTTGTAGTCGGCGGTTCACTGAATGCTCTTGGGGTCGTGCGCAGCCTGGCCGCCGGGGGCATGCCGATCTACCTGCTCGATACCACGCGAGCGTGTGCCGCCGGTGGTCGCGCTACTGTCGCTTCGTTCCGATTCCCGCCCTCGACGGCAAGGCATTGATTGAGTCCCTGATCGGTCTTGCTGCTCAGCTTACTTGCCGGCCGGTTCTCATCCTGACGAGTGACCAATGCGTCGACACGGTGTCAGCTCATCGCCACGAATTGGAGTCGCTATACCATTTCAGCCTGCCTACCGATCAAATGGTACGCGCGCTCGCCGACAAGACACTCTTTCAGTCCCTGGCAGAGCGCGCCGGGTTCGAAGTGCCCCGTGCCGTGTGTATCACCAATACGGCCGATCTTGAACGGATTGCAGTTCTGCAGCCCCCTCTCATCATCAAGCCGGGAGACAAGACGCTCGTACTGCGCGGTCTGGCCGAGCGCATCCTGCGAGCCGAGACCGTGTCAGAAGCGCAACACGCCTGCGCGCAGATGTTGGTGCATGTGCCCGCAATTATCGTACAGGAGTGGATCGATGGCCCGGACTCGGACCTGCTGTTCACACTCTTTGCCTGCGACAGCGACGGCAAGCTGCTGGGCATGTTTCACGGCCGCAAGTTGGTGTGCGATCCGCCCGCCGTGGGGACGACGGCCATCTGCTGCGCCGCGCCCGAGATGGCTGCGGAGCTCCTCGCGCCGACCGAGAATTTCATTGCACAGGTGGGCTATCGCGGCTTAGGAAGCCTGGAATTTAAGCAAGACCGACACCGCAACCGCCTCGCCATCATTGAACCGACTGTCGGGCGCACTGACTGGCAGTCGGAAATCGCCACGCTGTGCGGCGTGAACCTGCCGTTGAGCCTCTACCGGGCGGAGTTGGGGCTTGCCGCGGCCACACCGCAGCCGGCGGTGTCTGTCGCCTGGCGCTCTTCGGCAGGTCATCGCGCCGATATTGGCGCGAACACGCGCACCGTAGACGGATTTTTCCGCTGGACCGATCCGTTGCCGGCCTGTTACTACTATCTGTATGACCGCTGGCTAATGCGTGTCTGGCGCAGGCTGGTACGCGTATTCGCAAACCCCGCTTCGCTTCGGAACACGAGGGCATGAGCTTGGACGTAGAAACTACGATTGTTGGCGCCGGTCCGTACGGACTGTCCATCGCCGCACATCTGCGTGCACAGGGGAAGTCCTTCGAGCAGTTTGGAACGCCGCTGGAGAGCTGGCGCACCTACATGCCGGAAGGGATGATTCTCAAGTCCGAACCGTTTGCATCCAACCTCTGGGATCCGCAGCGTCGCTTCACCCTGGAGCGCTATTGTGAATCGCATGCGATCCCGTATCAGCGCGTCGCAGATCCGGTCAAGCTCTCCCATTTTCTAAGCTACGCCGACTGGTTCCGCGAGCAGGCGGTCGGCAAGGTGCGTGAAATGAGGGTTGCGCACATTGCACGGAACGACGGCGGCTTTAGGTTACGGTTGGCTGATGGTACCGAGTTCACCAGTCGCCGCGTGGTTCTTGCCACCGGACACATGGCCTTCGGCATCGTCCCAACTGAGCTTGGTGCACTGCCCGAGCCGCTCGTAGTGCACAGCAGCCGCATGGCTGCGGTGAATCAGTATACGGGGCGGGACGTGTGTATCGTTGGTGCCGGTCAGTCCGCGCTTGAAACTGCCGCGCTCCTGCACGAGGCCGGCGCACGGGTGCGCGTTCTGGTACGCAGGCCGGAAGTGGCGTGGAATCCCGTAGCCAGAGCTCGCCCCTTCTGGCAGCGCATTCGCACTCCAGATGCCGGTGTCGGCGCCGGTTGGGAGTCGGTTGCGATCTCTGAGCTGCCGCGCGTCTATCGCTGGCGGTATCCGGCTGAAAAGCGCCATCGATTCCTCCTGGGCTCCTACGGTCCAACCGGTGCCTGGTGGCTGCGCGAGCGCGTCCAAGGGCGCCTCAATGTGCTGCTCAACACGCAGCTCGAGGCTGCAGCGCCCGAGGGCGACGGCGTTCGTGTGACCGTGAGAGGACCTCAGGGCCGAACCGAATTGCACACGGATCAGGTCATCGCCGGCACCGGCTACCGTGTCGACGTCGACCGGCTCGACTACCTCGACGAATCCCTGAAGAAAGACATCGTTCGAGAGGCGCAGGGAATTCCTGCACTGAACTCACAGTTCGAGTCCTCGGTGCCCGGGCTGCTGATCGTAGGTATCGCCGCGGCTCCGGTGTTCGGACCGATCATGCGCTTCATGTACGGCGCGAAGCACGTCGCGCCCGTCGTCACGCGGCGGCTGGCCTGAGCGACTGCGAGCGTCTGCGCTTGCGCTCCGCATGGAGCAACTCGAATCCAAACTGGCCCGGGGAGAGGCACCACGCGCCGATGGGTATGCGGTTCAGCCGATAGGGATCTGAGGCTGCGTCGTTGATACCGCCGTGGCACGACAGGCAACAGTCGAACCCGGCCTCCTTGACCAGCAGGCGTGAGCTTTCGGTGATGTTGCCGGGATCCCCAAACGGGTAAGCAAAGAGCTTCGCCGAGACACCGAGCTCCTGTCGCAGCGCCTGCTTGGAGCGCTCAAGTTCAGCCCCGATGACTGCGGGGTCGGTGGTGCCCATGTCAACGTGAGTGTGGGTATGGGAACCTATCTCGAAGCCCTGTGAGACAAGACCGCGCAGCTGGTCCCAATTCATCCAGTCAAAGCGCACCTTCAGGTCCTGGTCCCACGGGGCAACGGTGTGCGTGCCAATCCACCCGGTGGCCACGAAGAAAGTGGCCGGCAGCCCGTATCTGCACAGGATCGGGGCCGCGGTCTCGAAGTTATTGGCGTACCCGTCATCGAATGTGATGGCGAGCCGCCCCCCTACGTCTCTCCCGGCGGCAGCATCGGCCAGCAGTTGCGACAGCGGCACGACTTGAAAGTGCCTGCCAAAGAAGCGGCAGAAGCGCTCGAATCTCTGAGGCGTGCAGCCAATCGGATCGTCGGCAACTTGGTCGTCAATGCGATGAAACGCCACGACGACCGCCTTCGATCGCAGTTCAGTGACGTACCTGTCACTGACTCCCGCAGCCCAACCCAGAACGGTCTTTACCGCGCGTCGCAGATCCACAAGACCTCCGCCCTGTCGCTCCTCTTATTTTTTAATGCAATGCAGCGTAAGCACAGGTCAAGCTAGGCTACTCTGCCATTAGTCGCGCGTGCTACTGCCAAATCCGCGCCCGACAGCCCGCCTACGGGCACTGGCACGCTGCCTAGTGGCGTTCGGAATGCGAGTGAATCATTCGACGTTTTTGCAGACTGATTTGTCCAGCGTGCCCAGGATGATTATGTGGAATGCCGGGTCGATCGATCCGAGCACCGTGAGCGAAACCGACACCGACGGTGCTGCTTAGGCGGTGTTGCCGGCATCCACGGTGAGGGTGGTCCCCGTGATGTTCTTGGCCTTCTCACTCAGCAGAAACTCGACCGCCGCAGCCACGTCATCGACATCCGCCAGGCGCTTGAGCGCACTGCGGCGCCGGATCTGCTCGCGCTGCGCACCCTCGAGCTCCTGCGTCATGTCCGTATCGATGAAGCCGGGCGCCAGCGCGTTAACGGTGATGCCGAGCGGGCCGACCTCGCGGGCGAGGGAGCGCGTGAAGCCGATGAGGGAGGCCTTGGTCGCCGAGTACACCGACAGGCCGTGATAACCGGTGGAGGCAACCACGGAGGCCATGTTGACGATGCGGCCCGCGCGCTCGCTCATCATGGAGCGCACTACGTACTTGGTGAGCAGCATCGGGGATGTGGTGTTGAGGCGCACCAGGGCCTCGAGCTGCTCGTCGCGCATCATGGCAAGGACACCCGAGGTGCCCAGACCTGCGTTGTTCACCAGGCCATAGAGCGGCCCGAATTCCTTGCGCAGTGCGCTGACGAACCCCGGGATCGCCTGCGTCGCCAAGAGATCGAGCGCACGGAACTGGATGGCGCCACCGCCAGCATCGCGCGCGCGCGCCATCGCCGCCCCGAGCGCTGCACTCTGGGTGCGTGCCACAGCGATGACCTGATAGCCGGCCGCGGCGAGTGTGGTGGCGATACCCAGGCCCAGGCCGCGGCTGGCGCCGGTAACAATGACGTTACGCACTGGGGCGCACCAGCTTGCCGGATGGGGAAACCTCGAGCGAGGGCACGATGCGGATCATGGCGGGAACCTTGTGGGAAGCCAGCGAACGTTTGCAGCTCTCGGTCACCTCGCGCATCACGGTGGCCGGTTCAGGGGCGGCCGCGGTGGGCTCCTTCAGCACCACATCCGCGGTCACGACCGCACCGGTGATGGGATTGCGGCGCGCCTTGACCAGCGACATGCGCACCCAGGGGTGCGCGTTGATCACGGCCTCCACCTCTTCCGGATGCACCTTCAGGCCCCCGACGTTGATCACCCCGCCGCGACGGCCCATGAAGTAATAGCGGCCCTCGCGCGCCTCGATGCGATCGCCGGTGTCGACGAAGCCATCCGCGCGCTTGAGGGGCTCGGCACCCTCGCCGAGATAGCAGGTGGCGGTCCCGGCCGAGCGGATCTGCAGTGTTTCGTCCTGCACCCGCAGTTCTACCCGCGTGCCCGGCGCTCCCACCAGCTCACACGGAAAGCCGGCACGCCCATCGCGTACCTCGAAGGCGACGCCCGCCTCGGTGGAGGCAAAGGCGTGCGCCAGAATCGCATCGGGATAGGCGCCACGCAGCCCGTCGAGTACCGCCTGGTCGGGGATCTCTCCCGAGAGCCGCACGTAGTGGGGATGGATGCGGCTGGTGACTCCGCTCATCAGCGCCTTGCGCCAGTGCGAGGGAGTGCCGGAGATGTGCGTGATGGCCTGACTACCTGCGCGCGCGAGGAAATCCCCCACGTCTTCCTCGCGGTCCGAGAGCACCAGCGAGCCGGCGTAGAGCGCCCGCAGGAAAATCTGCAGACCACCGTAGCGGCGGATGTCGTAAAAGGTGCTCCAGATGAGGGGTGCCGCCGCTGGCGGCTCACCGCTGAGCGCTGCGGTGAGGCTCGCAAGCGTATGCAGCACCAGTTTCGGCGCCCCGGTGGTCCCGGAGGTAAGAAGCACCCACTCGGTCGTTGCGCTGCAGCGGCGCGTGATGCTGTGAGCGGTGAGCTGCGGCTGCGCGCTGACAGCGATGCCGACGGCCGCTTGCGCGGCACTGCCGGCATCCAGGACGCAGGCATCGGCGCCAGAGTCGCGGATCACGCCCGGCAGGTGCTGGGGCGCAAGGTCAGGCGTACACAGCACCATGCGGTGCGCCACCCCGTCGAGTTCGATGAGTGTCAGCGCCGCGGTCAGCTGATCGCGGCAGGCGATGAGAACGGTGCAGCCGCGCAGTTCTTCGAGCCGTCCGCCGAGTGCCGATGCATGCGCAAAGTCGGCGAGTGCCACGGTCCTCGCGCGACCGTGCAGACGGCCGGCCGGCGCGCCCGTTAGGCTAAGGGACTCCCACAGCGAGCGAGCGTCACTTGGCAAAGTTTTCGTACAGCCTGACGAAGTCGCCGAAGGTCACCGGAAACTCCACCACGTCGGCGGCGCTGAAGGGGTCGATGCCGAGGGAGTCTTCGAGGCGCGCCACGATGATGGCGAAGCTGAGGGAGTCGAGCCCGGACTGAACGAGCTTCAGCTCATCGGAGAGCGGGGCGAGTGTGCGTTCCTGTTCGATGGCGACCTGTTGGAACTGTGACGTGATGGTGGACCTCACCGACATCTCTGTGACTCCGATTTGGGGCGCTGCGGGGCGGTATCTTATCGCGACTCATGGCCCGGGCAGCGCGGATACTTGCGCCACCGGGGCGCCTCCTGGGTGCGATGCGTTGCCGCAGCTAGCGAGGCTAACTAACTGATAAGGCAGATACTCTGCCGCACGCTGCTTCAGTTGGGCTTCAGCCCGTACACGTCCAGCTCGCCGGAAACCGTGGTCGAGCCGTAGACGCCACCGATGTTGTTGCCGCGGGTGCCGATATAGACCTTGCCGTTTGCGACCGTGGGCACGGTGAACTTGACCGCGTTGCCGGCCTTGTCGGCGCTCGACCGGGAACTGTTCCACAGCTCCGAGTAGAGGTTCAAGGCGTTGTAGGCGTGCAGGACCGCCGCGCCACAGGGCGCCGACTGTCCGGTGCAATAGGCGGACGTATCGAGAATCCAGGCGATACCGTTGGTGCTCGCGCCCAGGGCCGAGACCGAGGCGGTGCTGCCCGGATAGCCGAAGGCCGTGGTGGTGCGGCTGGCGAGCGTGGTCGTGAACATGCTGTTGGCGGGGTTGAAGGCAAAGGACTCGAGCGCTCCGGCGATCGGCGCCACGAACAGCAGGTTGTTCCAGAAGGCCGGTGAGCAGAACAGGCCCGAGCCCGCGGAGAAGTACTGCAAGGCGTGGATGTCGCCGTAGCCCCCCATCTTGTCGCCGTTCAGCAGGTACAGCGTGCTGTCCTTGCCGCCGCCGATGATCAGGTGCTGAACCGGACCGGTACTGAGGTTCAGCACCAGCGTCGCACCGCCGGAACCAAAATCGTAGTCATTGGCGTCGTCCTCTGACTGGTCTGAAGGCGTGAACCACGACGTGATGTTCAGCGAGCTGCCGCCCAGCTGCAGCGCCGAGTCGCCATAGTCGTTGTTCGGCGCGCTGGCGCTGTTGGCATCGAAGCCGCCGTTGCCGGTAATCACATACACGTGACCGGCGTTGTCAGCCGCAGGTCCCGCGCCACCCATCCAGATGCCCCCTTCCTTGACGTTCGGAGTCACGTTGAGCATTGCGTTCTGCACAAAGCCGCTACCGCTGTAGGTGTAGGTTGCGACCCATCCATACCAGGGTGGCGCGTCTTCGTGCGAGCCCCAGGCGATGTAGACCGTGCCATTCGCCAGCGCCAGTGCCGCGCGCTGATTCTCCTGCTGCGGACTGAAGGCGACACTGGTGCCGCCGCTGGCGGTTCCCGGGTAGCTGCCGCTGATGGTTGCCGGTGCACCGGTCTTTTCCGCCCCGGTGGTGATGCTGATGGCGTGCAGACGCTGATAGATCGTGGCGGTCCCGTTGACGACCGATTTGGAGACGACATAGAGCGTGCCGCTCGCCGCATCGACCACCGGAGTTCCCGAGACGCCCGCTTCGGGGGCGAGATTGCCCTGCCCTTGCCCCACGAGGTAGCCGGTGGTGCCGGCGGGAACGCTCGTCTCGCCGGCGGCATTGCCGCCGTGACTGCTGTCGATAAGGCTCACCTGCCACAACGTCACGCAGGGCGCGGTGTCGGCATCGAAGGCAAAGAGACTGTCGTGCTCGGTGGCGACGATAATTACGTTGTGGCGCGCCCCGCCGATCGTCTGGTTCGCCACCCACAGCGGCTGCGCGTAGATGGCCCCGTCGACGGTGCAGGAAAACACCTTCCCGAACGAGGTCGAATTCACGTTCGTCAGGTTGAGGGCGTACTCCTGGGTGTTGGCGCCGTCGCGCGCCGCATCGTTGTGGTAGGTGTACACGCCCTTAAGATCGGTGACGCCGACGGTGAGGGACGCGGTCGCGGTCGGATCGGACACACTGGTCGCGGTCACCGTGTAGACGCCGGCGCTCGCCGGCGCGGTGAACGTCACTTTGGTGCCCGAGGTGCTGGTGCTGGAACCGAAGGAGCCGCCCGCTGGGCTGATGCTCCACTTCACGCCGGCACTGTCGGTCGTGGTCGCCGTGAGCGGCAGCGTCTGGGTGATGGTGAGGGCCGCCCTGGCTGGGACTACCGAGACGCTGATGACCCCGTCATTGATGGTGAGCGTGAAAGTTGCCGTCTGGCTCTGCACCGGATTGCTCGAATCCTTGACGGTGAACTGCAGCGGCGTGGCCGCTGCCGAAGCGCTCGGGATCCCCGAAAGCGTGCCCGTCGTGCCGTTGAAGTTCAGACCCGCAGGCGGCGTGCTGTTGAGCGTCCAGGTGTAAGGGGTGGTGCCGCCGCTGGCAGTGAGCGTCGCGCTGTAACTGGCGCCCACCTGCCCACTCGGGAGCGACGTGGTGGTGATGGTCAGCGCCGGCACCATGCCGGCAATTGCCAGGGTCAGGCTCTGCGAGGCGCTCTGAGCCGGAGTGCTGGCATCGGTCACCGTGAACCTAAGAGCGGTACCGGATGACGCGACGGTCGGCGTGCCGGTGATGGCACCCGTTGCGACGTTCAGCTTAAGGCCGGCCGGCAGTGTGCCGCTCGTGAGTGTCCAGGCGTACGGCAGCGTGCCGCCGTGGGCGGTGAGTGTCGCGCTGTAGGGAACTGCAACCTGTGCGCTCGGGAGCGAGGTCGTGCCGAAGGTCAGCGGCGAGGCCGGATCAGTCGGCGCGTTCGAGCCGCCGCCGCACCCGGCGGCGAACAGCGCGTAAGCGAGGACCACACAAATGAACGGCGCGATGCGCGGCCAGAGCCTGACGGTCCACACGGATTCAGCCATCTCCCTTGTAGCTGATGCAGGATCCGGGTGCCCCTCATCCAGAGCGCACCACCGTCCTTGATCTTATAAGTGAAATTATACCTGCCCCACAGCACGGACCCACGCTCATTCGTGTATCCGATCGTGGGCAACTGACGAGCGGCGGCGCACGGACGATGAAGGACAGGACGCCTCCGATTTCATCGTGAGTGGACATAACGTACGCGCCCGCACACGGACGCACGCAGCCAGCCCGAGCGTGTCGGTGTATGTCCTACAGGGAAGGTCATCCGCCCGTCGGCTGTGCAGACTGGCTGGAGCCCGTCCCGGGCGCCCCGAGACACACCGGCGCCCTGCGGCCCACACGATGAGGCATTTCCGGGGGGTCCAAGCCGCGTCCGGGAGCCACGGAAACGCCCCGCCGGGTTGCCCCTACGGGCCTCTGTATAATGTGAATCGAAGTCCAACCGGCCACCTGAGCAGGGTCAAATGTCCGAAAAAGTATCCCCCTTAAGGCGTTCCGAGCCAGCCGGCAGCCCTGATCTCACCGCCGAGGTCGCCCGCCTGATCGTGGAGGCGCTGAATCTCGACGTGGCGCCCGCTGACATCGACCCCGCGCAGCCGTTATACGGGGAGGGCCTGGGGCTCGATTCGATCGACATCCTGGAGATCGCGCTGGTGGTCTCCAAGCAGTATGGCGTGCAGCTCAAGGCGGACAGCCAGGACAACCAGCGCATCTTCGGCTCGCTGCAGCAGCTGGTTGAGTACATCGCGGCGCACAGGACGAAGTAGGTATCTGGCCACGTTGCCCCTGATAGGACACTCTTCGGCGGAGGCCGTCCTCGCCTATCGGGCCGGTGTCCCCCTCTCGGTCCGCCAGTTTCTCTACGACCTCGAGCGCGTGAGCGCCGTACTGGGGCCGAGCGCTCATGTGCTCAACGCCTGCGCGGACCGCTACCGCTTCACGGTGGGCTTCGCCGCCGCAGTCACGGCCGGCAAGGTGAGTCTGCTGCCCTCCACTCACACCCCCGAGGTGATCCGCCAGCTGCGGGAGTTCGCCCCGGACGCCGTCTGCCTCACTGACCGGCCCGACTGCGATATCCAGCTGCCGCAAGTGCGCTACCCGTCCGATGCGCGCGCGCCCCGGCACAGCGCGGTCCCGCCGATGCCGCAGATCGAATCCCACCAGCTGGCAACCTGCGTGTTCACCTCCGGCTCCACCGGCACGCCGGTGCCGCACGCCAAGACCTTCGGCCCGCTGGTGCAGTGCGTGCGCGAGGAGGCCGTGCGCCTAGGCCTCACGAGCGATGCGTCCTGGTCGATCGTCGCCACGGTGCCGCCGCAGCACATGTACGGTTTCGAGTCGAGCGTGCTCATGGCGCTCGCCTGCGGCCATGCGCTGTGTGCCGAGCATCCCTTCTATCCGGCCGACATCGCGCGCGTCTTGGCTGCGGTGCCGCGGCCGCGCCTCCTGATCTCAACTCCCGTGCATCTGCGCGCGCTCACCGGCACCGCCACGGCGCTGCCCGCGACCGATCTGATCGTCTCGGCGACCGCGCCGCTCGCCCAGCAGCTCGCCTGCGAGGTCGAGCAGCGCTTTAATACCCGTCTCATGGAGATCTACGGCTCGACCGAGACCGGCCAGATTGCCGCACGCCGTCCCACGCAGGGCCCGGAATGGACCTTGTGGCCCGGCGTGCGCTTCCTGCAGCGCGATGAGGAAACCTGGGCGGAGGGTGGGCACATCGAGCAGCCGACCCGCATGTGCGACGTACTCGAGCCGACCGGCGCGGGACGCTTCCTGCTGCACGGTCGGCTCGCAGACCTGGTGAACATTGCCGGCAAGCGCAGCTCCCTCGCCTACCTCAATCACCAGTTGAATTCGATCGCAGGTGTTGTGGACGGCGCCTTCTTCCATTGGGCCGACCCGCGCTCCTCGCACGCCGAGGTGAGCCGCGTGGCCGCCTGCGTCGTGGCGCCCGAGCTCGATGCGCCGCGCCTCATCCAGGCGCTGCGCGAGCGCATCGATCCGGTGTTTCTGCCGCGCCCGCTGCTGTTCGTGCCGCGCCTGCCGCGCAATGCCACCGGCAAGCTGCCGCAGGAGGCGCTGCAGGCCCTCGCGGCGGCGCATCCGAAGGCTGCCAGCTCCGCGGCCTGAAGTCTCAAGCGAACCGGACACATCCGCGCGTGCGTGCCGCCCTCACAGTGACCATCCACCCGGATCATCCGGCGCTCGCCGGACACTTCCCGGGCGTGCCGATCCTGCCCGGTGTGCTGCTGCTGGATGAGACGCTGCGGGCGCTGGAGGCACAGGACGCAGCCCGCGCGCCGGGACACTGGAGGATCGGGCGCGCCAAGTTCCTGAAACCGGTGCGTCCGGGCGAGACGCTGCTCTTGGAGCACGAGCACCTGCCCAACGGCTCGGTGCATTTCCTGGTTTCCAGCGCCGGACATGCGGTCGCCGAGGGCATGCTGGTGCCGGCCGCGGAAGTTAAGTGATGGCCAGCGAACCGGCTGAGCGCCCGGTGACCGAGCGCGCGCCCTCGACCGAGTGGGTGCATGCGCCCGAGCGCGGCAGCGCCACGGTGCTGGCCGCCGGCGTGTTTCTGGCCGTGCACATCGGGCGCCCGCTCGCCCGCAAGATCCTGCACTGCGTCTCGGCCTACTACTTCGTGTTCGGTCCGGACGCGCGGCGCTGGTCGCGCGACTATCTGCGCCGCATCCTCGGCCACTGGCCGAGCGCACGCGAGCGTTACCGGCAGTACTACTACTTCGCCACCACCATTCTCGATCGCTTCTACTTCCTGCAGGAGCGTCACGACTTCTTCGACATTACGACCGACGGCGAGCAGGTGATGGTCGATACCTATGGCCACGGCAAGGGTGCGTTCCTGCTCGGTGCGCACCACGGCAGCTTCGCCCTGGTGAGTGCGATCGGCCGGCGGCGGCGCACGCTCAAGGTCGCCATGGCGATGTACGACGAGCAGGCGGGTCCCATCACCCGGTTCTTCCGCATGAGCAAGGCGCCCAACGCCCCGGAGGTCATCCCGCTCGGTCACCTGGAAGCGATGCTGCGCATCCGCGACTGCCTGGAAGAGGGCAAGTTCGTCGGCATGCTGGGGGATCGCAGCATCGCCAACGCGCCCGCGCAGCTGGTGACGTTTCTGGGCTCGCCCGCCCTCTTCCCTACCGGTCCCATGCGGGTCGCCGCGGCGCTGCGCCGACCGGTGATCTTCATGACGGGCCTGTACCGTGGCGGTAACCGCTACCACGTGGTGTTCCGTCAGATCGCGGACTTCTCGCAGCCGACCCCCGGCGGCCGCGATGCCGCCATCCGCGCGGCGATCGTGCGCTATGCGCAGGTGCTCGAGCAGTACTGCCGCTCTGATCCCTACAACTGGTACAACTTCTACAACTTCTGGCACGGAGCGGAGCTGCCGGACGAATCGGCACGCCGGGGAAGCGCGTGAGGGCGCGCGCCGCCGGGCTCGGGGCCGCCTGCCTCGGGCTTGCGCTCACCGCCGTGGGCCTGGCGGCGCCAAGCCCGGTCTTCGATGAGCTGCTGGCGCTGCTCGCCCAGCGACAGCACGGACACGCGAGCTTCACTGAAGTGCACACGATGGCGATGCTCAAAGAGCCGCTGAGCTCCTCCGGCGAGCTCTTCTACGACGCACCCGATCATCTGGAGAAGCGCACCCTCAAGCCCAGCCCCGAGAGCCTGGTGCTCGAGCACGGCGTGCTCACCCAGCGGCGTGGCCACCGTACGCGCGTACTCGACCTCAGTGAAAATCCGCAGGCGGTGCCCTTCGTGGAGAGCATCCGCGCGACGCTTGCCGGCGATCGCCCCGCCCTGGAGCGCCACTTCGGCATCGACTTCTCCGGGGACCTGGATCACTGGACGCTGCGCCTGACGCCCCTGGATGCCGCGGCTGCCAAGAGCGTCGCCGACATCACTCTCACCGGCACACGCGCCACGATTGCAACCGTCGCCATCCGCCAAAGCGACGGCGATCACTCCCTCATGACGATCGGTCCCGAAATCAGCCCGTGAACCGCGCCGCACGCCCCGTCACCGCGCTGTTCGCGGTGTGCGTCATGCTCGCGGCCGTGATCGCCGCGCGCGCGCACTACACCGCGGACCTGTCTGCCTTCCTGCCCAAGGCACCCAGCGCCGCCCAGCAGGTGCTGGTCGAACAGCTGCGCGAGGGTCCCGCCGCCCGCCTCATCATCGCCGCCATCGACGGTGCTGACCCCGGGACCCGCGCCGCGGTGTCGGCGGCCCTGGCGCTCGCGCTGCGCGGCGCGCCTGCCTTCGCGAGCGTCAGCAACGGCGATGCGGCCTCGCTCGAGCGCGATCGCACCTTCCTCTTTACACACCGCTACCTGCTCAGTGAGGCCGTGACTCCCGCACGCTTCTCCGTCGCCGGACTGCATGCCGCCATCGCCGCCTCGCTCGATGCGCTCGCATCTCCCGAGGGGCCGCTCATCAAGCCCCTGTTCGCGCAGGACCCGAGCGGTGAGCTGCTCGGCATCCTCGATGAGCTGGGTTCTGGCCGTGCGCCGCGCACCAGCCAGGGCGTATGGAGCTCGCGCGATGGCGCGCAGGCCCTGGTGCTGCTGCAGATGCGGGCCGCGGGCGCGGACATCGATGCGCAGCGCATCGCCTGCGAGGCCGTGCGCCGTGCGTTCGCGCAGGCGCGCGCCGCGCTGCCCGAGCCCGCGCGCGACTCGCTGCGGCTCACCTTAAGCGGCGCGCCGGTATTCGCGGTGGCCGCGCGCACCCTGATCACCCGCGAGGTCACGCGCCTGTCTGCGCTCAGCGCGCTGCTGATCGCGCTCCTGCTGCTGTTCGTGTATCGCTCGTTTGCGGCGCTGCTGCTCGGGCTGGTGCCGGTGGCCGCCGGCGCGCTTGCCGGGGTCGCCGCCGTGGCGCTCGGCTACGGCGCCGTGCACGGCATCACGCTCGGCTTCGGTGTCACCCTGATCGGGGAAGCGGTCGATTACTCGATTTATCTCTTCGTGCAGGGCGGTGCCCACGGCGACTGGCGCCGGGACGTATGGCCGACCATCCGCCTCGGGATGCTCACCTCCATCGCCGGGTTCGCGGCCCTCCTGCCCTCGGACTTCCAGGGTCTGGCGCAGCTGGGCCTGTACTCCATCGCCGGACTCACCGCCGCAGCGCTCGTTACCCGTTTCGTGCTGCCCGCCTGGATGCCGCGCCGCGTGGCGATCCGCGACCTGCGACCCGCGGGTGAGCGAGTGCTGCGGGCCGTGACGGCACTGCGGCGCGCACGCGCGCTGCTGTGGCTGGTACCACTGGCGGCCGCCGCACTTCTGTACCAGCACCGCGGCGCCCTGCTCAGCCACGAGCTGTCCGCGTTGAGCCCCGTGCCGCTTGCCGACCAGGCGCTCGATGAACGCCTGCGCGCAGACCTCGGCGCACCGCAGGTGCGCTTCATGGTGGTGGCAAGCGCGCCCGAGCGGCAGGCCGCGCTCGCGGCCGCTGAACGCCTGGGGCAGCGGCTTGACCCGCTGATCGATGACGGCACGATCGCAGGCTTCGAATCCGCGAGCCGCTACCTGCCCTCGCAAGGCGTGCAGCGGGCGCGACTGGCCGCACTCCCCGATCCGGCCCAACTGCGCGAGCGGCTCACACTCGCCGTGCGGGGTCTGCCGGTCAGTGCGGCCGTGTTCGCGCCCTTCCTCGCGGACGTCGAGGCGGCCCGTCATGCCGGTGTCATCGAGCGTGCGGACCTGGAGGGGACCTCCTTCGCCGCCGCGGCCGATGCACTCCTGGTCAGGACCGCCCAGGGCTACTCCGCGCTCCTGCCGGTGTCGGGCACCACCGGCGACCTGAGCGCCGCCGCCGCCGCGCGCGTGCGGGCGGCGGTCGCGGGCACGGACGCGCACGCCGTGGTGCTCGACCTCAAGGGAGAGACCGACCGGCTGTACCTGAGTTACCTGCGCCAGGCGATCGAGCTGTCCCTCGCCGGCCTGTTGGCCATCGTGCTGCTCTTGCTGTGCATGCTGCGTTCCGGCGCCCGGGTGGCACGCGTGCTCATTCCGCTGGTCTTGAGCGTGTTGAGCGTTGCGGCACTGCTCGCAGGACTGGGTCAGCGGCTCACCATCCTGCATCTGGTCGGAATGCTGCTCATCGTGGCCGTGGGCTCCAACTACGCGCTGTTCTTCGACCGCAGCAGCCACGCACCGCAGCACGGCTCCCTCGCCCTCACCCTGGCCTCGCTCCTGGTCGCCAACCTCGCCACCGTGCTCGCCTTCGGCGTGCTCGCCTGCGCCCGCGTGCCGATGCTTGCCGATCTGGGTGGCACCGTCGCCCCCGGGGCGCTGCTGGCGCTCGTATTCGCCGCCATGCTCTCGGCGGCGGGCGTCGCACCCGCCCCCGCTCCCGGGCCCGCATGAGGGCGCTGCATCAGGCGGCACATCCGGGCCGGCCGGCCGGGATGCTGGTGGTGCTGCTGCCGCCGGCGCACGCGGAACCTGAGGACTTCGTGGCAGCCGGCTTCGCGCAGGCAGTGCGCGAACGTGCCCTGGACGTCGATCTGACCTTCGCGGCGCTCAAGTTCGGACACGTCACCGACCGCTCCGTGGTCGAGCGCGTAAGCCGCGAGCACCTGGCGCCGGCGCGCGCGCGCGGCATCCCGGTGTGGCTCGGGGGCATCTCCCTTGGCGGCTACGTCGCACTGTGCTGCGCCGCGCAGGAGCCCCGGGGCATGAGCGGTCTTTGCCTGTTCGCGCCTTACCTCGGCAGCTACCTCGTGACCTCCGAGATCCAGCGCACGGGACTGTCGCAGTGGAGCGGCGGGGAGCAGGACGCGCAGGATGAGGAGCGGCGGCTGTGGCAGTTCCTGAAGACGCGCACCCCGCACGTGCCGCGCATCTATCTGGGTCTGGGTCGTGAGGATCGCTTCGGCGAGCGCCACCGGCTCCTGGCCGCCGCGCTCGACCCACAGGACGTCGATACCGTGCCCGGGGGGCATGACTGGCCCACCTGGCGCCGACTCTGGGACAATTTTCTCGATGCCCGCCTCACCTCCCGCCGCTGACACACCCGCCCGCAGGCGCTGGCGTGCGACCGCTCTGGTGCAGGGTTCGCTCGCGCTGCACGTGGCGGCGCTGGCAACCGTGGTCGCGCGGCCGGCGAGCTGGCCCTGGGCGCTCGGCGCGGTGGCGGCGGATCATCTGATCATCAGCGCCGGCGGACTCATGCCGCGCAGCGGCCTGCTCGGACCGAACTGGACGCACCTGCCGCACAGCGCGGGCGCATGCGTGGCACTGACGGTGGATGATGGCCCAGATCCTGCCGTCACCCCGCGGCTGCTCGCACTCCTGGAGGCGCACCGGGTACGGGCCACGTTCTTCTGCATCGGCGCGCGCGTGCGCTCGCACCCGGGACTGGCACGCGAGATCCTGGCGCGCGGCCACGCGCTGGAGAACCACAGCGAGCGTCACCTGCACCGCTTCTCGCTCCTGGGTCCGCGCGCCATGGCCGACGAAGTGCAACGCGCGCAGGACAGCATCGCTGCGGTAACGGGCGCGGTGCCGCAGTTCTTCCGCGCGCCGGCCGGACTGCGCAATCCGTTCCTCGAGCCGGTGCTGGCGCGCAACCGTCTGCGCCTGGTGAGCTGGACGCGGCGCGGCTTCGATACCGTGAGCCGCGAGCCCGCGGCGATCCTCCAGCGTCTCACCCGCGGGCTGGGCCAGGGTGACATCCTGCTCGTGCACGACGGCCATGCGGCGCGCAGTGCCGCCGGCACGCCGGTGGTGCTCGAGGTGCTGCCGCCGCTTCTGGCCACGCTCGCCGCGCGCAGCCTTACCTGCGTAACGCTCCCGGACGCGCTCGTGCAGGAGCAGCCGGCGTGAGCGGCGCGCCGCCGCCGGTGCTGCTGGAGGCCGCCGGTGCCTACTACCGCGCGGCGGGCCGCTTCGCCTGGCACTTCGCGCGCAGCAAGCTCAGGGCCGATCCGGCCTACGCGCTCATCCTCGAGCAGGGACTGCTGAAGGACTGCCGGCGGCTGCTGGACCTCGGCGCCGGCCAGGGACTGCTCGGCGCGTGGCTCCTGGGGGCCGCCAGCTGTCACGCGCGCGAGCGCGCCGGTGCGTGGCCGCACGGTTGGCCGGCCCCGCCGCGCCTTACGTCCTATACCGGCATCGAGATCAACGCGAAGGAAGTGCGCCGGGCGCGGCGGGCGTTCGCCCGTGACAGCGGTACGCTCATCCAGATGGTGCACGGGGACATCCGCGAGGCGGACTTCGGCTCTCCTGACGGCATCGTGCTCATGGACGTGCTGCACTACAACGACTTCAGCGCGCAGGAGCGTATTCTGTCGCGGGCGCGCGCCGCGCTCTCGCCGGGGGGATTGCTGTTGCTGCGCATCGGGGACGCCGCCGGCGGCTACGGTTTCACGCTCAGCAAGACGGTCGACCGCAGCGTCGCGCTCATGCGCCGCGGGCGCTGGCTGCCGCTGCATTGCCGCACGCTCGCTGACTGGCAGGGCCTGCTGCGTTCGGCCGGATTTGCCACCCACCGCGTCGGGGTCAGCCGCGGCCGCAGCTTCGATAACACCCTGCTCCTGGGCGAGGCCGCGTGAGCGCACCGCTCGTGCTCAGCGCCTTCAGCGCCACCAGCTGCATCGGCCGCGGGCTCAATGAGACCCTCGCCACGCTGCGGGCAACGCGCACCGGACTTGCACCGTGCACCTTCGAGACCGTGAAGCTCGACACCCACGTAGGCGAGGTCGAAGGCGTCGACGCCACGGTGCTGCCGCCGGGTCTGGATGAGTTCGAGTGCCGCAACAACCGCCTCGCCTGGCTCGGACTGACGCAGGATGGCATGGCGGACGCGGTGCGCGCGGCCGCGAGCCGTTACGGGGCTGCGCGTGTGGGGGTCTTCCTCGGCACCAGCACCTCCGGGATTCTCGAATCGGAAATCGCTTACCGGCACCGCGACCCGGTGAGCGGTGCGCTGCCGCCGCAGTTCCGCTACGCCGGTGCGCACAACGCCTTCTCGGTGGGGGCCTTCGCGGTGCGCGCGCTCGGGCTCGCAGGCCCTGCGGTGGTCATCTCCTGCGCCTGCTCCTCCTCCGGCAAGGCGTTCGCCTCCGCCCAGCGCGCGTTGCAGACCGGACTCATCGATGCGGCGCTCGTGGGCGGGGTGGACTCGCTGTGCCTGACGACGCTGTATGGCTTTCATTCGCTGCAACTGGTCTCGGCGAGGCCGTGCCGGCCGTTCGATCGCGAGCGCGACGGCATCTCCATCGGCGAGGCGGCCGCCTTTGCGCTGCTCGAGCGTGCCCCGGACACACCCGAGCCCGATGCGGTGCTGCTCATGGGTTGCGGGGAGTCGAGCGATGCCTACCACATGTCATCGCCCCACCCGCAGGGGCGCGGAGCGCGCGAGGCGATGCAGAAGGCCCTGGCGAGCGCGCAGCTTGGCGCGCGCGATATCGACTACATCAACTTCCACGGTACCGGTACGCAGAGCAACGATGAATCCGAGGCGCGCGCCGTGAGCGGCGTACTTGGCTCCGGCGTGCCGGGCAGCTCGACCAAGGGCGCTACCGGCCATACGCTCGGCGCGGCCGGCGCCCTGGAGGCGGTGCTGTGCGCACTGGCACTGCGCGAGGGCCTGATGCCCGCTGGCGTCAACACCGTGAACGTGGATCCGGCGCTCGAAGTCGACTACCTGCTGGCGAACCGGCGTCGGCCGCTGCGACGCGTGATGAGCAACTCCTTCGGCTTCGGTGGCTCCAACTGCTGCCTCATCTTCGGGCGAACCGGATGACGGCGGCCGTGCTCAGCGCCTGGGTCGAGGGCGTGGGCCTCCTCGGCCCGGGTATGACCAGCTGGACCGATGCGGTGCACGTGCTGGCCGGCGAAGTGGACTGGGTCAGCGTCCCGACGGTGCTGCCGCCGCCGCAGAGCCTGCCGGCCGCGGAGCGCCGCCGCACCGGTCCGAGCGTCAAGCTCACCCTCGCCACGGGCCTGGAAGCAACCCGTCATGCCGGCATCGATGCGGCGCTGCTGCCGGCGGTGTTCACTTCCTCCGGCGGCGACGGCCAGAACTGCCACGAGATCTGCGAGGCGCTCGCCTCCGCCGAGCGGCAGATCTCCCCGACGCGCTTTCACAACTCGGTGCACAACGCCGCGGCCGGCTACTGGGGCATCGCCACCGGGGCGACCCCGGCATCCACCGCCCTGTGCGCTCACGATGCGAGCTTCGGCGCGGGCCTGCTGGAGGCGCTCACGCAGGTGGTGGCCGAGCACACCGCTGTGCTGCTTCTGGCCTATGACTCCGCGTACCCCGAGCCGATCAACGGTGCGCGTGAGATCCCGGATGCCTTCGGGGTCGCGCTGGTGCTGGCCCCTGAGCGCGGAGCTGCCACGCTTGCGAGAATCGAGGCACACTTGAGTGATGCCGCAGCCGACGAGATGTCCCCGCCCCTGGAAAACCTGCGCCGCCGCGATTCCGGCCGCGCGCAGCCTGCCGCTGCTCGCGCGGCTGCCGGCGCCACAGCCGGCCCGGTGGTGCTTGAGTACCTGCCGCACCTGCGGCTGGCACTGAAGGTGACCCCGTGCCGCTAGATCACGCCTGGATCGAGCAGCACATCCCGCATAAGGGACGCATGTGTCTGCTGGATGCGGTGGTCTCCTGGGATGCGACCCGCATCCGCTGTAGCAGCACCTCGCACCTGAAGGCGGACAATCCTCTGCGCGCCCATGGGCGTCTGGGGGCCGCCTGCGGCATCGAGTACGCCGCCCAGGCGATGGCCGTGCACGGGGCCCTGGTGGCCGCAAGCGCCCCGCTCGCCAGCTCGATGACATCCGAGGTGCGCGAGAGCATCGACACGGCCGCGGTCGGCTACATCGCCAGCGTGCGCAACGTCACGCTCTATGTGACGCGCCTGGATGACCTTGCCGGCGAGCTCCTCGCCAGCGCGGAGCGCGTTACCGGTGATGCCCACACCGTGCTCTACGAGTTTGAGCTGTGCGATGAGCGTCAGATGCTGGTGAAGGGACGGGCCAGCATCGTCATCGACACCGGCTTCGCGGCCATCCTCGGCGGGGTGGGCGCGTGAGCGGCGCGCGGCGCGCGCTGGTCACCGGCGGCAGCGGTGCGATCGGCGGGGCCCTGTGCCGCCGCCTCGCGCGCGACGGCCACCACGTCTACGTGCACGCCCACCACAGTACCGCGCTCGCCGGGACGCTGGTGGGCGAGATCCGCGCCGGCGGCGGCACGGCAGAGCTGATCAGCTTCGACATCACCGACGGGACCGCCACGCGCGCCGCTCTCGAGGCGGTCCTCGAAGCAGGTCCGATCCAGATCCTGGTCAACAACGCCGGTCTTCACGATGACGCGGTGCTGCCGGGCATGCGCGCCGAGCAGTGGCAGCGCGTGATCGACGTCTCCGTCAACGGCTTCTTCAACGCCACCCAGCCCTTGCTCTTGCCGATGATCCGCACGCGCTGGGGCCGCATCATCAACATTTCCTCGGTCGCCGCCCTCATCGGCAATAAGGGCCAGGTGAACTACGCGGCCGCCAAGGGCGCGCTCAACTCCGCCACCAAGGCGCTCGCGCTCGAGGTCGCCACGCGCGGCATCACCGTGAACGCGGTCGCTCCGGGCATCATCGGCACGCCGATGACTGCAGGCCTGTTCGATGCCAAGGCCATTGAACGGCTGGTGCCGATGAACCGCGTCGGCCTGCCCGAGGAGGTCGCCGGCGTGGTCGCGTTTCTTTGCTCCGAGGATGCCGCCTATCTGACCGCGCAAATCATCTCGGTGAGCGGCGGCATGGCCTGAAGTTCACGGAAGCGTTTGAACCAAAACCAAGATCGACGGGCGCCAACGCCCGTGCAGGGGAGTTTATGCAAGTGACCATGCAGAGGTTGCCCACGCTGCTACGCCTGGCGGCCGCGCTCAGCTTTGCCAGCGGCGCGCTCGCGCCGCTCCGCCCGCCGCCCCGCTTGAGTCGCTGGGCCTGCAGCCTTCCGGGCCGCCGGTGCGCGAGCACAGCGGCTGGCGCGCCCCGCAGCTGATCCTGGTCTCACCCTACCTGCACGAGTCCCTGGGTGAGCTCAGGCAGGCTGCCCCGGGAGTGAGATTCGTCGAGCTGCCGCAGGCCAGCGCGCGCGACATCGCCAGCGCGGATGCCACCCTCGGGGTGTGCTCGGCGGAGGTGCTCGCCAAGGACACGCACCTGCAGTGGATCCAGTGGCTCGGCGCGGGCGTTGAGACGTGCGTGCAGCAGCCGCTGCTGCACGAGCGCCACTGCTCTTGACCAACATGCAGCGCACCGCCGCCCCCAGCATGGCCGAGCACGTGCTCGCCCTGATGCTGGCCGAAAGCCGCCATCTGGATTACTTCTGGCGCCAGCAGCAGCAGGGGCACTGGGCCGAAGACACACCCGCAGCTGACGGATCTGGAGGGCAAGACGGTGCTGGTTGTAGGTCTCGGGGGCATCGGCACCGAGGTCGCGCGCCGCACGCATGCGCTCGGCATGCGCGTCACCGCCACGCGCGCCAGCGGGCACGCGGGACCTGACTTCGTCAGCTACGTGGGATTGCCGGATGAGTTGCCGAAACTCGCCAAGGAAGCCGACTACATCGTCAACTGCGCGCCGCTCACCCCGCAGACGACGGGCATCTTCAACGCCGAGTTCTTTGCCGCACTCAAGCCCACTGCCTACTTCCTGAACGTCGGCCGTGGCAAGAGCGTCGTGAGCGCTGACCTCGCGGCGGCGCTCACCGCCGGGCGGCTCGCCGGCGCCGCCCTGGACGTCGTCGACCCGGAACCGCTGCCACCGGATAGCCCGCTGTGGCATTGCCGAACCTCATGATCACCCCGCACGTCTCCGCCGATACCGCCGTGACCGCCGAGCAGCGGGTGGTGCTGCTGCGTGAAAACCTGCGCCGCTACATGGCCGGCGATCAGCTGTTGGCGGTGGTCGACATCGGCCGCGGCTACTGACGGCCGCGCGGCGCCTCAGGCGACGTCGCCGCGGCGCAGCCAGGCGATGAGGCGGCGCGGAATCTCCTCGCGTGCCGCGCGGCTGACATACATGCCGATGTGGCCGGTCCTGACGGCACATTCCTGGTAGTCGCGGCTGCCGACCAGCCCCTTCAGGGCAGCTGATGCGGCCGGTGGCACGATGTGGTCATCGAGTGCGTAGAGATTCAGCAGTGGCTGGCGCACGTTCTGCAGATCCACGCGGCGGCCGGCAAGCCTGAGCGTGCCGCGTACCAGGGCGTTCTCCTGATAGAACCAACGCACGAACTGCGCCAGCGCCGCGGCCGCCTGCGGCGGACTGTCGAAGATCCAGCGCTCCATGCGCACGAAGTCCTCCACGGCGCGCTGATCGGGCCGGCCGGTGAGGAGCTTCACGTACTTCGCCTGCGTGAGCCGCACCGGCATGAGCGCAAGAAACAGCGCATTCAGGAGCTCACCGGGCACGTTGCCGCACGCCGCCAGCAGTTCGGTATCGATGCCGCGCACCCAGCGGCTGAGGAGGTTGTCGGGGGTATGGAAGTCGACCGGCGTCGTCAGCGTGACCAGTCGTGCGATCTGCTGCGGGTGCAGCGCTGCGTAGCAAAGACTGAGCACCCCGCCCTGGCACACCCCCAGAAGATCGAGCCTCTGCTGTTGGCTGCGCGCCAGCACCGCTGCCACGCAGCCGCCGAGATGCAGCTCGATGTAGTCGGCCAAGTCGGTATGACGATCCGCATCCTCCGGGTCGCCCCAATCGATGAGGAATACCCGGCGCCCGGCTTCCAGCAGCCGCCGTACCAGGGAGCGGTCCGGCTGCAGGTCGAGCACGTAGGGCCGGTTGACGAGTGCGAAGCACACGAGCACCGCGCGCGCGCCCGCCGCCGGTGTGCGCAGCGCCTCGTACTCATAGAGTGTCGTCTTGCCGCAGTGGAAGACGGCACGCTTCGCCGAGCAGCCGACGCTGACGGTGCGGGCCTGGTGCAGCCGTGCGAGCGTCTCGGTCAGGCGCTGCGTAAGGTCGGCAACGGTTCCGCCGGCGTCGGCGGAGTGGGCACTCAAGAACGGCGTCCGTGCCTGCCCGCAGCGCGCTTGGCTTTCGCCTTGACCTTCGGGCGGCCGCGTGGGTGCGCCGCGCGCGGCGCGGCCGGCCCGGGCGCGGCTGCGCGCAGTTCATCGAGGCGACGCGTGAGTTCCTTGATGTGCGCGTAGAGCGCGTCCACCTCGTTGCGCGTCGGCAGGCCGAAAGCGCGCACCAGCCCTTCCGCGTGGCGGCGCTGTTCGACCAGGAGCGCCGCGGAGACGTTGGCGAGCTCGGCCTGCAGGCGGCTGAACTCCTCGCTCCGGGCCGTGACGGCATAGGCCTCCTCCGCGCACGTCACCCACAGCTCATACAGCTTGAGGGTGTCATCGAGAGAGGCGGCGGCTTGCGGTGTGCCGGCCCGCGCGACGAAACGCTGCGCGGCGCTGCGCGCGATCTCACCCCAGTGCCCTGCCAGCCGTCCCTGCAGCTGCCCGAGCTGGGTCAGCAGCTCAAAGGTGCGCTGCGCTTCGGGGCGCGGGGCTGCGGCCGCCCCGAGCGGCAGCGGTCCGAAGGACCATCCCTGCGCACCGGCGAACGCCGGCCCCATGCCGGCACTCACGCCCGCAGGGCCGGCGAACCAGGGGCCGGCGGACTGCGACAGGCGCAGCCACTGCTCGAACTGCTGCGCCAGCGGCGCGGCGAACTGCGACCAGTCGGTCGCCGCGCCGGCGCCCAGGCCCGGGGGAGCGAAGCTCTTCAGCAGCTCCAGGAAACCCTCGGCGGAGGCTGCGTACAGGGCTTCGGGCTTGAAGCCGGGACCGGAGAACGGGGTTGCCATAAACTGTATGCGCTGCCAAAAAGTGTTGTGTCAGGACTGCAGGGTCATCCAAACAGAGTAGATAAGACCCAGTATAAACCAGTGTTTTCCGTGACCGCCGGCGACATCAGTGGCGTGAACCGCATCATTGTGCGCTGCATACACCAACGTTAGTATCCACACCGCCCCGACCCTTGTGCGCCGCCGCCCAAGGGTCGCGCACCTGCCCGCAGGAGCGATCAACGATGGCCGAAGAACGCCTGATACGCAAATACGCCAACCGGCGCCTCTACGATGCGCAGGACAGCCGCCATGTGACGCTCGATGACCTGCGCCGGCTGATCGCCCAGGGCGTGCGGCTGAAGGTCATCGACGACAAGAGCGGCGAGGACCTGACCCGCAACATCCTGCTGCAGATCATCGCCAGCCAGGAGCAGTTCGGCACCCCGGTCTTAAGCACGCAGCTGCTCGAGGCCATCATCCGCTTCTACGGCAATCCGATTCAGCAGCTGCTCACCTCGTATCTCGAGCAGAGCATCGGCGGTCTGCTGCGCCAGCAGAACCTGATGCAGGCGGAGATGGCCAAGGCGCTCGAGACACCGATGGCCCCGATGGCGGAGATGGCGCGCCAGAACATGGAGATGTGGGCCAAGATGCAGGCCTCGATGCTGTCAGCCTTTGCTCCCGCCGCCGCCGGCGCCGATAAACCCGGCAAGCCCGAATCCGGCAAGCGCCGCGGCTGAACGATAGCGGCCGACGTGCCCGCGCGGCCGCGCCAAACCTCGCCCACTCAAGCCTAAGAATCAACCAAGGAGCGATCCCGCTGTGGATGTTCAGGACAAGACTCTCGTCGTCACCGGTGCCGGCCGTGGCATCGGCCGCGCGCTCGCGCTGCACTTCGCCCGCGGCCGCGCACAGCTCGCACTGCTTGATACCAATGGCGCGGACCTCGCCGAAAGCCTGCGGCTGTGCCGCGAGGAAGGAGCTCGAGCACGCAGCTATGTCGCAAACGTCGCATCCGAGGACAGCGTCGTCGCCACCTTCGCGCAGGTGGCCAAGGACTTCGGCCGTTTCGACGGGCTGATCAACAACGCCGGCGTGCTGCACGACGCCCTCCTGGTCAAGGTCAAGGACGGCCAGGTGGTGAGCAAGATGTCGCTGGCGCAGTGGCAGGCGGTCATCGACGTCAATCTCACCGGCGTCTTCCTGTGCGCACGCGAGGCCGCCGAACACATGATCCGCGGTGGTAACGGCGGCGTGATCGTCAACATCTCGAGCATCTCGCGCGCCGGCAACATCGGCCAGACCAACTACACCGCCGCCAAGGCCGGGGTCGCCGCCATGACCGTGGTATGGGCGAAGGAGCTGGCGCGCTATAACATCCGCGTGGGCGCGGTGGCTCCCGGATTCATCCGCACGCCGATGGTCGCCGCCATGAAGCCCGAAGCCCTCGCCAAACTGACCGCGCCGATTCCGCTCGGGCGCCTGGGGGAGCCCGAGGAGATCGCCCAGGCCGTTGAGTTCATCTTCGAGAGCGAGCTCTTCACGGGCCGCGTGCTGGAGATTGATGCCGGCCTGAGAATGTGATGTGCAGCGCAAAACAAAAGTGGCGATAGCGATCGAACAGATATCTAATAAATGGATAGTTATCAATATATTAAGATGATATTTTAGCTCTGATCTGCGTTCCTTAATTTCTTCTTGCAGTGCATACAAGAATCGGTATAATGCCCTCCACCCCAGCGGCACTTCGGAGAGCCCACATGACCGACCAGACTTTCGATGCGAACAAGATCCTCAACGCGACCCGCGAGGCGTTCGCGCCCGTGCTGAAGGCGCAGCAGGACGGCTTCAAGACCCTGGAGCGCCTGGCCCGCCTGCAGTACGCGGTCGCCGGCGACGTGCTCGAGTCAGGACTTGCACGCGTGAGCGCGACCTTCGCCGCCACGAGCGCCAGCGAGCTGCTGAACAAGCAGACCGAGCTCACCAGCCAGTTCGCGGAAAAGATCCGCGCGCGTGCTCAGGAGTTCGCGACGGTCACGTCTGAGATCCAGACGAAGATCAACGAGTTCAGCACCGAGATCGCCGCGAAGGCAGTGCCCTCACGCAAGGCGGCCTGATATCTTGGCGGTATCGCACACCCGGGGCGTGAGCCCCGGGTGTGTCTTCCTTTGCGTAAAGGACCGCCTTGAGCGCCGGACCCCGAAAACAGAAGGACCCACCCGCCGCGGGTGAGTCCGCCGACCCAGCCGCCCGGCGTGATGCCGAGCGCCAGCTACGCGCCCAGCTCGCCGCCTTCTCCGGCGGCCTCGCCCCCGATGACTACGCCCGCGCCTGGTGGGACTGGTACCTGCATTTAGCCAGCCAGCCGCAGCGCCAGCAGGCACTGGCACGCAGTGCGTACCAGAAGACCCTGGAGAGCTGGCAGTTCCTCAGCCGCGCCGCCGCAGGCGAGCCACTCGCCCCCGGTCACGAGAACCTCGGCTTCACCGGGCCGGCCTGGAACACCTGGCCCTTCAACGTCTATGCGCACGCCTACGGCAACTGGGTGAGCTGGTGGCAGCAGGCGCTGGAGCCGGCCACGGGCGCGGATGCCGCGGCGCTGTCACGCGCCAATTTCGCGGGCCGCATGCTGCTGGAAGCCGCCTCGCCGGCCAATTTCCTGCAGACGAACCCCGAGCTGCTGCAACGAACCGCGGAGGAGTCCGGACGCAACCTCATTCGCGGCCTCAAGAACTGGCTGGAGGACGCGCAGCGCGCCGTCGAGGGCGGCGCCGTACCCGGTACCGAGGACTTCGTGGTGGGCCAGCAGGTGGCCGCGACCCCCGGCAAGGTGGTGTTCCGCAACCGCCTCATCGAGCTGCTGCAGTACTCCCCGCAAACCACGCAGGTGTACGCGCAGCCGGTGCTGATCACGCCCGCCTGGATCATGAAGTACTACATCCTCGACCTCTCGGCGCGCAACTCGCTGGTGCGCTACCTGGTCGAGAAGGGCCACACCGTCTTCATGATCTCCTGGAAAAATCCCGACGTCGCCGACCGCGAGCTCGGCATGGATGACTACGTGCAGCTCGGATTTTTCGAGGCGCTGGCGCAGGTGCAGCGCCTGGTCCCGCAGCAGCAGGTGCACGCCGTGGGCTACTGCATCGGCGGCACGCTGCTCGCGATCGCCGCCGCCGCCCTCGCCGCGCGCGCGCAGGCGCCGCTCGCCTCAGTGAGCCTGCTCGCCGCACAGACCGACTTCAGCGAGCCCGGCGAGCTGGCCGTCTTCATCACGCCGAGCCAGATCGCGATGCTCGAGGCGATGATGCACAAGGCCGGCGTGCTCGAGAGCGAGCGCATGGGCGCGGCCTTCGCGCTGCTGCGCTCGCGCGATCTGCTGTGGAACCCGGCGGTGCAGCAGTATGTGCGCGGCGAGCGCCCCAAACTCAACGACCTCATGGCCTGGAATGCCGACGGCACGCGCATGCCCTGGCGCATGCACAGCGAATACCTCGAGCGGCTGTATCTGAACAACGAGCTCGCGCTCGGCACCTTTACGGTCGCCGGCGTGGGCGTGAATCTTGCGGCGGTGACGCTGCCGCTGTTTGTGGTGGGCACCGAGACCGATCACGTCGCCCCGTGGCGCTCGGTCTACAAGGCGCGCGGCCTGACACGCAGCCCCGACTACACGTTCCTCCTCACCAGCGGCGGCCACAATGCCGGCATCGTGAGCGGACCGGTGCACCCCAAGCGCCGCCACCGCGTGCTCACCTGGACGAATCCCACCGAAGCGCTCTCAGCCGAAGCCTGGCTCGAGAGTGCGCCGCTCAAGGAGGGCTCCTGGTGGCCCACCTGGGAGGCGTGGCTCGCGGCCCACTCGGACGCGCAGCAGGTCCCGGCGCGCGCAGCGCACGCGCTCAGCGGGGCCGCCGATGAGGATGCGCCTGGCCGCTACGTGCGCGGCTGAAGCTCCTCGGCGCCGCTCCGCCGGCACGCATCGCAGCCTCTGGCAAGCCGTAGCCAAAATCGCACGTCGCCAGTGCGAGACATTTGCGCACACGCCAGCGAGTGCGCTGTACTGTGCCTCATACGGTCGTCGCCCGCGCGATGACCTGAACTTTAAAGGGCAAACCCGTCGTGAGGCGGGGACGCAAAGCCTCCGGTCTCCCTTCAAGGAAGACAGCGGGGTTGCCGGCTTAAGGCCTCATGCGCCTGCAGTCGTCATCGCGATCCGAGCTCACGGATCCGGCCGCGCCTCCCGAAGCCAAGCGACCCGACAGCGCACGGAGGCTTCATGCGTCGGTTCCGCAGCTCAATCCGGATCACGGCCGCGGGGCGCGCGCTGCTGGCAGCGTGCGCGAGCGGCCTGCTCCTTGCCTGCCCGGCAGGCGCATTCGCTCATCAGCACCGCGACGGCCTCACCATCTCGGGCACGCCGGCCAGCAGCGTGACCGCAGGGCAAAGCTATGCCTTCACGCCAGCCACGCTCGATCCGCGCGAGCGCCCCCTCAGCTTCGCCATCGCCAACAAGCCCGCCTGGGCGAGCTTCTCGACCTCGAGTGGACAATTGGCCGGCACGCCCGCCGCCGCCAGCGCCGGCACCTACTCCAACATCGTCATCGCGGTGAGCGATGGCATTCGCACCGCGACTTTGCCGGCCTTCGCCGTGCAGGTGCTGGCGCCCGCCAGTGTGGCCGCGCCACCGCCGGTGATCTCCGGCACACCGCCCACCAGTGTTACGGCCGGCAGCGCTTATGCCTTTCAGCCGAGCGCGAGCGATTCGAGCGGTCTGCCCCTGTCCTTCTCGGTGCAGAACAAGCCCGCCTGGGCGGCCTTCAGCATCGCGAGTGGACTCATGAGCGGCACGCCCACGAGCGCCCAAACCGGTACGTACGCGAACGTCATCATCAGCACCAGTGACGGCCAGCACGCGAGCGCCCTGCCCGCCTTCAGCATCACCGTCAATGCGCCCGCCTCGGCCGGCGGCAGTGCCGTGCTGAGCGTAACGCCGCCAACGCAGAATACCGATGGCACTGCCCTCACGGACCTGGTCGGCTATCGCATCTACTACGGCACCTCCCCGAGCAATCTCAGCCAGCTCGCACAGCTCACCTCGAGCTCGCCGAGCAGTTATACGGCCAGCGCGCTCGCCTCCGGCACCTGGTATTTCGGTGCCACTGCCTACACCACGGCGGGCACCGAGAGCGCCATGTCAACGCTCGTGAGCAAGACCATCCCCTGAGGTTGCCACTGCCGCACCGCGCGCCGCCGTGCCGTAGACGCCCGCAGCGAATAGGCGTAGTAATGCGCTGAAAGGGCAGAGCCTGAAGGATGGGGGACAGGCCATGAGTTCCAAGCGCATCGCTTACGTTACCGGCGGCATGGGCGGCATCGGCACCTCCATCTGCCGGCGCCTGTGCAAGGAAGGCCACACCGTCATTGCCGGCTGCGGTCCGGGATCGACGCGCAGACAGCGCTGGCTCGCCGACATGCGTGGCGCGGGCTGCGACATCCATGCCTCGGAGGGCAACGTCTCGGACTGGGACTCGACCCAGCAGGCTTTCGCGGCCGCACGGGCCGAGGTGGGCGAGATCGACATCCTGGTCAACAATGCCGGCATCACGCGCGACGGCACGTTCCAGAAGATGACCAACGAGGCCTGGCGCGCGGTCATCGATACCAATCTGAACTCACTCTTCCACGTCACCAAGCAGGTGATCGACGGCATGCTCGAGCGCGGCTGGGGCCGCATCGTCAACATTTCCTCCGTCAACGGGCAGCGCGGCCAGTTCGGTCAGACCAACTATTCCACCGCCAAGGCCGGCATTCACGGCTTCACCATGGCCCTCGCCCAGGAAGTGGCGGCCCGCGGGGTGACCGTGAACACCGTGTCCCCGGGCTACATCGGCACCGACATGGTGCGCGCCGTGAAGCCCGAGCGCCTGGAGAAGATCGTCAGCGGCATCCCGGTAAAGCGGCTGGGCGAGCCGGATGAGATCGCCTCGATCGTCGCCTGGCTGGTGAGCGACGAATCGGCGTTCGCGACCGGGGCGGACTTCTCGCTCAACGGCGGCCTGCACATGGGCTAGACCGGCCCGGCTGCGCGGCTCCCACAGATTCCATGCTGAAGGTATGCGTAGTGGGGGCCGGCGCGATCGGCGGCTTCCTCGGGACCCGCTTGGCGCTCACCGGCGAGGCCGAGGTCAGCGCGCTCGCCCGTACCACGACACTGGCGGCGCTGCGCGATCACGGCTGGCGCCTGGATGAACAGGGCACGCAGCTGCGTGCGCCGGTGGCACTCGCCAGCGACGATGTGCATGAACTGGGTCCGCAGGATCTGATCATCATCGCGCTCAAGGCGCCAGCCCTGCCGCGGCTCGCTCCCACGCTCGCACCGCTGCTCGGGCCCGCCACGCAGGTGCTGCCGGCGATGAACGGGGTGCCCTGGTGGTTCAGTGACGGCATCGCCGCCTTGGGCGCACAACCGCTCGAGAGCATCGATCCGGGAGGTGTGATCGCCGCCGCGCTCCCCGCGAGCCGCGTGATCGGCTGCGTAGTGCACGCCAGCCTCACCACGCGCGCTCCCGGCATCGCCGTGCACCGCATGGGGCGCGGACTGATCATCGGCGAGCCTGCCGGCGGCACGTCCGCACGCGTGCAGGCCCTGGCGCAGGTGCTTACCCACGCCGGCTTTGAGGTCACGCTCTCCGAGCGCATCCGCTACGACATCTGGTACAAACTCTGGGGCAACATGACGATGAATCCGTTCTCGGCGCTCACCGGGGCGACCATGGATCGGGTGCTGGAAGATGAGCTGCTGCGTGCTTTCAGCGCGCTCGCCATGCGCGAGGCGGCCGAGGTCGGCAATCGCATCGGCTGCCACGTGACCGAGTCGCCCCAGGACCGCCACGCCATCACCCGCAGGCTCGGCGCCTTCAAGACCTCGATGCTGCAGGACGTGGAAGCCGCACGCCCGCTGGAACTCGACGCGCTGGTAGGCGCGGTGCGCGAGATCGGCCAGCGCGTCGGCGTCGCCACCCCGAACATCGATGCCTTGTTCGGTCTGACGCGCCTGTTCGCGCGCGTGCGCGGTTTGTACCCGCTCTAGAAATTTTCCCTATTTAGAATTTTTTCTCGGCCCGCGCAACCCCTGTAGCCGATTTCGCACGTCGCAATGTCGAGACATTTGCGATGCTTAAATCTAAACGATTAACTGCCGCCCCATCGCAGCATGGCGTCGCCACTGGGCACCGCGCAGTAGTGCGCCCCTGCAAGGAAGAGCAAACCCGTCGCACGATGGGGCGCAGTAGCCTCACTTTCCACACATGCTTGGAGAGCGAGCAAGGCGGTTGAGTCCGTAAGGGGTACGGAGGTCACCGTCGCTTGATCCGCAGCGTCGATTCGTCGCGTTGCGGCTGCGTCCCTCGGCGATAACGCGATCGTCAAGGGGATTCATAGTGAAGCAAGTGAAGTTCGACACGCGCGCACGTTCGTGGCGCGCCTCGGGTGAGTCATTTTTTGCCGCCGCACTGGGGTGCGTCATGCTGCTCTGTAGTGCCACAGCGAGCGCCAGTACGCTCACCATCTCCGGCACGCCGTCCAAAACCGTCACGGCCGGATCAACCTACAGTTTCACCCCGACCGCCAAGGACAGCCTTACCGGGCGCAAACTGACCTTCGTCATCGTCTACAAGCCCTCGTGGGCGAGCTTCAGCTCCACGACCGGCACGCTTTCCGGCACCCCGAAGGCCGCGAACGTCGGCAAGTACACCAACATCGAGATTGAAGTTAACGACGGCATCAATGCCGCCGTGCTCACCTCCTTCAGCATCACGGTGACGGCTGCCAGCGGCAGCTCCCCGGCGCCGACCTCGGGCGGCATTACCATCAGCGGGACCCCGCCGAGCACGGTCAAGGCGGGCAGCGCCTATAGCTTCACGCCGACTGCCAAGGACAGCCGTACCGGGCGCACGCTGAGTTTTGGCATCGTCGACAAACCCTCGTGGGCCAGCTTCAGCTCCGCCACCGGCAAGCTTTCCGGTACCCCGAGTGCGGCCAATGTCGGCAAGTTCGCCAACATTGAGATCACCGTGAACGACGGTGTGTCGGCCGCAGTGCTGCCCTCGTTCGCAATCACCGTGCAGTCTGCCAGCGGCAGCGCACCCCCGACGGTGACGATCTCGGGCACGCCCGCGACCAGTGTCACGGAAGGCAAGACCTACACCTTCCAGCCGACGGCCAAGGATTCCGCCGGCCGCACGCTGTCCTACTCGGTGGCGAACAAGCCCAGCTGGGCGACTTTCAGCATCGCCAGCGGCCTGCTCACGGGTACGCCCACGCAGACCGGCAGCTACGCGAACATCATCGTCAGCGCGAGCGACGGACAGGCCTCGAGCTCGCTTGCGCCCTTTGCGATCAAGGTGGTCGCGCCCCCCGCCGCCACCGGCTCTGCGACCCTGCAGTGGAGCGATCCGACGAAAAACACCAACGGCACGACGCTCAGCAATCTCGCCGGCGTGCATCTGTATTACGGGCCATCGCAGTCGGCGATGACGAACGAGGTGACCATCGCCAGCACCTCGGAAACCACCTATACGGTGTCCGGCCTGACCGCCGGTACCTGGTATTTCGGCGCGACGGCCTACACGACGACCGGCATGGTGAGCGCGCTCTCGCCGATCGGCAGCAAGACCATCCAGTAGGCGAGCGCACCGCTGCTGGATCCGTGGTGCGGTCCGCGAACGCGGACCGCACCTTCTTTTGGCCTCACTTCAGCAGAAACGGCGCCAGCCGCTCGCGGTAACGACGGCTGAGCGTGAGACGCGTCCCCCGACGCAGCACCAGCTCGTAGTCGCCGTGAAACAGCGGGTGCATCTCGGCGATGTGATCCACGTTGACCAGCGTCGAGCGGTGCACGCGCACGAAGCTGCCCGGGTCGAGCCGCTCCTCGAGTTCTGCCAGCGCATGGCGGAAGGTGAAGCAGCGCCCGGCTGCGAAGATCTTCACGTGCTTGGCCGCCGCCTGGATGAACTCAATGTCGCGCATGGCCAGCACCACGACCTTGCCGCGCTCGTTCAGCAGCAGGCGCGTGCGCCCGGGGGTTGCGCTCGCCGCTGCTGCGCCGCCCTGGGCGGAGGCGAGCAGCGTCTTGGCCCGCGCGATGGCACGCGCAAAGCGCTCATCATCGAAAGGCTTCACCAGATAGTCGATGGCACCCACGCCAAAGGCGTCCATGGAGCGGTCCGCGTACGCTGTCACGAAGATCACGTACGGGTGCACGCCGCTCTGCGCGAGCGCGGCGACGAGCTCGAAACCATCGAGGCGCGGCATGCGGATGTCCAGCAGCATGAGCCGCGGCGCGCTGCTGCGCGCACAGGCAACCGCCTCGGGGGCGCTGGTGAAGCCGCCCAGCACGCTGATGTCCGGATCGGTGTTCAAGAGCTTCAGCATGCGCTGCAGAGCCAGCGGCTCATCGTCGACCACCAGTGTCGGGATGGCGGTGTTCACGGGGCACCGCGCACCGCTGAGCGCGCCGGGCAGAACTCGCGCCACGGCAGATCCAGCAACGCAGCCGTGCCGCCACTCGCGTCCGGGCCGACCGTGAGCTGCGCACCACCGGCGTATGCGGCGCGCAGACGCTGCTCGACATTGGTCAGTCCGAGCCCGAAGTCGGCCGCGCACAGTTGCCGCTGCGGCGGCGCACCGCTGTTGCTCACCACGATGCATAAACGCCCGGCGATCACGGTCGCGCTGATGCGCACGTACAGCACCACCGCGGTATCCCGGCGGCCGTGTTCGATGGCGTTCTCCGCCAGCGGCTGCAGCAGCAGTGCCGGCACGCAGGCTCCGAGTGCCTGGGAACTGGCCTCGACCGAGACGCTCAGGCCTGCGCCGAAGCGCATCTTCTGCACCGCGAGGTAGGCCTCGACGCCGGCAAGCTCGGCGGCCAGGTCCGTCCAGGGCCAGCGGCTGCTCTCGAGCGCGTGGCGCAGGAAATCTCCGAGGCGGGCGATCATGGCCGACGCCCCGCGCGGACTTTCATCGACCAGCACGCTGATGGCATGCAGCGAATTGAAGAGGAAATGCGGCTGCAGCTGCGCGGAGAGCATGCTCATGCGCGCCGTGGCACAGTCCGCCGCGAGCGCCGCGGCGCGTCGCGCCTCCTGGCCGCTGCGCCGCGCACTCACGCTCAGTGCCAGCGCACACAGCCCGAGAAGATAAGGCGGCAGGAAAAGTTGCAGCGCCTGCGTCGCGTACATCCACCGCTGCAGAGACGCCGCGGGCTGCGGCAGCGGCACGAGCAGGGGCACGAGGGCTGCAATCGCAATTACCGTCAGTGCCAGCGCGCCGTGCAGCAGGCACAGGGCGAACCGTCTGCCTCCCGCCTGCGGCCAGCGAAAGCCAAGCAGCGTGCGGTATGCAGCGGTTGCGGCCAGGAACGCGACCAGGTACTCAAGCGGCTGCGCTGCCGCCGGCAGCCGCGCCGCGGGCGCCGCCGGCAGCAGCCCCAGCAGGGTCACGAGCAGCCAGCAGACGCCGCCGACCCCCAGAATCAGGCTCCAGGATGGCGGTGAGGCGGCCGCCGGGATGCCGGCCGGGGTCTCCTGCGCCTCAGCCTGCAGGTGCAGCGCCGCCGGCGCCTCCCGCGGCACGCGCTGCGTGCCGGCGTGCGCAAACAACGATTGAGCCATGAGTGCGAGTCTAGGAGGGAATGCCCGCGCCGGGTTCGCGGGCCGGCGTGAGCGGCTCTCGTTACGCCGCAAGCGCGCGAGGCGGGAGCGCATTTACGTGGCGCGGGCTTCGTCCTGACGGATGGTGCGGCCGCTTACCCACAGGTGCCAGGCCGCCCAGAAACCGCTTGGCGCCAGCAGCAGCAGCGCCCAGCGCAGCGACTCCTGGCCGGCGGCAAATGATTCACGGAACCAGTCGCTGAGCCAGCCGACGACTTGTGGCGCGACCAGGAGATTGCCGACATTGGCCAGGAACAAAAGCAGCGCGCAGGCGGTGGCGCGCATGTTCGCGGGAACCACGTTCTGCATCAGCCCGAGGATCGGGCCGATGTAGAAATAGACGCCCGGCACAAACAGCCACAGCAGGACCGTGGCCGCGCTCTGCGAGTTCACCCAGTAGACGAATATCGAGGGGATCGTGGTGAGTGCTACCACCAGCGCTGTGAGGCGCGCGACGTAGCGCGGGTCGGCGGCCGCTCGGCGACTGACCAGCACCCCGGCGAGGACCGTGCTCAGCGAACCGGCGATCAGGTGCATGTTGCCGAGCAGGCCACCGGCCTGCCCCAGGCTCAGATGGTGCGAGCGCTGCAGGAAGGCCGTCGTCCACCACATCAGCCCCCAGCTCCACAGCGTGGCTACCGAACCACCCACGATCAGATGGACCGCGGAACGTTGTCCGGCAATGTAACGCAGCGTGCTCGTGAAGCTCGTGGGCTGCGCGCGTGCATGGCTGTCGGTGGCGCCGCGGTGCGGCTCGCGCACGGTGAACCAGACGAGCGCCGCCAAGAGCAGCCCGGGGGCGCTCAGCAGCAGAAACGCGGCGCGCCAGCCGGCGCGCTCGGCGGCGGCACTGGCGACCGAGGAACCGAGGTAGGTCCCCAGGCAGGCGCCCAGTGCATAGATGGTGAGCGCCATGGGACGCCGCGCCGGGGGAAACTTGTCGGCGAGGATGGAGGTCGAGGGCGGCGTGCCGCCCGCCTCACCGATGCCGACCCCGAAGCGCGTCAGCACCAGCTGCAGCGAGCTGCGCGCCAGGCCGCACGCGAGCGTCATACCCGACCACAGCGCCAGCGAGAGTGCGAGGATGTTGCGGCGGTTGGCGCGATCGGCCAGGGCGGCGACCGGAATGCCCAGAGTCACATAGAAGATGCCGAGCGCGAACCCGGTCAAAAGTCCCGCGCCTGCGTCGCTTAGGTGCAGCTCCAGGCGGATCGGCTCGATGAGAGTGGAGATGGAGAAGCGATCCGCGATGCTCAGCGCGTAGGCGGCCGTGAGCACCGTGAGCACGTACCAGCGGTCGCGCGGCGCGTGCTCCGGTGCGTTGTCGTCCGGCACAGAGGTATCAGCCGCAGCGTGGCTGTATAGAAAACGGACGACTCAAGGGCGCTCCCGCACGACAACCTCAAGCCGTACCTTAGCCTAAGGGAACGGTAAACGGGTAATGTCCTCCTACGCACTCTGAGGCGCGTTTCCTACTTGCTGCGGCCCGAGCTCGGCGCTGATCATAGGAGCGTGGGAGCAGCCCACCATGAAGCAATGGATTGAACTCATGCCTAGCGCGCGTTCGAGTGCGAGTGCGCCCCAGCTGGAAAGCAGGGGCCTGGACGAACGTCCCTCCGGGTCGGTTTTCGGCGGTCTGGACCTGGACGCTGAGATCATGCTGTTCTCGGATGCCGGGCGCGGGGAATTGCCCGGCGAGCAGGGCCGCCGCGCCCGCCTCGGCTTCGATGACGAGACCGAGGCGCCCTACTGGGCCACCTGGGGATTCTGAAGGCCAGGCCCGCCGCCGCGGCGGCGGCCGGCTTCATCTTTGCGCGGCCTCGCTGCGCAGCCCCGGGTGCGCATCAATTTCGGCGACGCTGATGGCCTGCGGGTCATCGCGCAGCCGCAGGTAAAGCTGGCTCGAGGCCGGACGCGGGACCTGCAGCGACTGACCCGGGAATCCCTCCGGCACTCGCACCGCCTGCGTAAACTGCGCATCCGCCGCCACCGAGTCGAGCAGAAACAGATTCGTGCCGCTGAGCACGCAGGGTGCATCGGCCGCCGGCGGGCACTCGAGGCCCCGGAGCACCGGCACGCGCACCAGCGTCGCGAGCGCGCCCCAGTCACCCTCCGCATCCGCAGTGAGCAGGCGGTAACGCAGCGGCCCGAACGCTGAGGGTCCGAGCGCCTTCGCCGGCTCAAAGCTCGCGATGGCGACGCGGGCATTCTCGAAAGTGAGATTTCCCGAACCCGTATCCAGGATCGCGGAAGCCCCGTCGGCCGTTGCGATCTCGACCTTCTCCTGACGCGTGAAGGTCACCGGCGCCGCAGCACGCAGCGAGAACGTGACGCGCGCGTCCTGTGGCAGCTCGTTCGTGCCGGACAGCTTGATGTCGAAGCCGGTGTGCGCGGTGAAGGCCTGCGCACTCATGTCGATGAGGCTGGCGCTCGGACGCTGCGGCCCGATCGCGGCCTTCACGTCCAGCTCGCGACCGTCGCGCAGTACCACGCGCGCCTTGCTCGCCTCGCCGCTCTTGAAAGGCGCAGCGGCGCGCGTGACGAGCCTGAGCTCGTCATGACCGTCGCTCGTCGTCAGTGCATCGGGAATGAACTCCACGTCCTTCACGGTGAGCGTCTGCACTTCATCGAGGCGGTTACCGCGCAGGACCCCCTGAGTGTCACCGGCGTGCATGCTGAAGCCCTCCAGATGACTCGCTTCCGCGTACGCGTGCAGTGCAACGCTCTGCGCCTGGGCGCGGCCATATTGGCGAACCAGGAGCGTCAGCTCCCCGGGCGGCACATCCTGCAGCGGCAATCTGACCTCGAGCTCATCGGGCCTGGCGGCGTGCCACTCGAGCCTGGTCTCTCGGCCGCCAGCGTCCTTGAGCAGCACGTCCGCCACGCAACGCGTGCTCTCGGCGCGCAGATGCACGGTGTCCTGGCGCCCGACGATGACGGCCGACTCGTCCGCGGGAGCGAGGTTCCAGGCCACGGCCTGGGCATCGGCGATGTCGAACGCCGGCCCCTCGTAGGCATCGAAGCCCCAGAAGCCGGCGAGCGTCGCGCGACCCGGGACCGCCAGCTCCACGTTCTTCAAGCTCGCCGCGTTCACCACGAAGCCGCCGCGTTCGGCATCCGCGCTCGCCGGCAGAGTGATGATGCGGCCGTCCTTGGCGGCAATTTTGAGGGCCATCTGGTGCGCAAATCCGGTCGAGAACACCAGTGGCGCACCTTCCACCGGCAGCACCAGTGGAGTCTTGCGCGCGCACAGCACCTCTTTGGGTTCCACCGCGTGCAGCGGCGGCAGCTGGGTGCGCTCCACCGCCGGCAGCGCCATCACCAGCACCGACTTCGGATCATGAAACGAGGGTGCGGCGTTCAGTACCAGGCCGAGGCGCTCCTCGTGCGCTGAGGCGAGCGCCGGGATGTACTGATATTGCGCGGTATGAAATGAATCCAGCAGGCGCGCGATATCGAACAGCGAGCCGATGTAAGGACCGTAGTAGCCGGATTTCAGCTGCGCGGTGTTGCTCGCGTCCATCGCCAGGTCACTGGCGGGCCCGGACGTGAGCGCCTGGGCGAGCGAGACGCTGTGGCCGTCGTTGAGGATCAGTGTCTCGCGGCCCTGCGTCAGGCACGAGGCCTGCACCGGAGTCGTCTTGTCGAGGCACTTCTCGTCGACCTTGATCGCCAGGCTGCGGGCCAAGAGCGGCGCTGCGTCCTTCAGGCGCGCCGGATCGCTGTCCGCCAGCGAGCGGATGGCGGCCAGGTAACTCTCGAGGCGCGAGCGATCAAGCGTCGCCTGGTTCAGATCCTGCGAGGTGCGCACGAATGCGCCCGGCCGCCCGCGTACCGCGTTGACGAGCGTCTTGAAATCGCCGCCGGTCTCGGGCGCGAGAAACACGAGCAGCTGCTGCGCTTCCTTGGGCACGGTGAGGCGCAGGCCCTCCTGCGCACACTTGGCTACCCAGGTGTCACAGCGCACGAACCACTCCGCCGGAGGCGGATTGGTGGCGCCGCGCAGGAAAGCGGCGACCATCAGATAGTGCTCCGACTGCTGCGGCGACAGATCAGCCTTCAGCCACAGCCGGTCACCCGCTGCAAGGCTCGGTACTTGCGCGGCCGGCAGCGTCGCCTCCCCGCGCGTGACCTTGAGCTCCAGGGTGGGACCGGCCAGATCGAAGGGTGCCGGGTCGGCGTGCGCGCGGGCACAGGCAAAAATGAAAACGGCGCCCGCCAGGGCGACCGAGCATCGGAAAATCATGCCGCTATTCTAGAAGCACAGGCGGCAAAAGCACGGGCAGAATTCGCAAAACCCGCTGTCGCAGTGGCGCGACCTGCGGCACGCTCCCTGTGCCGCAGGTCACCCGTCGTCAAATTAAGACGCTTTGGGCGTGTAGTTGAATTTCTGCCCCGCGACCGTGGCCTGATACATGGCGCCGCCCTTCACGATCGTGAACACGGCGAGTCCCTTGTAGTAACTGCCTTCGGTCTTCGCATCCTTCTTGCCGCCGCTGGCATTGCCGCTGGCGCCGGTCGTGCCGACGCTGCCGCCGGCCGCGGCGGTGATTGCAACCGCGTTGACGTCGGCACCGAATTCGAAATTGCCCTTGGTGAACTCATCGAAGGCTCGCTGGTCCTCGAAGAAAATGATTTGGCTGTACGCCTGGCCGCCGGCCTGGAAGCCAACGCTCACCTGCGTCATCGAGGTGTCACCCACGTACGCGCCGTGCACATACACGCGTCCCTTGCCGTGGGCGCCACCGACGACCAGGCCACCCTTGCCGATCGTCGGGAAGACGGCGTAGCCGTAAGCGGTCCTGAAGAAGGAGGCGCTCTCACCCGCGTTCTTGAAAAGATTGATCGTGTCTGTGTAAGAGGCGGCCCAGCTCGTCACCGCGCAAAGCGCCAGTGCGACACCGAGAAACCGCCCCAGGGTGCGTGCCTTCATTTTCAGTCTCCTTTGCCCCGGGACAGAGCTAGTTAGTATTTGGTTAGGCTCGCACGGCCAAGGCCGCGCATCGGTCGGGGACGTGGCTGATGAGGTGTAGGACGGCAACTACAGCTGGCCGCGGCGGTAGCGGGAAGCGTTCGCCGTTCAGGTGCCGTTCAGTCCGCTGCCCGGCACTGCGTCTATTTAGCGCGCGATCGGTTCGAAGCGAGGCGCGAATGTGCCGGTGAGCGCTTCATCATAAAAGCCTACCAAGCGGCGCCGATATTGATCGACGGAAAATTCGCTGTCTGCGCGCTCTCTGGCGGCGAGTGCTAGCTGCGTTGCCGGGGTCGAGCGCCCCAGCAGAGCGGCCATCGCCTCCGCGAGTTCACGTGGCGCATCGATCGGTACGAGAAGTCCTGTCTTGCCGTCAATGATGATTTCCGCATTGCCCCCAGCCCGCGTTGCGATGATCGGAACTCGTGCCATCATGGCCTCGAGCAGCACATTGGACGACCCTTCGCTACGCGAGGGCAGTACGAAAATGCTCGCCAGGCCGTAGAAGACCCGCACGTCGGCATGAAACCCTGCGAACACAACCCGCTCGCCTATGCCGAGTGAGGCGGCCAACCCTTGCAGAGAGTCACGCTCAGGTCCGATTCCCACGATCACAAGCTTCCAGTCGTCTGATCGCCTCAGCAACGCCAACGCACGCAAAAGCTCAGCATGTCCCTTTTCCCGCGATAGCCGGCCTATCGTGAGTATGACGGGTTGATCGTCGTGAACGCCTAAAGCCGCGCGCAGCGCCGCGAGCTCTGAATCCCTAGCCGGCTCAGTGTCGACGGCGGCATTGTGCAGAATCCGAATGCGGTCCGGTCTGACTCCATACGCCACGAGGCGCGGCGCAAACGCCTGACACACGCTGATCACGCGATCGGCAGCACGCAGAGTCAGTCGGTCAATCTGATTGTAAACGCGCAGCTTGAGGTCGGTGTCTTGGTACCCGTGCTGAAAGGCAAACCATAATCGGTTTGCCCGAAGCGCCTTCTGCGCTCTGAGCAGCAGGTGCGATTTGCCGTTATGCGTCTGGATGATCTGGGGATTCACTCGCGCAACAATCGCGCGCAGCTGCGGAAGCACCCTGATGTCAAAGCGCCGGCCCTCGCGAATAACGTAGGTGTCGATGCCGGCCTGGCTGGCCGCGAGTGCAAAACCGCCCCCCGTGGCATCCGCACTTCTGTCAAATGTGACAATCGAGATGCGCAGCCCCGTCTCCCGCCCGGCCGGCGTATCTAACCACCTGCAAAAGCCGATTAGATTCTTTGCCGGGCCGGTGACGGAGGCGGCTTCCATCAGGGCAAGAATCCGTGTTGTTTCCGGCGGGTTTATCCGCCCGATTTGCCGATTCATCTATCACTCCTGCAACCGCAGTCTATACTAGCGCTGCGCCGCGAGACTCCGATGTGCGAGCCCTCGCCCTTCGCCTAGTTCACAACTCGCCACTGGTGGATCGCTTCATTGCGCGCGCTCACTACAACGCCTCGAACTCCAGCAAGCCGCCGCCGATTCGCCGCCGATCCAGTGAGCCGGATACCAAGCTCGGTCGACCGCGACGCAGATAACAGATGTGCGGAATAGTCGGCTACGCCGGCGTCGCCGGTGGCATCGCCCCTGAGCTGCTCGCCGCGATGCGCGACCAGATCGCCCATCGCGGGCCGGACGCCTGTGGGCTGTGGTCGGCTGCCGACGGCGCGGTGGTTCTGGGACACCGCCGCCTCGCCATCATCGATCTGTCCGCCGCCGGTGCGCAGCCGATGGTCAACGCCGGCGGCAGCGCCGTCGTGGTGTTCAACGGCGAGATCTACAACCACGAAGAGCTGCGCACGCAGCTCGTGGCGCGTGGCGCGCGGTTCATTGGCCGCAGCGACACCGAGGTACTGCTGGCCGCCTACGACGCATGGGGCGAGGGTTGCGTGGCGCGCCTGCGCGGCATGTTCGCGTTCGCGATCTACGATGAGGCACGCCGCACTCTGTTCATGGCGCGCGACCGCGCCGGGGAAAAGCCGCTCTTCTGGGCCATGCACCGCGGCGGACTGGTATTCGCATCGGAACTCAAGGCGCTGCTGTTCGATCCGCAGTTTCCGCGCCGCCTGTCGGCCGCGGGCCTTGCGCACTATCTGAGCTTCGGTTACGTCGCCGGTGAGCACTGCATGCTGGAAGGCGTTCACAAGCTGCGGGCTGCCCATTGCCTCAGCTGGTCACTGGGCGCCGGAGCACCGCGCATCTGGCGCTACTGGGATCTGCCACCGGCCAGCGCGGGCGACGCACCTGACCGCGAGGCGCTCACCGGTGAGCTGCAGCAACTGCTCAGTGCTGCCGTCAGCGAGCAGCTGATCGCCGACGTGCCGCTGGCGGTGCTGCTGAGCGGCGGGGTCGACTCAAGTCTGGTAACGGCGCTGGCCGCGCGCGCCTCCCGACACCGCGTGCGCACCTTCACCGTAACCCTTCCCGATGACCCGGCGCTGGACGAGGCGCGCTTCGCACGCGCCGTGGCGGAGTATCTGGGCACCGAACACGTGGAGCTGCCGCTGGACTCCTCCAGCGTGGACCTGCTGCAGCAGCTGGCCCGGCAATACGATGAGCCGATCGCGGACTCCTCCATGATCCCGACCTACCTGCTCTCGCGCACCGTCAGTCGCCATTGCAAGGTGGTACTGGGGGGCGACGGCGGCGATGAGCTCTTCGGCGGTTACCGCGCGTATCAGTCGCTGCTGCAGCGCGAGCGGCTGCGGGGTCGCGTGCCGGCCGCGGCGCGCTCAGCCGTTGCCGCCCTCGCCCGCTTCGCGCTGCCGGCCGGCACCCGGGGTCGCAACTCCCTCATGGCGCTTGAGGGCAGCGCGGCCGACGGCATCGCACAGGTCGCGGTGTGGACCGATCATGCCGACTTTTCCGGCACGAGCCCGCTGTTGGCGCGCTCGGGGTCCGCGCCGACGCCCAAGTCGTGGCGGCGCGGCCAGGTCGAGGCGACGCGCGGACTGCCCGGTGCGGCGATGGCCGCCGACTTCCGCTCCTATCTGCCCGAGGACATTCTCGTCAAAGTCGACCGCGCGAGCATGCTGTGCTCGCTCGAGGTGCGTGCACCATTTCTCGACCAGCGGGTGATCGAGTTCGCCTTCGGCAAAGTGCCCAACGAGCTGCGTGTCACGAGCGGCGAGCGCAAGATACTGCTCAAGAGCCTGGCGCGACGCCTGCTGCCGGCAAGCCTGGACATCGACCGCAAGCAGGGCTTCACCATTCCGATCTCGCGCTGGCTGACACCGACGATCATCGATGCGTGGCGCGAGGATTGCCGCGCCGAGATCCGCGCCGTGCTGTCGGAGGCGGCCGTGCGCCGCCTGACCCGCGCCCGCGCCAGCGTCGCCGGCGAACACGGCCTGTTCGGGGTCATCATGCTCACCTCCTGGATGCGGCAATACCACATTTCGGCCTGACGGCGGGAAACTCCGTCCTCACCGCGCGCCTCTCCCTTTTGCCGCAGTTCATGCACGGCGTCTTTGGGCTAGGATGCACGGCGCTGCGGGACCTCGGGCGCGGTCGCCGCCGCACCAGGGACAGGACCGGTGGAGAGCTTGCTATGAAATACCGCAGACTGGGTGACAGCGATCTCAACGTCTCCGAGATCGGCTTCGGCTCGTGGCTGACTTTCACCGATCCACTGCGCAAAGAAGCCGCCATTGCCTGCGTGCACCGGGCACTTGATCGCGGCATCAATTTCCTCGACACCGCGAACGTCTACGGTCGCGGCGCGGCCGAGAGCGTGCTCGGGGAAGCCCTGGCGGGCATCGCACGCGAGCGCTACGTGCTCGCGACCAAGCTGTTCTTCCCGATGAGCGATCAGGATCGCGGGCTGTCGCGCGTCCAGATCACAAAGCAGCTGGAGGCCTCGCTGCGGCGCCTCAGGGTCGACTACCTCGATCTGTACCAGTGCCACCGCTACGACTTCGATACCCCGCTCGAGGAGACCATGGCGGCCCTCACTGAGGCGGTGCAGTCAGGCAAGGTACGCTACATCGGTTTCTCCGAATGGCCGCTCGCGCGTATCGAGGCCGCAGCGGCGCTGCCGGGGGTGGCACGCTTCGTCTCGAGCCAGCCGCAATACTCGCTCCTGCACCGCGAACCGGAGCAGGGACTCTTGGCGCTGTGCGCGCGGTCAGGCATTTCGCAGGTGGTGTGGTCGCCTCTCGCGCAGGGGGTCCTGAGCGGCAAATACCTGCCGAACGCGCCGCTGCCCGCCGACAGCCGCGCAGCCGACCGGGCCATGGGGGCGTTCCTGAATCCCGGCTGGTTCACGCCCGCCACGCTTACGGCGGTGCAGGCGGTGAAGCGCCTCGCGGCGCAGGCACATTTGAGCCTGCCGCAGTTTGCCCTCGCCTGGGTGCTGCGCCAGAGCAACGTCGCCTCTGCCATCGTGGGCGCTTCGCGTCCCGAGCAGGTCGATGAGAATGCCGCGGCTTCGGGTGCACTCGTGGATCCGGCCCTGTTCATCCAGGCCGAGAAGCTCCTGCCGGCCAGTTGAGGGCACGCATGCATGGATAAGACAGCCGCGGCCCTGACGGGGCTTGAGCAGTTGCGCCAGATGATTGCCACCGGTAAGCGACCCGGCATCGCCGTCTCACTCGAATTCGCGCTCGTGGAGGTCGACGTAGGGCACGCGGTGTTCGCGGGAACCCCGGGGCTGCATGCCTACAATCCCATCGGCATGGTGCACGGCGGCTATGCCGCGACCCTGCTCGACTCGGCGTGCGGCTGTGCTGTGCACGCAAGTCTCAGCGCTGTACAGGCTTACACCACGCTCGAGCTGAAGGTCGCCTTCCACAAGGCCATGACGACGGCAACCGGTCCGGTGCGCGCCATCGGCCGCGTGCTCTCGATAGGACGGCGCGTGGCATTCGCCGAGGCCACCCTCACCGATGCCGCCGGTACGCTCTACGCCTCGGCCACCTCGACCTTGCTGATCATCGAGCGCTGAAGCGCGCCCCAGCGACGCGGCTCACCGACAGGACCTGCCAGTTCATGAGTCTCACAGGCATACGGCGCGGTCAGGGTTGGCGCGCGCTTGCGAACAACGTTGCGGGCGACATACCCGCGGTCGTGCGCTACCTCGCCCCGGATGCGCAGGGTGAGGGCTGGCGCGTGCTCGGGTCCGGTACCGTCATCGGCAGCATCGAGGATCGCTGGCTCATCACCGCGACCGCCGCGGCGCTGTTCGAGGCGGTCCCGCTTGGCCCGCCTGAGCCCATGCCCGGGGCGGCGGATGGCGACCGGCGCTACGGCTCGCAAGCCCTGCAGGCGCTGCGCTGCGCGCTCACCGTACCGGCCCGCAACGGCGAGATCCTGTGCCCTCTGGGCGCTGCAGCGATTTCCGCGCGCGTGAGCGAGCGCGATACCGCGCTCGTGTGTGTCGGCCTGCCGGAGGCGCTGCCGGTGGGCGTGCTGCCCATTGACCTGGGGCCGCCACCGGCGCCCGAGGAAACCATACTGGTGGCAGGTTTCGGCCTGGTCGAATCAGCCGCCACCCCGGATGCCCGCAGCGCGCATGCCGGACCACCGGTCCCGGCGCGCCGGCTGCTCGTGCGTGAGGGCTTCTTCGGGGAGTTCGGTGCGCTGACCGGCCGGCTGCGCTACCCGCTGTTCCGACATCTGATCCCGCTCGAGCCCACGATGATGGGCGGTCCGGTGATCATGCATCGCCAGACGCAGCCAGAGGCGGCACTGCGCACGCTGGTCGCGATCAACAGCCAGGACGTGCCCCAGGTCAACGGCGATGCCTCGCTGCGCCCGGAGGTCGAAGGGGAAGGCTTCGCGACGCACGTGCTCTCGCTCTACGCGCAGCACGTGCCGCTGCCCTCCGGAACCTGGATCCCGTTCCTCGAGGCGGTGAAACGCGGAGCGGTGAAGAGTTTCGGCCCGGAGGCGCTGCGCGTGGCGCAGCGGCCGCGCGAGCACGGCTTCACGCAGTTCTACGTCGCGCCTTAGGCGTGCGCCCGTACAGCGGGCAGCGGAGCGCTCAGGGGCGCTTTTCCTGCGCGACGGTGGATTGCAAGTCGAGCGTCGCCGGATCGATCACGTTCTTGATGTCCTGGCACTGGGCGAGCGTCGCACCCCGATAGCGGTCGGTCGGGAAATACTTGGCCTGCCAGGTGCCAAAGCCCCACACGTCCAGACCCGCCTTCAGATAGCGATTGGCGCGATCAGCGACTTCGCAGTCGTACTGCGAACGCGTCACGTGCAGCTGAATTTCCTTCAGCAGGTCGGTGCGTGCCTTGGTCTCCGAGCGCTGTAGCAGCGTCTCCTCAAGGCTGGCGCTGGTGCCAGAGCGGTGCTTGCGGTGGTGCACCTTGAAGTCCGGGTCATCGTAAGGGTCAAGCGCGCTCGCCGGGGCCTCGGCGGCGACCGTCTCAGTCGGCGACCGTGGGGCCGAGGCGGACTCATCCGGTGAGGCCGCCGCCGCATCGGTCGCGGCAGCACCTGCTGCCTCGAGGGCACTGGCGCTGAGTGTGTGCGTCGAGCGGGCCGAGACGTAGTCGCTCACCGCCCATACGCCCAGGGTAATCAGCGCCGCGCTCGCGCCGACCGGCGCTGCGTAGCGGACGAAACCGCCGACGAATCCGTGGGTGGATGAGGGCAGCAGGCGGTCGATGCGGGCGCGCACTTCGGGGCGCTGCAGCCAGCCGGCGAGGCTCTTCAGCCCGTAGAGGCCACCCTGGGCGGCGCCGAAGCCCACGGCGCTGGCGAGGATCAGTTGCGTCATGTTCATGACTGCACGTCGTACCGTAATCGATGTTATCCAGGGCCCATTCTGAGGGGACGCCAGGCCCTCATCCGTGAGCAGCATCACGCCCGAATCCCAAGGACCGTGCATGCCGCACGCAAGCGCCATTCAGTCGGACGGTGCTGCCGCCCCCCGGACACGCAAGTCATTGAATATCCGAGACCTACGTCCCGCTTGGAGCCACGAGGAGCCGGACCGGCGGGATGGATGCTCTAGCGCTGTGGATGCCTTGCGCCCGAAGCGCGGGCGCGCTTGACCTCAGGGGTGGACGGGCGCGACGGCGCAGGGCGGATAGCGGGTGTCTCCCGTCCCGAGGCACGGTCGGCCGCCGGGATGGCGGCTGTCGCGGGCCCCGGGTGTGGCAGCCAGGCGCGGAGCGGGGAATCGGCCAGCTCACCCTGAAAATACGCGTGTAGCTCCTCGGTGAACTCGCGCACGTCGCTCGGCGGCGGGAAGCGCCGGCCGAGGCGTACGCGGTAGGTGATCGGCAGGACCGGCACGCGAAACAGTGGCCAGCCCTTGCTGAGGTAGGGGGAGTCGGTCTCGATGAAGACGGTGAGCACCGGGGCACGGGCATGCTTGGCGATAGCCCCGACGGTGAGCTGCAGGGCATTTACCGGATCGTGCCGTGTGCGGGTCCCTTCAGGAAACAACAGCAAGGCGGCCCCGCCGTGCAGCGCATCGACGGCCTCGCCGATCATGCGCCGCGGCGGTGTGTTGCCGATGAAGCCCGCGAGCCGCGCCCCAGCGCCCAGGAAGATGTTGCGCATCAGGGAGGTCTTCATGATGCAGACCATGTTGCGGTGGGCGGCGAGCATGACCACCGCATCGATGAGACTCGGGTGGTTCGGCGCGATCACCACGCCGCGCTCCTGTCCGAGCGCATCCAGCGCACTCAAATCGAAACGGTAAGCGCCGAAGAAGCGCAGCAGGTTCACGTACATCTCGAACCCACGACTGATCCCCTGCCGCCCCAGGGCGGCGCCTGCCGGGCGCGACAGCACAGCGCGCGCCGGCAGTGCGACCAGTGTCCACAAAAGACAGATGAGGCCGAGAAACGGCACCCCCACATAGATGGTGAGGAAGGACGCCAGCCCTGCTTCGGCCCGCTGTGGCCTCATCCGCCCCGCTCCCGGCCGCGCGTATGCGATCGGCACACTGAATCAGGTGGGATCACTTGAGCACCTGGCATTCCTCGCCCATGACAACGGTCAGGTCCATTTTTCAACCGCTGCTCCAGCCTAGCCTCGGCAGACGACAGTTTCTTATCAATACGCGCACGGGGCGCGTTCCCTCGGCATCCGGTCACGGACCGGACGTTTGGGCCGATATAGTGCGGCATCCCCCCGACGCCTGCCAACGCGGGGGCCTGCGCCCCCGGCCGGGCGGCGGCACAAAACGGGCCGCCATCCGGGTGTAACATCCAGGCATCCGCCGTTCCTGAGGTACCTCGACGTGGCCAAAGCATCGCGCCTGGATCCGGTCTTCCTTGAAAAACAGAAGAGCAGACTCAATGAGTTACGCACGCGGATTCTGGCGGCGCGCGGTGCGGACGAGAGCGAGGAAGCCGGCGCGAACGCTGAGGTCAACGAGCACGCGCACGAGGCGGAGGATGACGCCCAGCGGCTTACCACCCTGGAGCTGGAAGGGAACCTGGCGGCATTCGAGGACACGCGCCTGAGCGATATCGAACGCGCGCTGCAGAAGATCGCGGACGGAACCTACGGGCTGTCTGATTCGAGCGGGGCGCCTATAGCTATCGAGCGGCTGGAGGCCTATCCGGAAGCGCGTTACACGCTGGAGGAGCAGAACGCGCGCGATGCCAGACGCTGACAATTGTAAGGAGTAGACCTATGGCTGCATCGACTGAACGCGCGCTCCTGGCAGGCGGCTGCTTCTGGGGCATGCAGGACCTGCTGCGCCGCTACCCGGGGGTAATTTCCACGCGCGTCGGCTATGCGGGCGGTGAGGTACCGAACGCGACTTACCGCAATCACGGCACGCACGCTGAAGCGATCGAGATCATCTTCGACCCGAAGGTGATCAGCTACCGCAGGCTGCTCGAGTTCTTCTTCCAGATCCATGACCCGACGACAGCGAACCGTCAGGGAAACGACCGCGGACTGAGCTACCGTTCAGCGATCTTCTACACCAGCCCCGAGCAGAAGCGCATCGCCGAGGACACCATCGCCGACGTTGAGGCCTCGGGGTTGTGGCCGGGAAAGGTCGTGACCGAGCTGGCGCCGGCCGGTGACTTCTGGGAGGCGGAACCGGAGCATCAGGACTATCTGGAGCGCTACCCCAATGGCTACACCTGCCACTTCATTCGGCCAGAGTGGAAGCTGCCGGTGAGGTCTGCACGCGCGACGGGCACGAACTAGCGAACCGCCGCCGCGGAGGGCCGCGCAGCCCCGCACCTCATTGCGCGTCGAAGAAGGACTTCACCGCACTCAGGCAGAACGGCGGTACCAGCGTAGCGTGGTAGTCAGCCAGCACGGCAGACTCGCCCCCGCTCGCCGCCACCACGCCCTTGGCGACGGCGAACGCGCTCTTGAGGCTCGCATAGGGATCATTGGCCGAGGGTGCAGAGTCGACATCCAGGATGACCGGCGCCACGGCGGGAGGATGTGCGGCCCAGTAGTTCTGCATCAGCGTGGTGTTGAAGAAGAACACGGTCGGGTCGGAATCACCGCCGCACAAAAGCGTCGGCGCCGTCGGCGTCCAGCCACGCAGGTCGTTGGCCTTCAGATGCACCCGCAGCTTGTTGGTGGGATCAGCGGCCGGCACTCCCGTGGTCACATTGGGAAAGCCGCCATCGGGCGCCGCCAGCGCATCCGCCAGATACTCGCCGCGGTAGGGGTTGCCGATCAGGTAGTCGGTACCGAATCCGGCCGCGAACACACCCGCCAGAGCGGCCGGAGTCGTTGCCGGAGTGTAGGGCGCGTAGCTTGCGGCCGGAGGCGCGCTGCTGAACAGCGTGGCCGGGAACTTGCCCTGCGCCTGAAGATCACCCAGGGACATCGTGTTCGGCAGCAGCCCCGGCGCGCTGGCGGCGTAGATGCCGGCGAACAGATCCGCGGCGGAGGCATACAGGTCGCCGTAGGTGTTCTGATAAGCCGTGATCACCAGATCCAGATTGACGGTCGCGCCGTCACTGACTTCACCCTCGAAGATGGCGTCACCGAAAGCTGCGAGCGCGTAGGGACCGGACATCGGCGCCGCGGCCGTGACTGTACTGCCCGCGCTCTGTAGGGCACGTTCGGTCGCCATGGCCACGTAGCCGCCTTCGGAGTAGCCGGTGACGAAGAGCTTGCCGCCGTCCTTGGAGGCTGGGGCGTCCGCGGCCGGCAACGCCGCGCGCGCCGCCGTCAGCGAATCGATCATGTCCTTGGATTGCTGATCGGCGATCAGATACGGGTGATAACCCAGGGTAGAGGTGTCGTAGCCGACATAGTTGGGGGCCACTACGATATAGCCTTCGGCGGCGAACACCGCCGCGAGCAGAATACCTTCGGCATTCTCGGACGCCGTCAGCTGACTGATGTCGTAACCGCGGTCCGTACTCGTGCCGTGCGCATACATCACGATGGGCAGCGCGCCCGTGCAGCCCGATGCGCTGCCACTGGGCACCATGAGGGCACCGGACGCCGGCGTGATGTTGCCCTGCGGGTCGACGGTCTCGTAGGTGAGGTGGTAGATGCTGACCGTGCACTTGGGCGTATAGGAGAGCTGCAGGAAGATCTTGCCAAGATCGCTGGCGCCGAGGAGTGTCAGGAGCTCCTGCGGTGAGTAGGTCGCGACCTTCATGGGTGGGTTGTCGATGAGCGCACCGCGCTGCGGGGTCGACGGAGCCGTCGGAGCCGATGTGTCCCCCCCGCCACTGCCGCCACATGCGACAAGCACGCAAAGGAATGTAATGCCTGAGACGAGAACGCGGGGCAGTGAGGTCATTGCGGGATTGTCACGGGCGTGCACGACATAGGGTATCGGACGCGGACTGAATCCACGGTAGTTGCCGCCCTATCTCCCAGCGCAACAGCTGGCCTGTGCCTTCAATCCCTGCCTGCCGGCACGCCCGGATACTTATGCGGCCCCGCCCAGGTGGCGCCGCGCCAGAACCTCGATTTCCGGCTCGCTGATTGCGGACAGATCGGCGACCTCGGTGGCGGAGACCTTGCGGAAGGTCTCCGGGTGATGCGCTTTCAGGTACTCCCCCAGGACCTCGGCCGCATTGCTCTTGCCGGTGCCGTGCCCAATCAGAACGATGTCGCTCGCGGGCGCAAGCGCGCGCGCCACCTCCGCGTAGAAGGAGGTTTCTTCCGGAACGCGCTCGCCCTGGTAATGCGCCTCCTTGCGGTGAATCAGGTGACGGTGAAACCCGTGAGGGTCATAGGGACTTACGGTGACGCCATCCTCGGGCCGACTGCCGCCGCGGTCCTGATAGATGCGCGCGCCGTGGTGGTCGATCACCACGACCGCCCGCTGCGATGCAGTGCTCGCGCCCGCAGGCGCTGCCATCCCGTCATCCCTCAGCAGCGAGCGCAGCCGCGACACCTCCTCGAGTCCGAGTTCGTGGGTGTGGGGGCGCCTGAAGAATTCGCGCTTGCTGCCCACCACAAACGCAAACTCCTCACCGCCGTGTGGCTCTACCCGCCCGAGATGCTCGATGAGCTCAACCGCATCGCCCCAGTCGAGGTTTCTGGGCAACCGTCCGTGCAGCAGGTTTTGATGGATCTGCGCCAGTCGGTGATGAAGATGCTCGCTCATGGGTACTTCCGCCTGTTAAGTCTAGGCCTCCGCCCGGAGGCACTCTTTTGAGGGTGCTCGCCTCACGTTACCGCGTGCGTGGCGAGATTACCTGGCCAATTGCTTGCGGATCGCCAGCAACTCCTGCCGGCGCTTCTCGCTCGTCTTCGGATAGTTCATCTTCAGTGCGCGCAGTGTCTCGACCAGGATCTGTGAAACGATCAGGCGCGCGTTCTCCTTGTCATCGGCCGGCACCACGAACCACGGCGAATCGCCGGTACTGGTCGCGCCCAGACATTTCTCGTACGCCTCCATATAGTCCTTCCAGAACTTGCGCTCCTCGATGTCAGCACTGCTGAACTTCCAGTTCTTCTCGGGTTTGTCGATGCGTTGCAGGAAGCGCCTGCGCTGCTCCTCTTTGGACAGATGCAGGAAGAACTTGAGGACGCGCGTGCCGTTGGCATGGAGATGCCGCTCCAGATTGGTGATGGAGCGATAACGTTCGTGCCAGATCGTGCCCGGTTGCAAGTCAGCGATGCCCTCGCCCAGCAGGATCCGCGGATGTACGCGCACGATCAGCACATCCTCGTAGTAGGAGCGGTTGAAAATGCCAATCTTGCCACGCTCCGGCAGCACACACGTGGTGCGCCAGAGAAAATCGTGTTGCAGCTCGATGGCGCTCGGATGCTTGAAACTGAACACCTGGCATCCCTGCGGGTTGATGCCGGACATCACGTGCTTGATTACGCCGTCCTTCCCGGCGGCATCCATCGCCTGGAAGATCATCAGGACGGCGTAGCGATCGGACGCGTACAGAAGCTCCTGTTGCGCGCTCAGCTGCTCGATCTGCGCTTGCAGCAGTCTTTTGTATTCGGCCTTCGAGCGGTACACGGATCTCACCCGTGTCGGCCATTTCTTCAGGTCGACCTTGTCGCCTTCCGGGACGCGAAAATCCCGCGGACGTATCTTCATGCTGCTGTGCCCGGCTGAGTCGGCGTTGCATCGCCCCGTTCTCTGATTGTTGGTCCTTCCGGGGCAAGCGAACAAGGGGCAAGTTCGTTATAACGCGGCGCCAAGCCTGAACGAGGACGCCGCCGCGGCTCAATTCCAGTCTGTACATCCAGGTGCAACCTGCCGTCGGCTTCTCCCGGCAAGCCGACCGCGCCGCCGTCAGTGCGAGAAGCCAGCCAATGCTGGATGCAGGCGCTCCTGCATGAGCGGCGACTGCGGATCCACCGCCTGGTTATCGCCCTATGAGCAACAGGTATAGCCAGGAGACCAGTCTGTAACCAGATCACGACTGACCGCATAACCATCCGCCCCTAAGACTAATCGCCGTCACGACTACCAAGATAAATCAGGGAGCTCCGGGTACATGCTTACGACGATTCTTGGCCAGGAACAAAAAAAGGCAAAGCCAGGAGATGACACTACCAATACGCCGCTGGCAGGATGGCGCCGCCCGGCTGTCGCACTGCTTCTTTTCAGCGCCCTGATCGCCGCGGTCCCCGCCCTCGCACAGCAGAAAACCGGACCGGGCCTGCCCGCTGACGACAGCCTGACGTGGCACGGCATTACGCTCTATGGCGTCATCGACATCGGTCTCCAATACGATACGCACAGTGCTCCGTTCACCCCCTACCGTCCGTCCGCCAGCGGGAACATCGTTCGGCAGAACAGCCACCAGTCAGTCATCGGCGCAACACCCAGCAATATGGGCCAGTCGCGCGTCGGCCTGCAGGGTACTGAGCCTCTGGGCAACGATTTGGCGGCTATCTTCCAGGTGGAGACATTCTTTAACCCCCAGTCCGGCCAAATCGCCGATTCACTGAAGTCCTTAACCGTGAACAACGGTCGACCACTGGCCTCCCAGAACGTCGGTGTCGATGGCAGCTCAGCGGGCCAGGCCTTCCAGACCGCTTTTGTGGGATTGCGATCGGCGCGGTTTGGGACATTCACCTTCGGACGTCAATTGACGCTCGTGTCGGAAGGGACCATCAAGTACGACCCCAATTACAACGCCACGGCGTTTGGCCTGCTGGGCGCGTCCAACACCTACTCCGGCGCCGGCAGCAGCGAAAACAACCGGCTCGCTTCGACCGCCAAGTACGTTGCGAGCTACCGCGACGTGGTGCACGTGGGCGCTTTGTACAAGTTCAACGGATCCAACGGTTCGGCCGACACCGCCGTCCAGGCGGATATCGGCGGTAACTTCGCCGGCGCGTCAGTCGATGCCTATTACTCAAAGGTCAACAGCGCCATCACTGCCAGCTCTCTGAGCGCCGCCCAAGTCAGCGCAATTCCGGCTGGATACTCGGTATCGAATTCTCTGGCTGCGACGGTCTCAGACAATACGGCGTATGCCCTCATGGCGCTGTATAAGCTCGATCCGCTTAAATTCTTCGGCGGCTACGAATACATCAAGTACGCCAACCCCAAGACACCATTGACTGCCGGATTCACGGACATCGGCGGTTACGTATTGGCCTTCATCAACAACACCGCCTACAACAATTCGAAGTTCGTGCAGGTCTATTGGACCGGCGTTCGGTATACCGTCATGCCGAACCTCGAGCTGACCGGAGCGTATTACGGCGTCCATCAGAACGCCTACGGCAGCGGAACTCAGGCGGGCTGCTCAGACTCGGCACACAGTACCTGCAGCGGCAGCCTGCAGGCATTTTCCTTCGACGCCGACTACCACTTCAGCGTGCACTTCGATGTGTATGCCGGCGCCATGTACAGCGGCGTGCACGACGGTATGGCCAGCGGCTACATCTACGCGACCAATATCAATCCGACTGTCGGCGTGCGTTACAAGTTCTGACATCGTAACGGCCTGTCAACTGGCACCAGTGCCCTGATCGCGAAGCAGCGTGTCTGCGCCAAGAACGCGGAATCGGGGGCGCGGAAGAGCGCCATGGCGCGCGCTCAGAAGATGGAGGCGGCGAGCAATTAGCCATCGCCGCCCGCCAGGTTTTCGGCTATATAGAGGTACTTCCCTTTAAGGCCTCCGCGCTACGTGCCCGAGATCTCCGTTATCGTTCCCGCGTTCAACGAGGAGCGGGTACTTGCTCAGACACTTGCCGCAATCAATGAGGCAACCTCGCGCCTCGATGAACCCACGGAGGTCATCGTCGTAGACGATGGATCAACCGACAGCACGGCGGCGGTCGCCCGTGCCCACGGCGCGCGCGTAGTTTCCGTCAACCATCGGCACATTGCGGCGACCCGCAATGCCGGCGCGCGAGAGGCGCGCGGCGAGTGGCTCATGTTCGTGGATGCAGACACGGTCGTTACGCCGGCGGTGGTCCAGGCGGCGGTCGCGGCGCTGCACTCCGGCGCCGCGGCCGGCGGTTGCAGGATTCACTTCGAGGGCCGATTGCCGCTGTACGGGCGTATCCTAATTGCGTTGGCGTTGCCGCTGTATCAGGCACTGCGGCTCGCCGCCGGCTGCTTCATATTCTGTACGCGCGATTCGTTCGAAGCGGTGGGAGGGTTTGATGAGACCTTATTCGCCGCCGAAGAGGTAGTCCTAAGTCGGGCGCTGCGACGTCAGGGACGATTTGTGATTCTGCGTGAGCACGTCGTGACGTCTGGACGGAAACTGCGCTCACACTCCCCCGGTGAAATCCTGGGAGGATTACTGAGAGTGGCGGTCGGCGGGCGCGCGGGACTGAGCAGTCGGGATCGACTGGGGATTTGGTACGGCGAACGCCGCAAGGATCGGCACTAGGTGCTCGCGGCGCTCGTGCATGCATGCTCGACGCATTTCTTGGTTGACCTGCGGCGGATGTTCTCAACCAAGTACTCGTCCGAGGTGTCGAAAAGTTGCCCGAGGCCTAGGAACCGCCGCTAGCGCCCTAACAGTGTTCTAATGCGCCGACGGCAGCAAGCGCACCACGGCTGCCTGGCGAGCCAGCTCGAGTGCGACGTAGATGCTCCCGTCTCGTCCGATTGCGATCGCTATGACCCGGCCCAATTTGTCGATCAACAACTCCTGAATAACGGCCTTGTCTTGCGCCAGCCCGATTCGAATCAACTGCTCGCAATTTCACAAGTCTGTTCTTTCAGTTGGGTATCCACAGGCTGCTGTGGCGAATGCATTCGTGCCAAGAGCGCGCGCGTCGATCGTACCAAACCGAAAATACGTGGCGACGGCAGGTGTCACGCAGCGCAGCCGGATTGGGCTAACGCGGTCCCGACAGAAATATGCTATCGCACAAGCCAGAATTTAGCGCGCCGCAGGTAGTAGCGGCGATCTCGTGTCTTGACCGTCCGTTAGGTATCAAACGCGTGCGGCCGCTCCTCAAGGCGTGTTGCGAGACCACCGCAAAGCGCAGTCGTGAGTACCGGCAGTCAGGGTAGCAGATCGATCGCAGGACTGAGGCACGGGTGCGGCAAGTGTGGGCATGCCGACGACCATGCGTAGGAGTTTGAGTGCACGTCGCCGAAAAAGCGCGCCCGAGCAAGGGACGCGACCAGGCAAGTGCCCTGCCTGCGGCGCTCCGGTGTGGATCTACTTGAACCGGACTCAAATGGTACATTAGCGCACCCACGTTATAATAATGCTCAATCGTGCATCGGCCTTGAGTGGGCGGGTGGACTTGGCATTCTTCGACGGCCCGAAGAAGAACACGAGGGCGGACATGGGAATCGGCTCAAAACTCAAGGCTGAAGCGGCCGTGTTGCGCGAGTATGGGCCGACCGATCTACTACTGCGAATACCTCGATATATGGCCCGTCGAGTTGTGGAGAATTACTACGAGCGCCATTTCGGAATATATACGCGAGGCGATCTGATGCAGGACACCCTCGGCGTGAATGACCCAGACGCAGTGCACTACGCACCTAGCCCCTACCTGGGGTTCTTCAAGGCAATGAAGTTCGTTGGCGCCGACCTGCCTTCCAGCACCTTCGTCGATTACGGGTCAGGTCTTGGGCGTATCGTCATTTGCGCAGCCACTCTGCCATTTAAGCGTGTAATCGGCGTGGAACTCGTTGAGGAACTAAACCGGCGCGCCAAACTAAACATCGCCGCAGCATGCGGTCGATTCACCTGGGGAGATGTCCCTGTATTACAGACTGCCAGCGTCGCAATGCCGGCAGATGTGAGCGTTCAGCACTTCTACAATCCCTTCCTGAACCAGACGCTGCGCGCGACAGTCGCGGCGCTGGCGCGCTCTCTACGGGAGTCCCCACGGGAGGCCTGGATCGTGTTTGGCTCGCCTTGGCAAATGAGTTCTGTGCTGGCGGCCGGCGAGATCATCCCGCTGTCTTGGCAGAAGTGGTCCGGAAATGTGCACTGGCCGTTCTATAAGGACTTCAGCAAGAGAGACCCGCACGCGTGCCGGTATTTCATCTATCGGATTGAGGCACGATAGGTGGCATCGTGACGGGCCGGATCGAGCCGGTCCTCAAGGACTCGGCGCTCGGTGACACGGCCGGCCACCACAGCCGCGGCCGCGCTACAAAACATGAGCCAGAATCGACGCATTGCCAGGCGCTCCAAGGGACTTCGGCGATATCAGACACCGAGATCGAAAGCGGCCGGCCGCGACGCGTGTCACGGGCCGCACTCAGGGTCTGCGCACCGTGTCGAACTTCGAAGTAGCTTGGACAACTTGACGATCGGCTCACAGCGCCCATCCATGCCAGCCCGCGCTGAGCGGTTCAGACGTCCAAGAATTGCAGGTCTAATCTTGGGAACGGGCGTGTCATTTGGGGATCGGGGGCATCCTCGGTACGACCGCAGGTAGTAGACTTGTCGCAGCCGCAGTAGGCTCTCCCGAAGTTCTTAAGCGGAGAGGGATCAATGGCGATCAAACGTCCGTCCAAGAGCATGGGTACGCCAGTACGCAGGCCGGTAACCTCAGTTGCCGCGCGCCATGTCGACCTCAGGTCGAAGCAGCAGATCGTTCCAGGGAATCGCTACCTGGGGTGGTTGTGTAAGAACCGGTCGTGCGGAGTCGTCATTGCCATTGCACTCCCGCCGGCAGGAGGCAAAGTCGCCGTGTCCGATGTCGATGATCAACTCACGGCGCTCAAATGCCCCCATTGTGGGAATGAAGACCTATATCGCTGGAGCGCTCGGAGTGAACACGAATACACGTCGAAAAGCGCGGCAATCTGATCCCGGGCGCGAAATCGAGCCCGGGGATACGGGCCATTCCCGCCACAGGCATTGGTCGAGCTGCGGCTATCGCCTTCGCAAACAAGGGTGCGAAGGTCGTCGTGGCCGGTCGGCGTGATGAGGTTGGCAAGGCGCTCGCCAGGGAGCTGCGCTCTTTGGGTTCAGAGGCCGAGTTCATCAATGCCGACGTCCGCAAGGAGGATGACGTGCGCGCTCTGGTCGACAAGACCGTCGCACGGTTTGGTCGTCTCGATGTCGCCGTGAACAATGCGGGCACCGAAGGCCACGTTGGCCCGATCACGGACCAGACCGCAGAAAGCTATGCGGCGACGTTCGATACGAACGTTCTCGGCGTGATCCTGAGCCTTAAGCACGAAGTACGCGTCATGCAAGGACAGGGCAGCGGCAGCATTATCAACATCTCCTCGACCTACGGGCACGAGGGTGCGGCGGGGGCCTCTGTCTATGTAGGCAGCAAGCACGCCGTCGAAGGCATCACCAAGTCGGTGGCGCTCGAGATCGCCAAGTTGGGAATCCGTGTGAACGCTGTGGCGCCGGGTCCTACGGACACGGGCATGTTGACCCGTTTTACGGGCACGCCGGAGAACAAGGCAGCTCTGGTGAGGGATGTTCCGATGGGTCGCCTCGGATCTCGGAGGAGCTTGCCAACGCGATCGTCTTCATCGCCTCCGACGAAGCCTCATTCATCACCGGCCATGTCCTCAATGTCGACGGTGGTCACACCGCCAGCTGACCGCGCCGTACATACACAGTGAAGGAAGCATTCAAATGGCCAACGTGATGAAAAAACACAGCATCTCTTCTGTGCTCGCACAGAAAATGGTGGATGCGGCGGTGGCGAAAGCCAAAGCAATTGGCGTGGGCGAGAACGTCGCGATCCTGGATGACGGCGGCAATCTCAAGGCCTTTAGCCGGATGGACGGGGCGCCGATCCTGTGCATCGAGATTGCGCAGAACAAGGCTTACACTGCTCTGTTTGGCGTCTCCACGCACGATCTCTTCAAGTTTATCCAAGCCGATCCGTCGCTTTTAGCCGGCATGCCAACGCTTGCGCGGATGGCGGCGTGGGGCGGAGGGTTTCCCATCAAGGTGGACGGAGAAATAGTCGGCGCGATCGGTCTTAGCGGGGCGCCCACGGTGCAGAACGACATCGATTGCGCGCAAGCCACCCTAGCGCTCCTACCCTAGCCATGGAAGCCAAATCGATCAAAGCTGCCGGGACCCGACCACCCGATTTCGATCGAACCGAATCCGGCGCCGCGGTCACCGTGTCGATAGCGGGCCACACGGTCTTGCCGACACCCGAAGCGCACTGACATTGACAGAGGCTTCTTATGAGGCGGTCCAGTACATCCCCCGAAAGGATGTCGACATGACGCTGCTGGAACGCACGGACCATCACACCTATTGCCCCTACAAGGGCGACTGCGCTTACTACAGCATTCCTCTCGGCGGACGCCGATCGGTGAATGCGGTCTGGACTTACGAAGCTCCGTATGCAGCCGTCGCCGCGATCAAGGACCACGTTGCCTTCTATCCACATCGAGTCGACGCGATAGACGAGCATCCGCTCGCGTGAAGCGTCGATCCCAGAGCGCAGCAAAGGATATTCGACATGACCACGTACACACATCAAACGGCGCCGACCCAGTACGTTCAAGCGCGGGGCATTCGCTTTGCCTACCGCCGCTTCGGCAAGGCCGGCCAATCGCTACTTTCATCGTGAGGCCCTCCTGATGGAGGGGTCACGATATGCCTCAACGACTACTTGGTCGCCCTAGCCGAAGCGCTCCTGCACGTTGCAGCGGGTGAATGAGTGCCGGATCGTTGTTCTTCACCGAGTTCACTTGGGTGCTGACCTCATAGGCGGGCATTAGGTCGGCCGGGGTACTAAGTCAGCGCCGCCCTCGCCTCCTCCGCGTTTCGACTCAACCAGGTGTCTCGATCCTCGGCCCAACGGTCCGCTGCGTCAGGTCCGGTTGATGCTGCGGTGCCCAATGTAAGCGACTGTTTCCAGCCGAAAGGCTCGAACAATTTAGCCTTCGGCGCCTACACTAACCCCGTCGCACCCAGAGAATAACTACAACCCGGTGCGACGACGGGCCATGCCGATCATGATGAATCGCGTTGGTCAGCAGCGGGTTATCTCGACACCTAGCGCTGTCCCTAGCATGCGTGCCGTACGACACTCCGGGCCCTGGTCTATTTTTGCGTTCTCGATCCTCCACAATATGAACACGCCATAAGAGGACATTCCATGAAACGCTCGTATATAACCCCCCTAGTCTTAGCCGTCGTCCTGTTTTCGTACGGAAAGTCTTACGCTCAAGCGCCGCCGGATCTCGTCACAAGCGATGGATACCAGGACACCGCCGTGGGAACGGGCGTGCTGGACAATATAATTCCCAACTTTATCGCGCCGGGTGCCAACCGAAACACGGGTGTTGGGGCCTACGCGCTCCTCCAAGATACGACTGGCGCGAGCAACACGGCTGTAGGTGCGGCTTCGCTGTCGGCGACCACCACAGGTGGCGGGAATACTGCAGTGGGAAGTGACACACTGACCCTGAATATAACCGGGTTCAACAATACCGCCACGGGCCTCTCTGCACTCGCACAGAATACGAGTGGAATTCACAACACTGCCATCGGAGCGGGGGCGCTGTTCGGGAACATCACCGGTCAGTTCAATACCGCCTCCGGCGACCAGGCGCTCGCGGGCGGAAACAACCCTGATATGACCGGGAACTACAATACCGCCGACGGAGCTGAGGCGTTGTTTTCGAATACGGCTGGCCAGGAAAACACCGCCGCAGGATCGTTCGCGCTGACTCTCAATACGACCGGGGCGTACAACACGGCCTCCGGTTATCAATCGCTGAGTTCCAATAGGACAGGCAGCAACAACACGGCGGTCGGAATCAATGCGCTTGGAACCAACGAAGGCGGTTCCAATAACATTGCGATTGGAGCCAATGCCGGGTACTACATCCGAGGCAGCCTATACAACATAGACATTGGCAATGTAGGCAACCAAGAGGATGTGGGACTGATTCGAATCGGTACTTCCGGTCAGCAGACCGCCGCCTACATCGCAGGTATTGCCAGTGCGCGCGTCACCGGCAGCGCGGTCTATATCACCTCCACAGGCCAGCTCGGAGTACTCGCATCCTCCGAGCGCTATAAGACTGGCATCGCCCCCATGGGCGTGAGCACGGAGAAGCTCGGTCAGCTCCGGCCCGTCACTTTTCACCTGAAGGCTGATCCCAAGGGCGGTGTTCAATACGGTCTCATCGCTGAAGAAGTCGCGAAGGTGTATCCCGAACTTGTAATCAGGGACGAGCATCGGAAGATTCAGGGCGTTCGCTACGAGGAACTGGCGCCGATGCTGTTGAACGAAGCCCAGCAGCAGAGGCAGCAGATTCGCCAGCTACAGCGCGAGCTGGTGGAAGTCGGTCAGCTGAAGCAGCAGGTAAAGGAGCTGCAAGCAGTGTTAGCCAAATTAGAAATTAAAAGCGAACTCGTTGCACAGCGCTGACGCGCCCCCGTCGGAGGGCACTAGTTTCCGGACCGGAGCCTCTCGCTCATATTCCGTCCGCGAAGGCCGGAAAGCAGCCGGGGCGGGCGACACTTCGCCGAGTAAAGGTACGGAGTTAGCGCAATGCGCTAGCCGAAACGCCTCGCAACCCGATGAACCGGCTCAATCAGCCCCGGATCATTGTTTTTCACCGAGTTCACGCGGGTACTCACTTCGTAGGCTGACATCAGGTCGCCCGGGTATTGAGTCAGCACCGCACGGGCCTCATCAGCAGTTCCGCTCAGCCAGGCGTCTCGGTCTTCCGCCCCCACGATCGCGGGCATCCGGTGCGGGTTGCTGCCGGTATTGTGGATGTCCGCCATCAGCGCGTTGGCCGGCATCGTGATGTGCACGCAGCTCTCGATGGCCGTCCCATCCCGTTTGACGCTTCTATCCCAGAGGGCGGCGAAGCTGAAAAGGTCCTGATCCGCGACCATGATGAGATACGGAGCCTTACGTCCGTAGCGATCGAGATGCCACTCGTAGAACCCGCTGGCGAGCTGCAGGCACCGTTGTCCGCGTCGCCAGGGGCCGCGATAGGACGCAGCCGTCTCGAAGGTCTCAACACGCGCGTTGATCGTGGAGAACTTCGGGGGATCACCGCGGGTGAAGAACGGAATCAGGCCCCAGCGAACGTGAGCGTATTCGGGTCCGCCGTCACGCGTCCGAAGCACCGGCACGAGCTGGGTCGGTGCGACGTTATAGGAGTTTAGAAACGGTGAAGTCCCGTACCTTTCCCATTCCTTAACGGCCTTGGCCGTCTGGCGGATGATGTAGCGGCCGCACATGTTCAGGCCGCTGATTTCTGCCGATCACATTCGAGGTCGGTTCTCTTAATCGAGACTCGACTGGCGTCCGGCAGAGCGTCGTCAATCGCCATACAAATCTCGGCGACGTCATCACGTATCGCGTCGTCCGCATCGAACATCTGGCGATCGAGAACCGCGCGTGCCCTGGTCAGCAGCGCCAGCAGTTCGTCATTGCTCATGGGATCTCCCCTGCGCGAAGCGGAACGTCCGCCATGGGAGAGAAAGGATACGACGCCAATCGACCGAAACCCACTAGATCTTGTGTCTGATTGACCCCGCCACCACAATATCTTGTGAACTCGACAGAGCTTTCAAAGCCTTACGCGTAGAAGCTCCGGGGTTAGCGAGGCGCTAGCTTCAAGTGAGGATGCCACGGCGCCCAAGGCGATACACGTAGATGCAGACTGCGACGCTCACCGCCACCCCGAATCCTGCCCCCACGAACGCGAACAAACGGCCTCCCATCAGCGCCACGAGCGCGGGAGCAGTCATGACCGACCAAGTCCCGACCGTTCCAAGAACAGTAGAGACTACGAACAGGTACAACGCACTCCGCTTCAGCATCAAAAGCGCGATAGCTGCCGTCAGGCTAACGAGCCCTCCAGCAAACGCGAGGGTCCAAAGGAGAGGCGATCGGTTCTTTAGAATATCCAGGACGGGTGACGAGGGCGCTTGAGAATGCCCATAGAGCAGTTGCAGGTTCGTCCACAGGCCCCACACCGCAGCCAGTAGTACGTAAGCGCTGATTACCCAAACCAGCGTGGGCCGACTCTTGGGGCTTTCTGAGAGTGTCGTATTCATCGTCCGTCGATCCTAGCGCGATGCTGGATCGCACTCCTAGAATTGTATGCGCGCGGCCAGCGCCTTGACGACAACATGCTTGGTCTCGATGCGACAATTCGGGCACGGGGTGCGCAGTTTCTGACCGGTGCTGTCGTACGGCGCAGGGACCTCGGGAACCTCAATCATGGAAGCCCTTCCCTCGCCGATCGGTCGGCCGCTGACTTGTTTCCGTGATTCATGACGCGCGTGTTCCGATGTTCGATCGTAAAGCGAAACCACCTAGATCTGTCGTGACTCGGAGTGCTATCTCACCAGTCATGCCGCGATCAAAAGTCGGTTAGCTCAACTCTTTGTCAAACGTCACCATAGTCGAACACATTGAGCCATTCTGCATGCGCCACCCGAAACCCATGCTTACCCATGAGGAGATCTGTAACCGAGCGCATGTGGGCAGCCCCATAGATGACGCCGACGACCGCGGGGCTTTCGGGTTCGGCCAGAACCGCCTCAACTGCTGCGCCGAGCTTGGCGTCGCGTCGGTCTAGGAATGCTTCGTGAAATTCGGGATTCATCTCACGTGACTGCGCGTCTTCATGGGACTGTACGTCTTCCGTACTGAGACGTCTGCCGATCGATTCTCTCGTTGCGGTGAGATATTGGTAGGCCCCGAATAGCGGAGAACCCAACACTAGCATGAGCCTCAGGTGCCAAGGAATGCTCGCCCAGTTCTCCTGAAATTCCCCAGACGAGACGTCCGCGCAGATCAATCGAGGTCCGAGGTCTCTCAGCGGCAGCGCGACATTCTGAACCACGAGGTTGAGACGTTTGCGGCGGGCGACCAATCGATAGGCAAGAGTGAGCATTTTGCCGCTGAGGGTGCGAACGCCCTCGAAGAGAATCAAATCGCAGCTTTTAAGCTTCGTCCGTACCTCGGCGTAATACTCAGGTGAGCCGATATGGATCATCGGACACAGCAAGAATTTGGGCTTTCGCGACTCGTGCGCCAGAACGTAGTGAGCAGCGCGCAAAGCGAGGGCACTGTTCTCGATGTACTGCACGCTCGGTCTTAGCCAATTACCAGCATAAGACGATGCGAAGCGCGCCCAAGAACACGGTGCACCCAGCGGCAAGGAAGAGGACGATCGAAGCTCACATCCATTTCCAGCTCGCCCAGCACACGGTGGGTTCCCGCAAGGCAAAGCCCAAAAGCTTGCCGGGCGGGGGGTTGAAACCGTAGCTCTCATAGACCTGTGAGCAGCGTCTGCGGTAATGGGAGTGGACCAACGCGGTGACGATGCCGAGGTGAAAGGTGAACAGCGCGGCCAAAACAAAAGTCGCGAGGGGCCGCAGTGTGTCCTTATCGAAAACGGTCGGCAGGAATGCGAGCAGCGCGACAGCGCCTCCGCCATTTGCCAACATCAAACCCCTAGCTACCTCCGTGTCGATCTGCGCTCGCGTCTTGGCACCCTCGGAGGGCTGACCGGTCATTGGAGTTCGGTCTCCCTAGTAATCCTGGGAAGGATCTGCTCCCTACATTTTAAGCACTGCGTCCAAGACGAGCCTGTGCGTAGGGCACTCATCACTCAGGTGATCGCTTTGCCCTGACTCGCCGCCTCAAGATCGCGACGTACCTCTGGGGTCATTCCTGCCGTAGGAAGATAGGTGAATCCCATCTGTAGCGGTGAGTTCACCGCAAGGATGACGAAGTCATCGTACAGCCAGATGCGCTTGAACCTAGCCCCCGTCAGTAGCGAGGCGTTTGGGCCAATCACGATTCGAACCCCTTCCGGCGAAGTCGTGACTTCGGCAGTCCGGGTTGCAGGATCGACCAAGCGTTTAGCGAGGGCTTTCGGAAGCGTGAAGTAGTAGGCCCACTGCATCAACAGATTGAAAAAGAGGAAAAGACCAAATGCGCCAACGAACCAATTCGGACCCTGCATGTAATAGATGAACGCAATGGCGCCGATCATCAGTGGGATGGAGGCCAAGTAGAGTGCGCCGAAGGGCGTTTTGAATTTTCGCCAAAAGTAGGTGCGCGCTGCGCGTCGCGCGACCTCGGGGGCGTATGTGAGAGTACACGTGGCCATGCAGCGTCCAAGCTTAAAGGAAGCACCGACGCGGCCGTGCAGCGCGAGCACAAAACCCAACATAAAATTTCCGTACTGATTCCGTACGGTGACAGACGTAAGCTGTTAACGATCGTATCTTGCCTGTTTTAATTGGCGTCCCCAAGGGGATTCGAACCCCTGTTACCGCCGTGAAAGGGCGATGTCCTGGGCCTCTAGACGATGGGGACGCGCTCGCAAACTGTAGCCGCGCGCAGACCAGACCGCCCCGCGACCTGAAAAACGGGGCGCCGAAGGTTACACGGGTTCCGGCCCCGGGACAACGCGTACCATTGATCGGGCCGGGATTCACCCGCCGCAGGCGTGGCTGCGCCTGCGGCGGGCACGCGAGGCATCAGAACTTATAAGTCGCCCGCACGTTCCAGAACGCTCCCGGCAAATCGTAGGTACCCGCGTCGTAGCCGTTCAGCGTGCAGGTATAGCAGATCGGCGGGTTGACCCCGAACGCATTGTTCACGCCGAGATCAATCTTTAAGCCCTTGAGCGTGAACGCATCGGTCCAGGAGACCTGCACGTCGTTATAGAGCACGGAGTGCAGACTGTGAAAGAGGTTTCCATCGAAGGCTCCCGAGGCGTCCTCGCACCCAGGAACCGGGACGGTCGACGGTGCGTTACCGCAGGCTTCGACAACGGCTGACAGGAAGCGCAGGCTCCAGGTTACATCGAAGCCAGCGATTCCCCAACCGAGCTGCGCATTGGCACGCCAGCGGGGAATTGCGCTATTAGCAACCTCGATGCCGACCTGGCGCTGCGCGACCAGTCCGAGTGTGTCGACCGCCTTGTAGTCGTTGACGCGGGTCGCCTGCACCGCTGCCGACAGGTGCCCGAAGCTGAACGGCTCTGACAGCCAGTTGGCCTTGAGGTCGATACCGCTGGTGGTGATGTCCGCAAGGTTCTGAAGAAAATTCTTCGGTGGGTTCAGCTGCGACCCCGCCCCGCGCGTGAAGGGTCCGCACAGGTTTGGATCGGTACCGCCGGCGGCGAGGCACGCATTCAGCAGGGCCTGAATGTCTTCGGCCTCGATGGCACCCTTCACCAGGTGGTGGTAGTACGTGGTCTCAAAGGTCAGACGGCTGGTCGCCGCGTGCCCTTCGATCCATCCGGCGCGGTAAATGATGCCGCCGGTGTAGCTCTCGGACTTCTCGGGCTGGAGGTTCGGGTTGCCGCCCGTGAAGGTGGTGATCTGGGTATTCGCCTGCTGGAAGCCGGGCGGTACACCCTGGGCCTTGCAGCCCTGTACGTACTGAGGTGCCACACCGCCGCCGGTCGGACCGCACGGATCCACCAGAGTGGCGCCAAACTGAGTAAGCCCGTAAAGCTCGCCCAGGTTCGGCGCACGGAACCCGGTTGAATAGGTGCCGCGCACGGCGAAGTCATCAATGGGTTGCCAACGAAAGCCGCCCTTGTAGGTCGTGGTGTTGCCAAAGGTTGAGTAGTCCGAGTAACGCACCGCCGCGCTGGCACTGAGCGTCTTCAGCAGCGGCAAGCTGAACTCGGAGTAAACCTCGTTTACGTGATAACTGGCGGCAACCGGGAATGCGAGCGAGTCCTGCGATTCGCCCGTCTGCCGCAACGGATCCGGCTCGAAGGCGCCATCGTACTGACGATGCTCGGCGCCGACCGCAATGCTCGCGTCGCGGTCCTGAATGTGGAAGATGGCGCCGGTAATGTTCGCCGACACGGCCTTGAGCACTTGGTCGCTCGAATCGATCTGGGTCGCCAGAATGTAATTCAGCATCGCCTGCGTAATCGGTCTTCCCTGACCGCCGAAAAGATCAAGGGGAACGCAACCGGGGATCGCGGCACACACCGCCGGATCGCCCAGCGCAATGCCGATCTTGGCGATGTTGTAGCCGCCGGTGAACGTCTGGCTCGCCTTGTTCTCTGAGTCGATGTAGTTGATGTCCCAGTGAAAGCCGTCGAGCACATGCAGGATGCCGGTCAGACCGACGCCGAAATACCAAGTATTGACGTCTTGATCGAATACGCGGGGGCCGGCCTCCAGCGGACGACGCGTGATCCAGCCGAAGTTCGCGACGTCGTTGCCCGCTCCGACTCCGCACGTCGGCGAAGCGAGAGCGCACAGGTCAATACCGAAGGGGTTGTACGGGTTCAAACGCGACACGTTGATCGTGTCAGCGATCCCGCCAGTGCCGGCATACGGGCCGACGAAGATGGGCTCAGGCGCCGCCTGATTGGTTGAGGTGCGATTGATGAACATCCCTTTTGCATACACCTGAACGTCATCGGTAGCGTCATAGCTCACACTCGTCCAGATCGACTTACGCTGCGAGGGAGTAAGCAGCAAGTTATAGGGCGCGAAGTTGAAACGGTCGGCGCCACTCCAGTTGTGATAGGTGCTCGGTGAAGCAGCGGGATTGTTGGGATTCCAGACCGGCGTCGTCGTGCCATTGTTCAGCGTCACGTCGTAAAAATTTCCCTGACTGGGCGTGCACGAGCCGTAGTTGGGCACCGCGATGGACGGATCGCAGAAGGTTGCGCGTCCCTGCGGGGTGGCAGAGCTGCCCGCTCCAATGCCAGCTAGTGGCTCGGGGAAGTCAGATTGCCACCACTTTGAGGAGCTGATGGCGTCCTGGTTGTAGTAAGTCGCGACGAAGACTCCGGAGAATTTGCCGCTTGAGCCACCAGCGGTCAGGCTCCCCTCAGTCGTACGGCCGCCCTTGCTGTACTCGCCCGTATAGCCGCTGACCTCGACACCGTCGACCTTTTTGCGGGTGATGATGTTGACCACGCCTGCGATGGCATCGGAGCCGTAGATTGAGGAAGCGCCGTCTTCCAGAATCTCGATATGGTCGACGATCGAGAGAGGGATGGTATTGAGATCCGCGCTGCCGCTGACACCGGACGCCGAAGATTCATTTACCCAACGCAGTCCGTCCACCAGCACCAACGTGCGCTTGGAGTCGAGATTGCGCAGATCAACCTGGGCAGAACCGGCACCAATACCGCCGCCGTCGGGGGGATAGCCGAAATTTCCCGAGGAATTGAATTTTGCATTGAGCGCGCTACCACCGGTGGTTAATTGCTGCAGCAAGTCGCCGACGCTCGCGAGCCCGGTCTTCTCGATTTGGTCCGAACTGATGATGGAGACTGGTTGCGACGCCTGCGCGGCGTTTTGCAGGATGCGCGAGCCTGTGACCACGACCTCCTGCGCTGCTTCGGACTGCAGTGCCGGTGGCTGCTGCGCCAGTGCTGGCGATGCCAGACCACCGGCCGCCAAGGTCACGATGAGCAATTGACCCAAGCCAACTCGGAATAAGAATCGCATAGAGGCCTCCCCGTCTTCTTTATGTTCCTAGCCGCGCAAGCGCCCATACAACCCAGGCGCGTCACGCCACGTTTTGCAGGAATCTCTTGCTGTTTTTTACACTAGCACCGTGGGAACGGCGAAGGCAATCTGTGTCGCAGTTGCGCGTCGGATCGGGAAAAGCAGGCAAAATCACGGTCGCAGTACTGTTGCTACTATGCAACGAGTCCAGGCCTATGCGCTTAGGGTTCAGCGACGAGCGCAACCGCTGTACTGGCGCTGCTGGTGCCGACAGTTGACTGGGAGGCTGGTGGTGGAGCCAGGCGGGATCGAACCGCCGACCTCTTGCATGCCATGCAAGCGCTCTCCCAGCTGAGCTATGGCCCCACGCGAAGGTCGCGGACGCTACGCAGCCGTTCAGAACTTGTCAAGCGAGCTACCGCGCAGTCTGGCCCAGTACCGCATCGATGCGCGCGAGAGTGCGCGAGCGCCCCAGCAGCGCGAGCGTCGCATCAATCGGCGGTGATACGGAGCTGCCGGTGACGGCCACCCGCAGCGGCTGCGCGACCTTCCCAAGGCCGCTGCCCAGCTGCGTGGCCAGGTCATTGAGCAGCGCGTGGATGGCCACGGCGTCCCAGCTGGTGAGGCCGCCAAGGCGCTCACGGATCCTAGCAAGAAGCGCCGGTGCCTCGCCGCCGAGATGCTTGGCAACCGCCTTCGGATCGAGCTCAATGCGCTCGGTGAAGAAGAAGCGGCTGTTGTGCGCCATCTCCTTCATGGTTTTGGCGCGCTCACGCTGCGCCACGATGACGCCCTCGAGCAGCGCCTGATCCTCACTGTCCAGGCCCAGTCGCCGCAGCTGCGCCCGCAGATGCGGTACCAGGCTTTGCGGCAACGCCCGCACCATGTGTTGCTGGTTCAGCCACAGAAGTTTCTCGGGATTGAAAGCGGAGGCAGCCTTATTCACATCACGAATGTCGAACGCCGCGATCATCTCCCCGCGCGTGAACACTTCCTGGTCACCGTGGGACCAGCCCAGCCGCACCAGGTAGTTAAGGAGTGCGTCGGGCAGATAGCCCTCCTCCTCGTATTGCAACACGCTCACCGCGCCGTGCCGCTTGGACAGCTTGGCGCCGTCGGGCCCGAGGATCATCGGCACGTGGGCGTACACCGGGGGCGTGGCCCCAAGTGCCTTTAGCATATTCATCTGCCGCGGCGTGTTATTGAGGTGATCATCCCCGCGAATGACATGCGTGATGCCCATGTCCATGTCATCGACCACCACGCAGAAGTTATAAGTCGGCGTGCCGTCGGAGCGCGCGATGATCAGGTCATCAAGCTCAGCGTTCCGGAAGCTCACCGGCCCGTGCACCAGATCCTGGACCACCACGGCGCCGTCCTGCGGGTTCTTGAAGCGCACCACCGGGGCCACCCCCGGCCGCGGTTCCCGCCGCTCGCGGCAGATCCCCGTGTAGCGCGGTTTCTCCTTGCGCGCGACCTGGCCCTCGCGCAGCGCATCGAGTTCCTGCTTGGTGCAGTAGCAGTGATAGGCGGTGCCGGCCGCGAGCATCCCGGCGATGACCTCGCGGTACCGCTCGAAGCGCTGCGTCTGATAGTACGGGCCCTCGTCCGCCTTGAGTCCGAGCCACTCCATGCCCTCAAGAATGACGCTTACCGCCTCTGCGGTGGAACGCTCGCGGTCGGTATCCTCGACGCGCAGGATGAATTTGCCCTGCATACGGTGCGCGTACAGCCAACTGAAGAGCGCGGTGCGCACCCCTCCGACGTGCAGGAGGCCGGTGGGACTGGGCGCGAAACGGGTCACGACGTTCATAGCAGGATCCGTTCGAATGAACGTGCCAAGGGCCTTACGGATGCTCTCCCCGCTGCGGGCCCACCTCCGTAACTGAAAGTCACCGCAACCCGATCGATGCGTCTGTTTGTAGTAGGTCGCACTTGAAATGGTGGGCGGTACTGGGGTCGAACCAGTGGCCCTTGCTGTGTGAAATGGAAGTTGGCAGCTTAGCAATCAAGCTACGCGAGAGGAAGGCCAGCGCAACAGTAGCGTCACGCGCTAGTACGTGATGTCAGGCGACGTCGTCTGGGTCGCCGGTCCTGGCCGCTGCCACACGACGTTCGCGAACGGGCTGCTGGCGATGACGCCAAAAGTGCCGTCACAGTGCGTGTCATGCGCGGAACCGCGCGTCTGACGGTCAATTCGAATTTCGGACTTTCGCGGTCGTGCCGAGAGGGGTCTTGGACTCCTGAGCCTGTGGAGGCCCTTCTGCCGGCGAGGCGTCCCGTGCCATCAGGCTGCGATGCTGTTGGGCTGGCGCTAGCACCCCGGACGCGTGAAGGACCAGTCGCAAACAACTTAAGCGCCAGGCGCCTCAGCGCTGTGCAATAAGTTCGCTCTGCGTTTGCGGTTTGAACATTGCTTGCAACTGCGCGAGCTGGTGCTTCAGCTGATCGATTTCCTGTCGCTGCTGCTGCGCTTCGTTCAACAGCATCGGCGCCAGCTCCTCGTACCGGACGCCTTGAATCTTTCCTGCGCCGTCCCGAATCACGAGTTCCGGATACACCTTCGCGACTTCTTCAGCGATGAGACCGTACTGGACCGTGCGCTTGGCGTCGGTCTTCAGACGAAATGTGACCGGCCGTAATTGACCAAGCTTCTCAGTGCTCGCACCCATCGGGGCGATGGCCGTCTTGTAGCGCTCCGAGGACGCCAGAACCCCGAGCTGACCGGTTGACGTAATATAGACCGCGCTGCCGGTCACATGAGCGCCGCTAATACCGGCGATATACGCTGCGCTCTGTTGACCGGAAGTGCCAATCCGGATGAGTCCAACGTCCATTGCGTTTCCGACGTTGCCGATGTCGATGTTGTATCGACTACCCCGGATGTAATACCCAGCACTAGCTCCAATGGCGATATTGTTAGAACCACCTTGGTTGGTACCTAGTGCGTTGATCCCAACGGCAGTGTTGTCGCTTCCGGTCGTGTTGGAGTAAAGCGAATGGTAACCTGCTCCCGTGTTGTAGTTACCAACGGTATTGTAAAAGAGTGCGCTGGATCCAAACGCGGCATTGCTTGAGCCGGTTAGATTCGTGTACAGGGTATTGAGGCCGTCCCCCGTATTCTCATTACCGGTCGAGTTATTGTCCAAAGCGCCAGAGCCGGTCGCGACGTTGTAACTTCCGGTGGTATTGCCTCCTAGTGTCGAGATGCCAGTTGCGGTGTTGTTGGCACCGGTCGTGTTATCTTCGAGCGAGCCATATCCACTGGCGGTATTACCGTTACCGGTCGTGTTGACAGTGAGCGCATTCGCTCCCACCGCTGTGTTCGAGTTGCCAGTCGTGGTCAGCCACAGCGCATAAGCTCCCACCGCAGTGTCGCCGTACGCACCCTGAGTGAAGGTTGGAGGCTGTACAGGCTGCAAAGACTGAAGAGCGCCGCCGCCCACGGCGGTGTCAAGAATGTTGTCGCTCGGGACGGGATCAGGCGGCTGCTGTGCGTGAGCCACGCAAGCGAAGCTCACAAGTGCAGCAGCTAGAAGGGGAACCTGATAAGTGCGTTTCATGGGTGTTGCCTCGTTAGTGTTTTTGTGTTCGATCGAGGAGGTACGGCGATCCCCCGGCCACGCAAGGAGCACCCGGATGCTCGTTGGCAATCCGCAGGCACCCCCAGGGTGACCAGGTTTGACGAAAGCGGAAGCGCCGTGATCGGCATGGTCCTTCGTCGCACCCGGTTGTATTTTTCTCTTGGTGCGACGGGAATTAGTGTAAGCGCATGACGATGGTTGTTCGAGTACATCCCGCCGAAGCAACACTTGTTTACATTCTCCGCGCTGCAGCATGAACAGCACGCCGTCAGCGCCGAATTCCTCGATACCAAACACGTCGATGCCGCCAAGCAGCTCTACGCCTGCTGAGTCTGCGAGTTCCCCATCCATGTCAAATTCCACGGAGCGCCACCCGCGGCGAGTCCGGACAACACGCGCGACATTCAATCTAAAAAGCCGCACTGCAAGTCGGCCAAGACACGACAAACGTCAACTGCAAGCAAAGCAACAGCGACAGTCCGACGTAATTAGTTGGGATAATCCGCGGCACGCGTTGTTCGCGTTTCCCTGAACGCAGGGCGCGTGCTGCCGCTGAGTGCACCAGCGAGTGCACCGATACTGAGCGATGCATCGGCTTCGCTGCGAACTAGCCCCCGGGCCACCTGATCGCACGCGAAAAACGCTGGAAAAGCTGTCGAATTCGGCGCCGAGAATCCGTACTGGCGTCCGTATGGAGGGATTCCAGTCCCGTGACTTGGCGACAGATCCTCTCTAATTTATGGTGGGCGGTACTGGGATCGAACCAGTGGCCCCTGCCGTGTGAAAGCAGTGCTCTACCGCTGAGCTAACCGCCCTTTTTAAGGGAGCGGAAGTCTATAGGTGCTTGGCATGTAAGGCAAATTGCACCAACCCTAGCAACCCCCTTCCCGAAAGGTGCCGGCGCGCGGAAAGGGCCGCGTTGACTGATGCGCCGGCGGGCCGCACTTTGGCTTAAGCTGCGAGCCAAGGTCCCGTCGCGCACCGACGACGTCTCACAGGCGCGCTCGGCACAGCGCGGCGTTTGCAAGGGAGGACTGCCGTGCTCGTCGGCGTTCTGAGCACCGCCGCCATTGCGGCTCTGATACTGCTCGGGCTGTATCGTTTGCGGCGCGTGCGCGTCGCACAGTTCGCGCGCCACGCGACCTCGGGAATCAACTGTCCGCGTGAGGCCACCTTTACGCTGGGGCGCACGATCTTCAGTGGCGTGGGACGGCGTCACAAGGACCCGGTGTTCGTCAGCCGGCTGCTGCGGCCGCTCGGTGCATCCCCGGTAGCCGTGCTCAAGTACGGCGGCTGCTGCTCGGGCCTGCACCGGTTGTTCATCACCGCGCTCGACACCCTCGGCATCCGCTCGGCGCAGATCACCGTGCTGCGCCGCGTGGATCCGGCGCACGCGCACTGCCTGGTGCAGGTCGTGATCGACGGTACGGACTTCATCATCGACGTCGATTACGGCGTCTGGCTGCACCACCCGGACGGCCGACCGATGGGACTCATCGATCTGCAACGCGGCGTCGCCCCGGTCATCGAGCCGTTTGTGTTCGGCGCAGTAGCCCCCTATGCGGGCAGCATGCGCACGCGCGCGCCTGGATTTCCCACGGTCGACTATTATCGCTTCGATTACGAGCTGTCCTGCACTGCAAACTGGGCGGAGAGCGCCCTGCGACGCCTGGTGTACGCTGTCATGAAGCCGCTGACCCGCGGTTGGATCGACCGCATGCTGCTGCCGGCCTCGCTGGAGTGGCCCGAGCTGCTGCTGGCGTTTTCGCTGTGCGTCTCGGCGCTGCTGGTCATCGCGCTGCAGCGCTTTACTGTCATCTAGTCGCTTGCCTTCTACCACCGCCCATAGGACCGCATGACACCGACCGTCTCAGCGCTCGAGGAAGCGAGCACGCTGCGTTACCCCTTCGATGCTCCGCCGGCGCCCGGGGAGGCCCTGGAGGTCGCCCCCGGAGTACTGTGGCTGCGCATGCGCCTGCCGATGGCAGGGCTGAACCATATCAATGTCTGGGCGCTCGCGGATGAGGATGGCTGGACGCTCGTCGACACCGGGATGCAAACGCCTGACACGGCGGCCAACTGGCAGGCCGCCCTCGCAGGTGCGCTCGGCCGCCGCCCGGTCAGACGCGTCATCTGCACGCATATGCATCCGGATCACATCGGGATGTCCGGCTGGCTGACGCGCCAGCACGACTGCCGGCTGTGGACGACCCGCCTCGAGTACATCACCTGCCGCATGCTGGTGGCCGACACCGGACGCGAGGCACCCGCCGACGGGGTGCGCTTCTACCGTGCTGCCGGCTGGGACGAGGCGGCGCTCGAGCACTATCGCGCCCGCTTCGGCGGATTCGGCAAGGCCGTCCATGCCCTGCCTGACAGTTACCGCCGCGTGATCGACGGGGAGGAAATCACGATCGGTGCGCACCGCTGGCGCGCGGTGATCGGCCGCGGACACTCGCCCGAGCATCTGTGTCTGTACGAGCCGGGGCTGCAGGTGATGATCTCCGGGGACCAGGTACTGCCGCGCATCAGCTCTAACGTCTCGGTGTTCCCGACCGAGCCGGACGCGGATCCGCTGCGCGACTGGCTCGAGTCGCTCGCGGCGATCGCCGCACGGGTCAGTGACGAGGTGCTGGTGCTGCCTTCGCACAACGAGCCCTTCCACGGGCTGCACGCGCGTTTAAGTGCATTGAGCGACGGACACGAGCGGCGCCTGGTGCGCGTGCTCGAGGAACTCGCGCAGCCCCGGCGAGCGGTGGACGTGTTCGGCACGCTCTTCCGCCGCCCGGTGAGCGTGGAGATGCTCGGCATGGCCACCGGCGAGAGCCTCGCACACCTGAACTGCCTCATGGGGCGCGGCCAGATCGGGCGTGAAGCCGATAGCGCCGGCGTCAACTGGTACCACAGGCGTTGAATCAGTATCCAGAGCTTCGCACCCCGCGGCGGGGTTGCGTAAGATCCGCGTCCATGTCGAACCCTCGGCGCCCCTCGCGGGCCACTCATGATTAGACTGTGTGCGCGCGCCGTGCTGTTGGCGGCGCTCATCGGCGGCGGCCCACTGCACGCACAGGCCCTCCCGCAGCCGGACCCGGCACCGGATGCCGCACCGGCGCTGCCGCCGCAGGAGTCCGACGAACCTCCGAGCGAACCCTCGCTCGGCTCCGACATCAAGGCCTATTTCACCGCGCCGCTGCACTGGGACAAGGGCAACTGGGCCTGGTTCGGCGGCAGTCTCCTCGCCATCGGCGCCGCCCGCCATTTCGACACCCAGGTACGCACGCACTTCATCGCCAAAGAGGGGCCGACGGTGGGCGCCAACTCCGAAGACCTGGCCGATGTGGTGCCCACGGTCGCGGTGCTGGGCGGCACCTGGCTGTACGCGTCGCTCATCGACGATCGCGCCGGACACCTGGAAGCGCGCGAGATGCTGGAGGCCGCCGGCTTGAGCACCGTAACCGCGGAAGTCTTCAAGTTCGCCGCCGGGCGCGAGACGCCCTACCAGACCAGCGACCCGAGTGAGTGGGGCAAGGGCGGCCACTCTTTTCCATCGCTGCACTCTACTGCCGCCTTTGCCGTCGGCACGGTGCTGGCGGAGTCCGGCAACGATGAGTACCGCTGGATCCGGCGCGTGCTCGGTTACGGGCTCGGCTTCATCACCAGTTACGAACGGCTCAAGCACAACGATCACTGGCTGTCCGACACCGTCGCCGGCGCCGCGCTCGGCGCGGCGAGCGCGCAGTTCGTGATGAATCGCCACGGCGGCGCGGCCGACGTCGGCGGCCGCTTCGCACTTGTGCCGGTGGCCGGCGGCGCCATACTCACTTACCGCCTGACGCTGCAGTAACACGGGCGCTCAGCGGCCAAGATCCTCCTGCGGCTCGTGAGGCGGCGCCTCAGCGCCACGCGCCGCGGCCGGGGCAGCTGCCGGTCCTTGCGCGCGCAACTGCAGCCACGCGGCACGCGCCTGGCGCCTGATCTCATCGAGGTCCGCCGCAGTGGCGGGTGCGACGGGCGGGGTGACCCTGGCGGACTGCGCCAAGCGCTGGGCGACGCGCTCGCTGTAACCGGCGCGCACGCGTGCGGCGTATTCGCTGCGCACGCCCTGCTGTTCCATCTTGAGATGCATCAGGGGGATGCGCGGGAGTGGCTCGCGGTCGATCCCCTGGGCGGCGAGGCTGCGATGGTCGATGCGCGCATCGACATTGGCCTCGCGCAGCGCCGTGTTGGCGAGCGCGGCCCAGCGCTCGCGCACCTGGATGAACTCCTGCCGATGATCGGGCAGCTCACGCTGACGGCGCTCACGCGCCGCCATGTCGAGGCCGGCCTTGGCGCCGAGGCCTGCAGGCGTGACTTCGCGCGTCGTGGCGAGCAGATGGGCATGGAAATTGCGCGGATCGCCCTGCGGCCGCGGCGCGTGCACGGCCAGATCTATCGCCACGTGGTAGCGCTCCGACAGCTCGCGCGCGAAGCTGCGTGCCAGGGCGAGGCGCGCCAGCGGCGGCAGTTCCGCAGGCAGATTGACCTGGAATTCGCGCGCGACGCGGGCGTTGTGGCGCTTCTCGGCATGCTCGGCGGTGTTCCACAGCCGCTCGCGATTACGTGCCCAGGCTGCCTCGGCGGCGCCAAACTGCTGCGGCAGAAAAATCTCGGTATGCAGCACGTCGCGGCGGCGGCTGTAGTTGTGCAGTTCTCCGCTGCGCTCATCGCGCAAGCGCTCGCCGGCGCGGTAAGCGGCCGCGGCCGTGGACCTGCGGCCGGCGCCGCGATTGACGGAACTGATCTGCAGATAAAAGATGGCCACGTGCCTCAGCCGCGCGCACGGAAGCTGACCCGCAGCCACTGCGGCGCCCCGGCGCTCTTCAGATACCCGCACAGATCGGGCAGCTGCTCGAGCTCGGCGGCGAGTACTGCCGACTCGAGCACGTGCTGCTCACTAACGTTGGTCGAACGGCGCGCCCCGCGGCTGGCGGGGAAGCCCTCGCGGTCGCGCCCGCGCGCCAGCTGGCGCCGGATGACCTCGCGCTCGCCGATCAGGCGCGAGGCGAACTGCGAAGTGCCCCCGTGCTCGCTGCCCGAGCAGCGCAGGATCAGGGTGTTGCCGCAGTTCTCCACGATCGTCTGGGCTTCGCCTGCGCCATAGGTCGAGGACACCTGGGCGATCGACTGAAAGCCCAGCACGCAGCGGCCACCGAATTTTCGCAGCCGCGCCAGGGCGTCCTTCAGGCCATCGATGGCGCCGAGGGAGTCGAGCTCATCGACGATGAACCACAGGCGCTGGTCCTGCGCCGGCCGGCTCATGGCCTCGAAGATGGCAAGTCGCATCCAGGTGGCGATGATCGAGCGCAGCGCCGCAATCTGGGCGGCGCTGTAGGGCATGAAGAGCACGCCCGTACCGTTCTCGACCCAGCGGCGCACCGAGAACGCGCGGGCACGCTGCGCCTGCACGAATTCGAACGCCGCCGCTGCCGAGCCGGCCACCGAGCGGATCGAGCCGAACATGCGCGCGTTTTCGGGCTCGAGGAATGGCTGTGCCGGCGTACCGGCCACGAGCGCGCGCAGCTCAGATCCGGGGGCCACCGTGAGCAGCCGCCACAGTTCGCGCGAATCGTGGCGCTGCGCCTCGCTCAGCCGGCGCATGATGGCGCTGAGGAAGGTGCGCGCATAGCCGCGCCACTCGCGCCCCGAGGCGTCCTCACACTGCGGAATGAGCCCGCTCGCGAGCTGTTCGACGTCCCAGATCGCCTGCACCTCGGCGAACGGATCCCAGCGCACCGAGCGCTCGTCGAACGGGTTCAGGATCACATCCCCGCGCCGGCGCTGGTAGAAGCGCGCCGCGTAACCGGCGTCGGCATCGGTAATCACGGCCCGGTCACCGCGCCGCAATGCCCGCTCGAGCAGCAGCGCAATGGCGGTCGACTTGCCGGTGCCGGTGGTGCCGATGAGCTTGAAGTGGCGCACCTCCTCGGACGGGGTGACGGTGACACCGGCGAGCGTGACGCACTGCTCGCCGGGCCGGCGCCGCCGGCGCACCGCGCGGCGCGCGCGCCGGCCGCTCAGGACCTGGGCGCCGCGCTTGTGCACTTGCGCTGCAACACCACGCCTGAGGAGCGCCACAGCCGGCAATACCCCGAGCAACCCCAGCATCCACGGCCGCAGCGGCGCAAGCGAGCCCCACACCTGCGCGAGCTCCACGGGCGACCTCAGTAACCCTTGACCACCGCGAACTCACCCCCCTCGCCATAGGCGGGCGCCGCGCGGTCGATGCGTACGCACAGGCGCGCCACCGCCCCGCAGCGCCGCAGCTGCACACGGCCGCCGTGCTGTGTGAGCTGCGCGAGGTTGGCCGTCAACTCCGCACGCGTGCTGCGCAGCGCCGCGACATCCGCCGCCCGCGGCAGCAGCCACCACGACAGCAGCAGCGGTATGGCCGCCGCCACCGCGGCGATCGCAGCGCTCCAGGCGCCCAGGTGCGCATGGGCGGCGCGTCTCAGACCACGCAGGCTCGCTGCGGCCTGCCGCCCCTCCTCGCCCAACGCGCGCAGCTCCTCGAGCAGGGTCACCCGGATCTCCTCGCGCACCACGTCGTCGAGGCCTGCCAGGCGCTCGTGCAGCCGCTCCAGCGCCTCGCCCGCCAGCGCCCGCTGCGACTCCACGGCCTCCATCAGAAGCCCGGTGCGTACCGTGAGGTCTTCGGACGTACTCATCATTCAGGAGCGCTCGTGCTCGGCCGCACTCTGGCGCACAACGAGCGCTGCTGGCTCGGCGGCCGGGATCGCACGCCGGCTGGCCGGCGGCCGCAGGCGCACGCGCTGCCAGTCGGGGCGGGAGGCGAGCTTGAGGTAGCCGCTAAGGTCGGGCAGCTGTTCGATCTGCGCACTCATGACGGCCGACTCGGTCAGCTGGTGCTCGCTGCGCGTGAGCGAGGGCAGAAGCTGCGTGGCATGGTAGGCGCGTGAGGTCTGCACGTGCACGACCTCGCGCTCGCCGATCAGGCGTGAGGCGAACTGCGAAGTGCCCCCGTGCTCACTGCCCGAGCAGCGCAGGATCAGGGTGTTGCCGCAGTTCTCCACGATCGTCTGGGCTTCGCCTGCGCCATAGGTCGAGGACACCTGGGCGATCGACTGAAAGCCCAGCACGCAGCGGCCACCGAATTTTCGCAGCCGCGCCAGGGCGTCCTTCAGCCCGTCGATCTGTCCGAGGGCATCGAGCTCATCGACCACGAACCACAGGCGCGCGCCCTCACCTTCCTCGCGGTTCATGGCCTCGAAGATGGCAAGCCGCATCCACGCCGAGATGGTCGAGCGCAGGGCCGCGATCTGGCCGGCCCGGTACGGCAAGAAAAGGACCCCGCGCGGCTGCGCTTCCTGACCCGCGAGCGGCGCCGGCGCGCACCCATTGCCGCACCGACACCGGCTCACTGCGCTGGCGGGCGACGTACTCCAGCGCTCCCACGGCCGAGCTCGTCACCGAGCGGATCGACTCGAACATGCGGCCGTTGTGTTCCTCGAGGAATGGCTGCGCCGGAGTGCCGGCCACGAGCGTGCGCAGTTCCGCAGTGCCCGCCACCACCAGCAGCCGATACAGCTCCCGCACGTCACGGCTGCCGGCGGCGTGCGCCTGGGAGGTCACGGCGCTGAAGAAGGTGCGTGCGTAGCCACGCCAGCTGCGATCAGACCCCTCGTGGTCGGGGATCAGCGAGCGCGCCAGCTGCTCGACGTCGTAGTCATCGCCGATCTCCCCGAACAGATCCCAGCGGGCCGAGCGCTCATCGAACGGGTTGAGGATGACATCGCCGCGCCGGGGCTCGTAGAAGCTGCGCCGGTAGCCGCCGTCCGGATCGGCAATCACGGCCCGATCGCCACGCGCCAGAGCGGCGCGCAGCAGCTCGTGGATAGCCGTGCTCTTGCCGGTGCCGGTGGTGCCGATGAGCTTGAAGTGCTTGGCCTCGTCCGCCTGCCCCACCACGACACCGCCCAGGGTGAGCGCGGCGCAGGCGCCGGCTGCGGACCGGCACGCGCGGCCCGGCAGTGCCCGCGCCGGGCGTGTCCGCCACCAGCGCTCCGCGCCGGTAGAGCACCGCGGCCGGGGCCCGGGGCGCCAGCGCCCGACCCGTCCCGTAGCCGAGGGCCACGCTCGCCAGCACCCCGGCGGCGACACTGAGGCCCGAGCCCGCCACGACCCCCAGGCTGCTCAGCGCGGGTGCGGCGGCCGCCATGGCGAGCCCGCCTGCGGCCGTCACGGGCAGCGCTGCCAGCGGTGCCACCAGGAAGCGCCGCAGCGGGGCCCGCGACGCGGCGAGTGCGGCCAGCATCGGCGCCTCGACGCTCGCGTAGGCGGCGAGCAGTCCCGGCCAGCCATGCAGGAGCGACATCGACCTCAGCACCGGCGGGCGCCGGGCAGGCGCTGCGTGGCCCGTGGCGGCACGTCGTTTGCGCGTGGGATCGAACCACACTTCACGCACCACGCGGCGGTGTGCCACGAGGCCGCACTGGATGACGACGTCGACCAGAAGGTACAGCAGGCTCTTGATGTCCGCGCGTGCGAGTCCGCGACCACCGGCGCTTTGCTTGACGAGCAGCATCAGCTGCTCGAAGGCGAGTTCTGCGCTCGTGGCGTGCACGCTGGTAATGGAGCCGGGGTGCCCGGAGTTGACGTTGCGCAGATAGTCGAAGGCTTCCTCCGCGCGCAGCTCCGCGAGCAGGATGCGATCCGGGCGCATGCGCAGGCAGCATTCCAGCAACTGCTTGGGCGTCACGCGCGCAAGTCCCTGGTCATCCTTGCTGTAATAGAGGCGCACGTGATTCGGGTGCTCTTCGAGCACCAGCTCGCGCGCATCCTCGATCGTCACCAGCCGTTCCACGCTCGGGATCTCGCGGATCAGTGCCTTGGTCCAGGTGGTCTTGCCCGAACCGGTGGCCCCGGAAACGATGATGTTCTTGCGCTCGCGCACCGCCAGGCGCATGAAGGCGGCGTAGTCGCGCGCCGCATGCAGCCGCAGCAGCTCCGCGTCCGCAGCGGCCCCCTCGCCGCCCTCGGCGGTGAGCGGGCGCAGCGCGCCGCGGGCCGCGAGCTCCTCGATCGACCAGACGGTCTCGGCCGGGCGGCGGATCGTGATCGCCACGCAACCGGCGGACGTCGCCGGCGGCAGCACGATCTGCACGCGCTCCCCGCTCGGCAGCCACGCCGACAGGAGCGGTGCAGACTCATCGATGCGCTGGCGCGTGACGTTGGCGATGAGCTTCGCCAGCCGCCGGCACCAGTCAAGATCGGCGAACGGCAGCTCCTCGCGGCGCCAGCCGGCCCGGGTTTCGATGAAGATCTCGCGCGGACGATTGATGCACAGCTCAGTCACCGCCGGATCGGCCAGCAGCGGCCGCAGCACCCGCAGGGTAAGCTCGAGCGCGCTGAGCTCCCCGCCGGCAGCGCCGCTCGGGCGCTCATCAGCGACCGGCGACGGCACGCAGCTCATAGACGGTCCGGAAGTCCACATCGCGCGCTACCAGCACCTCGATACGCTCGCCGTTGCGCTTGGTGAGGGTCGGGGCAATCTGCGCGCTGTCCTTGAGTGCCTCGGTGAGCACGTCCTGGGAGCCGGACGGGGCATAGATCACCGTACCGTTTGAATGGCTCGCGGCCTGCACGCCGGCCTGGACACCCCCGTCGATGACGGAAACCAGGATCGCCGCCCCGAAGCGCTGCCAGAAGTGCCGCTCGACCTCCCCGCCGACTCCCGCCCGGCCGAGCGCATCGGTCCCGGGTGAATCCAGCGGCACCAGTACACCGGCCGGGGTACGCGCCTGTGTCCACAGTACGAACAGCCGCGCCTGCCCCTGCTGCAGCTGGCCGCGCGTCTCGCCGACCAGCTTGGTGCCACGCTCGAGCAGCACCACTTTGCCGTCGGCGCCGAAGGTGTCCGCGGCGGTGACGCAGGTGGTCATGCCCGGCAGAGTCGAGTCGATAGCCGTCTCCAGCGTGCAGTCGAGGAAGGCGCCCTTGGGGAGGAGGAAGTGCAGATCGGGGAGGCGTTGCGCCTGCATCGCCCCCGCCGCCGTGGGCTCCAGGAACGCAGCCAGTGAGGACGGCGCACGCAGTGCCCCACCGCCGCCGCCAGCCGGTGCGGGGCCACCCTCAGGGGCCGCAGGGGCCCCGGAGGCGGGGCTGGGAAGGGGTTCGCGAGCGAACACCACACCCGAGAGGCGTCGCTCGTAGGCCAGCTCCGCGGCGCTCTTGACGAGGTTCGGCGCGGCGGCGGGTACGCTCGCAGGCAGGCTCGCGACCGGCTCGTCCAGCGGCTGTGCGGGGGCCGCCGGTGCCGGGTCTGCGTTCGGCGCCACGGCCGGCGGGCCGGCAATCGGGCCCAGCGCCGGGAGCGCCATCTCTCCCTGTGCGCGACTGGCCGAAGCCGCCTGTGCGCTCTGGCGTGTGCGCAGCGGCCGCGTGAATGCATGAGCGTAATACCAGGTGAGGGCTGAGAGTCCCAGCGCGATCACAAGTGCCGCGGCCAGCAGGCTGCCCGCGCGCGCCTGCAGGCTGCGCACGGCGCTGACGATTGCCGCCGCGCGCTCACCGCGTACCGTGACATCCGGCGGCGGCTGTGCGGACGCAACCTCCCTGTCGCTCATGGGGACGTGCCGCGCGTCAGCCGCCTGACCGCGGGCGTGAGCGTGCCTGAGCCGAGCTCATCACCACCGCCGGCGAAGCGCTGATTGACGATGCAGCCGCTGAGACGACCGCGACGCACGATGAAGCGCCGCGTCACCTTGTGCACGATGAGCTCGTCGGCCGCGACGGTAAAGTTGACCAGCGACTCGCTGCCGTCCTCGTTGTAGGCGAAGATTGCGGGCAGCTCCTGACGGGCACCGAAGCGCAGATGCGTCTGCACACCGTCATCCCAGGCGGACTGCGGCTGGATGGCCGCACTGCCGCAGTAGGCATAGTCGAGGTTGTGTACCCGGGCGGCCGGCGCCTGCGACAGCCGCTGCTCTACGTTGGCCGCCGGCGTGTCGGCGGGCCCAGTGGCCGCATAGACAAAGCGCAGTGCGTAAACCACCTCGGAGGGCACGGCGTCCGCGCGCCGCACACGGGCCAGGTACTCGAAGTGATAGGTGCGACGGTTGGTCAGTACTGTGAGATTGGTGTCGACCCCGGCCGCGCGTGGCTTCAGGAACAGATGATTGTCCTGGGCGGCAAAGGCGAGGCTCTCGACATCCCCGGCGCCGAGGCCGATAAAGCTCTCGCCGCGCTCAAATTCCAGCTCGATCTGAAATCCGACATAGCCCTGCAGGCGGTAGACCTCGTCCGCGGCGTACACCGCGGTGCGTATGCGCGCATCACCGCCGGAAGTCTCCTGGGAGTGCGCGACGGACAGCAGTGCGCACAGCGCGGCGGCAAGGCAGCCGTGGTGCAGAGAGCAAGCAGTTCTCATGGGACCGCGCCTTTGCCGGCCGCCGCCGCATCCGTGGCTTCCGGTTCGCTCGTCAGCTCCAACACCTTGAAGCCGAGCGGATTCCAGCGGCGCACGCGCGCGTCCTGGGACGGCGTGGTGAAGGCGTATTGGATGGTTGCGATCCAGTGCGTGAAGCGCTCGTCCGCGCCTCCGGCCTGGCGCTGCGCCTTGAGGTAACGCACCTGCGCCAGGTCGGTGACACCAGTGCCGCGCTGAAAGAAGCTGACCGACTGCACCTGCACGCGCACGGTGCTGCCGTCCTTGTGCACGTTCAGCGGCGAAGCCGGATTGTGCGGATTCCACAGCGCGTACCAGGCCTGGTTGCGCTGCGCGGCGTGGAATGCGCCGCATTCCTCGTAGTCGCTTTCGGCGGTCGCGAAATTGAAGCGCTCGCACACCGTGATGTAGTGCGTGAGGAAATAGCGAGCCACGCTGGGCTCCAGCGCCACGCCGCCGGCGTAAGCCGGAACGATGTCCACCACGCCGGTGCTGCTGTCCACCCGCACCACATACGGTTCGACCCGCTTCAGGGGCATGAGCAGCGCCAGCCCCAGCGCGCTGAGGAAGGCACAGGACCAGCCCCCGGCAGCGACCCACCAGGCGTGGCGCGCGCGGCGCGCCGCCTGAGCGCTGCGCTCGGCGTCCCAGCTGGCGGCTTCGGCAAAGTACGCGGCGAGCGGTTCGCTAGCCATGGTCCGGCTCCGGGGCGGGCGCTGCGACCGGCGGCGGGTTGATGGGCCGCAGTACGCCTGCGCAGCGCGGCGGGTGGCCGGCGCACGCCGCGAGCGCCACACAGGTGAGCAGGGTCTGCGCGCAGCACCACAGCGGCCGCAGGTTCCACCGCTGGTGAGCAGCGGCAGGGCGCCTCACGAGGCACCCCAGTTGGCACGCTCGACCGTGCCAGTGGCAGCCGCGGCGGGCGGGCCGGCGCGCAACGCGTATGCGGCGGCCCCGAGCGCGCCGCGCCCCGCCGCGTTCCCCTGGCGCATGCCCCAGCCGACGAAGCGACTCGTAAGCCCGAGCGTGCTTAAGGCAACCCCGCCCGCGAGCGCTGCAGCGATCGGCATGATCTGCCGCATCAGGAGAAAGACGAGCACTGCCACGAGCACCATGTCGAGGGCATCCACGGTGGCGATGGCGCTGCCGCGGGCGGCGGTCTGCTCGGCGTAGGACTCCACGATCTGCAGGAGCAGCGCCGCCACCAGCACAGTCAGGATGCTGATCAGGGCGTAGTTGGCGAGCTGTGCCACCCAGGCCTCAACGAAGCGGCGCGTGGTGTCAAACAGCAGCAGCGTCACGAACAGCGGTCCAAGCGCCAGCAGCACCGCGAGCGCCACGCTCGAGAGTGCCACCAGGAACATGGTGTAGGCGCACAGCAGTCCGATCAGCACCCAGACGACCGCGCCGGCGACGTAGTAACCGAAGTCGCCGCTGAAGACGCCGCCGTTGTTCCACAGGAACCCCGCCACCGCACCGCCGCGGTTCCAGATGACATCGAGCGTCGCCACCGGATCGGTGGTACCGATGACAGCGGCCGCCAGCTGCGCCGGGGCGCTGTAGAAGGTATCCACGATCAGGCTGTTGTAGAGCCAAAGATGGATCGCGACGCCCAGCACCAGGGCCAGCGTCACGAGCCGCTTGAGACCTGCAACGAGCGGCTCCTCGATGCGACCGGTGAGCTGCAGGTAGCCCCACACCATGACGTAGACCGTGGCGAGCGTCACGATCGCCGGCTCCAGGGCGGCCGCCACGAGCGCGGTATTGTTGCCGATGTAGTCGGCGAGCTGGCCGTTCAGCCAGGTCCAGAAGGTGGCGAAAAAGCCCACAGGCGGCGCTCCTGCAATACCCTTAAGGATGCGGCTGAAAGCGGCCGTCGAACTGGCCGTGGCCGGCGATGACGAGTTCGCGCGCGTGCTGCGCCCCCGCCTGCTCATCGGCGTGCACCGCCTGGAACAAGACGTCGAGCTTGGTGCGCTCATTTGCAAGCATGCCGCCCTCGGCCGCGATACGTGCCTGCAGGTCGAGCGCCGCCTTCTGATCCGCGGCGTGGCCGATAGCGTCGATGAGCTGCTGCAGGGACGCGAAGCGGCTGCTGGCATTGGCGAGCGCCTGCTGCGTCAGGCCCTGCAGGAGCGCGGCCGACTGCCTCTGCGACTGCAGCTGTGCGGCGCCCTGGGGCGCAAGCTGCGCAAGCTGCGCGCTCGTGAGTACGGCCTGCGCCGCGGCCGCGGTGCGCACGCCGGCGGCGAGCGCCGCAAAGGAGCCCGCGCCCTGGGCAGCGCTCTGTAGCGCGCTCAGGTTCGAGGGCAGGTAATTGCGGTTGACGCCGCTTAGCAGCGTCTCCATGCCGCGGTCCCCGGTCATCGCCTGAAACTCCGCCTGCGCCTGACTCAGCTGGCTCTTGGCCGTCTCCACCTGCTGCTCGAGCGTCTGCACTTCACTCAGCAGCTGCGTCACCGAGGCGACGTCGATGACGGCGAACTGCGCGTGCACGAGCGGCGTTACGCCCAGGAACAGGAAGAGTGCCAGCCAGCGGACAGTGCGCGTGGTGCTCATGGATCTACTCCGTGTCGGGGGTTGGGGAAAGCTGATTGTGCGGGCCGATGTTCATGAAGGCCGGCAGCCACTGGTAAGGCTCGCGCCCGTGTGCGGCCATCAGCCGCTGCATGCGCGCGAGCTGCTGCGCGCGTCCGGAAATCACCGCCAGCTCCGCCTCACAGCCCTTGAGGTCGAGGCGGCACACGACGCTGTGGTGACCCTGCTTGACGAGGAAGGTGCGGGCGCCGGGTTCAAGCTGCTCGCGAATCAGCTTGAATTCGCGCTCGCTGAGGCCGAAGCCCTCGGTGTACTCCGCCGCGCTCGCATCGGCGTTGGGGAAGAAGACCTTGGTGGGCGTCTGCTCGATGAGCGTGCGACTGATGGGACTCGCCAGCACGTCGCTCGCGCTCTGGGTCGCCAGACACATGACGGCGTTCAGCTTGCGCCAGGTCTTGGGGCCGTCCTTGGCGAAGCTCTCGAAGGCCGGGTCGGACAGGAGGCGCCAGAACTCGTCCATCCAGCACACCAGACGGCGTCCATCCAGGAGCTGGCGCACCAGATGGAACATGTACAGGGTCAAGGGCGCGCGCGTCACCTCGTGCTCGAGAAACTCCGTGACATCAAAGCCGATCACGGCGCGGCCACCGAGGCGCCCGACCACCGTGTCGGTCGGGCAGTCGAAGGCCCAGGCGTAGTCGCCCTGGGTGGCCTCGCACCAGCGCGCCAGACGCGCGTGCACGCCCTCAGGATCGGTCGGATCGAGGAAATCGATAAGGCGTGACAGGCGCCGCGCCGGGCGCTCAAGCGCGAGCGTACCGCGCAGTGCCTGGTCAAGATCGGCCTCCTCACGCGCGCTCAGGCCCGCCGCTCCCGCCGGCCGCACCAGCAGACGCAGCCACGCTTTGAGGAACTCCGCATGCCCGGGGTGACTGCGGCAGCTGCAGTGGGTTGAATCCGGTCGGCATGCCCTGACGCAGCGCGAAGTACTCCCCATCCAGCGCCCGCACCAGGATCTCAAGACCGCGGTCCTTGTCGAAGATCACCTGAGTGGCGTCCTGGTGCATCAGGAGCGTCACGAGAAAGCCGATGAACACGGTCTTGCCCGATCCGGTCGGGCCACAGATGAGCGTGTGTCCGGTGTCCTTGCGGCTGCCACCGTCCGGATCGCGCGGGTCACTGGCGTGCAGGGAGAAGTAGTACGGTGAGCGCGCGCTGGTGCACAAGAGTGCCAGTGCCTCGCCCCAGTGGTTGCCGCGGGCGCGCCCGGCGGGGTAGTTGTGAAACGGAGCCATTGCGGCGAAATTGCGCGACGTGATCGGCGCCTTGCGCGGCCGCAGGGCAAATTTCCCGGCAGCTGCGCCCAGAAGGCCGCCTCGAGCGCGAGATCCTCGCGCGCCACTGTCATGCCGGTGTCGGCCAGCAGGCTGCGCGCCAGCGCGACGTTGTCGTTCAGCAACCGCAGCCGCCGCGCCTCCGGCGCACCGCCCTCCTCCTCGATCTGCGCCAGCACCTGCAGGGTGAAGTGGTGGTCGCCGATCGCGAACTCGTTACTGGCAAGCCCGTCCAGCGCATCCTTGAGTTGCGCGGCCTGCGAGATGGCGAAATCCCCGGCGTTGGCCATGCGGTTGAACTGCCGCTGCAACAGCCTCTGGCCGGCGGCCCGGGAGATGAAAGTGAAGGACTGCGTCGAGCACCAGTGCGAAGGGCGCCGACAGCAGCCGGTTGTACATGCCGACCGTGCTCGGGGTCGGGTATTCCTTGATGCCGAGGAATGCCCCGACGCGCGTCCCACCGGCAGGCGGTACTCGACCGCCTCGCTCCCGAACAGGAGCCGCGTCGTCGCCAGCGCCTGATGCAGGGGCGCCGGCCGGCAGCGCCACGCGCCGCAGCTCTCCGTTCACGAGCAGCGCCAGGTACTCAAGCAACGCCGAGCACCAGCGCCGACCATCGCGGTAGGTGACGAGCGCTTCCGGCTCGTAGCGTGCGAGCGACGCGCGCAGCGTCTGCGCCAGCTTCTCGCACGTCTGAGCGCTGCGGCGAGTTCCCGCTTGAGCATCCGCCGGGCCGGCGCGTGCCAGCCATTGTGCGACAGCAGGCCCGCGGCGGCGCTGGGCGCCGGGCCGGTACAAGAGCGCTACGTACAGCTCATTCACCATGAGCGTCTCGCCCGCCAGGCGCTCGCGATAGCGGCCGCGAGGGGGCCGTGAAGCCCGCCTCGCTGCGGGGTCGGCGATCACTGCGCACGCACCGGCTGGCGAATGAGGTGCGTCCACAAAGAGACGTGCGGGGCTGGCGAGATTGCGCCACAGCACGTTCAGGCGCTCGTGCCAGGTATTCAGCTGCGCATCATCGGCGCTCTCAAAGCTCGCGCCGCCCAGCCGAAACGCCTGCAGATAATCGCCGCTGCGCGGTGCGTGATCGACGCCGGGCGCGACGTGGGCGCTGTAAGGGATCTGCTCAGCGGCGTCGCGCTCGCGCCGCAGCGCCGCCTGGCGCGCTGCGGCCTAGCATGCGTCGCCGGCCCGTGTGGTAGAGCGGCAGTTCGGCGCTCCGCTCAGGTTGCGGCGCCCGCGCGCATCGGGCAGGTCGAGCCGCGAACGGGGAGTAGCTGCTCGCCTGCCACAGCCGAGAGCGTCGTGAGGAGCGCCGACAGTCGGGTGCGACCCGACAACAGCGTGAGATCAAAGAAGCGCGGATCGCGCGCACACAAGAGCGCGCACACGCCGTGCACCGGGGCACACCAAGAGGAGCGTCAAGCAGGTTGCGCGTCAGAAGAAACGCCTCCATGGTGAACACGAATTCACCAGCAGCGCCGCGTAAGTGACGCCCCAGCGCATCGGCGGCCGCGTCGCGCCGACGAACAGGATGTCGGCGGTGACGCCGGCGTTGCGCAGCGCTCACGGCCTAGACGCCGAACATGCCGCGCACCCAGGTGACGATCTGCGGCGCACCGAAAGCGATGGCGATGCCGAGAATCGCGCCAAGACACCAACCCCAGGACAGGCGGTTTGCCATTGCCATCGCGCCCAGCACCATTACGAGGATCACCGCGATCGGCGTGAGCCACGCCAGGATGTTGGTCTGCAGTGCATTCGCACCGGTCATGAACGGCGAGGTCGCCTGCGCCAGAACCGGCGTGGGAATCGGCGCCAGCAGCGCCGCCGGCAAGTACGCGAGCCGGGAGAAGTGCGCTGGCGTGCTGAGCTGGCCTCGGCGGATACGGGCGGGGATGCCGCCGTGAATGATCATGCGCGACCTCCGTGCGTGGCACGTGTTGGTATTAAAAAATCGGGGAAGGGAGTCTAGGCGTGTCGCGCGCGATTGGAATCGCGATACCGGGCGTGTTTGTGCAGAAAGGCACGCGCGCGTGACTGTGACGGCGATGCCTTGTGTATCTTCTGCGCATCGTCCGCAACACGGGTCGCCCGCATGTCACTCACGAATGCGCTGCACGATGACCAAGCCGTCGAGGCCTGTCTCGATCAACTCGGTGAGGCGCTGCTGCAGCTTGATGCCTACCCGCCCACGGTGCTGGCGGTCGCACTGCGCGTACACCTGGAGGCGCTGTTGGAAGCCCTGCTGGAGAGCCGGCTATGCACGCACGCCGAGGTGCGCGCCTACCTGCGTGAACTCGAACGCGAGGTCATGCAGTACGAGACCGAGTGAGGCCTTCAGTGCCCGAGGTCGCTGCGGCCAGCGCCCGCACTTGCCGAGGGCGCGTGCGCGGGGGGCGGGGACGCGGCCGGTGGTGCGTGAGAGGAGGGCGCAGGCGGCGCGGTGCGGGTGAGCGGCGCGGGGGCGCGGTAACGTTCGCCCGCGGTGGCGCCGGTGCGCGCTGCCGTGGCGGCAGAGCCGCTAGTGACGGGCGGCGGCGCGACGCCCGGCGGCGGCCGCTCGTTCCTGAGTGATGCCGCGCCGGCGGACGCTGCGGCAGCTGCAGCCGCGGCGGGGACGGGCAGCGGCGACTTACTGCCGGCGGCAAGAATCCGCACCGGCCCTGCCGCTACGTCGGGCTGCAGTCGGGCGAGCGCCGGGCGAGCCAGCGCGCTGCCGCCGTTGGCCTGCATCGCGGCCAGCTGACGCTCGAAGGGCACGGGCGCCCGTGGCGGAGGCGTGCGCGCGAGCACCGGCCGGTTCAGGTATGCGGGCGGCGGATGCGCCACGCTTGCTGCTACGGCCGTGGTCGGACTCGCCCGCTGCGGCATGATGGCCGGCGCGCTCGCGCTCGCGCCGGCGTCCGCCAGCGCGGCCGCGGTGAGCGCCACGGCACGGCCACGCAGCTGCGCGCCGGAAGCGAACGCGCCCTGAGGCACGGCGGTGACCGCGGCTGGCGTGTTGTTGCGGTAGCGCAGGTCGGTGCCGTTGTTCTGGTAGACGTCGGTCACGTTGGTGCTCGTCACCACGGTGTTGGTGAGATTGACCGCGCGCGCATAGCGCGGACTCACCGCGTAGGGCGGCACGTAGACTTCGTGCGGCCCGAGCGGGAACCAGCCGACGTTGGCCGCGAGCGCACCGGGGTGACGCCCCGGGCCACCGACCCAGCCGACCATCGCGGGTGCATACACCGGATGCACACGCCGCGGACCTGGCACCCAACACCAGGCGCTGTTCCACTGCACCCAGCGCCCGTAGTGATAGGGTGCAAAGCCCCACGCCGCATCATCGATCCAGGTCCAGCCCCAGGGCGGGATGAAGGCCCAGTGGCCGAAGCGATACGGTGCCCAGCCCGCGGCCACCACCAGTGGCGCCCACACGTAGCCGTAGTCGGGCGTCAGTTCCCAGGTACCGTTGCTGTCCAGGTCCTGGGTGCCGGGCATGTCCGGTGGCACGTAGTCACCCGAGGGCGAGTTCATGAGGCCACGCTCGCGCGCCGCCGACCAGGCGTCGAAATCATCCGGTACGCCGAAGGGTTCGGTCTGGTACGCCTGCGTGCCGCTGAAGCGCGCCATCTGCTGCATGCCGACGGTGACGCTCTGACCGCCGCCCTCCACCTGCGCCCTGCCCTCGCTCACGCGCACCACCGTCGCATCGCCACTGTCGCTGACCTCGAGGCGGTATTCACCCGGTTCGAGCAGCGCGACGGCGAGATTGGGGGTATCGACCTCGTACAGCTGGTTCGCGGACACTTCCCGGACGTGCACGATGAGCGTGCCTGCGGTGAGTTGCAGCTGCACGGTGTGGTCATCGAGGTTGAAGAATGAGAACGCCGTGCGGCTGCCCAGACGGATGGCAGCGACTCCCAGATCGAGCTCCGCGCGCGAATCCTGATCGCACCACAACCGATCACCGGTGGTCAGCGGGCGGTTGAGCTGCGCGGCACTCCAGGCCTGCATGCCGGCCGGCTGCAGCGATACGGTGCCCTCGGTGTCGCTCAGTCGCGCGACGCGCTCGGGCGGGTCGGTATCGGGCGCTCCCTGCGCGTGCAGGGCAGCAGCGCCTAGCAGCAGCACGAGCGCTGCGGCTGCCGCGCGCGCCGGCGAGCCGCGCACTGCGGTCGAGCAGCGCGTTATGGCAAGTCTTGCGGCACGGCGCGCGGGCAGGCGTGTGGCGTTCACACTCTATATATACCGCTATCGCAGCCTAACGCGCAGTGAATCGGCGCGCGGGGAACAGCGCTCACCGCAGCGGCGTGCCTACAGTGTGCCGGGCAGGCGCGCGGCCAGAAAATCGATGAAGGCGCGCAGGGCCGGCAGCATGCCGCGGCGACTGGGGAAGACGACGTGCACGATACCCTGCGGCGTATTCCACTGCGGCAGCACGCGTGCCAGCGTCCCGCTTTGCAGATCTTCACGCACCACACTCTCGGGCAGCAGCGCAATCCCCAGTCCGGCGCGCACCGCGGCGTGCAGCAGCACGAAGTCACGGCACACCATGCGCGGGGCGAATTCAATGCGCACGGCTTCTGCCTGCGGTCCGATCAGTTCCCAGACGCGGTGCTCGAAATCAGCCGCGTGATCCAAAGTCGCGTGTTCGGCAAGTTCCGCCGGCGCCTGCAGCGGCTGCGCGTGCGCAAGATACTCCGGTGCTGCGACCAGGAATTCATCCGCCTGGCGAAAGGCGCGCATCACCAGGCCGTCCTCGCCGCTCGGGCGGGTACGCACCCGCAGGGCCACGTCGAAGCCCTCGTTCAGAACGTCGACACGGCGGTTGCTGACGTCCAGCTGCAGGCGGATCGCCGGATACTGCCGCATGAAGTCCGGCACGATCGGGGCAAGCGACCACTGGGCAAGTGCCACCGGGCAGCTGACCTTCAGATTGCCGCGCGGCGCAGCGCGGGCAAATTCCACCGCCTCGACCGCCGCGTCGGCCTCCGTGAGCATTGCGCGTGCGTGGCGGTAGACCTCCTGCCCGACCTCGGTGACCGCAAAGCGGCGGGTCGAGCGGTTCAGCAGGCGCACGCTGAGCTCAGCCTCGAGCGACGCCACATGCCGCGACAGGCGCGATTTCGGAATCCCCAGCGCCCGCGCCGCGCGCGCAAACCCGCCGTGATCGACCACCTGGGTAAAGTAGTAGAAGCCCTCCAGCGGCTGCATCTATGCCCTCTTTAATACCAAAAATAGAACGACGTGTTCCATTAGAGCCAGATACCCAATCATCGTCCTGAAAGATAGTCTACTCCTCACGCCACAACGGCAAAAGGAGTCGTCCATGAATCTCTTGCACATTGACTCGAGCATTCTCGGCAGCGCCTCGACCAGCCGCGCGCTGACGGCCCGGATCGTCGAGCGGCTGAAGGGCCGCCGCCCGGGGCTGAAGGTCAGCCACCGGGATCTGGCGGCCTCACCACTGCCGCACTACTCCGCCGAGTCCCTGGCGGCGCAGGACCCCGCCGCGGCGGCGCGCGATGAAGCGACGCTGCAGGAGTTCCTGGCGGCAGACGTCATCGTCATCGGCGCGCCGCTCTACAACTTCAGCCTGCCCTCGCAGCTGAAGGCATGGATCGATCGCATCACGATCAAGGGCCGCACTTTCCGCTATGGGCCGCGCGGCCCGGAAGGCCTGGCGGGCGGCAAGCAGGTGATCGTCGCCATCGCGCGCGGCGGGGTGTATGAGCCGGGCGCGGGCACCGAGTTCGCCGAGTCGTACCTGCGCCATCTGTTCGGCTTTCTCGGCATCAACGACCTCACCTTCGTGCGCGCGGAGGGGCTCAATGTCTCCACCGAGCAGCGTGAGCGCAGCGTCGCTTCGGCACGGGGACACATCGAAGCGCTCGAGCCGGCAGCGGCCGCCCTTGCCGCCTGAGGCAGGTGGCCCCATGTTGGGGGCAAGTGCGCACACCTCATTCGCATAGGAGACTTTCATGAGTCAGACACAGCCGGCGACGCGCTCGGTCGAGCGCCTCGTGCAAGGCATGCCGACGTCCGACGGCGCTGGCGTGAAGCTGCGGCGGGTCATCGGGCAGCCGCAGCTTCCCGACCTTGATCCTTTCCTGATGCTCGATGAGTTCGGGACCGATCAGCCCGAAGACTATCTCGCAGGCTTCCCCGACCATCCGCACCGCGGCTTCGAGACCGTCACCTACATGCTGGACGGGCGCATGCGCCACCGCGACAACCACGGCAACGAGGGCGTGCTCGTGCCCGGCAGCGTGCAATGGATGACCGCGGGACGGGGACTGGTGCACTCGGAGATGCCCGAGCAGCAGGAGGGCCGCATGCGCGGCTTCCAGCTGTGGCTGAACCTGCCTGCGCGCGAAAAGATGACCGCGCCGAAATACCAGGAGTTTGGCCCGGAGAAAATCCCCACCGCCGCGCCGGCTCCCGGTGTAACCGTCAAGGTGATTGCCGGCGAGGTGGCCGGCATTACCGGCCCGATCCGTCAACCGGCGACCGACCCGATCTATCTTGATCTTGCGATTGCCCCGGGGGCAGGGTTCGTTCAGGCGTTGCCGCCGGATTACTCGGCGTTCCTGTACGTATTCGAGGGCAGTGTTGGCGTCGGAGCCCAGGCCCGGACGGTGGGAACGCATCAGCTGGCCGTGTTGAGTGCAGGCGACGAGGTTCGTTTGACCGGTATCGGCCCCGGGGTGAACACCGACGGCGCGCGCGCCATCCTGGTGGCAGGCCGGCCGTTGCGCGAACCGGTCGCCAAGTACGGCCCGTTCGTCATGAACACCCGCGCCGAGTTGCAACAGGCGTTCGAGGACTTTCAGAACGGCCGGTTCTGAACGTACGCCGGCGGCCCTCGTCGGGGCCGCTGGCCGCTCAGCGCGCCGGGGCGATGAGTTCCCGGGTAGCAGCCCCTTCCCTGGACCGCGTCAACCATCTGCTACAGCTCCGCGTTGAACAGTACAGGGGTTCACAGGTAGAGTCCCTGCGCCGCGCTGCAGAAAGGGTCAGCCGTTTTGGAGTGGTTAAGCTTTGTACCGCATGCGCGCGTCGCGCTCAGGCGACCCGCCGGCTGATGCTCCCGAAAGCGAACCGCTTCACGGCCGGGCCGCAGGGCCGGCAGTAGCCTGCGCTGGGGAGTGCGGTTGAGGAAATCATGTCTCATTCGTTAGATCGCAGAGCTTTCCTGCGCGGCGCAGCCGGTTCACTGGGCTTTTGGACGCTGGCAGGATGCGGGGGCGGCGGCAGCAGCGGCAGCGGCAGCAGCGGTGCAGACGCCTCGGGCGGCTATGTCATCGAGGAACCCTCGCAGTTCGCAAAGCAGCTGCTACCGGCGCCGGCCAGCATGATCGCGAGCATCAAGAGCCAGCCGCTGAACTTCCTGAGCGCCTATGCCGCCCTGAACGGGACCGCGGCCCCGAGCGCTTTCGTACAGGGGAAACTCGGCGCGGCGTTCGCAGGTCTCAGCGATGCGGGCAGCATGGCGGCCTATGCGAGCCTGGTGGCCTTCAGTTGCGCACAGATCGGCACCACCTCGCTTGCCCCGCTTCCTGCAAGCATGAACGAGCTGCTGAGCACGCCCGTGATGGCATGCGGTCATTTCTGCAAGCTGACGACGCTGCTGACCCTGCTCGGCCACCCCGAACTCATACCGCCGGAAGGCGCCGCCGACTCCCCGAGAATTCATTTCATCGTGTGGCTCCAGACCGTGCCGCTGAAGACCGGCCTTCACTCGCAGCTCATCCTCACCAACGTACTCGCGAATGCCTATCTTCTGCTTGACCCGACTTACGGCTACGCGCTGCGCATTCCGTATCCGGCCGCCGGTCCCAGCGCCAGCCTCACGGTGATCGAAAACGCCGCCACCATGCTGGGCACGCCGATCGCCGCGGAGAACCTCGTGATCCTGGATCCGGCCGGCACGGCCAACGTGCCGGCCATGACCCAGACGATCTTGAGCGGCGCGCTCGGGCCGCAATACATCTATCACGACTCGATCTACGGCTCCGAGGGCTGGGACACTCAGATCGCGCAGATCTTCGACAGCATGGGCTGACGCGCCGCGCGAGCGGCGGCCGTGCCGCTTCAGCTCGGGCGTCCCCCCGCCACCTGCGCAGGCGACAGCGGCGTGCCGCTGTGACCGGCAAACTGCCGCACCGTCGCCGAGCGAAAATCGTTGCCTTCGATGATGTAAGGAGCATCGCCCGGGGAGTTGATGCACACCCCATACATGGCGCCGCCGGAGGGCACTACGTGCCGGTTACCCGTGATGCGCAGCCGGCCGCCGATGGCGACGAAGATGCAGGCCGTGCCGGTCGGGTCGGCCACCGGTCCGAATTCATTGTTGCTGATCACGCCGTCCGAATAGGCACTGTAGCAGCCCGCACCGCGCCAGTTGGTGACACGGTTGTTGCTGATCTCGGCCTCCGAGGTATAGGTGTGCTGCAGCGAGAAAGAGGTGTTGCGAATGTCGCCATAACCGTCGATGGCATTGTCGCGCACCACGATCGTGCGATGGTGAACCACCTTGCCGCCGTTGACGCTGATGCCCAGGCGCGGCACCGAAGTGATGGTGGTCGGCTCACCGCTCATGCGGCTGGTCGTGACGCTGTTGCTCAACACCGCATTGTGCTCGCCCGCGAAATCCACGCCGGCACCCGAGCTGCCCTGCAGGAGCACGCCGTTACGACAATTGTAGACACTGTTGTGATGCGCCTGACACTCGTAGGCACCGTGAAAATCGATACCGCTCCACAGGGGAATGTCGTACACGGTGTTACCGGACACCTCGAAACCGGTGCAGAACGGATTGGCCGCCAGGCGCCCGTTGCTCGCCGCGTTCGGGTCGCCAGCATAGTTGAGCGAGTCGTGGGTGCACGAAATGCCGTAGGCGTTGCCGGAGGCCCCGGGGCCAATCTCCCCCACCACGTTCGAGACGATCTGGCCGCTTTGGCAGGACAGGAACTGCATCCCGGCATAACCGCAGCGACTCACTTTGATGCGGGCGATGCGCACTTCGCGCACGAACTGCGCCGCAATCGCGTGTGACCCCCAGTCGAGAAACTCGACTCCGTCGCTGATCTGAAAGCCGCGCCGCAGATTCGCAGGCCCGCCGCCGATGCAAAGAATGCCAACTTCGCGTGGCGTATAGGCGCCGCGCGAAGGTCCGATGATCTGCCCCTTGCCGCTCAGGCGGAAATCATCGCCCGCCACCTCCAGCGCCGAATTGGTAGGCAGACGCAAAAAGCCGCTACCGCCGGGCTGGGTCGACACCCAGCGTAGGCGGGCGCCCTGGCCCAGCACGATGGAGGTGCCCGCCGGAGCGACGATGCGACCGCTCAGCTGATAGTCGGCATCTGCGCCGGGGATCGTAGTGGTGCTGCCGGCGCTGGCGCTCAGGCAGCGTTGCAACGCCGCGGTATTAGTTTCAGGTGTGGCATCGGGACGCAGTCCGTAGCTGCGGGCATCCCCTTTCGGCGGCAGCCCAGATCCGGCCCAAGGGCATGGCGGTGGCAGCAGCCACGAGCGCGAGAGCATCACGACGATTCATGCGGGGACCTCACGGTGTCTGTGCTGTGGGGGCAAGCCTACCGAGCACGCGCGGCACTCACCAGTGCCGCTTAAGGGAGCGCCGCAAATGCTTACAATCGCGCTCACGGCGCGACCGTGAAGCCGTAGCGTACGAATACCTGCCGCGCACTCTTCACCGCGCAGGAAGTCGAGTAGCATGCCGGCCTCGGCCGGCCGAGCGCGGTGACGGCTGCCGGGTAGACGATCGGGGGGTGGGTGTCGGCGGGGGAGCATCCACCACGCGCACATGCTTGTCCGCCAGCGCGTCGGTCTGATACACGATGCCCAGCGGTCGTCTCGCCGCGCGCGACATAGGCAAGCGCGGCGCGCACGTTCTCGGCCCGCGCCAGGTGCGGTGCGACCTCGTCCCACACGCCGAGCTTGGTGAGCGCGGCGCGCGCGTACAGCCCGGCGGGTACCGAATCCGGATCTGCACTCGCCAGGCGCCCACGCCCCAAGGCGGCCATGAGTGCAAACCGGGGGCGATCTTCAGCTGCACGTTGCTGTCGGCCGGTGCGATCAGCACCAGCGCATTGCCCAGTACGTCTTGGCGCGTGCCGGCGCGCAGAAGCCCGCGCTGCTCAAGGTAGTCCATCCACTCGCGGTCCGCGGAGACAAATACGTCCGCGTGCGCGCCCGCCTCGATCTGCTTGGCGAGTACTGAGCTCGCCGCGTAGGAGGTTTTCACCGCGACGCGGGTCTCGGCACTGAAGACACGATCAGCCTCGCCAAGGGCATCCGTCAGTGATGCCGCAGCGAACACCAGGAGGGTCGGCTGCGGCAGCGCCGCGAGCCCGGCGCCGCTCCCGCCCCACCGCAGCAACGCCTACCAGCCCCCACACCAAGCCTGTCAGAAACCGTAACCTCAATCGGGGCGTTCGTCTGATTGCCATAAGATCCGGTCCTTAGTTAAGACGTTATGTCAGATTGCCACAGAGCGGGCGTCGCAACGCATGCACTCGCGCAGCCGGTCCTTTTCCGTGCGTGCGAACTGCTACCTGCGGCACCGGGCGCCGCAAGGATGGCGCGCACAATGCCTCGATGTATACGCAGGCGCCCTGACGGATACCGGTGCTGACGGCCATGGCCGGCCGCTTACCGCTTATAGTTCAGGTCTCCGGGCAGCGCCGCCGCGCCCTGGGGTGCTGCGCATTGCTGCTGGCGGGCGCGCTTCGCGCCGTGGCCGCAGCACCCGCAGCGCCGGCCGCCGATGCAGCGGCAGCCGCCGCAGTCCCGGCGCACTTGACCGCGGCCAACGTCGCCGTCGCAGGAGCACGACCCCGATGAGGATGAGATCGATTTCGTGCGGCCGCGCTATGTGCCGCCCGGGGAAGTCCCGGGGATCCCCTCGGATGCGGTGCTGGAACAGGAGCACGCCGTCATCGGCGCAGTGCTGATCGATAACCAGAACATCTTCAACCTCGATGACCCGGCGGACGACCGCAAGATCTTCCGCCTGGCCAACAAGCTGCACATCAAGACCCGCGCCAAGGTAGTGCGGGCGCAGCTCCTGTTCAAACCCGGGGACCGCTACTCGCGCCGGCTCCTCGAGGAATCCGAGCGGCTGCTGCGGGCCGATACCTACTTCTACGACGCCTGGATCCGCCCCGTGGCTTACCACGACGGCAAGGTGGACCTGAAGATAACCACCAAGGACGTCTGGACGCTCGATCCGGGGTTCAACTACGGGCGCAGTGGCGGCACCAATTCCACCGGTGCCAAGCTCGAGGACGCGAACTTCCTCGGCACCGGCTCCTCCATCAACCTCGGCTACCAGAGCACCGTCGATCGTTCCGGTTACTCGGTCGATCTCGCCGACAAGACCGCCTTTGGCACCTGGACCGCGGTCGCTCTGAACTACGGCAACTTTACCGACGGCGGTATGCGCGGCCTCAGCATCACGCGGCCGTTCTACGCCCTCGACACCCGCTGGGCCGCATCGGTGGCCGCACTCGACGACACCCAGACCGACCCGCTGTACGACCGCGGCAATCTCATAGACCAGTTCCAGGACCGGCACCAGCTGGTACAGGCGTACTACGGTTGGTCGGCCGGCCTGCAAAACGGCTGGGTGCAGCGCTGGACGGCGGGCATGACCTATGACGAGCACCGCTTCGCCTCCGTCACCAATTCCAATGGCACCACCAACCTGTTGCCCGAAGACCGGCGCTTCGTCTATCCGTTCATCGAGTGGGACCTGGTGCAGGACGAGTACCTGAAGCTCTATAACCACGACCAGATCGGGCGCACTGAGGACTTCACCCTGGGCACCACCGCGAGCGTGCGCCTCGGCTACGCGAGCGCGGACGTCGGTTCCAGTAGCAGCGCACTGCTGATGAACGCCTCGGCCAATAAGGGGTTTCGCGAGGGTGGCTCCACGGTGCTGCTCGCGAGCGATTTCTCCGGCCGCCTCGAGAACCACACTCTGCGCAACGGCCTCCTGGATGCCTCGGTGCGCTACTACGTGGAGCAGAGCAAGAACTGGCTGTTCTTCAGCACCGTGACTGCAGACCAAGGGCTGGAATCTTGATCTGGATGATCAGATTCTGCTCGGGCGGTGACAATGGACTGCGCGGCTATCCGCTGCGCTATCAGGACGGCACGGGGCGCGCACTGTTCTCGTGTCGGAGCAGCGCTATTTCACCGACTGGTACCCGTTTCGTCTCTTCCGCGTGGGCGGGGCGATCTTCTATGACATGGGACGCACCTGGGGCAGCGCGCCGCTTGCGCGCCGCCGAGCCTGGGACTGCTCAAGGATGTCGGTTTCGGCCTGCGCTTCGGTAACGCGCGCTCGGGTCTTCGGAAACGTGATCCACGTGGATCTGGCCTTTCCGCTGGATGCGAACAAGGGTCCGGGCATCAGCAAGGTCCAGTTCCTCGTGCAGACCGAGGCGACCTTCTAGGCTCAGCCGCGTGCGGCGCGTCGGCGAGCCTCTAGCGCTTGCCGAACGTGCCGTTGGTGGTGCCGCTCTGGGAGCCGCGCCGCCTGCGCTCTGCGGGGGCAGCACTTCCACGGACAGCGTGAAGGTGCGTTTCTCGGTGCCGCTGAGTGCACCGACGTTCACCACCTGACGTGTCACTTCCTCGCCGCGATCATTGCGCACGGCGATGACGACGAAGTACTCCCACGCCTCCTGCAGCGGGGGATGACGAATGACGCCCTCGACCTTCAGCGCCGAGGTGGCCGCCACCTGGCGCTTCGCCGCTTCCTGGTCGAAGCGCAGGTGGTGCATGCAGCCCGGACAGATGCTCAGGCTCTCGAGGATGGCCGCCTTGCAGTGCGGACACGTGCGCGTCTTGCCCGGGTTCACCGGGCGAGAAGCGACGTTCATGCGTTGCCGAAGCCCTTGGTATCAGCCTTGGCGCCGCGCGCCTCGCCCTCGTAGCCGAACTCGACCTGGCCGCGCATGCGCGAACCGGCCGCCACCGTGAGGGAGCCGGCCTTGACGTCGCCGTTGATCACGCCTGTCTCCAGCAGCTCGACCCGCTTGGCGTTCTCGATGTTGCCGATCAGCTCGCCCGAGACGACCACGACACTCGCCTTCACGTGGCCCTTCAAGCCGCGCGCCGGTAGTCAAGAGTCACGTTGCCCTCGACCTGCACATCGCCCTTGAACTTGCCGGCGATGCGCACGTGGCCCGTGCCGCTGATCTTGCCCTCGATCGTCAGGTCGGAGGCGATATGGGATTCCTTCATGTCGTTACGCTGCGGTGCCGGTGCGGGGCGGCTGCGCCGGGGTCGGGGCGTAAGAGAGGCCACGTTGGCCCGCTCGGGCTCCCGCGATGTGCCGGCGCCGGGCTGGCGGCGGGGCTGGCGGGAGCGGTGCGGAGCCGGTTCCGGTATTCGTGTCTTTCCAAAGCGCCATGGATAGTCCCTGTGGTAGGTGAACTGTGAAAGGTACCTGCGGCCCTGTTCGGGGGGAAGTGTCTCCCCTGACAGACGGTCGTCAAGACCGTCCGGCCAAGATAGAGTCCACGTCTGCCGAAAACCGCGACCCGAAGCCAGTCTAATACCGCGGACATTTCCGCAAGCATGTCACATATCTCAGTCTGCATAGAATTTGCGACATCCGTCCCGCCTGGAGACCGGCAAATCCCGTGACCCCGAGAACCGTCCACCTGATCGCCGCCGCCCGGCCGAACTTCATGAAGGTCGCACCCCTTTACCACGCGCTGAGCGAGCAGACCTGGTGCCAACCGCTCGTGGTGCATACCGGGCAGCACTATGACGCGAACATGTCGGATGCGTTCTTTCGCGATCTGCGACTGCCGGAACCGGCCCATCACCTGGAGATCGGTAGCGGCTCGCATGCTGAACAGACCGGCCGCACCATGATCGCGTACGAGGCGGTTTGCCAAAACGCCCGGCCGGACGCCATCGTGGTGGTCGGGGACGTCAACGCCACGGCGGCCTGCGCGATGGTGGGGGCTAAGCTGTGGATTCCGGTGGTGCACCTGGAGGCCGGCCTGCGCAGCCGCGACCGCCGCATGCCGGAGGAGATCAACCGCCTGGTGACTGACGCGATAGCCGATCTGCTGTGGACACCTTCCCGGGACGCGGACGCGAACCTGCTAGCCGAGGGCGTGCCGCAGCACAGAATCGAATGCATCGGCAACATCATGATCGACTCGTTCGAGATGCTGCGGGACCGAATAGAAGCGGCGGACACTTATGCGCGTCTGGGGCTCTCAGGTGCCTTCGCGCTCGTGACGCTGCACCGGCCTTCGAACGTAGACGAGCGGGACAACCTCGCCGAGCTCGCGGAGGCGCTCGTCGCACTCTCCCGTGAGCTCACCGTGGTATTTGCCGTCCATCCGCGCACTCGCAAACGCCTGCACGAATTCGCGCTGCTGGACCGCCTTGAGGGCAATCCCGCGATCCGTCTCACCGAGCCCCTGAGCTACATTGAGTTCATGAGCCTGGTACGTCGCTGCACCATCGCCATTACCGACTCCGGCGGCGTCCAGGAGGAAACTACGTACTTGGGAATTCCCTGCGCCACGCTGCGTGAAAACACCGAGCGCCCCATCACCGTCACTCAGGGCACGAACCGCCTGGTAAAGCCCGAGCAGCTGCTCGCCACGACCCGCCAGGCGCTCGCCGGGAAATGGCCCGCAGGCTCCCGACCGGAGCTGTGGGACGGGCAGGCCGCGGCGCGGGCGGCTTCGAGCTTGCGGCGCTGCCTGCTGGGGAACAGCTGACCGCCCGCTTGGGCGTTCCCCGGCACTCCCGTCCGACGAGGCTGGCCTACACTTGACAGCGTTATCCGCACCGCCGGAATGAAGACCATATACACGACTGATTCGGCCGCGACCGGCGCCGCCGTACCCTCCGCGCTGCCGCCCCTGGCGTTCGTGCAGAGTGCCTTGCGCCGAACTACCGAGCACCTGGCGCGCGAGCTGGCACATCCCACCGCGCGGGCGCCGGAATGGTCCGAACACGAATGGCGCATCGCCAGGGCGGCCGCGAGTCTGCACGGCATCTCATCGCTCCTCGCTGGCTGCCTGCATTGGCAGGGACCGCCGGGCTGGCGAGAGTTTCTGCAGCAACAGCGTAGCCACACGACCGCGCGGTATGCCCAGATCCAGACCCTGCTGGGGCAGCTTGAAGCTCGCAGTGCAGCGAGCGGGGCGGCCTTCGTCGCGCTCAAAGGCGTGGCCCTGCACCGGCTCGGCCTTTACCAGCCCGGCGATCGGCCCATGGCGGATCTTGATCTACTCGCAGCGACCGCCGCCGACGAATCGCGCATCGCGGCGCTGCTCAGGGAGCTTGGTCTGCACGAATCAGCGACGACGTGGAAGGAGCGCGTGTTTGAGCCTGCCGTCGTGGCGCAGGCCGCAGCCTTCGGCGAGCATGCCAGCAACGCGCTCAAGGTGGATCTGCACGTCAAGATCCAGGAGATCCTGCCGCGCCGCCCGGTTGAGATCACGCGACTGCTCCTGCCGGCCGCTCCGGTGGCAGGTCTCAATGCCTATCCCTCGCGCGCGGCCCTGATGCTTCACCTGCTGCTGCATGCATCCGGAGCCATCGTATTTCGGGTCCTGCGGTTCGTGCAGGTGCATGATCTGGCGCTGCTCTGCGGCCGTATGAGCCCGGCGGATTGGACCGAGCTCGCCCACTACGGCGAGGGGCGTGAACTGTGGTGGGCGCTGGCACCGCTGCGGTTAGTGCAGCGTTACTACGGCTGTGTGCCCGAACAACTGCTCAGCCTCGTCGAGGCGACCTGCAATAGCGGCCTGCGCAGTGCCTGTCAGCGGCAGCTCGCCTCCGACGTCTCCTTCTCGGACATGCGACGCGGCCTCTTCCCCGGCATCGAGTGGACACGCTCCGCAATGGATCGTATGGCGTACGTGGCGGACCGCACGCTGCTTAGCGCCCGTACCGGGCTGCGCGCGGGCGTCCCGCGCAACCCGCAGGCACCCATCACTGCCAGCTATGGATTCCACGCCGGCCGGCGCGGCCGGCTCTATTGGCTCGGACTATGGCCGACGCGGCCGGCGACTTTGAATGCCGTGCGCGCCGCGCTCGCGCAGCCCTCGTAGCATTTCAGGCGTCTAGCAGCCCCAACACTTCGGCCGTCTTGGCGCGCATCAAAGGGGCATCGCCGCGCGACTCGACGTTGAGCCTCACCAGTGGCTCGGTGTTGGAGCCGCGCAGATTGAAGCGCCACTGAGCGAATTCCATCGACACCCCATCGGTCAGGTCGACGGCCTCTGCGTGGCTTTGATAATGCGCGCGTACCCGCGCCAGAATCGATTTGGCATCGGTGGCAAGTTTACGGTTGATTTCGCCGCTGGCCGGAAACAGGCGCATGCGCTCGCCTACGAGAGCCGAGAGCGGCTTACCGGTCTGACTCATCACCGCGAGCACCAGCAGCCAGGGAATCATGCCGCTGTCACAGTAGGAGAAGCGCCGGAAGTAATGGTGGGCACTCATCTCCCCGCCGTAGGCAGCATCCACCTCACGCATCTTCGCTTTGATGAACGCGTGACCGGACTTGCACAGCACCGCCTCCCCGCCGTTGCGGCGCACGATGTCGAGCGTGTTCCAGGTGAGGCGCGGATCATGCACGATGCGCGCGCCAGGCTCGCGCTTGAGGAACACTTCAGCCAGCAGGCCCACCAGGTAGTAGCCCTCGATGAACTGGCCGCTCTCGTCGAAGAAGAAACAGCGATCGTAATCACCGTCCCACGCCAGGCCCAAGTCCGCGCCGCTGCGACGCACGAGATCTGCGGTCGCGGCGCGATTCTCCTCCAGCATCGGGTTGGGTACGCCGTGCGGAAAATGGCCGTCGGGCTCATTGTTGATGCGGACGAACTCGAACGGCAGGTGCGGCTCCAGGGCGTCGACGATGAGGCCCGCACCGCCGTTGCCGGCGTTGACCACCACGCTGCAGTTTCTTGAGCTTCGGCACCTCGACGTAGCCGAGCAGGTGCTTGAGATACTTGGCATGGATGTCGAGCGGCTGCTCGGTGCCGGCGCGCGCGGCAGCCGGCGGCAGCCGACCGCTCTCGATGAGGCGGCGCATGTCCTGCAATCCGGTATCGGCGCTGATCGGGCGCGCCTCCTCGCGCACGAACTTCATGCCGTTGTAGTCGGGCGGATTGTGGCTCGCCGTGACCATGATGCCGCCGTCGAGCTGCTCGGCGAAGGTCGCGAAGTAGGCGCCTTCCGTGCCCCAAAGTCCGATGTCGAGCACGTCGGTGCCGCACTCGATCAGGCCGCGCTTCAGGGCCTGCGCCAGTTGCGGACTGGAGAGGCGGATGTCGTGACCCGACCGCGACGCGGCGCGGCTTGACGAACGCGGCATAGGCTCGGCCGATGTCGTAGGCGAGCGTCTTCGTTGATCTCATCGGGGATGCGACCACGGACGTCGTAGGCCTTGAAGGCATCTAGATTGCGCATGCGCGAGGGCATTACTTAGTCGTGCCCTGGCGCCCGTAGCGGTCCTCGAAGCGCACGATGTCGTCTTCGCCCAGATACGAGCCGGACTGCACCTCGATGATTTCCAGTGCAATCATGCCGGGGTTCTCGATGCGGTGCTTCACGCCCACGGGAATGTAGGCGGACTGGTTCTCCTCGAGCAGGAACTGCTCCTCGCCGCGCGTGATGCGCGCGGTGCCTGCGACCACGATCCAATGCTCGGCGCGATGGTGATGCATCTGCAGGGAGAGGGTGGCCCCGGGCTTGATCTTCAGGCGCTTGACCTGGAAGCGCGGGCCATTCTCCAGGCTGTCGTAACTGCCCCAGGGACGGAATACCTCGCGGTGCAGCGAATGCTCGTAGCGGCCACGCTCCTTGAGGCGCTGCACCAGCTTCTTCACGTCCTGCACCCGCTCCTGCGGAGCCACCAGCACGGCATCCTTGGTCTCCACCACCACGTGATCCTTGAGTCCCACGACCGCCACCAGACGGCTCTCGGCGTACAGGTAGGAGCCGTGCGTATCCTCGCTGATGACATCGCCGTGGGTGACGTTGCCGCTGCGCGTCCGCATCGCTTGCCGCGTGCAGCGAGGACCACGACCCGACGTCGCTCCAGCCGGCATCCAGTGGCACGACCACCGCCTCTGCGGTCTTCTCCATCACCGCGTAGTCGATCGAGTCCGACGGGCAGGCCTCAAATACCGCCGCATCGATGCGCGTGAAGTCCAGGTCCGCCTGCGCGCTGCGAAAGGCGCTCTCGCAGATGCGGGCCATCTCGGGCACCGAAGCGCTCGAGCTCCTGCAGATAGCGGCGCGCGCGGAACAGGAACATGCCGCTGTTCCAGTAATAGTTGCCGGCCGCGACGAACTCGCGCGCGCGCGCGGCGTCCGGCTTCTCCACGAAGCGGGCGATGCGGTAGACACCGGCCGCGCTCTGCGCGCCGCGCTGGATGTAGCCGTAACCGGTCTCGGGCGTGCTTGCCACGATGCCGAAGGTCGCCAGCTGCCCCGCCCTCCGCGGCACGCAAGGCGGCGCGCACTGCCTGGTGGAACGCAGCCGCGTCCCGGATCACGTGATCGGCGGGCAGCACCAGCAGCACCGGATCCACGGCGTGCTCGCGGGCCGCCAGTCCCTTCAGTGCCGCGTGGGCCGCGAGCGCGATCGCCGGGGCGGTATTGCGCCCGAAGGGCTCCAGCAGCGTTGCGCGCGGGTTGATCTTCAGCTGACGCAGCTGCTCGGCCACCAGGAAGCGGTGCGCTTCGTTGCAGACGATCACCGGAGCGGCGCTGGTCAGCCCCTCCAGCCGCAGCAGCGGTCTGCTGCAGCATGGTGCGCTGCCCGGTCAGCGGCAGCAGCTGCTTCGGATAAAGCTCCCGCGACAGCGGCCACAGGCGCGTGCCGGCGCCACCGGAGAGTATGACCGGGGTGATCATCGGCGCATCAGGCTTGCCGGCAGCGGCTTGCCGCGGCCGATGGCGTAGTAGGTGAGGCCAAAGCGCGCGAGCATTGCCGGGTCGTAGAGGTTGCGGCCGTCGAAGATCACCGGCGCCTTGAGGATTTCCTTCAGGCGCTCGAAGTCCGGGCTGCGGAACTCCTGCCACTCGGTGACGATGGCGAGCGCATCCGCCCCCTGCGCCGCCTCATAGGCGCTCTTGGCGAGCGTGAAGCCGGCGCGGCCGGCGAAGATGCGCTGCGCCTCGGCGGCGGCGACCGGGTCGTAGGCGCGCACGCTGGCACCGGCCTTGAGCAGCAGCTCGATGAGCGTGACCGCGGGCGCCTCGCGCATGTCGTCGGTGTTGGGCTTGAAGGCCAGACCCCACAGCGCGACCGTGCGGCCCTTGAGCACGCCGCTGAAGTGACGCTGCATCTTGTGAAACAGCACCTCCTTCTGGCGGGCGTTGACCGCCTCGACCGCGTTCAGGATCTGCGGCTCGTGGCCGACCTCGTGGGCCGAGCGGATGAGTGCCTGCACGTCCTTCGGGAAAGCACGAGCCGCCGTAGCCGGTGCCCGGGTAGATGAAGCTGTAACCGATGCGCGGATCCGAGCCGATGCCGATGCGCACCTTCTCGATGTCGGCGCCGACGCGCTCGGCGATGTTGGCCAGCTCGTTCATGAAGCTGATCTTGGTCGCGAGCATCGCGTTGGCCGCGTACTTGGTGAGCTCCGAGGAGCGGATGTCCATGACGATGAGGCGGTCGTGGTTGCGCGTGAAGGGCTCGTAGAGCGCGCGCATGAGCTCGGTGGTGCGCGGGTTGTCGGTGCCGATGACCACCCGGTCGGGCTTCATGAAGTCGGCGATCGCCGCGCCCTCCTTGAGGAACTCGGGATTGGACACCACGTCGAACTCGGCCTTCGCACCGCGCTCGCCGAGCGTACGCGGTCAGCTCGGCGCGCACCTTGTCGGCCGTACCCACCGGCACGGTCGACTTGGTGATGACGATGCTGTAGCGGTTCAGGTGGGCACCGATGGTGCGCGCCACCGCCAGCACGTAACGCAGGTCCGCCGAGCCGTCCTCCCCCGGCGGCGTGCCGACGGCGATCAGCTGGAACAGGCCGTGCTCGACGGCCCTGAGCCGCATCGGTCGTGAACTCGATGCGGCCGGCCTCCGCGTTGCGCTTGATCAGCGCCTCGAGGCCGGGCTCGTGGATCGGCACCTCGCCGCGCTTGAGCCGCTCGATCTTGGCGGCATCCACGTCGACGCATACCACGTGGTTGCCCGCATCCGCCAGGCAGGCGCCGGTTACGAGGCCCACGTAGCCGGAGCCGAAAATCGTCACGCGCATGAGTTAAGTTCTTGAGCAGAAAGGAAGAATGGCGGAAGCCTAAAGGAAGGCACGCGCCTCGACTCAAGCGCGCGAACGTCGAATTCGAGGGAGCCTTAACGCTCAGGCGATCGGGTTCTGGCCCTGGCTGGGCTTGGCGGCTTCCTGCAGGCGCCTCTTGGCGGCGAAATCGGCGACCTTGGCCGCTGGCGCGTGCGGCAGCATCGCCTTGCGCGCCCAGACGTAGTCGCGGATATCGGCGTCGGCTTCGTACTCGGCTACCGCCTCGGCCAGCAGCGCCAGCGCGCGGTGGCAGTCGAAACTCGCCAGCGCGACCAGCAGCTCGTTGAGGATCTGCTCCATCCTCGGCCAGGCGAGCCGGTGCTCCATGGCGCGCATGATCATCGGGTGATCGGTGCCGGTGACGTTGGTGCCGATGAGCAGCTCCTCGAACAGCTTCTCCGCGGTGCGCAGACCCGTGTACTCGATCTCGATGTCGCCGTCGGGATTGTTGGCGTCGCGCACCGTGAGACCCATGAGGTTCGACCATGCGCCGCGCCAGATCATCGATGCGCACCGGCCGCCCCATGTCGAGCACGAACACATCGCCGCCCTTGGCCATCGAGCCGGCCTGTATCACCAGCTGCGCCGCCTCCGGGATCGTCATGAAGTAGCGGATGACATCCGGATGGGTCACCGTGACCGGGCCGCCGCGGCGGATCTGCTCCTGGAACAGCGGCACCACCGAACCGGAGGAGGCGAGCACGTTGCCGAAGCGCACCATGCAGAAGCGCGTCTGCGTGGTGCGCTCCTGCAGCGCCTGCAGCACCAGCTCCGCAAGGCGCTTGGTGGCGCCCATGACATTGGCAGGATTCACGGCCTTGTCGGTCGAGATCAGCACAAAGGTCTCGACGCCGGTCTCGAGCGCCGCCTCGGCGGTGTACCAGGTGCTGATGACGTTGTTGTGGATGCCCTCGACCACGTTGTGCTCGACGATCGGCACGTGCTTGTAGGCGGCCGCGTGATACACGGTCTGCACGCCAAAGGCGGACAGCACTTCGCGCACGCGGTGGCGGTGATGCGCGTTGCCGAGCAGCGGCACGATCTCCACCTCCAGGTGCTCGTGCGCGGCGACCTCCTCGAGCTCGCGCTCGATGTTGTAGAGCGCGAGCTCCGACATCTCGAACAGCACCAGGCGGCTCGGATTCGAGGCGGATGATCTGCCGGCACAGCTCCGAGCCGATCGAGCCGCCCGCCCCGGTGACCAGCACGCACTTGCCGCGGATGCAGGAGCCGAACAGTTTCGGCTTCGGCGGCACCGGGTCGCGCCCCAGCAGATCGCTGACGTCGACGTCGCACAGCTCGTTGATCTGCGCCTTGCCGGAGATCAGGTCGGACAGGTTGGGCAGCGACTGCACGTGCACGCCCAGCGGCTCGAGCTGCGCGAGAATCTCGCGGCGCCGGCGGCGCGTGGTCGCGCGGCATGGCCAGCAGGATGCGGTCGATGCGGTGCTGGCGCACCAGGCTTCGGCAGCGAATCCGAGCCGTAGACGCGGACGCCATTGATGCTGCTGCCCTGCAGCGATTTCTTGTCGTCGATGAAAGCGACCGGCTCAAAATCCGCGGCCGCTCAGCAGCGCCGAGCACACATGGGCGCCGGCATCCCCGGCGCCGTAGATAGCCACGCGCGCCACGGGCTGGCCGCTCATGCCGCGGTACAGGAAGAGGTAGCGGGCGACGAAACGGCTGCCGCCGACGTACAGCAGCGCCAGCGCCCAGTAGATCCCAAACGCGGACATCGGGATCTGATGTGCTGGCGACGAAGCGGTCGAACAGCGCCAGCACCAGCACCGAGAGACTGACGCCGGCGAGCACGGTGAGCATCGCCTTCGGGCCGACGAAGCGGATCACCGCGCGATACAGGCCGAACACCGAGAAGAACAACAGCGCCGAAACCAACGCGACCAGGAAATAGCGACAAGCGTGCGATCGAGCGACGGGTCGAGCCGGTCGAACTTCAGCGCCAGCGCGGCCCACAAGGCGGTAGGAATCGCGATGGCATCGGCGCCGGCGACGATCAGGCGCTTGGTCTCGCGGGGCAGCGCAAGGATGGACTCGGCAGTCGCGAAACCCAGCGACGCGGGCCTTGCGGGCGCGCCTTTGTCCTTCATACCGCCTCCGTCCGATTTGCTGCGTCACTTATCCTGTGACGTCGCGATCCCCACAGATTGTAGATGAAACAGCCGGAGCCGGCCATGTGTGCCCCGCGCGACCTAGGCTAACATTGTTCCCTTGTTCCTGCGGCCTTAACGCGAGAACCACTGTTCAGTTGACCGTTCAGTTGAGGTTCATCGGAGAGACTCCAGTCGGCGACACCGGTAGAGCCTTACGATTCCTTACGGTGGGATTGCAGACGCTGATATAACGCCAGCAGCTTGCGCGCCTGTGTCGACCAGTTGAATTGCTCGGCCACGGCTCGTGCGCCATTTCTGCCGCACTGCGCGCCAAAGACTGGGTCACCGGCGAGTCGATCCACGGCCGCGGCGATGGCCCGTGGGTCGGTGGGGTCGACGCACAGTCCCGCCCCGCTAGTGGTAACGATCTCCCGCCACTGAGGAAAATCCGAAGCGACGACCGGGATGCCAGCCGACATGTACTCGAAGAGCTTATTGGGGAGCGCGTTCACGTGGCTGACTGTCGGCAGGAAGGTCACAATACCGACCCGCGAGCGCCCCATCAGGTCCGCAACCTCCTGGCGTGGAATAACGCCGCGATATTCGATGCGCTCCCAGCCCTCCAGTCCCGCCGCCTGCTGCGCCGTCAGGCCGTCCCACAGCGGGCCCGCGAGCACGATCTTGGTCTGGCAGCGGGTGGCCGCGGCAGCCAGCTCGCGCACACCGCGGTTGACGCTGATCCCGCCGATGTAACAGGCCTGGGCCTGCCGTCCCTCCCAGTTACCGTCCTGCAGCAGTTCGGTATCCAGAGGAAAGTTGTAGATCCCCGCGGTGAGCGCGGGCAGACGCTGAAAACGCTGGAGGATGTCGGGGGTTGCCGCGACGATACCATTCATGCCGCGCGCGCCCAGCAACTCGCAACGCCCGATGATCAGGGACAGCGGCTTGAGGAGCACGCGCGGCAGGTAATGTTTGGAGAGCACGTCATCGGGCAGGTTCTCGTGCGCGTCATACACCACCCGCGCACCCGCAGCACGCAGCAAGAGCCCCCAGGGCAGCAGCTCCGGGTCATGAAAGTGACAGATGTCAGCGTGCAGACGCTGCGCTGCAGCGAACACGCGCGCCGCCGTACCCAACGCACGTCCCACTCGCCCGCCCGAGCGCGCACCGACGTCGACCACGCTCACCCCGTCTACCACGGCGGCTCCCCGACCGTCCGCGACGATGAGCGTGACGTCGAACCCCGCTGCCGCCAGGCTGCGACACTCCTTGAGAAAGATGCGCACATCGTTGCGCGCGTGGGCACTGGTCAGGTGCGCTACCCGCACCGCGCGGGCCTCAGTCACGCCCCGCTCAACCACTCAGGCTATCCCCGTAAGCGCGCAGCCACAGCTCGAGCGACACCAGCTGGAAGATATCGCGGCTCGCCACCCGCTGCGCGAATCGCGTCCCCTCCCCGACGAAGGCGGTAAAGCGCCGGCGTGCTTCGACGGTGTTCACCAGCCCACGACGCACCATTTCCGCTTTTGCGCCGAACAGCTCTTCCACCTGTGCGCGCAGCTCGTGGCGCAGCAGCCTCGCCTCCGGCGTGCTGAAGCCGCGCTTGTCGCGGCGCCACACGACCTCCTTGGGCAGGCACGGTTCGATCGCGCGGCGCAGCACGTACTTGGTCCAGCCGCGCGCCACCTTCATATCTATCGGCAGACCAACCCCATGGCTCACGACGCGGTAGTCGAGGAAGGGATTGCGCACCTCGCGTGACCATGCCATGGAGTTACGGTCTTCCCAGTGCGTGAGCGCCGGAACCGACAGACTCTCAATATCGGCGCGCTGTCGCTCACGTACGTCGCGTGCACTGGCAAGCGGTGCACACAGAAGCCCCACTCCGGCGAGCGCCGGGCCGCCTATATCCGGCAGCGGCGCATTCAGCCAGCCGGGCAGATAACGGCGCGCCTCGGCAAGGTTGAACTGATGCAGGACCGTACGCTCGCGCAGCAGTCCGCTGAAAAGGGCTGCCGCTGCAGCCCAGCGACCGGTGCGGACCAGCGCCTGCAACTGGAACAGCGCGTACTTGCGATAACCGCAGAAAACCTCATCGGCTCCCTGACCCGAGAGCAGCACTGTGACGCCGCGCTCGCGGGCACGCTCCATCAGCAGGTTCTGCGCGACGCAGGCGAAGCCGCCGAGGGGCTCATCGCACTGCTCAGTGACGCGAGCGATCAGTGGCAGGATGTTGTCAGTGGGGAAATTGAGCCGCACCTCCTGTACCGGGCGACCCAGGTGTCGGGCCACCGCGTGGATGAACGGCGATTCATCACTCATCGGATCGTCGGAGACCGCGGAGATGAAGGTCAGATCGCCGCCCGCCGCCTTAAGGCGTGCGCTCGCGAGCGCGGCGATTGCGGATGAGTCGAGCCCGCCCGAGAGCAGCACGCCGACCGGCACGTCGCTGCGCAGACGCAGGCGCACTGCGTCTTCGAGCAGCGCCCGGGTCGCCTCGATGCTGGCCGCCTCGTCCGCCCGACTGGCCGCGTCTCCATCCAGTGACCAGTAGCGCCGGATGCGCGGCCGCAGCTCGGCGGCGGCAACGTCCAACTCAGCGTAGTGACCGGCGGGCAGCTTCACGATGCCCGCGAAGAACGTCTCGGCGCTGGTATCGAGTTGCAGCGCCCTGAGGAAGGTCGCCACGGCGCGCACATTGACGTCACAGCGCAGCCGCAGTGCGCGCACCAGCGTCTTGATTTCGGAGGCAAATGCGAGCATCCCGTCGCGCTCGTAGAGATACATCGGCTTGACCCCGAAACGGTCGCGGGCGATGACGATGCGGGAGTGACTCAGATCGATCCACGCAAAGGCCCACATGCCATTCATCCGCGTCAGGGCTTCCTCGACCCCGTACTCCTCGCAGGCCGCGGCGATGACCTCGGTATCGGTCGCGGTGCGGAAGACTACGCCGCGCGCCTGCAGTTCGGCGCGCAGCTCGAGGTAGTTGTACACCTCGCCGTTGTAGACGATCAGCGAGCGACCCGAGGGCGAGCGCATGGGCTGGGTGCCGGCCGGTGATAGATCGATGATTGCCAGCCGCTGATGCGCAAGGCCCACCTGCCAGCGGCCCACGCTCAGGATCTCCACGCTCTGCGCATCCGGGCCGCGGTGGCGCTGGATTGACTCCGCCTGTTTCAGCAGACCCGGCTCGATCGCCCGGTCGGAGATAATGCCGAACACACCGCACATGTCAGGGAGTTTCCCGGTCCGCGGCCCGGGAGGCGCCATCCGACAGCGTCCAGAGCACGATGATGGTCAGCCCCAGTCCGTGGGTCAGCAGCGTGGTGAGGAGCCCGGAGTTGACCAGCTGAAACGCCGGCATTGCCACCAGCGCGGCGGCCACCCGCACATCGGCGCCGCGGCCAGCCGCATCCACGGCCTTCAGCAGCAAGGCGAAGAGCAACGCGAAGATGAAACAGCCGGCGAAGCCGAAGTTAGCGAACGCATCACCGAACAGGCCGACGTTGGCCGAGGCGGCGCTGCCCATATACTTCCAGCCGATCACTTCTGGAATCGGTGTTGTGTAGTGCGCCACGCTCAGCGGGGCGAACAGGGACTGCGAGAGCTGCAGCGTCGGCTGTGCCCGCACACCGAAGAAGTCGTAGTACCAGTAGTGGATCTCTGCAGGAATCACGATCACGCGGTCCACCAGGAGCGCCGGAATCAGCGGCTGATCGAGCCACGCGTACAGCAGCAAGGCCGCGGCGATGACACCGAGCACGCCCGTCAGCGCCAGTACCAGCAGCTGGCGCCGGCGTCCGAACAGGTAAACCCCGAGTAGCAGCAGCGGAATCAGCAGGAAGGCACGGTAACCGGTCATGCCAAACAGCAGCAGCTGCAGCCCGAGACCGAGGCCACCCATCAATACTGAGCGACGCCGCAGACCGAGCAACATCAGGGCCGGATTGAGCACGTAGCCCTGCCAGGGCACAAAATAGCCCACGAGTGGCGCTGCGTCCTCGAGGAATTCTTCGCGCACCTGATAGACCGTGGTGAGGTCGAAACTCAATCGCCCCAGACCCCCATGCGACAGCAGCGCGCCATAGACGTAGCAGGTGAGCAGGGCAATCAGGATCGCCAGGGCGAAGCGAGACAGTTTCCCCGCCGGTGGCACGCGCACGTCGGGCATCGCCCCGGCAAAAACCACCGCGCCAATGAAGGCTCCCGCGACCGTATCGGCGAACTCCGGACGCGCGAACTCGAACTGCGCCGCGACTAGCGCCTGCAACGGGATGATCACGGCGAGCAGATGAACGACGACGATTACGCGGCTCGGGGAAGTGCGCCTCTCGCAGTAGAGCGCAACGGCGAGAGTTGCGAGGGCTGTCATGACGTAGGCGACCGCGATCTCCAGCCCGCTGCCCGCCTGCGCAGCACGTGCACCGCCAAAGAGCTCCACGATCAGCGTGGCGTAGACGCGGGCTATGACCCACTGCAGGCCGAGAGCGAGCAGCACGCCCAGCAGCACCGCGCCCGAGGGCAGGCGCAGTCCGCGCACGGGTTGCGCCGCGGGAAGTGCGGAGATTTCCGTCTGCACCTAGGTCTCTAGATCCACCGCGACGCCAAAGAGCTGCTGCCAGCGCGCGAGATTGTAGAAGCGCCACTTGAGCGCCGTGGGCAGTTCCTGCAGGCGCGGCACTGTCTTGCACAGCCGCGCGAGCAAGGTGCTGCGCTCAAGCTGGGCTTGCATGGCGCCGGCGAGCGGCGCGAGCCAGCGCTGAGTCGGGGGCTCGAAGCCGATCTTGGCACTGCGCCAGGCAATGGTCGGCGGCAGCAGCTGGGCAGCCAATTCACGCAGCGGGTACTTGCTGAAACCATGGCAGTACAGATCGATTGGTGGCAAGCGCAGCGCGCAGCCCACCACCTGGCGGTCGACATAGGGCACACGCGCCTCGATCGCGTGGGCCATGGAGTTACGATCCTCATAGCGCAGCAGCGCCGGCAGCGAGAACTCACGAATATCCGCGTCGCGGGCCTCCCCGAGGCGGTGGCTCGAGGCAGCCAGCCGCTCGAGCAGTCTCAGCACCGTGGGAGAGAACTCGGCCCGCAGGAAACCGCAGCGCCTGCTCACGATGCGCCGTCGCAGAGACGGTACAAGGATGTAGCCCGCCAGCGCGCTCATGCCGCGCAGGCCCGGACGGGAACGGCGCGCCACGCGCACAAACTCCCTGAGCGCGGTCGTGGCGCCAGAGGTACGCGCCACCTCCAGTGCCCACGTGGGCACGTAGCGCTCGTAGCCCGCGAGCAGCTCATCGGCTCCCTGGCCGTCCAACATCACCTTGAGGCCGGCGTGTCGCGCGGCACGCATGACGCAATACTGAAAGTAGACCGAGGGGCTGAGCGCGGGCTCGCCCTGGGAGCGCAAGCAATCGTCGATCTCCAGGGCGAACTCGCCTGCGGTCGGGGTCACCACATGCCATGCCAGATCGCAGCGTTCCACCACCTGCCTGGCAAAGCGCCGCTCGTCGGTACGCTCATCCTCCGAGGCCGCAGTAATGGCGGCGAAGCGTGGACCGCCGGCCGCGCGTACCTCAGCGGCAGCCAGTGCGGCCACGGTGGAAGAGTCCAGACCGCCCGACAGGCACGTGCCCACCGGTACGTCGCTGCGCAGATGCAGGCGAATGGAGTCGCGCAGGTTTGCGGCAAACTCCGCCGCGCTGGAGCAGGCCCCGCTGGCGCCGGCCGCGGCTGCATCGCACGCGCGTGCCACCGCATCGGTTCCGATGCGCAGGGTCTGGCCGGCACCCAGCTGGATAATGTCGGCGAAGAAGGTTTCGCGACTATGGTCGGTGATGCCGAGCGCGAGGTATTCGGCGGCTCTGAGCAGGTTGGCACGCGCCGGCACCCCTGCGCGCAGCAGAGCCTGGGGCTCGGAGGCGAACAGAAACGCGCCCCGCCAGTAGGTATAGTAGAAAGGCTTGATTCCGAACGGGTCGCGCGAACACAACAGTTCCTGGGTTCGCAGATCAGCGATCGCGAAGGCCCACATGCCTCGCAACCGGTCGACGAAAGAGACGCCCCAATGCAGGTAGGCCTGCGCAAGAACCTCAGTGTCGGAAGCGCCGACGAATGATGCGCCCTGAAGCTGCAGTTCCGTGCGCAGCTCGCGATAGTTATAGATCTCGCCGTTGAACACTACCACGATCGGGCCAACCCGCATCGGCTGCGCGCCGCCGTCGCTCAGATCAATGATCGCCAGACGGCGATGCGCCAGACCAATGGCATCCTGACGCAGGAAACCTTCCCCGTCAGGACCGCGATGCGCGAGTGCCGCGGCCAGAGTCGCGAGCACCTGCGCGCCATCGAGCGCACCGCGCGGATCAAGATAACCACCGATGCCGCACATGCGAAGTCCTAGAGCGCCACTGCCGGGGTCGGCCCACCCGGCGGCACGCCCTTGCTCAGGGACTTCACGACCACGACGTAGTAGATAATGAAGGCCACCACCGAGGCGGCGGAGAAGCAGCCGATGGCGAAGAGCATGGAGCCGCTGCTCGCGAGATAGAGAGTCGTCACCGGCAGTATCAGACAGGCCAGATCTGCCAGGAGCTTGCGCTCCTCGCGTCCGCTGAGCAGCAGCCCGCGACTTATCGGGCTGACCACGGTTTGGGCAATGCACAGGGGCGCGAGGGCCGCCATCATTGGTCCGGCATCGGCCCACGCCTTGCCAAACCACCAGCCGGCAGCCAAAGGTCCCAGCACCGCCACGGGAACGTACACGGCCAGCGCGAACACCAGCAGCCGGCGCGCCGTCTTTGCCAGAAAGCCGCTGACCGCGGCGGGGCGCTGGCGTACGACGTCTGCGGCATGCACGTGGAAAACATCCCCGACACTGCCCACGATGAGGGCCGCGGGCAACATCATCAGTCGCTGCACCAGCACGAACTTACCGGTACCTTCCAGGCCGTAGCAACTGGCCAGCACCGGCACCGGCAGCGCGCTGGCCGCCGCGTCGATCAGTGCCGAGGGCGCCAGCAGTACGGGATACTTCCAGAAGCGCGCGGCGCGCTCCCGCAACGCCGCCAGCGGCATGCGCGATGCGCGCAAGGCGCTGAGAAGTCCGCTGTGGTAGAGCATCATCCATACCGCGCCTAACCGGCCGAGCAATTCACTCAGCACCAGCATCGCGGCCGTCGTCCCCACGGGGGCCAACAGGATCGGCAAGCCGGCGCGCACACAGCCCTGCACGGTGAGGGAGGATGCCACCCTTGCAAAGCGGTGCCGGCGTGCCAGCCAGCAACGCAGGGTGGAGTAAGTGCCGGCCGCCGCAACGGTCGCGCCCGTCGCGACGACCAGCCACCACGACAGCGCCTGATAGGAGCCGATGTGAAATATCTTCAGCGCCACAAGCAGCAGCGTGCACGTGCAAGTGAGGGGTAAAATCGACAATCCCGACAGCAGGAACAGCGCACGTGCATCATCGGGCTCGCGCGCCGAGATGGCGGCGAGTTCGAAGCGCAGCCCGACTATTTGTGCCGCCACGCTCACAAACGCAAGAGCCAGACCGTAGATGCCCAGTTCAGTTGCCGGATATAGCCGCGCGATAAGCGGAGTCAGCAGGACAAATGGTAGCTGACCGAATACCGTCCCGCGCGCCACCAAGAGGATGTCGCCCAGCAAACGACGGGGTTGCGTTTGCGGGGACGCGCTGCTCTTCACAGGCGGCTCTGCGCCTCAATAGTGCAGCGGCAGCGCCACGCGGCGCCCATCACGTGCCGAGAGATAGCTGGCAATCAGGACTTCGAGGGACCGCAGGCCTTCGCGGCCGTCGGTCTCCGGCTCACACTCCCCGCGCAGCGCCTTGATCACGTTCTCGTAGTAGAGCGGATGACCGAAGCCATAGACGGAAGTGGTCACGTAGTTGGCCGCGGCGACATCCTTGTCCTCGGGGCGCGAATCGGCGAACTGCCACTGCTGAATCTCGTTCACGGCCACGCCGCCAATGCGCACCGTGCCGTGTTCGCCCAGAATGGTCACGGAACCTTCGAAGTTCTTCGGATAGGCCAGCATAGTCACATTAATGGAGCCGAGCGCGCCGGAGCGCCAGCGCACGCCGACGGTCGCGGTGTCTTCCACCTGGATGTTGCGTGCCAGGGTCGCGATGTAGGCCTGCACGCTTTCCACCGGGCCTACCAGCCAATCGATCAGATCCACGTAGTGGCTGGCCTGATTCATAAGGGCGCCGCCATCGAATTCCCAGGTGCCACGCCAGCGCGCCGAGTCGTAGTACTGCTGTGGACGGCTCCAGAAGACATTAATGGTCACCATGAAGATACGTCCGAAGCGTCCCTGCTCAACCGCCCGCTTGAGCAACTGCAGCGTGGCGTTGCGACGATTTTGCTTGACCACAAACAGGCGTACGCCGGCCTCGTCGCAGGCACGCACCATATCCAGTCCATCGCTCCAGCGCGTCGCCATCGGCTTCTCGGTGACGACGTGACAGCCGCGCTGCGCGACCTTGATGGTCTGCTGCGAATGCAGTCCGCTCGGCGTGCACAACACCACGATATCTGGCTGCGCCTCATCCAGTAGTGTCCCCAGATTGTCGAAACCGCGGGCCCCGCTCGCGGCTACGGCCTTCTCCAAGGCCGCTCGGTCGGGATCGCAGACCGCAACCAGCTCGGCATCCTGCGCATGCTCGCGCAGGGCGCCAAAATGATTGGTGGCGATTCGTCCGCAGCCCACTACCGCGAAACGGATGCGCCGCCCGGTAATGGGCGCATAGCTCATCGACGCTGACTCCCCTCTGGCGGCACAGGTCCGTGTGCCGCTTCTACGAATGCCACGATCAGGGCCAGCACGACCCCGAAAAACAGTCCGCCGAATGCGAACAGCCCCATGCGCGGAAATACATATCCCCTGGGATCGGAAGCTACCGCCGGGTCTATGACCGAGAACGCGTAGTCTTCGGTAACGTTGGCGAGCAGTAAGGATTTGTACTGGTCTTCCATGAGGCGGTACAGACTCTGCTGGATCTCGACAACGTCGGTGTTGCGGGCCTCCCTCTTCAGGTAGTCGATAGACCCCTGTGCGCGCGTGATCGCGCGCTGCCGCAGGCGGTCGTTGGCCCGGCGTACCAGTTCATTGGCCCACTCAGCGGCCTGCTGCGGATCCCGCCAGGTAATGCGCAGTGTCACCAGGCCCGTGCGGCGGTCTTCGACCACGGTCCGGATGCGGTGATCAAAGTAGTCAACTCCATCGTTCAAAGTACGAGTGCGCCCGCGCCAGTTCTGACGGGCCGCGTCCCAGTCTGAGGCAAACAGAACCGGCAGAAGCTTCTTGTCCTCGATGAACTCGCGCGCCAGGATCTGCGATTGCAGCATCTGAATCGCTTCGGCCCGCTGGCCGCCCTCGCCGCCCCCGAGCCCAGCAAGCGCCGCGAGACCCCCCAGCTGTCCAGTCAGGGAATTCAGCAGAGCACTGCGATCCGAGCCCCGCGGCAGCGCGACCAACCCTGCCTCGTAACGGCGCGGCAGGATCGCCGCCGCGATCACGCCAACGAGGATGGCGGCCAACACCAGCAACGCCAATAGCCTCCAGCGGCGACGCATCACCCGCAGAAGCAGAGCTACCGGAACAGTGCTATCGGCCGGAGCCATTACATCGGCGCTGCCGGACTGCGCAGACAGCGCAGGGCGCGATAATTCTTGCGGGTCACTTAAGCTGCGGCCACCGGCGAAATGCCGTCAAATTCAGACGTGGTATCGTATACGAGTCATGGCCGCTATTGTATGCCGCTACACCAGTTTGTCGCGCACATTGATGCTGGCTCGCATGCCGAAAAGCTGTCCGGGTAGGGTCAACCAGCTGCGGATAGCAGCGTTTCAGCCGAATGCTGCGGGCCGTGTCCATGACATCCATGACGTGAGGATACCTCGATGATCCAGCTCCCTGCCGGCGCCCTACCGAACATCGTCGCCAGGCCTGAGACGTTCCTGGCCACCTATGCCGCGCTCGCAAGCGGGGGCGCGACGTCCACCGCGTATGTGCAAAGTGAACTCGGCAGTGCATTTTCAGCTCTGGCCGATCCGGGTTGTGTCGTCACTTTCGCGAGCGTCGTTGCATTCAACGCCGCAGCCAGTGGCGCAAGCACCGTCAACCCCTTGAGCGCCACGCTGAACCAACTGCTCACGTCCTCGACATTCACCGCCCAGCATTACTGCAAACTCACGGCATTGCTGTCGCTGCTCGCGAATCCCTGGCTGCTGCCACCTGATCTCACCACCACCGGCACTGCCAAGCCGACTATTCACTTTCTCACCTGGCTGCCGACCGTACCGTTGAATACCGGCGCACACTGCCAGCTCGTGGTATTCGACGTGCTGGAAAGCGCCTACCTGCTGCTTGATCCCATGTACGCGTATGCGTTGAGCATCCCGTATGTGGGCTCCGGGCCGCAAAGCGGCCTCTCCGTGGTGGAGAATGCGGCGACCTTTCTGCAGACCCCGGGCACGCAGCAGAATCTGGCCATCCTCGACCCCAGCGGCACTGCCGCGGTACCGCAGATGCTGACCACGCTTCTCAGTGGAGCGCTGGGTCCGCAGTACATCGACAACGGTTCCACCGACGGCGCGTCGGCGTGGGATTCCCTTATCGGTCAGACATTCGAGAACTGGAGTTGACGAATAGCCAGGCGCCGTTGGTCAATCTTCGGCGCGGCTTTGCGACGGGTTGGGAAGATCGGGCTATTCCACGCCCCGTGAAGTGACAATGGCAGCCGCGCCTGGCGGCGGCACTGGCTGCAACGGATCCTGTCGCAGTACGAAGCGACATAAGTCAGCTGGAGCACCGCTGGAGCGCAACAGCGCCGAGAGCCTGACCAATGTCCAGGCGCGCGCACACAGCACCGTGAGCGTGTAGCCGATGATGCGAAGATCGATGGCCAGGGTCGCGCAGTGAACGTAGTGCAATCCGAGCCGACTCTTCCAGGGGCGCACCAACTGGTTGTAGGCGATGTTGGGGTCGGGAGCGGCTGCCAGCGCATCGCCAAGATCGGCGAATACGATCGAAGCAATGTCGGTAATGCCGGGGCGCACCGCCAGCAATTGGCGTTCGACGGCCGTGTACAGCGCCACTTCCCGCGGCACATTAGGCCGCGGTCCCACCATGCTCATGCGTCCGCTAAGCACGTGTATGAACTGGGGCAGCTCGTCGATCTTTAGGGCGCGGATGATTCCGCCAACCGGCGTGATCCGCGGGTCTCCGGCGACGGTGGTGTCCACTTCATTCTGTGACGCCTGTGGAATCATCGTGCGGATCTTGATAAAGCGGAACGTCTGGCCATGCCAGCCCACCCGCTCGGACAGAAACCAGGGACTGTTGCGGTCGGACAGCCACACGGCAAGGGCCGCAATTGATATCAGCGGCAAGGAGACGAGCAACGCAGCCGTGCCAGCCAAGAGATCAAGCAGTCGCTTACCACGGTAGCCGCAGCGCTCGCCGCCGCCCGTCCCCGTCACGTCACTGCATCCGCGGGCGCCGCCGCCTGCTCGAGCGCAGACCGCGTCTGCTGGGGCAGCTGCAGCTGCAGTGCCGCCAGGGCATCCAGCAACTGCTCCGTGCGCTTGAATCCCACCAACGCAACGCTCTGTGGCAGTACCTCTAGCACCCAGGCAATCGCCAGCTGACTCGGGGTAGCACCGAGCATCGCCGCATGCTCGTTCAGAACCTGCACGATGCGTTCGTTGCGCTGCAGCCCCGCGCCGTGGAAGTGACGGTACTGCGGACGCGAGCGGCGGTCGTCGGCGCCGAATTGCGCCGCGCGCCCGTACTTGCCCGAGAGGATGCCCTGTCCGAGCGTGCCGTAGCCGATGAACGTGAGACCGGCGGCCGCAAAGCGGTGTGCCGTGCTCTCGTGCGTGCGCGCGGCCAGACTGAATTCCAGCGAGGCACTGACGAGGCCCGGATAGCCCGCGGGCAGTGATTCAGCCGGAACATGATTGGTAATGCCATACCAGCGGATCTTGCCGCGCTCGCGCAGTCTCTCGAGCCGCTCAAAGAGTTCGGCCAGAGGAGTAACCCCATCCCAGTAGTGCATCTGCAGCAGGTCGACTGCTTCGGTGCCCAGACGCGCGAGGGACTCATCCAGCGCCCGCTCCGCCCACGCGGGCGTACTGTCGTAGAAGACTCTGTCTTCGTTGTCGAAGCGCACACCGAACTTGGTGGCGAGGATCACCCGATCGCGGTGCGGCGCCAGCAGCCGTCCCAGACGGCGCTCCGACTCTCCCCGCGCGTAGCAGTCAGCGGTGTCGAACAATGTTACACCGCGCGCCACAGCGACCTCGATCGCTGCGCCGATCTCTGCGGGGTCAACCTGTCCCCACTCATAACCGCCAAGCTGCTCGCACCCAAAGGCCAGACGCGTGATGATTCGACCGGTGCTTCCCAGGCCGAGCACGGCACGATTCACGGCTGTTCGCGCCCCGCTTTTTTTCGTGAGAGCAGCTCGAAGGTAAACATCCAGGCCATGAGCTGCACACCTGGGATCCGCGTCAGAACGCGGTCGACGCCGTTTAAGAGCGGCAGCAGACGCGGCAACCAGACCCCCGCGATGCTACTGAGATGGAAGTAGCGGATCTCACCGACATCGAACCAGCGTCGCGCGAGTCGCACCTCCTTGAGACTCAGGATGTGCGCCTTCTCCCACTCGGTGCGCTGGTGGGCATTGCGATTTCTGTAGAGTTTAGTGAGCGGGTTGTAGTCCAGCGCCTCAAAGGCGATAACACGTCCGCCGGGAGCGAGAATGCGCTCGATCTCCGGAAATGCCCGCGTAACATCCAGATGGTGCAGGACGCCGGCGCACACCACCACGTCCACGGAACTCGCCGGCAAGCCGGTGTTCTCGCAGTCACTGCGCAGAAAGAAGGTACGATCCGCGACACCACGCTCGACCGCGGCACGCCGCGCGTTCTGCACCGACACGCCGCTGATGTCGATACCGATTGCCAGGCGCGCGCCCGCCTCAGCCGCGCGCAAGGCCACGTCTCCATCGCCGCAGGCAAAGTCGAGCACCGTCTTGCCGACGGAGTGACGCGCCACCCAACCGAAGAAGTACTCGCGCGACAGCAACGCCGTGCGATAGAAGCGATGGTTGGAGAAGAACTCCTCGTACTGATCCTTGCCCACGGCCTCAATGCGCTGGAGATCGCGCATCTGGTCGTGGAATTCACTCTCCTTCTTTTTGCGCGGCTCGAGGGAGGCGTACCAGTCATCACCGGTCGCACTCGCCAGGCGCTGCAGATCTTCACGCAACGCGTCGGGACTGATCACTTGCTCTTGCTCCAGAATGCGGTCGATAAGGCGGTCGCAGATGCCGTCAACCGTCGGGTAATAGCGCGCTTCCAGTGCGGCCGAGGTCGGCGCCGGCGCATCGGGCAGCGTGATACGCAGCGGGGCTGCCCGCCAGGCTGCGGGCGGCAGTGATTCGGCGGCGCGCGCACTCACTTCAGCTGCAAGCCCGCAGCTCCGCCAACCGCCGTCTATGACGCACAGCCGTCCGGTGCGCGCCACCGACGCATTGATCTCATCGACGTTGAGCGGGTTGAGGACGCGCAGGTCCCACACGTCGCAGGAGTGACCCAGGCTGCCGAGCCGCTCGGCCACCTGCAAGGCAAGAAGCGCCGAATAGCTCGCCCCCACGAGCGTCACGTCGTGACCCTCACGGCGGCGCACCGGTCCCTGGGTGCGCAGCTCCAGAACCTGCGGCGCGACCGCCGGCTGGCTTTCTTCGTAGAGCCAGCGGTCGTCGATGTATAGCACCGGATCGTCGCACAGCACGCTCGCGATCAGCAGGTCGCGTGCGTCTGCGGGGGTCGCGGGCATCACCACGCGCAGACCGGGCACATGGGCAAACCAGGAGTGCAGCGCCTGGGAGTGTTGCGCACCCTGCTCGCCGCCGCGGTTGATGATGCCGCGGATGGTGACCCGGGGTGCGGGCCTGCCACCGAGCATATGCCGCCATTTCGCTGCCTGATTGACGATCTGATCAACCGCCAGCAGCATGAAGTCGAGGCGCGGGTGAATGACGATGGGGCGGTAACCGCACAAGGCCGCACCCAGTGCAGCTCCGGTGCACGCAGCCTCCGAGACCGGAGTATCGAGGACGCGCTGGCGTCCGAATTCCCGGTCCAGGTCGGTCATGGAGTTACCGACGTACCAGGGACTCCACAGGCCCTGGCCAATGGCAAACACTTCCGGGTGACGCGCCATCAGCCAAGCAAAGCCTTCGCGGATCGCATGGCCGTAGGAAAGAGTGCCGCCGCTGGCGGCGGTCTCATTACCGGGCATAAACATAGTCCAGCAGCGCCTGCTCGGCGGGCCAGCGGTGCCGCCAGTGCCCGCGTCGCTGACGCCAGTACCTCGGCGCGCACGTCTGACTGCATTTGCGCAAGCTGTGAGGCGCTGGCGTAACCCTCCTTGAGAATCGCAGCCTCGAGGCGCAGCACCGGATCGCGCCGTTTCCACGCGGCCAGATGCGTCATGCTGCGGCGGACACCAACATCAAGATCTTCCTTCGGGCCGACGTGGCCGCGCCAGCGATAGGTGATGGCTTCGAGAAACACCGGCTCGGAGTTACGCCGGGCCGCAGCCACCAGCTCGCCTGCGCATTCGGCCACACGCGTCACGTCGTTGCCGTCGACGACCGCGGCCCGCACCCGGTGGGCTTCCGCGTAGCGCGCCAGACGGTCGCTCGGCTGCCGCAATGCGATATCGAGGTGACTCGAATACTGGTTGTTCTCGCATACGAACAGCATCGGCAGCGCATATACCGCGGCAAGGTTGAGCGACTCGTGCAGCACGCCCTCTTCGCAGGCACCATCGCCGAAGAACGCGACGCCGATGTCAGAGCCGCCGTCCATCTTGGCCGCGAGCGCTGCACCAACGGCAATGGGAATCGTCCCGGCGACAATGGGCACCGAACCAAAGAAGCCATGGGCCTCGCTCTGCAGATGCATCGAACCACCCATGCCGCGCGAGCAGCCGTCAGCGCGCCCCAGATACCTCCGCGAGCAGGCCGTAGAGTTCGCCGCCCGCGGCCAGATAGTGCGCGTGCGAACGATGATTGCCGAACAGGCGATCGCCGCGCTGCAGGGCCGCCGCGACACCCGTCGCCACGGCTTCCTGGCCGATGGACAGGTGGCAGGGACAGCGCGCCTGCCCGGTCTCGGACCAGCGACCGATCTGCTCCTCGGCGAAGCGAATCAGCAACATCGTGCGCAGAAAGCCCAGTGCGTGTTCCTGGTCGTAGCTGGTCAGCGAACAGGGACCCAGGTACGCCGGCGCCTCGGCGTCGATCAGCTCTCCCAGTTCCGATACATGCCTGTCATTCATGTATGCGATCCAACTCCGCCTGCGCTACCGATCGATCTGTCCACACCCGCGGCCGCGATGGCCTCGAGGCGCGCGATCATGCGCCCGTACACTTGCGTGCCGCTCAATTCCTCACGGTACGTCAGCCGTGCATTTGCGCTCAGCTCACGGCACAGCTCTGCATCGTCGCGCAGGCGCCGCACCAGCGCCACCAGGGTCTGCGGAGATGTGGCGCGAACTGCATCCCACAATGACGCTGCGCCAACAGGCGCGCCAGGGTGCCGCGCAGGCAAGTCGCCGCCGGAACGCCGCGCGGCAAAATACTCGCCCACTTTGTTGGGTACCGACATCACCAGGTCCGGAGTGTTCCGATAAGGCACCAGGCCCAGATGCGCGCGCTCGAGCAATGCCCGGATCTGGGCAGCGCTCAACCAGCCCGGGAAATCCACGTTGGCACAATCCGCGCCCTCGCGCCGGTACTCCTGCAGGTCATCGCCATCACCCGCCAGGATGAACTTTACCTGCCTGGCGTCATGCTGCAACTCGCGCGCAGCGGCCGAGCACGGTCGGCATTTCGAAGCGGCGCTTGGTCATCGATCCGATCAGCACCACGTTGAAGGCATCCGCGGCCGTCACGTTGCGCGCATCCCAGAAGCTCTCGGCGCTGCGTGCAGTCGGGTCCCGACTCGACTTGCCGGCAGCGGCTCGGGATAAGCGAGCAGGAAGGCGCCGTCCGAGGAGCTTCGCGAACGACTCGGCAAGTTGCAGGCCCCACTCCAGGAACTCGTCTGTAATGCCGAAGAGCGCCGTGGCGCCCCGCAGCGCGGCGCGTGCCCGCGTCCGCCACGGCCACAGGAGGGCCTGTGCCAGCGGCCGCAGCATCACCGGGGCAAATTCGCCGAAAATGTCGGGCCACATGTCACGCAGATCGAGGACTACCGGCACGCCGTGCTGTGCGCCGTAGCGCACACACACCGCCGCGGCCTCGATCGTCGGATAGGAGCAAAGGATGACGTCCGGAGGCTCGGCGCTAGCGAGCGCGTCGCCAAAGGCGCGTCCCCACAGTGTGTGATCGCGCAGCCGCGCAAACGACATGGACGCACGATAGCCGGGACTGTAGAGCATGCGGATCGTGCCGTGCGCCCCAAACGCCACCGTGAGGTCAGTCGTAGCGCGGTTGCGTCGGTTGGCGTGATCGAACGTAGACATCCACCAGGTGACCCGGTGGCCACGATCGTCAAGCATATTGCGCGACGATGCCCGAGCGCAGCAGCCGCCCGTTGTCGCTGTCGGACGCCAGCATCTCGCTCGTCTTGACGACCCAGACATTCACGGCGCCCGCCCGAGCTGCAGCACCGCGCCCACGCAGCGCTCGGCGGCCCGTCCCTGGCCGTAGAGCGCACTGGCAGCGGCGGCGGCGGTGCGTTGAAACTCCGCCGGTTGTGCGAGTGCACGGCGCACGGCCGCCAGCGCAGCGGCCCGGTCATGACCCACCAGCACATTCGCGCCGGAGCTCACGGTCTCCACCCACTCGGTCTCCGCGCGCAATGTGACGCACGGTCGTCCGAGCATGAAGGACTCCTTCTGCAGGCCTCCGGAGTCGGTGAGCACCACGGCGGCAACTTCCGTAACGCGCAGCATGTCGAGCGGCCCGAGCGGCTCGATGATGCGCAGCGTCGCGGGTGGCTGCCAGGTGGGCAGAGCGCGGCGTATGGCATCCCGAGTGCGCGGGTGTAGCGGAAAGAGCAAGGGCACCAGGCGCGATGCCTGTTCAAGAATCGGCAGCAGCGTCGTCAACGCACCAGCGGTCGTGCTCTCGGCACGGTGCACCGTGACCAGCCCAAAGTCGGCCGCACCCAGCGCCAGTCGTTCCAGCGCCTGCGATCGGCGGCGCGCCAGCTCAACGTTGGCAAGCAGGGCGTCGTACATCACGTCCCCCACCAGCAGCGTGCGCGCCTGCAGTCCCTCGGTTGCGAGGTTGCTCACCGCCGCGGCGGTGGGCGCGAGCAGCAGATCGGCCAGGTGATCGGTGGCGACGCGATTGAGTTCCTCAGGCATCGCGCGGTTGAAGCTGCGCAGGCCCGCCTCCACGTGCGCCACCGGGATACGCAGCTTCGCGGCCGCAAGTGCACCCGCCAAAGTCGAGTTCGTATCACCGTAAACGATGACGGCCTGGGGTTGCTGCGCCTGCAGATAACGCTCCAGCGGCGCGAGCATGGCGGCGGTTTGCTCCCCGTGCGTGCCTGAGCCGACCTCCAGATTCACAGCCGGCTGGGGGATCGAAAGCTCCTGAAAGAACACCTCCGAGAGCTGCGGATCGTAGTGCTGGCCGGTGTGCACGATGAGCTCGTTCACTTGCGGATAGGCGCGCAGCGCCCGCGAGACGGGCGCGAGCTTGATGAACTGCGGTCGGGCGCCGACGACCTGCACGATGCTCACGGATTTCATGGGGTTACTGCTCAAACATGCGCCCGGCGCGCGCGGCCCGCTGCGCGCAGCGCGGCCCTCAACCATCGGCCGGTGCAAGACCGGCCGCCGCGCGCCGGTAGCGGCGCGCACAGTGCGTACAGACCACCACCGCCGGCTCGCCCGCAGCGCGCTCGGCACTCAGCGGCAACTGCAGGCCGCACCAGCAGGTGAAGCCGTGGATGCGTGCCGGGTTGCCGTACACGGTCGCAAACGCGGCGACATCGTGTGTTACGACCGCACCGGCACCCACGAAACAGAACTCCCCGAGCGTCACTCCGCAGACGATCGTGGCATTTGCACCAACGCTCGCGCCACGGCGCACCAGGGTGGGAAGGTACTCAGCCTTGCGCTCGATGAACGCGCGCGGATTGATCACGTTGGTAAACACCATCGAAGGACCGAGAAACACGTCGTCTTCGATGGTAACGCCGGTGTACACCGACACGTTGTTCTGAATCTTCACGCCGCTGCCGACCACGCAGCCGGGCGAGATCACCACGTTCTGGCCGATATTGCAGCGTGCCCCGACCCGGCAGTCGCGCATCAGGTGGGAAAAATGCCAGATCTTCGTGCCGCGGCCGATCTCACAGGGCTGATCGATCACCGCGGTCGGGTGCACGTAGTATGCCGGTGCGTCCGTCAATTCTGCCTCCTGCGTCAGCGCGAGCTGCCGTGCGCTCCCTAGAGCGCGTGCACGGCGGCGACCGCGATTGCCACGTTGTACAGAATCGTGGTGACCGCCTGCCAGAAGGGCAGCGCCGGGATGTGCTCGGTATCGAGCGGTACGACGATCGTGTCGCCGGGCCGGATCTTGATGTTCGAGGAGCGCTCGAACCAGTGGTTGCCTGTGTTCGCTACCACGCTGCCGTCGGCACGCACCACGTAGATCTTGCTGCGATCGGCCCGCCGTGTCACGCCGCCGCTGAGGGCGATGTAGTCGTCGCGGTTGAGATTGGCGTTGTACAGGTGCGAGGTAACGCTCTGTACCTCGCCGATCACGGTGACCTGCTGCTGGAACTTCGGCACGATCATTTGATCGCCCGAGCGCAGGATCACATCCACGGAAGAGCCGGTGCGCTCGCGCATCAGGCGCGGCAGGTTGATGACCAGGCGACCCACCGCACGCGCGGTGCGCAACTGGGTGAACAGCGCCTGACCCAGGCCCAGTGCTGAGGCGCCCCCGGCCTGACCGGCCGCGGCACTCTGCAGGGCGAGCACCGTAAGGTCGGTCTGCATGCGGGTGGCGAGCATATCGAGCTGCTCCTGCTCGCGCTTGCGCAGTTCTTCGCGGGTAAATACGGCGCCCTCGGGGAAGGCATACTCAGTGAGACCACCGGCGCGGGCGATCACGGACTTGAGGGTTTCGCCGCGGCGGATGGCATAGCTGCCCGGGAAGCGCACCTCACCCTTCAAGGTGACGGTCTCCTGATCCTGCCACAGCGAGACTTCCTTGATGCTCAAGGTGTCGAACGCCTGCAGTCTTATGTTAGCGGTCGGATCGCCGCGCAGTGCCGTGGCGAGGTCGATCGGGATGAGATCCGTGTGTCGCGTCTGTCCGTCGATCACGGTATAGCGCGTCAGTTCAGCCTTGCCGCCATAGGCGGCATCGCTCAGGCCGCCGCCGGCACGCACCAGATCGGCGATGGTCATGTTCTGCTCGAGCGGATACTCGCCGGGTACCTTGACCTTGCCGTCAACGTGCACTACCTCGGTCGGGGCGCCGGAGGTCCCCTGCAGCCGCAGTTCATCCATGACCGGTTGAATCACCTGATCGCGGCTCGTGGATAGATCAAATACCGTAATACGGTCGCGCGCCTGCAGCGCCACGTCGGCCGCTGACCCCGGTGCGCGCAGCGCCGCCGCGAGGTCAGCAGACAGCACCGTGATGCGGCGGTCGGGTGGCAACTCACGACGGATCAGCACGTAGTGCTCATCCGCATTGGGCATCAGCTCGTCGATCGAGTGAAAGACGTCTGTCAGATGCATGCCGGGGCGGTAGGCGAACGCCCCCGGGCTGAATACGTGGCCCTGCACCATCACCCCTGAATCGAGCGTCGGGCGCAGACGCGCGATGCGAAGGAAGTCGCCGTTATGCACTTGCGGGGACTTCTGCGCACCGCTCAGATCAACAGCGATAACCACACGGCGCTGATTGGGCTCGATGCGCGTCAGCACCACGTCCGAGGTGTCCGCCTCCGGCGTGAGGCCACCGGCAAGCTGCACGACTTCGGCGACCGTCGTTTCGTTGCGGGTCTCATAAATGGCCGGTCGGCGCACTTCGCCGTCGACGCTGACCGTCGGCCCTACCGGCGGAATGAAGATCACGTCGCCGGGCAGGAGCTTACTGTCGTCGCTGGTATCGCCACGGATCAACAGATCGTAAAGATCGAGCCGCCGCACCAGCGTCCCGCGGCGCTTAAGTTCGATGTTACGCAGCGATCCGGCAGGGCGTGCCCCGCCGGCGGCGTAGAGCGCCGAGGTGATCGTGCCGAGACCGCTGATTGTGTAGGTGCCCGGGCGCCTGGCCTCACCGAGTACGAATACCCGGATGGAGCGCGTGTCGCCCATGGACACGCTTGCCTTGACGCCGATCAGCTGCGAACTCACGCGCGACTCGATGGTCGCACGCATTGCATCGAAGGTAAGACCGGCAACCGTGACCGGGCCGAGCGCCGGCAGGTTAATGCGACCGTCACGCCCTACGGTGAGTTTGAGGGAGCGGTTCTCCTTGCCATACAGCTGTACGTTGAGCTCATCGCCCGCACCCACGATGTAATCGGAGGGCACCGGCACGTTGGTGGCCGGCGCGAACGTCGACAGTGAGTGATCGAACAGATCGTAGCCGAAGGGCTTGAGACCTTCGGCGCCGGTCTTCTTGATCGGCAGCCGTGTGAGTCTGACATCCAGCCCCCGCAGTGCCGGCTCCACCTTCAGGCGCAGCGTCCCCTGCTCCTCCGACAGACCCAGCAATGGAATGGGCGGAAACCCCGGCAGCGTCAGCGCGCCATCGCGTGATAGACGGTAGGGGTTGCGGCCGCGAATCGCCGTAATGAGCGCATCCAGGCGCTCCTTGTCGGCATCACTGAGCTGTCCGGGCGCGTTGGCCTGCCCGGGCGCGGGCTGGGAACCCGGGCCCGCGGGGGCCGGGAGCGAAGAGCCCGCAACCCCTGGCGGCAGCGTCACGCCCGCGGAGTTGAGCGCCGCGGCCGTATTCTGCTGCCCGGCCGCCGTAGCGGCGGCGGCGGCGGCGGCCTGCTGCGACTGCAACGCCGAGATTCCGGCCGCTCCCTGACTCAGGTACAGCCCCTGCAGCGACGGAGAATACGGGCGCGGGGGCAGCACGTAATCGATCTCGACCACCACCCAGTCCTCACCCTTGAATACCGGGAGGATGGGCTCCCTCTCCTCATCTTCTTCGGAGGGAGTGCGTTTGCGCTCTTCGCGCATGTCCTGCGGGTTATTGAGGTCCCCGTTACGACGATCGGTGTCGGTACGATTACTGTTGCTGCTGCTGCTGCTCCGGAGCTGCCCCCCTGGCCAATCTGGTTGAGGATTGCATCGCGCTGCTCGGGACTGAGCCCCTGCAGCATCTGCAACTGGTCAGCGCTGGAGGTCGAGGACTGCCCATAACTGGGCTCGTTTCCGGACAGGAGGCAGCCTGCTATCGCCAGTAACGCTGTCAGTGGTCCCGGAAAACGTCGCTTCGCGCGCATTAGTAACCCACACACCCCTACGTGAGAATGCGCGATTGTACTGAAGCGCGCGGATTCATGTGGCCGCCTTCAGCAAGCTGCAGGCCGGCGGTGCGGACGCTGCGGAATTAACCCCGGAAGACGCGATCCGTGCCCGGATAACCCCGCTCCCGCTTGCTGCCGGCCGCTTGAGCCGGCTCTGCGGCGTCCGCATTGCGGGAGCTGACGTGGTCAATTCAAGTCTTGCCCACGGTGCTCAGAACTTGCGCGACACGTACAGCGTCGTCATCGAGACGTCGTAGTAGGCGTCCGGCCGATAGCCGCCCTGCGGATCGGTAGGCAGCACCCGCAGCCGGTCGACCTTGGAGGCGTACCGGTAATCGACGCCAAGGTCCCAGTGCGGGATGAGTTCGCGCCACTGCAGACCGCCGCCGAAGTAGAAGCCGTAGGCCGGCGTGGCCGCGGCGTAACGGGCAGCGCCGCCAAACAGGTTCAGAGCCAGTGGACCGTTGAAACGGTAGCGGTAATCGAGGATACGCGCGCCGACGAGTGAGGAGCCATGGATGTCATCCGCTTCGATGGCGACGCCCAGATCCTGATGCTCTGACACTGCGCGGCGCGCTCCCACGGCAATATGCGGGCCAAAGGAGTTTCCAGACTCGGTGCGTGGTGTAGCGGAGGTGATGTCCGCCAGGATGCGGCTGGCGACCGCGCCAAGGTCCACAAAGATCTCGGCATGATCGGGACGGGTAACGCTGCCACTCTCCTCTTCCTCGTAATCCGCCCCGCCATGCAGTGCGTCGCCATAACGCAGGAACCCGGCGAGGCGCGTGTAATGGGCGCCAAATACATCCCGTCCGTAGTCAATCTCGGTTCCGAGGACGTAGTCCTTCCACGGATAGGAGTAAGTCAGCGAAGTCATCAGTTCATGATGATAGGGAATGGCCGAGTAGTAGGAGTCGTTCACCAGCGCACGCACCTGCGCTTCCAGGAGGCCGCCGAAGTGCGGCTCCCAGCCCACCCGCAACATGTTGCTCTGGCCACCGACAGCATCGCCGAACACGCGTTGATCCCCAAACCAGTGGCCAATGCTCAGCAGGTAGTTCGTGATCCCGTCCCCGTAGCCATTCTGTGCAGCCGTGGAACTTTTCACGTACCACGATGGCTGCCACTCCGAGAACTCGTAAGTAATGTCGAACGGCCCGACATGCGGGAACTGCACGCCCGCCGAGAGGTTGGTCTTGGAGAACAGCAGACGATTGCCGCCGGCCGTGTCGTTGCCGGCGAACTCGAAGTACACGGAAAACGGCTGGGGACCCGGGAAAATGAAGCGGCTGGTGAGTGAGACCTCCTGCTTCGCGATCACGTCCTCGGTCGTGCCAAAGCCGCTCGTCTGACTCTTGGTGGGGTTGAAAAACGCCTGCAGAATCCCGCTGAGAGACTGGCCACCGGCGGCGCCGCCACCGAAGACGATGATGCGGTTGGCGGCGAAGGACCAGCCGGAATTTTCCGGAGAAATCCCCAGGCGCAGGCCGGCGAACTTGGGGTGCCCAGAGGACAGCATCCCATTGGTGAGTTCGATCTTGTTCGTGTACGACATTTGCGCCGCGAATGCCTCGTACTGCAGTCCCAGGCGCGTAAAGGGGTCGTAATTAGATAAAGTGACGGAGGGCATCGTCGCGGCTTCCGTACTGATCAGCGTGGAGCTGTCGGTCATCGGCGACCACCAGTGATCACGAAAGCCAAAATCGAGCTGGGCCCAATCCCAACCAAGGCTGACAAAGGAACCGGTCGCCGTGGTCCTGCCCTGATAGGAGACGCCGCCGACGTTGAGCAGTGCGTAGGCGCTGGGCTGTATGTAGGCTGCGCCGGCGATCTGATACGGGCTCTGCTCGGTCTGGCCGTGCTGGTTGGGCATCACGGTCTTGGCGCCGTTCGACACCGAGCCCGCGACGCTGGCAAATTCGACCGCCGTTCCCTGCATGTACTGCTTGAGGACCCGCCGCACGCGATTGCACAGCACCGCATCAATTTCACAGGCTTTGGGTAGTGCGTCGAGCACCATCGCGGCCGGGATTGGCCGCGTCATGACCGGTTTGCCGCCGAGGATCAGGACACGCTCGACCTCGCGCTCCACCTCGGGATCAAGATTCAGCGGCAGGTACGGGGTCACGCCGCGCGCGTGCAGCGGCGCCTGCAGACAGACAAGCAGCACCAACAGCAGGAATCGACGTGCAGTGATCATCATGCTGGCCCGTTCAACGCAACTTCGCCCTGCGGCCGGTTCGCTGGCAGCCGCCGCCGGGCATCAAGTAAAGCCATAAATGAGGGAGTGCCGCGGCTTCGCGCCGCCGGAGTGAAGCGATCCCCGCTCGTTGTTTCGATATCTGCGCCCAGCGCGCTTCTGTCAGGCCGGGTGCGCGACATCGTGCCGCATCCTGATGCCGGCGTCGAGGCGCGCTGCGGCTGCCGCAGCGAACAGGATGAGACGCGTCGCGGCCCCTACCGCCGTGCCTAGCGCTCGGGTGCCGGTGACACCCGGACCGCGTCAAAGTTCCGGTTCGGCACTAGGAGCGGCGCCAGCGGTCCACGAGCGCCAGGAACTTCACTACCGACAGCGCTGCGCCATGTCCGCCTGCGGGGTCCTCGACGGCCGGCACCAGCTGAGCGGTGAGCTTCTTGCCCAGTTCAACGCCCCATTGATCGAACGCGTTGATGCCCCAAACGACGCTCTGCGTGAATACGCTGTGCTCGTAGAGCGCGATGAGACGTCCGAGCGTCGCTGGATCCAGACGCTGGAACAGCACAATGGTGCTCGGACGGCTGCCCGGGTCCACCTTGTGAGGGATCAGTTCCTCGATGTGCGCGGGCGGCAGCTTCTGCCGTTGCAACTCCTCGCGCACGGTTTGCGCGGATTGGCCGTTAGTGAAGGCCTCCGCCTGGGCAAGACAGCTGGCAATTGCGAGATTTTGTTGCGGCTGATTGCCACAGGAGGAGCGTGCCGGCAGCAGGAAATCAAAAGCTGCGCGCGGCGTGCCCTGATGCAGCAGCTGAAAGAACGAGTGCTGGGCATTGTTCCCCGGTTCGCCCCAATCACCGCTTCGGTCTCGCATTCGGTGGCGCTGCCATCGAGCATCACGGACTTGCCGTTGCTTTCCATCTCGAGCTGCTGCAGATAGGCAGGAAAGCGCCGCAGCGAGTCATCATAGGGCAGGACCGCAAGTGTCGGCAGGCGCATGAAATTGATGTTCCACACGCCGATCAGGCCCATGAGTGTCGGCAGGTTCTCCGGCCACGGGCTGGTACGGAAATGCTCGTCGAGCTCGTGGCCGCCACTCAGGAAATCGAGGAAATTACGTTCCCCGATCGCGATCGCCAGCGAGACGCCGATGGAGGACCAGATCGAATAACGGCCGCCGACCCAGTCCCACATCTGAAAGCGGTATTGCGGGTGGACGCCAAACTCGTCCATGGCCTGGTGATTCACGGACACCGCGGCGAAGTGCTTCGGCACCGCCTGCTCCCCGAGCTGCGCGGCCAGCCAGGAGCGCGCGCTGCGCGCGTTGGTCAGGGTTTCGAGTGTTGTGAAGGTCTTCGAGGCAACAATGAACAGAGTCGTCTTCGGGTCCGCCCCTTCGAGTACCTCGGCCAGATGACAGCCGTCTATATTGGAGACGAACTCACAGCGCGGCGCCGCCGCGCCGTAGGCGCGCAAGGCCTGCACCGCCATCGCGGGCCCCAGGTCCGAGCCGCCGATGCCGATATTCACCACCAGCCGGAACGCCGCGCCGGTGCTGCCGCGTATCGTGCCCCCGCGCACCCCTGCGGCGAACGCAAGCATCCGCGCGCGCTCCGCCATGACCAGCTTCTCGATCTCGGCGCCACCGATAGCAGCGCCCGGCGGCTGGCGCAGCGCGACATGCAGCACGGCACGGTCTTCAGTGGTATTGATGTGCTCGCCGCGCCACATGGCATCGATGCGTTCACGCAGACCGGTGGCATCGGCCAGCTGCAACAGCTTCGCTAGCGCGATCTCATCGAGGCGCTGGCGCGAGAAATCCATGAACAGACCCGCACGCTCGCGCGTGAAGCGCTCCAGGCGGTTTGGGTCGCGCTCGAACAACTGCCCCACCGGCACGCCGGCCAGTCGCTGGGCGAGCTCCTCGAGTTCGCCCCACTGCGGTGTGCGTGGACCGGGACGGAGGGTGAAGCTCATCGGCTCTCCTTGGCGGGTGCTGAGCGCTGCGCTGTCCTTTAGCTACGGTAGTAGGCGGCAATCGAGTCTACGACATACTGCAGCTGCGGCTCACTGAGCTCCGGATAGATCGGGAGCGCCAGCGTCTCCTGGGCAGCCCGTTCGGACTCGGGACAGTCCCCCGCCCGGCGCCAAGATAGGCGAAGCACTGCTGCAGATGCAGCGGTACCGGGTAGTAGATCTCCGTACCTACCCCGCGGGTGGCCAGATGCTGCCGCAGTGCGTCACGATCGCGTACCCGCAGCACGTACTGATTGTAGATGTGGCGGCCGGGACGTGGACGGGGCGTCTGTACTGCCGGCTCCAGCCGGGCGCGCGCCAAAGCGGCATCGTAGAAGGCAGCGTTGCCCTGACGGCCGGCGCTCCAGGCATCCAGATGCGGAAATTTGACGTTCAGAACCGCAGCCTGCAGCTCATCGATACGGAAGTTGCCGCCGATGAAAGGGTGGTAGTACTTCGGCTTGCCGCCGTGCACGCGCAGGATCTGCATGCGCTCGCTCAGGGCCGGATCGTTGGTCACGCACATGCCCGCATCCCCGAAGGCACCCAGATTCTTGGTGGGAAAGAAAGACAGACATCCAATGTCACCCCAGCTGCAGGCGCGCCGACCCTGCTCATCCGCGGAGCCGATGGCCTGAGCGGCGTCTTCAATGACGCGCAAGGTATGTCGGCGCGCGATGGCCATCAGCGCCGACATGTCCGCGACCTGGCCGTAGAGATGCACCGGCATTAACGCGCGCACGCGGCCGCCGGTCGCCGTGTGGATGAGTTCGCCCGCGCGCTGCTGGCAGTGACGACTGATGAACGCGTCCACCGCGGCGGGTGACAGATTGAAGGTCGCCGGATCAATGTCGCAGAAAACCGGGCGCGCGCCGGCCCGCGCGATAGTGCCGGCGGTGGCGAAAAACGTGAAGGGGCTCGTGATCACCTCATCGCCCGGGCCGATACCGAGCGCCATGAGCGCAAGCAGCAATGCATCGGTACCTGAAGAGACGCCGACTCCGAAGCGGCATTGGCTGTACTCGGAGACTGCCCCTTCCAGCTGCTTGACCGCCGGCCCGAGAATGAAGTGCTGGCTCGCGCAGACCGTGTCCAGGGCCGCACGTATTTCAGCCGCCAGCGGCTGGTACTGCGGCTTAAGATCGAGCAGCGGCACCTGCATGCTCGGCCGCGGTGCTTCCTTGGGCATGGTCGCCATCGCTGTTACGTCCCCTTAGAGCTTGTAACCGTAGTACTCGCAGAACCAATCGACGAACCTGCGCACGCCCGTCTCAATTGACGTGGCTGGGCGGTAGCCGACGTCGCGCACCAGATCATCGATGTCGGCAAACGTTTCCGGTACATCGCCCAGCTGCATCGGAAGAAAGTTCTTCTGCGCCGTGCGACCGAGACATTGCTCGAGCACCTCGATGTAGCGCATCAGCTGTACCGGTTGATTGTTGCCGATGTTATAGATGCGAAACGGCGCGCAGCTGGTGGCCGGGTCGGGCGCATCGCTGCGCCACGCCGGATCAGGCTGCGCTACGCGCTCGGAGGCGCGGATTACGCCCTCGGCAATGTCCTCGACGTAGGTGAAGTCGCGCCGATGGTGGCCGTGATTGAAGACATCGATGGGTTTGCCCTCGAGGATGTTGCGCGTGAACATAAAGAGCGCCATGTCCGGACGCCCCCACGGTCCATAGACGGTGAAAAAGCGCAGACCCGTAGTCGGCAGCTTAAAGAGCGCCGAATAGTTGTGCGCCATCAGCTCGTTGGCGCGCTTGGTGGAGGCGTACAGCGACAGCGGGTGGTCGGCGATGTTGTGCACCGAGAACGGCATGTTGGTGTTGGCGCCGTACACCGAGCTGGTCGAGGCGTATACCAGGTGCTGCACGTCATTGTGACGGCAGCCCTCCAGCACATTCAGGGTGCCGGTGACGTTGCTGCGAATGTAGGTGTGCGGCTCCTGCAGCGAGTAACGCACCCCCGCCTGCGCTGCCAGATGGATGACGCGCGGGAATTTCTCGCGCGCGAACAGCAAGCGCATGGCGGTGTCGTCGGCGAGATCGAGCTTGACGAAGCGGAACCCCGGTTGCGCGCTCAGCCGCGCCAGACGCGCCTCCTTCAGGGTGACGTCGTAGTACTCGTTCATGTTGTCGAGTCCCACGACCTCGTAACCGCGCGCCAGCAACTTGTGTGCGGTGTGCGAGCCGATGAAGCCGGCCGCACCCGTAACAAGAATCTTCATAACCGCCCGTCGGCGAGAGCGGCCGGGAACACGTGCTTGATGTCGTACAGCACGTGATTCTTCTTGCACAGGCGCCGCACTCCGCGAGCGCCGAGCTCGCGGAACTGCCGGTGGGCGACGGCCACGATAGCTACGTCGTAACGCGCGGGCCTGAGCTCGCGCACCATCTTCAGGCCGTACTCATGCCGGCACTCGGCCGCATCGGCCCAGGGGTCGTAGATATCCACTTTGGCGCCGTGGCTGGTCAGCTCGCGCACCACGTCGACGACCTTTGAATTGCGGATGTCGGGACAGTTCTCCTTGAAGGTCATGCCAAGCACCAGGGCCCGTGCGCCCTTCACATGGATACGCTTGCTGGCCATCAAGCGCGTGATCTGGCCGGTGACGTAGAGCGCCATGTTGTCGTTGAGGCGCCGCCCGGCGAGGATCATCTCGGCGTGATAGCCGATCTCCTGCGCCTTGTGCGTCAGGTAGTAGGGATCGACCCCGATACAGTGGCCGCCGACCAGACCGGGGCGGAACGGCAGGAAATTCCACTTGCTGCCGGCGGCATCCAGCACCTCCTCGGTGTCGATGCCGAGGCGGTTGAAGATGAGCGCCAGTTCATTGATGAGCGCGATGTTTACATCACGCTGCGTGTTCTCGATCACCTTGGCCGCCTCCGCGACACGGATGCTGGAGGCCCTGTGGGTGCCGGCAGTGACGATCGAGCTGTAAAGCCGATCCACGAACTCCGCCACCTGCGGCGTGGAGCCCGAAGTCACCTTGCGGATGGTGGTGAGACGGTGCTGCTTGTCGCCCGGATTGATGCGCTCGGGGCTGTAGCCGGCGAAGAAGTCCCGGTTGAATTTCAGCCCGGACACCTTCTCGAGGATCGGCACGCACACTTCCTCGGTGCAGCCCGGATAGACGGTCGACTCGTAGATCACCACCGCACCGCGGCGCATGACGGCGCCGACGCTTTCGCTGGCGCGCCGCAGGGCGGTGAGGTCCGGACGCTTGTAGTCATCGATCGGCGTCGGCACCGTGACGATGAAGACCTGGCAGGACTTGAGTCGCTTCAGATCGGTGGTGAAGCTCAGACGCCGCGCGCCCTTGAGTTCCGCGCGCGATACCTCGAGCGTCACGTCACGCCCGCGCGCCAACTGCGCAATGCGCACGGGCTTGACGTCGAAACCCACCGTCTCGTAATGCTTGCCAAACTCCACCGCGAGCGGCAGGCCGACATAGCCGAGTCCCACGATACCGATACGGCACTTTCTTATTTCCGGAATCATAATTCTTTCAGGCGCTGGAGCGCTGCGTCGCCGCGGTGGGCTCGGGTGCTGTGACAGCAGGCAGGTCGGCAGCAGACCACAGGCAGCGGCCGCCGCTCGCCTTGGTGATGATTGCGAGCATGGCTTCGTGCGCGGCCAGCTCCACGGCGCTGGCGCTCAGGACCGGCAGCGGCACCGCGGTGCGCACCGGCACGCGCGGCGTGCGGCTGCCGTCGGCGGCGCGCGCCGTGGTGTCGCTCTCGATGAGCTCGAGGGCTGCCTGGCCGCCCGTCATCGCGAGGTAGACGTCGGCGAGAATGCGCGCATCCAGCAGCGCGCCGTGCAGCTCGCGCGCGGAATTGTCGATGCCGTAGCGCTTGCAGAGCGCATCGAGGCTGTTGCGCTGACCCGGATGCAGCTCGCGGGCCAGGGCGAGGGTGTCGAGCACCTGGCACAGCGCGGCCAGCTGACGCGGCGCACCCGCCAGACGGCCGAACTCCGCATCGAGGAACGCGACGTCGAAGGCGGCGTTGTGGATCACCAGTTCCGCGTCACCGATGAAGCCGACCAGCTCCTCGGCAATCTCCGCAAAGCGCGGCTGCCCGTCGAGTTCGGTGCGCGAGATGCCGTGCACCGCGAGCGCACCGTCGTCGATGTCGCGCTCGGGATTCAAGTAGCGGTGGAAGGTGCGTCCGGTTGCGCGCCGGTTCACCAGCTCCACGCAACCGATCTCAATGATGCGATGGTTGAGTTCAGGTTCGAGGCCGGTGGTTTCCGTGTCAAGGACGATCTGGCGCATGGCGGGTGCGAGTCTACCGCATGGCGCTCTGCAGAGCGTCGATGGCCTCATTGGCCAGACGATCGACGCGCTCGTTGCCCGGCACGCCGGCGTGTCCCGGCACCCAGTGCCATTCCAGGCGGTGCGCCGCACTCACCGCCTCGAGGCGCTGCCACAGATCCTGATTCTTGACGGGCTTTTTGTCGGCGGTGCGCCAGTTGCGTGCCTTCCAGGACTGCAACCACTCGGTGATACCGCGGCGCACGTACTGCGAGTCGGTGTAGATGCAGGCCTGCACCGGCCGCTTCAGCACCTCGAGCGCGCAGATGACGGCGGTGAGTTCCATGCGGTTGTTGGTGGTGAGCGCCTCCGCGCCGCTCAACTCCTTCTCGTGCTCGCCGAGCAGCAGCAGCGCGCCCCAGCCACCGGGCCCGGGATTTCCGCGACACGCCCCGTCGGTGTAGATCTCGATCACGCCCGGTTACGCGTCGTGGGTTTGACCAGGCCGCCGATAACGCCGGACTTCTCGCGCACACGCGGGCGAATCGGCGTGAGGGTGTAGATGCGCTTGCGCGCCTTGAGCAGATACGCCCCTCCGGGCAAGGGATAGGTGAGCCCGGAGCGCAGGATGCGTCCCGTGCCCTCCCCGGCCGCCAGCCCGCGGCTCCAGGGACCCAGATACAGGTAGCGCTGCTCGGCGACGACCTCGTAGCCGAGCAGCACCAGCCACTCGCGCACCAGGCGCTCGGAGAGCAGTCGCCGCATGCCGGGGGGAAAGCCCGCACGGCTCCAGCGCGCCCGCATGCCCCACAGGCTCCACGGGTGGAAGCCCAGCAGCAGCAGCTGCCCCTCGCCCACCAGCACCCGATCGGCTTCGCGCAGGATCGCGTAGGGGTCGGGGGCGAATTCGAGCGTGTGCGGCAGGAGCGCGGCATCGATGCAGTCGCTCATCACCGGCAGCTGCGCCGGGCGCGCGATGATGTCCGCGCCGCCGGCCAGGGTCGGCGCGCTCAGCAGGCTCTGGCGACGCGTGCGGCTGCCGGCGAGCAATTCGCGGGCACTGCCCCAGGCGCCGATCTGCAGCAATTCCCAGCCGAACACATCCTCAAGGGCTGCCGACAGCAGCTCGGATTCGCCCGCGAGCAGCGCCCGACCCAAGGGTGCGTCCCACCAGGCTCTGAGAGCTGCGTCACGATCGGCGATGCCTGAAGTGCGAACTGGCACGATAGAATTGCTGGCAATACTGTGAAATTAACGGTTAAATTCGCGCCCTTGAACCAGTAGCGTCCTTAGATCGATAAGGACCCGTGCCCCGGCGCGGGAAAAGTAGCACGCCGACAGAGGGTACGGAACTTTGACGACGCCACCACTCAGCGCAACGCGTCACACTCTGCTGGTTCTGACCGTACTTGTCCTTGGCGGCTGCGCCCACGACCCTTCCCGGGGCCATGCGGGCGCGCAGCAGCTGGCCGAGGTACCCGCGCAGGCGGCCGCACCACTCACCCCGACCCCCGCAGCTCCGCCCTCGCAGCCAGCGATCGAGTCGAGCCCCACGGACGCGCCCGCCGATGCCACCACCGGCCTCGCGCCCACCCAGGTAGCCGGGCTGACGCCGGCGCAGTACGCCGACCTCTTCGATCGCATGCGCGTGGGCTTCAAGCTCGATGACGGCGCCGACCGGCGCGCGGTGGATGATCAGCTGCGCTGGTATGCCTCGAACCCCGCCTACCTGCAGCGTGCCTTCGGGCGCGCAGATCTGTACCTCTACTACATCGTCGTCGAGCTTGAGCGGCGCGGCATGCCGCTGGAGCTCGCGCTGCTGCCGGTGGTCGAGAGTGCGTTCGAGCCCTACGCCTACTCGCGCGCCCGCGCCGCGGGCCTGTGGCAGTTCATCCCCGGCACCGGCTCGCGCTTTGGGCTGAAGCAGGACTGGTGGTACGACGGGCGCCGCGACATCGTCGAGTCCACGCGCGCCGCGCTCGACTATCTGCAGTACCTGCACGATGAGTTCAACGGTGACTGGCTGCTGGCCATTGCCGCGTACAACTGTGGCGAGGCAATGGTGGAGCGCGCCGTGGAGGCCAACCGTGTCGCCGGTCGCACCGTGGACTTCTGGAATCTGTGGCTGCCGGGCGAGACGCGCGCTTACGTGCCGAAACTGCTGGCCATGAAGCGCCTGGTGATGGACCCGGAGACCTACGGTCTCGCCTTCAGCCCGATCCCGAACCAGCCCTACTTCGCGCGCGTGCCGACCTCCGGCCAAATCAACCTCAAGCTCGCCGCACAAATCGCCGGTGTCAGCCCCGAAGACCTCTACGAGCTCAACCCCGCCTTTCACCGCTTCGCCACCGACCCTTCCGGGCCGCACTTCCTGTTGCTGCCGGTGGAGGCCGCGGACGTGTTCTCCGAAAATATCGTGCAGCTCTCCGAGGAGCAGCGCCTGGGAGTTACGCGCTATACCGTGCGCCACGGCGACTCGGTGGTCTCCGTGGCCAAGCGCTTCCAGACGACCCCCAACGTGATCCGCGAGATCAACGATCTGCCCGCCGGGCCGCTGACAGTGGGCGAAGACGTGCGGGTACCGAGTGCCGTCACCGAGCTGCCGCCGAAGGTGATGCTGGCCGCCGCGCAGGTTGACGGCAAGGGCCAACGCTCGCGCCGCACCCACGTGCAGGTGGTGCGCCACGGCGACTCGCTGTGGACCATCGCGCGTCGTCACGGTATGGACGTGCACACGCTCGCGCTGATGAACGGCATGCACCCCGACGATGAGCTGCGCGCCGGGCAACGCATCAAGCTGTCCTCGGGTTCCGCGGGCCCTTCGCACAAGGTGCGCCACATGACCTACACGGTGCGCGAGGGCGACACCGTCGCGCAGATCGCGCGCCTGTTCCAGTGCAGCGTGCCGCAGCTGCTGGCCTGGAACGGCCTGAGCTCCAAGTCGCACATCCACGCCGGGCAGAAGCTTCACATCCATCTCGGCAGCCACCACGGCTGAAGGCCCGGCCGCGCCCCGCCGGCGACGTCGCGGACGTGCGCGCCGCGCCTTTGCGGCATAATCCGCGCCGGAGGATCAATCCATGGGTTTTCTCACCGGCAAGCGCGCCTTCATAGTCGGCGTCGCGACCGAGCGTTCGATTGCCTGGGGCATCGCCCAGGCCATGCATCGCGAGGGCGCGCAACTGGCCTTCTCCTACGTCAACGAGAAAATGAAGGAGCGCGTCGAGCCTCTGGCGCACTCCCTCGGCTCGCAGCTGACGATGCCACTTGATGTCACGCTCGATGAGCAGGCCGATGCCGCTTTCGCGCTGCTGAAGAAGGCATGGGGCCAGATCGACATTGTCGTGCACGCGGTCGCCTACGCGCCGCGCGAGGCCATGACGGGCAATTTCCTCGCCGCCACCACGCGCGAGGGCTTCCGCGTCGCGCACGAGGTCTCCAGCTACAGTTTCACCGCGCTCGCGCAGCGCGCGCAGCCGCTCATGGCCGGCCGTAACGGGGCGCTGTTGACGCTGTCCTACCTGGGCGCGGTGCGCTCGATCCCGGCTTACAACGTGATGGGACTCGCCAAGGCGAGCCTTGAGGCGAACGTGCGTTTTCTGGCCGCCGACCTCGGCCCCCAGGGCGTGCGGGTGAATGCCATCTCCGCAGGTCCGATCAAGACCCTGGCGGCGGCCGGCATTCCGGGCTTCCGCAAGATGCTGGGGCGCGTGGCCGAAGTGGCGCCGCTGCGACGCAACGTCACGCTCGAGGATGTCGGCAACGCGGCCGCTTTCCTGTGCTCGGATCTGGCGGCCGGCATCACCGGGGAGATCCTCTACGTCGACAGCGGCTTCAACACGGTCGGCATGAGCTTTCCGCTGGAAGCCGAGGGCTAACGCGGCGCGCTACTCGAAGGCCTTGGGGTTCTTCTTCACGTCGGCGGTGCGGCGCATCTCGTCCAGGTAGGCCATGACGTCGTTCTGGCCCTGGGTCTGCGCCTCGCGCACGCCGCGCTCGAACTGGGTCTTGTCATCGCCCGCCGGTGCGGTGCGCACGGCGCTCACCTGGAAAACAGCGGCGCTGCCGTCCTTGAGTCCGAGCGCGCGAAACTCCGGTTTAGCGCCCGGCGGGGCCAGGGCGAAGACCGCCTCGCGCACCTCGCCCTGGAGCGAGGGATCGTTGCGACCGACGTAGTGCGCCGGTTCCGCGCTGAGCTTCAGGCCCTGCGCCACGCTGTCGAAGCTCGTGCCGGCCTTGAGCTGCTCACGCGCCGTTTCGGCCGCCTTCAGCGCCGCCTGGGAGGCCTGCTCCCGGATGATGGCCGTGACGATGGCAGCGCGCACGTCCGCGAGCGGCCGCGGCTGGGGGGCGCGGTGCTCGAGCACTTTGGCCACCACCAGCCGGTCATCCCCGAGCAGTACGGGTCCGGCAATCTTGCCGGCCGCGGGCGGCGGGTCCGCGAACAGGACTTCCTGCAGCTGCGGCGCGGCCCCGAGTGGCGCCCCGCCTGTGCCCTTGGCGAAGTTCGCGATCTCGCCATGCCCCAGATGAAACTCCTGCGCCAGGACGTTCAGGTCCGCGCCCGGCTCGGCGAGCTTCGACTGCAGCTGCTCCTGAATCTCACCGAAGCGGTCGGTGGCGCGGTCGCGACGCAGCTGCGCCTCGAGGTCCGGGCGGGCCTCCTCGAAGGATTTGCCCTTGCCGGCCTGGATCTCATCCAGACGGATGATGTGGTAGCCGTACTGCGTCTTGACCGGCCCCTTGATCTCCCCGACCGACATGCCAAAGAGAGCATCCGCAAAGGGCGCAACGAAGCTGCCGCGCTCGGCCCAGCCGAGGTCCCCGCCGCTGCTCGCCGAGCCCGGGTCCTGTGAATATTGCTTGGCGAGTTCGCCGAAATCCTTGCCAGCCTTGACCTGCGCGAGCACCTGCTGCGCCTGCGCGAGCGCGCTCGCGTCATCCTTGCCGGTGATCAGGATGTGGCGCGCGTGGCGCTTCTCCGGCACCAAAAGGCTGCTCTTGGCCTTGTCGTAAGCGGCGTGCAGATCGGTATCGCTGACGGTCACCTCCGCGGCGAGGGTGTCCAGGCGCATCTCCGCGTATTCGAGCTTGTCGGATTCGTTGGTGAGGTACTGCTTGGCGTGCGCCTTGTAGTAGGCCTCGACCGCGGCATCGTCGGGCTTGAGCCCCGCGGCGTAGCGGTCCTCGGGCAGGATCAGCAGGCGCACCTCGCGCTGCTGGTTCTCGAGCGCATTGAGGCGGCTGAGTTCCGCCGGCGTCATGAAGTTGGAGGCGCGGATACCGCCCTCCAGCTGGGTGCGGCGCGCATCGTCGCGCAGCTGCGCCTCGAAGGTCTCGAGCGGGATGCCCGCCTGCGCCAGCGCCATGCGGGCGGCCTCCGGGGAGTACTGGCCACCGACCTGAAAGGCCGGCTCGCTCGTGATCGCCTCGTGCAGCTGCGCGGGGCTGACGCGATAACCGAGTTTCTGCGTGCGCTGGGCGATGAGCGCGTTGCGGATGAGGTTCTCGAGCGTCTGGTTCTGCAGCTGATCGCGCAGCTGGTCGGGCAGCGCCGCGCCGCCCAGGCGCTGCTGCCACATGCCCTGCTGCCGCAGCCACGCCCCGCGGGCGTCCTCCAGCGAGATCTTGGTGCCGTCGGCCTCGGCGGCGTAGTTGGAGCCGCCCACCGAGAGGTTAACGATGCCGTAGGCACCCCAGGCTACGAACACCAGGATGATGGGGCCCAGCACGAACCATGCGAGCGGCCCGTGCAACTTGTCTCGGATCTGCTGAAGCATGTTTTAGGCTGGCTGGGTTGAGGGAAAATGGCGGAGCGGACGGGACTCGAACCCGCGACCCCCGGCGTGACAGGCCGGTATTCTAACCAGCTGAACTACCGCTCCGAATTTGGGGGGCGAATCCTAACGGATTGATCAATAAGGCCACAAGCAGTTTTCGCAGCGCGCACCGGAACCCGCAGACGCCGCTTAAGTCAACCACAGCGCCGGCTTCGCGCTCCTCAGGTCATGGCCGGCCGTGCGCCGGCGGGGCGCATTGCGTCGCCATTCCGGGACAGGTTTGGGCATGGGCGCGTTCCATAGTGCAAAATGGCGTCCAAAGGACATTAAGGATCCGCCGCATGAAGCTGACTCGCATTGCTCTTTTCCCGGCTCTGCTGACTGCCCTGGTGGCAACGCCGGCCCTCGCCGCCCTGGGGGCCGACGCCAGCTCGGTCCAAGCCGATCTCGTGCGCATGAAGGGCGCGCTGCATGTCACCGCCGCCGCCGGCTTCACGGTCCACGAGATCAGTACCGCCTACGGCACGCGCGTGCGCGAATTCGCCGGCAGCGACGGCAAGGTGTTCGCGGTCGCCTGGGACGGGCCGGTGAACCCGGACCTGCGTCAGGTGCTCGGGGACTACTACGCCCCGTTCGTGCAGGCCGCGGCCGCCGCTCATGGCAGCCATCGCCACCTCGCGATCGAGCAGCCAGGACTGGTGGTGCAGAACAACGGCCGCCTGCGGGCCTTCAGCGGCCGGGCCTGGGTGCCCGCGATGCTGCCGCAGAACTTCTCGGTCGACCAGATTCAGTGATCGGCCCGCGCGCCGACCTCAAAGGAATGACGTGCTATGCGTAATGCTCTGAATGTGGCCCTGGCCTCGCTGCTGTTACTGAGTGCTTGTGGCGGCGGCGGTTCCTCATCCGGTGGCGGCGGTGGTGGCGGCGGTGGTGGTGGCGGCGGCGGCGCACAGGTGATCGCCAAGCCCGGCCCGCCGAACGTCGAACCGCTGGTCATGGACGGCGGTCCGGCCAATGCGCTGAACACGGCCTTCGTCACGGTCACGGTGTGCGCTCCGGGCACCTCCACCTGCCAGACGATCGACCACATCGAGGTGGACACCGGTTCCTCCGGGCTGCGCCTGCTGAGTTCGGTACTCACCATCACGCTGCCGGCGGCCACCCTGGCCGGCACGCCGCTCGCGGAGTGTCTGCAGTTCGCCGATGGCTCGTCTTACGGACCGATCGCGAGCGCGGACCTGAAGCTGCCGACCTCGGGCAAGACCGCCGCGGGCCTCAGCGTGCAGGTAATCGGCGCTGCCGGCTACGTGGACAATGTGCCGGCCGACTGCCCGATGCCGGCCGAGAACACGGTGGCGCTCTTTGGCGCCAACGGCATTCTGGGCGTGGGCCCCTTCATGCAGGACTGCGGCAGCGCCTGCGTCGGTGAGACGACGCCGATTCCGGGCACCTACTACACCTGTCCCACCGTCAGCACCTGCACCGGCGCCAACGTGGCACTCACCGCGCAGGTCACAAATCCGGTCATCTCCTTCAGCGCCGACAACAACGGCGTGATCGTCGAGCTGCCGACGCCGGCTGCTGCCGGCGTCGCCTCCTTAAGCGGCGGCGCCCTGGTATTCGGCATCGGCACCGAGAGCAACAATGCGCTCGGCAGCGCCACGGTGCTGGCCGCGAACGACACCAATGGCTTCGTGCGGGGCAGCTTCAACGGCGCCACCGATCTCAATGCCGCGCTCGACAGCGGCTCGAACCTGAATTTCTTTACCGACAACAGCCTGCCGACCTGCCAGTCGCCGATCCAGGTGTTTTACTGTCCGCAAGCGACCGTCAGCCTGACTGCGACCCTGCAGGCCGCCAGTGGCAGCGCCTCCGCGAGCGCCCCCTTCACGGTGGTCAACGCACAAAATGCCTTCAACGCCAACCCGAGTGCCTTCGTCGTGCCGAACCTCGGCGGTTCACTCACGGTCGCGAACGTCACGGCCAACACCATCCAGTTCGATCTGGGCATTCCTTTCTACTTCGGTCGCAACGTGTTCACGGCCATCGAGAGCCAGTCGACACCCGGGGGCACCGGCCCCTACTTCGCCTACTAGGATCAGCGTGGCCGGCGGCGCGTGAAGCGCCGCCGGTAGTGCTCCGGAGTCGTGCCGAGCCGGCGCCGGAAATGGTGGCGCAGCGACTCCGCACTGCCCATGCCCACGCGGGTGGCGATCACGGCCGTCGGCAGGCGCGTGCTCTCCAGTAGTTCCTTGGCCCGCTCGATGCGCTCACCGATGAGCCACGCGTGGGGCGCCTGTCCGAGTGCCTGCGCGAACTCGCGCTGCAGCGTGCGCGGGCTCATCGCCGCGCGCGCCGCCAGCGAGTCGAGGGTATGTGTCTCGTGCAGGTGTGCGCGCACGAAGTCCAGCAGGCGTGCCAGGCGGCCCTGCCCCTCGGGGCTGAGCGGCCGCGGCACGAACTGCGCCTGGCCGCCCTCGCGGTGCGGCGCGATCACCAGCCGCTGCGCCACCTGATTGGCGATCTTGGCCCCGTGGTCGCACCTCACCAGGTGCAGCAGCATGTCCAGGCCCGCCGCCGAACCCGCGGAGGTCACCACCTGGCCCTCGTCCACGTACAGCGCGTTGGCCTCGACGCGCACGTGCGGGTAGCGCGCCCGCAGCCGCTCCAGGTAGCGCCAGTGCGTGGTAGCGCGGCGGCCGTCGAGGAGACCGGCCGCGGCCAGCACAAACACCCCCGAGCAGATCGAGCACAGGCGGGCGCCGCGTGCGTGCGCGGCGCGCAGACGCTCCAGCAGCGCGACGGGCGGTGGCTCATCGAGCTCATGCCAGCCGGGAATCACGATGGTATCGGCGCGCTCGAGCAACTTCAGCCCGTGCGGCACGTGCACCTGCAGACCGCCTGCCGCGCGCAGCGGCCCGCGCTCGGCGGCGCACACGGCGAACTGGTACCAGGGTGCCACGATTTCCGGACGCGGCAGCGCGAACAGTTCCACCACGCAGCCGAACTCGAAGGTGCACAGCTGATCGTAGGCGAGCGCCACCACTTTGTGACTCATGGCGTGATCTTAACGTATATAGGCGTTTACGCCACTGATGGCACGCGCTGCAGTGCCCACAATTCGCTCTACCGGGAAGCCTCAAGGAGCGAAGTCCATGCCAAGCCTCGTCACCGAAGTACGCCCCGCCGACAGCACCAGCGCCCTCGAGCATTTCCAGCGCGGCCTGCAGTTCGAGACTGACTGCTGGGACGTCCACCACGCGCTCGCGCACGGGCCTGATTTCGTGCTCCTCGACGTGCGCTCCGCGGAGTGTTTCAACCGCGCGCACGTGCCCGGGGCCGTCAACATCCCGCACGCCAAGATCATCGGCTCGCGTATGGCCGCCTACCCGGCCGACACGCTGTTCGTGCTGTATTGCGCCGGCCCGCATTGCAACGGCGCGCAGCGAGGTGCGATCCGCCTCGCCCGCCTGGGGCTGCCGGTCAAGATCATGCTGGGCGGCATGACCGGTTGGTGCGATGAGGGATTTGCGGTGGCCGGCGGGGCCTGAGGCCGCGCGCTCACCGCCGTGACCCTAGCGACGCGCGCGGTACGCGCCGGCCGCGTGGCATCATAGCCGGATGAGCCGCCTGCAAAAGACCCTTGCGATAGCATTGACACTGCTTCTGGCCGTGACGCTGTACGGCCTGTGGCGCAACCAGGATCCGCCGCCCCCGCCGGCCCCGCCGGTGACCAGCAACAACGGCGCAGTGCCCGTCATCGATCAGAGCACGCTCGCCACGGCGCAGCGGCTGGCGCGCCGCGCCACCCTTGCCGAAGAGCAGCCTCTGGCGCAGGCCGCGGTGCAGACCGCCGATCATGAGCTCGATCTTGCCTTCAGCGGCGCGCTGCGCGCCATCGAGGCCCATCCGCCGGTCATGAACCCCGAGGCGCTGGCGATCCAGGCGCGCCTCGATGAGGCACAAAAGCGCCTCGCCGCTGATGCCGAGACGCTGAACCGCCTGGCGCAGAAGATGGGCCAGGCCGCGGAAGCGGACAAGGCCGACATCCAGGATCAGCTCGACCTCACCGGCTCGCAGGTCGAGCTCGACAAGGACCAGATCGAGGACGCGAACAACGACCTGCTGGCCGTCGGTGGCAACGTGCACCAGCGCATCCAGAAGGCTCAGGAGGACCACGCCGCCGCCGAGCGCAACACGCCGGAACCCGCACCGGCCGCCGTGACCACGCTGATGGCCAATCTGCATGGCATGGTGGCGCAGAGCCGCGAGTGGCTGACATTGCATGGTAAGCGCCGCGAGCTGCAGCGTGCGCGCGCCGCCCTGATCGCCAGCGTTGCGAAGCTGACCACGCAGCGCGCGCAGCTGGTCGATGACTTTCAGAGCACCCAGCAGCGCCTGGCGGCACTTAGCGGCAAGAATTCCCAGGATCGCAGCGCTGCGGTGCGGCCGCCGGAACCCGCACCGGCCGCCAGCGCGGCCCCGGCCGCCGCCGCCGGGGCCAAGGACGCGCAGCCCCCCGACACGGTCCTGAGCCTGACGCGGCGGCTGGCGACCGACCAGAGCCGCCTGATGCTGCGCGACCAGCGCCTCAGTGCCCGCAACAAGCTCGCGGGCATCTATGCCAGCTGGGACGGCGTCGTCGCGACCGAGCAGCGCCAGGTGAGCCGCGCCATCCTCACTGGCAGCGCCATCGTCATTGCGGCGCTGATCTTGCTGCTGTTCGCCGACCGCTGGCTGAACCGACTGCTCGGTGGCGCACGCATTGACCGGCGCCAGCTGGCAACGCTGCGTGGAGTGATCGGCGTGGCGCTGCAGGTCGTCGCGGTCCTCTTGATACTGTTCGTGCTGATTGGGCTGCCCACCCAGTTCGCCACCATGCTCGGCATTGCCGGCGCCGGACTCACTGTGGCGCTGAAGGACTTCATCGTCGCCTTCATCGGCTGGTTCGTGCTGATGGGCCGTAACGGCATCCGTATCGGGGACTGGGTCGAAATCAATGGCGTCAGCGGCGAGGTCGTGGAGCTCGGCATGTTCCACACGGTGCTGCTCGAGACCGGCAACTGGACCGATGCCGGGCATCCGACCGGCCGCCACGTGACCTTTACCAACAGCTTCGCGATCGAGGGGCACTACTTCAACTTCTCCACGTCCGGCCAATGGCTGTGGGATGAGCTGACCGTAGTGGTGCCGTTCGGGCACGATCCGCATCTGATCGCGGAGGCGATCCAGAAGCAGGTCGTGGCGGAGACCGCCGACAGTACCCGCCAGGCGGAACAGGAATGGCAGCGCGCCTCGCACGGCCAGCGCGGCACGGCGCTGTCAGCGCAGCCCGGCATCTCGGTCCGCCCGGCTGCCGGTGGCGTGGAAATCGCAGTGCGCTACGTCACCCGCGCCAGCGAGCGGTACGCGCTGCGCTCACGCCTGTATCAGTCGGCCGTGCACCTCCTGGCCGAGAGTGGCAGCAAATGAGAGCACCCATGCCCGCGCTGTTCCTCGGGCATGGCAATCCTTTGAATGCCATCCGGGCGAATGACTGGACGCGTGCCTGGCAGGCACTCGGCGCGGGCCTGCCGCGCCCCAAGGCCATCGTGGCGATTTCCGCGCATTGGTACGTGCCGCAAACCGCAGTCACCGCGATGCCCGCGCCGCGCACCATCCATGACTTCGGCGGTTTCCCGCGCGAATTGTTCGCGGTGCGCTATCCGGCGCCGGGAGCGCCCGAACTGGCGCAGCGTATGCAGCGCCTGCTGGCACCCCTGCCGGTCACACTCGATGAATCGTGGGGACTCGATCACGGCAGCTGGTCGGTGCTCGTGCACATGTATCCCGAAGCTCGCGTCCCGGTGCTGCAGCTGAGCATCGATGCACGCGAGCAACCGCGCTTCCACTACGAGCTCGGTACACGATTGCGGGGCCTGCGTGCCGAGGGCGTGCTGCTCTTGGGCAGCGGGAATGTCGTGCACAACCTGGAGAGCTACGCCTGGGGCCGGCACGAGAGCACGCCCTACGAGTGGGCGCTGCGCTTCGAATCGCGGCTGCGCGCGCAGCTGGACGCCGGCGAGCACGCTGCGCTCATTGATTACGCCGCGCTTGGCGCGGACGCGCGTGCCAGCGTGCCGACACCGGAGCATTACCTGCCGCTCCTGTACGTGATGGGCGCGAGCAACCCCGGGGAATGCGTGCGCTATCCGGTCACCGGGATCGACGGCGGGTCGATATCCATGCTGGCCGTGCAGTTCGGCTGACCGCCGACCAGCGCAATTGTTGCAAGTTGTAAGTGCCGTGCGCCGCGGAGATCGCGGCGCAGTCTGACAGGGCCGTCCCCGGCGCCCTGTTAGCATTTTTCACATCTGTCTGCATGAGGAACGGCCCCGTGAAGTCATCGAAGATCCTTGTCATTCTGAGCGCGGCCTTCGTCGCCGCAACGTTCGGCAATCTCGCAGCGGCCCAGGAACACCCGGAACACGCCTCCCACCCCGGGCCGGCGCCGCGTCCCGAGGCGCACGGTGAACCGCATCCGGGCCCGAAGGGCTACGAGCGCGTCGCCGAGCCCAAGGGCTGGAACAGCCGCCCGGCCACGGTCGACCGCACGGTGTACCAGCACAACTACCAAGCTGCGCGCGTGTATCACGTCGGAGTCTATCGCCACCCGCCGGGCTGGGCGCCGCGCCGCTGGGGTTACGGGCAGATCCTGCCGCGGGCGTACTGGGCTGCGCCTTACATCCTGGGGGACTACTGGCTGTTCGCGCTCGAAGTGCCTCCGACCGGGTACGAGTGGGTCCGCGACGACACGGATGCGCTGCTGGTGAACACGAGCACCGGGGAAATCCTGCAGGTCGAATACGGAGTATTCGGCTAGCGTCCTGAAAGGACCCGGCGCGCCCGGGAAGCCGGGCGCGCCGCCAGCCACGTTGGTGCTGTCATAAGGCGGCGGCTGTCACAAAAGTGAATGCCGCGAGCGCGAAACTTTGCGCTCATGCGCGTTCTTCTCACTCTTGCCACGCTGCTGTGGCTGAGCGGCTGCTCCCGCAACGTCGCCATGATTGAGGCGTGCGCACCGGAGGTGACGCGCGCTCTGGAGTTCGACATCGTGAGCCTCGACCGCACGGAAGGCACGCTCGCGGGCGGCCAGGTGACGTATACGCTGCGCAAGACGCCCGACGGCGGTGCGCGCTTCGAGGTCAAGTATCTAAGCGGCTGCCGCGTGAAGAGCCTCACCAGCAAGGCCACTTTCGCCGCGCGCTGACGCCTATGCGCTCTGCCGCCGGTCCGAGCCCTCAGGCGTTGCGCTGGCCGCGCAGTGCCCGGCGCAGCGAGCTCACCGGGGCGGCGAGCGTCTTCAGGCGATTGAGCCCTGAGTAAACGATGTCGTAGGGGTTGTCGGCACCGGACTTCGACAGCGCCCCCAGGCCGGCGCTCTTGATACTGTCCCGCAGTCGCGACCGCCCAGGCGGCGCAGGAGTCAGCCCCAGCTTTCTGAGGTAATGATTTACCTGGTAGACGTGCGCGCGTCGGTCCACGGGACGCATGCAAAACCCAATACTGACGCTGACCGAGGGCGCCTCCCCGTTCCTGACCCAGTGCGGCGACAACGGCGGATGGTGCGCGGCGAGGCCCGGCACCAGACGGTAGGCGCGCGCGCGGTGCTGCAGCTCTGACTTGTGGTGCGTCGCGTGAAAATCACCGGCGTAGTAACTCTCGATCTCCGTTTCCGTCAGCACGACCCGGTCGGAGCAGTCGAACAGGTACAGATCCTTCTCGCCGGCGACCTGAAAGAGAAAGTTCGACTCGTGATCGATGTGGTAGGGCGTGACGATGTGGGGGGAGGCCAGAAAAACCGTCAGCGAAGACCAGGTTATCTCCTCGAGCAGCGGCCGGCCGCTCAGGTGCGCGATCTGCGCCAGCAGCGTCGCGAGCAGCTCGCGGTATTCGGGGTCGAAGCTTTCGGCGCTGGAGAGTTTTACCCAGTTGCGGGAGCATTCGAGTTCCTCGATGGTGCGGGCGAGGCGCTCCCGCCGCGGCAGCGACTCGAAGGTGCTGCCGGCGGCCGCCGCCTCACCCCCAAGCGCCAGAAATTTCCTCTGATCGCCGGCCGCCAGCATGGTCTCGGCGAGGCGTGCGAGGCGCGGCAGAGCGAACAGCGGCTGCCGGTGCAGTCCATGACTGAAGGTAAACGAGGCCCGGTTGAAGGCGGCCCGGAACATCCCCGGATCCGCGTCAATGAGAGGCGCGACGACTACCTCGTCCTGGGCGTTACTTTCCATGCTGGCCGCTGGCTCGGGTTACGCCGCAGCAAGAGCGCGGCATTACCGCAGGGATCCTCGCCGATTACTGTCCAAACGGAAAGCGCTGCCGCCTGGGCCTGCGTTTGCCGTCACGATTCGCACACCGTGTATAGGCGCGTCTTGATTCCCATAGGATGTCGATTAACGACGCCGTCGCTCGTCGAGAGGGGGACGCCCCTGAAGGCGACCCCGATCGAGGACCGCTCGCCATGTTCCCATTCGACCGAGGCTAAAGAAGATGTCACTCACGTTGTATTACCACCCGCTGGCATCGTTCTGCCATAAGGTCCTAGTGTTGTGACCCGTATGTAACTTTACGCATCGAGTGCGGTCCAAGGAGTATCCTTGGCAAGCGGAGCGCTCGATGGGACGACCGGCAAAAGCATTGACGGTGAACGCGGCAGATCGTCTGCAACTGGAGTCGATCGCACGCTCGCAGAGCCTGCCTGCGGGGCTTGTGAAGCGTGCGCAGATGGTATTGCGCATGGCCGATGGCGAGTCCAACACCCACGTCGCGCGTCGCTACCGGGTGAGTCGACCGACGGTGACGCTGTGGCGCACACGGTATCGTGAGCGCGGCATCAGCGGACTTCATAGTGAGCTTAAGCCGGGTCGGCCTCGAAGCACGAGCGAGGAGCAGGTGGCCGAGTTGATCAACACGGCACTGCGCTCGAGACCGAAGGGCAAGACGCACTGGTCGGGCCGAGGCTTGGCGGCCGAGACCGGGCTGTCCAAGACCACGGTGCATCGATACCTGTCGCTCTTTGGCGTGCAGCCGCATCGCAGCCGGACTTTCAAGCTCTCCACCGACCCGCTCTTCATCGAGAAGGTGCGCGATGTCGTCGGGCTCTATCTTAATCCGCCGCAAAACGCCTTGGTTTTGTGCGTCGATGAGAAGAGCCAGGTGCAGGCGCTCGAGCGCACGCAACCGGTCCTGCCGATGGGCCTGGGGTATGTCGAAGGCATCACCCATGACTACATCCGCCACGGCACGACGACACTGTTTGCGGCGCTTGATGTGGCCAACGGCAGCATCCTCACCCAGTGCAAGCAGCGGCATCGGCACCAGGAGTTTCTTTCCTTCCTGCGTCACATCGAGGCCAACGTCCCGGAACATCTCGATGTGCACTTGATCTGCGACAACTACGGCACCCACAAGCATGCCAAGGTGCGCGCCTGGCTGGCACGCCGGCCGCGCTTTCATCTGCACTTCACCCCGACCTACAGCTCCTGGCTCAATCAGGTCGAGCGGTGGTTTGCACTGATCACTCATCAGGCGATCCGCCGCGGCTCCTTCGACTCGGTCACCGATCTGAAACGCAAGATCACCGAGTTCGTCGATCACTACAACCAACACCCGAGGCCCTTCATGTGGACCGCAACAGCAGAATCGATCCTTGCCAAGCTCGAACGTCTTTGTAAAGTTATCAACGGGACATCACACTAGTCGCTCTCTACGAAAACGGAACTCCGTTCGAGAGGCGGCTCATCAACCTCGGCGACGCCACCGACAAGGCCGAGCTGCAGGCAATCTGGCCGCTCGCCAAGTTTCCGGTCCTGCGTGATCACGCGCGTCAGCGCGATCTGGCGGAAACGACGGTAATCATCGAGTATCTCGATCATCACTATCCGGGCGCCCAGCCGCTGCTGCCCAAAGACTGGGAGGACGCGCTGGAGGTACGCCTGTGGGACCGCCTGTGCGATAACTACCTGCAAGGTCCGATGCAGCAGATCGTCGCCGACCGCCTGCGCGGCAGCCACGCTGATCTGACCAGAGAGCGGGCCACACTGCAGACCGCCTACGGCATGCTCGAGCGTCGCCTGGCCTCGAGGGCCTGGCTGGGTGGGGCGAGCTTCAGCCTCTGCGATTGCGCCGCGGCGCCTGCGCTGTTCTTCGTCAGCACGCTCGAAGCGTTCCCGGATGAATTCCGCCACCTGCGAGCTTATTTGGAGCGCCTGACGAGGCGCCCGTCATTCCAGCGTGTACTCGAGGAAGCCAAACCCTATTTCCCGATGTATCCGTTCGCGGATGCAATTCCGGCTCGCTTCCGGTAGGGCTGTTGCGAGGAATCCCTAGGACGCGGGCGCAACATCACCGGCGCGCGCCGCGATCGGCCGCGCGTAATTCACCAGCGAGATCAGGAATTTGCCCGGTTCCTCGGTCATGGGCATGTGAGCGGAGTGCTCGAACCACACGAAATGCTTCTGCGGTGCCCTGACCCTGGCAAACCAGTCGGCGACGACCCCGGAGTCCACGTTGGTGTCGTGGCGTCCTGCAAACACGATCAGTGGAACCTGCAGCTCCTGCACTTTCAGATCGCGGCTGAGAATCTGCGGCAGGAGAATCGGAGTGGCGAAACGATTGCCGTCCCAAACGTGCCGACTCTCCTCGTCCGTGTAATCGGGTGAAAGCTCGACCAAATCACTGTCGGCGTCATTGTCAGCTCGGTATGCCATGGTGCCGCCCAGACGGGCGACCCACTTGCGCTCCGCCAGTATGCTCGCAAGCGGCAGCGGTGCTGAGGTCGGCGCATACGGCGCGAGCGCCTCAAGCTCACCCACAGCCTGGGCATTGCCAGCCTTGCGCGCCAGCGCGAGCGTGTCGCTCCAACTGCGCCGCTCGCCCTCCGGACCGTTCGAGAGCTGACCCACACCGATATAGGCATGCAGCCACTGCGGGTGTCGCTGGGCGATCAAAATGCCAGGGTAGCTGCCCCAGGAGTGTCCCAATACGAAAACCTTGTCCTTGTGCAGGTGTTCGCGCACCCAGGCCACCAATTCCTCGGCATCAGCGACCATGCGGTCCACGGTCAGCGTTGGCCTGATCGCCTCAGGATCGCTGAGCAGGTAGGTTTTCCCCGCCGCCCGCTGGTCCCAATAGACCACGGTAAAATATTCTTCCCAGCCGCGGCCGAACCACCAGCTCATCGGCATGTCGACGTAACCCGGGCCGCCGTGGATCACCACCAGCACGGGGTTGCGTCGGTCAACACCGCGGATCGAGATCCATTGCTCGATACCACCGATGCGGACTTTCTCGAGCCGCTCGATTCCATTGGGAGTCAGAATCTTGCGGGCATTGGCGATAATTGCCGTGGCTTCCGCGCGGCTCCCCGGCTTTGCGGCGGTTTGAGCCGACTCCTGCGCATAACAGGTGACCGACACCAGCGCTGCCACCAACACGAATGCTTTGCGTTTCATGCACTCTCCACTCCAAGGCTCTGCAGCCCGTCAGATGAGCTGCAGCAACGACAGGCTCGTGATCTTATTTGCAGGCGCCATCGCGATCAAATGCCCGACGGCCCGAAGTAGCGGTACAGGTTTCGATGAAATGAAGGGACTCGTCGCCCGGATTCGGGAGGCGGGCGCCTGGGGTTTCACGGTGGCACGGTCTTATTCGAGTGATAATTCGGTACGAATCTGTCGCCGCCGTAAACTCGCTCACTCATTCAGATGGACGAAGTCTGCGCATGATCGTGGGACGCGTGGAACGAACCTAATCAGGACCAATCGCGAGTTACCCGTGGACTCTCTGACTTCCGGTTCGGCCAAGATCCGGAAGTCACACGGCCCTAAGCGCAAGAGTATAATTGCGAGCGCCTGTAGGATTTCCGCGGAGCAACTCGCTCTGGAGGCCCGCGCGGGGCCCAGTTTCGCCAAAGGGGTACCCATGCGCGTACTGACCAGCATCGTCGTACTATTTCTTGTCCCCTGCCTAACCTGTGCGGGGATGGCTTGCGCTGGAGTCGATGTCATCGACGCCCGTGCGCGCTATCCCGAAGGGCCTTTGTGGGATCAGGGGCGACTGTTGTATGTCGAGTATGCAGGGGATGACATTAAGGCGTGGGACGGCACGGAGCCGACGATCTATTGGCACAAAGAGCATTGCGGCGCTAACGCATTGATTCACTTTCGCGGCGATCACATTTTGGTGGCCTGCTACGACGGTAACTACCTCGTGGAACTCGATGCGCATGGCAAAGAGGTGCGAACGATCAGCAAGGACAGTTCCGGCAAGCCCTTCATCGGCCCGAACGATTTCACCGCGGACGGCAAGGGCGGCATCTATTTTTCCGCATCGGGTGTGTACGACGTCAAGGCGCCGATCACCGGCGCCGTGCTTCACCTGTCGGCGAACGGCCAGGACCTACGCGAAGTGGCCAACACCATTCATTATTCGAACGGGCTGACCCTGTCGAAGGACGGCCAGCACCTGCTCGTTGCCGAGATGCTGGCCGGCCGAATCCTGGCTTTTCCGATACAAGCCGATGGCACCTTGGGTCCGCGCGTCGTATGGGCCCGTCTGCAGGACCTCGCGCCACCCACTGCCAACGAGGACGCCTACAACGGACCGGACGGACTTAAAGTGGGTCCCGACGGCAACTATTACATCGCGCAGAACGGCTCCGGTCGTGTGCTCGTCGTCAACGAGCAAAGAAAGCTGGTGAGGATGATTCAGGTGCCAACGCCCTACGTGACCAATGTCGGCTTTCCTGCCACCGGTGCTGACACGCTCTACATCACCGGGGCGTTCGACCAATGGAAGCCACCGTTCCCCGGGGCCGTCTATCGCTGGACGAAATGACTTTGCCGACTGCTATGGCCACGGCCCATCCAGCCGCCGCGGAGGCCTACCGCTTGACGCAGGCGGGGCGTCTGGATGAGGCGTTGGTCCTCGCCGAGCGCGCGGTTGGCGGAGCACAGGTCTGCCTTCCTGAGCATGGGTTCCTTGCCTCGATCCTACTGAAGCTCGGGCGCCTCGAAGACGCCGAGCAGGTCGTGGCTCACGCCGCGACCCTGGCAACGGGTGTCGCCGATGCCTACGATGGTCTGGCCTATGTCTCGATGGCCCTGGACCGGCACGAGCGCGCCAACGCCTTATATCGGCAGGCGACGCAAATCGCACCGCAGGATCCGCGATTTTGGTACAACCTGGCGTGCAGCGAGCGCAGTCTCGGTCGGCTGGCAGAGGCGGAAGCCGCCTGCGATCGAGGGATCTCCCTTGATGCTACCCAGTACGCGACCTACCTCCTGAGGTCGGAACTACGGGTCCAGGAGGCTCAGGCAAACCACATTGAGGAGCTCGAAGCCCGACTCGCCCGGCCGGACGTTGACTATCGGGCGCGGGTCTTTCTGGGCTACGCGCTCGCCAAGGAATTGGACGATGTCGGGCGTCTCGATGAGGCCTTCCGCTGGTTTGCCGCTGCGGCCAAGGCGCGACGAGCACGGCTTGCGTACGACGTCGCGACGGACGAGCGCAAGCTCAGTCGCATTGCCGAAGTATATTCACGCGATTCCCGTCGCTGGTCATGGCCTGCCGCCAACAGTGAGCGAGCGGCCGCGGACTCGGGGCGCTACATCTTCATCGTGGGTCTACCGCGTTCCGGCACGACGTTGGTGGAACGCATCCTGACGGGATTGTCGGAGGTTCGATCGAACGGCGAGACGGACAATTTCTCGCGCGCTCTGTTGGACGCGGCACGCGGTGAGGGCGACGTATTCCAGCGGGCAGCGGCGGCAGATCCGGATACGGTGGCCGCCGGCTACGCGCGGCTGGCCCGGCCGGGCGTTCATGCCGATCGGATTATCGAAAAGCTCCCGATTAACTCTCTTTACGTAGGCGCGATCCATCATGCGCTGCCGCACGCGAAGATATTGCTCGTGAAGAGGTCACCCCTCGACAGTTGCTTTGCGATGTATCGAACGCTGTTCGCCGCGGGATATCCCTTCAGCTACGATCTCGAGGAGCTGGGGCGATATTACGCCGCCTACGAGCTGCTCATGAATCACTGGCGTTCATGTCTCGGCGAGCGGCTGCACGAGATCGTCTACGAGGATCTGGTGCGTGAGCCCCAGCGCGTTGGCCGTTCGATCGCCCAGTACTGCGAACTGACGTGGAGCGATGCGGCCATCGATATCCGAAAGAATAAATCGGCGTCGTTGACCGCAAGTGCCGCGCAGGTGCGACGCCCGATTTACGGCAGCTCCTCCGGCCGCTGGCGCAAGTACTCCGGGCACCTTGAGCCGCTCATCGCCACACTACGGGCTCACGCCGTTTCGCTGCCTGTGTGAGAAACCGCGCGCGATAACCCGCATGCCGCAGAGCCAGTAGACGCGTGGCTCTCCGGAGAAGCGGTCCTGGACTCAGAAAAAATAACCCACGCGAATGCCGATTTCACGCGGAGGGTTGACCAGGTAGTCATTGGTCAGATTTTCAACCTGATTGGGCTGCGACGGCTGCGCCAGAATCTCCTGCTTGTCAAAGACGTTCCGCACGTACAGGGTCCCGCGCCACGGCTTATGATTCAACACGGCGTTGAGGTTCATGATTTCGAACGTTGAGGAATGCTGGATCGTTGTGCCCCCCACGCTGGGCGCCACCTGAAGCGCCATCGCGCTCCGATACACGCCATTGACCGACAGTGTGAGATCGTATCCGGGCTTCAGATTGATATCGTAGTTGAGGGCGGCGCTCACGCTGGTCTTGGGGCTCCCGGGAAGCTGCTCGCCGGATTTTCCAGAGAGCAGGCCGGGGACGATGGTGCCCGTGCCGTCATTCGCCGGGTAGGAGAAGTCGCTGGTCAACTTGGCATCGGCATAGGCAAAGCCGATGGAGTAGCTCAGGCTCGGCACAAACAACGGGCCGGTGGACTCAAACTCGACGCCCTGTGACTTGGCTGTGTTGGCGTTGTAAACGGCAAGATTGCCGGACGGCAGGCTGGAGGAGATCTGCGGTCTATCCCACTTGATATAAAACACCGCAAACGCATAAGAAAGCCCGTTACTGAAGCGTCCTTTGAGGCCCGCCTCGTAGTTATTCGTCTGGTCCGGCTGGTAATTCCTCAGCAGCGGGCTTTCTTGGAATATCCCACTCGAGGGAACCGAGTTGGCGCCGCCGCGACGAAAGCCCTGCGACCACAGCGCGTAGGCGAACTGATGGTCGGCGTATTCGTAGGAGGCATCGACCTTTCCGATGGTCTTGGTTGCCGGCGCGCTATATGGGGTCGGCGGCACGACGATGTCGAAGGTGAAATCCTGGTACAACTGCGCATCGGTGAATTTCTGATGGAAATGTCGCACACCGCCAGTAAGCTGTCCGTGCCGCATGAAATGCCAGGTCAGCTCGCCGAACACCGACTGGTCTTGAAAGGTCTGCTTGTCGAGCTGCTGGAAGGTGAGGTCGTTCGGGCCGCTCAGCAGCAGGCAATTCGGAAACGTTGACCCGGCAACGAAATATCCCGTGCATCCCTGCGCCACGGCTCGCTCCGGGGAGCCGGGATTGGTGACGTACCAATTGCCGTAACGCGTTTGGTTCTCGTAGAACCCACCCAGGACATAATCGAAGATGTTCGCGGGGTCGGCTTTGGATACGAGTCGCACTTCCTGGGTGAAGGTATGCGCCGAGTCAGTAAAGAGGAAAGGGTAGATGAAGCGCGGATTGGTCGGAATCCCCGCGTAGTACGGCAGGAAATAACCGCCATCAAAACCAGCGTAGTCGAAAGTGGAGTCTTGGATTAAGGAACCCTTCGTGGTGTGGTACGAGCTGGTGGAGGAGATGGTGGCAAACCCTGCGTCGTAGCTCAGATCGAGACTCGTTAGGTTCGTGGTTCGGTTGAATGGCTCATCGATCAGCGCGAATTCTTGGTAGTGACCGCCTGCGGGGTACGTGGTGGCCGGATCCAAGGGGGACGGACCGCCTGCGAAATCGGGGTTCACCTGCGGTCCGCCATCGCCACTGACGTGCGCATACAGCGTTGCGAGCTCCGCGCTGAACTTGTCGTTTGATTTAAACAGCAGGCTCGCACGCCCACTGAAGGTCTTTTGCCAGTTCCAGTCGTTGCGACTTGAGTAGATAGGCGAACTGTTCACCGGGTCAGCGGGATTCGCGAGTAGCGGAACCCCGTATACGCCGTTGTTGGTGCGCTCAAGCAAGCCGAAGGCCTTGATCCATCCGGGTTCGTAGGCATACTTTCCTGCGACTCGAAAGGCCACACTGTCGCCGAACGGCACGTTGAGCATGCCGTTCAGGCTGTAGCCTGTCCCGTCCGAGTGCGCCACTTTCGAGCCGCTCGCTTCGACCGATCCGGAGAACGTATTGAGTAGCGGAGAATTGGGAATCAGCCGAAGCGCACCGCCCAGCGCGCCGGCCCCGTATAAGGTCCCCTGCGGTCCGCGCAAGATCTCGATGCGATTCAGGTCGTCCAGCTGAAAGTAACCGTCGATCGGCGAATTGCCGATGTACGTACCCACGGGGTCTTGCTCGAAGGTGCGAAAGCCCCGGGGGGGACTGCCCGTCGCGTTGATGCCGCGGATGATCGGCGTCGTGGCCCCCGCGAATCGAGCACCGTAGTCGTACATGCTCAAGCCAGGCACCTGCGTGGCAAGGGTGGCGAGGTCGGTAACGCCTGACGCGTTGATTTGGTCCGCACTGATGACCGAAAGGCTGTACGGTACCGATTCGATGGTCTCCGTACGGCGGGTCGCCGTCACCGTGACTTCCTGCAGCACACCCTGGGGTTGGTCAGCGGAGTCGGCCGCCGCCGGGGGCGGCAGCCCATACAGGGCAAAGCAGACCGCTGCCGCGATACTGGTCGGCACCGGACGAGAAGGATGAGGCTGCTCGCGGAGAGTTGGGCTCTTTGAGCGGGTATCTTTTATTATCATTACGATAATCCCCAGCCAGTTGAGTTGATTTGTTGCCCGGGTGAATCAGCGGGTACCCTCGGACCCCGACCGCCTTGCGCTGTTCACGAGGAAGACACTGCAAACACCGCGGTCTTGGGCGGCGGGTTTGATGAGCTACTGGCCGACAACCCCCGTTCCTCCCCAACCATTCATGAATTGCAGCGCGATAGTAGCGCTAACGATCCCTCGAATCCCCCTCCGGCGTTGCATTGGCGATGTTTCATTGCCGTCAGGTAATTATCGCCGTATCGGAAAGACTAGAACTATCTCAAAACCTCATAGACCCATCTCAAAACCTCAACGTCGAGCACCGGGGAGCACTAAGTGGCGCAGGCGAGTGACAGTCGTCACGCCGATGCGGCAAAGGCGCTAAGCACAGCGCGCAGTGCCGTTCTAACGTGACCACCGGCGGATTTACTGTTGTATTGAAGGGTCTGCCAGGGGCCAAACTCGGCACTGATCTATCTGGAAAAACTGGGGGAGTCGGGCCTTTCGCGGCCGATAGCGCTCCTGATTCCAGTTATTCGAGTCGGAAATTCAGCGGCGGCCGTCGAATGGGCAAAGTTGACCCGGACCTGCCCGCCGCGAGCGCCGGCTCTCGGGAGGTCTATCGTTGTCCCTTGAACCGACCGCGCTAAAATCGACGCCTCGCCTTCTGGTAGCGCTGCAGTCCTCGACGCCCCAAGGCCCATGGCGTCATCTTCTGACGCTTCGTAAACAATCCCTCGGGCAGCGCCTGGCGAAAGCGCCCCATGATATTGACCAGTCGCCGGCTCAGCGCCGTTGAGGCACGCTCCGACACGGCATGTAGTGCGCTATCCGAGTTGATGAAAATCACAGCAGTGTTGGCCCGGTAGGGCACGGTATATACGAGTTCGCCGTCAGATTCATCGACTTCCGAACCGACGAAGCGGTGCTCTCGACTCTCTCTCCAGCGGAGAATCTCCAAGTCACCTCCCGACACCGTGTCGTCGTCTCTGCGAAAATACAGCAAGGCCGCGAACAGCTCATCCGGTGCATCAGTGTGAACGCGCCTGACGCTGCTGCGCCGGAGCGCCGGCGTGTTGATGCCGATGTGGCAATCCAGCAAAAGCTGACAGTTACGGGAACCGCTGTCGCCCAACATGCCGGTTGTGAAATTCGCCAACGGACATCCGATCCGGCTTTCGAGCTGCGGATAGGTCGCAACAATCTCCGGACCCAGCAACCCCACGAACTCGCGATAGAACGCGTTTGATGTGTGATATGCGACGAACGCCCGCCATGCTGAGCTAAAGCGTTCCGGTCGAGCGAGGATCCCTGGTGCACAGACATCGTGACGCGAGTTCTGCCGTGGGGTTCGGTGCCGTGCATTGTGTTCAGGCTCAAGCTCGAGGATCGTCGCGTCTGCAGGGTAGGTGCGTGTCAGCTCCTCATAGAGCTGCGCTGGCAGACAGTCTTCGATGGTGACGTGCGGGTAGGGATCGTGGCGCACATCCGCGCGCGTCACTCGTCCCAATATACTGAGCTCTGACATATCCAAATTCAGGGCGATGATTCTCGGTCAGCCGGCCTGCTGCTCTACGATCACATCGAGCCAAACTTTGGTGGGTGCTGACGGGATCGAACCGCCGACATTCGCCTTGTAAGGGCGACGCTCTACCAGCTGAGCTAAGCACCCGACCCGAAAGAGCCGCGGGGCGAGGCCCCGACGCATTCTAATGCGCCGGGGGCACGTCCTGCTTGACTCGCCGCACGCCGCGGCGAGCGGGTTTGTCCTCACCGGCGCCCGGGGGGGCCGTCACGGCGGGGACATCCACGTTCTGCTGCGGCATGGGCTGCTGGGTGAGGGCCACCGCCAGCACCTCGTCGATCCATTTCACCGGCTTGATCTCAAGGTTGCCCTTGATGTTGTCCGGGATCTCGACCAGATCCTTTTGGTTCTCATCCGGGATCAGCACCATCTTGATGCCGCCACGGTGGGCCGCCAGCAGCTTCTCCTTGAGCCCGCCGATCGGCAGGACCTCGCCGCGCAGCGTGATCTCACCGGTCATTGCCACATCGGAACGCACCGGAATGCGAGTCAATGCCGAGACCAGCGCGGTGCACATGCCGATGCCGGCACTCGGTCCGTCCTTGGGCGTGGCGCCTTCCGGGATATGCAGGTGCACGTCGAGCTTCTGGTAGAACTCAGTTTCCAGGCCCAGCACCTGCGCGCGGCTGCGCACCACCGTCATCGCCGCCTGGATAGACTCCTGCATCACCTCACCGAGCTGGCCGGTGTGTTGCAGCTTGCCCTTGCCCGGCACCACTGCGGCTTCGATCGTCAGCAGCTCGCCACCGACCTCGGTCCAGGCAAGCCCCGTCACCTGCCCGACGCGGTTCATGTCCTCGGCCTTGCCGTAACGGAAGCGGCGTACGCCCAGGAACTTGTCGAGATTGCGCGGCGTGACCGCGACCGACTTCTGCTCCTTCTTGTGCAGCAGCATCTGCTTCACGGCCTTGCGGGAGATCTTGGCGATCTCGCGCTCGAGGTTGCGCACGCCCGCCTCGCGCGTGTAGTAGCGCACGATGTCCATGAGCGCCGCATCGGAGACCTTCAGCTCATCGGGCCTCAGGCCATTGTTCTTCATCTGCTTCGGCACCAGGTAGCGCCGCGCGATGTTCATCTTCTCATCCTCGGTGTAGCCGGGCAGCCGGATCACTTCCATGCGGTCCAGGAGCGGCGCCGGGATGTTGAGCGAGTTCGCGGTGCAGACGAACATTACCTCGGAGAGGTCCAGGTCCACTTCCAGGTAATGATCGTTGAAGGTCGAGTTCTGCTCAGGGTCGAGCACTTCCAGCAGCGCCGAGGACGGGTCGCCGCGGAAATCCATCGACATCTTGTCGACCTCATCGAGCAGGAACAGCGGGTTGTGCACCCCGGCCTTGGACATGTTCTGCACGATCTTGCCGGGCATGGAGCCGATGTAGGTGCGGCGATGGCCACGGATCTCGGCCTCATCGCGCACGCCGCCGAGGGACATGCGCACGAACTTGCGATTGGTCGAGCGCGCAATGCTCTGCCCGAGTGAGGTCTTGCCCACGCCCGGGGGTCCCACGAGGCACAGGATCGGGCCGCGCAGCTTGTCGACGCGCTGCTGCACGGCGAGATACTCGACGATGCGTTCCTTGATCTTTTCCAGACCAAAGTGATCCTCGTCCAGCACCTTCTGGGCGCGCGCGATGTCCTTGATGATCTTGGTGCGCTTCTTCCACGGCACTTTGACCAGCCAGTCGATGTAGTTGCGCACCACGGTGGCTTCCGCGGACATCGGCGACATCATCTTCAGCTTGTTGAGCTCGCCGGTGGCCTTCTCGCGTGCCTCCTTGGGCATGCCGGCCTTGGCGATCTTCTGCTCGAGCTCGTTGATCTCGTTGCCGCCCTCGTCCATCTCGCCGAGTTCCTTCTGAATGGCCTTCATCTGCTCATTCAGGTAGTACTCGCGCTGGCTCTTCTCCATCTGCGCCTTGACGCGGCCGCGGATGCGCTTCTCGATCTGCAGCACGTCCATCTCGCTCTCGATGGCGACCAGGATGTGCTCGAGGCGCTTACGCACGTCGAGGATCTCCAGCACCTTCTGCTTCTCGGCGAGCTTGAGTGACATGTGCGCGGCCACGGTGTCGGCCAGGCGCCCGGCCTGCTCGATGCCGGCGAGCGCGGTCAGTACCTCCGGGGGTACCTTCTTGTTGAGCTTCACGTACTGCTCGAACTGGGAAATGACCGAGCGCGCCAGCACGTCCATTTCCTTCTCGTCATAGCTCTCCGCATCCGGCAGAAGCGTGGCATCGGCGGAGTAGTAGTCCCCGGCGTGCAGCTTCTCGATGCGGGTGCGGTCGACGCCTTCCACGAGCACCTTGACGGTGCCGTCGGGGAGCTTCAGCAGCTGCAGCACGGTGGCCAGCGTTGCGATGCGGTACAGATCGTCGGCCTTCGGGTCATCCACGTCGGCCTGTTTCTGTGCCACCAGCATGATGCGCTTGTCGGTGCGCATCGCCACGTCCAGTGCCTGAATGGATTTCTCGCGGCCGACGAACAGCGGCAGCACCATGTGCGGGTAAACCACCACGTCACGCAGCGGCAGCACCGGCACGTTCTGCAGCTCGGCCGCAGGCGGAGAAGTCGTCGTCGGAGTCGTAGGTTCGGACACGCTCAAGCCCTCGATGGACCCATGGGGAAACGGCTGCGGTGTCTGTCGGACCGCGGCCGGGCGGCGCTCAGGGCGCTAGTGTAGCGGGAATTGAGGCACAGCCACCCCGTTTCAAGAGTGACGCGCCTCTCAGGCGGTGCATGCCGCGCCGGAAACAGCGCGGGTTTCGCCTCAGTGATGGTTCGTTCCTGCGGCGCGACGCGGCTCGGACTCTTCCGTGCCGTAGACCACGTAGGGCTTGGTCTGCCCGTCGATGACGGTCTCGTCGATCACGATGCGCGCCACGTTACGCATGGACGGCAGCTCGTACATGGTGTCGAGCAGCACGGTCTCAAGGATGGTGCGCAAACCGCGCGCGCCGGTCTTGCGCTGCATGGCGCGGTGGGCCACGGCGCGCAGCGCCTCGTCGCGGAACTCGAGCTCCGCGCCCTCCATCTCAAACAGGCGCCGGTACTGCTTGGTGAGCGCGTTCTTGGGCTCGGTAAGAATCGAGATCAGCGCCCCCTCATCGAGCTCATCGAGTGTCGCCACCACCGGCAGGCGGCCGACAAACTCCGGGATCAGGCCGTACTTGATGAGGTCCTCGGGCTCGACGTCGTGGAACAGGTCGCTGCCGTGCGGTCGCGTGTTGATATCACGCACCTCGGAGGTAAAGCCGATGCCCGACTTCTGCGTGCGGTTGAGGATGATCTTCTCGAGGCCGGCGAAGGCGCCGCCGCAGATGAAGAGGATGTTACTGGTGTCGACCTGCAGGAATTCCTGCTGGGGATGCTTGCGGCCGCCCTGCGGCGGGACGGAGGCGATGGTGCCCTCGATGAGCTTCAGGAGCGCCTGCTGCACGCCCTCGCCCGAAACGTCACGGGTGATGGAGGGGTTGTCGGATTTGCGCGAGATCTTGTCGATTTCATCGATGTAGACGATGCCGGTCTGCGCCTTCTCGACGTCGTAGTCGCACTTCTGCAGGAGCTTCTGGATGATGTTCTCGACGTCCTCGCCGACGTAGCCGGCTTCGGTGAGCGTCGTCGCATCGGCGATGGTGAACGGCACGTTCAGCAGGCGCGCCAGCGTCTCGGCGAGCAGCGTCTTGCCGCAGCCGGTCGGCCCGATCAGGAGGATATTGCTCTTGGCAATCTCGACCTCGTCCTTGGCGCGGGCGCTGCCGGTGCGGGTCTGCAGGCGCTTGTAGTGGTTGTACACCGCGACCGAGAGCACCTTCTTGGCGCGCTCTTGGCCGATGACGTACTCATCGAGCACCTTTTTGATCTCGTGGGGCTTGGGGAGCTTATCGCGGGCGCGCTCGGCGCGGTCCTCGAGCTCCTCGCGGATGATGTCGTTGCACAGCTCGACGCATTCGTCACACACGAACACGGAGGGACCGGCGATCAGCTTGCGGACTTCGTGCTGGCTCTTCCCGCAGAAAGAGCAATACAGGAGCTTGCCGTCGTCGTGACGGTTGCGGGAATCTTCAGTCATCGAGGTCCCTCATATTCTCCGCGTCGCACGGGCTAAAAGCGCTCGCGCACTTTGTTATAGCACGGTGCCCGCACCCTACGCAAAGCGCTGTCGCACCTGTATTTCCTTCACAGGGCGCGGAATGTATGACGCGGTTCACCACTTTTACATTTGCTGGGAGCGAGCCTCGATTATGGGGCCTCCTAGGCCTTATTCGAGGGCACCGGGACGACCGAACCGCGCCGGTCCAGGACGCTGTCGACCAGGCCGTACTTCACCGCCTCGTTGCAGTCCATGAAGCGATCGCGATCGGTGTCCATGCTTAATGCGTTCGACGCTCTGGCCGGTGTGCTTGGCGAGGATCCGGTTCAGGCGGTCGCGGGTATCGAGCATCTCCTTGGCGTGGATCTCCATGTCCGCCGCCTGACCCTGGAAGCCCCCCAGGGGCTGATGGATCATGACGCGCGCGTGCGGCAAGCAGTAGCGCTTGCCGGCCGCTCCCGAGGCCAGCAGCACGGCCCCCATGCTGGCAGCCTGCCCCACGCAGATGGTGCTGACGTCGGGTTTGATGAACTGCATGGTGTCGTAGACCGCCAAGTCCCGAGCTCACCACGCCCCCCGGGGAGTTGATGTAGAGAGCGATGTCCTTCTCCGGGTTCTCCGACTCCAGGAACAGCATCTGCGCCACGACGATGTTCGCCATGAAGTCGTCGATCGCGCCGACGATGAAGATAGACGCGTTCCTTCAGCAGGCGCGAATAGATGTCGTAGGCGCGCTCGCCGCGCGCGGTCTGTTCAACGACGATGGGAACGAGATTCAGGTTACGTTCGTTCATGTGCCGCTCACCTCTTGCTGTTGCTGGCCCCTCTGCGGGCGCGGCGTGATGTTCAGATCCGGGTTCGTGATCATGTTCGTGGTCATGATCATGTTGGGCCTCACCGAAGCCGGTGAGTTCCTTGAAAGTCATCGGCTTCTCGGTGACTTTGGCGTTTGTCACGATCCAGTCGATCACCTGGTCCTCCAGTGCCGCGGACTCGATCTGACGCATCGCGTCCTGGTTCTGCAGGTAAGCGCGCCGTGCCTGTTCGGGATCGGGGTAGCTCTCCACCAGCTCGCTCAGGCGCTCGCGCACCCGTTCGCGCTCGACCGTCATGCTCTGACTCTGCACGATCTGCGAGATCAGAAGACCGAGCGCCGCCCGACGCTGCGCTGGCTCCTCGAAGCGCTCGCGCGGCGGCAGGGCGCGGGCATCGCGGATCCCGAGGCGCCGCGCCGTGTCCAGCTGCAGCTCCTGCACCTGCTCCTCGACGAGCGCCCGCGGCACCTGCACCGGATTGCTGCGGTAGAGCCCGTCCAGCACCTGTACGCGCAGGCGGTTCTTGATCACACCGGCCAGTTCGCGCTCCATGCTCTTGCGTACTTCGTTGCGCATCTCCTCGAGTCCGCCCTGCTCCACACCGTAGGCGCGCAAGAACTCAGCGTCGACCACCGGAAGGGATTGCTCCTCCACTGTCTTAATGGAGAGGTGCAGGTCGGCGGACTGCCCGGCGAGGCGCTTGTTCGGGTGATTGGCGGGAAATACGGCCGGCAAATCACGCGTCTCACCGGCACTCACGCCCTGCAGTCCCGCCTCCAGCTCCGGCATCGCCTGACGCGCGCCCAGCACCACGCGCACATCCTTCAGATCCCCGTCCTCGATCAGCTTGCCGCCGATGCGCGCCTGATAGTCAAAGAGCACCCGGTCGCCCTCGTGGGCGGGGCGCTCGACCGCGGTGAACGTCGGGCGCTGGCGCCGCATGTTCTCGATCATGGCGTCGACGTCGGCATCGGTGACGGCGGCCGTGGGCTTCTCGATGGTGATGTCCGCGGGAGAATTCACCCGGATCTCGGGCAGCACCTCGAAGGTGGCGGCGTACTTGAGGTCGGTCTCAGGTCCGAGCGCGATCGGCTCGATACGCGGGCCACCGGCGGGACGCAGCTTCTCCTGATTCACGGCCTGCGCGAACGAGCTGCGCATCAGGTCGTTGAGCACTTCCGAGCGCACCTGGTCACCGAACTGCTTGGCAATGACCGCCAGCGGCGCCTTGCCCGGACGGAAGCCCTTCAGGCGCGCCGTGCGTGACAGCTGCTTCAGGCGCTGCTGCACTTCCTGCGCCACTTCGTTGGCGGGTACCGCGACTTCCATGCGCCGCGTCAGCCCACCGGTGTCAGACAACGAGACTTCCATCCATTCGATCCTTCAGCTCCGGCGGACCCCTTGCCGCTGAGCGATAACACCATCTCAGTGAACGCTTAGAAGAACTGGTGCGAAAGGAGAGACTCGAACTCTCACGGGTTTCCCCACTGGGTCCTAAGCCCAGCGCGTCTACCAGTTCCGCCACTTTCGCCCGTGCCGCGGGCACCGGACCCGCCGGATGCCCCACACCAGTCGGCCGCGCGTTGGGGTGCCTGCGATTATAGCTGATACGCTCAAGTTGCCCGGCAGTGTGCTCTGCGCCACAAAGCGCTTCCGAGCCCGTGTCGCGCACCGCGCTGCACGTGGCCTCTATGGGTGCCGTGGGGCGTAAGAGACCTCGCGCGCGCACCCATGTCCGAGGCGCCGCGTTTACTGATCAGAATCAGTCCTTTACAGTCTCATCCGCGGCACCCGGGCTGCGGGGGTGAACCCAAGCCCTACGCCGGGGTACTTACCCAGGAGCCGTACAGTGCGTGCGGCGGGGCCGGAACCTTAGTAGCTTGTGGGCCTGGGGGGTACTCTCGACAATCCTTTGCGAGCGCATGTAAGGGATTGTTGCCGTGCCGCTTGGACAAAGAGAAAGAACTGATGCGATCCATTCTCGTAGGGCACTCGTATTTTTTGCGTCTCGACGCCAAGCAGTCCGAGCGTGCCAAGCCCTATCCGCCCCTGGCCACGCTGCAGGTGGCCGCATCCCTGCGTGAGAGCGGCCACGAGGTGGCGCTGTTCGACGCCATGCTGGCGGACGGGGTGACTGACTACGTTGCGCAGCTGCAGTCAGTAGCCCCGGAAATCGTGGTGCTCTATGAGGACAACTACAATTTCCTGACCAAGATGTGCCTGGCGGCGATGCGCGAGGCCTGCTGTCAGATGATCGGCGCAGCCCGGGCGCGCGGTGCGCGCGTCATCGTCGCGGGCTCGGACGTCACCGACGCCCCGGAGGTCTACCTGAACGCGGGCGCCGACGTGGCCCTCATCGGCGAAGGACTCGCCGCGCTCGCGGTTCTCATGCGACGCCTGGACGCCAACGTCGAGCTGTCCACGCCCGAGCTGACGGCGGAGCTTGCCGGCCTCGCCTACATCCAGGACGGCAGTATCACGAAGCTCCCCGAGACGCGCGCGGTCATCGTCGCGCAGCCGGAACTGCCGGCCTGGGACCTGATCGACATCGAGCGCTACCGCAAGGCATGGCTCACGGCGCACGGCTTCTTCAGCCTCAACATGGCCGCCTCGCGCGGCTGTTCGTTCCGCTGCAGCTGGTGCGCGAAGCCCATCTGGGGCAACCAGTACGCGCAGCGAAGCGCCGAGTCGGTGGCTGCCGAGTTCACCTACCTCAAGCAGCGCTTCAATCCCGATCACATCTGGTTCGCCGACGACATCTTCGGTTTCAAGCCCGCCTGGGTGCGGCGCTTCGCGCGCGCGGTACGCGAGGCCAGCGCGCGCATTCCCTTCACCATCCAGATCCGTGCCGACCTCACCAGCGAGGACATGGCGGCAGCGTTACACGAGGCCGGCTGCGCTGAGGCCTGGATCGGCGCTGAGAGCGGCAGTCAGCGCATACTGGACGCCATGAACAAGGGCACGACGGTGGCTGAGATCAAGGAGGCGCGGGCGCGCTTTAAATCCCAGGACATCCGGGTGGGTTTCTTCATCCAGCTCGGTTACCTGAACGAGGAGCTCACCGACATCCTGGCGACGCGTGAGCTCTTGGAGGCCGCGCGCCCGGACGACGTCGGTGTGAGCGTCGCCTACCCCCTGCCGGGCACAAAGTTCTTCGAGCAGGTCAAGGGGCAGTTCCTCAATGGCAAGACCCATTGGAAGGAAAGCGGCGACCTGGCGATGATGTTCCGCGGCACCTACAGCTCGAACTTCTACCGTGCCATCCGTAACCTGCTGCACGAGCAGGTCAAGATCGGGCAGCTCGATCAGCCCGGCCACGGCGAGCGCTACCGGCAGGCGCAGGAGAGTCTCGAGTTGCGCTGGGCGAGCCTGCAGATGAGCGAGAGCGCCTTTCGGGTAAGTCGCGCGGCGGTCTAGGCGCGCCCCGGTCCCATGGGACAGATCCTGCTGACGCACGGCTACTTCATCTCGGAGGACGAGAAGGAGCAGCAGATCATGAAGCCGTACGCCCCGCTCGGCCTGTTGTACCTGTCGGGGTTTCTCAAGTCGCGCGGCCATGCGGTCGAAGTGTTCGACAGCACCTTCGCTGAGCGCAGCACGCTGCTGCACGAGCTTGAGCGGGGGGCCGGCGGCATCCTCGGCATCTACACCAATCTCATCACCCGCAAGTCCGTGCTGCAGATCATGGCCGCAGCGCGCGCCTGCGGCTGGCGCGTGATCCTCGGCGGCCCGGAGAGCGCCAACTACGCCGCGGAATACCTCGCCGCCGGCGCCGACGTCGTCGTCATCGGCGAGGGCGAGTACACGCTCGATGAACTGCTGCAGGCCCTGCCGGCGGTGAGTACGCAGGCGCTGCATGCGGTGCGCGGCATCGTCTTCAGGGATGCAAGCGGCACGGTGGTGCGCACGCCCGAGCGCCTCAAGATCCCGGATCTGGATGCCCTGCCGCTGCCGGATCGCGGCGCCATCGATCAGCAGCGCTACGTCGAGGTGTGGCGGCGCCATCACGGCGCAGGCAGCGTCAATCTCATTACCGCGCGCGGCTGCCCCTACAAGTGCACCTGGTGCTCACACGCGGTGTACGGCTATTCGCACCGGCGCCGCACACCCGGCAACGTGGCCGACGAGGTCGTCGAGATCGTCAGGCGCTATGCCCCCGAGCAGCTGTGGTACGCCGATGACGTGTTCACCATCAGCCATCCGTGGCTGCACAGCTACGCGGCGGCGCTGCGCGCGCATGGCCTGCGCCTGCCGTTCGAGACCATAACGCGCGCCGATCGGCTGCAGAGCGAGGCTGCCGCGGCAGCGCTCGCCGAGCTCGGCTGCTACCGCATCTGGATCGGCTCCGAGAGTGGCAGCCAGCGGGTGCTGGACGCGATGCAGCGCGACGTGAGCGTCGCTGAAGTGCACCGCGCGGTGGAACTTGCGCACCGCCACGGCATCCAGGTGGGCATGTTCCTCATGTGGGGCTACGAGGGCGAGGAGCTCGAGGATATCGCCGCCACCGTGGACCTTGTCTGTCGCACCAATCCGGAGATCTTCCTCACCACAGTTTCCTATCCGATCAAGGGCACGCCCTACTTCGAGCGCGTGCGCGAGCGCATCCGCCTGCCGCAGGCCTGGGCCGAGGCGACCGACCGCGACTACGTGATCGAGGGGCGGCGCGACCGCAACTACTACCGCCTGGCGGACCTGTGGCTGCGCAGCGAAGTGGAGGCGAGCCGGCTTGCCGGCAGCGATCCGCGGCGCGCGGCCGACCTGCAGCAGGCCGCGCGCGAGGCGCGCGCGCAGCTCGCCGCCTTCGTCTAGCGCTCTCTCATCCAGCGCCACTCAGCGGCGCGCCGCGGCCTTTAGGTCATGGTGCGTAAGCGCTGCGCGGTCAGCGCTGCGACCTCACTGCCGCGCAGGTGCGCCACCACTTTCTCGACCACCTCCTGCGCCGCCGCCGCCTGCATCTGCGGGCTCCCGCCGGCGAGGTGCGAGGTCAGAAACACGTTCGGCAGCTGCCGCAGCGGATCGGCGGCCGGCAGCGGCTCGACTTCGTAGGTATCGAGACAGGCGAACACGTCGCCCTGTCGCAGCCGCTGCAGCAGCGCCTGCGGCTCGATGAGTGCGCCGCGCGCGAGGTTGAGCAGCACCGCCCCGGAGCGCAGCTGCGCCAGTTCGGCCGCTCCCAGGGCGTGACGAGTCGCATCAGTCAAGCCACGGTGCAGCGACACGATCTCGCACGAGAGCACCTCGGCGAGCGTCGCCGGCGTGGCGGCCGCGGCGGTGATCTCAGCCGCCGCGGCATGCTGCGAATAAACCCGTACCTGCGCGCCAGCGTGCTGCAACAGGTGCGCGAAGGCGCGCGCGTTGGCGCCCCAGCCGATCAGCCCGACGCGGCAGCCGCGCAGGTCAGCGGCCGCATGGGCAGCCGGCCCCGCCAGGCGTGCGGCCATGCCCTTCCAGGCGCGGCGCATGAGCGGCTCGAGGCCCAGGCGGCTCAGCAGCGGACGCAGTGCGCGGGCCCCTTGCCGCAGGCGCCCCTTCAGATCGTGCACGCGGTACGCGGTGCCCCAGCCGCCGCCGCGCATCGCCTCGTGCGAGACGAACGCACGACGTCGGGCGAGGATCGCCAGTCCGAGCCCGAACTCCGCCACGCTGTCGGCGTGGGCCTCACTCGCATTGACGATGCGTATACCGCGCGCGATGAGCGCGTCCGGATCGTGGCGCGCGACCGACAGGGCAACGATGCCGACGATCGACAGGTTCGGCAGCTTGGCCAGCGTCGCCGCCGTCAGCGGCGCGGCTCCCCGGCCCAGGAGCGCCGCGCGGATGTCGCCTCGCGGCCCGGGCTCCTGTTCGAGCTGCGCCAGTGACACCAGCCGCGCATCCGGTAACGCCCGTGTGAGCGCTGCCTGCAGGCCGAGCGGATTCACGAGGAGCAGTGAGGGTGCGGCAGCGGTTGGCACCGCGGCGGTCACCTCGGCCTGCGGCAGGCGGCAGCGGCCGCTGAAGCCCGCTTCGATCAGCTCGGCCAGATACAGCGAGGGCGCGAGCGTGCCGATCTCATGCAGGGGCACGCCGCCGCCGCGGATGGCAGCCAGGAACGCCGCGTGCTCCGCCGCAATCCCATCGCCCAGCATGGGCAGTGCGCAGCGCTCGGTGCGGCCATCCTTCTCGGTGATGAGGCCCTCGGCGGTGACCCGAAAGGTCGCACCGGGACGGTGAAAGACGTACTCCTCCAGGCGCGAGCCCGCGTGGTTGTTGCACAGGAACGTGCCCTGGGCGCCACCGGGCCAGCGCAGGAGCGCGCTGAACACGGCGTCCTCGGCCGCCAGCGCATGCACCTCCTCGGGCAGCGCGCCCATCATGAAGATAAGGGCGTCGAGGGCGTGTATGCCGTTCGCACCGAGCCAGGTGCGAGCACCAAATGCGGGCATCTTGCCGTACTCAGGTTTGTGGAACACCGCCTCCGCGGCGCTCCAGCCCGCCTGTCCCTGGGCACGCAGCTGCGTGAATGCCTTGAGGAAGCGGCGATTGTGGCCGCCGACCGCGATGCGGCCGAAGCGCTGCGCACAGGCGGCAAGCGCCTGCGCCTGTGCGAACCCCGGCGCCACGGGCTTTTCCACGAACAGGTGCTTGCCGCTCTGCAGTGCGCGCAGTCCTAGTTCGTAGTGCATCTGGGCGCTGCCGAAGACATATACCACCTCGATATCGGCACGCTCGAGCGCGGCGTGCGCGTCCCCACTGGTCTCGAGGAAGCCAAAGCGCGCGCGCGCTTGCGCGCAGCGTGCGCCATCAAGATCGCACACGAGCTGCAGCACGAGTTCACCGGCGTCGCGCAGTCGCGCCAGCACCGGCAGGTGCAGCATCACCGATGCCGGCCCGGCACCGATCACGAGCACACGCAATGGTGGGTCGCTGGCGCGCCCGGCCGCCGGTGCGCTCATCGCGCCACCCGGGCGGCCGCGTGCGCCGCCGCCAGACTCTCAAGGGCATCGAGAACCGGTCCGAGAGGCGGCGCTGGCAGAGGCGGCGCAGGCCGGCGAGCCTCCGGGAGAGCGGCGATGCGCGCACCCACCTCGTGCACATCGATGAGCGCGGCGGCGCCCCGGTCGATCAGGGCGCCGAAGGTCGTGCGCGCCTCGGCGCTGAGAAACAGTGCCGGGACGGCGAACAGGGCCGCCTCGAGCGCCGCCCCGGAGTTCAGGGACACGAGGACACTCATGTGCGGCAGCAGCGTGTTCAGCGGCGCCGAGGCAGCGCTGATCATGACGTTCTCCTGCCGCAGCGACAGCAGCCGCCCGAAGACGGCGTCCTGCTGCTCCGTGGAGGCGGGGTGCCGGCGCAGCCACCAGCGCCAGCCACGCGGCGCGGCCTCGATCAGGTCCGTGAGCGCGTTCCAGTCGGCAGCGTGGCCGCCGATCGGCTGCAGCGCCACCAGGATCTCGCGCTCAAATCCGCCCCACTGCACCTCCGGCGCGCAAACTGCGTCAGCGCCGAGCTGCGTGTGGCCGCCGCGCAGAGCGCGATGCCGCGGCGGCAGGGCCCAGCGCGCCACCGCTGCGGCATCCTCCTCGGTCCAGTTCCAAAAGACGTCCGGCAGTACCGAATAGCCTGCCGCGGGCAGGGTCAGCCAGTCATAAGCCATCGGTGAACCCTGCAGCGGCGCGCGCTGCAGGTCGATGCACAGCACGCCACGCCGCCGGCACGCCAGCACGAAGGCTGGTCCGAGACCTGAAAAGTAATTGACGACGAAGGCGAGTCGCGGGCGGATCATCCGCAGAATCCATGCGAACACGGTCGCGCTGCCGGCAACCTCCGCCGCGCGGCGCGTGAGCGCCTGGCGTGTGAACGAGGGGATCTCCATCCCTGCCTGGGTCAGAAAGCTCAGCACCGCCTCGTGTCCGGGCAGCTCCACGTGCGCGCGCGCCTGCGCCGACAGCAGCCAGCCCCAGGCTTCGGCGAGGTTCGCCATGAAGGTCGGCCGCAGCCACGGCAGCCGCTGCGTGCCGCCACCTTGCATGAGAAAGGTGGTGCGTCCGCGCCGCTCCAAGCTCGCGATGAGCGGCTCGCCGAAGCGGTCGCGCCAGGACCCGGCCACGTAATCGAGCGACACGCCATCGCCGAGAAAGGCCACATCGGCGCGCCGCGGCCACACCCGTACGTGGCGCAGATCGCGGCGGCTGTGCCAGAGATTGGTCAAAGGACGCAGCAGGCGCGAGCCGACCCGCAGCGGCAGCCACGCGGTGCGCTCGTGGGGCGCCGACCCGAAGCGCCGCCAGTACAGGTCCAGGTACAGGCTACTGCGCGCCAGCGGCCACAGGTCCAGGTCGCCGCAACGCCAGTGCGTCACGGGAAAGCGCCGCTCGAGATCCGCGACCAGCCCGCAGTAGTGCTCATGAAAGGTCATCCCCATGGCGGGCTGCAACTCGGGGGCGGCGAGCACCGCCACGGCGTGCCCACCGCACACCACGGCCATCGCTGTGCGCCGTGCGGCCGCGCTGGGCCGGCCTTTCAGCGTTTGCGGAAGCCGACATCGAAGTACTGCACATTCTTAAGCAGCCGGTTGTCGCGATCGAACTTGCCATCTACCGCCATCTCCTCGGGTGCGGCCGTCAGCACCACCTCGAACTGCGCGGCGACGGCGGTGTCGCAGAAGCGAAAATTGGTCGTATGCAGAAACAGCAAGCCACCCGGCCTCAGACAGCGGTGAAAGTCGGTCACGACGCGCTCGAAGTCCGTAAAGCGCAGCAGCGGATCGCTGCGCGTGGCGGCGCCCCCGGTGAGATCACCGTGAACCAGTACTGCCAGGCAGAAGATCGCATCGTAGCTGGCGTCCGCCTCGCCCACGGTGGTCGCGGCGCTGGCAAAGCTCACCCCGGGGGTGCCGGGAGGCAGGCGCCCCAGACACACGGCGATGTTGCGTGGATCCACGTCCAGGCCACGAATGGTGGCACCGGGAAAATAGCGACGCAGCGCCAGCACCTCATCACCGCGCGAGCAGCCAAAGGACAGCAGGTGCGGCTGCTCGCGGTCGGCCAGAGCCGTGGCAGCGGCGCGAAACAGCCAGGGATAACGGTCCGGAAGCGTGTGGCTATAGGGCTGAAACGTGCCGGCCAGGGGTCGCTGCCGCGGCAAGAGCAGGCCTCTGAGCCTGCGGGCCAGGTCCCCGAAGCCCGTGGCGGCGCAGCGCCTCATGGCGCACACCGGCGGGCGCGGAGCCGCCGGGTAGGCTCGAACGCAGGCTCGTGGTCCGCTCGCGGCATGAAGCGCATCGTGCTAGCGATGCAGCAGCTGAGCAACCGTCTCGACTGCGCTGCGCGGGTGTGCCGCGCGGCGCAGTTCAAATGCCGGCAGCTGCGCGGCGCGCGTGAGGAATTCCTGCCAGCCGGCCTGGCTTGCCGCATAGGGCTGCTCGGCGATGAGGCGCAGGCGCGCCGCCTGCGGCGCCAGCGGGCGCAGCAGCTGCCCGCGCGCGCGCGCAGCGCTCAGGAACACGAGCGCCCGCAGTCGCAGCGGCGCCGGTGCGAGGTGCAGCCCCGGCCGGCGCAGATCGAGCTCGAACTTGCGCGCGCCGCTGCGCCGGCGGATCACCGGTGAGTCGCGGATGTGGCGCAGCAGTGCACCGCCTGCCACGAAACGCAGCGAGTCCGCACGCAGGTGCAGAAAGTTCGCGACCCCGGTGGCGCGCAGGCTGTGCGGCTGCACCAGCACGCTGTCCTCGGCGAGAAACTCCAGGCCCTGGATGAGGCTCTCAACCATGAAGGTCGATTTGCCGGCGCCAGTCGGGCCGAGCAGCAACACCCCGCTGCCCTCGCATCCGACGCACGCGGCATGCAGGGGCACCAGTGACTGGGCGCGCGCTGCCAAAAGATATACGGCGAACTCCAGGAGCTCGTAGCGCACGTGATAGCCGAACTTAAGGTGCGCAGCGCTCACCGCCACTAGCGCGCCGCGCCGCGCGGCATCCACGCTCATGAAACCGCCGCCCGCCGTCGCGGCGGCGAGCAGGCCGGCGCCGGCCACCGCAGCTACCGGCGGGGGCTCGGTACGCGAACGGCGCGTGGCTGGGGCTGGCAGCCGCACCAGCGCGACGCGCAGCTGCGGCACGCGGCTGCCGAAACGGTGCCGCGGCAGCCCCGCGTAGGCGTGGCGCACGAGCGCGAGCAGTTCCGCGCTGTCGCTGTCGAAGCGGAACCGGGCCCCCAGCAGCTGCGCGGTCGCGTGCCGCCCACGGCGCGTGTGCTCCCCAAACGGGTCGGCGGTCGGTTCGGTTGGCGGCGTGCGCTTGCTCAGCAAGAACTCACTCGGCGACCCGTTACAGGCTCGAGACGCGCGGATCGCGCAGGCGGATGAATTTCCTCGACAGGTCCAGTTCCCACGGCCGGCCGTAACGGCGGAAGCGATAGCGCCACGACGCCAGCGCGCTGAGCGTGAGCTTGCCCCAGCGCGGTGAGCGGATGTCGGTCACCGTCGGGTAACGACAGCCGAGCACGGTCGTGAAATCGCGGATGCGCTCGCGCAGCGACGCGGAGATCCACGGCGAGTCCGTATGGCACCAGTAGCCGCGCCACTCAGGCTGTGCCCAGCCATCGGCCGTGGTGGGGAAGCTGACCGGCTGCCCGGCGCAGTCGCGCAGATCAGCCTCGGTGGCGGGCCGGCGGCCCTGGCTGCCGGGTCGCGCCGGCAGCGGCGTATATACGTACAGCATGATCTCGGTGCGCGGATAGCGCGCCTTGATCTGGCGGATGAACTCGAAGGTGCGCTCGGTCTCGCCCTCCGGATCCTGCGGCGGCGCCAGCATGAAGGACAGCTCCGGCACCACGCCGTGGCGATGACATTGCTCGACCGCGGCGAGTGTCTGGTCGGTGCGCGTGCCCTTGCGGACATCGTGCAGCAGCCAGTCGCTGGGAGACTCCGCGCCAATGTAGGCCATCTTCAGCTGACTGGCGCGCACCAGCTTCCAGGACCTCTCCGACAGATCCAGCAGCGCATCGGCGCGCGCAAAGCACCACCACGGCAGCTGGAAGCGCGCCAGCACCTCCAGCAACGGCACCATGTCAACTTCGCGATCGAAGAAGTTGTGGTCATAGAACTGGATGGCATCCGCCCCGAGCTCGGTTGTGAGGAAGCGCAGGTCCTCCTCCAGGCGCGCCGCGGTGGGCAGCGCCAGGCGGCCGCGGAACATGGTCGCCACGCCGCAGAAAGTGCAGCGAAACCGGCAGCCGAGACCGGCCTGGTAGCCCGCGGTGTGGCGCCCCAGGTAGGTGCGCGTCAGGTAGCGCCGCGGATTGGCGAGGCGCTCGTAGGGGACGCGCTGCGCGAGACTTGCGGCCGAGAAGTGCCGCTCGCGGTTGTGGACCCTCTCACCGTCGCAACGCCAGCTCAGGCCCTCGATGTGGCCGAGATCACCCAACGGGCACTGCTGCAGGGCCTGCAGCAGTTCGGCGAAGGTCGCCTCGCCCTGGGCGCGCACGGCATAGTCGACGTAGGCGGTGTTGAGAGTGGCGTCCGGGCAGTTGGTGGGGAACGCCCCACCCCAGATGATCGGCAGCTGCGGCGCGGCCGCGCGCACCGCCTTGGAGAGTGCGATGGCCGGGGGCAGCTGCGGCCCGCCCATGACGCTGACCCCGAGCGCATCCACGGCGCCGGCGTTCACGGCGCGCAGCGTGGTGGCGATGAAGTCGCGATCCACGTTGCCATCGAGGAGCGTGGTCGCAAACGGCCCTTCGAGGGCGGAGGCCAAGTTGAGGATCGCCAGCGGGAAACGCGCGTTGCGCGCCGGCGTCATGCTCGGATTCACCAGCAGCACCCGTGGCAAGTTGCTCATGAGAGCCTCTGCTCGGGCATGAGCCAGCGCGTGAACAGCATCTCCACCGGCCAGCGGTACTCATCGCGCCGGCAGCGGTACTCGGCGAAACGCTGCAGCAGGCCGCCGCCACCGTCGGCCGGCAACGCGGCGAGTTCGCTGAAGAACTTGAAGCGCTCGATGAGCTTGAATTTCTCGCGCGACACCCAGGGGCCCGGATCGCCATCCACGTAATCGAACTCGGACCACGCCTTGAGGCTCCCTGGCAGGCGAAAGCCGCGGGCGACCGCCTCCATGACAATCTCGCTCCCCGGATAGGGCTTGAAATAGAAGATCGGCGTGCGGAACTGCGGACTGATGGCGCGCAGCCGTTTGGCGACATCGATGGTGGCGCGGATGCTGTCGTCGCTCTCTTCGGGAAACCCGACGATGAAGGGGAACTGTCCGGCGATGCCGTGCGCGGCCATCTTGTGTGCGGTCTCGAACACTTGCTCGATGCGGATGTCCTTGCGGATGCGCTTGAGCATCTCATCCGATCCGGACTCGACCCCGACCAGGAGCCGCCGTAGCCCGGACTGCGCCGCGCGCGCCCACAGCTCCGGCGGCAGGCGCACGCCCTGGTCGGCACGCATGGTGCCGGCCCAGGTGAACTTCAGGTCGTACTCGAGCAGCCGCTCCACCAAGGCCTCGATGCGGCTGCGGCGGGTAAAGAAGGTCTCATCCTGGAAGTTCAGGTCATCGAAGCGGTAGCGCTCCCACAGTTCACGCAGCCGCAGCGCCATGCGCACCGGATCCAGGCCCACCCATTTGCGCTCGTACACGAACGGATCGGAACAGAAGGCACAGCGGAAATTACAGCCTTGGGAGGAGATGAAATCCAGCTGGCGTTTGCCCTTGAGCTCGAAGTAACGCTCCACCGGGATGAGACCGTAGTCGTGTGCGCGAAACATCTCCACCGGCTGCAGCGCGCGGGCCGGGTTCTCCTGCACGCTGCCATCCGCGAGGCGCACGGTGCACCCGGCGCAGTCCGCAAGCGACCGCCCCGCGGTCAGCCGCTGCACAATCTCGGCGAAAGTGGCCTCGCCCTGGCCGCGCACCACCACGTCCACGGCGCCCTCTTCGAAGCATTCGCGCGCAAACATCGACGGGTGCCAGCCGCCCCAGATCACCGGTAGCTGCGGCTGCGCCTGCTTCACCGCACGCGACATTTTCATCGCGTCCGCGATTGGTGCCCCGGTGAGCACCGTCACGCCAAAGCACAGCGCGCCCTGCAGCTGCGCCAGCACCGCCGCCTCGGGGTCTGCTTCCAGGCGCCCATCGACGATGATCACCTCATACTTCTGCGGATCAAGCTCCGAGCCGATGGCCAGGAGTGCGAGCGGCATCGTGAAGAACACCGCGTGGGGGTTGTACAGGACGATCTTCAGGCGCATGCCGCGCTCCGGGCCGCCGCCGGCACGCTCACGCCCGGCTCTGCCATCGCGCCGCTCACGAGCAGTGCGGCGAGCGAGCGCTGCAGGAGCTTGGCACGTCCATCGACCTGCACCGCGGTGAAGTTCGCAGGCGCAGCGAGTGCGTGCAGGTACTCGGGATCCCCGTAGCGCGCATCACCCGCCAGCATCACCAGGCGCACGTCGGTGCGCCTGGCGGTCGTGACCGGCATGCCGGCCGGAAGGATCAAGAGGTCCGCGCGTGTGCCGCGCTCGAGCCTGCCGCGATCCTTGAGGCGCAGCAGGCGCGCACTGTCGCTCGTCACGATGCGCTCGAGCGCCGCCTCGGTAAGGCCAGCACAGGCTTGGGCGACGCGCAGCTCCTGGAGCAGATCACCCGCGGCGGTGAGTCGCGAATCCGTCCCCAGGGCGATGCGCCCCCGTGCCAGCAAAGCGCGCACCTGCGTCGTGCGACCGAAGAGGCGCAGATTCGAGGACGGGCACCAGATGACCCCTGCGCCAGCGTCCGCCAGCTCGCGTTGCTGCAGCTCATCGAGCGCAAGCGCATGGACCAGAAGCGTGTTGGGCCGCAGGCAGCCGAGCGCGCGCAGCCGCTCAAACTCGGCGCGCGCCTGCGCGTCCACTCCTTCCGCGGCGTGGATGATCCAGGGGTGATCCTCCGGAGTCGCCTCGCAGGCCGCGCGCACGTATGCCGCGCCGTCGACCTGCAGCGAATGGGCCCAGCCAAAATCCGCAACCACCCCGGTGGGAAAGTCGGCCGCCAGCAGCAGCGGTTCCAGAGGATCGTGGTGTGCGACCGTCGTGACTCCGCTCAGAAGGTTCTTGAGGCCGCCGCTGCGCAGCCGGCGCGCGCGTGGCAGCGCCGCACTGGCGGTAACGGCGGCGTGATCGCGCAGGCGCGCATTGAAATCCTTGATCCAATCGCCCGCGTTGCGGTACGAGCTGGCGTACGGCAGGCTCGGGAAATCATTCAGCTGCAGATGATCGTGCGCGTTGATCAGTCCGGGCAGCAACCGGTCGCCCCCCAGATCGACCACGCGGTCACCGCGCTGCGGCGCGACGTGTGCATCGAGGATGCGCTGCCCCTGCACCCGCACACTCGTGCGGCGGCCGCCTATATCCGCGTTGACGAAGGTCACCGGTACCGAGACCTCGGTCACGGCGCTCATGGCTTGTCCGCCCGCACCACGAGTACCAGCGGCAATCCCGGCCAGCGCTGATAGAAAGCCTCGCTCCCGTGGAAGGACTCGGTCAGCTCGATGCCGACGCGCACCTCGCGGGCCATTGAGATCACAAGTCCGGCGGCGCTGGCCGCGCTGCGCTGCGCCGCGAGTGGGTGGGTGAAGTGCGGCAGCGTATAGGAGCGCTGCTGCTCGTCGGTGAAGGAACGGGTGAGCCCTGCCTGTGCCGCTTGCGGGTGGAAATCCGAATACAGGCAGGTGCCGCCGGGCTTGAGTACGCGTGCAACTTCCGCCATCCAGGCGCCGAGGTCAGCGGCATGCCCGATCGCCAGACCCGAAACGACCACATCGAACGCGCCGGCGCCAAAGGGTAAGCGCGCCATGCTGGCACAGACGCGCGCGGCGCCACTGACACGTCTAAGCATGCCCGGGGAGGCATCGAGGGCGACGACCTCGGCGGCAGCCGCCGCGCGCAGCAGCCGCACGTAGCGCCCGCTCCCACACGCCAGATCGAGCACGCGGCGGCCGGCTACCGGCGGAAAACACCCGAGCATCAGCTGCTGCTCGGCGCGCATGAGGGGATTGCCTGGCTCCTGCGGATAGCTGGGCGCCCAGCGCTCGTAGCCCTCCGGTATGGTGATTGCGACCGGCGTGCCCATCCTCAGGCTCCGCGCAACGCCGCCGGCGGCTGTGGCAGGAGTGTCGCCGCGGCCCCGATCTCGCGCCAGAGCGGGCAAACGCAGGTGACGCATTCGGCGCGCGTGCCGGCACGGATGTCGGCGCGCAGCGCGCGCATGCCCGGGGCATTCAACGTGGCGCCGAGTTCGGACTGCGCACCCAGAGGCGCAGACTCGGTGCCCGGAATGAAGAAGCAGGGACGCACCTGGGCACGCGCATCGATGACCGCGGAGAACTGCGGCGCGTTGCAATGCACGGCAGGATAGTCCCCCTGCCCCCGTACGGCGGCGAAGTACTGGTGCAGGCGGCGCAGCTTGCGGGGACTCTCCGCGATGAAACCGCGACGGAAATCCTCCGCATGTTCGCGTTCCAGTGCATCCAGCAGCCCGGCGAAGCGCGGCAGATCCTCGGCCGTGAGGGCGAGATCGCTCGCAAAGTCATCCTCACGACCGAAGGCGTGCGGGTTGGCAACGTCGACCGCCAGGAACGATACCTGCCGCACGCCACTGCGCCGCGCCAGTTCGACGAAGTCCGGCAGTTCGCGGTAGTTGGCACGCTGCAGCGTCACGCGCACGGTGACCCGCGCGCCAGCCTGTGCGGCTGCCCGTATCCCCTCACATACCTTGTCGAAGGCATCGAGCCCGCGGATGGCCGCGTAGGTCGCACGATTGGTGCCATCCAGGGACACCGTAATCGTGTCGAAGAGCGCCGCGGCGCGCCGCGCGTGCTTGGCAAGTGACAGGCCCGAACTCAGCAACCATAGCTTGAGGTTCTGTGCGCGCAGCGTCTCGGCGATTTCGAGCCACTCAGGATTCAGGAGCGGCTCACCACCCGAGAGCAGCACCACCTCGGTGCGCAGCCGCTTCAGTTCCGGCAGCAGGGTGCGCACCGCCGCGAGGTTCATGTCGGCCACGCCGTGGCGCCAGTAGTCACAGGACACGCAGCGCGAGTTGCAGCGTTCGCTCAGATAGAGGGTCACGAGGGGCAAGCGCTCGAGACTCTCAACGGGTGTCAGGTCCGTGGCCGGCAACATCTCAGGGACTCCGCGTCGCACTGCGCGCAGCGGCCGCGGGCCGGCGCGTCGCCTCGATGAGGTAATGATCCGCGAGCCGCGCGAGCACCGGTAAGTTCTGCGCGAGCGCTTCCGCGCGGCTGAGCAACCCCAGCGTGCGCGGATGGCGACCGAGCCATGCGGCAGCGTAGCTCGGCGGCAACGCCACGCCCAAGGGTCGCACGGCGTCGATGGAGAAATACGGCCTGAGGATCCGAGTCACCGTGCGCGGGCTCGGATACGCGATCCTCATGCCGCGCCAGCCGGTGCTGCCGCGCAGACGGCGCACGGCACGCGCCGGATCCGCACGCAGGAGGTACCAGCCCCATTCCCAGGGTACGTAGCGACCCATGATCACCCACAGCAGTCGTGCCCCCGGTACGAGCTTTGCGGCGAGATCCCCCGCCACCTGGCTAAGGTCGCTCACGCAATTCAGTGCTCCGAAATTCGAGAGCACGCCGTCGAACGCTTCCCCTGACAGACCGCTGTTGAGTTGCTCGATGGGCAAGCAGCGAAACTGTGCGCGGGCGTCGCAGCCAGCCTGGCGGGCCTTCTCGCGCGCCGCAGCGACCATTGACGCCGCAGCATCGATGCCGAGCACGGCGGCGCCGCGGGCCGCGAGCCGCAGCGCGTCCTCGCCCGTGCCGCACCCCAGATCCAGGACGCGCTGAGCGCGCGCGAAGACCTGATCCGTCCGCGACCACACCACACGCCGCAGGGCGCTGCCCAGGGCGGTATGAGTGAAATCCGTGTCGTAGTCACCGGCGAGCTCGTCAAATGCCGCAGCGTGCAATCCGTAACCTCCCCGGCCGATGTTCGAGGAGTTCTCCTCCGGGTCGTAATTGAGTGTGCCCCAGGCGTGCTGTCGGTTCAAAGAGTTCCCCGGAACGGCGGGCGCCGCATCTTGACCGGTATGCGGTCAGGACCGGCCGGAACAGGTTAGCTAATTGAATTTACTAGAAAAAGTTAGATCCTGAGCCTTCGGCATACTGCCGCAGCAGGACTACCGGTCCGGCTGCGAGGGGTGCATAGTCTGTCGCGCGGAGCGCCGTTCAGGAGCGCAATGCCATGACTATAAGAAGCTGTGCAGGCTCAGGAATATCCCGCAGATTGCGCGCGCACCTCATGGCGGTAGCGCTCGTAGCGACTCTTGCCGCATGCGGCCAGATCAGTCAGACCCCGGGCATGGCGACCGCCAGCGGCATTCCGCTGGCTCCGGGAACTGCCACCCTGAACTGGACGCCGGTGACACAGAACACCGACGGTACGTTGGCAACCGAGCTGGCGGGATATCAGGTGTATTACGGACCCGCGCCCGGCGCGCTGAACTCCGTAATCGTGGCGGCTGACCCGGGCCAAACGAGCTATGTCGTCACCAACCTTGCATCCGGAACCTGGTACTTCGCGGTCGCCGCATACACGAATGACGGAACGACCGGCCTCCTGTCGAACGTAGCCTCCAAGACGATTGACTAGTTGCGCTGCCGGCTGGCGGGACCGCTGCCGACCATTTGGACCCGCAGCCGCCGCTGCCCGAGGCCTGTGTCCGCCTGTAGCAGCGCGACTGAGAATACCCACACTCACCCGCCAGCGAATAAGGACGCCCAGCGAATTGATTCACGCTGGTCTCCTCGAAGACCTGACACGTATCTCGCGCACGGCCGCCGCGGATCGCCCTGAGCCGCGTGCTAAGGTTGAGCGGTCGTTTATACGCGGCTCGTCGCCATCCAATCGGGAGGGAACGCGCATGCCGCTGAGATCACATGCTGGCATCGCTGAGAAGACTCGGACTTGGCACTGAGAAATATCCGGCGCTCACGGGGGTGCGCGCCGTGGGTGCCAGCGTCGTGTTCTTCGATCATTTTCCACCCTGGCCGGGTCTGCACGTGGTCATCAACGTGCTGGCATTTTTCTTCGCGTTGAGCGGCTTTCTGATCGTTCGTATCTACTACGAACAGGCACAGATCTCAGTCCGCTGGCTGACGAAGTATTTCGTTAACCGCTTTGCGCGGATCTATCCGGTCTACTTCCTGTTGCTGACCGTAGCGGTGCTGCTCAGTCATGCTAGCGGAACGTGGACGCTGCTGACCAACTACACCCTCACGCACGCGCTGTTTCACGGCACGACTCTGATCATTCAGCCCAGCTGGTCGCTCACGGTGGAAGAATGCTTCTATTTCCTCGCGCCGGCATTTATGTTGCTGGCCCGGCGGTACACTTTCCTTGCGCCCTTTGCGCTGGCCTGCCTGTTGCTGGCGGCAGCACTCGCCATATCGCAACTCGGCCACGCGTTCCTCGGTACACGCGCGTTCGTGCTGTCGACGACCTTCTTCGGACATTTTGCCGAGTTCTTTGCCGGCGTCTGGCTCGCGCTGCGCGTCATCAAGCTGGAAAAGCAAGGCCTGATTCGCGCCCGGGGGTGCGTGCGCACGGTGGTGGGAGTGCTCGGCGTCTCGGTGTTGATCGGCGCGATGCTGCATGTGTACCAGCACCCGCCGCTCGACTACCGCCGCATCATCGTCATCAATAACTTCCTGATGCCGCTACCCATTGCGCTGCTGTACTCGGGATTCATCCGCGAGGATACCGGTCTCGCGCGGCTGCTCTCAGGACCGGTGGCGGGACTGCTGGGCCGCAGCTCCTATTCCTTTTATGTGATGCACACGGTGATCATCGACTTGGTCAGCGCTCGCCTTGCGCCAGCGGATGCGCACAGGTTGTTGTGGATCAGCCTGACCTTCGGCCTTACCTGGCTGCTCTCGGTGCTGCTGTTTGTCTGCTATGAAGAACCGGTAAATCTCCTCATACGCCGGAAATTCCGCTCCAACGAGAGATCGGTTGGAATGGAAGACACGCTGTTTCGTCCGCACGCGGGCGTCCCTTCGAAGGGCTAGCGAGGCGTGCGCCGGCGGCCCGAAAGCGCTGCGCTGAAATGGGGTCCCAGAGCTTACCGACCGATCGCCTGCCGGTATGAGGACGATCAGCGACCCGGTGCAACTCGGAGCAGTGCCTCCGAGGCACGCAGGTAGTGCCAGATCTCGTCGGGATTCTTCTGGAACGCCTTGCCGAGGAGCTCCTCGCCTTTGGGACGCTGGCCATTGCGTATGTACCAGGCGCCCACCTGCGCTTGCACGCCGTCATCTTTAGGATCGACTGCCAGCGCCTTTTGAAAACAGTCGTCAGCCTTTGACGTGTCGCCAACCTCGGCATACACGTCTGCGAGGCGCAGCCAATCACTGCTGCCTGGCTTGCCGCTGGTCACACGGTCAAAAAGACTCTGCGCCTTGGCTTTGTCACCCGACAGGTAGTAAACGCGTCCGACGGCAATCAATTCCCAGCTACCGTTGCCGGCCAGGTGCTCAGCCTCCGCGAGTGCCGCAAGACCCGCCTCTTTATCAGGCTTGCCCTGAATCACCTGGATGCCCGGCCCGGTTTGCTGGCGCGCGGCGATTCCAATCCCGGCGCCAAGGAGCATGAGACCTGCCGCGCTTGCGGCCATATAGACGTGCTTCATTGATGCGACTCCCTGTTTTTTCGTGCGGTCGCGTCGTTGTTGGGATTGCTAGTCTACTTCCGCCTGCGCATCGGAGTCACGACATCGGGCGGCCCTTCGACATTCGCCGGCGCTGAGCTGTAGATATTCCACTGGGCGGGATTGAGAAACATGACGGAGCATTGAGAGCAGGCGTAAAAGCTGGTGGTGTAACGAATACCGTTTTTGCGCGGCACCGACACCTGGTGATAGCGATTGAAATCGCAGATCCGACATCGCCACTGACCACTGACCGGTGCCACGCCGAATCGTGCCGCCATTTGCTGCGGCGCGTCCATTCAGTACCCGCATTCGCCATCAGCTGGATAGCGGTTGTACGCACGGCCCTCGAACGGGTGGACATCGTGAACGGACGATCGATCACGAACCGCGCGTCAGCGAGCCGGTTTCTGGCTGCCAGCACCGATTGTGGCAAGGGCTGCGCTCCAGACTCGCAGGTGGTCGTGGTGGGGATATTAGTTCCATTTCGCGGGAAGACGGCCGACTGGAGCACCTTCGGCAAAGAGTGAGTCTCTCGGAAATCAGTGACTTACCCTGCGCCTGTCTGCTGCTGCACCCTTGCGGGGTTTCGGCACACCGGAGAGCTATTAGACGTAGACTCGAATGAGTGGCCGCTCGATGTCCGGATGCTCCCCATGAAAAAAGAGATTGAAGACGCCTTCGCCGAGATATTTCGCGCGCGGGATGAAACTGAACAGCTCGCCAATCAAAAAAGGCAGGACGCCACAACTCGCGAAGAGGTGTTCCGGGCGGCCTTTGTCGACCTCGTGAAGCGAGTCATACGACCCGCTCTTGAATCGCTCAAACAACTGCTGGAGAAGAACGGAATTGGCGCCATGGTGGTTGAATCGGAGATCAGCTCCGGGGCACGGCGCTCAGAACCCAGCATCGGCTTCTACGCCTTCAGCGACGATGCCCGGGTGTCAAGCGGAACCCGACGCCCTTCGGACGCCAACGTGCAGCTACAACTGTCGTGCCAGGCGCAGAAGGGAAACGTCGGCGTCCATGTGTGCCGCCCAACATCGGGTGGCCGAGCGGCCAACCAGCAACCGGACGCCACACTCGACAGTCTTACGGAAGAGTCGATCCAGAAGAGCGTTCTCTTGCTGTTACAGAGGGCCTGAGAGGGCGAAGACCGGCTGGTTGGGCGATTCGGACTGTTGCGCCAGAGCCCGTCCATAAAGGTACAGAGTGCTTTTGCACCTTGTGACACTGGTTGGGCGGTAGCAACGTTCGCATCGCTGAGTGATCAGGCCAATGCTCTTGGCTTCGGCAAATCCGAAAGACCTACTCGGTTTAGCATCTCGGACCTCATCCGGTCTAGCACAGTGAAGCTGACATTTGCGCCGTCCTCCGTGGGATCGATGTGCACGCGGAACGGCCGCTTACCAAACGGCGTGTTCACGACATCGACGATGGCAGTAGCCCCCGCGGAAGGCTCCGCATTGGGCGGTACGATCTCAGCGAACGCCTTTTGCACCTGCTCCCCAAATCCCGCATAGGGACCGGCCTCGTATTCGGCAAGGACCTTTTGGTCGGCAGGCTTTCCCGACATATCGATTCCCGGCTCGGGAGAAGCGCTCGACAGGCTTGCCGTGGAACACGCCGGTACAAAGCGCGGAGATCACGGCATCGCCCCGCACAAGTTGTCGCTGTACGATTGCTGTCCATGACCATCCGCGAGCACCTCCGATTCAGACATCTGACCGCGGTGGGATTTGGAGTTGGTCTGACGTTGGTGGGCTACATCGTTTGCTTCTTTCTCGAAGCAAGCAGACCAGGCCTCGATACGCATCCGCTCCTGACCGTACCCCTTTTCGCGGCGCTGATCATCGTAATCGCGACCCGAGGCGGCTTCGATAAGTGTCCCCGCTGCAATGCCAACCTGTCCAAGCTCAGTCGCGCTCAATTCGGTGCAAAGGACCGAAGGCCCGTCTGGCAGGTCTTCGACAAGTGCCCAAACTGCGGTCTCAGCTTTGATGACCCGATATAAGGCGCTATGACAATCGCTGAGCACCTCCAACAGCAGGTCAGGCTCTGCCACCGTATCAAGTGGGGCACCATCTTCGTCATGCTGTTCGTGGCGATCCAGCAAGTAGCCCTGAACCACTCCAAGGTCGATACATACGCCTGGATGCTCGTAGTAGCGGCTCCGTGTGTCGCAGCCCTCGTTGTGGTCACCAAACGATTGAAGTGCCCGCGGTGTCAGAAGCCCTTGTATATGGAACTGGCCCACAGCATGCCGACCATGTTCGGGATGTTCGGCCTCGCCAAGCGCGAATTGGGCGGGAAGCAGCCGCTCGCACTCGACGCGTGCCCGCGCTGTGGCTGCAGTTTCAGCGAGCCTCACTTCGCCGGCTAAAGCCAGGTGCGCCGTAATGGCGGACGGCGATGAGAGCGTCGATCACGCTGTACACCCGCGATAGCCCGGAGATAGTTGGCACCAGCAGATTTAGAATCCCTTGGTCAGGGGCGTAAGTCTCTGATTGGAAGGCTGGCGCGAACACTAGTCGCTGATTCGGTGCAGATTGCGTGCTAGCAGGGTGAGAAATTGACCCGGTGGACAAGAGTGCTGCGCCTCGAAGAACAGCAGCTTTACCGATCTCCCCTACCCCCAAGACAACGAAGCGCCCGATACAACTCATCCGTAACCGGTGCTCGACTGATTTTCTAACCGGTGGGTCGCCACACTTCACTTGTGGGCTTGCACTGGGAGAGTTAAATGGTTGATTTAGTGTCCGGCACAGTGATTGTCGCGGTGTTTTTGTGGGCGGCTCTCCGCAAACCCGCGCGCCTACCTGAAAACGACGAGCGAAGGTGACGGCTCACGCCATTCTCCGCAGCGGTGTGAACCACGGAATTTTCAATTTAACTTAATTTCGAACTGAATCAGCGATTCGAACTTGCTCCATGACGATTTCACTTCCGATTAAGAGCCCCTCTAACAAGCTGCGCACTGGCGCCGTAGGAGAAAACCTACGCAGGGTCGAGCACATCCGCGAGCAATGGCTGAAATCACCTCGGCCTGACGATCTTCGCTCCATTCTTCTTAAAGACGCGCGCAACCTTGTTGGAAGTCAGGCCGTTAAGCTGAGGCTTGGGTTGCCGCATCCACTCTGGGATTCCCATTCACCGGACACTGACGCGCCGCACACTTGTCTGCGACGCCAGAGTCGTCCAACAATGTGCATACGCGTTAACGAGAAGAGTGTTTGGGAATGCACCGTCCAGGGATCCTGCTAGTAGGACCGTATGATCCGCACTGCGGGGAATACACGTTCCTCGCGCCGCCGCTGGGGGTATGGCGTCTGGCAGGCGTGCTTGAATCAGCAGGCGCACTCGTCAAGGTGTTCGATCCGAACTGTTGCACAGGCGCCCCGCAGCGCGCGCTCGAGCGGGACCTTCTCTCGCGCGCGTGGGACGTCATTGGTATCTCCACCACGGGCATGACACTGCGCTTTGATCTAGAGCTCGCGCATCTTGCCAAGCGCATGGCGCCGCGCGCGCTTCTCATAGCCGGCGGTATGGAAGCGACCTTCAAACCGGAGCTCATGTTCCGGCTCGGCCCGTTCGACCTCGTGGTGCTCGGCGAGGGCGAGCGGCCGCTGCTTGAGATGCTGGCGCGACTGCGCGCGGGACTGCCGCTGCAGGGCATCGCCGGAACCGCCGAGCGCACCGCCGACGGCAGGATCCTGCGCATGCCGCAGCGCGCGCTTGACCTCGCGGTGCTGCGCGAAGCGATCTTCAGCATCCCGTACGAGCGTATGCCGTATGACAGCTACTGGCAGCGCCTCGAGGAGGCCTACCGCGTCGGCCTCCTCCCCACCAAGGCGGCGCGCGAGGCGCGTCTGGCGGAGATCCGGGCGGTGCGTCTCATCACGCTGAACTATTGCCCGATGGGCTGCACTTTCTGCTCCTCCACTAATTTCCTCCACGAGGCGCAGGGAAGCGTAGCGAGCATCGCCCGGCTTGACGCGCAGGACTGCGTGCGCATGCTCCAGCGCATCGTCGCGGCCCATCCGGGAGTGCGCACCGTCATCTTCCAGGACGACATATTCGTCTTCACCAAGGACCGGCGGTTGCTGCCCTTGTGCGAGGCGATCGTCGCCGCCAAGGCGCGCGGAGCGCTACCGTCCGCGCTGCAGTTCATCAGCACCAACCGCGTAGACGCCATGTCGAGCGAGCGCCTGGCGGCCATGCGTCGCGCCGGCTTTCGCGTGCTGGGGTTCGGGATCGAGAGCTTCTCGCCCAACATCCTGCGCGAGTTCAACAAGGCGCACATTCATGGGCACATCGAACCCACGCTCACTGCGGCGCTCGAACTCGGTATCACTCCCTTCCTCGACATCATCCTCAGCTCCCCACGCGCGACGCTCGAGGATATCGCCACCACACTGCGCGAGGTCTATCGCTGGCTGCAGAAGGGCTGCGAGGTAGGCCTCTACCCCTACGTCATTCCGTTCTCGGGCGCCGCGATGGCAGCCGACTCGACGCTTGCCCCGTACACAGTGTACGAGCGCCGCGAAGTGCGTGGCACGGAGGTTGCCTGGGAGCAGCCGGCCAAGATTCTGCCGGTGGATGCGCTGGTGCGCGCGACCATCCTCCAAATCGAGCTTGCCTACGAGGAACTCCTGGCAGACTTTCAACGGCATACCACCCACCTGCCCTCGCGCGTGCGCTCGCTGCTTTGGATCCTCGCGTCGCTTCCGACGATGGCCGCGCATGGATTGCCGGTGGCGGACGCTACGGAATTGCAGCGCGAACTCGCGGCGCGGTTGCCCCAGTCCCGATCAATGGCCGGACCACAGGTTGCGACCGCATGAGGGCCCCGCGGACCTGGACACTGCTGGCGCCGTTGGCAGTGTGCGCACTGCTGAGCCTGTGGATCGTGCTTGCCGCGGCCAACATCGAGGCCGCGAGCTTCTCCTTACTGCTTTACGGCCTCGCCAACCTGATCGTCTATACCGACGCGCTCGACTTCCTACTGCGCCTGCACGTGCGCCGCCGTCACACGGCGCCTGCGGACGCGACCGCGGGCAATCGTAACGTTTCGATCGATCTCGTGGCGTCGCTCCCCGAGGGCATCAGGCGCATGGTGCCGATCCGCTCGTACGCCATCGTCGCCTCGGTGCACAATCTCGACGATCAGCTGGACGAGTTCACCGATGCCTTCGCACCCTACCGCGAGCGCACCTGGCTTATCAGCGACGGTTCCACCGACGCCACAGTGCTGCGGCTGCAGCAGTCGGGTTGGCGAGTGTTCGACGACGGCGTGAACCGCCGCAAACCGGGCGCACTGCGCGTGCTGCTCGAGCGGCTGCCGGAGTACGTCGAGACAGTCGTGGTGGTCGATCCCGACATCCGCATCCGCACGCGGAGCGAGGGCAGTTCGGCCTCGCTCGAAGAGGTAATCGGGGACTTCCAGCAATCGGGCGCGGCCGCAGTATGCCCGCGCGTCATGATCGAGCCCGACGGATTTCTGGCGCGCTTCCAGGCTTTCGAGTATGCGCTTGCCTTCCGCGTCGGCCGCGAGAGCCTGGCCGACTACAGCATCACCTCCGGAGTGTCCATCTACCGGCGCGACGCGCTATGGCGTGCGCTGCATCACCATTCGCTCTCGGTATATGCCGAGGACTTCGAGAACGCCATCGTGCTGCTCAGCCAGGGCGAGCGCATCTACTACGACGGCCGGTTGGTCGTGAGCACTGAAGGACCGGGCACCCTCGGCCGGTGGTTCTCGCAGCGCGTCGGTTGGTATCACGGGTTGCTCAAGGTCTACACCGAGCGTTTCGGCGCGATCTGGCGCATCAGCAAGCACACGCCCTTCGCGATGTACCACTTCGTGATCTACATCGGCGGCTTATCGCTCGCGCTGCACTTGGTCAAGATCATCAGCGCGCTGCTGCTCGTTGCCAGCCTCATTGGAGGCTTTGACAACCTGCTCCTGACCAACATCCTGCCGCACAACGCCCTCACCAACCCCAGCTACTTCATCGGCGCCGTCGGGAGCTACCTCGCGCTGGGCGTGGTGGCGCTGTTTACCGTGGTGCCACGGGCCGAGCGCGGCTACATCGCCCCGATCGTGCCGCTCTATCTGCTCTATGCGCTCACCCACATCGTTCCCATGACCGTCGGCTTCGGTAACTACTTGGCGCTGCAGCTCTGGGGCAGGAGGATCTATCGCGATCACTATGAGTCGGATGTCCCGACCGCCGGCGCGACGTTTGCGGCAGAGCAAATCCCGCGGAGGCCCTGGTGAACTCCGACGCCGGTCTCCTCTCCCCGGTCGTTTACTGGGACGAGCGCGCGCGCCGCTTCGCCTCGCAGGGCGATGGGCTGGCGGCGGTGTGTTCGTACGGCATGCCAACGTTCCACAACCGCAGCATTCACTTGTGCCAGTACCTGGCGCTGCGGCCCTGGCTGCGGCCACCGCCGGGCACGCGGGTGCTCGACGCCGGCTGCGGCGTGGGCCGCTGGAGCCACCTACTGGCGGCGCGGGGTGCGTGCGTGACCGGGGTGGATCACAGCCCGGTCATGATTGCCGAGGCCACCCGCCGGGCGAGCAGCGCACGCCACAGCACTCGGTGCCGCTTCCTTGTCCAGGACTTGGCTGAGCTCGACGCTGGCGAAGAGTTCGATCTGATACTAAGCGTCACGGTGCTGCAGCATGTCCTCGATCCGGCAGCGCTGCGTACGGCGGTCGAACGCCTGGCACAACATCTGTCGCCGACCGGCACGCTTCTCCTTCTCGAAGCCGCCCCCCGGCGCCGCACCCAGTCTTGTGACAGCGCCGTGTTTCGCGCACGCGAGCGCAGCAGCTATCTCGAGCTGTTCGCGCAATGCGGCCTGACGCTACGCACCATGAGAGGCGTTGACCCGGCGCCATTTAGACCTTGGCTGCTGCCGCATATGCGTAGCCTACCGCGCACACTAGGGCTAGCGGCGCTCGCGCTCACTACAGCGCTGTCGCTGCCGGTCGACATGCTCGTCGGCCGACGCGCGGTCGGAGCCTCCTGGCATGCGCTCTTCGTTCTTGGGCAGGCACGGGATCGGCATGCGCATTAGCACGCGCATCGGTGTCGCGGTAGCCATTCTCGTGCTGCTCGGGGGCCTCGCGGCGCTAGGCTGGTGGTACCAGCAGAAGCAGCTCGCCCCCGGCCAGACCGCGAGCGAACTGGCGGTCAGCGTCACGAGCCCCGATGACCGCGGCCCCGGGACACTGCGCGAGGCATTGTTCGTGGTCGCTTCCGCTCCAGGCAGAGCGGTAATTTCAATCCGCGTGCCCAAGATCGCTATTGAGACTCCACTGCCACCGCTCGTCAACCCGCACGGTGTGAGAATTATCGCCGAGGCGTCGGGCGCCGAAATCGATGCGGCGGCCGTCGGTAACGCCCCGCTATTCGACGTCGCGGCCAGCAATCACTCGCTCGAGGGGCTGGTACTGCGCAATTGCGCCGGTCCCGCGATTCTGCTGCGCACCACTCACTTCCATCTGCGCGCGAGCACCGTCGACTCCTGCGACGTCGGCGTGGATATCGCGGAGAACGCCGGTGAAGTTCTGCTCGAGCGCAATCATTTCAGCAACGATCGGATCGGAGTGCGTCTGGCGTCCTCCATCAGCAACACCGTGATCGTGGGCAATGACTTCCAGAACGACAAGGACGCGGGCCTGTGGGCGGTGCGCGGCGAACCGGACCGTGGGTCGGCCCTCAACGTTCACGAGAATCACTTCAGCGGCGGCCGCAGCGGCGTGGTCGCCGGCAACATCGCACTTGCGCTCGAGCGTAACGACTTTGCCGGCGCCGCGGAGTCTGCCATCCACCTGCTCGGCGCCGGGGCCGCGGTACGCGGCAACCACGTGAGCGGCGGACCGGCGATGGGGATAGTGGCCGAGAACGCCCGCCAAGCGATCATCGAGAACAACGAGCTCGAACACTTGGCTGCCTACGGCATCATGGTGCGTAGCTCCGTCGACACCGTGGTGCGCGGCAACCGGATACATAACTGCGGCTACGGACTCGCTTTTGTACTAGGCGATCCGCGCCACCCCAGCACCGCGCTGGAGAACATCATCATTGAGCCGCAATTCAACGGTATCGACGTAGTGGGCGATTCGCCGATTCTCAAGCACAACCAAGTGCTGCAGCCGCATGCCTACGCCCTGCATGTAACGGATTTTCAGCCCCCCGACGGCCAGAAGGTCCTGTCACATCCATTCCTGGAAGGTAACAACTTCCGCGCCGATGGCACCCTGATGGCGTCGGGCGAACAGCGCAGTCCGGCGAGGCAGCCGTGAACCCGGACGCCACCCTGGTCCTCCCGACCCTCACGTGGCATGACCCACGTATACATCTGCTCGATGACACCTGGCTCCTGACCATATTCGCGATCCTGTTCGCGGTGGCGCTGCCATGGCTGGTCAGCGGCCTGACGATCGACTTCATTCCGGTGGCTGCCGGCCTCCTCGTCCTCGGCGCCATTCACATCGTTTTCGCGGCCATGACGGCGCGCGCCAGCGCCAATCGCCTGCGGCGCCGGCGCGCGCTCGCAGCATTGCACGCGCTCGGCGTCCTTGTTATAGCGTTCATCTGGCAACATGCCGGCGGTCTGCAGACTCCGCTGTTCCTCGCCGTCTTTGCCCTGCCGATCATCGGCGCGATCTTCATCTCGCGCTGGCAGCCCTACGCCATGGCGCTGCTGGCGGCACTCGCGGTAAGCCTCGTAGCGGCGAGCGAGGCCCCCGAGCTGCGCTGGTACGTGCCGACCCTGAGCGCCGCGGCACAGTGGCTGCAGAGCCTGCTCGGAGCGAACGCGGTACGAGGAAGCCTGCCGTTCGCGGGCTTCTATGCGCCGGCCGAGTACTTCGTCGTCCTGCTCGAGGTGTTCGTGATCGTGCTGTTCGCGTGCGCCATCGCCGCGGAGTATCTCGGCACAGTTTTCGAGGGCCTGCACCTACAGATGGCCGCCGCGCGGGCCGAGGCAGAACGGGGTCATCAGTTGTGGTCGGCGCTGCTCGAACGGCTGCCGCTACCCACGTTGCTTCTGGATGCAGACACTACCGAGGTCGTCGGCGCGAGCGCCGTGGCGCGCGCGCTGTTCTCCGCCGGGGAAAACCTGCTGGTTGGCCGCAACTTCTTCGACGCAGTGCACTTTGCCTATCCGGAAGTGGTGCAGGAGCTGATTGTCGGTGCGGGCGGGTCGGCCGACCTTTGCACTCTGCGGAACGGTACGCAGCAACTCGCCGTCGAGGTGCGCGTGCAGCACGTGGCACAGAAGGGCCGGCGCTTGGCGCTCGTCGTCATTCGCGACGTGACCGAGGCCTTCGGCGTACAGGCGGCACTCGATGCCACCGACCATGCCGCGCTGGTCATCGATGAGGAGGGACGCGTGCTCGCCTTCAACCGGCCGGCGCGAGCGCTGTTCTCCGATACCGCGCTAGGCACCGAGTTGTCCCGACTGCTGCCCCAACCGCAGGGAAGCGAGCGCTGGTGGGACCCTGGACTTAGTGGGAGGCGGAAGATGCATCTGAACATTCAGCGCCGCGTCTTCCAGGTAACCGCCTCGAGTGTAGTGCTGCCGGGCGAGGCCGCACGCCTCTACGTGCTCGCTTTTCTGCCCGCCGCGCAGATAGCGGCGCCGGATCAGACCAGCACCACCCTTCCCACCTTGCGACGCCGGCCATGAGGTCATTCGCACCGAGTTTGGGTATCGCGGCGCTACTGTGCGGAAACTCATTCGCCTGGGCAGATAACCCGACTACACCGCCCCCGCCTGCGGATGAGCGCCTCGTGTTCAGTGCCGACGGCGGGTGGCTCACAGGCGGGAGCGGTGCGGGCGGTGGTGCCCTCACCTGGCTGCGCAACGTCGGCTCCGGGGTCATCGGGCTGGGTGGGGAGTACCAGAGCGTCGCGAACTCCCACTGGGTCCTCGGCAACTTGAGCGCCGCTGTCACGCTCGGACAGGGCGATTGGAAGTCCAGCCTATATGCCGACGGCCACGAGGGCGCCGGTGATATCGGCGCGCATGCCTTCCACTACTCGATCGTCGACGGCGGACTGCTCGCCTCCCTTGGCCCGGTGTTCGCGCTGCAGCTGGAGGAGCGCCACATCGACATCGATACCAGTCACGGCCACCTGCCTAAAGTGGGCTTGTCTTTGCGCGTGATGCCGCAGCTCACCGGGTCGGTTTCGTATGCGCAGTCCTTCGGCGGCAATCTCGACACCAAGCTCAAGACCGTGCGCCTGGATTACAGCAGCAAGGTGGTCAATTGGCTGGCAGGCTACGCCTGGGGCCCGGTCTCACCGGCGGTCATCAACCTGGTCGGCCAGGTGATTGCGCCGGCAGGTCCGCTCAAGGAAGGATTCGCAGGCATCGGCAAGTCTTTCGGCCGCACCGACTGGCAGCTGCTTGGTGACTATCAGAATCTCAACGGGTTTAAGCGCGGCACCGTGACGCTCGTGTGCACGCTGCACCTAAGCGGCCGCAGCTGATGAGCAGGCTGAAAGTCAGGGCTCATTCGAGCTGGCTAGCACCCCTTCTGGTCGCGATCGCGGTGTTGCTGGTGGGTGCACGCCTGATCGCGCTCAGCGTGACCGAGCACACCGACGAGCTGCGCGTTACGGCCCAGGCTACAGTCGCCCGCCATGCCCGCCTGATCCAGAGCGAACTCGCCGTGCTCGAGGAGCGCGCCCGCGCAGTAGCCGACCTGGCCGCGGCACCCGTGCCCGGGGCTTCGCGCCCTGAGTCCGAGACATTCCTCATGGACCGCACCGGCACGGTGCTGCAGGCCGCGGATGCCGCCGTCGCTCGCGCCATTGCCAGCGAATTGGGTGCGGCCGAGTTGCCTCCCCATGGGGGAGCCGAGATCGTCGGTCCGGTGCGCTACGGCAGCGAATGGATCGTGGCTGCACTTTCGCCTTCCGCAGGCCACTGGGGCGCGGCTTACGAGAATCTTGATGCCCTGCTCGCGCATGCGGACTTCGGCGCCCTCGTCACCGAGGGCTACGACTTCCGCCTGTACCAAGTCGATCCGGCGACGCATCGGCCGCGCGTGTTCCTGAGCTCGGCACGGGAGCCGCTCGATGAAGCCGCGCTCGACGCGGTACGTAGTCCGATCCGGGCGGCGAGTGCCTCGGTGGACTATCTGATGCTCGCCGTCCGCCCGCGCACCGGCTGGTATCCGGCGCGCGCGCTCGCCACCGAGATTGGACTGCTGATCCTGCTTACCTGGATGTTCGCCTTCGGCGCCTACGATCTCACGCACAGCCTGAATCGCACACGCGCCGTACTCCTCGCCACCCGCGCGCGGCTGCACCGGGCCAACGAGCGGCTGGTGCAGGAGATCGAGCAGCGCCAGACGCTGCAGGAGAGCGTTGAGCATGCCCGCTTCCGTGATCCCTTCACTGGGCTTCCCAACCGGCGCGCCTTCATGGATCAGCTTGATCGGGCGCTGCGCGAGGTGCGGACGCGGCGACGGCGTAGCCTTGCGATCTTCCTGATCGACATCGATCGCTTCACGATTATCAACGACACGCTCGGGCACACCGCGGGTGATGAGCTCATGCTGCAGGTTGCGCAGCGGCTCGCCAAGGTCCTGCATGCGGCCGAGTGCCTGCTCGCCCGCTGGAGCGGGGATCAGCTAGCGGTGCTCGTGTACGATGTCGCCTCGGAAAGTTCGGCGCGTAACATCGCCGGGCAACTGCAAGAGGCCGGCGAAGAGCCCTTCGAGCTGCGGCAGCATCGACTCGGAGTGAGCTCGCGCATAGGCTTCACTCGCATCGACTCGGGTCTGCAGCGTATCGAGGATGCGATGCGCGAGGCGGATTTGGCGCTCTCGGTCGCGAAGCGGCAGACCCTGCCCGCAGTCGGCTATTCCGCCGGAATGGGCGGGGCCGCGGTGAGCCTGGTCAGCCTGGAGGCGGATCTGCACGTCGCACTCGATCGCAACGAGTTCCGGCTCCTGTTCCAGCCCATCGTCGACCTGCGCCTGCAACGCGTAGTGGGGGTTGAGGCGCTGCTGAGATGGCGGCACCCGGTAGAGGGCCTTCTGACCCCAGACAAGTTCCTGGCCATTGCTGAAGAGGCCGGCGTGACTGTGCCGGTGACCCGCTGGGTGATCCAGGGCGTGTGCCGGCTCGCCGCCGAATGGCGTCGGCGCCTGCCGCAGGGGACAGACTTCTTCTTTAGCGTGAACCTCTCTGCCGCAGCGCTGCGCCACGCCGGGCTGCGCGACTACGTCGCGCGCACCCTCCAAGAGACCCGTACTCCGGCTGGGAATCTGAAGTTCGAGCTTACCGAGCGCGGCCTGATCAGCAACGTCCCCGCAGCGCGAGAGCTGCTCAGTGCGTTTCACGATATGGGCATCGAGCTCATGCTGGATGACTTCGGCAGCGGGTACTCCTCGCTTAGCTACCTGCAGCTCTTCCCCTTCGACTACGTGAAGATTGACCAACCATTCGCGAGCCGCACCGGCTCTGAGCGCGCCAACAACGCCATAACCTCCGCCATCTTGCAGCTGACCTCCAGCCTAGGACTGCAGGCGGTCGCGGAAGTGGTCGAGACCAAGGCCGCAGCGGATGCGCTTCGGCAAATGGGCTGTGACTTCGGGCAGGGTTACTTCTTCTCGGCACCCGTAGAGGCCGAAGAGGCGCTCCGCCGGCTCCGCGACGGCGCGCTTCCCGACACCGGCTCCGCCAATGCGGACGATACGCTGATCCTACCGCCCGGCGTCATTCTCACCAGCAAGATAAAGGACGACGCCGAATCGCAGCACGGTGCACCTGCTCCCGGTCGCGCCGTGCCTCAATCATGACTGAAGCAGGCGCATCGGGGTACGCCCGGGACACGACGGACAGATACCGTCCCGGCAAGGCCGCCGCCACCAGTAAAACGTACGCGCAAGGCGGAAATCACAGATGCCACGGAGAACCGCTCCACTTCGCGGCGCCAAAACTGCCGAGGTAGAGCGTTCGACGAATTAAATAAGCCTGCCATGCCTTCCAGCGGCGCCTCCCCACCTGCAGGGAGTCTAGCGTGACGTTCAGGACTTCCCGGCACAGGAGAGAAGCGTCAGCGGCGGCAATTTCCCCGGGATCAATCCCGGCGCGAAACAGTTACAGGCGTACCGAGCTTTCGGTTGGAGCCAGCTGTAGCACCCACGTAGCACCGGGATATTGAGTCGAGACTGGCCGCTGTAAGTGCTTGAAATTGGTGGGCCGTGTAGGGATCGAACCTACGACCAAGAGATTAAGAGTCTCCTGCTCTACCAGCTGAGCTAACGGCCCTGGTATATGGGGTGGACGATGGGACTCGAACCCACGACAACCGGGATCACAACCCGGGGCTCTACCAACTGAGCTACGCCCACCATCGTCTTTCCCTCTGTGCGGCTGGCGTGCCCGGCAGGACTCGAACCTGCGACCCTCGGCTTAGAAGGCCGATGCTCTATCCGCCTGAGCTACGGGCACGACTTCAAAGGCGCCCCTAGCCCGCCCCGCCGCACGGGGGGCGCGAATCATACGTAAGTGGCTTACGGAGCGTCAATTTCCGCCTGCGCGGGCGGCTAGGGTAGCGGACTTCCCGAGCGCTGTCCGGTTGGATCGGGAAGCCCGCTAATCCCTGTCCGGCCGCATCAGGCGCTTTGTTACACTGGCGTTTCGTACTGCATTTACAGGACATTGGATGAAGATCCCGGCGCACGAGGCTGAGACCGGAACGCCGCCCGCAGAGCTCTCCGAAGAGCCCAGCGGCGGTAGTGCCGACAGCGCGCGCCCGTCCGCCCAGCAGCTCGCCCTCACGGAACTACGCCAGCATCTGACCGACTGGATCAGCCATGAACCGGGGGTACGACGGGGCCGCGATGCCGAAGAACTGCATCAGCTGCGCGTCACGGTGCGGCGGATCGATGCCACGCTGGGTGTGTTCAAGGACCAGATCCCCGTACGCCTCGCCCACGCCCGCAAGACCGCCAAGGGAGTCCTGCGCGGGCTGGGCGCCGCGCGCGACTTCGACGTGCAGCTGGCGGAGCTGCGGCACTACTGCGTAGAGCTGCCCGCCGAGGAGCGTGCGGCGGCCGCTCCTTTGAAGGCACGGCTCGAAGAGGGACGTTCACGCGCACGCACTCGCATGCTCGGCATGCTTGACTCGGAGGCGACGCGTCACTGGCTCGAGACGCTAAACCTTGCCAGCGCCGATTTCGCGACCGCGGGGGCCCCGGACGCCCCGCAGGCGGCCGCGGTTATACCGCAGCGCGTACGCGCGCGCTTCCGCAAGCTGAAGAAGGCGGTACGCAGGCTCGATGCCCGATCCGCCCCGGCGGACTACCACACCGTGCGCCGCCGCGCCAAGCAGTTACGCTACGCCATCGAGTGCGGCACGAGTCTGTTCGGCAAGCCGGCCGAAGAAATGCTGAAGGTGCTGCGCCGCCTGCAGAATGAACTCGGCGTTCACCAGGACGCCGACATGTCGAAATCCCGACTCGCTGAACTCGCCGCCTCCGGCGCGGATCTGCCGCCGGCAACTTTGTTTCTCATGGGTCGCATCGCCGAGCACCATGTGGCCGAGACACAGCAGGCGCGCAAGACACTTGAGCGCGCCTGGCGCAAGGTGAGCGGCCGGCGCTGGAAGACCTTGCGCACTCGGATGGGGGAGCTGAGCGCAACCGCACTAAGTCAGGCGTCGGCGAGCGCCGCGAGTGTGACGCTTGAGCCTGGCGCCCGGCCGCAGCCGCCCCCAGAACCGGAGGATGCTGTGCCACCGTCGACCTCAGGACCGCGCGCGCTGCGGCACTGATGGCAGCGGCCGTGACCGAGCTGCTGCTCGTGCGTCACGCGATCGCGTTCGAACGCGACTCCGCGCGCTGGCGCGATGATCGAGACCGACCGCTGTCCCCGCGCGGTATGGCGCGTGCCCGCAGGGCCGCACAGGGCCTGTCCCGTCTGAGCCGCCCGCCACTGCGGGTACTGGTAAGTCCGCTGCTGCGCACACGCCAGACCGCCCGCGTCCTCAGCGAGGTTGCCGGGTGGCCGCAGGCCGAAGCCTGCGCTCAGCTGCAGCCCGGTCGCTCCCCCGCCCAGCTCCTGGGTTTGCTTGCGGGCCTGCGTGAGACACGAATTGCAGCCATCGGTCATGAGCCCGATCTGGGCAGGCTATTGCAGGCGTGCCTGGGCGCCGCCACGACCAAGCCGTTCGAATTCCGCAAGATGGGTGTGGCGCTCGTGACGTTCCGCGGTCCGGTGCGCGCCGGGGCAGGCTCACTGGCCTGCTTCCTGCCACCACGCGTACTGCGTGCCGCGCGCTGAGCACGCGCGCGCTGCCTCAGCCGCCGCTCGGGTCCCTTACCGGGGGCGCGCCGAAGCGCCCCGGCACGAGTGCCGCAAAGCCGCGGCGCAACTCCTGCCAGCACACCCAGTAGGTCTTGAGAAAGTACTCCCGCAGCACGCCGCCGAGCGTCGGCTGCTGGTTGAAGGGATTGTCATTCAGGCCCACCGCAATCGAGGTGACGTCGACGTCTGCTTCACACATCGCATAAGTACCGAACAGGCGGTCCCAGATCACCAGGTCGTTGCCAAAATTGCGGTTGTAGTAGTTCGGCGTCATGGCGTGGTGCAATCGATGCATGCGCGGCGAGACGATCAGCCAGCGCCCAAGCCAGCCGTAGCCAGTGCGCAGGTTTGAGTGGCACAGGCCGCCGTTCAGCGCGATCAGCGTGTGATACGCAAAATAGATACCGACCGCCACGAAGCCGGCCGAGCCGATGGCCGGCAGCGTGGCCGTCGGAGCGGTGAACAGCCCCATGGGCAGAAACATGAAACCTGACTCGATGCCCTTGGTGAACTGGGTCTGTCGCGCTGTGGTCAGTATCGTCAGACGGTCGGCCGAGTGGTGGAACTTGTGCAGCGCCCACAGTGCCGGTATGGCGTGTTCCAGGCGGTGCACCCAGTAACTGAGGAACGAGTTCAGCAGCAGGAAGCACACGAGCTGCAGCCCCCACAAGCCCAGTAGCGGCGTCAGGCTGATGTCGATGTGTCGGGCGGCGTACAGATCGATCAGATACAGCAGCCCGAAGGACAAGAGGTAGCCGATGTAGCGTTGCGGCAGCAGCAGCATGATCACCGTAGAGAGGATGTCCAGCCGCACGGATGCCTCGGGCTTCCACAGCATCCGCAGCGAGGATCGCTGCCAGCCGACAAAGAGCAGCTCAATCAGGTAGACCGCCACGAGCGCGATGATCTTGGCCGGAATCACCAGGAGAACGGCCAGCAACAGGTACAGGGTCAGCGCGCGGTGCTCATGTGCGAAGGCCTCCAGGCGCCCGTATGCGCCGACCACCAAGACGAGGCCGCACGTAAAAGCGAGGCCGAGCCACCACAGCAGAACCTTGAGATTTCGCATACCTGCCGGGCAAGGTAAGAACTCTGCGACGAGAAGGCAATTGCAGCGTGGCCGCAGACCCGGCAATGGCGTTATCAGCCGGCAGGCACGGCTCAGGGCGCTGCCGCCGCAGCGATGATCGCTAGTGAGCCCCGGAGGCGGCGGCAGCACCGCCCCTGCCACTGCGCAGCGGACGGGCGAGCCAAACGAGGCCGATCAGGCCAATGAACAGGATCCCGGAGACGTAGAAGATGTCATCCGCCGAAAGCATGAACGCCTGCGAGTCGACCAGCCGGTTCAGAAGCTCGTAGCTCTGATCGTTTGCCATGCCGCCGGCGTGCAGCGTGCCGAGCGCCTGCGAGGTCACCGGGTTGCTCGGATCAAGATGCTCGATGAGTTGCGCATGATGCAGCGTCGCACGGCGATCCCACAGCGTCGTAGTAATGGAGGTGCCAAAGGATCCGGCGGTGATGCGCGCGAAGTTCGACAGTCCCGAGGCTGCCGGAATGCGCTCCGGCGGCAGGCCACCGAGCGTGATCGACATGAGCGGAATGAAGAAGGCCGCCATGCCCGCCCCCTGGATGATGGTCGGGATCAGGAGGGTGCCGATGGTCGCATCGGTATTGAAGTGGGCGCGCATGAACAGCACCAGCGCAAACACCGCGAAGGAAATCGTAACCAGGATGCGCGGATCAAAGCGGTCAGAGAAGCGCCCCACAAAGGGCGTGAGCATGATGGCGAGCACGCCCACGGGCGCGAGCACCAGTCCGGCGAGAGTCGCGGTGTAGCCCATGTACTGCTGCAGCCACAGCGGCAACAGCACCACGTTGCCGAAATAGAGCCCGTAGGCGGACAGCAGCGCCAGCGTGGCCACCGTGAAATTGCGCTGCTTGAACAGCGACAGGTCGACGATCGGGTGCTCCTCGGTGAGTTCCCAGATCAGGAACACCACGAAAGCAACCACCGAGACACACAGCAGTGCCACGATCTGCGTGGAATTGAACCAGTCGAGATCCTTGCCCTTGTCGAGCATCACCTGCAGCGCGCCGACCCAGAGAATGAGCAGCCCGAGCCCGACCGTGTCGACCGGAACCCTGGCGGTGGCGGTCTCGCGCTTGTGGAAAATCGCCCAGGTGGCGAAGGCCGCGGCGATGCCGACCGGCACGTTGATGTAGAAGATCCACGGCCAGGAAATGTTGTCGGTGATCCAGCCACCCAAGAGCGGCCCGACGACCGGAGCTACCAGGGTCGTGATCGACCACGTGGCGAGCGCGGAGCCTGCGCGGTTCTTGGGATAACTGGCGAGCAGCAGCGACTGAGACAGCGGGATCATCGGTCCAGCGACCGCACCCTGCAGCACGCGGAACAGGATCAGCGCCGAGAGAGTCGGTGCGAGCGCGCACAGGAACGAGGCAATGACGAACAGCACCACGGAGATCGTGAACAGCCGCACCTGACCGAAGCGGCGCGTCAGCCAGCCCGTCAGCGGCAGCGAAATGGCATTGGCGACGCCGAAGGAGGTGATGACCCAGGTTCCCTGGTCGGGGGACACGCCGAGGTCGCCGGCGATTGAGGGGATCGACACGTTCGCAATCGACGTGTCCAGCACGTTCATGAAGGTCGCCAGCGACAGCGCGATCGTGCCGATCGCAAGCTTCGCGCCGGTGAGCGGCGGAAGACCCGCTGGCACGGCGGCCGCTGCCAGTGCGGGCGGCGCTCCCCCCGGAGCGCCGCCGGTCACCGGTCTGTCAGCATTCTCAGTCACGCGGGCTGCCCGTGCGAAGCCGTCGAGGCTCCCTCAGCGCATGTGCCGGCCCGGACCCGGCGCGGCCGGGTGAGGATTATCCGCGAGTAACGTGCCATCGGTTGCCCGACGGCGCGCCACGGCGGGCGCGGTTGCGCCGGTGCCGTTGGCGGCAATGATGGCCTGCACGCGCGCATCGGCGACCTGCTCACCGGTGCCGAATACGTCGGTCGACCAGCTCGGCGCAGTGCCGGCCAGCTGCGGCAGACGCTCGCCGTCCCCACCGTTCCTGACGTCGACGTCGGCCTTCATGGACAGTCCGATCTGCAGCGGATGGGCGGCCAGCTCGCGCGGATCGAGCGCCACGCGTACCGGTACGCGCTGCACGATCTTGATCCAGTTACCGGTCGCGTTCTGCGCCGGCAGCAATGAGAAGGCGGCGCCCGTACCGGCACCGAACCCGACGACCTTGCCGTGATAGAGCACATGGCGACCGTAGAGGTCGGCCGTGAGCGCCACCGGCTGTCCCACTCGCATGCGTGCCAGCTGCGGCTCCTTGAAGTTGGCGTCCACCCACACCTGATCGAGCGGCACGACCGCCATCAGGGTCGCGCCGGGCCCGACGCGCTGGCCGAGCTGCACGTTGCGGCGCGCGACGAAGCCGGCCACCGGCGCGGGCAGTTCGGTGCGTGACAAGGTGAGATAGGCGTTGCGCACCGCGGCGGCCGCATCGCGCACCTGCGGATGATCCTCGAGCGTCGTGTTGTCGACGCGTGCCTTGTTGGCCAACAGCTGCTGCTGCGCGGCCAAGAGGTTCGCCTGCGCAGCCCTCACAGCGTCCTGCGAATGACGCAGCTCCTCCCCGGAAACGGCGCCGGAAGTGCCCAGGTGCTCGCGACGCTCGAGGTCACTGCGCGCCGCGGCGAGATCGCTCTCGCGCACCTGCACGGTCGCATCCAGCTGCGAGCTGGTGGCGAAGAGATTGCGCACATCGCGCACGGTGCGCGCCAGCTGCGCTTCGGACTGGTCCAGCGCTACCTTGGCGTCGGACTGGTCCAGCCGTACCAGCGGCTGCCCGGCCTTGACGAACTGCGTGTCATCGGCGCCGATGGCGATCACGGTGCCGGAGATCTGCGGGGTGATCTGCACCACGTTGCCGTTGACGTAGGCATCGTCCGTAGTCTGATGAAAGCGCAGTACCTGCGCCCAGTACGCCGTATAGGCCAGGCTCACGAGCAGCACCCCGCCGAGCACCCCGCCCAGCAGCCGCCAGCGCTTGCTGGTGGCAGCGGGTGTTTTTGTGTTCTGAGTAGTCATAGCTTCAAGTCCTTAGCGTTGTCTTTGCCACGGCGAATAATGCCTAGGCAAATAATCCCTGAAAAAAAACCACGCCCCGCTACGCACTCGCGCGTGGCGCCATGCCGTGGGCGTTCTCCAGCATGCGCGACAGCAGCGTCTCCAGCTGGCGGGCCTCGGTCTTGCTGAAGCCGCGCAGAAAGCGATTCGCCACCGCCATCGAGATCTCGCGCATCCGCGGATAGGCCGTGTGGCCCGCCTCGGTGAGCTCCAGGTGCATCAGACGCCGGTCCTGGGCGCTGCGGTTGCGGCGGATCAGCCCCTTGGTCTCAAGACGATCCAACATGCGCGTCATCGCGCCGGCATCGTAGGAGATGCCCTTGCAGAGGTCGGACGCCGACATCGGTACTTCCGCAGCCGCGAGATTCGCGATGATGATCAGTTGCGCCGCACTCAGCTCCAGTTCCGCCAGTCGTTTGTCGGTCGCCAGATCCTTGTCCAGTACCGCCAGCATCTCGACCCGCACCCGACTCAAGAGCGCACCCACACTCTTCTTCGGCTGATAAGTCGCGACGTCGTATATTTCGCCCACTTTCATTCTCCTTGGAATCTCCCCTTGGGGAGACAGCCATGCCGTCCTTCCGGCGCGCCGTGGATAATAACTGCCTAGGCTGTATTTGTCAAGGCTTTGACTGCCAGGGCAGCGCCCTGCCCCGGCCACCGCGGCGCAACAGTTGCGTAAGGCCCCTGACCAGCGCCTGTAACAGCCCCCGCGCACACTGGCGGGCGGGTAGTTACGGATGACGCCATGTTGCATGTCCTTAACCTCAGTCGCTGGAGGAGCGCGGTGAGCCAAGCCGCCCGACAAATGCTGACGGCGCGCTGGCGCAGCACGCTGGACGCTCTCGAAGGTGCCCGAGCTGACTACGGCCAGCTGTACGCCGCGGCGAGCGTCGATGTGCGCGCGATACGCAAGGCCGCGCAGCGCATTCACGAGCTAGAGCAGCTGCGGCTGGTGCTGGCGCGTGAGCTGCTGACCGCACGCTGAACCGCCGGGCCGACCGGTCTGTGCCGCGCGCCGGCGCACACAAAGACATGCTGCGCTCCGCACTCGCATCGCTGCTGCTTTTAGGCCTCGCCGCCCGCGCCGAGGCGCAGCCGCCCCAGACCTGCCCGCGCCCCGCTCCCGGGGAAGCGGTTGCGGAACCCACCGACCTGCGCAGCAGCGCGGGAGTGCTGGATGTCGATCTCTTCGCCCGCAACGCACCCGGGCTGAAGAACGTGGAGCGCTACTGCTACCAGCTGGCCGACGGTACGCAGTCCCCGACACTGCGGCTGAAGCCGGGGGACCTGCTCATCCTGCGTCTCCACAACGAACTGGCCACGGCGCGCGCTGCGAGCGCGCGCGTCCATCACCCGGGAGCTGACGGCGCGGCCGACCCCTGCAACAGCGGCGTGATGAGTGCGACCTCGACCAATCTGCATTTTCACGGCCTGAGCGTGCCGCCGCGCTGCCATGAGGATGAGGTGCTGAAGACCTCCCTACAGCCCGGCGAACCGCCCTTTGAATACCGCGTGCGCATCCCGGCCGACGAGCCGCCGGGTCTTTACTGGTACCACCCCCACATCCACGGCTTCAGCTCCCCCAAGTACTGGGCGGGGCTTCCGGTGCACTGATCATCGAAGGCCTCGAGCGCGCCAATCCCGCCCTCGCCGGACTGCCCGAGCGGGTGCTCGTGATCCGCGATCAGAATCTGCTGAATCCGGATGCACCGCCTGCGAAGAGCGAGCCGGTGGTGCCGAAGATGATGATCGATCGCGACGGGGATGCCGCCAACAACGGCACGGGCTTCGGTAAGCCGGCCAAGGACCTCTCGCTCAACTTCGTGCCAATCCCCTACCCCGATTACCCCCCGGCCCAGCTGCCCGTGCGCCCGGGCGAGCGGGAGCTGTGGCGGGTACTGAACGCTTCCGCGGTCACGTATCTGAATCTCGCGCTGCTGGTGGCCCGCGTGCCGCAGCCATTGGGGATCGTCGCCATCGATGGTGTGCCGATCAATGCTTCCGGCCCGCAGTCGAGCGCGATCGCGTGGCGCGACCACCTCGGCATCCCGCCAGGGGGGCGTATCGAGTTCATCCTCACGACACCGCCGCAAGGTACGCCCGCGCTCCTCGTCACCCGCACGGTAGATACCGGCCAGGGCGGCGAGAACGACCCCAACCGCGCACTCGCCACCGTGGTTGCGAGCGCGGCGGCGCCCGAGCCGCGCTCGCGGCTCGCCGTGACGCCCGTGCCGCTGCCGCCGGCGACGCGGCCGTGGCTGGGAAGCGTCGCGCCGGTGCGCGTGCGGCGCCTGTACTTCTCCGAGAAGCTCTCCGATCCGAACAACCCCAATAGCGCCACCACGTTCTTCATTACCGTCGAGGGGCAGGAGCCGACCGCCTTTGATCCGGCCTCTGAGGTGCCCAACATCGTGGTGCGCCAGGGAGAGGTCGAGGACTGGATCATCGAGAACCACTCGAGCGAACTGCACGCCTTCCACATCCACCAGATTCATTTCCTGCTGCTCGACTGGTCAGGCACGCCGGTGAACGAACCCTTCCTGCGCGACACGGTCAACGTGCCGTACTTCAACGGCCGCACGCTGACATACCCGAGCGTGCGCCTGCGCATGGACTTCCGCGACCCTGACACTGTCGGCACCTTCGTCTATCACTGCCATCTCTTGGAGCACGAGGACGGCGGCATGATGGGATCGGTACGCGTGCTGGCCGGCGACGCGCGCACGACACAGAACTGACCTCGTGCCGTCACATCGCAATCACTGCGATGCAATAGTGCCCGCGTACAAACGTACGCGCCCGATGCCGGGCATAAGGGAGAATTTGGCATGAGATTAAAGACGCTCAGCGCGCGCGTCCGGGATGGCGTGCGCATTGCACTCGGATCACTGGCCCTGGTGCAGCTCTCGATCGGCACGTCCTTGGCCGCGCTCGCCGCTCCGGACAGCCGTACAAACCGCACCGCGAGTCCCATCAAGCACGTCATTGTGATCATCGGCGAGAACCGCAGTTTCGATCACGTCTTCGCTACCTACGTGCCCAAGCACGGGGAGTCGGTGTGGAACCTGCTCTCCGAGGGCATCGTCAAGGCCGACGGCTCACCAGGCCCGAACTTTGCCCGCGGTGCCCAGCATGCCGCCGCCGACCCGGGTGGCGATGCCTTCCTGCTCAGCCCGCCGAAGGCCACCTTCGTGAATGGCGTGCTGCCGGCACCCCTCGTGGGCGGCCCGAAGGACTCGTACATCTCGGAGGACAGCCTGAAGCTCGCGCAGCAGTCTGAAAACGGCCTGCCGGCTGACTATTACGGCTTCCTCGTCACCGGCGGCACCGGCCAGACTTCGCGTACTCCCGATGAGCGCATCAGCAACGTGAACGCGCTGCCGCCCGGACCCTTTCAGCTGACCAACGGTGACACCTTCACCTACAACTCCTACGCGGCCAGCCCGGTGCACCGCTTCTACCAGATGTGGCAGCAGCTGGACTGCAGCCTGGCGCACGCCAGTGCCAAGATCCCCTCAGGCTGCGACGCCTCACTGTTCTCCTGGGTCGAGGTCACGGTGGGTGCCGGCGCCAACGGCGTGCTGCAACCGGCGAATTTCAGCACTGAATACGGCCCGAACCTCGTGACCACTGGGGAAGGGTCGACCGCCCTGGGCTTCTACAACGTGCAAAACGGTGATGCCCCCTACTTCAAGAGCCTGGCCGATCGCTTCGCGATGAGCGACAACTTTCATCAATCCGTCAACGGCGGCACCGGCGCCAATCACATCATGCTCGGCCACGGCGATGCGATCTGGTTCAGCGACGGCGCCGGCCACCCGCGCCCCCCGCCGCACAATATCGAGGTGGCGACCGGTACTGCCAACCAGGGCATTGTCGATGAGGTCGAGAATCCCAATCCGCGCGCCAGCAGCAACAACTGGTACTCGGAGGACGGCTACGGCGGCGGCTCCTTCGGCTCGCCCTCCTATGGCGGCGGCTCCTACAGCGACTGCTCCGACAGCTCTCAGCCCGGGGTAGCGCCGATTGTGAACTACCTGCGCTCACTGCCGCGGGCGATCAATCCGCGCTGCGAGGCCGGTCACTACTACCTGCTGAACAATTACAACCCGGGCTACTTCGGCAACGGCAACAACGCCTTTACGGATACCAACTCCAACAACACTGTATTCACGATCCCGCCCTCGTCGGTGCGCAGCATCGGTGACAGCCTGCTCGAGGCCAACATCTCCTGGAAGTACTACGGCGATCAGTGGAACAACTACGTTCCGGACCCCTACCAGCTCAACTACGGGGCGATCGGCAAGCAAAGCGACGAGTACTGCAACATCTGCAACCCGTTCCAGTACGACTCCTCGATCATGGCCAACGCAAGCATCCGCAAGGCCCATATCCAGGACACCTCCGATCTGTACGAGGACATCGCCAGGGGCACGCTGCCGGCGGTGTCGTTCGTCAAGCCGAGCGGCCTGGTCGATGGCCACCCCTCCTCTTCGAAGCTCAATCTCTTCGAGGGTTTCGCCAAGAAGATCGTGGATGCGGTGAAGGCCAACCCGCAGCTGTGGAAGGACACCGCCATTCTCATCACCTTCGATGAGGGCGGCGGTTACTACGACTCAGGCTATGTGCAGCCGCTGGACTTCTTCGGCGACGGCACGCGCATCCCGCTGCTCGTAGTATCCCCCTACACCAAAGCCGGGCACATCTCGCACGACTACAGCGACCACGTCTCAATTCTCAAGTTCATCGAGCGCAACTGGGGCCTCGCACCGGTGACGCGTCGCAGCCGCGACAACTTCCCGAATCCGGTGGTCTCCGAGAGCAACCCCTACGTGCCGCTCAATACGCCGGCGATCAGTGACCTGTTCGACCTGTTCGACTTCGAGGGCAACGGACTGTAAGAAACGAAGAATTCGCTCCCCAAGCTGCAGGGGCGGCCCCAGGGCCGCCCCTTCTTTTTGAACAACAGCGCGCGTAGCGTAGAATCACGCGCCGCCGGGGTGTAGCTCAGACTGGTAGAGCGCTACGTTTGGGACGTAGATGTCGCAGGTTCAAATCCTGTCACCCCGACCACTGAGATTCTGTAAGGTCTCAGGACTTCGGTAACACGCTGGCCGAGGTTTTCCTTGCCAAGAGCCGCTCGTAGGGGGTCTGTCCATCGAGTGCTCCATGGGGCCTCTGGTAATTGTAATAGTCCTCCCATTCGCGAAGTTTGTCGTTGAACAGGTGGACATCATCGCCGATGCCGTCCTTGTCGAGGAGCTGGTAAAACTCCTGCTCGTCGACGCGGTGAGAGCGTTCGACCTTGCCATTCAGACGTGGCGTTTTTGGACGGATGTAGACGTGGCGGACGTCACGTTCCTCCAGGTGCCAGTGGAAGTTGGACTGGAACTCGGCGCCATTATCCGTCTGGATGACGAGCACTCTGAAGGGAAGCCGTCGGATGACCTCGTCGACGAAGCTGATGGCTGCCTTTTGGTTGCAGACATCGTAGATCTTGAGCACACGGATGCGCGTACAGTCATCGATGGCCGTAAACTGATATAGGCGTTTCCTGGAGCCTGCGATTCGCTCCAGGAATTTCACATCTATTTGCAGGCGGTGGCCTGGCTGCGCCTTCTCGTATCGGTGCCAGGGACGACCTGTGGGTTGGCGTCTCTGATTGGCCGGTAACCTGTTCATTCCATAACGGATCAGAATGCGGTGCACGGTAGAGCATGCCACGTCAATGTTGTGGAAGCGATGCAGATAGCTGGCAATCCGAGCCGGACCAAATCGGTAGCGCTCTCGCAAATACAGGATCTTGGAGATAATCGTGCGAGAGGTTGTCCGAGGGCAATGAAGAGGCGCTCGGGGACGATCGCATAGGCCGGCGTCACCGTGGGTCTTGTACCTGGCTCTCCATTTGTAGAAGGTCTTGCGAGAAAGGCCGAAATGCCGGCAGGTCTGAGCTACGCCTCTGGGCAGGTCGTTGGCTTGCCGCAGGAGCTTCAACCGCCAGGCAACCACTCGGTTCTGTTCGTTCTTGTTCATGGGCTCTCTCCTGGTTCGAGAAGGGAGCCAGAATGTCACCTTAGTTCTGGGACTTCACATTATTTGATTTTTTTCTCTTATCGGTTGACGGGGTGCAACCTTCTGTGAGCGCAGGGTGTTAGTCGGGGTGTCAGGATAGACCCGATATCCGCGCGCACAAACCTGTCCCATTTGCCAGCTCTCGCTCCGGCCCGGAGTCGCACCCCCACCTGTGGTGCGCTGATTCTCCGATGGTGTCATCGGATTTCACCGGTGCCCGCCTCCGTACCCATCTCAGCATCAAGAAGCGAACCGCGAACATCGGCTGGCGGCCCAGAATTACGAGGCAGACCCCACGCGTCGCAGGAATGAACTTCCTTGCGAGCCGCGCGACGGGTCTGCAGGTCCCCGAAAATACCCACGCTGCTTCTGGTCGCCCACCCGTTCCGGAGCGGCGCCGTCATCTAAAGCAAAGACGTCAGAAAAACGGCTTCGCCTTTATGATTAAAGGCACTCCGAATCCAAGCGGCTTGAATTGCCGACAGATCAGCATGTTAGTGAGAAACGTTTGAATCTGAATGTCTTTTAATCCCGCATTTACCCGGTATTAATCCTGACGTGATCATCTAGTACCCACTACCGAGCCAACCATGCGAATGCTCCTCGTTGAAGATGAGAAGAAGGTCTCCGACCTCGTGGCGCGCGCGCTCAGGGCCGAGCGCTTCGCTGTGGACGTGGCTGACGATGGCAACCGCGGTTGGGAACTCGCCGAAGCCTACGATTATGACCTCATCATCCTGGATTTAATGCTGCCTGTCATGAGCGGCACCGAGCTGCTGCGGCGGATTCGTCGCAAGAACCAGCAGGTCCCGATTCTCATTCTCACCGCGCGTGATGCGACCGCGGAGAAGGTCCAGAACTTCGAAGCCGGGGCCGACGACTACCTCACTAAGCCATTCGCGTTTGCAGAGCTCGTCATGCGCGTGAAGGCACTATTGCGGCGCGGGCCCGTCGCACGCTCGAGTGTGTTGCGCGTGGCGGATCTGGAGGTTGATCGACTTACACAGCAGGTGCGTCGAGGCGGGCGCCGAATTGAGCTTACCCCAAAGGAGTACGCGCTCCTTGAATACCTGGCGAGTAATCCCGGCCGCGTGTTCTCCCGAACGATGATCATCGAGCACGTGTGGGACCAGAGCTTTGAAGGTCTCACCAACATCGTGGACGTATATGTGCGGCACCTGCGCAGCAAGGTGGACGATCCGTTTCAGATCAAGCTGATCCGTACGGTACGGGGCGTCGGCTATGGACTCGGCGAGACTACGGACTCATGAATACGCGCTCGTTGAGCTTCCGCCTCGTGGCTTGGTACGCAGGCGTACTGACGATCGTATTCGTACTGCTTGGACTACTTACCTTTTTTTCCCTACGGCACTATCTCGAGGCGAATCTGCTCGATATACAGGCGCGCCGTGCGCGCCAAATCGCTGACACGCTGGTTGCGCGCATGCGCCGCAGCGACGAGGCAGCACTCGGTGGAGAGGTTGAGAGCCTGTACACCCCCGAGGCCAATGATCGCTTCATTCGCATCACGCGGGGTGATGGCACCGTCGTCTATGCTTCCGGGCGGCCGAAGGATGCGCGCTTCGATCCCGCCCGCGTGCCGCCACTACCTCTGGGCGCGCACACGTCGGATACCCGCAAGGTAGGACTGGCCGGCGGCTCACTCCTGGTCGCCGTCCACGACACCGCCGCCAGTGACGGCACGACCTACCGAGTTGAGGTCGGTGCCTCAGGCGCAACCAGTGAGGCAACGCTCACGCACGTGCTCATGATGCTTGCTGTCGGCCTCTCGATCGCGGTGTCCGTGGCAGTGACCGGCGGCTTCGTGCTGGTGCGGCGTGCGCTTGTCCCGGTCGAACGCATCGCGCACAAGGCTGAGGAGATTACCCAGCACAACTTGAGCGAACGGTTGCCCGTCGTGCATTCCGGTGACGAGATCGAACGGCTCTCCGTTTCCCTCAATCATATGATTGCCCGTTTGGAGGATGCGATTCACGGCTCGAAGCAATTTGTCGCCGATGCCTCGCATGAATTGCGCACGCCCCTTACCGTAATGCGAGGAGAGCTCGAGAGTCTTGCCCAGGACTTAACGCTTAAGCCCGAGACACGTGAATCCTTGGGCAGTGTGCTTGAGGAAGTGGGACGTTTGGCTGAGATCGTCGAAGGACTGTTCGCGCTCTCGCGACTGGATGCCGGCGAGGCCCCGGCTGAGTGGGTCCGGTTTGACCTCACCGAGCTCGCAGTTACGACAGCAGAGCAGATGAGCCTGCTCGCCGAGGACAAGCGCGTCAGATTGACTTGCAAACCTTCGGGCGAAGTTCCCGTGCAAGGTGATCGAGCGAGGCTCAAGCAGGTGGTCGTCAACCTACTCGATAACGCCATTAAGTACACAGCGAGCGGCGGCCAGGTTTCCGTGCAAGTGCGTCGCGAGGGCGCGTACGCGGTCCTCGATGTGTCCGACACCGGCATTGGCATCCCGGCAAGCGCGTTGCCTGACGTGTTCAAGCGCTTCTTCCGTGTGGAGGGGTCGCGCTCGCGCGAGCAGGGAGGAGCCGGGCTAGGACTTTCGATCGTGAAGTCGATTTGTACCGCGCACGGCGCCCTGCTCGAGGTTTCAAGCGCTTCCGGCCGCGGAAGTACGTTCCGCGTCAAACAGCCGTTGGCAGACATTACCGCCGCGCCGTCCGCATGAGCCTCACAGCAGTCTCAAGCAAGCAGAAGTGGCGTCTCGCGACTCTGGTCGTAGCGGCGCTGACTGTCATCCTGCTCGCGCGAGCCTGGCACGGACGGGCACCCCAGGCCGCGGCTCCCGTGCAGGGACCCGTAGTGGCGGTTGTGCGCGTAGACCGCGAAGATCTCTCTAAAGAAATCACCATTCCGGCGGAGTTTCGTCCCTACACGGAGGTCGAACTCCACGCCAAGGTTTCCGGCTACGTGAAGGAGATGAAGGTCGACATCGGCGATCGCGTCAAGGCCGGACAGCTTCTTGCGCTTCTCGAGGTTCCGGAACTCCATGATGACTTCGATCATGCGGTGGCCAGTCTCGCTCGCGCCCAGGCCGACTATCGTGATGCGCATCTCGCGTACACACGACTGGTTGCGGTCAACAAGGAGCACCCAAACCTCGTCGCGGAACAGGATGTCGACACCGCGCAAGCACACGACGCCACGGCGCAAGGCGGTGTAGCCGCGGCCAAGTCCGACGTGGAAAAGTACCAGACCCTGGTTGGCTACACGCGGATCGTCGCGCCATTTGACGGCGTGATCACCAAGCGCTACGCGGATCCGGGCTCACTGATTCAGGCTGGCACAGCCTCCAACACCCAGGCGATGCCGCTGGTACGCGTCTCGGATAACACGCTCCTGCGGCTTGATTTTCCGGTCTCGGTCGACTACGTGCACGGCATCCGCCTCGATGCGCCGGTGCGCGTGCGAATCGACTCACTCGGCGGCCGTGTGCTCTCCGGCAAGATTGCCCGTTTCTCCAACAGGGTCGACGATAGCACTCGCACCATGGTCGCGGAGATGGAGGTTCCCAACTCCTCGCTCGAGCTCGTACCCGGCATGTACGCCAGTGTCGTGCTCAAGGTTGATGAGCGCGCGCAAGCGCTCGCAATCCCGATCGAGGCACTGCCGGCTGGAGGCAAGAGCGTGCTCGTGGTGAATACCGCCCGCGAGATCGAAGAGCGCCGCGTGACGCTCGGGCTTGAGACGCCGGATCGCTACGAGGTGCTCAGCGGGCTTAAAGAGGGCGATTTGGTTGTGATCGGCAACCCGGGGCTTGCCCGGGGCCGGAAGGTCGAGCCGCGCATCACGGCGCCGCTCGTGCGTGAATGAACGCATCCGTGGGAACGCCATTGGTCTGCGCCCTGAGTCACTCGGCGCTCGCGCCAGCGACCTGAGAGATCACCTCCATCATGTCGCGATTCGCACTACGCTTTCCGTATTTCGTCATCGTCGTATGCCTCATCACGTGTGTGGTGGGGATCACGACCGTGGCGCGAATGCCGGTGGATCTGTTTCCGCCGATCCGCATCCCGGTGGTCGTAGTGGCGACGTTTTTCTCCGGCATGCCGCCGGAGCAAGTCGAAACCGATATCACCGGCCGCTTTGAGCGTTTTTTCACGCTCGCCAGCGGCGTGGATCACATTGAATCGCGCTCACTGCCCGGTGTGAGTCTGATCAAGATCTACTTTCAGCCGGGATTCGATGCGGACTCCGCCGTTACCAGTATTGCCAATCTCGCCCTCGCGGACTTGCGCAAACTTCCACCCGGCACGCTGCCGCCCGTGGTGTTGAAGTTCGACGCCTCGAGTCTCCCGGTGTGCCTGGTTACCCTCAAAGGCGCGGGCCTGAATGAGGCGCGGCTGCGTGATCTCGGGCAGTACGACGTGCGTAATCAGATTGCAAACGTTCCCGGGGCTTCGGTGCCGCAGCCCTTCGGCGGACGCTACCGTCAGATCATGGTGTACGTCGATCCGCTGAAGTTGCAGGCACACCAGCTGAGCGTCATGGATGTGGTGCGCACGGTCAACGAGGCCAACCTGATCCTGCCCGCGGGGGACGTGAAAATCGGCCCCTACGACTATAATCTCTACGCGAACAGCCAGATCGATGCGATGGCGGACATCAACCGCCTGCCACTCAAGACCGTCGGCAATGCATCAGTCCTCGTGGCGGACGTCGGTAAAGCCCAGGATGCGGCACAGATCCAATACAACATCGTGCGCGTCGACGGACAACCGTCGGTGTATCTACCGGTGCTCAAACAGGGGGGCGACGCCAATACCATCGCCGTGGTCGACGGCATCCGTCGCGGCGTTGCCAACTTGCTGGATGTTCCCAAACAACTTGTCGCCTCGGTGGTTTTTGATCAGTCGCAGTTCGTGCGTAACGCCATCGAGAACCTGATTCACGAAGGCGTCATTGGCCTTGCGCTGACCGGGATCATGATCCTCGTGTTCTTAGGCAGCCTGCGCGCGACGGCGGCCGTGTTCCTCTCGATCCCCCTCTCGGCGCTCGCCGCCTTCATTGCCCTCTCCTTTGGCGACAGCACGATCAATACGATGATTCTGGGGGGTCTCGCGCTCGCGTTCTCGCGCCTCATCGACAACTCTGTGGTAGTACTGGAAAACATCTTTAGGCACATGGAGCTCGGCGAGACGCCCGCGGTGGCGGCGGAGCGAGGCGGTGAGGAGGTGCAGTTGCCGGTACTGGCGGCCACGCTCACCACGGCGATCGTTTTCTTCCCGGTTATATTTCTTTACGGCGTGAGCCGCTTCCTGTTCACGGCCCTGGCGCTGGCGGTCGTGCTGTCGCTGTTTGCTTCTTATTTTGTGGCCATGACCGTGGTGCCGCTGTTCTGTGCGCACTTCATCAAGGCGCGTCAGGTCGAGGCACACGAAATCGAAGTTCAGGACATTCTGCCAGACGACAGTGCAGCCCACTCGGTGCTGGTGCTGCCGCCGCTCCCCCGTGGCGTTGCCGGCTGGGGTCGGCGCTTCAACCAACGCTTCAATCATCTCTTCACGCGGATGCTAGATCGGTACGAGCACACCCTCGCGCGCGCGCTGCTGCGCCCGGCGGCTACGGTACTCGGGATTACTGGGATATTTGTCCTGTCGCTTGGGCTGTATCCGCTGATCGGCAAGGCCTATTTCCCGCGTACCGATCCGGGGCAGTTCGTAATCAACCTCAAGGCCCCGGCCGGCACACGGCTGGAAATCACCGACCAGCTCGTAGCCAAAGTGGAACAGATCGTGCGCGACGTCGTGCCTAGCAAGGACATCAAGATTTTGGTGTCCAACATCGGGACGACCCCTGGATTTTCCTCGATCTATACGCCGAACTCGGGACCGCATACGGCCTTTGTGCAGGTGGGGCTTGAGGAAGGCCGCGCGCGCCCGAGCTTTGTGTACATGGATCGGGTACGCGAACGCCTCCGCGCGCAGCTGCCCTTGCTGAGCACCTACTTCCAGACCGGCGGCCTCGTGGACGCGGTACTCAATCTCGGTCTGCCCGCGCCAATCGACGTGCAGGTGAGTGGCACGAATATGCGCGCCGCACATGAGGTGGCCGCGCGTATTTCCCGCGAGGCTGCGGCACTGCCCGGCGTCAGCGACGTGCTGCTGCCGCAGGACATCGACTACCCGGCGCTTCAACTCAATATCGATCGAGAGCGCGCAAGCGAGCTCGGACTCAACGAAAAGGAAGTGGTAGGCAACGTCATAACCGCGCTCACCTCGAACGCCATGATTGCGCCAAGTTACTGGGTCGACCCCAAGAGCGGCAACGACTACCTACTGACGGTGCAATACCCGGAAAACTATATTCACAGCCTGGCGGATCTGCGCGCGGTGCCACTTCGCGGCCCCAATGCCGCGCTCTCAACACAGCTCGACACTGTCAGCAGCATCCGCCACATCGAATCCCCCACGGAGGTCGATCACTACCAGCTGCGGCGTGAAATGGACGTGTATGTATCTCCGGCCGGCGAAGACCTAAGCGCCGTACTGCGCGGCGTAGAACACGTCATCCAGGGGATCAGTATGCCCGAAGGCGTGCGAGTTAAGATCCGCGGATCGGTCCAGGCTATGCGCACCTCCTTCACTGCGTTCGGCTTCGGTCTGATTCTTGCGACCCTGCTCGTGTACCTCGTTCTGGTCGCCCAGTTCAAATCGTTTATCGATCCGCTGTTGATACTGCTGGCGGTTCCCACCGGGCTCACCGGCGTGCTGCTCACGCTTGTCATCACCGGAACCACGCTCAACGTCATGTCGCTCATGGGGGTGGTAATGATGGTCGGGATCGTGGTCTCCAACAGCATTCTGATCGTGGAGTTCACCAACCGTATGCGCGCGCAAGGTCATGCGCTGCGTGAAGCGGTGTCACTCGCCTGCCGCGTGCGTCTGCGGCCGGTGCTCATGACCTCGCTCGCAACCCTGATCGGACTCATTCCCTTGGCGCTGAAGCTTGGTACCGGAGCGGAAGCTTACGCTCCCCTGGCTCGCGCGATTATCGGCGGCCTTGCCGTGTCGGTAGCGCTGACGGTGTTTATTGTCCCTGCTGCCTACTACCTCGTGCACCGTGGCGAAGAGCGGCACGTCGCATGAAACGCATATCCACGTTGGTGGCGGCGTGTATCCTCGCATGCAGCAGCGACCTGGCCTCAGCTCAAACACGGGCACTGCCTCCGGCGACGCAGTTCGGAACTCTCGAGCAGACCTCCATCAAGGCCGCAGCGCTGACCGCGGCCGAGCCTCTGACCCTGGCACAGGCCCGAGGTATCGCACTGCGCAACCACCCGGGCATTGCGGCCGCCGGTTACCGTGCTCAGGCGGAGCAACAAGCGTTTGTGCAGGCTCGTTCTGGGTTGTTACCCCAGGTAACCGCGTACGGTTCGGCGGTGCACGCCGGCTCGGATAACACCCGCCTCATGGCGGGTGGCCTCAACAACCCTTCGGTGATCAGCCGCACTGCTTTCGGAGTCGGGGCAAGCCAACTCATTACTGATTTCGGCCACACCTCCAACCTTGCGGCGAGCGCGAAGCTTTCGGCAAGTGCCGCGGATGAGACCGCATCTGCGACGCGCGAGCAGGTGCTGCTTGAGGTGGACCTTAACTATTTCGGTGCCCTACAGGCGCAGGCAATGGAAAATGTCGCCCGGCAGACACTCGATACACGCCAGCTCCTTGTTGACCGAGTGACTGTACTCGCGCAGAACAAGCTCAAATCCGATCTTGACGTGAGCTTTGCGCAGGTGGCACTCGAGAACGCGCACCTCTTGGTCCTCAGGGCACAGAGCGACGCGGAGTCAACGCTGGCCGCACTCTCGACGGCGCTCGGGTATCGGGAGCAGCACCGCTTCCTGCTCGCGGATGAGACCCACGTACCGGTGCCAGCAGCCGCGGACGTCTCGCAACTCATCCAGCAGGCGCTGCACGACCGCCCCGAACTCGCAGGTCTGCGCGACGAACGGGATGCGGCGCTGCATCTGGCGAGCTCGCTGCGTGATGCGCGGCTGCCGACTATTTCCGCCGTGGTCGCAGCCGGCAATGCCCCTTTCCATGATGCGCGTCTCCCGGACAACTACAGCGCCGGCGGCCTTGAGGTGTCCGTGCCGCTCTTCGCTGGCGGGCTGTACCAGGCGCGCCAGCGTGAGGCGGAGCTGCGCGCCAAAGCGGCCGCGGAATCGCTTCGCACAGCGGAGGACAACATCAGTCGTGACGTCCGCATCGCCTGGCTCAACCTCAACAACGCACGCGAGCGCCTGCGTACCACCGACCAGCTGCGTCGCTACGCTGCCACAGCCTATGAACTCGCAGACGCGCGTTACAGGGGGGGAAGCAGCTCCATCGTGGAGCTAAGTCAAGCCCAACTGGCGTTAACGTCCGCGCAGATTGATGAGACCGCAGCGCGCTATGAGGTGCTAATGCGCGCATCGGATCTTAACTACGAGATCGGCGCCTCGCCCGTCGCCGAAGTAACAGACGAGGGCACGACTCCCTAGCAGGGCCGTGCGCATCGCGACGACGAAGCTGATCCGGATGCCTTCATCGATCCCAATGCCCTGTCGAGACTACGCGACAGGCGCGCGCGCAGCTTTAGAAAGGCGCACGGCGCAAGAGCAGGCGCCGCACTAAAGCGAGTAAGGCTGCGCGCGGGTATGTTGCCTTGAGCCGCTCAAGCCGTCGGAGCCTGCGCAGCAGCGTCCATCCACATGAGCTCCCAGACGTTACCGTCCGGATCCTCCACGCTGCGGCCGAACATGAACTTGTGGTCCTGCACCGGATTGGGATCGGGACGTCCGCCGGCAGCCGTGGCTCGTTCCAGGATCGCGTTCACGGCGTCCCGGCTCGCGACACTGAGTGCGAGCAGCGCCTGACTTTCGCGCCGCGCATCGCCAATCGGACGCTGCGTGAACTGGCGGTAGTGCCCATGCATCAGGAGCATGACGCCGATCGCCTCCGAGAACATCAGCGCCGAAGACTCGTCACCGGAAAACTGTGGATTACCCGACCGTCGAGGGCGACGTAGAAATCGGTGGCGGCAGATAAATCGCGCACCGGCAGATTCACGAAGATCATCCTGGTCATGGCTCACTCCTGGCTAGTGCAACGGCGTTCCACGTCCCCAGAGCTCGTCCCCCGGGCAGCAATTGCGCCCTTGATGCCTATGCGACGAACGAGCGTCGGCAGTTTCGACAGCCTGACGGGCGCGACTTGACGGCCGCCGCGACCGGCTCGTGTCCGGCCCGTTGCGCGCCGCGGCGCAGTAAGGTGGTCGCCGGCAAATGGGCGTCGCTTATCGGCCTGAGGGCATCCCATCTGGGCCCTTCGCGCGCCGGGGCGCGTGTAAGAATCGCCTCCCCAGGTTTGAGACGGTGCGACAGATCCCATGGCGGCACAACTGATCGATGGCAGACAGCTCGCGCGCACCGTTAAGAACGAAGTGGCGACCCGGATTGCAGCGCTGCTGCAGCGGGGCGGACGCCGCCCGGGCCTCGCCGTCGTCAAGGTGGGCGAGGATGCCGCCTCCGCGGTGTACGTGCGCAACAAGCGCCGTGCCTGCCAGGAAGTCGGCATCAACTCATTCGCCTACGACCTGCCCGGTGATACCTCCGAGGCACGCCTGCTGGCCCTCATCGATGCCCTCAACCACGACCCGCAGGTCGATGGCATCCTAGTGCAGCTGCCGCTGCCTGAGCAGATCGGGCGCACGCCGGTCATCGAACGCATCGATCCGACCAAGGACGTCGACGGCTTCCACCCCTACAACATCGGCCGCCTGGCGCAGCGCATTCCCTTGATGCGCCCCTGCACGCCCTACGGGGTCATTCGCCTCCTGCAACACATCGGCACCCCCTTCGACCTCAAGGGTCAGAACGCAGTGGTAGTCGGCGCTTCGAACATCGTCGGCCGGCCGATGTCACTCGAACTGCTGCTGACCGGTGCCACGGCCACCGTCTGCCACCGCTTCACCGTGGACCTGCGCGAGCACGTGGGCCGCGCCGACATCCTCATCGTGGCCGCCGGCAAACCCGGGCTGATCCCCGGAGAGTGGGTGCGGCCCGGATCCATCGTGATCGATGTGGGCATGAACCGCCTCGCCGACGGGCGGCTGGTGGGAGACGTGGAGTTCGCGCGCGCCCGCGAGCGCGCCGCCTGGATCACACCAGTTCCGGGCGGGGTGGGTCCCATGACGGTCGCCATGCTCATGCAAAACACTCTGGAGGCCGCACACCGGCGGCTGGAGTCCGAGCACTCCTAGGCGCGGCGCCAGACGCTCGTCCCGCCCGGCTTATCCTCGAGGATCACGCCTGCGGCGGCCAGCTCGTCGCGAATGCGATCGGACTCGGGGAAGTTCTTCGCCCTGCGCGCCGCCGCGCGCGCCGCGATGCGCGCCTCGACCTCAGCATCGGAAAAGGCAGCGGGCACCCCGGCAGCGCCGCCCTGCTCTTGGGATGCAGCCGGCTTGCCGAGGCGCGCCCACTCGGCGACCGGGACACTCAGCAGACCGAGCACGTTGCCGAGCGCCTTCAGCTCCGCGCCGAGCGCGGCGACGCGGCCGCTGTCGCCCGCGTCGCGGGCGCTGTTCATCTCGCGCAGAATGTTCTGCAGCACGGCGAGGGCTTCGGGCGTGTTGAAGTCATCGTCCATGCTGGCGTAAAAGCGCGCGCTGTGCTCGCCGGCGACGGCTGTCACCTGCGGCACGTCGCGCAGAGCGAGATACATGCGATTGAGCGTCGCGTCCGCCTGCTCGAGCTGCTCGACGGAAAAGTTGATCGGCCCGCGATAGTGGCTGGAGAGCACGAAGAAGCGCAGCACTTCCGGGTGCCGCAGACGCGGCAGTACTTCACGCACGGTGAAGAAGTTACCGAGCGACTTGGACATCTTCTCGGCGTCAACGTTGACGAAGCCGTTATGCATCCACAGGTTCACGAACTTATCCCCGCTCGCCGCGCAGGACTGCGCGATCTCGTTCTCGTGGTGCGGGAACTTGAGGTCGAGCCCACCGCCGTGCAGGTCAAAATGCGTGCCCAGGAGCGTCGTCGACATGGCCGAGCATTCGATGTGCCACCCGGGACGCCCCGCACCCCAGGGGGACTGCCAGGCCGGCTCCCCGGGCTTGGCCTGCTTCCACAGCACGAAATCCAGCGGATCGCGCTTGGCCTCGTCCACCTCCACGCGCGCGCCGGCGCGCAGGTCGGCAAGGCGCTTGCCGGAGAGCTGACCGTAGCCTTCGAAGTGCGCCACCGCGTACATGACATCGCCGTTGCTGGCGACGTAGGCGTAGTCGCGCTTTATCAGCTCGCCCACCATGGCAATGATCTGCGGCACGTACTCGGTGGCACGCGGCTCCGCATCGGGCGGCAGGATCCCCAGGCGCGCACAGTCCTCGTGCATGGCCGCGATGAAGCGCCCGGTGAGCGCGCCGATCGACTCATGGTTCTCGGTGGCGCGGCGGATGATTTTGTCGTCGATGTCGGTGATATTGCGGACGTAGGTCAGCGCGAAGCCGCGGTGCCGCAGGTAGCGGCTGATGACGTCGAACACCAGCAGCATGCGCGCATGTCCGATGTGCACGTAGTCATAGACCGTCAGCCCGCAGACATACATGCGCAGCTGTCCTGGAGTGATGGGCCGCAGTTCTTCCTTCTGGCCGCTGAAGGAGTTGTGGATGCGGATCATGCGAAGCGTGCCAGCCGTTCACGCGCCTTATCGGGGGGCATCGCCTTCAGGAGCGGCGCCAGCTCAGGGCCGTGCGCGCGCCCGGTGAGCGCCATGCGCAGCGGCATGTAGAGGTCCGCCCCCTTGCGCCCGGTGGCGGCCCGCACGGCCGCGGCGATCGCCGGCAGGTCCGTGCCGTCCTTGGCCGCTGCCGCCGCCGCCGCCGCGAAGTAGCCGGCCCCGGCGCTGCGCACCAGCGCCTCCCCGGCCGGCTCAAGGGGGGGCGGTGCGCCAAAGACGATCTCCACCCATGCCTGCGCATCCGCGGGCAGCACCAGATTCGGCAGCAGGGCCTCGACAAAGGCACTCGCGGCGCGCGGCTCAAGCCCCGGCGGCAGCACGCCGCTGAGCCACGCGCGTGCGGCCTCGCTCCCGAGCTGGTGCACGGCGTCCTTCTGCCACACGTTCAGCTGCTGCTCATCGAAACGTGCCGGGGAGCGCCCGAGGTGCGCCGTGTTGAAGGCCTGCGCCATCTGCTCAAGGCTCAGCAGGCCGTGCTGGAGGCTCGAGTGCCCGAGGCGAAACAGGTGGTTGGTGAGGGCGAGCGGCAGATAGCCGCGCTCGCGGTACTCGCGCACGCTGACCGCGCCATGACGTTTAGAGAGTGGCGCCCCGTCGGCCCCGAAGATGAGGGCGACGTGGCCGTAGGCCGGGGCCGGCAATCCCAGCGCGGCCAGGACGAGCAGCTGGCGCGGCGTATTGGTGAGGTGGTCCTCACCGCGCAGCGCCTGCGTCACGCCCATGGCGGCATCGTCGACCGCGTTGGAGAAGAAGAACGCGGCGCTGCCATCGGCACGCCGCACCACGAAGTCCCCGATGTCATCGGTGAGAAAGCTCTGCGAACCGTGCACGAAGTCGGTGAACGTGACGCGCTCGTCACGCGGCACGCGAAAGCGCAGGGTCGCCGGCAAGCCGCGCGCTGTGCGTGCGGCGCGCTCGGTAACAGAAAGCTCGCGGCAGGTGCCCGCATAGCGCGGCGGCCGCCCGGCGGCGAGCTGCGCGCGCCGCGACAGCTCCAGCTCCAGCGCGCTGCAGAAGCAGGGGTAAACCTGCCCCTGACGCTCGAGGGCCTCGAAATAGTGCGCGTAGAGGGGTGCGCGCTGCGACTGGCGATAGGGGCCGCGCGCGTCTTCACGGTCCGGACCCGCATCCCACTCGATGCCGAGCCACCTGAGGTCCCCCATCAGGGCGAGCGTGTGGCTCTCCTGGCTGCGCTCGCGGTCGGTGTCCTCGATCCGCAGCACAAAGCGGCCACCGCCGTGGCGGGCCAGCAGCAGGTTGAAGAGCGCCGTGCGCGCATTGCCCAGATGCAACTCGCCGGTGGGACTGGGGGCAAAACGGGTCACGGATGCCGGCTGCTCGCCCTCCGCTGAACTTACGCTCGGCTTCATGACTCCATGTTACGGGAAACCCACGAATCTCAACAAAGCGCCGCGCGCCGCCGCGCTGCTATAAAATCCGCCGCCAGCGCCGCGTGCCCGCAAACCCCACGGAGGATCGATGCCCACTCAGTCCCGCACCCGCCTTGCCCTGCTCGCGGGGCTCACCCTTGGTTCTCTGGTCTGGCAGGCGGCGAGCGCCGCCGAGGAGACGGGCCCGAAGGAGCCACTCCCCCAGGTGCGGGTGACCACGAACATGGGTGACTTCGTCATCGAGCTGCGCACCGACCGGGCACCGCTGACCACACAGAATTTCCTGCGCTACGTGCGTGAGGGCTTCTACAGCAACACGCTGTTTCACCGCGTGGTGTCGAATTTCGTCATCCAGGGGGGCGGCCACGACGCCACCACCCTGAAGCTCAAGCCCACCCACGAGTCGGTATTCAACGAGTCCGGCAACGGTCTGCAGAACAAGCGCGGCACGGTCGGCATGGCCCGCAGCGAGGGCCCGCACTCCGGCAATGCCCAGTTCTACGTGAACATCGCGGATAACCCTGACCTCGACCCGGTGCCCACGCGTTGGGGCTATACCGTGTTTGGCAAGGTGGTCCAGGGCATGGATGTCGTCGATCGCATCGGCGAGACTCCCACGGGCGCGACCGGGCCGTTCAAGTCCGATACGCCGCTGAAACTGGTCATCATCGAGAAAATCGAGATCATGGGCGCGGCCGCCCTCAGCGCGCCCGCCCCGACCCCGGTGACCCCGACGCCCAAGCAGGACAACATTCTCTCGCCCAAGTAGGAGTTCCCACGCGCATGGCGCACCTGTTCGTGTCGGATGTGCACCTGGACGCCAGCGCGCCGGCCGCCACTGCGCAGTTCCTCGACTTCCTCGGCGGCGAGGCCGAAAGCGCTGAGTCGCTCTACATCCTCGGCGACCTGTTCGAGGCGTGGGTGGGCGATGACGACGCGGATCCGGAGAAGGCGCGGGTGTGCGCAGGTCTCAAGGCGCTCAGTGATTCCGGCGTGCCCTGCTTCGCCATGCACGGCAACCGCGACTTCCTCCTCGGCGCCGGCTTCAGCGCGCGCAGCGGCTGTCGTTTGCTCAACGACCCGGTGATCGCCGAGTTCGACGGCGAGGCGGTGCTCCTGACCCACGGCGATGCGCTGTGCACCGACGATCATCACTACCAGGAATTGCGCACCATCGTGCGCGACCCGACCTGGCAGGGGCGCTACCTCGCCTTGCCGCTCGAGCGGCGCGAGCTGCTCGCCGATGAGGTGCGCGCCGGCAGCCGCACCCACACGGCGCGCACGGTGCCCTACATCATGGACGTCAACGCCGAGGCGGTGACGCGGGCATTCCGCGCCACCGGCGTGCGGCGCATGATTCACGGCCACACGCACCGTCCCGGGATTCACCAACTGGGAATCGATGGCAGTCCCGCCCAGCGCATCGTGCTCGGGGCCTGGTACGAGCAGGGGAGCGTCCTGCGCTATGCGGACGGGGAGTACCGCCTGCACGAACTGCCGCGCTGAGCGCCTACGGCGCGCGCATCGCCACGGGTGGGGTGGCAACTGCGCGAACCCGCGGCACCTTCCGTAGCGCCGGGGTCCACGCAGTGCCTAAGCTTGCGGTCTTAGTTCTGAGGAGCCGCAGTTGCAGCCGGCGATGGGCCGCCGCGACCATGACCGTGGAAATGCGGGTGGTGCATCTTCATCAGGATCTGGAACTTCGCCAGCTGAGCTGAATTGAGCACCGGGGTCAGCTGCTGAATGGTTTCCTGCTGCAGCTGCTGATGCATGGCCTGGATCTGCGTGAAGTCGGGCTTGGTACCGGAGGCCTTGGCCTGCGCGAACAGCTCCTTGATCTGCGCGTGCTGCGCCTGCATCTGCGTGTGCTCTTGCTGCAGGATCGTCTGCACCTGCGGCTTCTGCGCCGCGGTCAGGTCCAGCAGCGTCGCCAGGTCGTTCATCATCTGCGCCTGATGGGCCGCGGCGTTGGCCGGGTTCGGCGGCGCCTGCGCGAACGCCGCTCCCGCGCACATCAGTGCTAGCGCTAATACAGTGGCTCTCATCTTCAATCTCCTTGGCGGGGGGCGGTAAAGAAACCCGCGTGATCAAGCTTAAGGCCCTGTGGCGTGCACGCCGTGAACAATCGTGAGGGAGTGTGAAACGTCACGAAAAGCGTGATTTCACGCACGCTGTCAGCTGTTGATGCGACGCCGCGGCAATACCAGCTGCGCCTCCAGGCCGCCGGCAGACATATTGTGCAAGGTGAGCGTGGCGCCGTGTGCCTGCGCGATGTCGCGCGCAATCGTGAGCCCGAGCCCGGTGCCGCCGCTGTCGCGGTTGCGTGAGGACTCCAGCCGGTAGAAGGGCTCGAACACGCGCTCGAGTTCCTCCGGCGGCAGCCCGGGCCCCTCATCGCGTACCCGGATCGTGAGCTCGTTCCCGTCTTCGACAACCACCAGGGCGCGGCCCCCGAACTTGATCGCATTTACGATCAGGTTGGTGAGGCAGCGCTTGAGGGCCTGCGCCTTGCCGGGCAAGGGCTGCAGGGCGCGGCCGCTGATCAGCACCTCACCGCCCATCACCGCGCACTCCTCGCATATTTTCGCCAGCAGCGCGTTCATATCGACCGGGGTCACCGGCTCCCCGTCATCCAGGCCGCGGAACAGCGAGAGCGCCTGATGCACCATGGTCTCCATCTCGTCGAGCTCGTGCCCGATGCGCTCCTGCATGGGATGATTGTCGAGCGCCTCGACCTGCAGGCGCAGGCGCGTGAGGGGCGTCTTGAGGTCGTGCGACATCGCCGCCAGCACCCGTGAGCGGCTGTCGAGGTAGCGCCGCAGGCGATCCTGCATGGTGTTGAAGGCGCGTGCCGCATGGCGCAGCTCGCGCGCGCCGCGCTCGGTCAGCTGCGCCGGCCGCACGTCGCGGCCGACGCTGTCGGCGGCGCGCGCCAGCGCCGACAGCGGCCGGGTGATGCTGCGGGCCACCAGATACAACACCACCACCAGAATGAGCAGTAGCAGGATGAGGTTGACGATCAGATTGCGCGGCAGCGGCGCACCGCCGGCCATGCGCGTGACGCGGTAGATCACTGCATCGCCGTCGGGAAAGCGCACCTTGACGTCGTAACGCAGTGCATCGTCCTGGTGCGCGGCCAGCTCGTGGGCCTCGTAGAACGGCACCGGGATCGGCACCGCCGGCGGCGCCGGGTCGGGCGTCGCATCCACCTCCACTACGTACTCCGGGCCGAGCGCGGCACGCAGGTGCTCGCGCAGCGTATTCTCAAAGCCGGGCAGCAGTGGCAGGCGCAGGTAACCGCGGTCGGGGGACGTGGGCCCGCGGGGCGTGCCATCGAGCGAGCGCCGCAGCGCGCGCGGCGGGCGGCCGCCGGTCGGTACGGTAAGTTCGCTCACCGCCTCGCTACGCTGCGCGGGTGTCAGCGGTTCCAGCATCAGCGTCGTCTCGGCGATGCGGCGCGTCCACTCGCGCACGCTACCCTGCAGCACGAAATGTTCGCGCTCCTGCGCGATCAGAAACAGCGCCACCGCCTGCGCCAGGAGTACCGCGATCACCGAGGCGAGCAGCAGCCGCCCGAAGAGCGACTGCGGCCAGAGCAGGAAGCGCTTGCGGACGGATTCGATCACGGCACGCGCCCTGATGGCCGCCGGCGCGGGGCAGCCACTCGGGCGTCCCTCAGTCGGTCACGACGTTGACGCCGACGACATAGCCCTCGCCATACACGGTCTTGATGATCTGCGGGGCGCGCGCATCATCACCCAGGATCTGGCGCAGGCGACTCACGCGTACATCGATGCTGCGGTCGAACGGATCCGCATCGCGTCCGCGCAGAAGCTCGGTGAGCTGGGCGCGCGTCAACACCCGGTTCGCAGACCCCAGGAGCACCGCGAGCAGCCGGTATTCGGCACCGCTCAGTGAGACCTCCTTGCCGGCGGCACCAGTGAGGGCGCGCGTCACGGTGTCCAGCCGCCAGCCCCCGAAACTGAAGCCGCGCACGCTCTCCGGACTCGGGTCACGCGGCGCGTGTGCGGAGCGGCGCAGGATCGCCTTGATGCGTCCCAAGAGCTCGCGCGGGTTGAAGGGCTTGGCGACATAGTCATCCGCCCCCAGCTCCAGGCCGATGATGCGATCGACGTCCTCGCCGCGGGCGGTGAGCATGATGATCGGCACCTGCGAGCGGCTGCGCAGCTCGCGGCACAACGACAGCCCATCCTCACCCGGCAGCATCAGATCGAGCACGACCAGGTCCACGTGCGAGCGCTCCATGATGCGTCGCATCTCTTTACCGTCGGCCACGGCCGTAGTGCGGTACTCGTGCTTCTCGAGGTACTGCGCCAGCAGGCCGCGGATCTCGCGATCATCGTCGACGATCAATAGGTGAGCTCGGTCGTTCATCGTGCCTCGCGTTGCCATCGAACTGTGAGGATACCGGGGCAAAAGACCGCTGACAGCGGATTTGGTGCCGCACAGCGTTTACTTCACCCGCCCGTGCCGGCCCCCAAGTTGTAAGAAACTGTGCCCCTACGCAGACTCCGGGGGTCCTGAGTGAAAACGCAGCACGCGTTCCGGGGTTGTCACCAGCTGCGCCTCGCGCGCCGCCAGCTGCGCCAGCCGCGGGCGCCATTCCAGCGGCGCGGCACTGCGGGCGAAGTCAACATACAGCTCGAAGTGGCGTGCCTCGGAGGCGCCCAGCTGCGCATACAGGCGCCCGAGTGGCGCCGGCAGCCGCGGCGCTAGTAGCTGAAAGCGCTCCGCGGAACGCGCCTCGATGAGGGCGCCAACCAGGAGCACGTCGAGCTTGCGTCCGGGTTCAGCGGTACGCAGCACGGCGCGCAGCTCGTGCGCGTAGCGCCCCGGCCGCTGGCGGCTGAAGCTCACCCTGGCGGCGTGCATGGCGCGTGCCACCTGTTCGAAATGGCGCAGCTCCTCGCGCGCCAGGTGCGACAGGGCGAGTGCGAGCGGCCGATCCTCGGGGTAAGCGAACATCAGCGCGATGGCGGTCGAGGCGGCCTTCTTCTCGCAGTTGGCGTGATCGATGAGCAGCTCCGGCCAGCGCTGCGTGGCCGCCTGCACCCAGGCGCCCGGCGTCGGCGCGGCCAGGATCTGCGCGGCCTCGACGCTGTGCGCATCCGCGCCTGCGCGTACCTCCATCACTGCTTCGCGCGCGCGCGCCAGCGTGCCAGCGTGTCCTCGATCGCGCGGGCCGTTTCGGTAGCGGTAGCGAAGCGCTCGGCGGGCAGCTTCGCCAACAGCTTATCCAGTACCGGCTGCACCGGCGCAAACTTCACCGGCAGCCGCGGAATCGCATCCTTACGGTGTTTATAGACGATCGCCATGGGGTTCTCGGCGCGGAACGGCTTCTCGCGCGTCAGCATCTCGAACAGGATGATGCCGAGACTGTAGAGGTCGCTGCGCTCATCGAGGGCTTCGGCGTGCCCCTGCTCCGGGCTCATGTAGTGTGGGGTGCCGAAGATGGTGCCGGTGTCGGTGATGTCGAGGGCCAGGGCTGCGTCCTTGGACATGCCGAAGTCGATGAGCGCGATGCTGCCGTCCTCGCGCAACATCACATTGCCGGGTTTCAGATCCCGGTGCAGCACGCCGGCGGTGTGCACGGCGGCCAGCGCGTGCGCGATCGCGGCAGCAAATTGCAGCGCCTCGCGCGGCGTCAGCCGCGCCCGCATCCGCTTGCGCAGGTCCCCGCGCGCGAAGTATTCCATGACCAGCCAGGCGTGCTCATCGCTCACGCCCAGATCATAGAGACGCACCACTGCGGCGCTGGCGATGCGCTGTGCGATCTCATACTCCTGCAGGAAGCGTCGGAAGGAATCGACCGGCTGCTCCTGCTCGTCCTGGCGGTCGCGCGCCACCTTGAGCACCACCAGCGTGCCGGCGCGTTCGCTCTCGCCCAGATACAGATCCGTGGTCGCCCCATTCGCCAGTCGGCGCACGCAGCGGTAGCCGCGGATGAAGGCATCGCCGAAGCGTTGCGTCTCGCGCCCTACCAGGCTCGAGCGCCACAGCGCCCGCGCGTGTGCCTGGCGCTGCTCGGCAGCCACCAGCACACGTATGAAGGCCTCGTGCTCGAGGTCGGCGCGGCTCACCGTGAACGCACCGAGCGCGGCAGCATCCTTGGTCGAGGCCTGATCGGTGTCGGTGAGCAGCACGAGCGGCGCGAAGCCGGCGCGCGCGGCCAGCTCGCGTGCCCACAGGAGCCCGCGCCCGCCCGGCCAGGCGTCCGCGAGCAGTACCGCATCAAAGCCCTGGGCGAGGAACTCCGGAGCGAGCGCGCCGCCGCGCACCGGGCTGTGCACGATCAGCTGCGCCTGCGGTCGCCAGGCGGCCAGACGCTCGCGGATGTGCGCACAGCGGCGCGCATCTTCCTCGATGAGAAGCAGGCGCATTCAGGAATTACAGCACGCGCGCGGCCGCCCCGCCACGCAGGCCCGGCAGCGCGCGCGCGGCATCGAGGGTGAGCTTAAGTCCAATGACCAGATCGCCGACGTTGGTACCGGTGGGCCCGGTGTGCACCAGGTCGCCGCTGGCGCCGAGCGCGGCGGCCGCGTCGGCGCGCTGCAGGCACGCGTCCGCATCGAGCTCGGCGAGCGCCACGCGCGCGCAGGTGTCCGCATCCACCAGCGCGCCGGCATCCTCGGTCACGCCATCGCTGCCGTCGGTACCCACCGCGAGCAGCAGCAGCTCCGGGTGCCCGGCAATCAGGCGCGCGGCCGCGAGTGCCAGGTGTTGATTGCGGCCGCCGCGTCCGGGGTTGGCGGGCAGTGTGACGGTGGATTCCCCGCCCCAAACGCACACCTGCACCGGCTGCAGGCTCAGCTCGTGCGCGCAGCGGGCGGCCAGACGCACGGCGCTGTCGGCGAAGCGCCGGCGCGGGGCGTGCACGCTCAGTCCGTGGCTGGCGGCGGCGGTGGCCACCCCCGCCACCGCATCATCGATCGAGGCGACGATCGTGCGCTCGATGTGGTCGGGACCGCTCGCGGCGGCCGCCATGAGTCCCGAGCCGATCACCGCCGGATCATCCTGCGGGACGTCGGAGACGAACAGCGCGCGACCGCTGCGGCCGGCAAGTGCCGCGGCCAGCCGCCCGCCCTTGATGGCCGAGAGCGCGGTGCGGCGCGCATTGAACTCCCCGATGGACAGTCCCTCACTCAGCGCCGCCTGATTCAGGGCGCGCAGCGACTCGAGCGTCACGCCCGGCGCCAGCACCTCGACCAGGCTCGAGGCGCCGCCGGAGATGAGAAACAGCGGCCGCGCGCCCGGCGGCAGCTCCTGTGCCCAGCGCAGCAGGCGTGCCCCGGCGGCAAGGGAGTGTGCGTCCGGGAGCGGATGGGCGCCGAGCAGTACCTCGACGTTCGGCCGGCCACGCACGGCCTCACAGCTTGCGGCGTCGCGCGTGATGAGGAGCGTGTGTTGAACGGCCGCGCCGAGCGCCTGGTGCGCGCCCTCGGCCATGGCAGCCGCGGCCTTGCCGACGGCGGCCACCCACAGCGGGCCGCTGCTCAGCGGATGCGGCAACTCAAGCGCCGCGCGCACGCAGGCGCACCCGTCGACGCGTCTGAGTCCTGCCTGCAGCAGTTCCAACAGCAGTGCGCGGCGCGGGTCGGGGGCCGCAGCCAAGCTCTAAGTCCCGCGCACGACCTTGAGTTTGCCGGTGCGCTCGAGTCGGGCAAGCTTAGCGGCGTCCGAGCGCTCGAGCTGCAGGCGCTCCAGATACGCTGGCGTCACATCCCCGGTGACGTATTGCCCGGAGAAACACGAGGTGTCGAATTCCTCGATGCGTGAGTCCTCGTGGCGGCAGGCGGCGATCAGATCATCGAGGTCCTGATAGATGAGCCAGTCCGCGCCGATCAGGTGCGCGATCTCGGCCACCGTGCGGCCGCTGGCGACGAGCTCGCTGACCGCCGGCATGTCGATGCCGTAGACGTTGGGGAAGCGCACCGGCGGGGCCGCCGAGGCAAAGTACACCTTAGCGGCGCCGGCCTCGCGCGCCAGCTCGATGATCTGCGCGGAGGTGGTGCCGCGCACGATCGAGTCATCCACCAGCAGCACATTTTTGCCGCGGAACTCCAGATCGATGGCGTTCAGCTTGCGCCGCACGGATTTCTCACGCTCCTCCTGTCCGGGCATGATGAAGGTGCGGCCGATGTAGCGGTTCTTGATGAAGCCCTCGCGGTACTTCACGCCGAGGCGCTGCGCCAGCTGCAGGGCGCTGGTGCGGCTGGTGTCCGGGATCGGGATGACGACGTCGATGTCGTGCACCGGGCGCTCGCGCAGCATCTTGTCGGCGAGCCGGTCGCCCATGCGCATGCGCGCGCGGTAGACGGAGATGTTGTCGATCTTGGAGTCGGGGCGGGCGAAGTACACGTACTCGAAGATGCACGGGGTATGGCGCTGCGTCGGCACGCACTGCTGGGTGTGCAGCCGCCCCTGCTCGTCGATGAAGACCGCCTCGCCCGGGGCCACGTCGCGCACGAACTTGAACGACAGGCTGTCGAGGGCGACCGATTCGGAGGCCAGCATCCACTCGGTACCGCGTGCAGTGCGGCGCTCGCCGAGCACCAGCGGGCGGATGCCGTGGGGGTCGCGGAAACCGAGCACGCCGTGACCGATGATCATCGCCACCACCGCATAGCCGCCGCGGCAGCGCCGATAGACGGCGCTCAGGGCCGCGAACACGTCCGCCGGAGTGATGCGCGCCGCGCCTACGCGCTGCAGCTCGGAGGCGAACACGTTCAACAGCACTTCCGAATCGGAGGTGGTGTTGAGGTGACGTCGGTCCTCGCGGATCAGGATCTCGGCGAGCTCGGTGGAATTGGTGAGGTTGCCGTTGTGGGCCAGACAGATGCCGTAGGGCGCATTGACGTAGAACGGTTGCGCCTCGGAGGCGCTGTCGCAGCCGGCCGTCGGGTAGCGCACGTGGCCGATGCCGCAATTGCCCTTGAGCTCGAGCATGTGGTGCTGCTGGAACACATCGCGTACCAGTCCCCGGCCCTTGCGCGTGTACAGCTCACCGTCGCCGGAAGTGGCAATGCCTGCGGCATCCTGGCCGCGGTGCTGCAGCACGGTGAGTGCATCGTAGATGCGCTGGTTGACCGGACTGGTACCGACGATGCCGACGATGCCGCACATGTTAGGTCCTGTCCCCTAGGTTCGCAGTTCGCGCGCGTGCGCCACGTGGGGCTCGCCCACCAGGCTGCGCAGGCCATTCGCGATCGACTCCCCGTACGGAATCATCAGCGAATGGCGCCACCAGCCTTCCGCCTGCAGTTGCAGCAGCTGCCCCAGGAGCACGAATACCCCCAGCAGCAGAAAGCCGCGCAGCAGCCCAAAGGCGAAGCCGAGCAGGCGATCCACGCCGCTGAAGATCGACAGGCGCACGAAGTGACTGAGCAGGGCGCCGATGCAGGCACCGAGAACCAGCACCAGCAGGACGATGATGACGCGCGCCGCCCAGGGCCGCACCTCGGAGCCCGCCATCAGGCCGCCCAGATGCGGCTCGACGAGGTCGGAGAAGTGCCAGGCGAGGAACAGGGCGATGATCCAGGCGCCGAGCGCCACCGCCTCGCGCAGGAAGCCGCGCATCGCGCCGGCGACCGCCGAGATCAGGATGGCGGCGATAATCAGATAATCCGCTAGTGTCATTGCAGACGATCGTGGCCGCGGTCCGCTCCGCGCGGCGCGGATTGTACAAGAGACGGTGCGGGTTGCCTAAGGCACGCGTCACGGGCCGCCGCCCGGCTATTTCGGCACCACCGAGCCGCTGTGGCCGGCGGCCTTCAGTTTCCCCTGCAGTGCCGTGGCGGCGCTGCGATCGTGCGCCGGCCCGACGCGTACCCGGTACAGATGCCGGCCGCTCGTGCCCTGCGAGACGCTCGCGGTAAATCCCTGCCCCTTCAGCTGATGCGCCAGGCGCTCGGCGTTGGCGCGGCTGGCGAAGCTGCCCAGCTGCACCATCCAGGCACCGCCCGGGTCTGCGCCCGGGGCTTGGGGTGGGGCTGATGCGGTCGCTGGCGCGGCGCTCGGTTTGGATGCCGCGGCCGGCACGGGGGCTGCCGTATCGGGCGCTGCCGTGGCAGCGGGCGTATCGGGCTGCGGCTGCGGCGTCGCCGCCGGGGCGCTCGCCAGCGGCTGCGGGGCGGCACTTTGCGGCTGGGCTGCCGTGTCGCGCGCGTGCGCATCGTCGCCCAGATTGATGGTGTAGGAGCGTAATGGCGGTTCCTCCGCGGATGCAGCCACGGCGCGCGGCGCGGACCTCACCGGTCCCCTGAGCAACTCGGGCACCAACAGCACGATCAGCGCCACGAGGATAATTGCGCCCGTCAGCCGTTCTTTCACCAGACCACCCACAATCGGGGCTAAACCGCGTAAAGCAAGCACGGCGGACGCCGCCCGGAGGACACCGCCGGCATTATATCCGAAGCCACTCGAGTGCCGGTCCCACGGTCTGCAGTGAGCCGCACACGAGCACGCGGTCCCCGGGGCTTGCCTCGGCGCGCGCCCGCTCACAGCCGGCTACCACGGACTGCGCCAGCTCGATGCGCGTGTGCGCCAGCCCCAGGCGTGCGGCGAGCTCGGCGGCGCTGCCGCCGCGCGCACCTGGCAGCGCGCATACGATCCAGTGATCGATGACACCGGTAAGTTCGCTGGCGATCCCCGCCGCGTCCTTGTCCCGGAGCACACCGATGACGGCGAGGGTGCGCGCCTGCGGCCGCGGCAGCGGGCGCGCCGCCAGCTGCGCCGCCAGCACCCGCGCAGCCGGCGGGTTGTGAGCGATGTCCAGGATCCACTCCACCGGCCCCGGCACCACCTGGAAGCGCCCCGGCAGGCGCACGCTGCGCAGCGCCTGCGCGGTACGCGCCGCATCCGCAGGCGCCAGACGCCTGAGCGCGCGCGCCGCGCCCGCACTCGGCTGCGCACTTCCCTGCAGCGCCTCGACGGCGGCCAGCGCGGTGGCGGCGTTGCGGTACTGGATGGCGCCGGCAAGCGCCGGCGGCGGCAGCCCTGCGAGCGCGAGCGCCAGCCCCTGGTAGTCCCAGCTGTCGGGCCCGACGCGCCAGCGGAAGTCCTCTTCCGCCACCACTGCCTGCGCGCCGCAGGCGCTGATGGCGGCGTAGACGCTCGCGGGCATGTCGCGCGTTCCGAGCACCGCCGGGCGCTGCGCGCGCACGATGCCGGCCTTCTCCGCGCCGATCAGCTCGAGCGTGTCACCCAGCCAGTCGCGGTGGTCAAAGCCGACGGAGGCGATCACCGCCACGTCCGCATCCAGCACATTGACCGCATCCAGGCGTCCGCCCAGGCCCACCTCGAGCACCGCCACGTCCACCGCGCGCGCGGTGAATATCAGCAACGCCGCCAGCGTGTTGTATTCAAAGAAGGTGAGCGTCGTACCGCCGCGCGCGGCCTCGATGCGCTCGAACGCCTCGATCAGCTCCGCATCGGCGGCCTCCCGGCCGCCGATGCGGATACGTTCGTTGTAGCGCACCAGGTGTGGCGAGGTGAAAAGACCCACGAGGGCGCCGCGCGCCGCGAGCAGCGCGTCCAGGTGCGCGCCGATCGAGCCCTTGCCGTTGGTGCCGCCGACGGTGATGACGGCGCTGTGCGCCTCACTCACCCCAAGCGTGCGCGCCACCTGCGCCACGCGCGCAAGTCCCATGTCAATCGTCAGCGGGTGCGCCGACTCCTGCAGCGTGAGCCAGTCGGCGAGGGTGCGCATGGGGCGGCTGTGCGGGTTTTCCGGACCTGGCTCTGCGCGGTGCGCGGCCTTCAGGCCGCCGCCGCCGGCAGTTTCAGCAGCAAGCGCAGGAGCGCCGCGATGCGGTCACGCATGTCGCGCCGGTCGACGATCATGTCGATGGCGCCGTGCTCCAGCAGGAACTCGCTGCGCTGAAAGCCCTCCGGCAGCGTCTCGCGCACGGTCTGCTGGATGACGCGCGGGCCGGCGAAGCCGATGAGGGCGCGCGGCTCGGCGAGGTTGAGGTCCCCGAGCAGCGCAAGACTTGCGGACACCCCACCGGTGGTCGGATCGGTCAGCACCGAGATGTAGGGCAGGTGCGCCTGCGCCAGGCGCGACAGTGCCGCGGCGGTCTTGGCCATCTGCAAGAGCGAGTACAGCGCCTCCTGCATGCGCGCGCCGCCGCTGGCGGTGAAGCACACGAATGGACGGCGCTCCTGGATGCAGTAGTCCACGCCGCGCTTGAAGCGCTCACCCACCACCGAGCCCATCGAGCCGCCCAGGAACTGGAACTCGAACGCGCAGGCGACGATCGGCAGCGCGTGCAGGGTGCCGGTGAGCACGATGAGCGCATCGCTCTCGCCGGTCGCCTTCTGCGCCTGCAGCAGCCGGTCGCGGTAGCGCTTACTGTCGCGGAACTTGAGCGGGTCTTCCGGGGCGATGTTGTCGCCGATCTCCTCGATGGTCTCGGGATCGAGGAAGCGCTCGAGCCGCTCGCGCGCGCCCATGCGCATGTGATGGCTGCATTTGGGGCAGACGTAGAGGTTGCGTTCGAGCTCGGCGCGGTACAGCACCGCATCGCAGGCCGGGCACTTGATCCACAGACCCTCCGGGACCGAGCGCGTGCGCCGCTCGGTCTTGATGCGCGAAGGCATGATCTTTTCGAACCAGGACATCTTGGGCGGCGACGCTCACTGTTTGCCGTTACAGGCCGCGGATGATAGCCGATCGGCGGGGAGCAGCCCGGCCGGGGGAGCCGAGGGCAGCCCGAAGGCGGCCGGATAGCGCACGCCAGCCAGGTAGAGGCCTACCGCCGGCGCGGTGGCAGCGCCGCGCGTGCGATCGCGTCCCGCGAGCACCTCGCGCGCCCACTGCGGGGCCGCATCGCCCTTGCCCACGGCAATCAGGAGCCCAGCGAGATTGCGCACCATGTGGTGCAGGAAGGCATTGGCCTGCGCCTCGATCACCACCCAGTGCCCGCGCCGCGCCACCGTCAGGTGCGTGAGTCGGCGCACGGCTGAGCGTGCCTGGCATTCGGCGGCGCGGAAGGCGCTGAAGTCGTGCTCGCCCACCAGGAGGGCGGCGGCCGCGCCCATGGCGGCCTCATCGAGCGGCCGGTGGATCCAGGTCGCGCGCTGCATGTGCAGTGCCGAGCGCGCGCCGCGATTGAGGATCAGGTAGCGATAGGTGCGCGCCTCGGCGCTGAAGCGGGCATGGAAGTGAGGCGGCACCGGACGTGCCCAGGTGAGACTGACATCCGCGGGCAGCTCGCTGTTCGCGCCGAGCACCCAGCTGCGCAGCGATCGTACGGCCAGGGTGTCGAAGTGGGCCACCTGGTTGAGCGCGTGCACGCCGGCATCGGTGCGGCCTGCGCACACCAGCGCCACCGGTGCTGCGGCGATACGCGCCAGCGCCCGCTCGGCGATCGCCTGGATGGAAGGGGCGGCCGGCTGCACCTGCCAGCCGGCGTAAGCCGAACCGTCGTACTCGAGGCCGACGGCGATGCGGGCCACGGCTCTGCCGGCCGGGTCAGACCGTGGCGCTGCGGGCTAGCCCGGGAGCGACTCGATGAGACGCTGGGCTTCCTGCTTCTGCGCCGCCGAGCCCTCGTTCAGCACTTCCTCGAGGATGTTGCGCGCGCCGTCCGGATCACCCATGTCCATGTAGGCACGCGCGAGGTCGAGCTTGGTGCCCACCTCGCTCATGGTCACCGGCTCCAGATCCGGCAGCGCCAGGTCCTCCGACGACAGACGCTGCGTGGCAGCGAACGCGGCATCCGGTACGGTCGCGGTACCGACATCCAGATCGAGCGTGCCGCCGCCGTTGGTCTCGTGCGTGCCCGTGGCCGTGCCCACGTCCAGATCGACGTCGCCGTGCGCCACGTGCGTCCCGGTGGCGTCGCCGACATCGAGGTCGAGGTCCTGGCCGCTCAGGGTGCGCAGGCGCGAGGTCGCCGAGGCGTCGGGGCCTGCGAGGTTGGTCTGGGTGAGAGCGGCCTCCAGCTCGTTCTGGTCGAACTGCCAGGCGCCGGTGGTCTCACCGGTCTCTTCCTTGGCGCGCCGGTGGGCGTCCTCCATGATGCGGCGCGACTGGTCGTCCATGCCGGCCACGAGCGTCGGTGCGTCGGGGTTCGAGGCAGCGGCGGAGGCGATGCCGGGCTGATCGACCGTGTCGGGCGCCCCGACCTCCAGACCCAGATCGTCAATGGCGAGCTCTGCGGTGTGCTCGGCGCTGCCCTGACGCATCTTGTTATCGAGTTTCTGGCGCAGGGTCGGGTTATCCGAGCCGCTCAGCTGCGGCTGCTCGACCGTGGGACCTTCCAGCTCCGCGGTGCTGCCACCGCCCTGGCGCACGCGTGCGGTCATCTGGCGCGTGCTGCCGGTGACGCCGGTGAAGCTGTTCTCCAACAGCGCAGCGTTGCGATCGGTGATCCCGGAGGCCGACTCGGAGGTGGCATCGAGATTACCCACCGCCGAGCCGATGTCGAGGTCGACCCCGTGCTCGGTCTCGGCGGGAACCGGGTCGCCCACGAGGTCAAAGTCCACACGGCTCTGGCCGCCCTCGAGATCGAGGTCGACGCCGCCGGCGGCCGCTCCGGTCACCGTGCCGGCGCCGGTGAACAGCGAGTCCTCGGGCGCCAGCTGCTTGCCCATGATCAGGATCTTTTCCCACTCCCCCGGGGCCGCTTCGGAACGGGTCTGCGCCAGCTCCCGGGCCGCGGTCAGGAACTGTTCCTTGTTGCCCCAGACGAAGAACACTTCGAGGAGCTTGAGCTTCAGGTCGCGGCGGTCCGGCTCGCGCGAGATGGCGATGCGGATGAGATCGGCGGCCTGATCGTACAGACCATAGGCCATGTGGAAATCGGCCTCGGCCAGGGGATCGCCCTGATCGAGGTTGATCGCGGTCTCGCTGCTGATCGTCTCATCGCTGGCGACGTGCTTGGGCGGGGCCATGACCGGCTGCGTCCCGGTCATCGACACACGCGGACGCTCGTGCGAGCCGGTCTCCTCGACGAGGAAGGCAGCCTCGGGCAGCGGCGCAGCCGCACGCCCCGGTACCGGCCGCGGCGCAGGCGCCGGGCTCGGGTCCGGATCGGAGAAGCTGCCGCGGGCGCTGATGCCGCTGAAGTCGGCGGTCGCGGCGCCTTCGGCCGCCAGGCGTCCCAGGGAATCGTCGAATTCGCTCTTGCGGCGGGCCTTCAGCAGGCGCAGGCCGAAGAAGGCGAGCAGTGCCAGTGCGATGAGTGCCAGCACCCACCACAGGCTAAGCAGCGTATCCACAAAGGAGCCGCCGCTGGCGGGCTTCGCCTTGGGCGGGGTGGCCTTTGCCACCGGGGCCGGCGCCGGAGCCGGCGGTGCACTCTCGACCGCCGGGGGCACTGGCGCGTTCGCCTGCTCGGCCGGTGCCGGCGCGGGCGCGGTTTCGGGCGCGGGGGCCGCAGGGGTGCTGGTGGCCGCAGGCGGTGTCGCGTTCGGGGCCGCAGCCGGGGGCGCCGCAGCGGGCGCCGGGGCTTGCTTGGCGGCTTCCTGCGCCTGGATGCGCGCCAGCTCCTGGTTCTTGAGCTCTAGCAGCCGCTTGTTCTCGCTCGCAGCCGCCTGCTGGGCGGCAGGGGAGCCCCCCTTGCCACTCGGGTTCTGCGCAGCCGCAGGGGCCTGCGGGGTCGCGTTGGCCGGGGCCGGTGTGCTCTCGGACGGCGTGACGAGTTTGAGCCGTCCGGGCTTTTCGGCCGCCGTGGCGGGAGCCGCGGACGTCCCGCGCCAGGCCGCGTACTGCCGGCGGATCTCCGCGGACGCTTCCGCCGGGGAAACCGCGGCGGCCTCGGACGCCTCCGGGATGCGCAGCACGGCGCCGGAGCGCAGCATGTTCATGTTCTGCCGGAAGGCCCGCGGGTTGGCCTGGTAAATCGCGAGCATCCAGCTGCGGGTGCTTGGAGAACTGACATTCGCACCGGCAACGCCGGTTGCGATCTCGGAGAGCGTCTCGCCACGCTCGACCGTATGCGAAGTACCGGCAGCCTCGGTGCTCGCAGGCGCGGCAGCAGGTGCTGCGGCATGCGAGGCACGCGCCGCGCGTGTCGGCGTCGGAGCCGGTGCCGGAGGCGTGCCGGTGCCGGTGCCGCGGGGGTGGCACTGGGAGTCTCGGCGGGTGTGGTGGCGGCCTCGGCGGGCGCGGCTGCGGGTGCGGGTGCGGCCTCGGGCTGGCGTGCGATCGCCCCGGCACGCGTGCCGGCGCTGGTGCTGGGGGCAGCCACCGGCGCACCGGCGAGCGCGGACTCACCCTGGGTGTAGACCGGCGGGTCAAGCAGCATCGTGTACTCGCGCACGACGCGGCCGCGCGACCAGTTGACCTCGACCAGGAGTGTCACGAACGGCTCGGTGATCGGATCACTCGACTTGATCTTGATCATCTCGCGGCCGTCGGGCGTACGCACGGTCTTCAGCTGCACACCCATCAGATAGGTGGGCCAGTCGAGTCCGTAGCGCGCGAAGGTATCGCGCGAGGCAAGCTGCACCTGTACGGTGTTCAGCTCGTCTGCGGCGACGTCAGTGAGCTCGATCTCCGCATCCAGCGGGGCATTGAGCGGTGACAGGAGATGAATGTCTCCCAGGCCCAGGGCAAACGCTGCAGACGGCAAGGCGAACAGCAAGGTCAGCGCCCGAGCGGAGCGTTTGGCGAACATCAGGGCACCCCGAGAGCAATCATTGGGTGAAATATCTTGTAAAAACAAAGCGATGGGATATAACTTGCGACCCCCCCATCAACCTCGCGGCAATATAACTTAAATAGGCCGTCGGGCCAAAGTCTCTGCGATCTGCACGCTGTTCGTGGCCGCCCCTTTGCGCACATTGTCAGCTACAACCCATAAGTTAAGTCCACGCTCCGGGGCGAGATCTTCACGGATTCTCCCGACATAAACTGTGTCGCGGTTCGCTGCCTCGGTAGCGGCCGTGGGGTAGCCGCCCACCCGCGGCTCGTCCAAAACCGTGACGCCCGGCGCATTGCGCAGCAGTTCACGCGCCTGCAGTGCACTCAGCGGTGCCCGGGTCGTGATGTGCACCGCCTCGGAATGCCCATAGAACACCGGCACCCGCACAGCAGTGGCATTAACGCGTAACTGCGGCTCGCCGAGGATTTTGCGGGTCTCCCACACGATCTTCATTTCCTCGCGCGTGTAGCCGTTGTCCTGGAACTCATCGATGTGCGGTATGCAGTTGAAGGCGAGCTGCGGGGCGCCCGCCTCCAGCTCGAGCGGGCCCTTGCCGCTCAGAGCGGCGATCGACTGGCGCGCGAGCTCCTCGAGCGCGGCGCGGCCGGCGCCGGAGACAGACTGGTAGGTGGCAACATCGATACGCTCAAGTCCGGCGGCGTCGTGCAGCGGCTTGAGCGCCACCACCAGCTGGATGGTTGAGCAGTTGGGATTGGCGATCAGGCCGCTCGCGCCCACGGCCGCGAGCGCCTGCGGATTCACCTCCGGCACCACCAGCGGCACGTCCTCGCGGTAGCGGAACTCGGAGGAGTTGTCGATGACGAGGCAGCCGGCCGCCACCGCCTGGGGCGCGTACTCGCGCGAGACGGCAGCCCCGGCGGAGAAGAGCACGAAGTCGCACTGCGAGAAGTCAAAGCCCTTCAGCTCCCGCACGGCAACGCTGCGGCCTCGGAAGCTCGCGCCCCGGCCGACGGAGCGCTCGCTCGCGAGTGCGTACAGCTGCGCGACGGGAAATTCGCGCTCCTCGAGCACGCTGATCATGGTCTCACCGACCAAGCCGGTGGCCCCGACGACCGCGACGCGAAAGCCTTCATTCAAATTCAGGTACTCCGAAAATCAGCGCCACCACGACGCGGCAGCCGCGCGCCGCGCACCCAAGCGCTTGCCATTCTTCGCCACGGCCGGACCGCTCCTTGCACTGGATGGGGTGTCCGTGGCGGCTAGGGTTTGCGCGCGGTGATATCGGGTGTGCCCGAGCGCACGTCCATGTTCTGCGCACGATGACGCAGATAGTGATCCATGAGCACGATCGCGAGCATCGCTTCTGCGATCGGCGTCGCGCGCAGGCCCACGCACGGATCGTGACGACCGGTGGTCTCGATCTCCACCGCATTGCCGGCCACATCGATCGTGCTGCCGGGCACCTGGATGCTCGAGGTGGGCTTCAACGTCAGGTGCGCAATCACGTCCTGACCCGAGGAAATGCCGCCGAGTATGCCGCCGGCGTTGTTGCTCTTGAAGCCTGAGGGCGTCAGCTCGTCGCGGTGCTCGCTGCCTTTTTGGGCGGCGGCGCGCGTGCCGGCGCCGATCTCGACCGCCTTGACCGCATTGATGCTCATGAGCGCATGGGCGAGATCGGCGTCCAGGCGGTCGAACACCGGCTCCCCCAGCCCGGGCGGCACACCGCTCGCGACCACCGTGACGCGTGCGCCGATGGAGTCACCGCCCTCGCGCACCTTCCAGATGAGGGCCTCGAGCTCGGCGATGCGACTCGGGTCCGGACAGAAGAAGGGGTTCTGGTAGGCCGCGGGCGGGTCGATGGCCTCGATCTCAAGGGCTCCCACCTGACTCAGGTAGCCGTAGATTCGCACTCCCAGGCGCGTCGCCAGGTAGCGCCGCGCGATGGCCCCGGCGGCGGTACGCATGACGGTCTCGCGCGCCGAGGAGCGCCCGCCCCCGCGGTAATCGCGCAGGCCGTACTTCTGCTGGTAGGTGTAGTCGGCGTGCCCCGGGCGGAAGCGGTCCTTGATCTTGTCGTAGTCGCGCGAGCGTGCGTCGGTGTTCTCGATGAGGATGCCGATCGGCGTGCCCGTGGTGCGCCCCTCGAAGACCCCGGAGAGAATGCGTACCTGGTCCCCCTCGCGGCGCTGACTGACGAAATGCGAGGTGCCGCTGCGGCGCCGGTCGACGTCCTGCTGCAGGTGCTCGGCGGTGAGCTCCAGGCCCGGCGGGCAGCCATCGACGATGCAGCCGAGGGCCGGCCCGTGACTCTCCCCGAAGGTCGTCACCGTGAAGAGCTTGCCGATACTGTTGCCGGACATCGTAGGGTTTCAGTGGGCCGAGAGTTGCTCGCGGGTGAGCAGGAACACCCCGCCCCCGCCGCGCTCGAACTGCAGCCACACGAAGGGCAGGCGGGGGAAGGCGCGCCGCAGCGCGCGCTCGCTGTTGCCCACCTCCACGACCAGCAGCCCCCGCGGGCGCAGATGCCGGGCGGCCTCGCGCAGGATGACCCGCACTGAAGCAAGTCCGGTGCGCCCGGCGCTGAGCGCCACGCGTGGTTCGTGCCGGTATTCCGGCGGCAGGCTCTTCAGCTCGCGTGCCCCTACGTAAGGCGGATTCGTCACGATGATATCGTAGGTGCTGCCCTTGAGGGCGCGGAAGTGATCGGATTCGATGAGACGCACGCGCCGCGCCAGCCGGTGCAGGCGTACGTTCTCGCGCGCCACGCTCAGTGCCTCGAGGGAGACATCGACCGCGTCCACGCGCGCCCGCGGCAGCGCCCGGGCGCAGGCAATCGCGATGCAGCCCGACCCGGTACCTAGATCCAGCACGCGTCGCACCCGCTGCGGCTCGACCCACGGCGCGAAGCGCCGTTCGATGAGCTCGGCGATGGGCGAGCGCGGTATCAGCACCCGCGGGTCGACCCGGAAGCGCAGTCCGGCAAAGCCGCTGACCCCGGTGAGGTAAGCTGCCGGCATGCGCTCGCGGATGCGCCGCGTGAGCAGGGCCGCGGTGCGAGCCGCTGCCGCCGCGCTGACGCGCCGCCGGTAAAGGGCCGGCCCGGCATCGTGCGGCAGCTCCAGTGCGTGCAGCACGAGGGCCGCCGACTCATCGAAGGCGTTGTCGGTGCCGTGGCCGAAGAACACCCGGGCGCGCGCCAGACGCCGCGCGCCACGCTCGATGAGCCGGCCCACCGTCAGCGGCACCGCGCGCGCGGGTGTATGAAATAATCGCCTCATGAAACTGACACTGCCCCGCGCGCTCCTCGTCCTTGCCGCACTGGCTGCGGCCCTGGCGGGTTTCTATCTGGCGCGACAAATTGACAGGACCGCCCCGCAGCTGGCAAGCGGCACCTGGTTTCCGCAAGGCTGGCGGGTCGGAGACTTCAGTCTCATCGACAGCACCGGGCGCGCGTTCACCGGCCCAGACCTCAAGGGCGCACCGACCCTCGTGTTCTTCGGTTTCACGCACTGCCCTGACGTGTGCCCGACGACGCTGCTGAAGCTGGCACAGGTGCGGCGCGCGGCGAGCCTGCCTGATCTGCGGGTCGTGTTCGTCTCCATCGACCCGCAGCGCGACACCCCGGCAGTGCTCGACAAGTACGTGCACGCCTTTGATCCTGCCTTCATCGGCCTCACCGGTGATCCGGCCGCGATCACCGCGCTGGCACGGCGCCTGAACGTGGCCGTGAACCGTGTCGAGCTGCCCGGCGGGGACTACACCATGGATCACTCCGCGGTCGTCTTTCTCCTGAACACCGAGGCGCGCGTGGTGGCGATCTTCACCCCGCCGTTCGACACCAAACTGATGGCCGCCGATCTCAAAAGCAGCGCGCCCTTCCTCAAGGCAAGGCCGTAGCGCCCATGCGCGCTGTGGATCCCGAGAGCGCCTCGGCGCGTGCCTTCGTCGCGCTGCAGTACCTGTTGCCGCAGCACTTCCTCACCGCGCTCGTGCACGCCGTCACGCGCAGCCGCATACGGCTGGTGAAGAACGCGCTCATCGACAGCTTCCTTGGCAGCTACCATCCGGACCTGAGCGATGCGCAAGCGCCCGATCCGCACGGCTTCGAGAGCTTCAACGCCTTCTTCACGCGCGCGCTGCGCCCCGGGGCGCGACCCTTCGATGCCGACCCGCGCGCGGTGGTCTCCCCCGTGGACGGCACCGTGAGCCAGCTGGGCACGCTCGATGGCTCCTATCTGGTGCAGGCCAAGGGGCATGCCTATACGCTCGAGGCGCTCCTCGATGAGGAGGCGCACTGGGCACAGACCTTCCGCGGCGGCAGCTTCGCGACGCTCTACCTCGCGCCCTTCAATTACCACCGTATCCACATGCCGCTGCCGGGCACGCTGCGCGCCGCCTGGTACGTGCCCGGGGCGCTGTTCAGCGTCAACGCCACCACCGCGGCGAGCGTGCCGGGCCTGTTCGCGCGCAACGAGCGCATCGTGTGCGTGTTCGAGCACGGCGCACTGAGCTTCGCGCTGGTACTGGTCGGAGCACTCTTTGTCGGCAGCATGTCCACCGTGTGGCACGGGGATGTGACGCCGCGCCGCCCGCGACGGCGTGCACTCCTGCCCATGAGCACCACCGCCGCCGCCATGCTGCCGAAGGCGGCGGAGATGGGCCGCTTCAACATGGGCTCGACCGTCATCCTGCTGCTGCCGCCGGGGGCGGCAGCGTGGCTCCCGGGGCTTGAGTGCGGCAGCGTGGTGCGCGTCGGCGAAACCCTTGCGCGACTCACGTGAGCGGCGCGCAGGACTGGCGGCCGAGCGCATCGCGGGCGCATTTGGTCGCGCGCGCAGCGCTCTTGGCGCGGGCACGCGCCTTCTTTGCCGCCCGCGGCGTGCTCGAGGTCGACACCCCGCTCATCGTGAACGCGCCCGTGAGCGATGTGCACATCCACGCGGCGAGCGTGCACTTAGGGCCCGCTGCGCCGGGCGCGGCGGCTGCGCCACCTTACTTCCTGCACACCTCCCCCGAGTACGCCATGAAACGCCTGCTGGCCGCCGGCAGCGGCGACATCTACCAGATCTGTCACGTGGCGCGCAGCTTTGAGAGCGGCCGCGCGCACAACAGTGAATTCACGCTCATCGAGTGGTACCGCCTGGACTTCTCGCTGCCGCAGCTGATGGATGAGGTGGCGGCCCTGGTGGGTGAACTCCTGGGCACACGCGCCAGCGCGGCTCCGGCCGAGCGGCTGAGCTACCGGGAGGTGTTCCTGCGCGAGCTCGGCCTCGAGCCCTTCAGCGCGCCGCTTGAGAGCCTGGCGCAGCAGGCCGCGGCGGCCGGCTTCACGGCACCGGCCAGCCGCGATGAGTACCTGGAGCTGCTGATGGGCGCGGTCATCGGGCCGCGCCTTGGGCGCGGCGCCCTCACTTTCATCCACGGCTACCCGGCAAGCCAGGCGGCACTGGCGCGCCTGGACCCGCAGGATGCACGCCTCGCGCAGCGCTTCGAGCTCTACGGCAAGGGGCTGGAACTGGCCAACGGCTTTCACGAACTCGCCTCGGCCACCGAGCAGCGGGCCCGCTTCGAGCACGACCAGGCCGAGCGGCGCCGCCGCGGGCTGCCGGTGCACGCGCTCGATGAGCGTCTGCTGGCCGCACTCGCCAGCGGCCTGCCGGACTGCGCCGGCGTCGCGCTCGGCTTTGACCGCACGCTCATGCTGGCCACGGGGGTCTCGCACATTGATGAGGTATTGGCATTCCCGACCTCGAGCGCCTGACAATAGCCGCCAATATTGAAGAGCCACCGCACCCCATGAGCTTCACGAGCACCCGTTACCAGTTCGCCGACAAAGCGGGCGACTACCAGCGCCTGGCACAGGAGCTGCGCGCACTGCTTCAGGGCGAAGCGGACCTCATCGCCAACGCCGCCAACACCGCCGCGCTCATCTTCGATGCACTGCCCGGGATCAACTGGGCAGGCTTCTACTTTGTTCGGGGTGGGGAGCTGGTGGTGGGTCCGTTCCAGGGCAAGCCCGCGTGCGTGCGCATCGCTCTGGGCCGGGGTGTGTGCGGCACCGCGGCGGCCGAGCGGCGCACGCTGGTGGTGCCGGACGTACACGCCTTTCCCGGGCATATCGCCTGCGATGCCGCTTCGCGTTCCGAGATCGTGATACCGCTCATCGCCGGTGAGGCCCTGCTCGGGGTGCTCGACATCGACAGCCCGCAGCCTGCGCGCTTCGATGCCGCGGACGCCGCCGGCCTTGAGCACCTGGCGCAGCTGTTCGTCGCGGCCGGCAGCCACGGATGACGCCGGCGCGCCTGTCCACGCGCGGCCTGGTGGCCGGTGCCGCCGCGTTCACCATCTGGGGACTGTTCCCGCTCTACCTGCATCCGCTGCGGGCGGTGCCGGCCACGCAGATCATCGCGCACCGCATCACCTGGTCGTGCCTGTTCATCCTGCTGTGGATGTTGTGGCGGGGCGAGCTCAAAAGCCTCACCGGCATCTTCGTGCGACCACCACTGCTCGGGCGGCTGCTGATCACCGCGCTCCTCATCAGCGGCAACTGGCTGGTGTACGTGTGGGGCGTGAGTCACGGACACATCGTCGATACCAGTCTCGGGTACTACATCAACCCGCTGCTCAACGTGGTGCTCGGGATATTCGTACTGCGCGAGCGGCTGAACCCGGTGCAGTGGCTGGCCGTGTCGCTGGCGGCAGTCGCGGTCGCCTACCTCACCTTCGAGGCCGGGCGAGTGCCGTGGATTGCGCTCACGCTCGCTTTCAGCTTTTCCCTCTACGGACTGCTGCGCAAGGTGATCAGCGTGGAGGCCCTGCCGGGGCTGGCAACCGAGACGATCCTGCTGCTGCCGCTCGCCGCCGGCTACCTGCTGTGGTGCGAGAACTCCGGCAGCGGCGCCTTCGGGCACGCCGGCGGGGACATCACCGGGCTCCTGGTCGGCAGCGGCCTGGTGACCGCCGTACCGCTGTTTCTCTTTGCCTACGCGGCGCGCCTGCTGCCCTACTCTACCGTCGGGGTGCTGCAGTACATCGGCCCGAGTCTGCAGCTGCTGTGCGGCGTGCTCATCTTCCACGAGCGCTTCAATGGTGCGCGCGCGGCGGGATTCGTGCTGATCTGGATCGCGCTCGCCATCTATGCCGTGGACGGAGTGGTGCGCGCGCGCCTCAGTACACCGGCGCTGGCCGGGGCGCAGCCGCCCTAGAAGCGCACGCCGAAGGTGATCGGGATGTACTGAAACTTCTGCGGCATCTCGATCTCGGTGTAACGCGCCTCCACGAACATGGTCGGCGTGCCGCGCAGCCTGAAGGTCACTCCGAGTCCCGCGTTCCAGCCGAATTTGCTCACGTCGTGCTGCGCGACGATCAGATCGCCGCTGGCGAAGTAGCAGTATCCCCACCAGGGGTTGCAAACGTAGCCGTTGCCGAACTCGGTGAGCGAGATCTGGGTGTAATAACCGCCCACCCCACCCATGACGTAGCCGTAGACGCCCGGGCCGAGGTGCACGCGGTACTCCCCGTTCGCCGTCAGCGACCAGGTGTCAGCCCAACCGCGCGTGATCTGCAGTCCGGTGTCTTGCTGGCCCTGGTCGATGAGGGCGTGCGTGGCGTTGTTGTTGGCGTAGTTGACTTCCAGACGCAGCGCCAGCGGATTGCCGGGCTGACGAAACGCCACCCCGAAGCCCACGTCGTAGCCGCCCTGCAGTATCGAGTTGGTCTGGCCGACCGGCTGGCTGAAACCACCCATGACGTACCACTGCACCGGGCGGTTCTCCGGCGTGCCGTAGTCGTAGTACTGGGCGTGGGCGGCCGGCACGAGGCCCAGCAGCGCAAGCAGCGTGAATGGCCGGGCACGGAATGTCATAGCGAACCCCCTTCCCTGTGTGGGTCTGCCTCGCTCAACGCGGGACCGGCTGCGCCGTTTACTGCTTGGCGCGCGAGATGTACTCACCCGTGCGCGTATCGATGCGGATCACTTCACCCTCATTGATGAACAACGGTACCCGCACCACCGCTCCGGTCTCAAGCTTGGCGGGCTTCTGCCCACCGGTGGCCGTGTCACCGCGCAGTCCCGGGTCGGTCTCGACGATCTTGAGCTCGATGTGGGGCGGGGGCATCACCACCAGCGGCACGTTGTTCCACAGTGTCACGACGCACACCACGCCGTCCCTCAGCCACTGCGCGTTGTCGCCCACGGCGGCCTTGCCGGCGGTGTACTGCTCGAAGCTCTCCGGCACCATGAAGTGCCAGAAGTCCCCGTCCTGGTACAGGTACTGCATGTCGGTGTCGACCACGTCGGCCGCTTCGAGTGACTCACCGGAGCGGAAGGTACGCTCGATGGTGCGACCGGTCTTCAGGTTGCGCACCTTGATGCGGTTGAAGGCCTGGCCCTTGCCCGGCTTGACGAACTCGTTCTCGATGACCGCGTACGGGTCGCCGTCGAGCAGAAGTTTCATGCCGCCGCGAATCTCGCTGGTGCTGTAGCTCGCCATGTGTGAATCTCGCGGTTTTGGCCGCAGAAAACGCGGCCGGCTCAAAGGGCCGCGTATGATAGCGGCAACGCCTGAGGGCCGCCAGCGTGCCTGAAAACGCAAGCTTTCAGCGGCCGGCGCGGATGCGCAGCCAGTGTGCGAGCGCTGCGAGAATCGCCACCAGTCCGAGCCATTCGTGCACCGCGGCCGCGCCCGCGTGCAGCGCGCCGTCGCTGTAGTAGAGCGCGTAGCCCGTCAGCACCAGCACCACCGCAAAACCGAGCAGCCACAGGCCCGAGAGGCGGTTGGTGGCGGCCGACCAGCGCGCCAGGATGTGGCCGGCCCCCACCCAGCCGAACAGGAACACCGCAGCGACCGCGATCAGCCCGTGCACGCGCATGAGGGGGGCCTCCCATGCGTTGGGCAGTGCGCCGAACTCGTTGTGCGCCGGAAACGCGAAGTGCGCGAGCAGCCACAGCGCACCCGAGAGCCACAACACCGAGCAGATGAGGAGGATGCCGGCGCGGGTGGCGCGCGACATCTGCGCGCGCCGCGCGGCGCGCGCGGCGAGCTCTCCGGGGGTGGCATGCACGTGCCGCACGCGGGTGGCTCTTAGCTGGCAGCGGCCGGCTGCAGCGTCACCTGCCACAGCGCCATCAGCCAGCGCACGCCCTGCGTGACGTGTTCGCACGAGAGCGTCGCACCGGCGATGTTCTTGATGTCGGTCGCGACCTTGAGTGCGTCGACTCCGGCGCGGCCGGCAAACTGGCGCCGCCAGGCATCGCTGCGGATCTCCCCGCCGTGGCTTTCGCGGTAACTGAGCACCTCGAGCGGCCCGAGGCGGCCCGTGCTGTCGATCGCGGCGGCATAGGTGATGAAGTCCTCCTTGCCGATGACCTCGTCGATGAACACGTAGCCGAGCAGCTCCTCGCCCTTGAGCGCCCGAAAGGCCCGCAGGCTCCGATGCGGGGGCTGCGCGCCGGCGAGTATCTGCACGCGTGCGCGCTGCGCCGCATCCAGTGTCAGCACCAGTTCGGTGAAGTGGTCGGCCGCCGGGAACAGCGCCCTCTGGGCGGCCTCGACCGAGAGGTAGTCGGCCGCAACCACGACCTGAGCCGGAAGTGCGGCGAGGGCCCCCACGAGGCCCAGCCAGCCAAGGGATGCGGCATCTGCGTGGTTCATGGCAGGTTTTGGGGCACGGCGTTAAATGCGAATGATTCTTAATCACTGTACCATAGGCGATCCTTCGCTGGCCGCCCATCCCGCATGAGTCCGCTCCCCAGGCCTTCCCGCGTAAGCCCTGCTCCTGCGGCGCCATTCACCGCGCGCCGTATGCGCATCGAGATGGGCAGCTGGGTAGTGATCGAAGCTCACGCTGCCGCGGCCGAGTCCGTACAACGCGGGGTCGAGGCCGCCTTCAGCGCGGTCGCGGACGTCGCCCGCTTCATGCACCCCGAAAACCCCGAAAGCGACGTCGCGCGCATCAGCGCCGCGCCGCCCGGAACCGCGGTGCCGGTGCGGCCGGACACCCTGCAGGTGCTGCGCTTCGCGCAGCGCCTGTACCGCCTGAGCGCGGGCCGCTTCGATCCGTGCCTGCCCGGCGCTCGCGGACGGCTCGGCGATCTCATGCTCTTGCCCGGAAGCCTGCCGGCCGTACGTTCTGAGGCTCGCGTGCAACTGGACCTCGGCGGCATCGCCAAGGGATTCGCCGTGGATTGCGCGGTGGCGGCGCTGTTGAGCGCCGGCTGCAGCGCCGGGATCGTCAACGCGGGCGGTGACCTGCGGGTGTTCGGTCCGGCCTGCGAGACGGTCCTGCTGAAACGTGCCGACGGCAGCTATCGTGCCGTGGCGCTGCAGGAGGCCGCCCTCGCCGTGAGCGACCGCGACGCAGCCCACCCGCCCAGTGGCCACCGCGGCTACTACCTGCGCGGCGGGCCCGGCGCGGGCGCGACCCGGTACGCCGCGGTACGCGCACCCGATGCGATGAGCGCCGATGCCCTGACCAAGTGCGTGCTGCTGTGCCCGGCGGCCCTAAGTGGCAGCCTGCTGCGCCAACTTGGCGCCGAGAGTCTCAGTTAGCGCCGCATTTTTTTCGCGACACTGCTCACGCGGAGCCCTGCGGCCCCGGTGCTAGAATCCGGCGTTGCCGCGCGCGCCCACCGTGGAGATCGACGTGACCGAGCCGAGCGCCGTTCCGCTCATTGTGCTGAGCTCCGCACGCGACCCCGTGGAAGCCATCAACAGCGTGCTGCGACGTGCCGGACATCCCGTGCACTGCACCTGGATCCCGGCGGTGCGCGACCTCGGGGATGCGCTCACCCAGATCAATCCGGAGCTCTTGATCCAGGTCGCAGGCACTGCCGCGGAGCTGGCACCTGCGGTCGGCGTGCGCGATCAGTTCGCTGCGGCGGTACCGCTGCTGCTCCTGGCCCCGGCGGTGGATGAGGCGCTGATTGCCGCGGCCATCGAGCGCGGCGCGCGCGATGCGGTGACGCTGAGCAGCCCCGAACGGCTGAAGGCGGTCGTGCTGCGCGAGCTGCGCGCGTTCCGCACCGAACGCACGCTCGGTGCCACGCAGAAGTCCGCACACGATGCCCGCAATCAGCTGGACGTGGTCCTGCAGCGCTCCAACGATGCGATCATCCAGGTGCAGGAAGGCATCGTCACGGATGCCAATCCGGCCTGGCACGAACTCTACGGCGTGGAGGATGGCATCGCCGGGCAGCCGGTGATGGACCTGTTCGAGGAATCCACGCACGCAGCGCTGCGCGGTGCGCTGGCCGCCTGCCGGCAGGGCCGCTGGAACGATCACGCCCTGCGCGCCAATGCGCTGCTCACCGACGGCACGGTGCTGCCCCTGCACATCACACTTGCCCTGGGACAGTACGAGGGCGAACCCTCGGTGTGCCTGGTCGTGCCGTCGCGGCCGCGCGAGGAGCCCTACAGCATCCCGGTGCCGGCAGCAACGCCGCGCCCCGATCCGGCCGCAGGCCTCATGCGTCGCCCGGAGCTGCTGGATGCGCTCGCCGAGCGGCTCGCCACGCCCTCCCCGGGTGGCATGCGCTGCCTCGCGCTGGTGCGCATCGACAAGTTTGCGGCCCTGGAGCGCGTCCTTGGTGCCACCGCGAGCGAAGAGGTCCTCACGGACGTCGCGCGCCTGCTGCGCGAAACGCTGCACCCGAAGGAGATCGCCGGGCGCTTCGGCGGCGTGCGCTTCCTGGTGCTGCTGGAGCGCGGTAACGAGCACGACATCAGTGCCTGGGGCGAGCGCATGCTGGCGCGCGTAGCGCGCCACGTCATGCGCGTGCGCGACAAGTCGGTTTCGGTCACCTGCACCATCGGCCTGTCGGTCGTCTCACCGGGGGAGCCGCAGCTCGACGCCGTCATCCAGGATGCGATCGAGAGCAATCGCAAGGGCAGCGCGCGCGGCGGCAACCAGAGCATCATCTCCGACCGCGCCGACAACGACAGCCGCGTCATGTCCTATGACCAGGTGTGGGTGAAGCACATCAAGGCGGCCCTCATGGAGAACCGCTTCCGCCTGGTGCAGCAGCCCATCGCGAGCCTGCAGGGCGAGGATCCGGGGATGTTCGACGTGCTGGTGCGCATGATCGACCAGCAGGGCAAGGAGGTGCTGCCCTCGGAGTTCATGGCGGCCGCCGGACGCAACGACCTTTTGAAGAACATCGATCGCTGGGTGGTGGGGGCGTCGCTGTCCTTTGCCGCGCAGAAGAAACCGCAGTGCCTGTTCGTGCGGCTGTCGCGCGAGACGGCGCGCGATCCCGCCTTCCTCGAGTGGCTCGACAATCACCTGCGCAACAGCCGTGCCGAGCCGCAGCGGCTGTGCTTCCAGGTCACCGAGGAGAGCGCCGCCAGCCACATCCCGGAGATAAAGGCCCTCGCCGCGGCGCTGCGTGAGCGGCGCTTCCGCTTCGCGCTCGAGGGCTTCGGCTCCGGGCGCAACAGCACCGGCATGCTCGAGACGGTGCCGCTGGATTTCGTGAAGATCGACGGCACCCTGGTGCAGGGCCTCGCCGGTGACCCGCAGCTGCAGCAGCGCGTGCGCCTGCTGGTGGCCGCCGCGCGCAAGCACAGCATCCAGACCGTCGCCGAGCGCGTCGAGGACGCCAACACCATGGCGGTGCTGTGGCAGGTCGGAGTGCAGTACATCCAGGGCTACTTCGTCAACGAGCCCGAGGAAGTCGTGCTGCGCGCCGAGCGCTGAAGCGTTCCTGACTTTGGGGGTCTGCCTAGAAGGCCAGCCCGAGCCCCAGGTCCCAGCGCTTGAAGTTCACATTCTCCTGGAACCACTGATAGTCGCTCTTCAGCACCAGGTGCGGCCCGATGTAGAAGTTCGCGCCCACCGTCCACACCCGGTCATGGTTCTGCGGCCACAGGCCGTAGTCCCCGGGAGCGGCCGAGAGCGGCACCTGCCCGACCGGGATGACAGGTCCGCTGGTGCCATCGTAGCTGGCGCCCATGTTGTAGCGCTCCCAGCGCACGAACGGGTTCAACTTGTAGTCACCGTGGCTCCACAGCTCGTAGGCGCCCTGGAAGAAGTAGCCGTAGAAGGAAGCGGGAATCGGGTTCGGTGAGCCCGGGTTACTCGCGTTCGCGAGCCCCGCATTGCTGATCGTGCCGCGCGCGTAGAGCGCCGACAGATCCCAGCGCTGCGGCGTCCAGCGTGCGTGTGCCTCCCACAAGGTCACACGCTGGTTGCCCGGGATCGGCGCATTCGGCGGCGCCGGCACCGGCACGGCGTCGCCGGTGCTGATAGCCGCACCGAGCGTCAGGCCCGGCAGTCCGTAGTAGCTGAGCGCAAGGTACTGCGACAGGTGGCGCGCATTGGCGAGCGCGAGCTCCTGGTGCGAGGCCTGCAGCGGGGCGATGTCGTTGTCCTCGAGTTCGAGCGCATTACGGTACGGCGGGAACTCGGGTGCGAAGTCCCACTTGGACAGATCAAAGCCGGTCGTCAGCCCGACGTTCCAGCCAAAGCCTGCGGCGGTATCGCCGTGCAGATTGAAGCCACCCTCGCGCCAGGTGCTCGGGATGATCAGCGTCTCGACGAAGTTGCGTTGCACGCCGTAGAAGTTGGTCGGCTCGTGGTGCTCGTTGAGGAGCCCGAAGGGCATGAGGAACAGCCCGGCACGCACGGTCACCGCGTCGTTCAGGCGCCGGTCGACGTAGAACTGCTCGACCTCAAACTCACCCACATCGTCAGCGGACGCCACCGCATGCTCGACCTCGTACTCGGAGTTGAACTCGGTGCGATCGTCGAACTTGTAGCCGATGCCGAACACCGCGCGCGCGAGGTCAAACTGCGACTCCCGGCGGGCGCTGGTCGGGTCGGTGTAGTAGACCTCCCCGTACCCCCACAGCCGCAGCCCGTTGGCGAAGCTCCCGAGTGAGTTGCCGCCCGGCACGCTGGTATCGGGCGGCAGCGCGGAGCCGGCCGGCAGCGCCCATGCATTGGGCGGCGCTGCGGGGTTGGGCAGTGCGCTGGCGTTTTGTGCCGTCGGCACCGCGGGGCTCGCCTGTACCACAGCCGCAGCGCTCGCCGGCGCGGCCCCGAGCGCTGCCAGCTTCTTGTCGACTTCCTGCTCGTGCTGGCGCAGCGCGCGATTCTCATCGGCGAGCTGCTGCAACGTTGCCTGCAGCTGCTCGAGCTGCTTCTGCAGCGCATTCAGGCGCGCATCCTCATCGCTCGCGGCGCGCGCCGCGCCACTGGCGCTAAGCGCGGCGGTCAGCAGGATGAGTGCGGCGGAGGCGGGACGTTTGGCGATGTTCATGAGAGAGGCTTTCCTGGGTTCGGGATCACGGCAATAGCGATGGGGTCACGGCGCGCCGGCCTGACACTGCGCCGCCAGGTTGTAGGCGGCGGGGTTCTCGGGGTCGAAGCCGTCCGTGAGCGTGCAGAGGAAGGCAACGACGTCATCGATCTCCGAGGCGCTCAGGGTCGGCGCCTGGCCGCCGGCGAAAGTCGGCGGCGTATAGGGGACCTCGCCGATGTTGACGTTGGCGTCGAAGGCCACCGGCAGGTCGTTGTACTGGTAGAGGTCGGGGGTGCCGTTAGCATTAAGGTAGGGCGTGCCGAGAGGGAAATACGGATTGCCGCCCGCACCGGCAGGCACCGGTGTCGGGTTGTTGCCGGTGTTGTTGTTGATGTCGCGCGTCACGTACCACTGCAGCACCTTGTGCAGGCTCGGGAAGGCGCCGTTGTGAAAGTATGGTGCGGTGAGCGCGATGTTGCGCAGCGTAGGCACCTTGAATAGTCCGCACAGCGTCGTCGTCTGGGTGAACGGCGGCCGCGGGTTCGGGTCATCGCCGGGCGGGGCAAACGGACCGCACAGGCCCATGTCGTAGTAGGCGTATTCGCCATCCGCGGGCACGTTGTGCTCACTGGGCAGGTAGTCGAGCGGCACGCCGCTGATGGGGCTTTGCGGATGCGGCAGGTTGGCCGGGATATTCCAGTTACGCGGCACGCCGATGTTGTCGTAGGTGAAGTCGGTGAACAGCGCGTGGTCGCTGTAGCCCTGGCGCTCACTTGGGTGGCAGGCGGTGCAGTTGCCCTTGCCCGGGTTGTTGAACAGCGCCAGTCCGCGCAGCTCCGCAGCGCTCAGCTGCGCGCTGCCCTCGAGCCAGTAGTCGTACTTGCTCGTGAAGGGCGCGAACTCCGGAGCCTCGGTCTCGTATGCCGCGATGGCATCCCCCATCGCCGCCAGCGTCGCGGCCGGCATCCGCTGAGCACGCCGTCGCCAAATGCGGCGACGAAGACCTGCAGCGTCGCGGGGGAGCCCTGCAGGCGGCTTAAGACCTCCGCCGCATCCTGGTTGGCCATCTCGAATTCGGTCACGAACGGCTGCTGTGCCTGCACGGCCAGCGAGGAGGCGCGCCCGTCACGAAAGAAGCCGCCGGTCGGGGTGCCCTCATCCAGGAAGAACCCCGGTGTGAGCGCGGCATACATGAGCGAGGGGGCGTTGCGGAACCCCGGCAGATCCATATCGCGGCCACCCAGTGGCACGGGCAGCCCGTGATCGGTGGCCGGATTGGCTGTGAAGGCGCGGCTGGGCACGTGGCAGGTGCTGCAGGACTGCCTTCCGGAGGCCGACAGCGCGGCATCGAAGAACAATGCCTTGCCGACGAGCGCCTTGGCGGTAAGCGCCGGAGGTGGCGGAACATTCCCGCCCCCGCCGTCCCCGCCCCCGCCACAGCCGGCCAACAGCATCATGGGCAGCACGCCGACGCGCGCGGCCGCGCGCAGACCCTCCCTCAACATTTCCGTGCCCCCAGCCTCGGCAGTGCTTATGGGTGCATATTAATGCGAATCATTCTCATTCGCAAACGTATTAAGACACGGGGCAGCCGGAAGGGGCCGGCATCATGTGAAGCAGTCATCTCAGGGTTTGTTCGCGGTCGCCAGCAGCTCGCGCCCGTATCGGCACTGGCCCGGAGCGGCAGCGTCGTCATCGTGGAACGACCGTTCACGTCCCTGCGCAATGCTGCAGCCAGGGTGACAACATCAACCGCCCTCCCCGGAGGGAGGTGAGGTTCGCGATGGATCATACGCACCGCGGGCGTTCGCGCCGGCGCGTTATTGCCAAGGCTAGGCGGACTGTGCGGGCAGCTTCACTTCCATGCGGTCGATCTGTCGCGGCCAACCGCGCTTGAGGACCGCGCCGCGCTGCGCGCGCTCGCCGCGATAGTCCTGCAGCTCGCGCCATTCGAGCACCTTGTGCGTTTCCCCCGACCAGAGTACGAGCGCAGCCTTCGGCGGCACCACGGCAACCGCCGTCATGAGCTCGCTGCGCGCGCTCGCCTTCTTCCCGGGGATGTCATAGAGCTTGTTGCCCTTGCCGCGCGGCATCTCGGGCACCTCACTCACCGGGAAGGCGAGCAGCTTGCCCTCGCTGCTAATGACGGCCACCAGTGCATCCATGCCCGGCACCGGTGCCGGCACCAGCACCTGCGCGTTCTGGGGCACCGTGAGCACGGTTTTGCCGGCGCGCCGGTCGGTGACGAGATCCTTCAGGCGCGCCGTGAAGCCGTAACCGGCGTCGCTGGCGAGCAGCCACAGGTCCTCGGGCTCCCCGATCATGATGCCTGCGAATTTCGCGCCGTCGGGCGGGTCGAGCCGGCCGGAGAGTGGCTCGCCGTGGCCGCGTGCGGAAGGGAGTGAGTGCGCCGGCAGCGAATAGGTGCGCCCGGTGCTGTCGATGAAGACGGCTGGCTGCAGGCTGCGACCGCGGGCGAGGGCCTGGAAGGCGTCGCCGCCTTTGTAGGACAGCGCCCCGGGCTCGACCTCGTGGCCCTTGGCTGAGCGCACGAAGCCGCCGGTGGAGAGCACGACCGTGACGGGCTCGTTCGGGATGAGACTTGTCTCATCGATGGCCTGCGCGGCCTCGCGCTCGATGATCTTGGTGCGGCGCTCGTCGCCGTACTTGTCCGCGTCCGCGCGGATCTCGGTGGCGATCAGCTTTTTCAGCTTGGCTTTGCTCTTCAAGAGCGCCTCGAGCTCGGCGCGTTCGAGCGCGAGCGCCTTCTGCTCCTCGCGGATCTTCATCTCTTCGAGCTTGGCGAGGTGCCGCAGGCGCGTATTGAGAATCTCCTCGGCCTGCTCGTCCGAGAGCTTGAACCGCTTGATGAGCGCCGGTTTCGGCTCGTCCTCGCGGCGGATGATGCGGATCACCTCGTCGAGGTTGAGGAAGGCGATGAGCAGCCCGTCGAGGATGTGCAGCCGCTTGGCGACCTTGCCCAGGCGGTGCTCGAGGCGGCGCGTCACGGTGCGCGTGCGGAACTCCAGCCACTCGCCGAGAATCTCCTTGAGGTTCATCACCCGCGGGCGGCCATCAAGGGCGATGATGTTGAGATTGACGCGGTAGCTGCGCTCAAGGTCGGTGGTCGCGAACAGATGATTCATGAGCTCGGTGAGGTCCACGCGATTGGAGCGCGGCACCACAACCAGGCGCGTCGGATTCTCGTGGTCGGACTCATCGCGCAGGTCATCCACCATCGGCAGCTTCTTGGCGCGCATCTGCTCGGCGACCTGTTCCTGCACCTTGGCGGGGGACACCTGGTAGGGGAAGGCGGTGATGACGATGTTGCCGTCCTCGATCTCCCAGGTGGCGCGCGCCTTGAAGGTCCCGGCGCCCTTGTCGTAGAACTCCTTGAGGTCCGCGCGTGGGGAGATGATCTCAGCGCCGGTGGGCAGGTCCGGACCGCGCACGTGCTTCATCAGCGCCGCCGTGCTCGCCTCGGGCTCCTCCAGCAGGTGAACGCAGGCGGCGGCGACCTCGCGCAGGTTGTGCGGCGGAATGTCGGTCGCCATGCCCACCGCGATCCCCGAGGTGCCGTTCAGAATCAGGTTCGGCAGCCGCGCCGGCAGGAACACCGGCTCCTCGAGCGTGCCATCGAAATTGGCGCTCCAGTCGACCGTGCCATCGGAGAGTTCCCCGAGCAGCAGGTCCGCGTAGCGGGTGAGCTTCGCCTCGGTGTAGCGCATCGCGGCGAAGGACTTCGGGTCATCCTGCGAGCCCCAGTTGCCCTGACCGTCGATCAGCGGGTAGCGATAGGCGAAGGGCTGCGCCATGAGCACCATGGCTTCGTAGCAGGCGGTGTCGCCGTGCGGGTGGAATTTGCCGAGCACGTCGCCCACGGTGCGCGCAGACTTCTTGGCCTTGGCGACCGCCGACAGCCCAAGCTCGCTCATCGCATACACGATGCGCCGCTGGACCGGCTTCAGGCCATCCCCCAAGAACGGCAGCGCGCGGTCGAGGATGACGTACATCGAGTAATCGAGATAGGCTTTCTCGGTGAAGGTGCGCAGCGGCTGACGCTCGATGCCTTCGAAATTCAGTTCCTGATTCTCGGGCACGCCTAGACCTGCACTTCCGCGAGGTTGCCCTTCTGCTCGAGCCATTCGCGCCGGTCGGCGGCGCGCTTCTTGGCGAGCAGCATGTCCATCAGCTGATCGGTGTTGTCCTTGCCGTCGATCGTCAGCTGCACCAGGCGGCGCGTGCGCGGGTCGATCGTGGTCTCGCGCAGCTGCGTCGGGTTCATCTCCCCTAAGCCCTTAAAGCGCGTTACCGTCGGCCGGGTGCGCGGGCTGTCCTTCTCGATCTTCTTCAGCACCTGATCGCGCTCGGCGTCATCGAGTGCGTAGTGGATCTGCTTGCCGGCATCGATGCGATACAGGGGCGGCATGGCGACGTGCACGTGGCCGTGCGCCACCAGCGGCCGGAAGTGCCTCAGAAACAGCGCGCATAACAGCGTCGCAATGTGCTGGCCGTCGGAGTCGGCGTCCGCGAGGATGCAGATCTTGTGGTAACGCAGCTGGCTCAAGTCCGCCGAACCCGGCTCGATGCCCATCGCCACGCTGATGTTGTGTACTTCCTCGCTGCTGGCGATCTGCCCGGGATCGAGCTCCCAGGTGTTCAGGATCTTGCCGCGCAGCGGCATGATGGCCTGGAAGTCCTTGTCGCGCGCCTGCTTGGCCGAGCCGCCGGCGGAGTCGCCCTCCACCAGGAACAACTCGCAGCGTCTGGGCTCCTGGCTGACGCAGTCGGCGAGCTTGCCCGGCAACGCAGGTCCGCCGGCGATGCGCTTGCGCACCACTTTCTGCGCGGCGCGCGCCCGCTCCTGGGCGTTCTCGATCGCAAACTGCGCGATGCGCTCCCCGGCGTCCGGGTGGCGGTTCAGCCACAACGCCAGCGAATCACGCGTGAAACTCTCGACCAGGGGGGCCGCGTCGCGTGAACCCAGGCGCTCCTTCATCTGCCCGGCGAACTGCGGCTCGTGGATCTTCACCGACAGCACGTAGTTGGCCTTGTCCCACACGTCCTCGGGCGTGAGCTTGATGCCGCGCGGGATGAGGTTGCGGAACTCGCAGAACTCGCGCACCGCCTGCGCGACCCCGGCGCGCAGGCCGTTGACGTGGGTGCCGCCCTCGATGGTGGGGATCAGATTCACGTAGCTCTCGGCGACGGCGTTCTCGGCATACGGCGCCCAGCACAGGGCGTAGTCGACCGCATCGTTGTCGCCGGCCTTGGTGGCGGTGATGGGCTCGGCCGGAATGCGCTCCTGCTTGTCCAGCTCCTCGACCAGATAGGCGCCGAGGTCGCCGGTGTAGAACCACTCGTCCTTCTCCCCGCTGGCCTCGTTCTTGAATGTGATGCGCAGCCCCGGACACAGCACCGCCTTGGCCTTGAGGGTGTGCTTGAGCTGCGGCACGGAGAACTTGTCGGAGTCGAAGAACTTCGGATCCGGCCAGAAGCGCACCGTGGTGCCGGTGTTGCGCTGGCCGACGCTGCCGATCTCCTCGAGCTTGGTGGTGAGCTTGCCGTCCTTGAAGCCGATGTTGTATTCCTTGCCGCCGCGCTTGATCCAGCACTCCAGGTGCTTGGAGAGCGCGTTCACTACCGAGACGCCCACGCCGTGCAGGCCGCCGGAGAATTTGTAGGTCTTGTCGGAAAATTTCCCGCCGGCGTGCAGGCGCGTCAGGATCAGCTCCGCGCCGCTGACTTTCTCCTTCGGATGGACATCGACCGGCATGCCGCGGCCGTCGTCGGCGACTTCCAGCGAGCCGTCCTTGTGGAGGATGACGTCGATCTGCTTGCAGTAGCCGGCGATCGCCTCATCGACGCTGTTGTCGATGACCTCGTGCGCCAGGTGGTTGGGGCGCGAGGTGTGCGTGTACATGCCAGGCCGTCGCCGGACCGGTTCAAGTCCGCTTAGGACTTCGATGTCGGAAGCGGTATAGGACTGACTCATTTCCGGTCGTTAAGGCTCTTTCCAAGGGAAAACGGCGTGCCCGCGCGCGCCGGCGCGAGTGTAGCAGCATGGCTGGCCGACTTGGGCGCAGGATGCGCGTCGCGGTGCAGCCGCGCTAGGCGAGATCCGCTACGAGTGCCTGGCGCACCGGCGCCGCCACCAGCAGCTGGTGGCGGTAATTGGGATGATCGATGCCGGCACTGAGATCTGCGCCCGAGCGCAGCGCCGCAACCATCGCGGTCTCGAGCTCGAAGCGCAGGAAATGCACCGCGGAGGTCTTCTCGGCGTTCTCGCGCTCGAGGTCCTCGTCGGCGATCGCGAACACACGCGGGAAGCCTGCGATCTCCACGTAGCAGCGATCCTCGACACCCTTGAGTCGGGCGAGCGCGGCCGGGCGCTCGGCCGGATCGAACTCCAGCAGCAGCGTCACCTTCCAGTTGCTGCCGTCGGGGATGAGTGGATTGTAGGCGCCGAGCTCCTCGGCGATACCCTGCGGCTCGAAAATGCGCTCGGTACGCAGCATCTCCTGCACCTGGTACTGCACGGTGAGGCGGTCTTCGAACAACCAGGCGGCATTCGGGCCCACGGCGAGGTGGCGCAGCGCCTTGTGCTTGAGCACACGCGCACGGAACGCGGCCCGCTCGCGCGCGTACTGCTCGAGCGGCATGAGATCGCTAACGGCGAGTTTTGGCATGGCTAGATCCCATACGCGAACCGCAGCAGCTTCAGCGGGTGCTCGGGTGCGCGCGGCTCGGCGAGGATGCTCTCGATCTGGTGCCCCGCCATCGGGCAGTCACTGCTGTAATGATCAGCCCCCGAGGTCTCGACCCGCTGCGCGACCGGGCGCCCGATCTTCACCGAGGCGGCGCGGAACTGCTGCTTCACGCCGTAGGTGCCGTTGTGCCCCGAGCAGCGCTCGATGACCTCCACGCTCGTTTCCGGAACCAGCCTCAGCACGTCGCGGGTCTTGAGTCCGAGGTTCTGCACGCGCAGGTGACAGGGCACGTGATAGCTGATCTTGCCCAGGCTCGCCTTGAAGTCGGTACGCAGCAGCCCCGCGGCGTGGCGCAGCATCAGGTATTCGAACGGATCGAACATGTGCTCGGCCACCCGCTGCACGTCCGCCTCTTGCGGATACATGAGCGGCAGCTCCTGCTTGAACATGAGCACGCAGGAGGGGATGGGCGCCACCACGTCGAAGCCCGCCGCGACCGCCTGCGCGAGCTGCGGCAGGTTGTGCTCTTTGAGCTCGGCCACCGCCTGCAGATCCCCGAGCTCCAGGCGCGGCATGCCGCAGCAGCGCTCGCGCGGCAGCAGCGTCATCTCGATGCCGTTGTGCTCGAAGATGGCCACCAGATCCTCATCGAGCGCCGGCTCGTTACGGTTGCCATAGCAGGTGGCAAACAGCGCCACCCGCCCGGTGGTGTCGGCGGTGGCGCGGGCGCCGCGACCGCCATCCCCGCTCGCCGGGTGCGCCGTGCTACCGAGGCGCTTCAGGCGCGCACGGCCCGTGCGCGCGTAGTACTTGGGCAGCGGCGCGTCCCGGGCCACGCCCAGGGTCGCCTCGAGCAGCGCCCGTCCGGGGCGCGAATGGTTGACCGCGTTGACCAGCTCCACCACGACCGGGATGCCGGCGAACGCGCCGACGGTATCGGTGGCAGCCAGAACCTTCTGGCGCAGGCCGATGCCGTGCTTGCGGGCGCGCACCGCCTTGGCCCGCAGCATCAGATGTGGGAAGTCGACGTTCCAGGGATGCGGCGGCACGTACGGGCACTTCGTCATGAAGCACATGTCGCACAGGTAACAGTTGTCAACGACGTCCCAGTAGACCTTCTTATCGACCGCGTGCACCTCACCCTCGGCGGTCGCGTCGACCGCATCGAACAGGGTCGGGAAGGAGGCGCACAGGTTGAAGCAGCGCCGGCAGCCGTGGCAGATGTCGAACACGCGCTCGAGTTCCTTCTCAAGCGCCGCCCCGTCGTAGAACGCCTCGCTCCGCCACTCGATCGGATGGCGGGTCGGGGCCTCGAGGCTGCCCTCGCGTCTGCCCTCCGGCGCGGGTGCTGCGGGCGAGGTCGTGCTCATGCGCTGGCAACTTTCAGGCGCGCGTAACCGCGGACCCGGTGACGGGTCCGCGGCGTGCGCCGCGACGAATCAGCCCGCAAGGGTCTCAGAGCGAGTCGAGCGCTTTCTGGAAGCGATTGGCGTGCGAACGCTCGGCCTTGGCGAGCGTCTCGAACCAGTCGGCGATTTCGGCGAAGCCCTCATCGCGCGCCGCCTTGGCCATGCCCGGGTACATGTCGGTGTACTCGTGCGTCTCCCCGGCGATTGCGGCCATGAGGTTCAGGCGCGTCTCCCCGATCGGCAGTCCGGTGGCCGGATCGCCCACCGCCTCGAGGTACTCAAGGTGTCCGTGCGCATGGCCGGTCTCGCCCTCGGCCGTCGAGCGGAACACCGTGGAAACGTCGTTGAATCCCTCGACGTCCGCCTTGGCTGCGAAATACAGGTAACGGCGATTCGCCTGCGATTCGCCCGCGAACGCCTCCTTCAGATTCTTTTCCGTCTTGCTGCCTTTGAGATTCATTGACTTTTCCTCACTTAGACTGTGTCTAACCGCAGGCCGGGGACTCTATTCCGGCCCTGACGCGGCGTCAACCGTGCGTTGACCCTCGCCTGCGGCGCTGTGTAACGTTGCGCGCCCCCTCCCCAGCACCTTTACGCCGGAGCTTGAGAAAGAACTTGGCCCGCAACAGCAAAGCCCCTGATTTCGAGCAGGCTCTGAGCGAACTCGAAACCCTGGTCGAGCGACTCGAACGGGGCGATCTGCCGCTCGATGAAGCGCTGAAACTCTTCGAGCGCGGCGTGGCGCTCACACGTCACTGCCAGTCCTCGCTTCAGGCGGCGCAGCAGAAGGTGGAGATTCTGCTCAAGCGCAGCACCGATGCGCAACCTGAACCTTTCGAAGCTGACGGGGAAGATGAGGCGGCCGCGGAGCCGGAGTGAGCGTCCCGGGGGCAGCGGCTGTGCGCGGGTGCGGATCAGGTTGTCGCATGTGCGCCACGTTGCGGCGCGCCGCGCGCGCCGCCGTGTAAACTCTCGCGATGAGCACCGCGCTTGAAAAGTATCCGCTGCTGGGCCCGATTGCCACCCCCGCAGACCTGCGGCGCCTGAGTGTCGAGAAGCTCCCGGAGCTCGCGCGCGAGCTGCGCGAGTTCCTCATTCACAGCGTCAGCACCCGCGGCGGGCACTTCGCCGCCGGTCTGGGCACGGTCGAGCTCACCATCGCGCTGCACTACGTCTTCAACACCCCGCACGATCGGCTGGTGTGGGACGTGGGTCACCAGGCCTATCCCCACAAGGTGCTCACCGGCCGGCGTGACCGGCTGCACACCATCAAGCAGGACGGGGGCCTCGCCCCCTTCCCTTCGCGCACCGAGAGCGAGTACGACACCTTCGGGGTCGGCCACTCCAGCACCTCAATCAGCGCCGCCCTCGGCATGGCGGTGGCGGCCGCGCAGACGGGCGCGGACCGTCGCGTGGTGGCCGTCATCGGTGACGGCGCCATCACCGCCGGCATGGCCTTCGAGGCCTTGAATCACGCCGGCTCGCTGCCAAATGACCTGCTGGTCATTCTCAACGACAACGACATGTCGATCTCTGAGAACGTCGGCGCTTTGTCGAATCATTTCGCGCGGGCGCTCTCGGGCCGCGTATACGCGCATCTGCGTGAGGGCGGCAAGAAGGTGTTGCGGCAGATGCCCACGGTGTGGGAGCTGGCGCGCCGCTCTGAGGAGCACCTCAAGGGCATGGTGCTGCCGGGCACGCTGTTTGAGGAAATGGGCTTCAACTACATCGGCCCGATCGACGGCCACGACGTCAGGGCGCTCGTGAGTACACTGCGCAACGTGCGCCAGCTGAGCGGTCCGCAGTTCCTGCACGTGGTCACGCGCAAGGGCAAGGGCTACGCGCCGGCGGAAGCCGATCCGATCAAGTGGCACGGCCCCGGTCCCTTCGATCCGGCCAGCGGCACCATCTTCAAGGAGAAGAGCACCGGCCCCACCTACTCGCAGGTATTCGGTGAGTGGCTGTGCGACATGGCGGAGCGCGACCCGCAGCTGGTCGGCATCACCCCGGCGATGCGCGAGGGCTCGGGCCTGGTCGCCTACTCCAAGCGCTTCCCCGAGCGCTACTTCGATGTGGCGATCGCCGAGCAGCACGCCGTCACCTTCGCCGCCGGGCTCGCCGCGGAGGGCTTAAAGCCGGTGGTGGCGATCTACTCGACCTTCCTGCAGCGCGCCTATGACCAGCTGATCCATGACGTGGCGCTGCAGAACCTGCCGGTGGTGTTCGCAGTCGACCGTGCCGGGCTCGTCGGCAGCGACGGCGCCACCCATCAGGGCAGCTACGACCTGTCCTACCTGCGCTGCATTCCCAACATCGTGGTCATGGCGCCGGCGGATGAGAACGAATGCCGCCAGATGCTATACACCGCCACGACCCTCAACGGCCCCGCCGTCGTGCGCTACCCGCGCGGCACCGGACCCGGAGTGGCGTTCGCAGAAGGAGATGACGGCATTGCCGCTCGGCAAAGCGCAGCTGCGCCGCGAGGGCAAGAGCGGGCTTGCGATCCTGGTGTTTGGCACGCTGCTCGCCGCGGCGCAGGCGATCGCCGAACGACTCGACGCCACCCTCGTCAACATGCGCTTCGTGAAGCCACTGGACGAGGACCTGGTGGTAAGCTCGCGGCCCGGCACCGCGCTCGTCACCATCGAGGAGAATGCGACCCCGGCGGGGCGGTTTCGGCGGTGGGTGAACTGCTCGCCTCCGAGGCGCTGCAGTTGCCGCTCCTGCAGCTGGGCATCCCGGACCGCTTCATCGAACACGGCTCGCGCGAGGGGTGCCTGAGCGCCGCCGGGCTCGATGCGGCCGGCCTGCCGCCAGCATCGAGCGCTGGTGGGCCCTGCAGCGCCAGGACGCCTGCGTTCCGCGAGCGGGCTTAGTCACACCGCTTCTGCGCCCCCGGGCGCGATCAGGCCGCGCGCGCCCCTTGCGGCGCGGATTAAGTCCTTAATAAGGGGTATAGCCGGCGCTGCCGGCGGGCCGACATGCAGTTACGGAAATATGCACCTTCCTGTAGGCTTTCCTCACCATGAATCCTCCGCTTTCCACGGCCAAGGTGGCGCGCGCCGCGGTCACCGAAGTCGAAGACGTCCAGGCCCGTGCCGACACGCGCCAGCTGCCGATCAACCGCGTCGGCATCAAGGACATCAGCCACCCCGTGAAGGTCAGGGACCGCTCCGCCGGTGAACAGCACACCATCGCCAGTTTCAACATGTACGTGAGCCTGCCGCACAACTTCAAGGGCACGCACATGTCGCGCTTCGTGGAGATCCTGCACGGGGAGCGCGAGATCTCGGTGGAGTCCTTCCGTGCCATGCTGCGCACCATGACGGCGCGCCTGGAGGCCGAAACCGGCCACATCGAGATGAGCTTCCCGTTCTTCATCATGAAGAGGGCGCCGGTGTCGGGCGTGGAGAGCCTGATGGACTACCACTGCACGCTCATCGGCGAGCACCACCAGGGCCAGACCCAGATGTGGGTGCGGGTGACAGTGCCGGTGACCAGCCTGTGTCCATGCTCGAAGAAGATCTCCGCGTACGGCGCCCACAACCAGCGCTCGCACGTCACCATCAAGGCGAAGCTGCGCAGCCACATGTGGATCGAGGAACTGATCGAGATCGCCGAGAGCGAGGCCTCCTGCGAGCTCTACGGGATTTTCAAGCGCCCCGATGAGAAGTACGTGACCGAGCGCGCCTACGACAATCCGAAATTCGTCGAGGACGTGGTGCGCGACGTCGCCACACGCCTGAACCGCGATGAGCGCGTGGCCGCCTACGTGGTGGAATCGGAGAACTTCGAGTCGATCCACAACCATTCCGCTTACGCGCAGATCGATCGCGATAAGGACGCCCCCTAGCGACCCTGGCCTGCGCCTGCGGCGGCGCATGACGATTTCTTAATCGGCAGCACCCGCAGCTCTCCTTATAAGTTTCCGGGCAACGTGACCGTTTGCGTTGGCCGCCGCGTGAGGAGAGCGCGCATGAAGATCCGACCCTGATTGCCGCACTGGCGCTGCTGGCCAGCGCTGCTGCCGCGGGCGCCGAGCCGCCCGCCTCCCCGTCTGCGACCCCGATCAAGCACTCGCTCAAGGCCTGCAACCAGCAGGCCGACAGCAAAAAGCTCACCGGCGCGGCGCGCGCCCACTTCGTCAAGAGCTGCCAGGCGGTAAAGCCCTCCTAGAGCCCGCCCCGCTCGCGCCGCCTTTTAGGCTGGCAGATCCACGACCACCTTCAGCCCCGGCGCGTTGTCCTCTGAGCTGCAGCCGCCCGCGGTGCAACCGCACGATCGCAGCCACCAGCGACAGGCCCAGTCCGCTGGGCATCGGCCGCGGACCCTGTGAATTTAACGAACGGCTGTCCGGCGCGCGCCCGATCCGCTGCGGCGATGCCCGGCCCATTGTCGGCAACCTCGAGCCGCAGGGCGCCGGCTGCCGGCCTCACGGTGATTTCTATGCGGCCACCGCGCGGCACGTACTTGAGCCCGTTCTCGATCAGATTGGTGATGAGCTGCGCGAGCAGCTGACGGTTGCCCTGCACGATCGCCGACGTCGGCGTCACACAGCTGAGGGTGAGCCCCTGCGCCTGGGTGAGCGGCTCGAACAGTTCGGTGAGCTCAGCGGCAAGGTCTGCGACATCCACAGCTGCGGCAGCGGCGAGCGGCGTGCCTGACTCGGCGAGCGCGATCTGCAGGAGCGTCGCCAGCGTGCGCTGCAGGTGATCCACCTCCTTGAGCGCCGAGTCCACCGACTCGTACACCGGCGGCTCGAGCGGCGGGGAACGCAGCAGCAGCGCGTCCAGGCGGGTGCGCAGCCGGTGCAGCGGCGCGCGCAGGTCATGGGCGGCGCTGTCGAAGGTCGCACGCAAAGTGCCGGCCTGTTCCTCGAGGCGCTCGAGCACGCGGTTGACCGACACTGCCAAGGAATCGAACTCATCGCGGCTGCCGGCGACCGGCAGGCGCCGCCCCGGGTCCCCGGCAAGGATGCTCTGGCAGGTACTGGCGACCGCCCCGACGCGCCGCGCCAGGCGATAGCTGAACCAGAAACCGGCCAGCGCGGCGGCCAGCGTCGAGAGGCCAATGCCCCAGAGCGTCGCGATGCGGAACTTCTCCGCGAAGCGCCGCCCCTGGGAGATGTCGGTGCCCACCAGCAGCAGGTCGCCGTCGGGCAGCTTGCGCACGGCGGCGCGCACCGGGTGCACCGCGCGCCGCCCCGGCTCGATGGTACCGATCTCAAACTCCGGCCAGCGCTCCGTGGGCAGGCCCTCGAAGGGCCAGTCGGTGACGTTGCCGGCGATACGCTCGAAATTCGCGTCCGCGAGCATGTAGACCGCGCCGATGCGTCCCCAGCTGTCGATGCGCAGATTGATCTCATCCGTTACGCCTGGCGTGCCGCTGCGCGCGTACTTCTCCTCCAGGCTGCTGAGCTCGGTGTCGATGATCAGATCCACCTCATCGGTGATCAGGCTCTCGGTGAGCAAGTAGGCGCTGCCGAGCGTGACCCCGACGGCGAGCGTCACCAAGAGCGTGTAGCCCACCGACAGACGAAACGCCGTGGTGTTGAACAGGTTCAGCCGCACATGCGCCCGCTCAGGCCTCGCGCCCCAGGACGTAACCGCTGCCGCGCACCGTGTGGATCAGGGGCTGATCGGTGCCACGGTCGATCGCCTGGCGCAGGCGGCTGATGTGCACGTCGATGAGGTTGCTCTGTGGGTCGAAATGCAGGTCCCACACGCCCTCGAGCAGCATCGTACGGGTCACCACCTGTCCGACGCGGCGCATCAGGTACTCGAGCAGCTTCAGCTCCCGGGCCGTGAGATCCACTTCCCGGCCGCCGCGCGTCACGCGGCGCGCCAGCAGGTCGAACTCCAGATCCTCCACCTTCAGGCGCGTGGTGTGCGGGCCACTCGGATGCCGCCGCAGCAGCGCCTCGATGCGCGCCAGGAGCTCGGCGAAGGCGAAGGGCTTGGTGAGGTAGTCATCGCCGCCGGCCTTGAGTCCCTTGATGCGGTCATCCACGGCCCCGAGCGCGGAGAGCACGAGTACCGGGGTGGCGATGCCGCGTTCGCGCATCGCGGCGATGACCGCCAGCCCGTCCAGCTGCGGCAGCATGCGGTCGGTGATGACGATGTCGAACAGGCCGCTGCCGGCCTGGGCGAGGCCGGCGCGGCCATCGGCGGCATGCTCGACGGTGTAGCCGCTCTCACGCAGCCCCCTGACGAGCAGGCGCGCCGCTTCGGAGTCGTCTTCGATGAGGAGCACGTGCACGGGGCGCAAGACTAGGAGGCGCGCGGGTCGGCGCGCAAGCGCACGCTGCGCCTCGCGTCGGCGCGGGCGGCCTAGGCTAGCGGGCCCTGGGTGCTGACTGGGGTGCGCTCGGCGCTCTGCAGACGGCCGATGAGGGAGCTCAGGAAGACGCGGTTGAAGCGTAGCTGACAGGAGGCCGACACCTGCTCGAGCAGCGTCGAGCTCACCTTGAGCACGGTGACGGCGCCGCCGGCGCGGATGGTCGCGGTGCGCTTGGCGCCGGGAACATAGCTGGCCTCACCAAAGCAGTCACCGGTATCGAGTGCGCCGATGCTCTTGCCGTGGCGCTCCACGACGCAGCCGCCGGTCACCAGGATGTAGAAGCGATCGTCCATCTCGCCTTCCTTGACTATCTCCTCCCCGGCGGCGTAGTCCTGCCAGCTGCTGGCGCGCAGCACCTCCCAGATCTCTGCGTGCGAGAACTCGTGGAAGAACTTCAGGCGCCGCAGCACGCCGAACTGTTCCTGGCGGTCGATGCGCGAGTTGGCCTCGCGCAGCCGCTGGTGCACGCGCGTCAGCTCGGCGGCAAGTCGAGCCCGCTCTTGCAGCGTTTATCCGGGTCCTTCTGCATCGCCTGCGCCACCACCGTCTCGAGCTCCTCCGGCACGTCCTGGCGCAGTGTGTGGATGGGCGGGGGCGTTGCATAGACGATCTGGTGCAGAAGTTTCTGCAGATTGCCGGCGCGGAACGGGCGGGAGCCGGTCAGCAGTTCGTACATCACCGCGCCGAGCGAATACAGGTCCGAGCGGTTGGTGAGCTCAAGGCTCTGCACCTGCTCGGGTGACATGTAGGAGGGGCTGCCGGCGATGCCCTCGATGCGCGAGATGTCCGAATCCGACACCAGCGCGATGCCGAAGTCGATGATGCGCACGTCGCTGTCCTGGCGTGAGCATGATGTTGGAGGGCTTGATGTCGCGGTGAATGACGCCGCGGGAGTGCGCGTAGTTCAGGGCCTTGGCGGACTTGAACATAATCTCGACGGTATCGTCGATGCGCAGCAGGTTGTCTGGGCGGCAGTAGGCGGCGAGCGTGCGCGCACCGTGCACGTGCTTGGTCACGATGTAGCAGTGACCGTTCTCTTCGCCGGCGTCATAGATCGGCAGGATGTGCGGGTGCTGCAGCATGCCGACCAGATGCGCCTCGGACAGGAACATCTTGCGGGCGATGCGCGCGCGCTCCTCATCGCCGCCGGTGTCCATGTTGTAGACCTTAATCCCTGCACGTCGCGGCCGTAATACGCATCGTGCGAGAGGTACACCACCCCGTGCTGCCACGCCCCACTTCGC
>CAVUQM010000008.1:0-330327 GCA_963743625.1 uncultured Pseudomonadota bacterium | reverse complement strand
CGCGCTCCGGCGTGCCCTCGGCCGCCGCGAGCGCCGCATCGACCGACTCGCCCTGCGACACCACGGCGTCCACGACCCGGCCGGCACCGGCGAGTGCCGGGGCGCCCGGTGCCCAGGGGGTCCTAACCAAGGCGCTGCCCCAGGAGCGCGTGAGCGTGGGAGAAGTCCCGGGCCGCGACCGGGCGGCGCCCCGGCAGCTGCACCTGCGAGACGGCGAGTACACCGTACCCACACTGAACCAGGAAGTAGTCGTCACGTACGCCGATGATCGAGCCGCTTTCGCGGCTTTTAGTTGCGATATCAGGTAAGTTCCGGTCATCCACGGGACGCGCCGCCTGGATCCGCAGCTGCGCTCCGGCAAATACGGTCTCTGCGACCGGCCAGGGGTTGAAGGCCCGCACCTTGCGGCTGATGGCCGGCGCGTCCTGGTTCCAGTCGATGCGGGCCTCCGCCTTGGCGATCTTGGCCGCATAGGTCACGCCGCCCTCAGGCTGCGCCTCGCTGCTCAGTGCGCCGCGGCCGAGCGCATCGAGGGCCTCCACAATGAGCGCAGCCCCGAGCGCGGCCAGCTCATCGTGCAGCGAGCCGCCCGTGTCCTCGTCGGTGATCGGCAGCGCGCGCCTGAGCAGCACGGGGCCGGTGTCCAGGCCCTCGTTCATCCGCATGATGGTGATGCCGGTCTGTGCATCCCCGGCCAGGAGCGCGCGCTGAATCGGCGCCGCGCCGCGCCAGCGCGGCAGGAGAGAGGCGTGGATATTGAGACAGCCGTGGCGCGGCAGCTCCAGCACCGCGCGCGGCAGCATGAGTCCGTAGGCCACGACGACCAGCACCTCGGGCTGCCAGCTGGCCAGCGGCGCGCGGCCCTCGGGGGTCTTCAGTGTCGGGGGCTGCGCCAGCGGCAGGCCACGCGCCAGCGCCGCCTCTTTTACCGGGCTTAAGCCGAGTTTGCGACCGCGGCCCTGCGGGCGGTCCGGCTGGGTGAGCACCCCGACGATGGGGTGCCGGGCAGCCAGGGCTGCCAGCGCGGGCAGCGCGAATTCAGGCGTGCCGGCGAAGGCGACGCGCAAGGTCAGTAGGCGCGCCGCGCGCCGTCCGTTCGGGAAGTCACCTGCGTGGCGCGCTCCTTGCGCTCCTTGTCGAGCTTCTTGCGGATGCGCTCGCGCTTCAGATCCGATAGATAATCGACGAACAGCTTGCCCTCGAGGTGATCCATTTCGTGCTGGATGCACACCGCGAGAATGTCCTCGTAGTCGGACTCGATGAACGCGCCGGTGCGGTCCTGGCAGCGCAGCCGGATCTTCGCCGCACGCTTCACCTCATCGAAGATATTCGGCACCGACAGGCATCCCTCCTCGGTCGTGGCCTCGCCTTCGCGGCTCAGGATCTGCGGGTTGATGAGCACGAGCGGCGCATCGCGCTCCTCGGAGACGTCGATGACGATGACGCGCTGGTGCACGTCCAGCTGTGTGGCGGCAAGCCCGATCCCGGGCGCCTGGTACATGGTCTGCAGCATGTCTTCGATCAGGACCGCCAGGTCGGCATCAAAGCGGGTCACCGGGTGGGCACGGGTGCGTAGCCGGGGGTCGGGGAATTCCAGGATGGTTCTTAGAGCCATGGCGGTGTCTATATAGGGGCGGGCTCCCCCGTGATCCAGCGCACAAAGTTGACATTAATTCGTATGCCGCGGGGCGCCGTGCCAGTATAACGAACTGGGATTCCGGCGCAGGTCAAGTGGTCCACCTCGCGCAAAGTAGGAGTGGAGGATGGTCTCAAATCAAGTACTTGGGGCTCGCGTGCTCGCGGGCCTGCTCATCGTATCTCTGGGCGCTGCCGGGTGCTCGCACCTGCGGCATCACGACACCGATACCAGTGCGCCACCGGCTGCGGTCACGGCCGCGCCGAGCGCGGGCGCGACGGCCAGTCCCGCCGCCCCTGAGATGACGGCCACCGAGGCCGCCATCAGCGCCAGCAGCAGCGCTGCGGCCCCCAGGCGGGCGCCGTCAGCGACACGCGTCCGATGGTGAACGCCAACGCCCCGGTGCACTACACGGTCAAGCGCGGCGACACCCTCTGGGGCATCGCTTCGATGTACCTGAAGGATCCGTGGCTGTGGCCGGAAGTGTGGATCATCAATCCGCAGATTCCGAACCCGCACCTTATCTATCCGGGTGACCAGCTCGCGCTCGCCTACGGGGCCGACGGCCGCCCGCACGTGAGCGTGGAGCAGGCCGGCAGCGTGCGCCTCGACCCGCGCCTGCGCTCCACCCCGCTGGTCGGATGCCATCCCGACCATTCCGTACTCCTCGATCGCCGCCTTCCTGTCACGCCCGGCGGTGATGAGCAAGGAGGAAGTGAAGGACGCGCCCTACGTGCTCGCCTTCCGCGACCTGCACGTGGCCGGCGGCTCCAACAACGAAGTCTATATCCGCAACCTCAATTCGACTGAGAACGCACGCTACTCGGTGGTGCACATCGCCACCGAGCTGCGTGACCCGGACGATCACAAGCTCTTCGGGTACGAGGCGATCTACACCGCGACCGCGCTGGTGCAGCGCCCCGGCGATCCGGCCAAGGCCGTGCTGATCGACTCGCAGCGCGAAACGCTGCGCGGCGACCGGCTGCTGTCGACCGACAACACCGAGACCCCGGTGACCTTCGTCCCGCACGCCCCGAGCGGCGACCTGCACGGCACGATCCTGGATGTGGTCGGCGGCACCGACCTCGTCGGCCTCTACCAGATCATCGTCATCAACCGCGGCAAGAGCCAGGGAGTTGAACCGGGCACCGTGCTCGCGATCGATTCGGCCGGCGATGTGGTCCCGGATATCTTCAACGGCGGCCGCAACATCGGCTCGACCGAGAGCAGGACCTTCGCCAAGAAGATCCAGCTGCCCACCGAGCGCAGCGGCACCGTGCTCGTCTTCAAGGCCTTCGACCGCGTGAGCTACGGGCTGATCATCGGCGCGACCGACATCATCCAGGTCGGCGATTTCGTCCGCACCCCGTAACCCTTGCGAATGACGCCGCGGCGCTGCCAAAAGCGCCGCGGCGTTTTCTTTGGCGAGCGCGGTGTGGCCGCTCCGACGCAGCGCCGGCGACGCAGCCACCGGGGAAATTTCCTCAGCTGCGATAACAACTTACACGCGCCCCTGGCGCGTGCCGTTGGCGGCACGCAATGGACAAGCCCCGGGAAATGCTGTTAGATGCCCCCGCATTCGAACTCTTGCGGCCGTTGAATTTCGCGCGTGCGCACGCATGTTGTCCGCTGGAGCGGCAGCCCCCGAAAAAGGCCGCTGATCCGCGTGCCCCCGTGCTCTGCCTCGACGGCCGCTTTGGCCGCCTGACTCTTGCTTAGAGATGACTGACAGCGTTCTCGACATCCTGATCTACGTCTTCGACCGGTACATGCTCACCGAGACACCGGACGTGCCCGAGCGCGAGCGCCTGGCGCGCGACCTGGAGCGCGTCGGCTTCGGGCCGGCCAACGTGGAGCGGGCGCTCGACTGGCTCACTGATCTTGCTTTCGGGCATCAGCAGGCCGACAGCGTCACGCGCGCGCAGAGCGGCGTGCGCGTCTTCAGCGACAGCGAGCTGGCGCGGCTCTCGACCGAGTGCCGCGGCCTGTTGCTGAACCTTGAGAACGCGCGCGTGCTGACGCCCGAGCAGCGCGAGATCGTGATCGAGCGCATGCTGGCCCTGGATGCCGACGAGCCGGACACCGAGCAGCTGAAGTGGGTGGTGCTCATGGTGCTGTCGAGTCAGCCGGGCCAGGAGCTGGCGGTGGAGCGGCTCGGCGGTCTGATTACGGATGCGCGCTTCAGCGCTCCACATTGAGACGGCCGGCCGCACGCCGCGCCCGAGAGCTTCCGCGGCTGGTCCGCGGTTTTTCGTTTTAGGAACAGGCGTTTTTTCCAAGTCATGGCAGACAACCTGGTCATAGTCGAGTCGCCCGCCAAGGCCAAAACGATCAAGAAGTATTTGGGCGGGACTTCGACGTGCTCGCCTCCTACGGGCACGTGCGCGACCTCATTCCCAAGGAGGGCGCGGTCGATCCGGAGGACGGCTACGCGATGAAGTACCGCGTGCTCGAGAAGAACGAGCGGCACGTGGAAGCGATCGCCAAGAGCCTGAAGAAGTCGCGGGCGCTTTATCTGGCGACCGACCCGGACCGCGAGGGCGAGGCCATCGCCTGGCACCTGAAGGAGATCCTCAAGGAGCGCGGCGACCTCGACGGCAAGGACGTGCACCGCGTGGTGTTCTACGAGATCACCAAGAACGCCATCCGCGAGGCAATCGGCCAGCCGCGCGGGCTGTCGCTGGACCTGGTAAACGCGCAGCAGGCGCGCCGCGCGCTCGATTACCTGGTCGGCTTCAATCTCTCGCCACTCCTGTGGAAGAAGGTGCGCCAGGGGCTGTCGGCCGGGCGCGTGCAGAGCCCGGCGCTGCGCATGATCTGCGAGCGCGAGGAAGAGATCGACGCCTTCAAGGCGCAGGAATACTGGACCATCGAGGGGGAAGGTGCGCACAGCGCGCAGAGCTTTCCGCTGAAACTGCTCGAGTACCGCGGTCAGAAGGTGGAGCAGTTCAGCTTCACCAACGAGACCGCAGCGCGCGAGGTGGAACGCACGCTGCAGGCCGCCGCCGGCGCCAGCAGCGAGCACGCCGGTGAGCTACGCGTCACCGCCATCGACCGCAAGCAGCGCCGCCGCAACCCCGCGCCGCCCTTCACCACCTCCACCCTGCAGCAGGAGGCCGCGCGCAAGCTCGGCTTCAACGCCCGGCGCACCATGCGCCTCGCGCAGCAGCTGTACGAAGGCCAGGACATCGGCGAGGGCAGCGTCGGACTCATTACTTATATGCGCACCGACTCGGTATCACTGGCACAGGAAGCGGTGACCGAGATCCGCGCGGTAGCCGCCAGGCTCTACGGCAAGGATGAGGTGGCCGACGAGCCGCGCGTCTACAAGACCAAGTCGAAGAATGCCCAGGAGGCGCACGAGGCCATCCGCCCGACCTCCGCTGCCATCACGCCGGCGGACGTCGAGGGCAAGATCGAGGATGACCTCTACCGCCTGTACGCCCTCATCTGGAAGCGCGCCGTCGCCTCGCAGATGAGCCACGCGGTGTTTGACACGGTCGCGGTCGACATGCGCGCCGGACCGGAGGGCCCGCAGCGTCACCTGCTGCGCGCCAACGGCTCAACCCTGGTCAAGGCCGGCTTCATGTCGGTCTACCAGGAAGGCACCGACGATGCCAAGGCCGAGGACGGCGACCACGCCCTGCCGGCGATGCAGGAGGGCGATACGGTGAGCCTGACGGCGCTGCGCGCCGAGCAGCACTTCACCGAACCGCCGCCGCGCTACAGCGAGGCCTCGCTCGTGAAAGCGCTCGAGGAACACGGCATCGGCCGTCCTTCCACCTACGCCGCCATCATCTCCACGCTCCAGGACCGCGAGTACGTGGAGATGGACGCGCGGCGCTTTGTGCCGACCGACATCGGCAAGATCGTCAACCGCTTCCTCACGCACCACTTCCACCGCTACGTGGAGTACGGCTTCACCGCCGCCATGGAGGATGAGCTGGATGCGGTCTCGCGCGGCGAGGAGGAATGGACCACCCCGCTGGAGAAGTTCTGGAAGCCCTTCATCCACCAGGTCGACAAGATCGAGAAGACCGTGACGCGCGAGCAGGTGGCGATGGCGCGCGAGCTCGGGCGCGATGCGGCCACCGGCAAGCCGGTCACGGTGCGCATGGGTCGCTTCGGCCCCTTCGTGCAGATCGGCACCAAGGACGACGAGGAGAAGCCGCGCTTTGCCGGCCTCAAGCCCGGCCAGAAGATGGACCACATCACGCTCGCCGATGCCTATGAGCTTTTCAAGCTGCCGCGCACGCTCGGGGAGACCGAGGCCGGGGAAACCATCGTCGCCAACGTCGGACGTTTCGGCCCCTATGTGAAGTACGGCAGCAAGTACGCCTCGCTCAAGGAAGACGATCCCTACACCGTGACGCTGGAGCGCGCGCGCGAGGTCATCCGGCTCAAGCAGGAGGCTGATGCCGCCCGTCTCATCCTGGATTTCCCGCAAAACGGCATCCAGGTGCTGAACGGCCGCTACGGGCCCTACATCACCGACAAGAAGAAGAACGCCAAGATCCCCAAGGACAAGGATCCCAAGAGCGTGACACTCGAGGAGTGCCTCGCCCTGCTCGCCGCCGCGCCTGAGCGCGGCGGACGCTTCGGCCGCTGGGGCAAGAAGAAAACCGCGCCGGCCGCCGGCGCTGCCGCCCCGGGCGCTGCCGCCGCGGGCGCGGCCACCGCGGGCGCGCCAGCGCCGCCGGCAAAATCCAAGGGCAACGGCAAGGCCGCAACGCGCCCACGCGCCGCCGCCGCTCCCGCCTCTGCGGCGCGCGCCAAGAGCACGGCGAAGACGCCCGCGGCCATGCATGCTGCACCGCACGCGAGTGCGCGGGCGCGCAAGACACGCGCCAAGAGTCCCGCTCGCAAGAGCCCGGTCACCAAGGCGCGCACCAGCGCCGCTGCAGCCAGCGGGCGCGCACGACGCCTGAAATGAGGCCGCGGCGGGCGGCTACCGCCCGCAGCGGCTCGGGTATTCATGAAGTACCGCCACAGCTACCACGCCGGCAACTTCGCCGACGTGCACAAGCACGTGACGCTGCTCGCACTGCTGGCCGCGCTGCAGCGCAAGGACAAGGGCTTCCTCTACCTGGACACCCATGCGGGGCGCGGCAGCTACGATCTATCGACGCCCACTGCCGAGGCGGCCGCGGGCATCGGACAGTTCGCCCAGGCCACTCCCGAAGCGCAGGAATTGCGTGCCTATGCGCAGTCACTGGCCGCGCTGCGCGCAGCGCTCGCTCACCCGCATGTCTACAGCGGCTCAGCGCTCCTGGCCGTGGCGGCACTGCGGCCGCAGGACCGCGCCGTCCTCATCGAGCTGCAGGGGAGTGAGGCACATCTGCTGGAAAAGGATCTCGCCACGCTCAGCGCTGCGCACGCAGCGCCGGCCGGCAGCGTGCGCGTGGAGCGCGCTGACGGCTATCAGCGCCTGAAAGCGTTCCTGCCGCCGCCGGAGCGGCGCGCACTCACCTTCATCGACCCGCCCTACGAGGAGACGCAGGCCGAATTCACCCAGGTGACGGCGGCGCTTACTGAGAACCTCAAGCGCTTCCCGACCGGCATCGCCGCCGCCTGGTTCCCGGTGAAGGACGAGCGCAGCACGCGCAGCTGGCTCCTCGCCTGCGCGCGCGCCCTGCCCGCGCCGCTGCTGGCGAGTGAGCTGTGGCTGTTCCGGCGCGATTCGCGCGTCGCCCTCAACGGCTCGGGACTGCTGATCATGAACCCGCCGCACCTGATCCTCGAGCGCATGCGGGTGTGGCTGCCGCAGCTGGTGGCGGCGCTTAAGGGCGGCGCGGATGCAGGCAGCAGCGCCACGATGGTGTCAGAATTGCATCCGTGAGCCCGAACCTCGATCAATACGGCGTGTTTGGCCACCCGGTCAGTCACAGTCTCTCGCCCTTCATCCACGGCCTGTTCGCGCGCGAGACCGGGCAGGAGATGAGCTACCGGCCCTTCGATGTGACCGCGGAGGAGTTCCGCGAGCGCGTGCAGGAGTTCTTCGCCCAGGGCGGGCGCGGGCTCAACATCACACTGCCGCATAAGATCGCCGCGGTGGATGTGGCGGACGAGCTCACCGCGCGCGCTGCGCACGCGGCAGCCGTCAACACGCTGGCGCTCAAGGGCGAGGGCATCCTCGGGGACAACACCGATGGGGCGGGCCTGGTGCGCGACCTGTGCGACAACCTCGGGCTCGTCATCACCAACCGGCGCCTGCTGATCCTCGGCGCCGGCGGCGCCACGCGCGGTATCCTCGCGCCGCTGCTGGGCTTGGAACCGACCGTGGTCGTGATCGCCAACCGCAGCGCAGACCGCGCCGAGGCGCTCGCGGCGGCCTTCTCCGATCTGGGCACCACCCAGGGGGTGGGCTTCGAGCACATCGATCAGACCCCGTTCGACCTCATCATCAACGCCACGTCCGCGAGTCTCTCGGGGGAGATGCCGCCGATCCCGGACGCGGCGCTGAGCGCGCAGACGGTGTGTTACGACCTCGCCTACGGGCGCTCGGCCACCGCCTTCGTGCGCTGGGCGCACGGCAAGGGCTGCGCGCGCGCACTGCAGGGCTTAGGCATGCTGGTGGAGCAGGCGGCGGAATCCTTCCGGCTGTGGCGCGGCGTGCGCCCGGCCACGGCGCGCGTCATGGACGCGCTGCGCGAGCGCGCCGGCGGCGCCTACAGCTAGCGCGCCACTTTGTCTTCAGCGCATGGTGACGAATTCTTCCGCGCTGGTCGGATGAATTGCCACCGTGTCATCGAAGTCCTTCTTGGTGGCGCCCATCCTGACGGCAACCGCGAAGCCCTGCAGCATCTCATCCGCGCCCTCACCCACCACGTGCAGCCCGACGATGCGCTGCTCGGGGCCCTGGGTGACGAGCTTCATCTCGACGCGCGGCTTGACCTCGGTCATCGCGCGGTAGAGCGGCACGAAGCTTGAGCGAAAGACGGTGACGTTCTCGCTGCCGTAGCGCTCGCGCGCGGCGTGCTCGGTGAGTCCCACGGTGCCGATCGGCGGGTGCGCGAAGATCACCGTCGGGATGTTCTGGTAATCCAGGTGCCGCCCCTCTTGTCCGCCGAAGAGGCGATCGGAAAGGCGCCGCGCCGCCGCGATCGCCACCGGCGTCAGCTGCGCACGCCCGGTGACATCGCCGACGGCATAGATGCCCGGCACGCTGGTCGCCTGGAACTCATCGGTCACGACATAGCCCCATTGATCGAGGCTGACCCCGGCGAAGGACAGCGTGAGCTCCTGCACCTGCGGTGTGCGGCCGATCGCCCACACGAGCGCATCGAAAGGCCCGAGCCGGCGCCGGTCGGTGACCTCGAGCGTGAGCGCAGCCTTTTCGTCGCGGCTGAGATGCGAGGGCACGGCGTGGGTCGTGACCTCGACGCCGGCCTCCTTGAGGTTCACAAGCGTGGCTTCCCCCAGCATCGGCTCGAAGGCCTTGAGCACGGCATCACCCCTGAGGATGAGCGCGGTGTCCGAGCCTAAGCCGGCGAAGATGCCGGCGAGCTCAACTGCGATGTAGCCGCTGCCGACCACCGCCACGCGCTGCGGACGCGCAGGCAGCTCGAAGAAGTCATCGGAGGTGATACCGAGCTCGGCGCCTTCGATCTTGGGCAGCAGCGGGCGGCCCCCGGTGGCGATGCAGATGTGCGGAGCGCTCAGGGCACGGTCCCCGACCGCTAGGGTGTGCGGATCGATGAAGCGTGCCCGACCGTGCACGAGCTCGATGTTGCGCTTGGCGAGATTCATCGCGTAGACGCCGTTCAGGCGGTGGATATAGGCGTCGCGACGGTTCTTAAGACTCGCCCAGTCCTGGCCGGACACTTCCACCCGGAAGCCATAGTCGGCCGCATCGCTCAGCGCGCCTCCCACCTCGGCGGCGTTCCACATGATTTTCTTGGGCACGCAACCGACGTTGACGCAGGTGCCGCCCAGGCGCCCGGATTCGATCAGGGCGACCCGCGCGCCGTACTCGGCCGCGCGCTGCGCCCCGGCCAGCCCGCCGCTGCCGCCACCGATGACCACCAGGTCGAATTTCTCGCTCATAAAGCCCTTGGAATGCGCGCCCTGCGGGCCATGTTATATGAGGACCGCCGCCCGGTAGTTCCAGGCACGGAACACGCCCGCGGCCGGAACGCCGCTACAATGGCCCCCTCCAGCAGACGGGAAGTGCATGGAAAACCCCCTACTTGGCCAGGAGCCGCTGCCGCAGTTCCTGAAGATCCGCCCTGAGCATGTGCTGCCGGCCGTGCAGGAGCTGCTGGCGGAGAACCGGGCGCGCATCGAGGAGCTGGCGCTGCAGAGCACGCCGACCTTCGCCTCCGTGGTCGAGCCGCTGGAGGAGCTGCAGCACCGCATCTCGCGCGCCTGGTCGCCGGTGAGCCACCTGAACGCGGTGCTGAACTCCGATGCGCTGCGCGCCGGCTACAACGCCTGCCTGCCGCTTTTGTCCGCCTACCAGACCGACCTCGCCCAGAGCGAGCCACTCTTCAACGCCTACCGCACCGTGGCCGATCAGCAGGGTGAGGCGCTCGCGCCCGCACAGCGCCAGCTCCTGGTGCACCGCGTGCGCGATTTCCGCCTGGCAGGCGTCGGACTGCCGGCCGAGCGCAAGGAGCGCTTCAAGACCGCGATGCTGGAGCTGACGCAGCTGCAGGCGAAGTTCGAGGAGAACGTGCTCGATGCCACCAACCACTGGACCCGGCACGTCACGGACGCGCAGGAGCTGCGCGGCCTGAACGACATGCTCATCGAGCAGGCGCGGCACCGCGCCGAGGAGCGCGGCCTGGCGGGCTGGCTGCTGAGCCTGGACCAGCCGACCTACGTCGCCGTGGTCACGGATGCGGAATCGGAGCCGCTGCGGCGTGCCTTCTACGAGGCCTGGACCACGCGCGCCTCCGACCAGGGGCCCACCGCCGGGCGCTGGGACAACTCTGCGGTGATGGAGGAGATCCTCAAGCGCCGCCACGAGGCCGCACGCCTGCTGGACTTCAAGAACTACGCCGAGTACGCCCTCGCCACGCGCATGGCGAGCAGCGCGGCGGAGGTGCTGAAGTTCCTGCACGAACTCAGCGCCACCGCGCGCACCGCGGCGCGCGCTGAATTCGCCGAGCTCGAGGCGTTCGCCGGCCGCAGGCTCGCCGCCTGGGACGTGGGCTTCTACGCCGAGCGGCTGCAGCGCGAGCGCTTCCAGGTTTCGCAGGAGGAGCTGCGGCCCTACTTCCCGCTGCCGCGCGTGCTCAGCGGGCTGTTCGAGGTCGCCGAGCGGCTGTTCGGCATCCGTATCCGCGAGCGCAGTGGCGCTGCGGTGTGGCACCCGGACGCGCGCCTGTTCGACATCGCCAGTGCGCGCGGGGAGCCGGTGGGCAGCTTTTACCTCGACGCTTACGCGCGGCCCAACAAGCGCAGCGGCGCCTGGATGGACGAATGCGTGGGCCGCAAGCGCCTGGCGAGCGGAGAGGCACTGCCGGTGGCGTACCTCGTGTGCAACTTCCTGGCCCCGGGAGCCGGCCGTCCGGCCCTGTTGACGCACGATGACGTGCTGACACTCTTCCACGAGTTCGGCCACGGCCTGCATCACCTGCTGACGCGCGTGGACTACCCGAGCATCGCCGGCATCAACGGCGTCGCCTGGGATGCGGTGGAGCTGCCGAGCCAGTTTCTGGAAAACTATGCCTGGCACCCCGAGGTGCTGCAGCGCATCTCCGGGCATTTCGAAAGCGGCGAGCCGCTGCCTAAGCCGCAACAGACGCGCCTCATCCAGACGCGCAGCTTCCACGCCGGACTGCAGATGATGCGGCAGCTGGAGTTCGCGCTGTTCGACTTCCGCATGCACACCGAGTACTCCCCGGAGCGCGGCGGGCGCATCCTCGAGATCCTCGCCGAGGTGCGCGCCGAGGTGGCGGTGGTGCCGGTGCCGGCCTGGAACCGCTTTCCGAACAGCTTCGGGCACATTTTCGCCGGCGGCTACGCCGCCGGCTACTACAGCTATAAGTGGGCCGAAGTGCTGGCCGCGGATGCGTTCGCAGCGTTCGAGGAGAGCGGCGTATTCGATGCTGCGACCGCGCAGCGCTTCCTCGATGCCATCCTCAGCCGCGGCGGCAGCCGCGATGCGCTCGAGGCCTTCATCGAGTTCCGCGGCCGGCGCCCGGACGTGCGCGCACTGCTCAAGCAGCACGGCATCCTCAACCCCGCGCGCGCCAGCCACGCTTCGTGAAGCTGCGCGCCGCCGTGCTGAGTGCGTGCCTCGCCACCTGCGGCGGCGCGCCGGCGGCACGCGCCGCCGACAGCCTGTACGTCGTCGAGCAGGTGGTGGTGAGCCTCAACAGCGCCGCCGACGGCAACGGCGAGCGCGTGGCCTCTCTCAAAAGCGGCGACCGTGTCGAGCTGCTGGAGCGTCAGGGCGAGGCGGTGCACGTGCGCCTGCCGGATGGCAAGGAGGGCTGGCTGCGCGCCATCTACGTGTCCGGGGATGAGCCGCTGCGCCCGCGCCTGCAGCAAAGCGAGGCGGAGGTGGCGCGCCTGAAGGCCGACGTCAGCCGCCTCGAGGCGCAGCTCGCAGCCAGTGCCAGCATGAGCCATGCGGAAAGTGCGCCCGCTGCACCGGGCGAGGAAAGCCCGCCCGCAGCACAGGCACTGTTCAGCGCGGCCGCCGAGCCGCAGCCGCATCGCCTGTGGGCCTGGGTGAGCCTGACGGCGCTCGCCGCGCTCGCGCTGGGATTCGCGCTCGGCTGGCGCACGCTCGATCGCAGCATCCGCAGAAAATACGGCGGACTTAAGATCTACTGAAGGCCGCCGCAGCGCTACATAAGCCCCATGCGTATTGTCACCTGCAACGCCGCCTCTTCGCTTGCGCCACTGCGCGCGTGCGTGCCGGCAAGCGCTGACGGTGCGTGCGCTGCGATGACGACATATGCGGCCGCCGCAGCGGGACTAAAATGTGCGGCCGGTCTCGGTACGGCCGCACACGAACTGCCTAGACTTCGCTTTGAGCCACCGCTTGCGCCCTTCAGGGGATGGGCCAGCGTAGCCCGGCCGCCGATCAATCAATCATGAGCAGCACCCGGCGCAGCGATTTCGATGTCACGAACCGCGTGCAGGTGAGCTCTCCTGGCGCGGTCCTCGGCGCCATCGACACTCTGTTCCGCCCCACCTGGCCGGAGCTCTCACTGGAGCCCCTGGAGCGCGCCTTCGCGCACTTCGAGCGGCTCTTTGCCGGCGAGGTGCCCGGCTTCCACGGCGTCGACACCGTCTACCACGACCGCCAGCACACCCTCGACATCACTCTCGCGCTGGCGCGTCTCATGGTGGGCTACGAGCGCCAGGCGGACGAAGCGCAGCGCCTGGGCGCGGCGCGCGCCACGGTGGGCATCCTCACCGGACTCTTCCACGACGTCGGTTACCTGCGCCGCGAGGACGACCGCGGCTCGCGCAACGGCGCGGAGTTCACGCGCACGCACGTCTCGCGCGGCGCGCGCTTCCTGAGCGAATACCTGCCGGTGCTGGACTTTGGCGCCTGGGTGCCGATCGCCACCGAGATCATCCACTTCACCGGCTACGAGGTGCCCTTCGCGCGCATCGAGGAGAAGGTGAGCGACCCACGTGACATAACGGTGGGGCACCTGCTCGGCACCGCCGACATGATCGCCCAGATGGCCGACCGCTGTTACCTGGAGAAGTGCCGCGACCGCCTGTACGCGGAGTTCGTGCTGGGGGGCGTGGCGCTGCCCTTCGCTGAGGGCAATCCCCAGGTCAAGTACGCCTCCGGCCTGGACCTGTTGCGCCAGACGCCGGACTTCATCGCCGACGTGCGCAGCAAACGGCTTGACGGCGACTTCCACGGCGCCTACCGCTACCTGGAGATTCTCTACGGCGGCCGCAATCCCTACATCGAGTCCATCGACCGCAATGTCGAATTCCTGCGCCAGATCCTGCGCAGCGAGAACTGGCAGCTGCTGCGGCGCCGCCCGCCCATCTTCGCCGCCAGCGCAGATCCCATGAGCACCATGCGGGGACTCATGCTGGGCCACATAAAGCGGCTCTGGTCGGACGCCTAGAACTTAAATAGCCTTCTGGCTTAAGCGGCGGTTAAGATCAAAGCCTTAAAGTAGGGGATCGGGCCGCTTCAGGCGGGGCACATCACCCCCGCAGCGGCCTCATACGTGACCGCCGCCAGTTTCAAGCTCAGGTACGCCTTTACCGCGTTTCTCGTCGTGCTGCTCGCCGCCGCGGCGGTGGTGTCGCTGTTCCTGGTGCGCCACGAGGCCGATACCCATACGCTCGGCGCGCTCGCGGAAGCGGCGGCACGCGAGCGGGTGACGCCCGAGCTCCAGGCGCGCGCCGCGAGCCTGGCCGCGCACGCCGCCGATTCCATTGCCGGCGCAGTGCGCGCCGGGGACAGCCCCGGCACGCTGCGCCGCCTGCAGCCCTTCGTCGACGATCCCACAGTGGCTGCGCTTGAGGTCACCGACAGCGCCGGCCGCTCACTGTTTCGCTGGCAGCGCCCCGAGGCGCCGCCCAGCGGCGCGCTCACGGCGCAGGCGAGCGTGCCGGTACGCACCTACGTGGAGAACATCCCGGGAGCTGCGACTCCGGCGACGCTGGCCACACTCACGCTGCGCCTGCAGCAGGCCGCCCCGGTCGCCGGCGCGAGCGTCGGCGGGCGTCTGGCGGCTGCCAACGCCGAGCGCGCGCGCTCCACCTGGCTGCTGGGACTTGCGCTCGCCGCGGTCGCCGCCCTCATCGCCGGGGTGCTGGCGTGGCGTACTGTCAATCGGCTGCAGCGTCCGGTGGATGCGCTCATCAGGAGCGCCGAACGCATCGGCCAGGGCGACTACACACGCCCGGTGGACGTGCGCCGCGATGACGCCTTGGGTGAGCTCGAGCAGGCCCTCGAGCGCATGCGCGCGCGGCTGCGCCAGTCGACCATCAACAAGAGCTACCTGCACAGCGTCCTCAACAGCATGACGGATGCGGTGTTCGTGACCTCGCCCGACGGGGTCATCAAGATCGCCAACACCGCCGCCTGCAAGCTCCTGCACTACAGCGAGGAGGAGCTGCTCGGCAAGGGCATCCTGGCGGTGCTCGATGAGCGCGAGCGCGAGGACTTCGATCTGCTGCAGGCGGCCCAGGAGACGCGCGAGACCATCGTGCGCACGCGCAGCGGCCAGACCATCCCGGTGTCCTTCACCGGCTCGCGCATCGACAGCGACGACCCGCAGTTCCAGGGCAACATCTTCGTGGCGCGCAACATCACGGACCGCAAGCGCGCCGAACGCCGCATCCGCTACCTGGCCCGCTACGATGCGCTCACCAAGATCCCCAACCGCATGCAGTTCCACCACGTGCTGCAGCAGACCATCGCCCGCAACCTGCGCTCCGGGCGGGTGGTGGCGGCGCTGTACCTGGACATGGACCGCTTCAAGGAAGTGAACGACACCTTCGGCCACGGCGCCGGCGACCGGGTGCTGGAAGTGCTCGCCGAGCGCCTGACGCGCTCGCTGCCGAAGGAGACCGTGGTCGGACGCCTGGCGGGAGATGAGTTCGCGCTGTTCGTCGACAGTCTGCCGGCGGACGCCGACAACCGCGGCCCGATCGCACAGCTCGCGCGCGCCCTGCTCACGGAAGTGGCGCGGCCCTTCCAGCTGAGCCAGCACGAGGTGTTCCTCACCGCCAGCATCGGCATCGCCTTCTGCCCGCGCGATGCGGAGAACGTCATCGACCTGCTGCGCAACGCGGATGCCGCCATGTACTACTCCAAGCAGAACGGCGGCAACACCTTCGCCTTCTATTCCCCGGAGATGAACGCGGCGGCGGTCGAGCGTCTCATGCTCAAGAGCAAGCTGCGCCGGGCACTGGAGCGCGACGAACTTGAGATCAAGTACCAACCCAAGGTCGACCTGCGCAACGGCCGCATCATCGGGGCTGAGGCGCTGCTGCGCTGGCGCCTGCCCGGACACGGCGACATTCCGCCCTCGCACTTCATCCCGCTCGCCGAAGAGACCAACCTGATCCTCGACATCGGCGAGTGGGTGCTGAACCGTGTGTGCCTGGACTACCGCGAGATGCAGAGCCAGGGGGGCGACCCGGGGCGCATCTCCCTCAACCTGTCGCTGAAGCAGCTGCGCCAGGCGAGCTTCATCCTGCGCTGCCGCTCGGTGTTCCGGCGCCACCACGTGTCCCCGACTGCCTTTGAGCTCGAGATCACCGAGACCACACTCATGGCCGACCCGCAGCGCACCGTGCGCCTGCTCGATGAGCTGTACGCGATGGGCCTGCACCTGTCGATCGATGACTTCGGCACCGGCTACTCCTCGCTGTCCGCGCTGCAGCAGTTCCCCATCGGCACCCTCAAGATCGACCAGTCCTTCGTGCGCGATGCCTGCGAGGATGCCAACGACGCCACCATCGTGCGCACCATCATCGAGATGGGACGGAGCCTCGGGATCGAGGTGATCGCCGAGGGCGTGGAGAGCCAAGCGCAGCTGGCGTTCCTGCGCGACAACGGCTGCAACTACGGCCAGGGGCGCTTGTTCGGCGAGCCCTGCACGGCCGCCGACCTGCTTGCACTCCTCGCCCACCAGGCTTCCGGCCCCGCACCTTTCGGCCACCTCCTGGGCGCGAGCCACGAGGCCGCACCACGCTCGGCCTGAAGCCGGCTTGCTTACTCTCGCCCAGGCGCGTGTGCGGCGCGGCCCTCAGGTACTGCTCGATGAGGCCACCGTCACGCTGTTTCGCGGCGAGAAGATCGGCATCGTCGGCAGAAACGGCTGCGGCAAATCCACGCTCCTGGCGCTGATCCGCGGCGAGCTCAGCCTCGATGCGGGCGAGTACTCAGCGCCCCCGAACCTGAAGATCGCCGCGGTCGCACAGGAGCTGCCCGACTCCGAACGGCCACTCATCGAGTACATCCTCGATGGCGATGAGGAACTGCGCGCACTGGAGGGTGAGCTCGCCGCGGCCCAGGCGCGCGCCGACGGCACGCACGAGGCCACCCTGCACGCCCGCTACGAGTCCCACGGCGGTTACGGCGCGAACAGCCGCGCGGCACAGCTGGCCGCGGGACTTGGGTTCGAGCCCGCCGACCTCGCGCGCCCGCTGCGCGCTTTCTCCGGGGGCCTGCGCATGCGCGCCAATCTTGCGCGCACCCTCATGCGCCGCTCGGAGCTGCTGCTCCTGGACGAGCCCACCAACCACCTGGACCTGGATGCGCTCCTGTGGCTGGAGGAGTGGCTGCGCGCCTACCGCGGCACGCTGCTGCTGGTCTCGCACGACCGTGAGTTCCTCGACCGCACCGTGAAGCGCATCCTGCACATCGAGGGCGGCCGGCTGACCGCCTACAGCGGCAACTACAGCGACTTCGAGACCCAGCACGCCGCGCACGCCGAGCGTACCGCGGCGCTTGCCGCCAAGCAGCGCCGCGAGGCTGCGCACATCGAGAGCTTCGTCGCGCGCTTCCGCGCCCAGGCCTCCAAGGCGCGCCAGGTGCAAAGTCGCCTGAAGTGGCTGGCGCGCTTAGGGGAACTGGCGAGCGTGCACGAGGAGTCGGACTTCGAGTGGGAGTTCACGCCACCGAAGAAACTGCCGCGCCCGCTGGTGACGCTGGAGCGCGTCAGCGCCGGCTACGGCGACCGGCGCGTGCTTGAGAACGTCTCCCTGAGCCTCAACCCCGGCGACCGGCTCGGCATCCTCGGCCGCAACGGCGCAGGCAAGTCCACTCTGATGCGCGTCCTGGCCGGGGAGCTCACGAGCGCTGCCGGCACCCGCACCGCCGCCCCGGATCTTGCGGCCGGGTTCTTCGCGCAGCTGGAACTGGAGCAGCTCGATGCGGCTGGCTCGGCACTGAGTGAGCTCACACGCCGCGGCGGTGCGGCGGTCGCCGCCTGGCGGCTGCAGGAGCAGCGCGACCACCTCGGGCGCTTCGGTTTTCGCGGCGAGCGCGTGTTCGAGCCCACCGCTCACTTCTCCGGCGGGGAGCGCTCGCGGCTCGCGCTGGCGATCCTGGTCGCGCGTCGCCCCAACCTGCTGTTGCTCGATGAGCCCACCAACCATCTGGACCTGTCGATGCGGCACACGCTGCTCATGGCACTGCAGGACTTCGCCGGCGCGGTGGTGGTGGTGTCGCACGACCGCGCGCTGCTGCGCGGGGCCTGCGACCGCTTCGTGCTGGTGGCCGGCGGCGGCGTGCGCGCCTTCGACGGCGACCTCGAGGACTATGCGGCGTGGCTGAACACGAGCGCAGCCGCCCCGGGGCCCGGCGATGGAGCGCTCGCCCCGCCCTCGCGCCGCGAGCAACGGCGCATCGAGGCCGCGACCCGGGCGCGCTTGAGCTCGCTGCGCGGCGAGCAGCAGCAGCTGGAGGCGCGTCTGGCTGCGCTCACCGGGGAGCGCGGCCGCCTTGAAACCGAGCTCGCCGATCCGGCCACCTACCAGGCGCGTACCCCGGCCGAACAGCGCCCGCTGAGGCAGCGTCACGGCGAACTGAGCGCCGAGATCGCGCGCACCGAGGAGCGCTGGCTCACGGTGAGCGCGGCGCTGGAAGAGCAGGCCTCATGAAACTGCGCTGGGGGCGGGTGCTGGCGGCGGTGGCGGCGGCGGCCTGGCTCCTCACCGCGGTATGGCAGACGCACAAGCCGCTGCCGCCGGGGGTGCACGTCGAGTCCCCGCTGTGCACGGTGGCGGCCACGGACGTGGCCTTCATTCCCGACCTCACCGCCGCCGATGCCTACGGGCACCCGGCCCTGAGCCAGGGTATCCAGGATGCGGTGCTGCGCCTCATCGCCGGCGCCCAGCGTTTCGTGCTGCTCGACTACGCACTCATCGGCGCCACCCCCGCTGAGCCTGCGCCGCAGCGGCGCATCGCCGCCGAGCTCACCGATGCGCTGGTCAAGCTGCGCCACGAGCGCCCGCAAGTTCAGGTGCTCTTCATCACCGATCCGGTGAACGAGCGCTACGGCACGGCGCGCTCCGCTGAGCTCACCGTGCTGCGCGCCGCCGGCGCGCAGGTGGTGCAGGTGGATCTGGATGAGCTGCGCGACCCGAATTTGCCGTACTCGAGCCTGTGGCGCCTGACGCTCAACTGGTGGGGCGGGCCGCCGGGGGCGGCCGGCGCGCTGGCGCGTGCTCTGAACCTCAAAGCCGACCACCGCAAGGTGGTGATCGCCGACGATGTGCAGGGGGGACTGACGGCGCTGGTCGGCTCGGCCAACCCCCTGGAGCGCGAGAGCACCTGGTCGAATCTCGCGCTGCGCTTCTCGGGCGCTGCGGCGGCGGTCCTGCTCAAGAGCGAGCTGGCGGTGGCACGTTTCTCCGGCTGGCGCGCGCCGGCGGCGGCGTTCACGCCGGCCTCCAACGCGGCCCTGGCCTGCGAGGCGGCGGGCGCGGCGGCCCCGACGAGTGCCCAGGTGCGCGTGCAGCTGCTCACCGAAGGGGCGATCGGCCAGGCGCTTCTGCAGCAGGTCGCCGCCGCGGTGCGCGGGGATGCGATTGACATCGCCATGTTCAAGCTCGCCGACCGCGGCGTGCTCGATGCGCTACTGGAGGCCGCGCGGCGCGGCGTACGCGTGCGGTTGATCCTGGATCCGAGCGAGGACGCCACGACGCTGACACCCTCGGGACTGCCGAATCAGCCGCTCGCGAGTGAGCTGGTGGCGCGCAGCGCCGGAGCGGTGCAGGTGCGCTGGTACCGCACCCACGGGGAGCGCTTCCATACCGCGCTGGCGCTCATCTCCGGCGCCGGCCGCGTGTGGCTGGTGGCGGGCTCGGCCAACTTCACGCGCCGTGCACTCGGTGACTACAACCTCGATGCGGACGTGGCGCTGGAGCTGACGCGCGATGCGCCGCTCGCGGATGAGGCCCGCGCCTACTTCGATACGCTGTGGATGAACCGCGCTGCGCTCGGTGTCGAGTACACCGCCGCGTTCGCCGCCTTCGCCGACCCCTCGCAGGCCGACTATTGGCTCTGCAGGCTGCTCGAGGGCGCGGGGCTTGCGGCCTTCTGAGCGGCGTGCGCGGCGTCCGCCGCGCGGATCGCGATCAGGGACTGCTCGGTGAGCGCGCTTAGGGCGCTGTTGGTAGCCTGCTCGAAGGCGCCCACCACCTCAGCCAGCCGGTTGGCGCTGGCCGCGGCGTTGCCTGCGACCACGAAGGTGCCCACGACCTCGCGCCCGTCGCGGCGGCCGATGCTGCAGTCGAGCACCACGTGCACCTGCGGGGCGCCCGGGCCCTGGGTGTAGTCGGCATCGAAACGCCGCACCGTGATCTGCAGCAGGTAGTCGGACGGGAAGGGGCTCGCGGCATCCTCCACGGAGGCCCAGCGGCCCGAAGCGCGCAGCGTCGCCACGGCAAGCGCGCCGAGCATCTGCGGCATCGGCGCCGGCCAGCGCGCGCCCGAATAGAAGCTCATGCGGTGATCGCTCTGCAGCAGCATGATGTGGCTCGTGTCCAGGCCCGGATCGGCGAGCGGGCGGCCGACGCGCAGCGAGGTCGCCTGCGGGGCGGGCGTACCGGCCGCGCTGCCGGCCGGCAGCGCCGGGGCGTTGAGGTAGTAGCTCTGCTCGGGGGAGGCGGTGCTGCGCAGCAGGCCACCGCAGCCGCCGGCGAGGGCGGCGAGGGCGGCGAGGGCCAGGACCGGCACCAGGGACGGCAGGGGTTTCATCGGGGTATCGCCACGCCACGCTGCGGCGGCTCGTAGAGCAGCTGCGCGGGGTTCTCCCGCAGGCTGCTGGACAGGGCGCGGATATCCTCGGCGGCCGCCCGCCCCTCGCGCACGAAGCGCTCGATCTCCGGCAGCCCGTCGCGCGTGAAGGCGCGGATGTCGGAGCGGTTCTCTTCGAGGATCAGGTCGAGCTGGTCGCTCGCCACCGCCAGATGATCGGCGAGCGTGTGCAGGCGCTGGGTGGCCTGCTGAATGTCCGGACGCACCGTATCGATCATCTCGTGCGCGTCCCGCGCGGAGGCCGCCAGCTGCGCGGTGGCCCCGCGCAACTCGTTCACCAGTGAGTTCAGGTCGTGCGCGGTCTGCGGCAGGCCGCGGCTGGCGACATCGAGATTGGCGAGCGCCGCCTGCACCGCGTGCAGGTTGGTGTCATCGAACAGGCGGTTGGCACGGATCACCACCTGGTTGGCCCCCGACACCAGCTCCGGCAGGCTCGACAGCAGCACGTCGAAGTCCGAGGGCGCCGAGCGGATCACCGGGTACTTCAGGCTCTCGACCTCGGGCGCCGCCTTCTTGTTGTCGCGATCCTCCTTGAGGTCGATGTACAAAAGACCCGTGACCCCCTGCAGCTGCAGCTGCGCCACGGTGTGCGTGGACACCGGGGTGGTGGAGTCGATGTCCACGATGACCTCGACGCGCGCGGAGTCGCGCGGGTCGATGCGCATGTTCTGCACCCGGCCGACGCCGACGCCGAGGTAACGCACGGCGGCGCCCTTGTCCAGGCCGCTGACACTGCCGCTGAAGTAGATCTCGTAGCGGTGGTAGTCGCGGTGATCGCGGGTGTCGGAGTACCAGTAGACGAACACCGCGGCGGCGAGCGCGATCAGGATCACGAAGGCGCCCACGGCGGCGTAGTTGGCGTCACGCTCCATGCGCGGCTCCCAGGCGCGCGCGGGCACGCTCGCCGTGGAAGTACTCCTGGATCCAGGGGTCGGGGTTGTTGACGATGCCCTCGAGGGTGTCCGTTATCATGCGCCGGTCCACGATCACCCCGACACGATTGCAGGTACGGAAGATGCTGTCCAGATCGTGGGTGATCATGACGATGGTCAGCTTCAGTTCCTTCTGCAGGTACAGCACCAGGTCATCGAAGGCCGCCGCGCTCACCGGGTCGAGCCCGGAGGTCGGTTCGTCCAGGAACAGCAGGCTCGGATCCAGCGCCAGGGCGCGCGCCAGGGCGACGCGCTTCACCATGCCGCCGGAGAGCTGCGCGGGGTACTTGCTGCCGGTATCGGCCGCCAGCCCCACCAGGCGGATCTTGAGAAGCGCCAGATCATCGAGGGCCTGCTCGTTCAGGTTCAGGTACTCGACCATCGGCAATTGCACGTTCTGCTGCACCGTAAGTCCGGAGTACAGGGCGCCGGCCTGGAAGCTCACCCCATAGTGCGACTTCACCACCCGCAGCTGCGCCTCCGACATGCGCGTGATGTCCGCCCCGTCGATACGCACCACGCCCGCCTGCGGGCGCTGCAGGCCGAGGATGGTGCGCAGGAGCACCGACTTACCGGTGCCCGAGCCGCCGACGATGCCGAACACCTCATCGCGGTTGACCTCATGTCCAGCCCGTCGTGCACCACCTGGGTACCGAAGCGATTGACCAGACCCTGCACTTCCAGCACCGGGTACATCAGATGTCCAGCTGCATGAACAGCACCGCGAACAGTGCATCCGCCAGGATCACGTAGAAGATCGCCTGCACCACCGCCACGGTCACCAGCCGCCCGAGCTCGCGCGCCGAGGAACGCACCTGCATGCCGTGGTAGCAGCCGGCAAGCGCGATCAGCAGCGCAAACACCGGCGCCTTGATCACCCCGACCCAGAAGGTGGTGTCGGAGATCGCATCGTTGACGCGGCCGATGTACTGGTTGAGGGGCATGTCGAGCAGGAAATGACACAAGAGCGCCCCGCCGGCCAGGCCCACGAGGTCGGCGATCACGGTCAGGAGCGGCAGCGCGATGACGAGCCCGATCACGCGCGGCACGATCAGCACCTCGAAGGGATCGACCCCGGTGGCAATCAGCGCGTCGACCTCCTGGTTGAGCTTCATCGAGCCGAGCTCGGCGGCAAAGGCGCTGCCGGAGCGGCCGGCGACGATGATGGAGGTCAGGAGCACCCCGAGTTCGCGCAGCACGCCGATGGTGACCAGATCGACCACGTAGATGTCGGCGCCCAAGTCCTGCAGCTGCGCGCGCTCATGTAGGCGATGATGACGCTGATCAGGAAGGCGATCAGCGCCACGATCGGTATCGCGGTGATGCCGGTCTCGTAGACGTGCCGGGTGATGGAGGTGGGGCGCAGGTGCCGCGGGCTCGCCGCGCTCTGGAGCACGGTGGCCGCGGCCGCCCCAGGAACCCCAGGCCCGCGCCGAAGTCGCCCACCTCGTCCTCGGTGCGCTTGCCGACATCGATGAGCAGGCGCATCGGCGGCCCGTGCGGCGCGGGGGCCGGGGGCGCGGGCGCGGACTCCTCGACGCCCTTCTCGGCTTCCTTGAGGGTCTCATCGAGCAGGCGCAGCTGATCGGGCGCCTCACCCTTGAAGCTGACCTCCGCACCCGTGGCGCGCGCGCGTGCCACGAACTGATGCAGCGCCCAGGCGCCCGACAGATCGAGCGACTGGAGCGGCTGCGCGTCGATCGTGACGCGGTGCGCGCCGCCGAGCTCCAGTCCATCCAGCTGCGCATCGATGGCGCCGAACTCACGCACGCCCCACTGCCCGCTCAGCGCGAGCTCGAGACCCTCAGCAGTGCGCCGGACCTCGACTGCCATGCGAAGACTTAGGTGCTCATCAGCGCTTGGCGTGCAGGTGGGCCTCGAGGAACCACAGGTACTTGTCGACCTCGCGCGACACGCCGGTGAACAGGTCCGCGGTGTCGGCATCCCCCAGGCGGCCTGAGTCCTCGATGGCGGCGCGCACCTTGGCGCCGAAGTCACCGAGTACCGCGGCGAGCGCCTTCACGTGCGCCAGGCCCTCGGTGAGGGTCTGCGGATAGGGCTTGAGGGAGGTGGCGCGGGCGACCGCGGCGAGCGTGCCGTGGGCGATGCCGCCGAGCGCCGTGGCGCGCTCGGCGATGGTGTCGATCTGATCCTCGGTGGCTTCCGCCAGCTTGTCGAACAGCTCATGCAGGGCGATGAAGTTCGGTCCCTTGACGTTCCAGTGCGCATGCTTCACCTGGGTGCCAAGATCGATGGCGTCCGCCAGCCGCGCATTCAGCAGTTTGACCACCCGGGTGCGGGTGTTGAGTGGCAGGTCGTTCACGGTCTGAAACATAAGGCCTCCTTCGCTGGGCGACAATTTAACCACCGCCACGCCATGGCGGGCCAATCGCTTGAGCGCATGAGACTCATAAGCCCGTTCTATCGAGATTGTTGGATGGGCCTTAAACGCGAAGCGCAAAAAGTCTACCCCAGCGAATAAACTGAGAGCGATTTTCCTTTTTGCCCGGGCGCACGGCCGTTACGATGGTAGCGTCTGGCGCGCAGCGCCTTTGCAGGCGAGTGAGGAGCGGCCGATGGCGGACATCGTCGATGAGCTGCACCGGGAAGGTTACGCGATCGTACGCGGCTTCTTCGCACCGGCCGACATGGCCGCCATCGGCGCCGAAGTCGACCGCGTGTACGCCGACAGCGTGGCGCGCCACCACGCCACCTACCGCCACAAGAACCTGCTGCTGGAGATCCTCGATGACCCGCGCGCCCAGCGGCGCGTCATGCTGCAGGCCCATTGGAGCGCCTGGATCAGCCCGCTCCTGGAGGCGATGCGCCGCGATGTGCGTTACCTTGCGGTGCTCGAGCCCTTCCTCGGCCGCGACATCAGGCAGATCACCCACCAGCTGCACTGGAAGCCCCCGGGAGCCAAGTACACCTTCTACCGCTATCACCAGGACGCCCGCTTCCGCAACGCCGCCGCGGTACGCAACTTGCTGTATGGCACGGTGAACACCGGGCTCGCCATCGACCGCCAGAGCGCCGCCAACGGGGCGCTGCGCATCATCCCGCGCAGCCACCTCAGGGGTTACCTGGGACTCTCCGAGGACGGCACCATCATGACCGGGGCCACCGCGGACGATGAGCTGCTGCGGGCGGGCCTGGACCCGGGCGCGGCGGTGACCTGCGAGATGGAGCCGGGCGATCTGCTCCTGTGGACGCTCTACACCGTGCACGGCTCGGCGCCGAACCTGAGCGCCTGCGACCGGCGCTTCATGATCAACAGCTACACCCGCGCGCAGGACTCCGAGCGCGGCGAGTGGGCCTTCAAGAACGGCGTGTCGACCCCGCTCGGGGCGGAGCCGGAGATCTGCAAGTACGAAGAGCTGCGCGAGCGCCCCGGTCCCTACTACATCGAGCCCACCTGGACCGAGGAAGCCCAGGCGGCCAAGCGCTGAAGCTCCCCGCCTCCATGCCGGCGCCCGCGCCGCCACAGCTCACCGCCCGGCGCTACCGGCGCCGGGTGCTGACGATCCTGATGCTGGTGTACGCCTGCAACTCCGCGCAACGCAGTCTCATCCCCATCATCGGTCAGGCGATGAAGGTGGATCTGAAGCTCACCGACACGCAGCTCGGACTGCTTGCCGGCACCGCCTTCGCCGCGCTCTATGCCCTGAGCGGCGTCCCCACGGCACGCCTCGCCGAGCGCTTCAACCGCGTCACCATCCTCAGCATCGCCGTCGCAGTGTGGTCAGCCTTCACCGCGCTCTTCGCCTTCACCGGCAGCTTCCTGCAGCTGGTGAGCGCGCGCGTCGGGGTGGGCGTCGGGGAAGCCGCCTGCTCCCCGTGCGCGCACTCCCTGATCTCGGACTACTACGAGCGCCGCCGGCGCACCAGTGCGCTGGCGGTGTATTCCTGCGGCCTCTCGCTCGGCTATCTGTTCGTGGCCTACGTCGGCGGCTACGTGACGCTGCACTATGGCTGGCGCGCGGCGTGTCTGGCGATCGGACTGCCCGGGGTGGCCGTGGCACTGCTGTTGCGCGCCTGCGTGGCCGAGCCGCCGCGCGGGCTCGCCGACGGGATCGCCGCGCCGCCGCCTGCGCCCTTCGCCTGGGGCGCCGAGTTTGCAGCCCTCGGCGCCGTCGCGCGCGCCCTGTTCCTCACCTGGCCGGCGGCCAACGTCATCCTCGGACTCACCGTGGCCTCTTTCGCCTCCTACGGCTCCTGGGCCTTCCTCCCGGCCTATTTCCCGCGCGCCTTCGGCCTGGACTACGCAACCTCAGGACTGGTGCTGGGCCTGGTCGGGAGTGTCCCGGTGGCGCTCGGCACGCTCGCCGGCGGCTTCCTCACCGATTTCCTGGGCGCGAGGAGCGAGCGGTGGTACGTGCTGGTGCCGGCGGCGGGCCTGCTGGCCGCGACCCCGTTCTACGTGGCCGCTCTCAGCCAGGGGCAGTGGCAGGCGGCGGCGCTGCTGCTGGCGCTGCCGGGCTTCTTCAACTACGTCTCGCTCGCGCCGAGCTTCGGGGTGGTGCAGAACGTGGTGCCGGCGCGCCAGCGCGCCACCGCCACGGCGCTGCTGTTCCTGTGCCTGAACGTCGTGGCACTCGGTGGCGGGGCATTCTTCACCGGCTTTCTGATCGATCAGCTGGCGCAGGGACACTTCGCGCACCCGCAGGCTGCACTGGCGGCCACTCTGGCGGGCCTGCTGAGCGAAGGCCGCGGTACCTTCGCGGCCGCCTGTCCGGGGGGCGCCGCCCCTGCCGGTGCCGCCGCAGCGCTCACGCGCGCCTGCAGCCAGGCCCTGGTGCAGGCCTCCCGCGAGGGGATCCTCCTCACGCTCACGCTCTACGTGTGGGCGGCGCTGCACTACCTGGCCGCGGCCTTCGGTCTTAAGCGCCAGCTCGCGCGCGCGGCGGCGGCCGATGCCGCCGCGGCGCTGGCGGCTCGCGCGTAGCGGGCGGCTTCAGGTGTCGTCGCGGTAGCGGCGCACGCGGGCGGCGGCGTAGAGGAGCGCCCCGGCCACAAGCACCCCGAGCCACAGATCGAGGTCGGTGAAGGCGCCCACCCAGTTGAAGTCGCCCAGCACGTGCATGTGCTCGGCGAGCACCGGGTGACCGTCCTTGTGCGTGAGCACGCTCCAGATGCCCATGCGGCGGTAGCGCAGCAGGCCCCACAAGTAGTGGGTGCGGAAGATGATGAGCTCGAACAGCGCCAGCACAAAGGGACCCACGAGCGCCCACACCCACGGCGGCGGGCCGCGCCGCAGCCACGCCGACAGCAGCATGCAGGCGGCGATCACGGGCGCGTACCACAGCGAGCTCAGCACGAGGATCATGAGGATGACGAGCTCGCCGCGCAGCCAGGCGAGCGTATCCCAGCGAATGACGTCCGGCACGCCGCCGGCGGCCACGCGCAACTCCCAGATCACAAGTCCCAGCAGGTGGCATACGAGCGCGGCTGCGAATGCCAGCAGCGGCACCACCACCATGGCCACGAGGAACTTCGACAGCACGGTAAGGCCATCGGACACGGGCAACGACTTCCAGAAGAGGATGCTGCGGTCCTTGCGCTCCGCGTACAGGCAGTCGAGCGCGTAGTAGGTCACGACGCTTGCGCTGATGAGGTAGACGATGGCGGCGAAGGCGAACTGGCTGCCGTTGAGGATCATGACGCCCATGCCCTCCTCCATCCTCGGCATGGGCGCGCCCTGATGACCCATGACCGAGGAGACCATGGCGGCGAGGAGCAGGAATGCGCCCATGCCAAGCGGCACCCACCACAGCGCCGCGTGTTCCCAGAATTCGCGCCGCACCAGCGCGGTGAGCGTGGTGCGCGTGTCGTGCGGCACGCTGCGGCTGGCGGGCGCGCTGCGCAGATCCGCGGCTTCAGTGCTCATGATTTCATGCTCCCCTGCATCTTGGCGACGAACAGGTCGGCGATGGTCGGCGTGCGCAGCTCACCGAGCGGGGCGAGTTCGGCGGCCGTGCGGCCCTCGAAGAACATCGCGATGCGACCAAACACCTCGCGTTCGTAGAAGGGTTTGAGTGCGCGCGCCGGAGCTGCGGCATCGGCGCTCACGTTCAGCTGCAGGTAACGGCTGCCCAGCTCCTCGACGGAAGCGGCGAGCGCCACCTGCCCGTGGCTGATGAAGATCACGTCGGTGAACAGGTTCTCCACCTCCTCCACCTGGTGGGTGGTGATCAGGATCGTGCGCTCCTTGTCGAAATAATCGTTGAGGAGGGTGTCGTAAAACTGGCGCCGGTAGAGCAGATCCAGTCCGAGGGTTGGCTCATCGAGCACCAGGAGCTTGGCATCGATGGCAAGGATGAGTGCCAGGTGCAGCTGCGTCACCATGCCCTTGGACAGCTCGCGCACCCGGCTCTGCATCTGGATGTCGGTCTTGCGCAGGAATTCCAGCGCGCGCGCGCTATCGAAGCGCGGGTGCACGCCCTCGCAGTAGCTGAGCGCATTGCGCACGCGCAGCCAGCGCGGCAGCACCGCGACATCCGCCATGAAGGAGACATCGCGCATGAGCTCATCGCGCTGGTTGCGCGGGTCGAGCCCCAACACCTGCAATTGCCCCTCGAAGGGCGTGAGCCCGAGGATCGCCTTGATGGCGGTGGTCTTGCCGGCGCCGTTGGGGCCCATGAGCCCGACGATGCGGCCGGCGTCGACCTGGAAACTCACCCCGGCGAGTGCTTGCTTGGCGCCAAAGCGCTTGGCGAGACCGCGGGCTTCAATTACTGCTGTCATCTTTATCACCTGGTCGCGGCGGGGTTGCGCCCGGCGGCGTCTGCCAGTCGGGGGCAGGCGCTGCGGCGCCCGCGCGCTGCAGTTCATCCGGAGTGAGGCCGAGGCGCTGGATGGTGGCGTACACCTTCGGCCATTCGTCCTCGAGGAAGCGCTGGCGCTCATCCTTCAGCAGCGCCTTGCGGGCGCCGGGGCTCACGAACATGCCCAGTCCGCGTCGCTTCTCCACCAGCTGCTCATCGACGAGCTGCTGGTAGCCCTTGAGCACCGTCAGCGGATTGACCCGGTAGTCGGCCGCCACACTGCGGACCGAGGGTAGCGCGTCGCCCTCCTTGAGGACGCCTTCCAGGATCATCGCCACCACCCGGTCCCGCAGTTGCCGGTAAATCGGCAGGCTGTCATCCCACTGCGGATCCATGATCGTTGACACGGTGCCTGTGACGGGTGATTAGCCGACTAATCTACCAAAACGGCCGGCTCGGGCTGACCGAACCAGGAGTACTGGGGAAGCGCTGCAGTGTGCGCTGCGGCACTGTGGGCACCGGGGGGCACGGCGGTGGAGCTGAGGAAGCTCAGGCCGAGCACGGCGGTGATCACGATCGCGGCGAGTGCGCAGGTCAGGTCGCGGGTGAGGGTATTGGCGAAGGCGTTCATGGTCATCTCCTTGAGTCGGCGTTGCTGTCTTGGTCGTCCTGAGTCCGGGGCTTACTGCCTTGGCATCTCGCCCCTCCTTGGTGTTGTACTCTAGTAGAACACTACTTGAGTGTCAAGCTACCTCACCAACTTTTTTCCGGCCCTCCTGGAGGCCCTTTTGAGCCCCCCGGCAGGCCCGGCCCGGGGGCTGGGAAAGGGGCAACCAGACCCCCGAAAGCCCTCAGAACGGGCTTGAGGGGCCCCGGCCGGGCATCGCGGGGTGCGGCGCTGGGGCCGCGGGCGCCGCAGCGCGGCGCGAAGGTTAGAATTGCGGGCTCACTTCGCGCCTGAGGAAGAAGACCCGCACCATGAAAGCCCCCGTGAACGTTGCGATCACCGGCGCGGCCGGCCAGATCGGCTATGCCCTCGCCTTCCGTGTCGCAGCCGGCGCCCTGCTCGGGCGCGAGACGCCCGTGAACCTGCACCTCCTGGAGATCAGCGCGGCACTGCCGGGCCTGAACGGGGTGCTGATGGAGCTCAACGACTGCGCCTTTGCGAGCCTCAACAGGGTCATCGCCACCGATGATGCGAAGGTGGCGTTTCGCGACTGCCAGGTGGCGCTCCTGGTGGGCGCGCGCCCGCGCGGACCGGGCATGGAACGCAAGGACCTGTTGCTCGCCAACGCGCAGATCTTCTCCGCGCAGGGCCAGGCACTGAACGCCGTGGCGCGGCGCGACTGCAAGGTGCTGGTGGTCGGCAATCCCGCCAACACCAACGCCCTCATCGCGCGTGCCAACGCCCCTGAGATCGAGCCGCGCAACTTCACCGCCATGACGCGCCTGGATCACAACCGCGCGCTCGCGCAGCTCGCGCAGAAAACCGACGCGCACGTCAACGACATCCGCCGCATGACGATCTGGGGCAATCACTCCGCGACCCAGTATCCGGACCTCAGCCACGCCGAGGTGCACGGCAAGAGCGCGCCGTCCCTCGTCAGCCGGGAGTGGATCGAACAGAGCTTCATCCCGACCGTGCAGCAGCGCGGCGCTGCCGTCATCAAGGCGCGCGGCTCATCCTCGGCCGCCTCCGCCGCGTCCGCCGCCATCGATCACGTGCATACCTGGTTCCACGGCACCGGCGAGCGCGACTGGGTGAGCATGGCGGTGCCGGCGGACGGCAGCTACGGCATCGCGGCGGGCGTCATCTATTCCTACCCCGTGACGGTGAAGAATGGCGACTACCAGATCGTGAGCGGACTTGCGATCGATGACTTCAGCCGCAAGCGCATGGACGCCACCCATGCGGAGCTCCTCGAGGAGCGCGAGGGCGTGAAGACGCTGCTCGGCTAAGGTTTGCGCGCCCGCCGGCGGCCGCTATAGTCGCAAGCACACGCCCCGAGCGGAACGAAAGGACGAGTTCATGTTGGGTGCGATCGTCTCGCTGCTGCTCATCCTCGCGGCCGCCTACGCGGTCACGAAGGTGGGGGGCGTCATCACGCTCTTGTTCATCGGCGCGGTGCTGTTCCTCGCCTACCGCCGCCTGTCGCTGCTGGCCTTCACGATCACCTTCACGGTGCTGTTCGCCGCCTACTCAGTGCTCGGCGCACCGGCCAACCTGTGGAAGGGGTTCCTGGGGGTGCTCCTGGCGGTGCTGTGGCTCTTGAACGTGCGCCCGCTGCGCAAGGCGCTGATCACGCGCCCGTTCATGAAGGCGTACCTGAAGCTCTTGCCGGCGATGTCGCAGACCGAGAAGGAGGCGCTCGATGCCGGCACGGTGTGGTGGGACGGGGAGCTGTTCACCGGCGCGCCGCGCTGGGAGAAGCTGCTGGCTGCCAAGCCCCCGCAACTGTCGGCCGAGGAGCAGGCCTTCCTCGCCGGCCCGTGCGAGGAGCTGTGCCGCATGCTCGATGACTGGAACATCACGCACGAGCGCGGCGACCTGCCGCCCCAGGTGTGGGAATTCCTGAAGACGCGCGGTTTCTTCGCGATGATCATCCCCAAGAAGTACGGCGGCCTTGAGTTCTCCGCCTACGCGCACTCGTGCGTGCTCGCCAAGATCGCCAGCCGCAGCGCCACCGCCTCCTCCACGGTTGCCGTGCCCAACTCGCTCGGCCCCGCGGAGCTCTTGAACCACTACGGCACCGAGGAGCAGAAGAACTACTACCTGCCGCGCCTGGCGCGCGGCGAGGAAGTGCCGTGCTTCGCGCTCACAGGTCCGCGCGCCGGCTCGGATGCCGGCTCCATCCCGGACACCGGCATCGTCTGCCGCGGCACTTACCAGGGACGCGAGCTCCTGGGACTGAAGCTCAACTTCAACAAGCGCTACATCACGCTGGCGCCGGTGGCGAGCGTCATCGGGCTCGCGTTTCGCATGTTCGACCCGGACAAGCTCCTGGGCGAGAAGACGGACATCGGCATCACCTGCGCACTCATCCCGCGTAACACGCCGGGCGTGTCGATCGGGCGGCGCCACTTCCCGCTCAACATCCCCTTCCAGAACGGGCCCATCCAGGGGAAGGACGTGTTCGTGCCGCTCGAGTGCATCATCGGCGGGGTGAAGCAGGCCGGCAGCGGCTGGCGCATGCTGGTCGAGCAGCTCTCGGTGGGGCGCTGCATCTCGCTGCCCTCCAACGCCACCGGCGGCGCCAAGGCTGCGGTGTGGGCCACCGGTGCCTATGCGCGCATCCGCCAGCAGTTCAACACCCCGGTCGGCCGCTTCGAGGGCGTCGAGAGCGTCATCGCACGCATGGTCGGGCTCACCTACACCATCGATGCGGCCCGCTCGGTCACCGCCGGCGCCATCGACGGTGGCGAGCGCCCCTCGGTGCCTTCCGGGATCCTGAAGTATCACGCCACCGAGATGGGACGGCACGTGGCCAACGATGCCATGGACGTGCACGGCGGCAAGGGCATTTGCCTGGGCCCGAGCAATTACCTCGGCCGCGGCTACCAGGTGGTGCCGGTGGCCATCACCGTCGAGGGCGCCAACCTCCTGACGCGTAACCTCATCATCTTCGGCCAGGGCGCGATCCGCTGCCATCCGTTTGTGCTGCGCGAGATGACCGCGGCCAAGAACCCCGACCGCGTCAAGGGCGTGGACGAGTTCGACCGCGCACTGTTTGCGCACATCGGCTTCACCATCTCGAACGCGGTGCGCTCCTTCATCATGGCGCTCACGCACGCGCGCTTCACGCGTGCGCCCGTGCAGGGCGCGACCGCGCGCTACTACCAGCACGTCGTGCGCTTCTCGGCCTCCTTCGCCTTCGCGGTCGATGTGGCCATGCTGACTCTGGGCGGCTACCTCAAGAAGAAGGAGAACCTCTCGGCGCGCTTAGGCGACGTGCTCTCCTGCATGTACCTCGCCTCCATGGTGCTCAAGCACCACGAGAACCAGGGGCGCGAGCAGGAGGACCTGCCGATCCTCGAGTGGGCCTGCCGCAACCTCCTCTACGATGCCCAGGAGCAGCTGCACGGCTTCCTGCGCAATTTCCCCAATCCGTGGCTCGCGTTCGTGATGCGCGCGCTCATCTTCCCGCGCGGTCGCATCTACTCCGCTCCCAGCGATCGCCTGGCGCGCAAGGTGGCGGGACTGGTGACCAACCCGACGGCCGCGCGCGAGCGCCTGGGCGAGTACACCTACCGCACGCTCGAGCCGAGCAACCCCCTGGGGCTGCTGCAGGAGGCGCTGCTGCTGGCCGTGCAGCTCGAGCCGCTCGAGAAGCGCATCCGTGTCGAGGGCGTGAAGACCGGGCGCGTGACGGCGCTCGATGCTCCGGGGCGCATCCAGCAGGCCCTCGCCGCCGGCCTCCTCTCCGAGACCGAGGCGGCGGCGCTGCGCGACTACGACCGCAAACTCATGGACCTCATCCACGTGGATGACTTCGATGCGCTCGCGCTCGGCACCCAGTCGCAGCCGGCGACCCGCAGCAGCGCGCACGTGGCATGAGCGCCTCCGCGCCGCTGGCGAGGGACGCGCAGCTGCTGCCGGGCGCTGCGGCCGCAGCCGCGCGCATCACGCAGCGCTGCGACAACTGCGGCAATGAGGTCCTGGAGCGCTACTGCGGCGCCTGTGGCCAGCGCCTGGATCCCCCGGTGCACTCGCTGTGGCACTTCTCGCAGCTGGCCACCGAGGACCTGACGCACGCCGACTCGCGGCTGTGGCGCACGCTGGCGGCGCTGCTGTTCAGGCCGGGGCTGCTGACGCGCGAGTTCCTCGGCGGCCGGCGCGCGCGCTACCTGCCGCCGCTGCGGCTGTACCTGGTGGTGTCGGTGGCGTTCTTCCTGGTCGCGAGCATCGTGCACCAGCGCTTCACGGTGGTGCAGTTTGATGAGAACAAGCTCAGCCAGGCGAAGGTCACCAGGGCGGATGCGCCCGCGGAGGTGAAAGGCCTGCAACCGCGCAGCGGCGAGAGCTCCGAGCAGCGCGCCGAACGGGTGTGCGCCAATGCCAACTACGACGGGCCCTGGGCCGCCACCCTGCAGCCGCTGTTCAAGCAGGCCTGCCGCAACAGCATCATCGACAACGGCCGCGAGCTGCAGGCGCAGTTCCTGCACAACGTGGCGCGCGCCATGTTCATCTTTCTGCCGCTGCTGGCGGGGCTGATGATGCTCATGTACTGGTGGCCGCGGCACTATTACGTGGAGCACCTGCTGTTGTTCGTGCACAACCACGCCTTCGTGTTCCTGGTGGCCGGTCTGGCCCTGATCCTGGGGAAACTCCTCGGGCACACGCCGGGACTGGTGAACTTTGCCGTGTTCGTGTACTTCGCGTGGTACATGTATCGCTCCATGCGGGTCGTCTACCAGCAGGGGCGCTGGCTCACCTTGAGCAAGCTCGTGGTACTGGCCTTTTTTTACCTGGTGTTCGCAGCGCTGATGGCCGCAGCCACCAGCATCTATAGCGCCTTGACGCTGTGAAGGAGTTCCCTATGCGTAGCGTGATCCTCGCCGCCCTGCTGGCGGCTGCCTCTGTCGGCTTCGCCCAGGAGCGCACACCCGCCCCGGCTGGCGCTGCGGCCTACATCATCTCGCCCAAGAACGGCGCGCACGTGCACGCACCGTTCCTGGTGCAGTTCGGCCTCAAGGGCATGGGCATCGCCCCGGCCGGCATCAAGTTCGACAACACCGGTCACCATCACCTGCTGATCGATACCGATGCGCCCGCGGACCTGAGCGCGCCGCTCCCGGCCAACGAGCACATCGTGCACTTCGGCAAGGGCCAGACCGAGACGACGCTGACTCTGGCCCCGGGCAAGCACACCCTGCAGCTGCTCTTGGCCGACCAGAACCACATCCCGCACAGCCCGCCGGTGCTGTCGCCGAAGATCACGATCACGGTGCTGAAGTAGGCGCACGCTACGGCAGTCTTACGCGCCGTGAGCCGCGCCGTTCTGCATGTCGACATGGATGCGTTCTACGCCTCCGTGGAAATGCACGATGACCCGCGGCTTGTGGGCCAGCCGGTAATCGTCGGCTGGGACGGCGGGCGCGGCGTGGTGGCGGCCGCCAGCTACGAGGTGCGCGCTTTCGGGGTGCACTCGGCGATGCCGATGCGCCAGGCGCTCAAGCTGTGTCCGCACGCGGTGTGCGTGCGCCCGCGCATGCAGCGCTACCAGGAGGTCTCGCGCCTGGTGTTCGGCGTGTTCCGCGAGATCACCCCGCTGGTGCAGGGCCTGTCGCTCGATGAGGCCTTCCTCGATGTCAGCGCGAGCCAGGACCTGCTGGGCAGCGCGGTCGAGATCGCCCGGCGGGTAAAGCGGCGCATCAGGGAGCTCACCGGGCTGGGCGCCTCCGTGGGCGTCGCCTCCAACAAGCTGGTCGCCAAGATCGCCTCCGACCTCAAAAAACCCGACGGACTCACGGTGGTGACGAGCGCGAATCTCAGGCAGACCCTGGATCCGCTCTCGGTGCGCAAGCTCCCGGGCCTGGGCCGCAAGATGGGCGCGCGGGTCGAGGCCGCCGGCATCATGACGCTCGGTGAGCTGCGCTGCGCCCCGGATGCGCTCCTGTGGCCGCTGTTCGGGCGCTACAGCGGCTGGATGCGCGAGCGCGCCGCCGGGGTGGATGAGCGCCCGGTGCAACCGGACCTCGAGGAGAAGTCCTTGAGCGCCGAGGACACCTTCGCGACCGACAGCGGCGATGTGGCGCTGCTGCAGCGGCAGCTGGCGCGGCTGGCGGACCTGGCGGGCAGCCGGCTGCGGGCCCGGGAGCTCATGGCCGGCTGTATCGGGGTCAAGATCCGGCGCGGGGACTTCACCACTTTCACGCGCCAGCGCGCCGTGGCGCCGCCCACCTGCGAGAGCCGGGTGATCGCCGCCGTGGCGGCAGACCTGCTGGAGCGCTGGCTCGCCGGCAACCCCGGTACGAAACTTCGGCTGCTCGGGGTGGTCCTCACAGAGCTGACCCCGGCCGCGCAGCTCGGCCTGTTCGAAGAGGCGCGGCCGCCGAGCCGCGTGGACGCCACCCTGGATGCCGCCCGGGCGCGCTTCGGCAGCCGGGCCCTGCGACGCGGCAATACCATCGAGTAGCATCCAGCCCATGTACCTGAGCTTCTTCGGCCTCAACGAGAAACCGTTCGCGATCACCCCCGATCCACGCTACCTCTACCTGAGCGAGCGCCACGCGGAGGCCCTGGCCCATCTGCTGTACGGCATCAACGAGGCGGGCGGCTTCGTGCAGCTGACCGGGGAAGTCGGCACGGGCAAGACCACCATCGTGCGCTCGCTGCTGGCGCAGACCCCGAAGAACGCCGAGATCGCGCTCATCCTGAACCCCAAGATGACGGCGCCGGAGTTCCTGCTGACGATCTGCGAGGAGCTCGGCATCGGTGTGCCCGACTCCGCGCTCAACAGCCTCAAGGACCTGGTCGACATCCTCAGCCACTACCTGCTGCGCGCGCACGCCGCCGGGCGGCGCGTGGTGCTGGTGGTGGATGAGGCGCAGAACCTCTCGCCCGAGGTTCTCGAGCAGGTGCGCCTGTTGACGAATCTCGAGACCAACACGCAGAAGCTGCTGCAGATCATCCTCATCGGCCAGCCGGAGCTGCGCGAACTGCTCGCCAGTTACGAGCTGCGCCAGCTCGCGCAGCGCATCACCGGGCGCTATCACTTAAATCCCCTGTCGCGCGAGGAGACCACGGCCTACGTGCGCCACCGCCTGCGCGTGGCGGGCTCCACCACCGACATCTTCAGCCCGCAGGCGCTGAGCGAGGTGTATCGGCTGTCGTGGGGCGTGCCGCGCGTCATCAACGTCATCTGCGACCGCGCGCTGCTCGGGGCCTATTCGCTCGACCGCCACCGTGTCACCACGCCCCTGGTGCGCAACGCGGCCGCGGAAGTGTTCGGGCGGCGCTTCACCCCGCACTGGCTCCCCTGGGCCCTCACCGCGGCGGTGACCGCGCTCATGGCCGGCGCGCTGCTCGCATTGTGGAATTATCAGCCCTGGAAGGCACGGCCCGAACCGCAGCTGACGCAGGCGGGCACCCCCGGAGAGGCCGCCGCTTCCGTGCCCAAGGCCCGGAGCGACGCGCCCGCTGCCGCCCCGGCGCCCGCGCCGCCGCATCTGGCCGAACTGCTGGCGCAGCACAACGCCGAGACCGATCCTGACAGCGCCTTCGGCACGCTCTTCGGCCTGTGGGGCGCGAAGTACCAGACGAGCACCACCGATCCGTGCAGCCAGGCGCAGGCCCAGGGCCTGGAATGCGTCGCCGAGCGCGGCTCCTTCGGCCAGCTGCGTCTGTACAATCACCCGGCGATCCTGCTGCTCACCGATCCGGCCGGCGTCAGCCACCAGGTGGTGCTCACCGCCCTCGGCGATGACGCGGCGCGCCTGGAACTGGGCGGCGCGCACACGGTGAGCCTCGGGGATCTGTCGCGCTACTGGCTCGGAGACTTCGTCATGCTCTGGCGCCCGGCCAATTCTCCGGTGAAGCCGCTGTCCGTGGGGATGCGCGGGGCGCCGGTGCGCTGGCTGCGCGAGAGCCTGCAGCATCTGCACGGCGGGGGTGATGCGCCGGCGAGCGACGTGTTCGACGCCGACCTCACCGCGCAGGTGCGCGAGTTCCAGCGCCAGCATCAGCTCACCGTCGACGGCATCGCCGGCGTGCAGACGCAGATCGCACTGGCGGGCGCGGTGGCGCAGCCCGGCACACCGCTCCTGTCCGCCATCGACACTCATCACGGCGGGTAACCGATGTCCTTCATCCTCGATGCCCTGAAGAAATCCGAGAGCGACCGCCAGCGCCAGAGCGGGCCGGCGCTGTTTGAGGTCAAGGTGGCACCACCGCGCTCGCGCCTGCCGCTGTGGGCGATCGCGATCGCAGTGCTCCTGGCTGTGAACCTCGCGATCGTCGCCTGGATGATGCTGCGTCACCCGACGGCGGCGCACGCCGAGACCGCACTCGCGGCCCCCGCCGCCGTGCCGGGCGTGGCCGCGACCGCCACCCCCGCAGCGACGCCCCCGGCGCCGGCCGCCGCGGCCCCGGTGCCGGTCCGCGTCCCGCCGCCCGCAGCCGCCCCGGCGGCAGCCGGCCTCGCCGCCCCGCTCAGCGCACCGGCGACGACGCCCGTTCCGGGCGCCACGAGCGCTGCGCCGGGGGGCGGCACGACCGAGGAGGCGGCCGCGCAGGACCTGGCGCCGGCGGCTGAGCCGGGGCCGGCCCCTGCATTCAGCAATCACGTGCGCCGCGGCACGGCCGACGGCGTGCCGCTGTACCAGGACTGGGCGGCGATGCCCGGCACGCACGTGCCGCCGCTGCGCCTCGACCTGCACGTGTACGCGCTGCGCCCCGAGGAGCGCTTCGTCATGATCAACATGAAGAAGATGCACGAGGGCGATGCGCTCCCCGAGGGTGTGCGCGTGGAGAGCATCACGCCGGAGGGCGCCGTGCTCTCCTATAACGGCTCGCACTTCCTGCTGCCGCGCGACTGAAGCAGCCCCGCGCGGCGCACCCTTTCGGGGCGCCGCAAGATGTCGCATCGGCACGCCTGCACGTGTTTTTGCAGGGTTTTGCAGGCTGATTCACAGCGCCCGCCGCCGCCGCGTTCCGGGCCCCATCCCCGGAAATGACCCGTTTCACAGAATCCGGCGCCGGTTAGCGACAGCCCGCGGCGCTTGCGTCATCGTGGCTACAACCACGGGCTCAAAGCCCGACGGGCGGGTTTTCCAGCACTGTATTTAGGCGTGGCGACGAATCCCCAAACGCAGGCATCGAGAGTGGCAGTGCCGCCGGGCACGCCTGCGGGCACGTATGCACTGGCGGCGGCGCCCCTCATGGCGCTCACGCAGGATCAGAAGTTTCTCGCCACGCTGAAGAAGGTGTCCGAGCCTGCGCACCCGGTGCACGTGAGCGGCTCGGAGATCGATTTCAGCGCCGCGCTCATGGCGCAGCACGCCGGCGTCGCCGTTCTCGATTCCGCCGCGGTCGCCACTGCGATCGAAAAACTCACCACGCGCCTGCACACGCAGTTCCCCGACCTGGTGCTGATCGTCGCCGGCACCGCGGACGAGCAGGGCACGCTCGCCGCGCAGATCACCGATGGCACCGTGCACCGTTTCCTCCACAAACCGGTCTCCGAGCAGCGCGTGCGGCTGTTCGCCGAGGCCGCCTGGCGGCGTTACGAGGAAGGCCTGAACGATGCCCGCGCCACCGCGCCCCGCGCCCCTGCGCGGCGCGGCCCGAAGTGGCTGCTGATCCTGGCGCTCGTGCTCGCAGTCGCAGCGCCTGTCATCTGGCTGGCGCTGCGTGGCAACCATAGCGATACCCCGGCCGCAACGCCCGCGCCCAGCTCCGCGGCGGCCGTCGATGATGCCGCCCTGGAGGATCTGCTGGCGCGCGCCGACCAGGCACTCGCGGCCGACGCGCTCGTCAGCCCGCCGAACGCCAATGCCGCCGACCTGTACCGTGCGGCGCTGCGCCGCAATGCCCGCGATCCGCGCGCCGTGAGCGGACTTGAGCAGGTGATCGACCGGCTGGTGACCGATGCCGAGGCGCAGCTCGCCGAGCACCACCTCGATGCCGCGCAGCAGCTCGCCGATGCGGCGCGCGCCATCAACCCCGGTCACCCGCGCGTTGCCTTCCTCACCGCGCAGATCGGCGCACAGCGCGAGCGTGCCGTGCTCGGTAAGGCGCAGCGCGCGGCCGCCGGCGGGGATGTCGGGGCGGCGCTGGCCGTGCTCGATGACGCCAGTCGCGGCGGCCATAACTCGACCCTGGTGGACGAGGCACGCCAGCAGCTCGCGCAGAAGCAGGTCACCGAGCGCGTCGCTGACTTCATCAGCCGCGGCCGCGACGCGCTGAGCCGTGGCGCGCTGCTTGAGCCACCCGAAGAGAACGCACGTTTCTACATCGAGTCCGCGCACGCGCTGGCCGCGAACGATGCCGCCGTACAGCAGGCGCGCACGGATCTGGTCGCACGCCTGGAGGCTGAGGCGCGCCAGGCGATCACCGCCGGCAACCCCGAGCAGGCCGACACCTGGGCCAACGCCGCCGCCGAGAGTGGCGCGGATCCCGGCGAAGCAGAGGCACTGCGCAACGCGGCGCAGCAGCTGCGCGGCGTGGCCAAGGCCGACGCCCTGGCGCACGTCGAGTCGCTCTTCAACCAGCGCCTGGCACAGGGACGGCTGCTCGAGCCGCCCAGCGACAGCGCGCGCTACTACCTCGAGCAGCTCGCACAGGCGGAGCCAGCGAGCGACGCCACGCTCGCCGCCCGCACCAGTTTCGAGACCCGCCTGCTGGATGAGGCCCACGCGGCAGTGCAGGCGCAGAATTTGAGCGCCGCGCGGCGCTGGCTGAGCGAAGCCCAGAACGCCGGCGCGAGCCCGGCGGGCCTGAGCGCGGTGGAGGCCGAGATCAGCGCCGCGACCGGGGCTGCTGCCGCGCCCGGTGTTGCCGCGCCCGCGCCGGCCCCGGCAGCCGCCGGCGCAGCCGAGACGAGCTACGTGAGTGCCAGCACGCTCAAGCGCAGCCGCTACATGGCCCCAGAATATCCGCAGAGCGCGCGCGAGCACGGCGTCGCCGGCTGGGTCGACGTGCAGTTCACCGTCAACACGGACGGCACCCTGAGCGAGGTGTCCATCGTCGGCGCCCAGCCGGTCGGGGTGTTCGAGCCGAACGCGCTCGATGCCGTGCGCCACTGGCGCTATGAGCCCGTGGTGCGCGATGGCGTCGCGGTGGTGCAGCGGGCGCGCGTGCGCGTGCGTTTCGCGGTGCAGCCGTGACGGCGCTGCGCAGCGTCGCCCCGGTCCGCGTGCTGGTAGTAGACGATGACGTCCGCTACAGCGAATGGCTGCGGCATCACCTGGACGTGCTGTGCCCGCAGGCGAGCGTCAGCATGCTCAACCTTGCCGAGTTTGAGCGCTGGTGCTCGCTGTTCTCCGGCCGCGACTGCGATCTGCTCATGCTCGGGGCCGACTTCGGCACCAGCCCGGAGGATGCCGGCGCGCACGGGCTGACGCTCCTGCGCCGCCTGCGCGAGCAGCCGGCGACGCCGGCGGTGATCGCGCTGGCCGACAACGGCAACGAACTCACCGCGGTGCGGGCCCTGCAGCTCGGCGCCGTGGACTACCTGCCCAAGCGGCTGCTGACGCCCGAGCGCCTGAGCACCGCGGTGCGCGTGGCGCTGCGGCGCGTCGAGCGGCGCGTGGCGCGCCGCCTCGCAAGCCTCGCCAACCTCTCGCGCGAGCAGGCCGTCAACTCGGACCCCGCAGCGACCGCGGCACCGGCGGCCACGCCGGCTGCGACCGAGGCCGGCACGCCGGAGTCACCGGCCGCGGCCGCGGAGGCCAGCGGCGCGGACCTGCAGCCGGCAGGCGTGGCCGCCTTGCTGGCCGCCGCCAACGCCGAAGTGATTCCCGGCTATACGCTGCGTCTTAAGATCGGTGAGTCCGAGAAGGCGGTGGTGTACCTGGCCACGAGCTCGCACCGCGGCCACAACGTGGCGCTCAAGGTGAGCAAGACCCTGCGCGATGAGGCGGCCGGGCGGCAGTTTCTCGAGCGCGAGTACACCGCGATCATGGCGGTGCACAGCCCGCTGGTGGTGGAGATCTATGACTACGGCGTGCACGGCGGCTTCGAATACCTGGCGATGGAGTACCTGCCGCGCGGGGATCTCAAGGCGCGCATCCAGCGCGGCGTGAGCGAGGCGGAGGCGCTGCACTACCTGGTGCAGGTGGCCTCTGCGCTGCAGGTGGTGCACGAGGCCGGCCTGGTGCACCGCGACCTGAAACCCCCCAACGTCATGCTGCGCGAGAACGACGGCGTGGCGCTCATCGACTTCGGGCTGGCGCGCTCACTGGATGGCAACACCCTGAGCACGCACACGGGCGTGCTGCTCGGCTCACCCTACTACATGAGTCCGGAGCAGGCGCTCGGGGAATCCCTCGACGCGCGCTCGGATTTCTACAGCCTCGGGATCATCTGCTACGAGATGCTCACCGGGCAGCGCCCCTATACCGGCAGCACCGCGATGGAGGTGCTGCAGCAGCACGTCAGTTCCCCGCTGCCCGAGCTGCCGCCCGCACTCGCCCGCTATCAGCCCTTCCTCGCGCGTCTGCTTGCCAAGGCGCGCGGCGAGCGCTACGCCACCGCCACCGAGATCATCGCCGCCGCCGCCGCCTTGCATAGGGGTGCGGCCGGCGAGCCCCACAGCAGCGCCGCTTCCGCCTAGTGCCCGGCGCTGGCGTGCCGGCCGCGCGCCTGGAAAGCGCGCCCGAGCGCGAGCGCGAGCACGCTCCACAGCAGCGCCACCGCCGCCCCGAGCCAGCCGATCGCCGCCGGCCCGGCCGCAAATCCCCCCGTCAGTGCCTTGTAAAGCGAACCGCTCAAGGCATCCCCGCCGCGGTAGGCGAAGGTGTCGATAAGGCTCTTGGCCTGGTACTTCTCCTCGCGGCTGACGACGGTGAAGAGCGAATCGCGGCAGGGACGCGTGATGGCGTAGTCGGCCACGCGGCGCACCGCATACACCACCACCAGCACCATGAACGTGGGCGCGAGCGCGAACACCACGTAGCCGGCCGTCATCAGCAGCGGCACCGCGGCGAGCAGCGTGCGCATGCCGAACCACTTGAACAGCCGCCCGAACAAGAAGAACTGAATGAAGAGCGAGGCGGCCTGCACCCAGAAATCGATCCCGGCGAAGAAGCGCGTGCGCTCGTCGGCGTTGCTGAAGGCCTTCGCGACGAAGGCCTGCTGCTCCAGGTACAGGAACGTCGACACCCAGGTCATCAGCAGCACGAACGCGACGATGCCGATGAGATAGGGCGAGCGCGCCACCTGCGCGAAGGCGGCGAACACACCGCCACCCACGCCCGCGCTGCCGTGCCCGGGGACTGGCGGGCTGGCCGCCGACGTTGGCTGGCGGCGCTGCCAGCGGATCACGAAGCCCATAAACAGGAGCGAGGCCAGCAGCAGAAGTGCGGAGATCGGCAGCAGGTTGACGGCCCCCACCGGCACTGCGAGCTTGCGGGCTATCAAGGGACCCACGAGTCCGCCGGTGCTGGCGCCCGCCCAGATGAAGCCGAACAGGCGCCCGGCCTGCTCGCGGCTGTAGACGTCCGCCATCAGGCTCCAGAACGCGGCCACGACGAACAGGTTGAACACGCTCACCCACACGAAGTAGGTGCGCGCGATCCAGGTGTGCTCGCCCCCGAGGTGGAACCACGCCCAGAACAGGATCAGGTTGGCGGCGAAGAAGCCGTACACCCACGGCAGGAACACCCGGCGCGGGAAGCGCGAGGTGAGCCAGCCGTACACCGGCTGCAGGAGCAGCATGACGAGGAACACGCCCCAGAAGAGGTAGGGAATGTTTTCCAGCCCCGAGGTGATGCCCAGCGCATCGCGTACCGGGCGCAGGATCGTGTAGCTCGCGAACACGCAGAACAGCGTCGCGAACGAGGCCAGCAGCGCTGGTGCCTCACCCGGCTGCAGTACGACCAGGCGGCGCAGGAACTGGTTCATGACACACCACTTCGATGTTGTGACCATCCGGATCGAGCACGAAGGCCCCGTAGTAGTGCTCGTGGTAATGCGGCCGCGGGCCGGGCGCACCGTTGTCACGGCCGCCGGCCGCCAGCGCCGCCGCGTAGCAGGCATCCACCAGCGCGCGCGTGCCCGCGCGCAAGGCGACGTGCAGCGGCGGACGGTTGGGGACCCCCTGTGCCACCCAGAAGTCCGGCTTCGGGGCGACGCCGAAGCCTGCGACGTCGCTGCCGCCGGTGACCGCGGCGGAGAACTCGGCCAGCACCCGGTAGCCAAGCGGCGCCAGGGCCGCACGGTAGAAGGCCAGTGAGACTTTGAGGTCGCTCACGTTCAGCCCGGTGTGGTCGATCATGGCGCGCGCCTGCGGGAATTGAGGTAGTCGACCACGACGTGCGCCATGGCGCGCATGCCGACCGGAATGCCGCGCTCGTCGAGGTAGAAATAGTCGGAATGGTTGGAGGGTGCGGTGGCCGGATCCTTGTCCGGCGGGGTGACGCCGACGAAGAAGTACACCCCCGGCACCGCCTGCGCGAACACCGAGAAGTCCTCGGCCGCCGTGATCGGATCGATCTGCTTCACGTGCTCGGCACCGGCCACTGCCTGGAGCGAGGGCAGCACCTGCGCCATCAGCTTCGGATCATTGTAGGTGACCGGGTAGTGCTCAGGTCCCACGGTGAACTGCGCCGTCGCACCGTTGGCGGCGGCGGTGTTCTCGATGATGCGCTGCATGGAGCTGAGCACCGTGGCGCGCTGTCCCTCGGTGAAGGTGCGGATGGTGCCGATCATGTCCACTTCGGCCGGAATGATGTTGCTGCGGATGCCGCCCTTGATGGCGCCCACCGACACCACCGCCGGGGCGACCGTGATGTCGACGTCGCGGCTGATCACCGTCTGCAGCGCATTGATGATCTGCGCCGCGGTGACGATCGGATCGATGGACTGCCAGGGACGCGAGCCGTGCGCCTGCCGGCCCTGTACGTGGATCTTGTAGGAATCCACCGCCGCCATCAAAGGCCCGGCGCGGTAGCCGATGTCCCCGACCGCAAGCGCCGACCACACGTGCATGCCGAACACGACCTCGGGCCGGTAGCGCTCGAACAGTCCCTCCTTCAGCATCAGCTGCGCGCCGCCTTCCTCGCCCTCCGGCGGCCCCTCTTCGGCCGGCTGGAAGATGAACAGCACCTTGCCCGGCAGCGTGGCGCGCATGTGCGTGAGCTCGGCGGCGAGTCCCATGAGCATGGCGGTGTGCGAGTCGTGGCCGCAGGCGTGCATGACGCCCACGGTCTCGCCGCGGTAGGTGCTCGTGACGTGGGAGCGAAACGGCACGTCGGTCTTCTCGGTCACCGGCAGCGCATCCATGTCTGCCCGCACCGCCACCGTGGGTCCGGGCAGGCCGCCTTCCAGCAGTGCCACGACGCCGGTGTGCGCCACGCCGGTTTCAACCTTGAGCCCCAGGTGCTTCAGGTGATCGGCGACCAGTTTCGCGGTACGCGTCTCGCGGTTGCCAAGTTCCGGATGCTGGTGCAGGTCGCGCCGCCAGGCAATGACCTGCGGCAACTCCTGGGCCGTCAGCTCATCGAGCGGCGCGGGAGCGGCCGCGTCAGCCGCGTATGTCGTGCCCGTCACGAGGGTCGCAACAGCGGCGGCAATGGCGATGTGTCTCACCGGCGTAACTCCGTATCTACGCTCACTTGTTGTAAAGGATTGTGGCTGCGGCAGCGGCGATCCAAGGGTGAGTGTGCCACACCCCGCCCGCTGCGGCGGCGGTGCGGGCGCGCGCCTTCGATCCCAACATCCGTTCCGCACGTGTCAGGAACCGCAGCGCTCTTAGGGAGCGTGGCGGCCGGCGGCGGCCACGCTTGACACACCCGCGTCATAAAGGTGCAATGCACGCGGCGCGGGCAGGAAGGGTCCACCGGGGTCGCAGCGGGAAAGGCCAACACAAGAACCCATGCATCTCGTCGACACGACCCTGTTCTATTCGCCAACCAGCGGCGGCGTGAAGCGCTACCTGTCAGCCAAGCACGCCTGGCTGGCCGCGCACACCTCCTGGGTACACACCATCGTGGTGCCGGGTCGCCATGCCGAGCTCCGGCGCGGCGGCGTGACCACGCTCGCCGGCTACCCGGTGCCGGGCACGTTTAACTATCACCTGCCGCTGAACCCGCGGCGCTGGGTGCAGCTGCTCGATGAGCTCGAGCCCGGTCTCATCGAGGCCGGGGACGCGTTCCATCCGGCCTGGTGCGCCTGGCGGGTGGCGCGCCGTCGTGGCATCGCGCTCGCGGCGTTCTACCACTCGAACCTGCCGCAGATCATCGGCCGGCGCCTCGGGCGGGCGCTCGCCGAGCCCGCCATCCGCCGCTACGTGCGCTGGCTATACGAGCGTTTCGATGTGGTCTTCGCGCCCAGCCGCCTGATGTGCGCGTATCTGAAGGACATGGGTGTCGCGCACGCCGTGCACCAGCCGCTGGGCGTCGATGCCGAGGTGTTCAGTCCGGCGCGGCGCGCACTGCCGGCGCGCGAGCGGCTGGGGCTGTCCGCGCAGGCCCGCGTGCTCGTGTACGCGGGGCGCTTCGCCGGGGAGAAGAACCTGCCGGTGCTGCTGCAGGCGTTCGCGCATCTGGGCAAGCCCTATCACCTGCTGCTGATCGGCGGTGAGCACGCCGGCAGGCCCCAGCCCAACGTCACGATGCTGCCCTACCGCCGCGACAGCGTGGAGCTGGCCGGCTGGATCGCCTCCTGCGATGCGCTGGTGCACGCGGGCACCAAGGAAACCTTTGGACTTGTGATCCTGGAAGCCATGGCGTGCGCGCGCCCGGTGGTCGCAGCGCGTGCTGGTGCCTTCCCGGAATTCATCGACGACACGGTGGGGGTGCTCGCCGAGCCGCACAGCGCACGCAGCATGGCCGATGCCATCGCGGCGCTCTACGACCGCGACCTCGAGGCCCTCGGGGCGGCCGCGCGCGAGCGCGTGCTGCGCCAGTTCACCTGGCATCGCGCCTTTCACGGCCAGATGTCGACCTACGCCTCACTCGCCAGCGCGCAGCGCCAGCCACTGCCGGAAGCGCAGATCCTGCCGCTGCGCTGGCCCACTTCTTAGCACCGCTCTCGCCCCACGCGCGCTAAGCCGCGCGCCGGGGCCTTTCAGCGCGTGATGAGCAGTACGCCGGCAAACAAGAGCGCAGCTCCCCCGATGCGCATCAGGGTGAGCGGATGCTGCGCAAACCCGAGCCAGCCGAAATGATCCACGATCAGTGAGGTGCCGAGCTGCCCGAACACCACCAGGGCCAGCAGCGTCGCCGCCCCGAGCTTCGGTCCGACGATGACGCTGGAGGCCACGTAGAACGCCCCCAGAATGCCGCCGAGCCACGCCCAGGCCGGCACGGCGAGCAGCTGCGCGCGCACCGGCAGCGGCGTGCGCGTCACGGCGATGAAGCCGGCGAGCGCGAGTGAGCCGACCAGGAAGCTGATGAATGCGGCCACGCCCGCACTGCCGAGCGTGTGGCGCAGGGTGCTGTTCATGCCCACCTGCACCACAAGTCCAATGCCAACCCCGAGGCCGAGAAGATAGTAGACGCTTTGCATGGCGGGATTTCCTTACCTGCGCAGCACGCGCAGCAACGCGAGCCCCGCGCGGCTGGCCGCCAGTGCGAGCACCACACGCCACATGAGGCGCTTGCCGGCCGGCACCGGCCGCGGCGGCAGCGCGCGGTAGAACTCGGCGGCGATCTCGCGCGTCACCGTGAGCCCGCGGGCGCTGATCAGCCATTCGCGTGCCGCGGCGAGGATGCGGTAACGACCGCCGCCGATGGCTTCCACGCTCGCATCCGTGAGCGCCTCGGGCAGATCCGGCGCGGCGGCGGCCGCGAATGAGAGCGTCAGCAAGCCGCTGTGCGGTGCGGCGGCGGCGCCGGTGAGTGTCAGTGACAGCGGCGGCGCTGCGCGCAGGCAGCGCACCGGGCCGCTGAAGGCATGCCGTGGCTCAGTCATCGGCGGCCGGCTCGACATCCACCTGCGTGGTGACGGAATTGGCGATGAAGCAGGCTGCGTGCGCGCGGTGGTGCAGCCCCTGTAATTGCGCTGCCTCCGGGGGCGGCGCGCCGCTGAAGCGCACCCGCGGCCTGAGCGTCACGCGCAGCATGGCGATCTTGCCCGCGGCGTTCTTGCCCATGTGACCCACGGCATCATCGCGGTAGTCATCCACGCACCAGCCGCCCTCGGCGGCGAGATGGAGGAACCACAGCATGTGGCAGCTTGAGAGTGCGGCCACGAAAGCCTCCTCCGGGTCCACGGCGGCCTCCACCGACATCGGCACGCGCACCACGTTCGGGGAGGAGGAGGCGGGCACCTCCACGCCGCCGTCGAAGTGCCAGGTGTGGCCGCGGCTGTAGCGGTTGTCGAGGAACGGGGCAGCGCCCCGTGCCCAGTGAATCAGCGCGTGATATTCGTGGCCGGCCATCTTTTAGCTCCATGCGGGGCGTCGCCTGATTGTACGATAGCTCCGGTGCAAGCCTTCGAACTTGAACCGCGCCGCGACCTGACACTCACGCACGCGGCCTCCCTGGTGGTGGGCATCACCATCGGCACCGGGGTGTTTCTGAAGTCCGCGCAGATGGCCCAGGCGGTGGGCACGCCGGCCCTGGTGCTGGGAGCGTGGGTGGCCGCGGGCCTTGTCGCGCTGCTCGCGGCGCTGTGCTTTGCCGAGCTCGGCGCGCTGCTACCGGATGCGGGTGGGGAGTACGTCTACCTGCGCGCCGCCTTCGGAGAGGTGCCGGGCTTTCTTTATGCCTGCAACAGCTTCCTCCTGGGAGGCGCCAGCATCGCCGCCTACGGGGCGGCGGTAGCGATCTTCATTTCCGACATCCACCCCTTCACGCACGTCTGGTTCACCCGCAGCGTGCACCTGTTCGGCTCCCTCTACAGCCTCGAGCTCGGCACGCGGCAGCTGATCGCCATCGGGGTGATCGCGGTGTTCGCAGCCATCAACTGCGCCGGCGTGATGCTCGGCGGGCGCGTGCAGACCTTCCTCACCGTGACCAAGGTGTTGGCGATCCTCGGCGTCGCCGCCGGGGTGTTCCTGTTCTCAGGCGGCCAGGATGCCACCAACCTCAGCGCCGCTCCCGGCAGCCCCACCGGGGGCTTCTCCGGTTTCGGCGCCGCCATGTTTGCCGCCCTGTGGGCCTACAGCGGCTGGCAGTACCTGCCGATGGCGGCCAGCGAGGTACGCGAGCCGCAGCGCAACCTGCCGCGTGCCATCGTCGGCGGCACGCTGCTGGTGCTGGCGATCTATCTGCTCATCAACACCGCCTACCTGTACGCGCTGCCGTTGTGGCAGGTGGCGAGCGCGAACTCGACCGCCTACCCGGAGGCGCCCTCGGTCGCGGCACGCGCCGTGCAGACCTTCCTCGGCGAGCGGGCGCTGGCGGTCGCGGCCCTGATCTTTCTCATCTCCACGGTCGGCTCGCTGAACGGTACGATCCTTACGCGCGCGCGCGTCTCGTACGCGGCGGCGCGCGATGGCCTGTTCTTCCGCGCTTTCGGGCGCTTAAGCCCCAACGCCCGTGTACCGCTCACCTCTCTCGTGCTCACCTGCGTGTGGGCGGCGATCCTGGCGCTGTCGGGCACCTTCGAGGAACTCACCAACATGGCCGTCATGTCGTATGCGCTGTTCTGGATCCCGGTGATCCTCGCACTGATCGTGCTCAGGCGGCGCTGGCCCGACGTCGCGCGGCCCTTCCGCGTGCCCGGCTACCCCCTGGTGCCGCTCGTGGTCATCATCGTGATGGCGTGGATCGTCGTCAGTGCATTCCTGACGACGCCGAAGGAATCGATCGCAACGCTGGTGCTGATCCTTCTCGGCCTGCCGCTCTATCCTTTCTTCCGCCGCCGCGACCGCACGCTCCTCAGCTCCGGGTCCGCCTCGAGCTCCCACAGCGTCAGCGGCGCGCCGCGCCTCAACCAGAACCCCAAGCCGGCCTCACGAAACTGACGCCGCAGGCGCCCCCGGTACCAGGCCGCGCTGCGCAGGTGCACGTGTGGATCGGTGCGCGCACGATCGGCGTTGTGTTCGAGGTCATAGCGCGTGAGCGCGCTGAAATACAGCACGCCACGGCACAGCGCGCCGAAGTTCGAAAGTGCTGCTCGCGCCGCGCGCGCCTCCAGGTACTGCAGCACGTCGTAACAGATGACCAGATCGAACGGCGTGCGCGCGCGGTAGCTCTCGATGCGACCGTGCTCCCAGCCGTAGCGCTCGCACAGGTACTCGCTGCTCTCCAGGCCGACGTACTCGGCCTGCGGCAGCAGCCGCTTCAGCGCTGCGCGCAGCATGCCGGTGCCGCAGCCGGCCTCGAGGATGCGCCGCACCGGCAGATCGGCGTGTTGCGTCATGGCGGCGATCAGGCGCGCACGCGCGCGCATCTCTGCGGCACTCGCCACCGCGGTGCGCGGGTCGAAGTAGTAGCGCGCGTAGTAATCGCGATCGAAGCTCACTCTCGCCTCCATCGCACTTGAGCTGAATGCGGGCTGAACACCGGCCACCTGGCGTGCCGGTCTGACCTGGTTCGTATTTGCCGTACTGTAACCCTCGGCGCGACAGGCGCGTATGTATGCTCGATCCCGGCCTCGCGCGTTGCATGCGGCTAGGGTTCCCGCACGGTGCGCGAACTACAGGAGACAGATGATGAGAATTACTTCACTGAAAGGCGGCCTCGCCGCCGCGGTGCTCGTGGCAACGCTGTCGGGCTGTGTCGTCACCGCGCGGCCTGCGGCCGTCGTGGTGCCCGGCGAAGTTGTCGCCTACCAAGCGCCACCCGCGGTGCGCGTGGAAACGATCGGCGTCGCACCCGCGCCCGGATACTTTTGGATCGGCGGCGCCTGGTTCTGGGAGGGCGGGCGCTACGCCTGGCATCCCGGCCACTGGAACGCCCCGCGTCCCGGCTACCACTGGGTCGCGCACGAGTGGCGTCCGGTCGGGGGCAGCTGGCACATGGTCCCGGGCCACTGGGTCCGCGGCTGAGCTGAGCTGTGCCTGATGCGTGGGGCCACCGCCGGCGGCCCCACGCCCCTATTTGCACTGGCCCCCCGCGCCGCTGCACACTGCAACGGCGGTCCCGGCCGGCCATCATGCGGGATCTCCAGGAGAGCGGACGGACATGAAACTCACGGTGCGCAGTGCGGGCATGGGGCTCGCGATGCTGCTTGTGGCCGCCGCCACGCTGGCCGCGGATGCGCCGGGCGCGAAGTTCACACTCACCAGTAGCGACTTCCAGGCGGGCGGCAGGATCGCCGAGGCGCAGGCGTTCGATGGCTTCGGCTGCAAGGGCGGCAACGTCTCCCCCGCGCTCAGCTGGAGTCACGCCCCGGCCGGCACCGCAAGCTTTGCGCTCCTGGTGCACGACCCGGATGCCCCCACCGGCAGCGGCTGGTGGCACTGGGTGCTTTACAACATTCCCGCCACCGTGAGCTCCCTCCCCGCCGGTGCCGGTAACCCTCACAAAACGCTGCTGCCCGCGGGCGCTGAGCAGGGCCGCACCGATTACGGCGCCGCCGGCTACGGCGGCCCGTGCCCGCCCCCGGGTGCGCCGCATCACTACTACTTCCGGCTTTACGCGCTCAAGGTGCAGAAGCTCGACCTGCCTGCGGATGCCACGGCAGCCTTCGTCGCCTTCAACGTGCGCGCTCAGTCTTTGGGCAGCGCGGAGCTCATGGGACTTTATGGCCGCTAACAAGCGCGAACGGCGCGCCGCCATGTGGCCGTATCTGGTCATGCCCCTGGTGGTGGTCGCGGCCTTCTATGCGCTTTACCGCGTACATCAGCGTGCGCCAGCTCCTGCAGCGCCGCCAGCCGACACCGTCAGCACTCATCCCGGCGGCGGCTGAGGCCCTTGCCCTCGCGGTAGTGGCGCCAGGGCCGCCGCACGGCTAGCATGGCCGCCCTTTTTCGCTCCCGCCGGGCCGCCGCCCGCACCCCCAAGCCATGCCCCGCGCCCCGTCCCAGTCCCTCAAGAAGCGCCCTCGGCCCACGCGCGGCCGCGTTGCTGCGCGCGCTGCGCGGGCGCCCAAAGTCGGGTTCGTGAGCCTGGGCTGCCCCAAGGCACTGGTGGATTCCGAGCGCATCCTCACGCAGCTGCGTGCGGAGGGCTACGAGGTCGCGCCCACCTACCAGGCCGCGGACGTCGTGGTCGTCAACACCTGCGGCTTCATCGATGCGGCCGTGGATGAATCCCTGGATGCAATCGGGGAGGCGCTGGAGCACAACGGCCGCGTCATCGTGACCGGCTGTCTCGGCGCCAAGCCCGAGCGCATCCTCGAGCGTCACCCGCGGGTGCTGAAGGTGACCGGTCCGCACGCCTACGAGGACGTGCTCGGCGCGGTGCACGAGCATCTGCCGCCGCAGCACGAGCCGTTCCTGGATCTCGTGCCGCCGCAGGGGGTGCGGCTGACGCCGCGCCACTACGCGTACCTGAAGATCGCGGAAGGCTGTAACAACAAGTGCAGCTTCTGCATCATCCCGGCGCTGCGCGGCAAGCTCGCCAGCCGGCCCATCGATGCGGTGATGCGCGAGGCGGAGCGCCTGGTGCATGCGGGCGTCAAGGAACTGCTGGTGATCTCGCAGGACACCAGTGCCTACGGTGCCGACCTGCGTTATGCCGGCGGCAGCTGGCGCGGCGCGCACTACGAGACGCGCTTCATTGACCTGGCGCGCGCGCTCGCCGAACTCAAGGTGTGGGTGCGGCTGCACTACGTCTATCCCTATCCGCACGTCGATGCGGTGATTACGCTCATGGCCGAGGGGCGCGTGCTTCCCTACCTCGACATTCCGTTCCAGCACGCCAGTGCCTCGGTGCTCAAGCGCATGCGCCGGCCGGCGCACGCGGTGGACACGCTGGCGCGCATCCGCGCCTGGCGGCGCGAGTGCCCGCAGCTGACCTTGCGCAGCACCTTCATCGTCGGCTTCCCCGGGGAGACCGAGGCGGAGTTCAGTGAGCTCCTGGCGTGGCTCGATGAGGCCGAGCTCGACCGGGTCGGGTGCTTCAAGTACTCACCCGTGGCCGGCGCCGCCGCCAATGCGCTCGCCGCTCACGTGGCGCCCGCAGTCCAGGAGGAACGCTATGCGCGCTTCATGGAGCGCGCCGCAGCCATCAGCACGCGGCGTCTGGCGCGGCGTGTCGGCACGCGCATGCGCGTGCTGGTGGATGAGGTGAGCGCGACGGGTGCGATCGCGCGCAGCGAGGCGGACGCGCCGCAGATCGACGGCGTGGTGCGCATCGGGGACGGCGCGAAACTGCGCGCGGGGGACTGGGCCGACGTTGAGATCGTGGGCGCGGATGCCTACGATCTCACCGGCCGCCTGGCGCGCTGAAAGCGCCGCCCAGGCGGCCGGCGATTAGCGCATCCTTTTAGGAGCTCATCCCGAGAGACTTCATGATCTCGGTGGCCTTGTCCTTCACGGCCTGCGCCTTGGCCATCGCACCGGTGTAGTCACCGGAGGTCGCCGCGGCGGAGGCATCGCTCCACATGGACTTCATCGAATCCAGCCCGCTCTTGGCAGCGGCGAGGGAGTCCTTGCTGACATTCTTCGGCAGGTGGTGCGACTTTGACAGCATGTCGACGCGGCTCTGGATGGCCTCGACCATCTTCGGCACGTCCGTGCTCACCGAGCTCCAGGCGTCCTTCGCCTTGGACAGGGCAGCCTCGGCGTCCGCGGCCTTGGCGGAAGCGGCATCCTTCAGGCTGCTGATCGCGGCCATGATAGCGGGACCTGCCGCCACCACTGCCTTGTAGTCACCCTTGGCGAAGGAGTCCTTGGCGCTGGCGATCTGCGCATCGACCGCCTGCAGCTGGTCGGGCACGTATTTCTGCGCCTGATCGCGCACCGCGCCGAGTGCGGTATCGGCAGCGGCGATCGCTTGCTCGGCCGGCTGCTTCTGACTCGCGCAGCCGACGATCAGCGCGGCCATCATTGCGGCCAGCAGCCAAACAAATTGTTTCTTCATTGTCGAGCGTCCTCTGTTGCAGTGTTGACGAAAACGGTTCAGGGAATCTTCAGCTTCTGGCCCGGGAAGATCTTGTTCGGATCCTTCAGGATGTCCTGGTTGGCCTCGAAGATCTGGTGATAGAGCGAAGGGTCGCCATAGTACTTCTGCGCGATCTTCGACAGAGTGTCCCCGGACTGTACTGTGTAGGTCTGGGTGTAGGGGTTGCTGCCCGCCGGGGTGTTATCGTCTGCCATGGTGCGTCCTCCGCGATTTCTCGGTCGCTAATTTCCGTTTTGTTAGTCAGCTCCGGGCCCCGGTTGCGCGGCTCGAAACGGCCTTTCGCCGTTCCTGACATCGACATCCGCACAGCCCCGGCGGTAAGCCACGCCAACAACCCAAAAGATTAGCACGAAGCGGTGACTGCGCCACCTTAAGGGTCCGTAACAAACACCGACATCCAACCTAACCGTAGCCGCGTGCCGCGCCAGCAGCGCGGCCCGAGGCACCAATGCGGGCTGCGCCTTGGGGTCAGCAGCTTGAGCGCTGCGGTTACCGGCGCGCGGGAACCGTGTGCGCCGCAGCGTGTCAGGCCTTAAGCGGCACGCCCCGCGGGGTAACGCAGTGCCCGCGCACGGCGTCGTCGACGCTCGAGTAGTCGAGTGTGCCATCTCCGAGTTGCGCCACGTGCGCGCGCAGCAGCGCGTCGCGTGCGTTCTCCTTGAGACGAGCCAGGCGCAGCTCCCCGCCACGTGCGGCAAACCAGGCGCAGAACTCTGTCAGCGCCTCGAGCGCGGTGCTGTCGAGGTCGGGGGATTCCTCGAGACTCAGCACCAGGATCCGCGCACTGCGCTGTGCCCGCACCTGTTCGCGCACCTGCGTCATGAGCGGTTCGGCGTTGGCGAAGAACAGCGGCTCGTCGGGGCGCAGCACCAGAATCCCCGGCAACGTCACGGCCTCCGGAAAGCGCTTCACGCTGACGTAGTCGTGGTCGCCGACGCGGCCGAGCACCGACAGGCGCGGCGTCGCCAGCGAGCGCACCAGCATGGCGAGGCTGAAAGCGATCGCGGCCAGCAGCCCGTTGAGCACCCCGAACACCATGACGGCCAGCACCGCGGCGAGCGCGATCAGCCGGTCGCGCCGCCAGCGCAGGTAGTTGCTGAAGACCCCGGGGCGCAGTGACTTGCTGACCGCGTGGATCACGATGGCCGCGAGCACCGGCTCGGGGATGCGCTCGATGAACCTGAGGAACAGCAGCACCAGCACCAGGATGATCCCGGCCGCGGCGAGCCCGGCGGCGCGCGAGCGCGCGCCGGCCGCATCGTTGGCGGAGGTGCCGGAGTAACCCGCCCCGACCGGCGTGCCCTGGAAGAGCCCGGCGACGATGTTGGCCACCCCGAGCGCCACGAGGTCGCGGTTCGGCTGCACCGGGGCGTCGTGCTTGAGCGCGAAGGTGCGGATTGAGCCGTACGACTCCGCGTACAGGATGAACATGAGCGCCAGGGCGAACTCCACCAGCAGCGGCCAGTGCACCGCCGGCGGCAGGCTGAAGTACGGCAGCCTCAGCGCCAGGTGTATCGCTCCGGTGAGCGCGACCCCGTGGGCGGCGAGGTAGGCGGACGCGGCGATGCTCGCCACGATCACCACCAGGGCCCCGGGCAGCCGCGGTATGCGCTCCAGCACGAAGAGCCCGAGGAGCGCGCCCAGCCCGCACGCAAGGCTGGCACTGTGCCAGGCGCTGACGCCGCGGATGAGCTCCGCCAACAGTGCGAAGAAGCCGCTGCTCACGGCCTGCACCCCCACCAGATGCGGCCACTGCTTGACGGCGATCACCAGCGCGAGACCAAAGGCGTAGCCGCGCAGCACCGGGCGCGCGATCAGGGCCGAGATCACCCCGAGCCGCAACGCGCCGGCGAGCGCAAAGGCGATGCCGGTCGCGATCACCAGGAGCGAGGCCAGCATCACCTTCTGGCCGACATCGCCGCCGCCGAGTGCGATGAGCGCCGAGGCCAGGACGGCCGCCGAGGAGGAGGTGGCGGTGATGATGGCGTAGGGACTGCGGCCGATCAGGCCGTAACACACGAGCCCCGCGAACAGTGCAATGACCCCGGCCTGCGGCGGCAGGCTCGCGAGCCCCGAGTAGGCCACCGCCTCGGGCAGCAGGAGCCCGGCGATGGAAAGACCTGCGAGCAGGTCCGCGAGCGGGAGCTTGTTAGGCATGTGCGCGCGATCGTACCGCAAAGAGCGCGCCGCGCCGCTTCACCAGCAACGCGCGTTGGAGGACGGCAGGCGCGCGGCGCTATTCGACGGTCACGCTCTTGGCGAGATTGCGCGGCTGGTCGACATCGGTGCCCTTCAAGATGGCGGCGTGATAGGCGAGCAGCTGCAGCGGAATGGTGTAGACGACCGGCGCCTGCACGTAAGTGACGTGGCGCGGCATCTCGATCACCGTCACGCCGTCGCTCGAGCGCAGACCGGATTCCGGATCTGCAAACACGATGAGTTCCCCGCCGCGGGCGCGCACTTCCTGGAGGTTCGACTTGAGCTTCTCCAGCAGGTCGTTGTTGGGTGCCACGGTGACCACCGGCATCTCCGCATCCACCAGCGCGAGCGGGCCGTGCTTGAGCTCACCGGCCGGATAAGCCTCGGCGTGGATGTAGGAGATTTCCTTGAGCTTCAGCGCCCCTTCCATGGCGATCGGATAGAGCGCGCCGCGGCCAAGGAACAGCGCATGTTGCTTGTTGGCGAAGCGCTCCGCCAGGCGGTGGATCACCGGGTCGAGCTCGAGGGTCTTCTCCACCAGTCCCGGCAGCTCGATCAGGCGCGTCACCAGGCCGCGCTCGCGCTCTGCATCGGCGGTGTGATGGCGCGCCAGCGCCACCACCAGCATGCCAAGCGCCGCCAGCTGCGTAGTGAAGGCCTTGGTGGAGGCAACACCGATCTCGGGCCCCGCGCGCGTCAGCATCACCAGTTCCGACTCACGCACCAGCGAGCTCTCCGGCACGTTGCAGATGGCGAGCCAGGACAGGTAGCCGGCCTGCTTGGCGAGTCGCAGCGCGGCGAGCGTATCGGCGGTTTCACCCGACTGCGAGATGGTGACGAACAGTGAGTTTGGCGGCACCAGCGGACTGCGGTAGCGGTACTCACTGGCGATGTCCACCGCGCACGGGATCTTGCAGATCTGCTCGATGAAGTAGCGCGCCACGCTCGCGGCGTGGTAGCTCGTGCCGCAGGCGACGATATGCACGTTCTGGGTGCGCTTGAAGACCTCCGTGGCCGCAGGTCCGAAGGCGGCCTCCAGCAGCCGCCCGTTGGCGACGCGCTCGGAGAGCGTGTCGGCGATGGCGCGTGGCTGCTCGTGGATCTCCTTGAGCATGAAGTGCGCGTACTGGCCGCGCTCGGCGGAGTCCGCGGACAGCTCGCTCTCGCGGATCGCACGCTCGGCGCTGTTACCGTCGCGGTCGATGACGCGCACGCTCTGGCGGCGCACCTCAGCGACGTCGCCTTCCTCGAGGAAGATGAAGCGCCGCGTCACCGGCAGGAGAGCCGCGACGTCGGAGGCGACGAAATTCTCATCCGTGCCGAGGCCGACGACCACCGGGCAGCCCTCGCGCGCCAGGATCAGGCGCTCCGGGTCGTGCTCGCTCACCACCACCAGCGCGTAGGCGCCCTCCAGTTCCGCGACCGTGGCGCGCACGGCCTTGAACAGGTCCTGCACGGTCTGCAGGTGCAGGTGGATGCGGTGCGCGATCACCTCGGTGTCGGTCTCGGAGGAGAACTGGTAACCGCGCCGCTCGAGGTCGGCGCGCAGCTCCTCGTGGTTCTCGATGATGCCGTTGTGCACGATCGCCAGCCCGTCGCGCGAGATGTGCGGATGGGCGTTGCGCTCGCTCGGGATGCCGTGGGTGGCCCAGCGGGTGTGGGCGATGCCGATCTTGCCGTGGGTAGGGGTCTGCTCGAGGGCGTCATCGAGCATGCGCACCTTGCCGACCGTGCGCAGCCGCGTCAGGTGCTTGGAGCCGTTCAGGACCGCGATGCCGGCGGAATCGTAGCCGCGGTACTCCAGGCGCCTGAGGCCCTCCATCAGGATGGGCACAACATCGCGCTGGGCGACAGCTCCAACGATTCCGCACATGGCCTCTTGCCCTCGACTCTTGTGGCCTAACCCAAAGGCGCCGGTAGTCCCCAAGTGTGCCTGAAAAGGGCGGAAAACGCTGATTTCGCTCGCGAAAACGAGACGTAACCCCCCGAACCGGTACCGGCAGCACTTACGATGCGGGCAGCGCCGGTGCGGCGCAAGCCCGCCCGGGCGGCAAGCTTCGGCAAGTCAGCTTGAGGCCAGGCGGTCAGCTACGGGAAAGGCCGCAGCGGCGGCTTTCAGATGTCCCCGTGCTCGTGCTGCTCGAGCGCGGCGATGACTTCGCAGTAGCGGCTCCAGGCGCGCCGCAGCTCCTCGAGTTCGCGCGCACTCAGCGGCTCGCGGCTGCCCGCGGCCGGCTCTGCGCCCCGGGTGCGCGCCTCGAGCCGCCCGAGGAGCTCGCGCAGATCTGACTCCGGTCCCGGTGGCCGCCGTCCCTGGGAGGCACTCATTGCGGTTCTCCCGCGGCCGTTGCGCGTGGCCGCGAGTGTGCACGGTAACCAGCCCCTGCTACAGGCAGGTTGCAGGCGCGGCTCGGGTGCAGGCGGCAGAAGCTCATTTCTTCTTCTGCGGCCGTTGCCAGTCAGCGAGCGTCGTCTGGCGCGCGCGCGCGACGGTGAGCTTGCCGGCCGGCACTTCGTGCGTGACGGTAGATCCTGCGGCCACTGTGGCGCCGGCGCCCACCGTAATTGGCGCCACCAGCACGCTGTTGCTGCCGGTGTGGACGTCGTCCCCGACCAGCGTGCGGTGTTTGTTGGCGCCGTCGTAGTTGGCCACGATGGTGCCGGCGCCGATGTTCACGCGCGCACCCAGGGCGGCATCCCCGACATAGGCCAGGTGGTTGGCCTTGGAGCCCTCGCCCATCTGCGAATTCTTCACTTCCACGAAGTTGCCGATGTGCACCCCGCCCGCCAGCGTCGCCGTCGGCCGCAGGCGCGCGAATGGCCCGATGTGACAGCGCGGACCGATGCGGGCGCCGTCGATCACGCAGTGCGCGCCCAGCTCGGTATCGGCGCCGATCTCGCTGTTGCGAATCACGCACCCCGGGCCAACGCGCACGCGGTCACCGAGGTGCACCTCGCCTTCGATGACGACATTGACATCGAGGCACACATCGCTCCCGTGGGTGAGCGTGCCGCGTACGTCGAGGCGCGTCGGATCTGCCAGCGTCACGCCGGCCTGCATGAGAGTGCCCGCCACCTGCGCGCGCCAGGCGCCCTCGAGCTGCGCGAGCTGCGCCTTGTCGTTCACGCCGAGCACCTCGGCGACGCTCGGCGCGAGCAGCGGCTTCACCACGACCTTCGACTTCACCGCCATGGCGATGACGTCGGTGAGGTAGTACTCGCCCTGGGAGTTATGAGGCTTGACACGCCCGAGCCAGGCGCGCAGCTCGCGCGCCGGGGCGGCGAGCACGCCCGTGTTGCACTCGCGCAGCTTCAGCTGCGCGGAGCGCGCGTCCTTCTGCTCGACGATCCTGCGCACCTGGCCGCGGGCATCGCGCACGATGCGCCCGTAGCCCTGCGGATCATCGAGCCTGACGGTGAGCAGTGCGACGTGGCGCGTGCCGGCGAGCCCCAGGAGTTCCTCGAGCGTCTGCACGCGGATCAGCGGCACATCGCCGTAGAGCACCAGTACCCGGTGGCCATCGGGGACCTGCGGCAGCGCCGCGAGCACGGCGTGTCCGGTGCCGAGACGCTCACGCTGCAGCACCCAGGTCACCGGTTCGGCGGCGAGCGCCTCGCGCACCCGCTCACCGCCGGCGCCGTAGACCACGCAGATGGAGGCGGGCGCGAGCCGGCGTGCGGTGTCGATGACGCGCTGCAGGAGTGGCAAGCCGGCGAGCGGCTGCAGCACCTTCGGCACCTGCGACTTCATGCGCTTGCCCTCGCCGGCGGCGAGGATAACGACCGTCAAAGGGCTGACCGGCCCAGCGCGCGTGCGGCTCATCTTATTGGGCATGGCAGAGGATTGTACTCACCGCTGTACGGTAAACGAGTGCCGGGCCTGCGCCGGGCGCCCCGCCTCCACGGCGGCCAGTTTGCGCTTCATGGCCTCGCCCACGTAAAGCTGCGGATTGGAGTGCGTCTGGTGCTCTGCGTCCTCGCGCTGCGCGATGAGGCTGCGCGCCTTCTGGAAGGCGTCCTGCAGGCTCGTGCTGCCCGGCAGTGCGTCCTGCAGGAAGGCCTCGCCGAACCAGGTGAGCTTGCGATCCTCCTCGCAGCCGAAGGAGGTGTGATCGGCATCCGCGGCGGTGATGATGGCGGTAGTGTCGTTCTTGAGCTCATCGAGGAACACCCCCGCGTAGCAGGCCGAGACCACGAGGATCCGCCAGCGGATGCCGGCCGCATCCAGTGCCTCGTGCAGGTCCGAGGGCGCGAGCTGCGCCAGGGGCAGGGAGCCGTTCTGCACCTCAAGTCCGTCCTGCGAGCCATGCGAGGTCAGAAACAGCACCAGCACGTCGTTGTCCGGATCCATGCGGGTCGCGAGCACCTTCAGCGCCTGCGACAGTCCCGAGACGCTCGCCAGCGGGAAGGAGTCGCGGTCCTCGACGTCGTTGATCAAGAGCAGCGAGCGCCCCTCGGTGCCGTAGCGCGCGGCGAACGCTTCGCCCGCGAACTGCGCCTCGCGCCGGAACAGCGCCGGGTCGCCATCGCCGGCAAAGCCGACGAAATACAGGCTCGTCTTGCCGGGCTGCGTGACCCGCACGCGCGCGACGGCGGCGGCGATACGCGCCGGCTGGTCGTAGAACAGCACCTCGGTCTGCGCGCTGTCCTCATCGCTCTGCGCATCGGCGCTGTCATCGGCCACCCACAGGCGCGTGTCGAGATTGAGTGTGGCCAGCGCCCAGGGCGAGGCCAGCAGGAGCGCAATGCGCCACGCACACCGCGCGCGCGCGCACCTGGCCGAACGCCGCACCCAGCACGCGCACCGCGAGGCCGCCCAGATAGATGAGGGCGGCGAGCGTCACCCCGAGCGGATGGGCGCGCACCGCGGGCAGATCACTCACGAGCCAGAACGCGATCAGCACGAACGGGGTGACCGCCAGCACCGCCACCAGGAGCGCGCGGGTGTTGCCGCCTTTACTCTGCAGGCGGCTCACCAGCGCCACCGCGCCCAGTGCCAGAAGCAGGTAGGCCGCCCAGCCGAACAGGCCATCGAGCTGCAGCGGCGCGTGCACGCTCGCGTGCACCTTGTCGAGCACCGCCCAGACGAGGAGGTTCAGCAGCAGCAGCAGCGCCACCTGGTCGAAGCTGACGGTGAGCTGCGCCGGCCAGCGGCGCCGCAGTCCGAGCAGCGCCAGGCCGGTCCTCAGGTTACGGCCGCAGGCGGCGAACGCGTTCGGGGCGGCCGCGCCGGCGGAAGGTGCGGGCGGGGTCGGCGGCGGATCCGGCAGGGGTTCCAGCGGATCAGCCCCGGAGCTTGCGCAGCCGCGCGATGACTTTCAGCTGCGCAGCCGCACGCGCGAGTTCGGCCTGCGCTTCGGCCAGCGTGATGCGGTCGGTCTTGTCCCGCAGGGCGGCTTCCGCGCGCTGCTTGGCGGCGAGCGCCGCCGCCTCGTCGATGTCCTTGGCCCGCAGCGCCGTATCAGCCAGCACCGTGACCTTGTTGGGCTGCACTTCCAGCGCACCCCCGCCGACGAAGAAGAAGTGCTCTTCGCCGTCGGGGGTCTTCACCCGCACCTCGCCGGCCTTGAGAAGCGTCAGCAGCGGCGCATGGCGCGGGTGGATGCCGATGCTGCCCTCGGAAGCGGGCGCGTCCACCTCCGCGGCCGGACCGGAAAAGATCTCGCCCTCGGCGCTGACGATGTCGACGTGGATGGTGGCAGCTTCGGCCATGATGATTGCTCCGGGGCGCTCTTACTGCAGCGTCTTCGCCTTGGCGACCGCTTCCTCGATCGAGCCCACCATGTAGAAGGCCTGCTCGGGCAGGGCGTCGAACTCGCCGCCGATGATGCCCTTGAAGCCGCGGATGGTGTCCTTCAGCGGCACGATCTTGCCGTCCTGGCCGGTGAACACCTTGGCGACGTTGAAGGGCTGCGACAGGAAGCGCTGCACCTTGCGCGCACGGTACACGGTCTGCTTGTCCTCTTCCGAGAGCTCGTCCATGCCTAAGATCGCGATGATGTCCTGCAGTTCCTTGTAGCGCTGCAGCACCGCCTGCACGCCGCGCGCGACGTTGTAGTGCTCCTCGCCGACCACCAGCGGGTCGAGCTGGCGGCTGGTGGAGTCCAGCGGATCCACCGCCGGGTAGATGCCGAGGGAGGCGATCTGGCGCGACAGCACGACGGTCGCATCCAGGTGCGCGAAGGTGGTGGCGGGGGAAGGATCGGTGAGATCGTCCGCCGGCACGTACACCGCCTGGATGGAGGTGATCGAGCCCTTCTTGGTGGAGGTGATGCGCTCCTGCAGCACCCCCATCTCTTCCGCCAGCGTCGGCTGGTAACCCACCGCCGAGGGCATGCGGCCCAGCAGCGCCGACACCTCGGTGCCGGCGAGCGTGTAGCGGTAGATGTTGTCGACGAAGAACAGCACGTCGCGGCCCTTGCCGCCGGAGTCCGGACGGGTCTCGTCGCGGAAGTACTCGGCCATGGTCAGCCCGGTGAGCGCGACGCGCAGGCGGTTGCCCGGCGGCTCGTTCATCTGCCCGTACACCATCGCCACCTTGGAGTTCGAGAGGTTGTCCTTGTCGATGACGCCCGACTCGATCATCTCGTGGTAGAAGTCGTTGCCCTCGCGGGTACGCTCACCGACGCCTGCGAACACGGACAGTCCGCTGTACTGCTTGGCGATGTTGTTGATGAGCTCGAGCATGTTCACGGTCTTGCCGACGCCGGCGCCGCCGAACAGGCCGACCTTGCCGCCCTTGGCGAAGGGCACCAGCAGGTCGATGACCTTGATGCCCGTGACCAGCAGGTCCTGGCCGCCCGCCTGCTCATCGAACGCCGGCGGCGCGCGATGGATCGGCAGTAGCTCCTTGGTCTCGCACCGGGCCGCGGTTGTCCTGCGGGTGACCGAGCACGTCCATGATGCGCCCGAGGGTGCCCTGGCCCACCGGCACCGAGATCGGCGCGCCGGTCGACTGCACGGCGAGTCCGCGCTTCAAGCCCTCGGAGGCACCCATGGCGATGGTGCGCACCACCCCGTCGCCGAGCTGCTGCTGCACCTCGAGAGTCAGATCCACATCCTTGAGCTTCAGCGCCTCGTAGATGTGCGGGAATCGACTCGCGCGGAAACTCGACGTCGATGACGGCGCCGATGATCTGGGTAATGTGTCCTTCAGCCAGGAGTGGTCATGCTGTCTTCCTCAAACCGCAGCCGCGCCGCCCACGATCTCCGAAAGCTCCTTCGTGATCGCGGCCTGGCGGGCCTTGTTGTAAATCAGTTGCAATTCATCGATCAGCTTGCCGGCGTTGTCCGAGGCTGCGCCCATGGCGATCATGCGCGCCGCCATCTCCGAGGCCACGTTCTCGACCGCGCCGCGGTACACCTGGGACTCGATGTAGCGCATCAGCAGGCCATCGAGTATCGCCTCGGCGTCCGGCTCGTAGATGTAATCCCAGTGCTCCTGCAGTCCCTCGGTGTCGATGGCCTCGATCGGCAGCAGCTGCTCGACGCTCGGGCTTCTGCGTCATGGTGTTCACGAACTGCGCGTTCACCAGGAACAGGCGGTCGAGCTTGCCCTCGCGGTAGGCATCCAGCATCACCTTGACCGGGCCGATCAGGTCCTTGATGTGCGGCCGGTCGCCCAGTCCGGTGACGCTGGCGAGGATCGGCAGGCTCAGGCGGCGGAAGAAGTTCAGCCCCTTGGTGCCGATCAGGCACAGGCTCACCTGCGCGCCCTTGCCCTGCCACTCGCGCATCAGGAGCAGCGTCTGCTTGAAGACGTTGGCGTTGAGGCCGCCGGCCAGTCCGCGATCGGTCGAGACCACGATGATGCCGACGGCCTTGGCCTCGCGCTCCACCAGGAACGGGTGACGGTAGTCCGGATTCGCCTGCGTCAGGTGGCCGATGACGTTGCGCATCTTCTGCGCGTACGGGCGCGCCAGCCGCATGCGCTCCTGCGCGCGGCGCATCTTGCTGGTGGCCACCATCTGCATGGCCTTGGTGATCTTCTGAGTGCTCTTCACACTCGCGATCTTGGTGCGGATTTCCTTGGTGCCGGGCATCGCTAAGTCTCGCGTTGGGTGGCTCAGTAGGTGCCGGTGGCCACGAAGTCCTCGATGCACTTCTTCAGCGGCGCCTCGTTCTCCTTGGAGAACTTCGGCTGTGGCATTGATGCCATCGAGCATCGACTTGTAGTTGGTGTGCGCGAAGCGCCTGCAGCGCCGCCTCGAAGGCCACGATCTTCTTGAGTTCGACCTTGTCCATGTAGCCGTTGTTGACCGCGTAGATCGACAGCGCCATCTCCGCCACCGACATGCGGCGCGTACTGCTTCTGCTTCATCACCTCGGTGGTGCGCTGGCCGCGCTCGAGCTGCTTGCGGGTCGACTCATCGAGGTCGGAGGCGAACTGCGAGAACGCCGCGAGCTCGCGGTACTGCGCCAGCGCCAGGCGGATACCGCCGCCGAGCTTCTTGATGATGTCGGTCTGCGCCGCGCCACCGACGCGCGACACCGAGATGCCGGCGTTCATGGCCGGGCGGATGCCGGCGTTGAACAGGTCGGTCTCGAGGAAGATCTGGCCGTCGGTGATGGAGATCACGTTGGTCGGCACGAACGCCGTCACGTCACCGGCCTGGGTCTCGATGATCGGCAGCCCGGTGAGCGAGCCGGTCTTGCCCTTCACGGCGCCCTTGCTGACCATCTCCACGTACTCCTCGTTGACGCGCGCGCTGCGCTCGAGCAGGCGCGAGTGCAGATAGAACACGTCGCCGGGGAAGGCTTCGCGGCCCGGCGGCCGGCGCAGCAGCAGCGAGATCTGGCGGTAGGCGACGGCCTGCTTGGACAGATCGTCGTAGATGATCAGCGCGTCCTCGCCGTTGTCCATGAAGTACTCGCCCATGGTCACGCCGGAGTACGCGGAGATGTACTGCAGCGCGGCCGGGGTCGAGGCCGAGGCGGCCACGACGATGGTGTGCGCCATGCGCGCCGTGCTCCTCGAGCTTGCGCACCACGTTGGCGATCGTCGACTGCTTCTGGCCGATGGCGACGTAGACGCACTTAATGCCGGAGGTCTTCTGGTTGATGATGGTGTCGATCGCCATCGCGGTCTTGCCGGTCTGGCGGTCGCCGATGATCAGCTCGCGCTGGCCGCGGCCGATCGGCACCATCGAGTCCACCGCCTTGTAGCCGGTCTGCACCGGCTGGCGACACTGACTTGCGGTAGATCACGCCCGGCGCCACGCGCTCGATCGGGGCGGTGCTGCGTGGCATTGATCGGGCCCTTGCCATCGATCGGGTTGCCGAGCGCATCGACCACGCGGCCGAGCAGTTCCGGACCCACCGGCACTTCGAGGATGCGGCCGGTGGTCTTGACGGTGTCGCCTTCGCCCAGGTGCTTGTAGTCACCCAGCACCACCGCGCCGACCGAGTCCTGCTCGAGGTTCAGCGCCAGACCGAAGGTGTTGCCCGGGAACTCGAGCATCTCGCCGTAGCGCGCATCGGCCAGGCCGTGGATGCGCAGATGCCGTCGGTGACCGACACGATGGTGCCGACGTTGCGCGCTTCGGTGACGCCACTTGAAGTTCTCGATGCGCTGCTTGATCAGATCGCTGATCTCGGTTGCCTTGATGGCCATGCTTAGCGTTCCTTGACGAATTTCGTTGGTGGCCGGTCATCACGCGACCAGTTCGTAGGCGATGCGCTCCAGGCGCGCGCGCACCGAGCCGTCGATGACCAGATCGCCGGAGCGCAGCACGGCGCCGCCGATCAGTTGCGGGTCGGTCTGCAGTGCAGGCGCACCTCGCGCTTCAGGCGCTGCGTCCAGCGCCGCGGCAAGCTTGCTGCTGCTGCGCTTCATCCAGCGCCGCGGCCGAGGTCACCGTGACATCGGCCATGCCTTCGCGCCTCATCCTTCATAGCTCGTCGAACAGCGCGGCGATCTCCGGCAGGTAGGCCAGGCGGCGCGTTCGGCCAGCGTGCCGCACGAAGTTGGCGCCATGCTCGCCGAGGCCCGGCGCCGGCGATGTCCGATGCACCAGCTGCGACAGCTGCGTCGGGCGTCACATGCGGATTGCCCAGCAGGTTTGCACGCGCGGATCGTCCACCACCGCGGCGGCGAGTGCAGCGCCTCGGACCAGGCGCCCAGCCTGCTGTCGGCTCTGCGCCTCCTCGAAGGCCGCGCTTGGCGTAGGGACGGGCGATGGTGAGTCTTGTCAGCCATGTCGCGCGTCCTAGATCTGCGTCGCGAGCTTGTTCGAGCAGCTCGGCGTGCGTATTGCGCGTCGATCTCGCGCTCCAGCAACTTCGAGGCGGCGCCCACGGCGATGCCGGCCACTTCCTTGCGCAGGCTCTCGCGCGCGCGGGTGGTCTCCAGCTCGATCTGCTCGTGCGCGGCTGCCACCAGGCGCGCGCCTTCCGCGTTCGCCGTGCCCTTGGCCTCCTCGACCATCTCGTTGGCGCGCTGCTGCGCGTGGTCGATGATCTGCGTCGCGCGCTCGCGGGCCTCGCGGATGATGTCATCCGCCTTGCCGCGCGCCTGGTCAGCGCCTGCTCGCCCTTCTCGGCCGCCGCCAGGCCCTGCGCGATCTTGCGCGACCGCTCGTCCATGGCGCCGAGAAGCGTTGGCCAGATCGAACTTCATCGTCGCCCAGATGAGTATCGCGAACACGAGCATCTGCACGATGAGCGTGAGATTGATATTCACGGTCCTGTCTCCTGACTGCGAGCCGTCAGGCCCGCACGGGTCGCGTTCAAGTCTCAGTGCGCCGCCGTGCAGCGGCGCTCACGAACGGATTGGCGAACGTGAAGAACAGCGCGAAGCCGATGCCGATCATGGCCACCGCGTCCAGCAGCGCCGCGACGATGAACATCTGGACGCGCAGCACCGGCAGCAGTTCCGGCTGCCGCGCCGAGCCTTCGATGAAGCGGCCGCCGAGAATGCCGAAGCCGATGGCGGTGCCCAGCGCGCCCATGCCGAAGATGATGCCGACGGCCAGTACGGTCATGGCCTGGATGTGTGCAATGTTTTCCATTCAATCTCTCCTCGAAAACCAAACCGTATTACGAAAATCAAGACAATTCGAAATCGAGCGCGCGGCGCTCAGTGATGCTCGTTGCGCCATCGACAGATAGACGATCGTGAGCACCATGAATATGAAGGCCTGCAGCGTGATCACAAGCAGGTGAAATCCGGCCCAGAGAGCGCCGAGAACACCTGGGCGACGAGGCCGAACCAGCCGCCGAAGGTGGTAAGTCCGCGCACAGCCCGGGCAGCGTCAGCGCCGCGAGCAGCAGAAGATCATCTCGCCGGCGTACAGGTTGCCGTAGAGGCGCAGCGACAGCGAGATCGGGCGCGCAATGAAGGTGACCGATCTCCAGGATGAAGTTCACCGGGATCAGCAGAGTCTGCGGCGAACACGTTCTTGGTGCGTGAACGGCTGCAGGGTCAGCTCGCCGATGAAACCGCCAGGCCCTTCATCTTGATGCTGTAGAAGATGATGAGGACGAACACGGTCAGCGACAAGGCGAAGGTCGACATTCAGATCCGTGCTCGGCACGACCTTCAGATGCTCGAAGCCGACGCCGCGCGCGGCCGCCGGCAGCAGGTCGACCGGCACCAGGTCCATGAAATTGAAGAGCAACACCCAGCAGAATATCGTCAGCGCCAGAGTGGCGCGATCAGGCGGCTGGTGCCGTGGAAGGTATCGCGCACCTGCTCGTCGACGAACGCGACCAGGATCTCGACGAAGTTCTGCACCTTGCCGGGTACGCCGCTGGTGGCTTTGCGCGCCACCATCCAGAACAGGCCGAAGAACACCAGCGCCAGCACGACCGAGAAGAAGACGGTGTCGTAGTTGATGACCGACAGATCGAAAATGCCGTGCGCTGCCTTGTTGGACAGGAAGCGTCAGGTGGTGCAGGATGTATTCGGTTGCGCCCGGCGCGTGTTCTGCGTCAGCCATGCTCGTTACCAGTCGACCCTTCTCAGGCGCCGCGGCGCGTGCCGCTCAGTGAGGGCAGCGCGCTGACCAGCGCGATCCAGTACACCAGAAACGTTGCGGCGAACGCGGCGAACATCGCCAGCGGCACCACATTCACGCACTTCAGCGCCACCACGAACAGCACGATCACCACGGCCACCTTCACGGCCTCGCCGAGATAGAACATGCCCAGCACGCGCTGCGCGTCCGGCGCCGTCCCGCCGCCAAAGACCAGGACCGCCATGCCGAGGCTCCCGCAGCGTGGCGATGCCACCGCCCAGCAGCGCCGACCAGCGCGGCGCGCGTTCGGCGACCGCCAGCTGCACATGAGCGCCGCCGTCACGGTCACCAGCGCCTGGCCGAGCACGACGCCGAAGGCCAGCCGCCGCGCATGGGGCAGATCGATCGCCAACACCTTATATACAGTCCCTGTAGAGGGGCTCAAACCGCCAGACTGCCTTGGTTCTTGCGCGTGAGCACTGAAGCGCAAGCGGCTTACATTAGATTCGGCGGTTCAGTCACTTACGTGACCTAGGGCCAAGCGGCAAATTATAGATGCCGGCGGGAATGTACAGAGAGCGTGCCAACAGTGCGAGACGCCCGCTACTGGATATGCGCGAGGATGCCGTCGAGCTCGTCCAGGCTGTTGTAGCTGACCACGAGCTTGCCCTTGCCGCCGCTTCCCGTGCTGGATCGCCACCCGCGCACCGAGCTTCTCGGCCAGGTCCTGCTCCAGGCGCTCGACGTTCGGATCCCGCCCGCGGAGCTCGCCTGCGGCGCTGCTGGCCGGCGGCGGCGCCTGCAGGCGCCGCACCAGCGCCTCGGTGTCGCGCACCGAGAGCCCCTTCTTCGCCACCAGCGTCGCCACCTCGATCTGCTGGCGGCGCTGGTCAGGCCCAGCAGCGCGCGCGCATGCCCCATCTCCAGCTGCCGCTGCTCGAGCAGCTCGCACACCTCCGGGGCAAGCTCCAGCAGGCGCAGCAGGTTGCTGACCCCGGCGCGCGAGCGCCCGACCGCCTCGGCCGCCTGCTGGTGGGTGAGCCCGAACTCGCTGATCAGGCGCTCGAGCGCACGCGCCTCCTCGAGCGGATTCAGGTTCTCGCGCTGGATGTTCTCGATCAGCGCGACCGCGATGGCCGCCTCATCGGGAATGTGGCGGATGATCGCCGGGATCTCGCTTAAGCCGGCCAGCTGCGCGGCGCGCCAGCGGCGCTCGCCGGCGATGATCTCGTAGCGCTGCGAGCCGCCGGCGCCCAGGCAGCTCCACCGGGCGCACCACGATCGGCTGCACCACGCCCTGGGCACGGATGGAGTCGGCCAGCTCGTCGAGGGACTCGGTGCGCATGTCCACGCGCGGCTGGTAGCGGCCGCGCTGCAGCAGGTCCAGCGGCAGCCGCGCCAGTTCCTCGCCTGCCGGGTGCGCGGCAGCCTCGCCAGCGGCACCACGGCCGGAACCATGATGGGTCGGGTCTGGCCGAGCAGGTCCGCCAGGCCGCGCCCGAGGGTCGGTTTTCTCATCAGTCGGCTTTCCTCGAGCATCGCGCCGTCGGTCGGGGCCTCCACGGCGGCCACCGCCGGGTGCGGTAGTTCCCGTGGCCGCCGTTGCCGTTGTCTCTGAGGGCGCCGGCGCCGGCGCGCTTGCAGCCGGCACCGACCGCGCGTCACGCGCGCTCGCGACTTCCTCGCGCCGGATCATCTCGCCCGGCCAGCGCAAGGTAGGCCAGCGCGCCGCGCGACTCCTTGTCATGGAACAGCGCCGGCTTGCCGAACGAGGGCGCCTCGGCCAGGCGGATGTTGCGCGGGATGACGGTGCGGAACACCGTGTCGCCGAAGTGCGCGATGAGCTGGTTGCTGACCTCGTTGGAGAGGTTGTTTCGCGGATCGTACATGGTGCGCAGCATGCCCTCGATCGACAGTCCGCGGATTGGCGGCGACGCGGATCTGCTCGACCGTGCTCAGCAGCGCCGACAGGCCCTCGAGGGCGTAGTACTCGCACTGCATCGGGATCAGCACGCTGTCGGCGGCGACCAGCGCGTTCACCGTCAGCATGTTCAAGGCCGGCGGACAGTCGATGAGGATGACGTCGAAGTCTGTCGCGCATCGGCTGCAGCGCCTGGCGCAGCTTGGTCTCGCGCGCGATCGGCAGCGACAGCAGGCGCACCTCGGCGGCGGTCAGGTCCTGGTTGGCCGGCAGCAGCGTAGAAGCCGCTCTGCTCGATCGGCACCAGCGCGGCTGCCGAGGTCCGCTTCCCCGAGCATGACCTCGCAGGCGCTCACGGTGAGCTGGGACTTGTCGACCCCGCAGCCCATGGTGGCGTTGCCCTGGGGGTCCAGGTCGATGAGCAGCACCCGCCGGCGCGTGGCCGCGAGCGAGGCGGCCAGATTCACCGCGGTGGTGGTCTTGCCGACGCCGCCCTTCTGGTTCGCGATGGCGATGACGCGCTTCATGGCGACAGTGTACTGCACTGCCGCGCGGGCGCAGCCCCGAGAGCGGCGGCCCGCCGCGGCTCGAGGCGTCGCTCTCAGGCGACCCGCTGCTGCGGCACCTGGCGGCCCAGGCGCTCGCGCGCCATCTGGTCGGCCACGGCATTGGTGGTGCGGTTCTCGCGCCGCGCGCGCTCGAAGATCTCCGTCAGGCGCACCGGGATGCCGTGGATATCGTCGATCACCTGCGCCTCGGTGGCCCCGCCGTAGTACTCGCGGGAGACGCTGATGATGCCGCCGGCGTTGATGACGTAATCGGGCGCATAGAGGATGCCGGCCGCCGGTCAGCGCCGCGCCGTCCTGGCCCTGTGCCAGCTGGTTGTTGGCAGCGCCCGCCACGACGCGCGCGCGCAGGCGCGGGATGGACTGCGTGCGTTGAGCACCGCGCCCAGGGCGCAGGGCGCGAGCACGTCGACGTCCGCGAACAGCACCTCCTCGACCGCGCACCGGCGCGCGCCCGAACTCGTCGCACACGCGCTGCACCGCCGCCGGGCGCACGTCCGCCACGGTGAGGCGCGCGCCTGTCGGCGGCGAGCATGCGCGCACAGGTGGTAGCCCACCCCGCCGCACGCCCTGCATGGCGACGCTGACGCCCGTCGAGATCGCTGCGACCGAGGCGGAATTTCACCGCCGCCCTGATCCCGAGGTACACCCCGAGCGCGGTCTTCGGTCCCGGATCGCCGCCCGCCTCCCCCGGCGCGCGGCCCGAGGCCCGCAACGTAGCGCGTCGCGCGCGCCACGCTGGCCATGTCGGCGGTGGTCGTGCCGACGTCCTCGGCGGTGACGTAGCGCCCGCCGAGGGAATCCACGAAGCGGCCGAAGGCCTGCGAACAGCTCCGGGGTCTTGGCTTGCGCGGCATCGCCGATGATCACGGCCTTGCCGCCGCCGAACTTGAAGTCCCGCCATGGCGTTCTTGTAGCTCATGCCGCGCGACAGGCGCAGCACGTCCGCCACCGCCTCGGCGGTGGTGGCGTAGGGCCACAGGCGGCAGCCGCCGGCCGCCGGGCCCGAGCGCGGTGGAATGCATGGCGATGATCGCGCGCATGCCGGTGGCGGCGTCGTGGCCGAAGACGACCTGCTCGTGGGCGTCGAACTCGCGCATGTCGAAGATTTCCATGGCGCTGCCGTCGCGGCCACGGGCCCGCGTGGAATGCGGCAGGTTACCTCCCGCGAACCGTGCAACGAATCGTCACAAAAGTTGCCGGTCATTGCCTCATTGGTGAGATCATTTATGTCACTTATTGCCTGATAAGTGACTGAATCTATGCAACCGAGCTCGACCGCACCGACCTGCGCATCCTGGATGTGCTGCAGGAGCACGGCGACCTCTCGGCCGCCGAGATCGCCGAGCGCCTGAGCCTCACCACCTCCACCTGCTGGCGCCGGGTCAGCCGGCTCGAGGAGCAGGGCGTGATCCGCAAGCGCGTGGCGCTGCTGGACCGCGAGAAGCTCGGGCTCGCGGTCATGGTGTTCTCGCACGTGAAGGTGGCCGGCCACGGGCGCGATGCGCTCCTGCGCTTCGAGCAGGCGGTGCGCGCGCACCCCGAGATCCTCGAGTGCTACACGCTCATGGGGGAGACGGACTTCCTGCTGCGCATCGCCTGCCGCGACATCAAGGCCTACGAGGCCTTCTTCCTCGACCACCTGTCGCGCTTCCCCGGCGTGCAGTCGGTCAACTCCTCCATCGCGCTCGCGGTCATCAAGGAGACCACCGCGCTGCCGCTGCACGCCGGCCTAGCCGCGGTGCAGCACCAGCACGCAGCGCGCCGCATCCAGCCCCGGCACCTTGAGCTCGCGCGAGGCAGTCAGCGCCAGGGCGCGGGCAGCGTCGCCGAGCTCCGCTTCGGGCCAGCGGCCCTTCATGGCGAGCACGCGGGTGTCACGCCCGCGCACAGCGGCGCCACCAGCTGCAGCAGCCGCGGCAGCGGGGCGAAGCGCCCGCGCCACCACGCGTGTCGAAGGGCCTGGCGGGCTGCAAGGTCCTCGCTGCGCGCGTGCACGGCGGTGACGTTGTCGAGCCCATGAGCGCGGCGGCATGGGTGACGAAGCGGATCTTCTTGGCGTTGGAGTCGATGAGGGTGAAGTGCCGCTGCGGGTTGCACGAGCGCCAGCGGCAGCCCCGGGAAGCCCGCGCCGGTGCCCACATCGGCGATGCGGCTGCCCAGCGAGGTCCGGCTGGATGCTGCAGGCTGTCCAGCAGGTGGTGCGTCAGCATCGCCTCGGGGTCGGTGATGGCGGTGAGGTTGTAGGTCTGGTTCCACTCGGCGAGCGCGCTCGTGAGCAGCGAGCAGGCTGCCGCGGCGCCGGCGGCTCAGCGTCCACCCCCAGGGTCCCGGCATCCCGGATCAGGCGTTCCGAAAGGGTTCAGCGCGGGCTCCTTCGCGCATCGGTGCGCGCGATTGATCATACTTTGCAGCTCCATGAGACTGCTGCTGGTAGAAGATGACGCCAATGATCGGGGAGGCCATCCGCGCGGGACTCAAGCGCGAGGGCTTCACCGTGGACTGGGTGCGCGAGGCGCGCGCGGCCGAGAGCGGTGCTGCGCACCGAGCCCTTCGAGCTGCTGCTGCTGGACCTGGGGCTGCCCGGGAGGCGACGGGCTGTCGCTGCTGAAGGCCGAGCGCGGGCGCGGGCTGTCGCTGCCGGTGCTCATCATCACCGCGCGCGATGCGGTCTCGGATCGGGTGGCAGGGTCTGGATGCCGGCGCGGATGACTACCTCATCAAGCCCTTCGACCTGGACGAGCTGGCCGCGCGCATCCGCGCGCTTGCTGCGGCGGCGCTCCGGGCGCTCGGCGCCCGGGATCGAGCACCTCGGGGTGACGCTCGATGCGGCCGCGCACCGGGTGACGGCGCGAGGGCGCGGAAATCGCACTCTCGCCGCGCGAGTTCGCGCTGCTGCAGCTCTTGATGGAGCGCCCCGGCACCATCCTGTCGCGCGCGCAGCTGGAGGAGCGCCTCTACGGCTGGGGCGAGGAAGTGGAGAGCAACGCGGTGGAGGTGCACATCCACGGGCTGCGCAAGAAGCTCGGCGCCGACTTCATCCTCAACGTGCGCGGCGTGGGCTACCGCGTGCGTCCCGCCCCATGAGCTCGCTGCGTGCGCGGCTGCTGGCGTGGCTCCTTGGCGGAGTGCTCGCCGTGGGGGCGGTGGGCGGCCTCATCGTCTATCGCAATGCACTCGCCGAGGCCAGCGAGTTCTTCGACTACCACCTGCGTCAGACCGCACTGGTGCTGCGCGATGAGCCGGTCGAGTACCAGCTGCTGCCGCGCATCCCGGCGCCCGATGCGGCCTACGATTTCGTGGTGCAGGTGTGGTCGCTCGATGGCGTGCGCGTCTACCTGTCGCGCCCGCACGCGGTGCTGCCGCAGGTGACCACCCTCGGTTTTGCCACGGTCGACACGCGCGAGGGGCGCTGGCGGGTGTTCGGGGTGCAGGCCGAGCGGCGCGTCATCCAGGTGGCGCAGCCGATGAGCGTGCGCCAGGAGCGCGCCGCGCAGCTCGCGCTGCAGACGCTCAAGCCCTTTGCGCTGCTGCTGCCCGCGCTCGCCCTCCTCATCTGGCTGGCCGTCGGCTGGGCGCTCAAGCCGCTTGAGCGGCTCGACCGCGCTGGTGAAGGCGCGCCGCGTGGATGCGCTCGATGCACTGCCGGATGCGCGCCTGCCCGATGAGGTGCAGCCGCTCGTCACCGCGCTCAACGATCTGCTCGAGCGGCTGCGCCAGGCGCTCGGGCGCGAGCGCGCCTTCATGGCCGATGCCGCGCACGAGCTGCGCACGCCCCTCACCGCGCTGCACCTGCAAATGGGCATGCTGGCGCGCGCCGGCAGCGAGAGCGAGCGCCTCGCCGCCATGGAGACGCTCTCGGCCGGCGTGCAGCGCGCCATCCGCCTCATCGAGCAGATGCTGGCGCTCGCGCGCCAGGAGCCACGCAGCGCACGTAGCGTCGGACCCGTACGCCTGGATGAACTCGCGCGCGAGGCGGTGGCGGAGCTGGTGCCGCTCGCGGACCTGCGCCACATCGACCTCGGCGTGGCCGCTGCAGCGCCGGTCGTCGTGAGCGGCGAGGCCGATGCGCTGCGTACGCTGCTGCGCAACCTCATTGACAACGCCGTGCGCTACAGCGCCGACGGCGGCCGGGTGGACGTCGCCGTCGAGACACTCGCAGCCCCCGCTGGCGGCGCACGTCTGCGAGTCAGCGATGACGGCCCGGGTATCGAGCCGGCGGACAGCGCGCGGGTGTTCGACCGCTTCTATCGCCGCCCCGGCACCGCCCAGCCCGGCAGCGGACTCGGGCTTGCGATCGTGAAGGCCATCGCGGATGCGCACGGTGCGAGCGTCACGCTCGCGCCAGGACTGAACGGGCGCGGACTTAGCGTCGAGGTCGTGCTGCCGGCCGCAGTGGCGGCCTGAGCGGGCAGCTCGCGCAGCGCGCTCAAGGGCTGCCCTCAGTGGGTGAGCTTCTCCAAAAATTGCGCGGCCACCTGCAGGTAGGCGTCGCGGTCGGCCTTGCGGCGGAAGTCGTGGCCCTCGTCCCTGGCGGTGAGGTACCAGACCTCCCCGCCGGCGCTGCGGATGCGCCACACCAGCTGCTCGGACTCCGACGCCGGCACGCGCGGATCGTTCAGGCCCGTGACCACCAGCAGCGGCTTCTTGATACGGGTGGCGTTGTTCAGAGGCGAGATGCGCTCGAGGAACACGCGCATGTGCAGCTCGCGCTCATCGCCGTACTCGGCGCGGCGCAGGTCGCGCCGGTAGGGCGAGGTATTGCGCAGGAAGCTGACGAAGTCGCTGATGCCGGCGACATCGATCCCGCCGCTTCAGCCGCTCCCCATAGCTCACCAGTGAGGCGAGTGTCATGTAGCCGCCGTAGGAGCCGCCCATGACCACGATGCGCTCGCGGTCGCATGCCCGGCTGCACCCCGATCCACACCAGGAGCGATCCGATGTCGCGCACCGCATCCTCGCGCAGCGGCCCGTTGTCGAGCGCCTGGAAGGTCTTGCCGTAACCGGTGGAGCCGCGCACGTTGGGCTCGATCACGATGTAGCCGAGCTCACTCACCAGGAACTGCACGAACGGGTCCCAGTCCGGGACGCGCCTGGCCCTCCGGCCCGCCGTGGATGTTGATGATCACCGGCGCCGCAGCGCTCGCCTGCGCCGGGCGGTACACCCAGGCCGAGAGCAGGCGGGGTGATCGGCGACGCGGTCCCAGGTCGGGAACTTCACCAGCTCGGGGGCGACGAGCTTCGCAGGATCGAGCGTGCCGATCTCGCTGTGCGTCCAGCGCTCGAGCCTGCCGTGCTCGAGGTCGTACACATAGGCATCGCGCGGCGCGGTAGCGGACTCCGCCGACAGCGCCAGACGTTTACCGCTGGGGTCGAAGCGCACGTTGCCGATGTGCCCTTCCGGCAGTCCCTGCGGGGCGAGATCCTGTTTCGCCTGCAGGTCGAGCACGTTCAGGCGGCTGCGGCCGTCCTCGTTCAGTACGTAGGCGAGGTAGCGGCCGTCGGCGCTGATATCGAAGTCCTCAACGTCCCAGGGTGAATCGGGCGTGACGCGGCGGCTCTCGTGCGTGATGGGATCCTTGAAGTGCACCGCCGCGACCTCGCCGTCCTCATCGGTGAGCACGTACACCCCGCGCCCGTCGGGACCGAACTTGGCGCGGTGGATGCCGCCGGCCATGGGCTTGGCCTCGAGCGGCGTGAGTGTGCCAGTGGCCACGTCCGCCAGGTACAGGTAGCTCTCGGTGCTGGAGAGGTACTTCCACACCAGGAGCTTCGAGTCATCGGCCGACCAGTCCAGCGGATACCAGGTGTCCTCCCGGCCCCCGACCAGCAGCTGCGGCGGCGTGGCCGCGCTCACATCCGCCACGTAGACGTCGTAGCTCAGCCCGTCGCGGTCGTTGCCGTAGAAGGCCACGTGCTTGCCGTCGTGCGCCCACACGGGGCTCCCGTGGATGAAATCCCCATTGGTGAGCGCCCGCGGACTGGCCGTTGGCGCCGAGGTAGTACATCTGGAAGTTGTCATCCCCGCCCTTGTCCATCCAGTACACCGCACCGCCGCCGGCGCGCGCGGCGCGCGCCCATTCGACCGCATCGGCGCCGAAGGTGAGCTGCTCGCGCGCCGCGCCCGCGGCGGCCACGCGGTGCAGCTGCTCGGTCTCCGCGAAGCGCGTCTTGATCAGCAGACTCCCGTCGGCCATCCAGTCGAGGAACGTCGCGCCGCGGGAATTGAGGTAGCGCTCCAGGCGCGCCGCGAGTGCCGGGTCCCCCGGCGGGATGCCCTCGTAAAGCAGTGCACCCTGCTCGCGGTGCGTGGGCGCCGGCGGCTGCTGTGCGCAGAGGGTGTGGCTGAGCAGCATGGCGCTGGCCAGCACGCCTGCAGTGCGCAGGCGTGGGGCAGAAGTGCGGCAGGTCATGTGTCTCACCCTAGCGTACGGGTTACGATGTGTCATCCGGCGAACCCACGCAGCGTGCCCGCAGTCACAGGCCTTACGTTCCCGTGCAACCGCGTCTCTATCATCATCCTGATGGCATCACCGCGATTGATGCCGAGTACCTGCTACCCGGGACATGCGGCCGCGCACCTCATCGTCGATAACGGGCGCGCGGCGTTCGTCGACGTCGGCACCAACTTCTCCGTGCCCTATCTGCTGGCTGCGCTCGAGCAGCTGGGCATCGCACGCAGCGCGGTCGATTATCTCCTCCTCACCCACGTGCACCTGGACCACGCCGGCGGCGCCGGGGCGCTGCTGCAGGAGCTGCCTCAGGCGCGCGCCCTGCTGCACCCGCGCGGCGCGCCGCACCTGATCGAGCCTGCCAGACTCATCGCCGGCTCCAAGATCGTCTATGGCGAGGAGACCTTCGCGCGCCTCTACGGGGAGCTGGTGCCGCTGCCGGCCGCACGCGTGCACGCGGTCGCCGACGGGGAGCGGGTGCAGCTCGGCGCGCGCACGCTCGAGCTCATCCACACGCCCGGTCACGCCCTGCACCATTACGCGGTGGTCGATGCGGCACACGCCAGCATCTTCCCCGGCGACACCTTCGGGATTTCCTATCGGGCGTTCGACACCGCGCAGGGCGCCTTCATCTTCCCGACCACCACCCCGACGCAGTTCGATCCCGAGCAGCTCATCGCCTCCATCGAGCGCATGCTCAGCTACCGCCCGCAGTCGATGTACCTCATGCACTTCAGTCGCGTGACGGAAGTGGCGCGCCTGGGGGAGTCGCTCAAGGCCCAGGTACGCGAGCTCGCCCGCATTGCCCGCTCCCATGCGCACGCCCCCGATCCGGCCGCCGCCATCCGCGCCGAGGTACTCACGCTGTGGCTCGCGGCGGCCCGCCGCCACGGCTGCCGGCAAAGTGATGCCGAGCTGACGCAGCTCCTGGAGGGCGATCTGGAGCTCAATACCCAGGGGCTGGTGGTGTGGCTGGCACGCGCTGCAGCGCGGTGAGACCGAGCGCACTTACGCCGGGGCGTGCGCCGCGGCCTTAGAGCCGCCTCATCCCTTGGGTGGATTTCCGCCCGCCGGCGCGGCGCGCGATACTCTCGCGCATGGACAAGTTCAGGGCCTACCGCATCCACTCCGAGGGCGGCCGCATCGCCGCGCGTTTCGAGGACCTCACCCTGGCGGATCTGTCCCCCGGCGAGGTGGTCATCCGCGTCAGCCACTCAGGCATCAATTACAAGGATGCGCTCGCTGCCACCGGCGCCGGCAAGATCCTGCGCCGCTATCCGCTGGTCGGCGGCATCGACCTCGCCGGCATCGTCGAGTCCTCCGCGGATGCACGCTACCGCGAGGGCGATGAAGTACTGGTCACCGGCTGTGCGCTCTCGGAGACCCACGACGGCGGCTACGCCGAGCGCGCGCGCGTGCGCGGGGACTGGGTGATCCCGCTGCCGCCGGGACTGAACGCCTTTGACGTCATGGCGATCGGCACCGCCGGCTTCACCGCTGCCCTGGCCATCCACCGCATGGAGCAGAACGGCCAGTCCCCGACCGGCGGTCCCATCGTGGTCACGGGTGCCACGGGCGGGGTGGGCAGTCTTGCCATCGACATGCTCAAGGCGCGCGGCTACCGCGTGAGCGCGGTCAGCGGTAAGCCCGCGGCAACGCAGTATCTGCGCGAACTGGGTGCGGATGAGGTGCTGGCGCGCCAGGAGCTCGAGCTCGGCGCCAAGCCGCTCGAGACCGCACGTTTTGGTGGTGCGATCGACAACCTGGGCGGGGACATCCTCGCCTGGCTCACGCGCACGGTGGACTTCTGGGGGAACATCGCCAGCATCGGGCTGGCGGCCGGACCTGAGCTGCACACCACCGTCATGCCCTTCATCCTGCGCGGCGTCAGCCTCATCGGCATCAATTCCTCGGCGACCCCGCGCCCCTGGCGCCTCAAGGTCTGGGAGCGCATCGGCACTGACCTGCGCCCGCGACACCTGAAGGAGATCGTCACCCGCACCATCGACTTCGCAGACCTGCCGCAGGCCTTTCCGGGCTACCTGGATGGCGCGGTCACCGGACGCACGGTGGTACGCATCGGCCGAACGGACTAACGCTGCCATCCTACCGGCGGGTAGGAATCGCCCGCGGTGCTGGCGCGCGTATAGAATGCGCATCCCCTCGCGGAAGGTTTTTTATGTCGGAAACGCCAAGCGCCGGCGCGCGGCTGCGGGCCGCGGTCGAGGCCGAACGTCCCCTGCAGATCGTCGGCACGATCAACGCCTACGCTGCACTGCTCGCCGAGGAGGCCGGCTTCCGGGCGCTCTACCTGTCCGGCGCCGGGGTTGCCAACGCCTCCTTCGGCCTGCCGGACTTGGGCATGACCTCGCTGAATGACGTGTGCGAGGACGTGCGCCGCATCACCGGGGTGTGCGCGCTGCCGCTGCTGGTGGATGCAGACACCGGCTGGGGCGCGGCCTTCAATATCGCCCGCACCGCAAGGGAGCTGATCCGCGCCGGCGCCGCCGGCATGCACCTGGAGGACCAGGTGTCCGCCAAGCGCTGCGGCCACCGCCCGGGCAAGGCGCTGGTGCCGAAGGAGGAGATGGTCGATCGCATCAAGGCGGCGGTGGACGGGCGCAGCGACCCTGATTTCGTGATCATGGCGCGCACCGATGCGCACGCGGTCGAGGGCCAGGAGGCCGCGCTCGAGCGCGCCGTGGCGTACGTGGAGGCCGGCGCCGACATGATCTTCGCCGAAGCGCTCCAGAGCCTGGATGAGTACCGCGGCTTCAGCGCGCGCGTGCGCGTGCCGCTGCTCGCCAACATCACCGAATTCGGCCAGACCCCGCTCTTTACCACCCAGGAGCTGGGAGCGGCGGGCGTGCGGCTGGTGCTGTATCCCTTGTCCGCGTTCCGCGCCGCCGCCAAGGCGCAGACGCTGGTGTACCAGGCGATCCGCCGGGACGGCACGCAAAAGAGCGTCGTGCCCGCCATGCAGACCCGCGCCGAGCTCTACGCGGTGCTCGGCTACCATGAGTACGAGACGAAGCTCGATGAGCTGTTCGGGAAAGACAAGCCATGAATGACACGACACCGGGATTCAAGCCGAAGAAGTCGGTCGCGCTTTCGGGCGTGACCGCCGGCAACACCGCGCTGTGCACCGTGGGCCGCACCGGCAACGACCTGCACTACCGCGGCTACGACATTCTCGAGATCGCCACCGCCGCGGAGTTCGAGGAGATCGCCTACCTCCTCATCCACGAGCGCCTGCCGACGCGCGCGGAACTCACCGCCTACAAGACCAAGCTCAGGTCACTGCGCGGCATCCCGGTGGTCGTGCGCCAGGTGCTGGAGGCGCTGCCGGCCGCCACGCACCCGATGGACGTGATGCGCAGCGCCGCCTCCGCTTTGGGGTGCGCGCTGCCGGAGAAGGATGAGCACGCCGCCCCCGGCGCGCGCGACATCGCCGACCGCCTGGTGGCCTCTTTCGGCTCGATGCTGTGCTACTGGTACCACTACAGTCACTCGGGCCTGCGCATCATGGTGGAGACCGAGGATGACTCCGTCGGCGGGCACTTCCTGCACCTGTTGCACCGGCGGCCGCCGCCGGCGTCCTGGGTGCGCGCCATGCACACCTCGCTGATCCTGTACGCCGAGCACGAGTTCAACGCCTCGACCTTCGCTGCGCGCGTCATCGCCGGCACGGGCGCTGACATCTACTCCTGCATCACCGGGGCCATCGGGGCGCTGCGCGGACCCAAGCACGGCGGCGCCAACGAGTTCGCCTTCGAGATCCAGAAGCGCTACGACACCGCGGAGGCGGCCGACGCCGACATCCGCGCGCGCGTGGCCGCCAAGGAAGTCATCATCGGCTTCGGCCACCCGGTGTACACCGTCTCCGACCCGCGCAACGAGGTGATCAAGGAGGTCGCGCGCAGTCTCTCCCAGGAGATCGGTGACCTGAAGATGTTCGCGATCGCCGAGCGCATCGAGGCGGTGATGCGCGACACCAAGCAGCTGTTCGCGAACCTCGACTGGTTCTCGGCCGTCTCCTATCACCTCATGGGCGTGCCGACGCCGATGTTCACCCCGCTGTTCGTCATCGCCCGCACCACCGGCTGGGCGGCGCACGTCATCGAGCAGCGCGCGGACGGCAAGATCATCCGCCCGGCGGCCAACTACGTCGGCCCCGAGGACCTGAAGTTCGTCCCCTTAGAGAAGCGCAAGTAAGCCACTCACCGCCATGTCCGCACACGACATCAAGTCCGCCGAGCGCCCCAAGCCCGATGCCGCGCTGAGCGCGATCGCCGACTACGCGCGCAACGCCAAGATCGACAGCAGCACCGCCTATGAGACCGCGCGCTACTGCCTCATGGACACCCTCGCCTGCGGGTTCCAGGCACTGAAGTACCCCGCCTGCCGCAAGCTCTTGGGCCCGGTGGTGCCCGGAGCGGTGATGACCGGCGGGGCGCGCGTGCCCGGCACTTCCTATGAGCTCGATCCGGTGCAGGCGGCCTTCAACATCGGCGCGATGGTGCGCTGGCTCGACTTCAACGACACCTGGCTCGCCGCCGAATGGGGCCATCCGTCGGACAACCTGGGGGCGATCCTCGCGGTCGCCGACTATCTGGCACGCAGCGCCGTGATGCAGGGCCTGGATCCGCCGACGGTGCGCGACCTGCTCACCAACATGATCAAGGCGCACGAGATCCAGGGGGTACTGGCGCTCGAGAACAGCTTCAACCGCGTCGGCCTCGACCACGTGCTGCTGGTGCGCGTCGCCTCCACCGCGGTCGCGACCGCGATGCTCTCCGGCACGCTCGAGCAGGTGGTGAATGCGGTCTCCAACGCCTGGATCGACGGCGGCGCGCTGCGCACCTACCGCCACGCTCCCAACACCGGCTCGCGCAAGAGCTGGGCGGCAGGCGATGCCACCAGCCGCGCGGTGCGCCTGGCCCTCATCGCGCTCACCGGGGAGATGGGCTACCCGTCGGCGCTCTCGGCCAAAACCTGGGGCTTCCAGGACGTGCTGTTCAAGGGCCGGCCGCTCGTGCTGCCGCAGCCCTTCGGCAGCTACGTCATGGAGAACGTGCTGTTCAAGATCTCCTTCCCGGCCGAATTCCACGCGCAGACCGCGGTGGAGGCGGCGCTCACCCTGCACCCGCAGGTGCGCGAGCGCATCGCGGACATCGAGCGCATCGTGATCGAGACCCAGGAGCCGGGCGTGCGCATCATCGACAAGACCGGTCCTTTGGCCAACCCCGCCGACCGTGACCACTGCCTCCAGTACATGGTGGCCATTCCGCTCATCTTCGGGCGGCTCACGGGACGGGACTACGAGGACGAGGTCGCCGCCGATCCGCGCGTGGATGCGCTGCGCGCGCGCATGCAGGTGCGCGAGAACCCGACCTTCACCGCCGAGTACTACGCCCCGGACAAGCGCTACATCGGCAACGCGCTGCAGGTGTTCTTCAAGGACGGCAGCGCCACCGAGCGCGTGGCGGTCGACTTCCCCATCGGGCACCGCAAGCGCCGCGCCGAGGGCATGCCGGTGCTGGTGAAGAAATTCCAGAGCTCGGTTGATGCGCAGTACGCGCCGCGCCAGGCCGAGAAGATCAAGGCGCTGTTCGCGCGCGGGGCGGCACTGGATACCCTGCCGGTGAATGAGCTCATGGCAGCGCTCGTCACCAACGGTGCGCCGGCCCCTTAGGCGCCGCGCGGCCTGCGCCCCACGAAAAAAGCCCGCCGCGCTTGAGCCGCGGCGGGCCTTGACGTTCTCAGCGTTAGCCGAGCCGGCTCAGCCGACGCGCACCGGCACGAAGATGCGCGCATCGCCGCGCTGGATCAGGAGCGCGATGTGGCCCTTGGATTTCTCCACCGCGCTCTTTAAGTCATCGGCGCTGGTTACCGGCGCACCGTTGGCCGCCAGCACCACGTCGCCCTGCTGGATGCCGGCATCGGCCGCCGGACCGCTCGAGCGCTCGACCACGAGCCCGCTCTTGAGGTTGCCCTGCTTCTGCTCCTCGGGGCTCAGGGGCCGCACCGCCAGTCCGAGCTTGCCGCCCTGCTCGTGCGCCTTATCGGTCGCGGCTGTGCGCTTGTCCTCCAGCGCCCCGAGCGTGACGCTCACGTTCTTGGTGCCGTGGTTGCGCCAGATCTCGAGGTTGACGCCCGTGCCCGGAGTGATGCCCGCCACCAGCGCCGGCAGCTCGTTGGAGTCACGCAGCTCGGTGCCGTTGATCTTGAGGATGACGTCTCCCGGCTCAACGCCCGCCTTCTCGGCCGGTCCGCCCTTCTCGACCGTCGACACCAGCGCGCCCTCGGGCTGCGGCAGGCCGAAGGAATCCGCCAGTCCCTGCGTCACCGGCTGGATGACGACGCCGAGCTTGCCGCGCGTCACGTGTCCGGTGGTCTGCAGCTGGCCGCTCACCTGCATCGCCACGTCGATCGGGATCGAGAACGAGACGCCCTGGTAGCCCCCGCTCCTGGAGTAGATCTGCGAGTTGATGCCGACGACTTCGCCCTTCATGTTGAAGAGCGGTCCGCCGGAGTTACCCGGGTTGATCGGCACGTCGGTCTGGATGAAGGGCACGTAGCCGGAATCGAGCGTGCGGCCCTTGGCCGAGACGATGCCCGCGGTGGCGCTGTTCTCGAAGCCGAACGGCGCGCCGATCGCCAGCACCCACTCACCGACCTTCAGGCTCTTGGAGTCGCCCATCTTCACCACCGGCAGGTCCTTGGCGTTGATCTTGATGACGGCGATGTCGGACTTGGTGTCCACGCCGATCACCTTCGCGGTGTACTCGCGCCGGTCGGTCATGCGCACCGTCACATCACTCGCCCCGTTCACCACGTGGGCGTTGGTGAGGATCACGCCGTCGCTCCTGATGATGAAGCCGGAGCCCTCGCCGCGCACCGGGGCGGGCCTGCCCTGGAAGGGCTGGCCGCGGAAGAACGGCGCGAACGGGCTGTTGGGTCCGAAGGGGTTCGGCTGGGCGTTGCCCTGGCCGTTGTCATCGTCCGAGTCATCCTCATCGCCCTGCTCCATCGCCGGGGTCGCCTTGGTGATGACCGCGATGTTGACCACCGCCGGGCCCCAGCGCTGCACCATGGCCGAGAAGTCCGGCAGCTGGGCGGCAAGGCTGGTGGCCGGGGCGGCCGGGGTCGGCTGCGTCGGGGTGGTGCTGGGGGTGGCGATGGCGCGCCCGGCGCCGGCCACGTACAGCACACTCACGGGGGCTGCGATCGCGCAGGCGCCGATGAGGGCGGCCACGAGCGGCTTTTTCACGAAGTTCGGCAGGTTCATAGACACTCAATGCTCCGTACAAGCGCAAAGGACCCCGGAGGGCGGATGCGCCGTAAGATAGAAAGCCTGGCTTATGGCAGCCTTAAGGCCGCCCGGGGGTGACTCTTCAGGGGGCGGCGGGGGGCTCGCCGAAGCGCGTGTAGGGACGGCTCTCGGTCTTAAGCCCGGGCTCGAGCTTGCCGAAGTAGGCGGCGATCACCGCGGCGTCCGCATCCGAGAGGTTGCCGGCGAACTGCTTCATGATCGGGTTCTTGCGGCCGCCCTTTTTGTACTCATCGATGGCGCGCACCAGGTAGTCGGTGTGCTGGCCGGCGAGCGACGGATAAGTCGGCGCGATGGCGATGCCGTCGGCCCCGTGGCAGGAGGTGCACAGGCTCGCCGCCTGCGGCACGTTCGTGGGCCTGGCACCGGCGGAGGCCAGCGGCTTGCCGGCGAAGTAGCTGGCGATGTCCTGGATGTCCCGGTCGGAGAGCGTGGAGGCCTGCGAATGCATCGTCAGATGCGCGCGGTCCCCGTCGCGGTAGCCCTTGAGAGCGGCCGTGAGGTACTCGGGGTGCTGGCCCTCGAGCTTGGGCACGCTGTACATGGGGTAGGCGTTCTTGTAGCCATCGATGCCGTGGCAGCCGAGGCAGGTGTAGGAGAGCTCCTTGCCGCGCTTGGCATCCCCGGCGGCAGCCTCCTGGGCGGGGGTGGCAGCAGCGTAGGTCACCATCGCGAGCGCGGCACCGATCACTCCCGCGCCAATCAACAAGCCTCGCCCGCGACCCATTCTTTCTTCTCCACCGGCCCGCAAAATGGCCCCGAATCTTACGTTACTCACCCCGGCAAATGCCACACAATCACCGCCCCCATGATCGCTCTCATTCAGCGCGTCAGCCAGGCGCAGGTGCGGATCGAGGAGCGCTGCGTGGCTGCGATCGGCCCGGGCGTGCTGGCACTGATCGGGGTGCGCGCCGGGGATGGGGAGTCGCAGGCCGAGCGCCTCGCGGCGCGCCTGCTCGCCTACCGCATCTTCCCGGACGCGCACGGCCGCATGAACCTGCCGGTCACGGCCGTGCACGGCGCGGTGCTGCTGGTGCCGCAGTTCACCCTCGCCGCCGACACCGCGAGCGGCACGCGCGCAGGCTTCAGCACGGCCGCCGAGCCGCAGCTGGCTAAGCGGCTGTTCACGCATCTGCAGGCGTGCGTGGAGCGCGCCTATGCCCCTGTTTCGGCAGGCGTATTTGGCGCGCACATGCAGGTGTCACTCATCAACGACGGACCGGTCACCTTCTGGCTTGAGGCCCCTTAAGCCAGCTCCCCGTGACGCGCGTCGCGGAGCGGCGGAACTTGTACGGCCCCAGGTGGCCATTTGACCTATCATTTAACTCTTTTCTCCGCCTCGCGGAGCTGTGTGGAGTGAGTTATGGGTATTGGAATGCGCGAGCTGGTGGTGATCCTGCTGGTCGTGCTCATCGTGTTCGGCGCGAAGAAGCTGCGCACCGTGGGTTCGGACCTGGGCCACGCCGTGCGCGGCTTCAAGAAGGCCATGAGCGAGGGCGAGGAAGAGCAGTCGAATCCGCCCAAGCAGATCCGCGCCGAGGCACCGGACGCCGAGTTCGCGGAAAACCAGAAGGCCGACACGAAGACCGAGCCGCGGAGCAGCTGACCTGTTCGAGGGCCGGTTTTCGGAAGTCCTCATCATCTTCGTCCTGGCACTGATCGTGCTGGGCCCGGAGAAGCTCCCCCGTGTCGTTTCTGAGCTCGGCCGCTGGGTCGGGCGCGCGCGCGCCATGGCGCGCCAGTTCCGCGAGCAGCTCGAGGAAGAAGTGCAGCTGGAGGAGGCCCGCAAGGCCCAACCCATGACGCCCCCGGCGGCTTCCCCGGCAGCTGAGCCGAGCGCCGCCGCCTCGCCATCTCCCCCGCCATCTCCGCCGCCGCCGCCAGCGGATCCGCCGCTGCCGCCGCGAGCGCCCACCTTCTCCCACGCGCACCCGACGGATGACACCGGCGCCGACACCACGGTGCGCGCAGCTGCCGCGAGCGCCGATGAGCAGCGAACCTGAGAAATTAGCCGAAGGCACGCTGATCTCGCACCTGCTGGAGCTGCGCGACCGGCTGCTCAAGGCACTCATCGTGGTCGGCATCGCCTTCGTGCCCTGCATCATGAACGCGAACGACCTGTTCACGTTCGTATCCGAGCCGCTGCTGGAGAAGCTGCCCAAGGGCAGCAACCTCATCGCCACCGGCGTCATGTCGCCGTTCACGACGCCCTTCAAGCTGTCCTTCTTCGCCGCGCTCATGCTGGCGATGCCCTACGTCATCTATCAGCTGTGGGCGTTCGTGGCGCCGGGCCTGTACCGCAAGGAGCGCCGCTTCGCCCTGCCGCTGCTCGTGTCCTCGATCCTGCTCTTCTACGTCGGCATCGGCTTCGCCTACTACTTCGTGTTCCCGGTGATGTTCCAGTTCTTCGCGCACACCACGCCCAAGGGCGTGGCGATGATGACCGACATCAACAATTACCTGGACTTCGTGCTCACCATGTTCTTCTGCTTCGGACTCGCCTTCGAGGTGCCGGTGGCGGTGGTGCTGCTGGTCATCATGGGGCTGGTGCGGGTGGAGTCCCTCACCAAGAACCGCGGCTACGTGCTGCTCGGGATCTTCATCCTCGCGGCCCTGCTCACGCCGCCCGATGCCATCGCGCAGTGCTCGCTTGCGATTCCGATGTACCTGCTGTACGAGGGCGGCATCCTCATGGCGCGCATGGTCGCGCGGCGCAAGGCGGCCACCGAGACCCCCGAGGCGAGCGACGCCTGAGGCGCGCGCGGTGCGCGCGCGCGTTGCGCGCGCCCCTCGAGTGGGCGAGACTGGGCCGATTGATGTGCCGCGACCCTAACAAGAGCACAGAGCCGGCCGCATGAACCAGGCCGCTGATGCCGCCGTGGCCGCGGGCGCGGGCCGTACCATCCTGGGCCAGCCGCGCGGCCTGGCGACGCTGTTCCTCACCGAGATGTGGGAGCGCTTCACCTACTACGGTATGCGCGCGCTCCTGATTTTGTTCATGGCCGGGGCGATCGCCAAGGGGGGCCTCGGCATCCCCGACACCTCGGCGAGCGCGATCTACGGGCTGTACCTCGGCAGCACTTACCTTTTGGGTCTTGCCGGGGGCTGGCTGGCCGACCGCCTGCTGGGCGCGCAGCGCGCGGTGATCGCCGGCGGCTGCTTCATCACGGCGGGCAACATCCTCCTGGCGGTCGGCAACACGCCGGTGTTCTTCATCGGGCTGCTGGTCATCGCCATGGGCGTGGGGCTGCTCAAGCCCAACGTGAGCGCCCTGGTCGCCACGCTCTACCCGGAGGGCGGCGCGCGCCGCGATGCCGGCTTCTCGGTCTTCTACATGGGCATCAATCTCGGCGCCTTCCTGGGGTCGCTCGCAGTCCCGGTGTTCGCGCAGTGGTATGGCTGGCGCTGGGGCTTCGCGCTGCCGGCGCTCGGCATGGCGTTCGGCGTCGCCCAGTTCCTGTGGACGCGCGGCACGCTCGGGCGGGAGGGTCTCTCCCCTGCGCCCGCCGAGCGCGGCTCCTGGACTCCCGTGATCCTGATTCTTGCCGCGGTCGGTGTCGTCGTGGCGCTCGCGGCGAGCGGTACGCTGCACTTCGATGCCGTGCGCACTTCCGCGTTCGCCACCTGGGCGTATGCGGTGCTCGCGCTCGCCTACTTCGCCTACCTCCTGTTCTTCGCCGGGCTCACAGCGCTTGAGCGCAACCGCACGCTGGTGATGGCGGCGCTGTTCGCCGCCTCGGTAATGTTCTGGGCCGGCTACGAACAGCAGGGCGCCTCCTTCAACCTGTTCGCAGAACGCTACACCGACCGCCACGTGTTCGGCTGGAACATGCCCGCGGGCGTGCTGCAGGCGGTGAACCCGTTCTTCGTCATCACCCTCGCCGGTGCCTTCGCGTGGCTGTGGACCTCACTCGGCAAGCGCGGCCTGGACCTGCCGGCGCCCACCAAGTTCGGCCTCGGACTCATCTTCCTGGGACTGGGGTTCCTGGTCATGTACTTCGCCTCGCTGCACGTGCTCGCCGGTCAGATGGTGCTGCCGGTATGGCTGATCGGCACCTACTTCCTGCATACCCTCGGGGAGCTGTGCCTCTCGCCCGTCGGGCTCTCCTACATGAGCAAGCTCGCCCCGCCGCGCTTTGTCGGTCAGGTGATGGGACTGTGGTTCCTGTCGCTGGCCCTCGGCAGCAATCTTGCCGGGCAACTCTCCGGCCGCTACGACTCGAGCCATCTCGAATCGCTCCCGGGCCTGTTCCGGCAGGTGTTCTGGTACGGCGTGATCGGCGGCTGCGTCATGCTCTTGCTCACGCCCCTCATCCGGCGGCTGATGGCCGGGGTCAGATAAAAAGGGATCACTCTCATGCGTAGGCTCTCCGGCGCCCTGTGCGGCGCGCTCCTCCTTGCCACCCTGGTCAGCTGCGCGCCGCAGGGCGCCGCCCCGCCGGCCGCCAGTGCCGCCCCCGCCGAGAGCGCGGACGAATTCGTCGCGCGCGTCAACAAGGAGCTGACCGCGCTCAACGAGGAGAGCAACGCCGCCGGCTGGACGCAGGCCACCTACATCACCATCGACACGCAGCTGCTGGATGCCAAGGCCAACGAGCGCTACCTCGCGTACCTCAACCAGGCGCTCGAGCAGTCGCGGCGCTTCGAGGGCCAGAAGCTCTCACCGGCCACCGCCCGCGCGCTCATGAAGCTGCGCCTCAACGTGCCCGCACCGGCCCCGGCGGACCCCGCGCGGCGTGCGCGCATGACGCAGCTGGAGTCGCAGCTGGAAGCCACCTACGGCAAGGGCAAGTACTGTCCCCAGGGACCGCAGTCCTGCAAGAACCTCGACCAGCTCGCCGAGATCCTCGCCAGGAGCCGCAACTACGACGAGCTCACCCAGGCCTGGAAGGGCTGGCACGACGTCGGCGCCAGCATGCGCGCGGACTACACCGAGTTCGTGGGACTTGCGAACGAGGGCGCGCGCAACCTCGGCTTCAAGGACTTAGGGGTCATGTGGCGGGCCAACTACGACATGCCGCCGGAGGCCTTCGACGCGATGTCCGAGCACCTGTGGCAGCAGGTGAAGCCCCTCTACGACGGCCTGCACTGCTATGCGCGCGCGCGGCTCGCCAGGCGCTACGGCGAGGACAAGGTGCCGGCCGGCAAGCCGATCCCGGCGCAGCTGTTCGGCAACATGTGGGCGCAGCAGTGGAACAAGATCTACGAGGATCTGCTGAAACCCTACCCCAACGCGAGCGGCGTGAGCGCGGATGCGGCGCTGAAGGCGCAGGCCTGGGACGCGGTGCGCATGGCGCACTCGGCGGAGAGCTTCTACACCTCGATGGGGTTCCCGCAACTGCCGCCGGCGTTCTGGGAGCGCTCGATGCTCGACGCGCCCGCGCGACCGGGAAGTGGTGTGCCACGCCAGCGCCTGGGACATGGCCCCGGGGACGGACGTGCGCGTCAAGGCCTGTCTTACGCCCACCGCGGAAGACCTGTACACGATCTACCACGAGCTCGGTCACGACTACTATTTCCTGAGCTACGCCAAGCAGCCGTACCTGTTCCGCGATGGCGCGAACGACGGTTTCCACGAGGCCATCGGCGACACCATCAACCTGTCGGTGACGCCGCAGTACCTGGCGAAGATCGGACTGGTGCCGAAAGTGGTGCCGAGCCACGAGGCCCTGATCAACGAGCAGATGAAGATGGCGCTCGACAAGATCGCCTTCCTGCCCTTCGGGCGCCTCATCGACCAGTGGCGCTGGAAGGTGTTCTCGGGGGAGATCACGCCTGCGAACTACAACGCCAGCTGGTGGGAGCTGCGCCGCCGCTACCAGGGCATCGTGCCGCCGGTGCCGCGCACCGAGGCCGACTTCGACCCGGCCGCCAAGTTCCACATCCCGGACAACACGCCCTACACGCGCTACTTCCTGTCCTTCATCCTGCAGTTCCAGTTCCACCGCGCCCTGTGCCAGGCCGCCGGCAACCAGGCACCGCTGTATGAGTGCTCGAACTTCGGCAGCAAGGCGGCCGGAGAGAAGTTCCAGGCGATGCTCGCGCAGGGCGCCGCCGCGCCCTGGCAGGACACGCTGGAGAAGCTGACCGGCGCGCGCGAGATCGACGCCAGCGCGATCACCGAATACTTTCAGCCCCTCATGCAGTGGCTGAACGAGGCCAACAAGGGCCAGCAGTGCGGCTGGTAGTGAGGAACTTCAGGGCTGCTGCGTAGCGGGCTGAGGAGCCGCGGCGGCCGGGGCGGCCGGCACGGGGGCTGCGCTCGCCGGCGCGGGTGTCACCCCGCCGGGCAGCGGCTGCGGTGAGCCGGCGACCGCCACCCCGGTGACAAAGTACTCGGTGTCGCCGAAACAGGAGCTGGGGAGCCACTTGTGCTGCTCGTAGTGCAGCGCCAGGCGCTCGCCGATGTTGGCGTTGATCTTCGCCGCCACCGCCGCATCGCGCACCGTGAAGTCGAACTTGTCCGCCACCGTGCCGGGCATGGTGATGAGTGCGATCTGACCTTCCCAGGTCTTGCACACGTAGCCGCGGCGCGAGAACTTCTGTACGTAACCGGCGCGCTCGCCATCGGCATACACCCAGCTGAGCGAGACCCAGCTGATCAGAGCGAACACGATCACGATGACCGCGACCAGGACGCCGAGTGCTTTGAGCATGGGTAGGGAGCCTTTGCTGACGGTCTGTATGATCCCGAAGGCCGCGCGCGGCGGGCCCGTCTTGTTGGGCCAAGCATACTCCGGGCGCCCCCGGGCGGGCACGCGGGCAGGCGGGCGGCTAAGATGCCCGTCCATGGAACAGCAGCCGCTCACCGGTCGCACCATCGCGGTCCCCGAGACGCGCGAGCTCGAGGTGTTTGCCGCGCTCTTGGAGCGCCGCGGCGCGCGCGTGCTGCGCTGCCCGCTGGTGGCCATCCGCGATGCGCCGGACCCTGAGCCGGTGCTCGCCTTTGCCCGCAGGCTGGCCGCGGGCGGCTTCGATGACCTGATCCTCACCACCGGGGAAGGGTTGCGGCGCATCATCGCCTGCCTCGAGCGCCACGACCCCATCCTGCGCGAGCGCTTCGTGGCCGCACTTGCGCAGCTGCGCAAGATCACGCGCGGTCCGAAGCCGGCGCGCGCGCTGCGCGAGCTCGGGCTGCAGTCGGATCTGCCCGCCCGTCAGCCGACCACGGCGGGGATCATCGCGACACTCGCGGGCGAGATGCTCGCCGGGCGCCGGGTGGGGGTGCAGCTGTACGGCACCGAGCCCAACCTGCCGCTGATGCAGTTCCTCGCGGCCGCGGGCGCACAGGTCATGAGCGTGGCGCCCTACGTGTACGCGAACGCCGCCGATGATGCGGCGGTGCGCACGCTCCTCACCCAGCTCGCCGCGGGTAAGGTGGATGCCATCGCCTTCACCAGCACCCCGCAGGTGGAGCGCCTCTTCGCCGTGGCGCCGGCGGCCGAGGTACGCGCGGCACTGGCGGCAACGCTGGTGGCGGCGGTGGGCCCGGTGGTCACCGAGACCCTGAAGAAACACGGCATCGAGGCGCGCCTCATGCCCGAGGACGCCTTTTTCCTGAAACCGCTGACGAGCGCGCTCGAGGAGGCGCTGCGGCAGCGCGCCTGAACAGCCTGAGTCTCGGGGCCGGCACGGAACAACAACAGCCACGCGCGCAGGGTCGCCGGCACGCACTGCGGAGAACAACAGATGAACACGGAATCGCGCACTGAGCTGACACTGCGGGGGCTGGTACTGGGGGTGATCATCACCCTGCTGTTCACCGCGGCCAATGTCTACTTCGGGCTCAAGGCCGGACTCACCTTCGCCACCTCGATCCCGGCGGCCGTGATCTCGATGGCGCTGTTGCGCGCGGTGCGCGGCTCGACCATCCAGGAAAACAACATCGTGCAGACGGTCGCCTCCGCGGCCGGCACGCTCTCCTCCATCATCTTCGTGCTGCCCGGCCTGATCATGATCGGCTGGTGGACGGGCTTCCCCTACTGGGAGTGCTTCGCGATCTGCGTGCTGGGGGGCGTACTCGGGGTCATGTACTCGATCCCGCTGCGGCGCGCGCTGGTCACGCAATCGGACCTGCCGTACCCGGAAGGTGTTGCCTGTGCCGAGGTGCTGAAGGTGGGCGCCGGCGAGCACGGCAGCGGCGTGGAGGAGAGCCGCGCCGGACTGTCGGCGCTCTTGTGGGGATCGCTGGTGTCGGCCGGGTTTGCGATCATCGCAGCGACGCGCATCTTCGCGAGCGACGTGGCACGCACCTTCCGCATCGGCGGCGGCGTCACGCTGTTCGATTTCTTCCTGTCCTTCGCGCTCTTCGGCGTCGGGCACCTGGTGGGCCTGTGGGTGGGCGTGGCGATGCTGGTCGGCGCGCTCATCGGCTGGGGCTGGGGCGTGCCGCACTTCTCGGCGCTGTCCCCGGACCTGGGCGGCGTGGCCGACTCGGGACTGACGGCGTTCGCGCTCGCGACCTGGAGCCACAAGGTGCGATTTGTGGGTGCCGGGGCCATCGGCGTCTCGGCCATCTGGACGCTCGGCAAGCTGGTGCGGCCGGTGCTCGCCGGCCTGCGCACCGCCATGCTGGCCTCGCGGGCGCGCGCCGCGGGCAACGCGGCGCTGCTGCCACGCACCGAGCAGGACATCCCGATCGGGATCGTGGGACTGGTGTCGGCGCTGTGCATCCTGCCCGCCGGCGTGCTGCTGGCGCAGTTCGTGAGCGCGAGCGGCCTGGGCGGCCAGCTGTGGTGGCTCGTCTTAAGCGGGGTGGTCTACATCGCCATCATGAGCTTCCTGCTGTCGGCGATCTGCGGCTACATGGCAGGTCTCATCGGCTCCTCCAACAGCCCGCTCTCGGGGCTCGGGATCCTCGCCGTCATCGGTTACGGCCTGATCGCACTGATCGGCCTCAAGAGCGATGTGGTCTCGCAGCACGGCACCGCGCTCGTGGCGTATGCCCTGGTGGTGACCGCGGTGGTGTTCGCCAACGCCGCCATCGCCAACAACAACCTGCAGGACCTGAAGACCGGCCAGCTGGTGGATGCAACACCCTGGAAGCAGCAGGTGGCGCTGGTCATCGGCGTGGTCGCCGGGGCTGCGATCATCCCGCCGATCCTTGACGTGCTCAACCAGGCCTACGGCTTCGTCGGTTCCCCGGGGCCCGCGCGCTCGCAGCCGCTCGCCGCCCCGCAGGCGGGCCTGATCTCCGCACTGGCCCAGGGTGTCATCCAGAACAACACCGACTGGAGCCTCATCAGGACCGGCGCCGGCATCGGCGTGGTGATCATCATCCTCGACATCGTGCTGCGGCGGCTCAAGCCCGGTGCCCACCTGTCCCCACTCGCGGTGGGACTCGGGATCTACCTGCCCACGCAGAGCACGCTCATGGTGGTGGTGGGCGCGGTCGCCGGCTGGCTGTACGACCGCGCCGCCGACCGGCGCAGCCGCCCGGAGGCGCGCAAGCAGCTCGGGGTGCTGCTGGCCTCGGGCATGATCGTAGGCGAGGGACTCATCGGCGTGCTGGTGGCCGCGGTGGTCGCCTTCTCGGGCAAGGACTTTCCGCTCGCGCTCGTGGGCGAGCACTTCGCCGACGGGCCGGCCGTGTGGCTCGGCGGCCTGGTGTTCGCGGTGGTGGTCTACGCGCTCTACCGGCGCGTAGCGCGCTCACTGCCCGAGGGCGCCGGGCCGGCCTGAGGCGCGCGCCCGCCCGAGGCACTGAAGAGCCCCCAGCGCCTCGCGGCACGCAGTGACTGCGCGGCGCGGCTTACTTGGTGCGCTTGCCGATGAACCAGGAGCCGATCCAGCTCACGATCCACACGATGATCGCGGTGAGGAGCGCGGCCTTGAAGCCATCGAGGTGAAAGCCCGGCAGCATCCAGGCCACCAGCGCCACCATCGCCGCGTTCAGCACGAACAGGAACAGACCGAGGGTGAGGATCGTGACCGGCAGTGTCAGGATGAAGGCGATCGGCTTCACGATCGCATTCACCACTCCGAGCAGCACGGCCGCGATCAGCAGCGTCGTGGTGGTGTTGATGTGCACGCCCGGCACCCACTGGGTGGCGAGGTAGAGGCCGGCGGCAGTGATCACCGCCCGCAACAGGAATCCGATCATGGAGGCGCTCCCGTTCTGGATTGTTGTTCGACGAAGACTTTAAGGCGCGTCATCGCGGCCTGCCAGCTGGCGCGCAGCCGCCGGTACTGAGTATCCCACTGCGGGCTCGCCGGCACACCTGAGCCGAGCAGGCGCACGATCGTGCCGCCCGGCACCTTCTCGAGGATGAAGTCATCGATCATCACCGAGTCGGCCTTGGGCAGCGCGGCGGCCGGCAGGTAGATCAGGCGCAAGCGCCGCGCGGGCTCGAACACGTCGATGCGCGCCTCGAACTCGGTCACGCGGTCGACGCTGGCGCGGAAACTGCCGCCGGCCCGGGCGCGGATGTCGGCCCCCGGGGAGCACCAGCGCGCGAGCTGTTGGTTGTCGGTGAGCGCAAGCCATACGGCCTGGGCGTCCGCCAGGATGTCGACGCGATGTGCGTAGCCACGCTCCTTGTCGCCCATTGCCGCATTGTGCCATTCTGCCGGCCGCTGCAGGAGGGTACGACATGTCGCTGGTGAATCTGGTGCTGGGACTTGCGCTCCTGGAGTTCGCGGTCTTCCTCATGGCGGTCGCGCGTGCGCGCGGCACCTACAAGGTGCCCGCCCCCGCCACGGCCGGCCACGAGGTGTTCGAGCGCTACTTCCGCGTGCAGATGAACACCATCGAGCAGCTGATCATCTTCGTGCCGGCGCTCGTGGTATTCGCGCACTACGTGAACCCGCTCATCGCCGCAGGCTTAGGCGCCCTGTTCGTCATCGGGCGCTGGCTGTACTTCATCGCTTACGTCAAGGATCCGAAGAAGCGCGAGTTCGGCTTCATTCTCTCCTTCGTGCCCAACCTGATCCTGCTCCTGGGCGCGATCGGCGGCACCATCCGCGCGCTCCTGCGCTACGGCTTCGCCTGAGGCATCCGTGCCGGCGCGCGCCGCCGGCGCAGCGCGGCAACGCCCAGCGGCACGAGCGAGACCGCCACGATGATGAGCGTCGTCAGGCCGAAATTCTGTTTCACGAACGGGATGTTGCCGAACAGGTACCCGCCCCACACGAACACCGTCACCCACAGGATCCCGCCGCAGAAGTTGTAGGCGAGGAAGCGCGCGAAGGGCATGCGGCCGACGCCGGCCACGAACGGCGCGCAGGTGCGCAGGATCGGCAGGAAGCGCGACACCAGCACCGCAAAGCCCCCGTAGCGGGCAAAGAACTCCTCGGTGCGATGCAGGTACTCCACCTTGAGCAGGCGGTAGCGCCCGGAGAAGGCCGGCGGCCCGAGCCAGCGCCCGATGCCGTAGTTGGAGACGTTGCCCAGCACCGCGGCCGTGCCCAGCACCACGGTGAGGAGCGGGGCGCGCAGCGTCCCGCTGCTGTCCACGGCAGCGAGCGCCCCGCAGGCGAACAAGAGCGAGTCCCCGGGCAGAAACGGCGTCACCACGAGCCCGGTCTCGCAGAAGATCACGGCGAACAGGATCGGGTACAGCCACACATCGAAGCGCGTGAGCAGCTCCACCAGGTGCCGGTCCAGGTGCAAGGCGAGATCGAGGAGCCAGGCGAACATCGCCTGCGAGGATACGGGAATCAGCGCGCGCCCGGAGTGCGGGCGGCGGCGCGCCTCAGGGCACCCCGACGCGCGCGACCCACGCGTCGCGCCGCAGCTGCGCGGCGCCCGCCTTCAGGGTCGCAAGTCCGAGCCGCACGTCCGGATCCCGCACGCTCAGGGCGAGCGGATCTTCCGCGCTTTGCAGCTCCGCGGGCGGTAAGCCCGGACCGTCCTCGAGGATGTCGGGGGTGAGCCCGCGGCCGTGGATGGACGCCCCGGAGGGGGTGAAGTAGCGCGAGGTGGTGAGCTTCACCGCCCCGCCTCCAACGAGGGGCATGACGGTCTGGACCGAGCCCTTGCCGTAGGTACGCCGGCCGATGAGGAGCGCCCGGGCGTGGTCCTTGAGCGCCCCGGCCACGATCTCGGAAGCCGACGCCGAGCCTGCGTTGACGAGCACCACGAGCGCGGCGCCCTCGATCAGGTCCCCGGGCTGGGCGTCCATCTCGAAGCGCGCATCGGGGGTGCGGCCGTCGGCCGTCACGATCACGCCGGAGTCGAGGAAGTCGTCCGCCACGGCCACTCCGGATTCGAGCACGCCGCCGGGATTGTTTCTCAGGTCGAGCACAAGGCCCTTAATTCCGGCTGGATTGTCTCTCTTGAGGCGCAATACCGCCTGTGAGAGATCCTCGGGGGTGGTCTCGCTGAAAGTGGAAATGCGCACGTAGCCGTAGCCGGGCTCGAGCGTCTGGGCGGTAACGCTGTGCACCTCAACCTCGGCGCGGCGCAGGCTGAAGTCCAGCAGCGCACCGGCGCCCTCGCGACGCAGGCTCAGGCGCACCAGGCTCCCGGAGTCCCCGCGCAGACGCGCGATGGCGCCGGCGAGGTCGGCGCCGATCTCCCGCCCGTCGATGGCCACCAGAATGTCCCCGGCGAGGATGCCGGCGGCGCGCGCCGGGGAACCCTCGATGGGCCGCAGGACCTTCACCACGCCGTTGGCGGCGGCCACCTCGATGCCAACGCCCGGGTAGGAGCCCATGGTGCTCAGGCGAATGTCATTGAACTCCTCGCTGTCGAGGTAGGCGGAGTGCGGATCCAGCGCTGCCACCATGCCGCGCATGGCCTTCTCCATGAGAGTGTGGTCGTCGACCTCATCGACGTACTCGCGCTTGATGCGCTCGTAGACTTCCGCGAAGCGGTTGGCCTCGGCCCAGGGCAGTGCGCTTTGCGGAGCGCGTGGCAGTTCCCGCGGCCGGTCGGCCATGACGCCGCTGGCGAGTGCACCGCAGAAGCCGAGCGCGATGCCAGCCGTGAGCGTCAGCAGGGTGCGGGGAGCTTTCTGCACGGCGAGTTCGGGTGCGGACTTAGGCCTTCACCGAGGGCGTGTACCAGCTGACGTCCTCGGCCTGCGCCGCGCGCTCGGCAGTGACCTCATCATCCGGGGCGGCCGCCGGGACGGGCGGGTCACTGGGCAGCGGCAGCTCGGTGAGCAGGTCCTCGAGCGGGATGGGACGACCGATGGCAAAGCCCTGGCCGTAGTCGACGCCGAGTTCGGCGATGCGGATGCTGATGGCCTCGGTCTCGATGTACTCGGCCACCGTGGTGATCGACATGCTGCGGGCCAGCTGCGCGATCGCGCGCACCATGGACTCGGCGCGCGGGTCCTTGAGCACGTCGCGCACGAAGCTGCCGTCGATCTTGAGCATGGTGACCGGCAGCTGGCGCAGGCAGGAGAGCGAGGACAGGCCGGTGCCGAAGTCATCCAGCGCGACCCCGCAGCCGAGGCTGCGCAGGCGGCGCATGAGCGCCTCGGCGCGCGCCAGATTCGCCACCGTGGCGTTCTCGGTGAGCTCGAAGCACAGCAGCTCCGGATCCAGCCCGCTGCCGGCGATGCGCTCGATCAGCATGTCGCCGAAGCTCTCATCGTTCAGGGACTGGCCGGAGAAATTGATGCAGAAGCCGAGCGCCTTGCCCTCGAGCACGCTGGCGCGCGGCTGCAGGGCGTCGATGACGTGGTTGACCACCCAGCGGTCGATCACCGGCATCATCTGGTAGCGCGTGGCGGCGGACAGGAAGCTGTCGGGACCCACGGTCTTGCCGTTCTCATCCGTCATGCGCAGCAGCAGCTCGTAGTGCGGGCGGGCGCTCTCGGCCGCCATGAACGGCAGGATCAGCTGCGCATCCAGGCGCAGGCGCCGCTGCGCGATCGCCTCGCGCAGCCGCTCGGCGATACCGATATCGGCAAAGCGGCGCACGATGCTGACGTCGGCCTGCTCGTACACCTCGACGCGGTTGCGGCCGCGGTCCTTGGCCGCCTTGCAGGCGGTCTCGGCGGCGGCCAGCACGTGCGCGATCTCATCGGCGGTGGGATCCAGGAGTGCCACGCCCACGCTGATCGAGACTGGCGTGCGCGCTTCCGCGTGCAGGGCCGAGAGCCGCTCGGCGCCCTCGCGCAGCGACTCGGCGAAGCCCTCGGCATCGGCGGTGCTCGCCGGCAGCAGCACCACGAAGCGGTCCCCGGAGATGCGCGCGCCGAAGGCTCCGGGCGGCAGGCGCTGGCGCACCAGCTCACCCAGCTGGCCGAGCACCGCATCGCCGACGTGCATGCCGGACTTCTCGTTGATGACGTGCAGCTGATCGACGTCGATGTAGAGCGCGCTCCAGGGCTGGCTGGCCTTGCGCTCGCTCATGGCCGAGAGCACGCGGCGCTCGAAGGCCGAGCGCGTGTAGAGCCCGCTCAGGGCGTCGTAACTGGATTCGATGACGCCGATCGCCTTGCGCGCCAGGATCTCGGCGATGTGCGCATCGCGCTCGCTGAAAGCCTCCGCGCTCGCCTCGCGCAAGAGCGCGAGCACGCCGATGGAGCGCCCGGCGCGCGAGCGCAGCGAGCAGCACAGCACCCGATACGGCATGGCCTCGGGGGCGGCGGCGGACTGGGTCTCATTCACCACCACCGGCTCGCGCTGCGACTGCGCGAGCGCGAGGAGCTTGCGGTGCGCGCGCATCAGGAACTGGGTGTCCGGGGCGGCGCCGCCGGCGGAGCGCACCAGCGTCACGTTCTTCTCCGGCACCAGGAGCGCGCCGGTGGCAGCCTTGAGGTGCTCGATGGTCTGCTGCAGCAGCTGCTGCAGCTCGCTTGCGCCGTCGACCTGCGTCGCTGCAGGATCGGCGGCGCCCTGCATCAGCAGGAGGTTCAGGTCCTTGTCGAGCCCGCCGACGGTCTGGTTGAGCTCCTCGATGGTGGCCTTCGAGATGAGCTCGCGCCGCAGGCACTCGAGCACCGGTGCCAGGAGCGAGTAGGCAAAGGTGAAATCCGGGAGCTTGCGCTCGCGCTCATCCGCCGGCCGGCAAACGACCGCCAGCAGCGCGAGCAGCTGCTGCGCATCATCGCGCAGCGAGCACAGGTAGACGGGCAGGTTGCCGGCGAGCAGGCGCAGCTGCCCGGCGCCGCCGGGGTTGGCGCCGGCCGACAGGAGCGCATCGTCGACGATGTTCATCAGGTCCGGGCCGGTCATGGTGTCGGTGGACCACAGCAGCTCCCCGGAAGCGCCGAACATGGCGACGCAGGTGGTGCGCGGCAGGAGCGAGCGCACCAGGCGCACGTAGGGATCGAATCGGACGCCGGGCTGTCCGGGGATGTACTCGCTTGCGATCGGCTGGTTCATGTCCCGGGAATGGCGGATTTCGGGCGCTGACAACGGCCCTGCGTACGATTGCGCTTATGTCGTTTCGGGTCCTTGCGCGAGTTGGCGAAACGCGGGGCCCGGCGCTGCGCCCGAGGCCAAAACATTGAACCCGGTCACACCGGCCACCGGCCCCCAGGGAACACCCGCGGGAGCGCGGGCCGGGCATGCTAGGGGTCGGCGCTCCTGAACCAGGGGCGGGGGTCAACCGGCTTGCCGCCCTTGCGGATCTCGAAGTACAGCTCCGGGCGGCTGCTGCCGCCGGAGTCCCCGGCCGCGGCCAGGGTGTCGCCGGCGGCGACGGCCTCGCCCACGGCCTTGAAGAGCTTGTCGTTGTGACCATAGAGGCTGAGGTAGCCGTCGCCATGATCGACGATGGCGAGGAGACCTAAGCCCGGCAGCCAGTCGGCATAGATCACCCGCCCGGCGCATACCGCCTTCACCGGCGTGCCGCGCTCGGTGGCGACCAGCACCCCGTCCCAGCGCACCCCGCCGGCGCGGGCATCCCCGAAGCGCGCCACCAGCTGCCCGGTGACCGGCCAGCTGAGCTTGCCGCGCAGGCGCGTGAAGGCGTCGTTCCCCTCCACCGGGAAGCGCGCCATGGCGGCGCGCAGCTCGCGCAGCAGTTTTTCCAGTCCGGCCTGCTCGCTCTTTAAGCGCTCGAGGTTCTGCGCACGGGTGTGCGACTGCGCCTCCAGACTCGCCAGCACGTGCGTGCGCCGCTCGCGCGCGGCCTCGAGAGTTGCCAGCTGCGCCTTCTGGCGGCTCTCGAGCTCGGCGAGCTTGGCATCCTCGACCGCCAGCTCGCTCTGCAGCTCCGCGATGCGCTGCACGTCGTCCTCGATCAGCTTGATCTGCCCGGCGCGCGCGCGGCCGAAGTAGCTGTAGTAGGCGAACATGCGGCCGGCAAGCGCCGGGTCCTTCTGGTTGAGGAGCAGCTTCAGGGGCTCCTGGCGCCCGATCTGGTAGGCGGCCCGCATCTGGCCGGAGAGCGCGGCGCGGTTGTCGGAAAGCTGCGTCTCGCGCGTGTGCTTCTCGGTTGCGAGCTGCGCGCGCCGCGCCGCTCCGTCGGCGCGCTGCCGGCGCACCTCGAGCCACGCATCGCGGGCCTCCCCGACCGAGAGCTCTGAGCTCTTGAGCTCCTTGGTGAGGCGGTCGCGCTCGACGTGGCTCTCGGAGACCTCGCGCGTGATGCGCTCGATCTCGGCGCGCACGGCCTCCAGCTGCGCCTCGGTCTTCTTGGCGTCCGCATCGGGCTTGGGCGGCCCGACCGCCCCGGGGGCCGCCCCGCACAGTGCAAAAAGGCCCGCCAGCAGGGTGATCCGGGCGCTTCCCGCGCCGAAACGCCGCGGGACGCTATAATGCGCGCCCTTTTTCGCCTGCAAGCCCTGCCCGCCGCCCATGGATCGACTCCTGGAATACATCAGCCACCACCCGTGGCTCGCGGCCGCGACCGCCGCGGTGGCCGTTCTGGTGCTGGTATACGAGATGCGCGCGCGCACCGAAAGTAAGTCCACCGTCTCGCCCCAGGAACTGATCCGCCTCATGAACCAAGGCGCGCTGGTGCTCGATCTGCGCCCGGCCGAACAGTATCAGGCCGGTCACCTCAACGGCGCGCGCCAGATGAACAGCGAGCTGATCCTGAAGGCCGCCGAGACCCTGAAGAAGTACAAGGAGAAGCCGGTGGTCGTGTACGACGAGGCCGGGAGCCTCGGCGGACCGGCGGTGCGCCAGCTCGCCGCCCAGGGGTTCACCCAGGCCTTCGCGCTGCGCGGGGGTCTGCAGGCCTGGCGCGCCGACAACCTGCCGCTCGCGCGCGCTTAAGTGCGCGCGGCGAGTTGCGGGGCGGCGGCCATGGCGGCGAAGGTCATTGTGTACAGCACGGACTGGTGCGCTTACTGCGCACGCGCGCGCCGGCTGCTGGAGGCCAAGGGCGCGAACTACGAGGAGATCGACGTCGACGTCGTGCCCGGGGCGCGCGCCGAAATGCAGGCAAAGAGTGGCCGCAGCACCATCCCGCAGATTTTCATCAACGATGAGCCCATCGGCGGCTCGGACGAACTGCATGCCCTGGATGCCGACGGCCGCCTCGATGAGCTTTTGAAATAACCGGAGCTAGGATACCCATGGCGAACGAGACAGGCGCAAGCGAGGCGGCGGCCCCGGGCGAGGCGAGCCTCGCACTGCAGAACGTGTACCTGAAGGACTGCTCGTACGAGTCACCCAACGGTCCGCGCATGGAAGGCAACTGGAACCCGCAGATCAACCTCGACCTGCAGACCGCCTCCACGCCGCTCGGGCCCGAGGTGCGCGAGGTGGTGCTCACCGTGACCGTGTCGGCCAAATACGGGGAAGCGACCATCTTCCTGGTCGAGGTGAAGCAGGCGGGCCTGTTCGTGATCCGCAACTTCTCGGAAGAGGACACCAAGCGCGCCGTGAGCACCTACTGCCCGGGCGTGCTGTTCCCGTACGCGCGCGCTGCGATCTCGCACCTGGTCACCCAGGGCGGCTTCCCGCAGTTCCTGCTGCCGCCGGTGAATTTCGAGGCGCTGTACGAGGCGAACCAGCAGACCCCGCAGACCACCAACTGAGCACCCGCCGGCCAACCGCCCGCCACCCATGAGTTCCAGCCCCGAAGCCCCGGTCGCGGTTCTTGGCGCCGGCTCCTGGGGCACCGCACTCGCCGTGCAGTTTGCGCGCGGCGGCCGCGCGGTGCGCCTGTGGGGCCGCGATGCGGCGCAGCTCGCGACACTGCAGCGCGCACGCTGCAACGAACGCTATCTGCCCGGCACGCCTTTCCCGGCATCGCTCGAGATCCGCACCGAGCTTAGCGCAGCGCTTGCCGGCACGCGCGACGTGCTGGTGGTGGTGCCGAGCCAGGCGCTGCGCGCACTCCTCACCCAGCTGCGAGCGCATCTGACGCAGGAGCAGCACATCGCGTGGGCCACGAAAGGCTTCGAGGCCGACAGCGGCAAGCTCCCGCACCAGGTGGCGCACGAGGTGCTGGGCGCGGCGCGCCCGGTCGCGGTGCTCTCAGGACCGACCTTCGCGCGCGAGGTCGGCGCGGGGCTGCCGACCCTGATGACGATCGCCTCGCCGGATTTGCGTTACGCCCACCAGCTGGCGCAGGACTTAAGCTCGGCGAACTTCCGCGCCTACACCTCCGGCGACATCATGGGCGTGGAGATCGGCGGGGCGGTGAAGAATGCGCTCGCCGTCGGTGCCGGACTTTCCGACGGCCTGGGGTTCGGTGCCAACACGCGCGTGGCCCTCATCACGCGCGGCCTGCGTGAGATGACGCGCCTGGGCGTGGCGCTCGGCGCGCAGGCGCAGACCTTCATGGGACTTGCGGGACTGGGGGACCTGGTGCTCACCTGCACCGATGACCAGTCGCGCAACCGGCGCTTCGGCCTGCTGCTCGCGAGCGGACTTACGCCCGAGGCGGCGCTGGCGCGCATCGGCCAGGCGGTCGAGGGCTACGCGGCCGCGCGCGCCATCCGCGGGGTCGCCGCGCGCGCAGGGGTTGAGATGCCGCTGTGCGAGATGGGCTACCGGGTGCTGTTCGAGGGTCTGCCGGCGCGGGAGGCCGTGCGCTCGCTCATGAGCCGCCCGATCCGCTCCGAAGCCGAATAGCGCGAACGCCTAGCGGAAGCGCACGTCGGCGATCCAGTTGCGGGCGCGCCGCGCCAGGCGCGCAGCCTCGCTCTCGGCCTCGAAGCTCGCCGCCGCCGTGCGCACGAGCGCCGCATCCAGACCCTCCATGGCGTTCACGCTCACCACCGCATAGAGGTGCCCGGCGATCTCGCTCGTCACCACCGGCACCGCCCCGCAGGTGCGGCACACGTGGAAATCCGCGGTGCGGGTGCCGAAGGCGTAACGCTGCACCTGCTGCGGGTCGCGCACGCGCACCTCGAGCACGCCCTGCGGGCAGGAGGTCCACACCCCGCCGTGCTTCTGGCAGAAGCTGCAGCCGCAGGCACGCGCCGGGATCTCGGTGGGCGCCGGGCGCCACTCGAGGGTGAAGCGCAGGTTGCCGCAGTGGCAGGCGCCGGGTATCAGCATGGCGCGGGCGCTAGGTGTGGATCAGCCGGCCGCCGCCGAAGGCCCAGTTCTCCCACTGGGTTTCCTTGAAGCAGACCATGACGTCGTCGGGGTTCAGCCCCGGGTCTTGCGTGAGGCCGGCGATGATGTCGGCGAGAATCTTCTTCTTCACCTTCACGCTGCGTCCGACCGAGAGCAGGATCTCGATCAGGACAAAGTCTGCGGTGCGCCGCATCGTAAGATCCGGATACTCCGCATCGAAGCGGAAATTGTCCGCCGACAGCTCGAGCACGCGCTGGAAGCGATCCTTCTCCGGCACGCCGGAGGCCACGAGCGCCGCATGCACCCCGGCGAGCACCGCGGACTTAAATTCCCGGGACTTGCCTTCGAGGACCGTGACCGTGACGAGCGGCATATGAGCTCCGGCTGCAGAGAATGGGGAGGCGCGGCCTGAACGCAGGCGCGCGGCGTGTGTGGGGATTCTGCCCCGGCGCCGGGGGTGGCCTCAAGTTCGGCGCGGCAGCGCGCGCACCGGTCGCAGCCCGAGCACCAGAAGATCGGCCAGCAGCAGCGCCGCGGCCGCAACTTCCGCCCAGATGGTGAAGTTCATCATGGCGCTGTGCGCGCTCAGCGGCGCACGCGCGTAGTGCATCAGTGCATCGAAGCCGATGGCGGCGTAGACGATCAGGAGCGCAAGTCCTGCCCCGCGGTGCCCGCGGCGGTAGAGGGCAAAGCCGGCTATACCCACGAGTGTCACGCCGCACCAGCTCAGCCAGACGTCCGCGCGCGACAGCCACGCCGGCAGGTTCGGATAATCGCCCAGGTAGCGCGCGTTGTGCGCGAAGTGCAGGAGGCTCAGCGCGCCATAGAGCAAAAGCAGCGCCGGCAGGAACGCTGCGGCACGGGAGGCGGCGGCCGGTTTCATGTGCGCAGGCTCCTTGCGGCGTTGGTGCTCATGCTAGGCGTCCGGCGGCGTCGCCGCAGCCACCATCGACACCGTGCGCACCGTGCCGCCGCGGCGGATCTTCAGCCGCAGCGTCTCGCCCACCTGCTTGCCCATGGCGGCGCGCAATGCGTCGGTCTTGAGTCCCGGAAGCGGCGTGCCGTCGGCCTCCAGGATCACATCCCCGCTCGCCAGCCCCGCCTGCGCGGCCGGTGAATTCGGCGCGACCTTCACGATGGTGACCGCGTGCACCATCGGGTTGTCCGACTCACCGTCCGCCTCGATGTTGACATTGAGTCCGAACCAGCCCTTATCGGCCGCCGCGGCCGGCAGCGCGAAGCTCAGCGCTGTGGCGAGGAGCGCCAGCGCGCTGAGCCTGCTGAAAGTCAGATTCCGGTTGTGCACGTGATGCTCCGATGACGAGTGAGGCACGGCCAGCTACCGGTGCTGGCCGAGCCGGAAGCGTAGCCAAAGCAAGCGCCGTCGCGCACGTGAACGCACGCAGGCCCTTGGAAGTGGTTCTTCAGCTGACCGGAAAGCTCGGCGGGGCGTCGCGTCCGGCACCCACCTGCCTGAGATTCTCCAGCACGCCCTGGATCGTGGCGCGCACGGCCGGATCGCGCACCATGCCGTCCTCGCTGAGTCCTGAGCCCAGCAGCGGCAGCGCCACGCAGGCCTGAGGCACGAGGTCAGCCGACATCGTGCGCAGTGTCTCGAGCAGCGCTTGATAAGCGTGATGCGCGCGCGGTGAGGCGTTCAGCACCGCGATGCGCTTGCCCACGAAGGGCTCGAAGCTCACCAGCCAGTCGAGCGCGTTCTTCATGGGGCCGCTGACGCCGTGGGCGTACTCGGGGCTTGCGATCAGGAGCGCATCGGCGCCAGCGATGGCCTGGCGCAGCGCCTCTACCGCGGCCGGGGCGTCGCAATCCAGGTCCGGGTTGAAAAGTGGCAGTGCCGCAAGCTCGGTGAAGAGCGTGACACTTACGGCTGCCGGAGCGAGGCGCACAGCCGCGCGCAGCAGCGCTGAGTTGATCGATGCGCGACGCAGGCTTCCGGACAGCCCCAGCACCCTCATGCCAGGAAGGCGCCGCATGATTTCAAGGTCCGCTCCCGGTGAAGGCCACGAACTGGCCGGTAAAGCCCCCGGCACTTTCGCCCGCCTGCGCGAGGGTCGCGACGACGCTGATGCGCGCCCGGCCGCGCCGCGCCAGTGTTGCCGTGAAGGCGCTCCAGGCCACGGCGGACTCAAGCCAGGCACGCGCGGTGAAGTCTCCCGCGATCGGCCGCTGGTATTCGACGCTGCTCCTTTGGATCACGAGGCGCGCCGCGATGCGCTCCTGCTCGAGGCGCACGTACAGCAGTGCCCAGCCGGCGAGGATAGCCAGCGCTGCGGCGCTGCCGCCGAAGACGGTGTCATGGTGGTTGATGTTCGGCGCGAGCGGCGCCTGCAGCGTCACGCTGTCGGCGTCGATCGCGGCCACCTGCACACTCATCGCGCGGGTGAGCGGTATCTCCTCGCGAAGGTAGCGTTCCAGTTCGCTCTCGTGCACTCGAAACTCCGACTCGCCCCTGCAGGGCAGCGCATGGACGCGCCATGCGCGCGCCCGCACCGCGCCTCCGCAATCATCGCACGAGTCGCGACTTTAGCTCTTGGGGCAGCTGAACTCCTTGGCCGGGTGCTCCTTGGGTGTCACGAGCTTCCAGCCCTGCGGGATGTCGAAGTCGCTCGCCGGTACCGCAGCGTTCGTGATCGCGGTGGTTTCCACGCTGAACTGCGCGGCCTGCACCATCCCGGCAGGCAGGGCGGTGCCCTCCGGCGCGGCCGCGGCGGGCGGGCTGGCTTGCGCATCGGCCTTCTTCTTGGCGAACAGGCCGCTGACGAGCTTGCTGCTGAACGCATTGGCCGCAGATCCCAGGATCGAGCCCCCGGCGCTGTTGCCTGCGGCGTTCGCAGCCGCGCTGCTGGCGGCAGAGCCTGCAGCTCCGGCGGTCGCGCCCGTTGCTGCCTCCCCGGCGGCCTGGCCGGCATCGGTGACCGCGCCGCCGTTTGAGCTGGCCCCCTGCGCGTTCTGCTGCTTGGATGCTGAGCAGTGCTCGCCGCCAAAGGCGATGCGCACGGTGGTTTTCAGCGGGTAGCCCTTGAGGTCGCCGGATTTGCCCGCCAGCTGCTTGAGGCTGTCCTGGTAGGGCGCGAGAAACTGCTTCATCTGCGCCTGCACCAGCTCGCTTTGCGTATCGAGGCCGAGCTTCTTCACATACGCGGTTTGAAACGCGCGCTTTTCATCGAGCCCCGCGATCTGATCCTGCGTCAGCCAGGTATCGAGCGCGATGACGTACTGGCAGACATCGCCGGTGTCCTTGTTCTTGCAGCTCTGCGTCATCGACAGCTGCGTGAGCCGCGTATCGTGGCCGACGAAGGTCGCGTGCTTGTCGGTGCTCTTCACATCGAAGGTTGGCGGCGTCATGTCGCATTTGGAGGTGTCGGGGCCGGGCGCCGCGGTGTTCTGCGCGGCCGGGCACTGCTTGAGCTTCTCCATGGTCTCGCGCAGCTGCGCTTCGGCCTGCTGACGCTGCGCGGCGGTCGGGAACGGGCTCTCGCGGTATTCCTTCTTCTTCGGGTCGAGCGACCAGCGCACATCCTTGTCCAGGCGCAGGATCTCGCCGCTTTGCGCGTTGCCACACAGGAGCGACATGAAACCCTCGCAGTGAAATTCGGAATCGTGGCGCTGCTTGTCGGCGGTAGTCGTCTCGGTCGAGGTGCTGTGCGCCTTGACGAATGCCAGGTCGAAAGTCGACTGCTGCTGGATGGTGACGTCGGCGTGCAGCGCGGGCGCTACGGCAGCCCCTGCGAGCGCCGCAAGGGTGAGTGGCAGAAGGCGGTGAAGGCTGACCATTTTATTTGTTCTCCCCGGTACCGATACATTTGCATACATTCTAGTACCCCTGCGGGCCTTAAGGAATCATCGCCGCCGCTCAGCCTGCATCGATTGCGGAGCGGCGTTCATGCGCCCGAGAGCTCGTGCGCATAGACGATGAAGCCCTCATGTCGGGCCATTTTGTCGTACAGCGCGCGGCCGGCGGCGTTGGTGACCTGGGTCTGCCAGTAGACGCGGCTGCAGCCTGCGGCCTGCGCGGCGGCGTACACCGCGAGGATCAGCCCGCGCCCGATGCCCTGGCCGCGAAGATGCGGCACGGTAAAGAGATCCTGCAGGTAGCAGATATCCCGCAGCCGCGTGGTGCTGCGGTGAAATATCAGGTGCGTGAGGCCGACCAGTACCGTGGCGCGCTCGGCCACGAGGCAGCGCACCGGCTCGCCCGCCTCAAAGAAGCGCTCCCACGTCGAGCGGGTGATGTCCTCCGCCAGGGCCGTGCTGCCTTGGCGGCCGTAGAAGGCGTTGTAGCCATCCCAGAGCGGCCGCCACTGCGGGTAGTCCTCCGTGCGGACCGGCCTGATGTTGATGGGGTCGGTCACGGGCAAAAAATGCTGCGATCGGCGGGGTGATTCACCCCATCGCTCAAGGCCACGTCGGTCACCTGGTTGGCGTCGACGCCTTCCAGGCAGCCGATATTGAAACCGTACTGGTTGGGTTGCGAGCGCCGGCGGTGATGGGTGTAGATGCCGCAGCGTGAGCAGAAGTAATGCTCCGCGGTCATGGTGTTGAAGCGGTACACCGACAGCACCTGTGCCCCCTTGAGGACACGAAGGCCCGCCAGCGGCACGGCTCCCATGATGGCACCCTTGCGGCAGCACATGGAGCAGTTGCAGCGACGCACGTCAGGAATGCCGTCCGCAAGGTCCCGCTCCAGCACCACGGCGCCGCAATGGCAGGAGGCGCGATGCTTCGCCTGGATCACGGTCTGGCCAATCTCACGCAGCGAGGGCTTACTCATGTGTGCCCCTGGGAGTGAATGTGAACGACGCGATGCTCATGGCTGTCAGACTCAGAGCAACCAGCGCGGAGTGCGGGCACAGTATCTGCGCCACTCCTGTCCGAATTCCCGCGCCACCCATTTCTCTTCCAGCACGAGCACGCGCGTCACGAGGATGCACATCGTCACCACCGCATAGATGTGCAGTCCGGGTGAATCCCACAGCACACACCAGCCGGCCAGAATGAAGGCCACGCAGATGTACATCGGATTGCGGGTGAGCCGGTAGGGGCCGCTGGTCACGAGGTGCCGGGGTCGCGCCCAGGGCGCGAGGGTGCCGTGTCCCGCCACCAGGAACTCGCGCACACACCACAGAAGAATGAGCGTACCGATGAGCACCAGGACGACGGTCAGCGGCAGGTGTCGGGCCGGCTGGTGGGTGGATACGCCGATGACGATGGGAATGATGAAGGCCGTCAACCCGGGTAGCGCCACGAAGGCCGTAATCGCGCGCGTCAGCATTCTTCAGACGCCGGCGGAGGAATCCGAGCGGCCGCACCTGGCCGTAGCCCGCGGTGTTGAAGTCGAAGAATCTGGTTGCACGATCGCTCTCAAACTTGATGTTTTACGGCGCTGCCCTCACGCACGCCCTCACGAATTTCCACGGACCGGGACTCAGTCAAGTGTAGCGACATCCTCCCCCGAGCCGGAAGGGCGGGTCGGCGAAGGTACACCGTTCCCTGGCTTGCGCTCGTGCTCGCCTTGCACGGCAGACCGATCGATGAGGCGGTCGCGGCTACGCTTCAGGCAATCGCGAGCTGTTGAGAGAGCGTTCTAAGATGAGGTTCCCGCCAGCGCACCGCACCTCTTCGTGGGCTGAATCAGATCCCAGAGGTTGCCATACAGGTCACGAAAGACGGCCACAGTACCGTGCGGCTGTTCGGCGGGTGGTCGCACGAAGGTGACGCCCCTGGATGTGTACAGGTTGAAGTCGCGCCAAAAATCATCCGTGTGCAGGAACAGGAAAACGCGACCGCCGGTCTGATCGCCGATGCGCGCCTGTTGCTGCGCATCCGTGGCGCGCGCGAGCAGCAATCCGCAGCCGGATCCGCCCGCAGAGCGCGGGGCGACCACCACCCAACGCTTGCTCTGCTCCGGCACGGGTGAGTCTTCGATGAGAACGAAGTCCAGAACGCCCACATAGAAGGCGATCGCCTCCTCATAGTCCCGCACCAGGAGCGCGGCTAAGGCAAGTGACTGCCTGGGGGGCCGGTGGTTAACTATTGCGGCGGCTCCAGGGATCTTTGGATCTCGCCAGCTGCATCATCCACTGGCCGACAAAACAACCTGCTACCGTGATGGCGACGCCGAAGAGGCTTATGAGAGCCAGAAATTGCACGACCTGCCCGCCTGACAGCGCGGCGCGCTGCAGCGGGATCTCGAGCCATACCACCGCTACGGTGAGCCCGCCCAGTACCGCGGCGTGAGGTAACTTGGGTTGCCGCGCAAGCAAGCCCACCAAGGCGCCCGGAATCAGATACATGAGCATTGTCAGCAGCAGGCCGAAGAACGCGTTGGGGTGAAGCACGTACTGCAGCTTGATCCTCAGGAGTGAGAGGCCCACGAATGCGGCCAGCCCGGTTACCACGGCAAGAAGCGCGCGCGGCGCGGTTTCCGTATGCCAGGTCACGGTGACCTCTGGTATCGCTAGGCGTCGGACGGCGGATTTGATCTTCGATACTCCTCGATCAGCGGCAGGATAGCTTGGCGCCGCAGCAGGCTATCTTCGCGCCAATACTTCTGCCGATCATAGTAAGCCGGGACGGCAGGCACATCGGGCGGCAATACGACCCAGGGTTGCTTCGATTCCGTGAAGATGTGAATGTCTGGCGGCAACACATCAGGGTTGTCCAGCGTACCCACGCGCACAAAGGCCAGCACCGGCCCGGCACCGGCGTAGTGACTCCACAAGGCAACCCGGCAGACCTGGCACCTGGCAACCTGCTGTCCGCGTCCGCTGTGAGAAGGCGTATTAACCAGCTCCGGCTTGACGCCCAATGGAGTAACGCGATCACTCTCGATCATCGCATTGAGCGCAAATGAGGCACCGCTCTCGCGCTGGCACCAGCGGCAGTGACAACAATGGACAATCATCGGCGGGCTTTCGATACGGTACCGAACCGCGCCGCAATCACATCCGCCTTCAAGGGGAAATGACATCAAGCCCTGCCTCGCCGAATCTTCGGCGCCTAGTGGTCCCGCGGCCGTCACCATTCACCCGGCAATGCGCGCGCGCAATTCTCTCCCATTCGTGGCGCAATCTGAATAACCATCCCCACCACTCCGTGCGCTGGTCAGGGATCGAAACCCAGTTACTCATACCAGATCTCGATCTCGTAGCCATCAGGATCCTGGACGAAGGCATACGGCAATCCGGGTGCGAACTCCCCGCGAGACAGGATATTGCCACCCGCTGCGGAAACTGCGCCAACCGCCGCGTCAATGTCCTCGGGCCGGGTGAGACGAAAGCCGAAGTCTATGATTCCTCCAGCCGTGCCGGCATCCGCGGGACGCCTTTCGAAGGCGATGACATCGTACTGACCGGGGCCTAACACCTGGATGGTGGTGTCACTGCGAAAATACTCACGGACGCCGAGCACCGCGCGGTAGAAAGCGAGGGAGCGCTCCGGGTCGACCACGGAAAGCGCGACGTGGCTGAGGCCGTGCGTCCTGATCATGACGGTGCTCTTACTCTCGATGCCACAGGGTGAGCTTGAACGCTCGCGCGCGTTGCTTCAACTGGCGCCAACCAAGCGAGACTCACCGCTGGCAGCGGCGTTCTAGTTAGACGACGAAGTAACGTAAGTCAGCCATGCCGCAAAAAGACATGCGGTTCCGATTGCGGCGCCCGCGATGGGGATTCGAAACCAGTACAGAGCTGCAATGACAACGTAAAGCAGCCCAATCGCGGCGAGCAACAGCAGTACCCAGCCGGGCAAGGACAGCGGTGTGATGGCCGCTCCAGCTGCAAGGCAGAGGGCACCGAACAGCACGACCCCCAGACTGTGGCTGAAGTTAAACCCGACCCAGGCCTGCCACATGGTGGTGCGCCCGCCAGTGAGGCGAAGAGATGAGCGGGCCATCGCGGCGGAAACGGCGGAGTCGTCGGGAACGAGTCGCCGAGGTCTTCGGATATCGAGAAGGTGTAGAGCGCGTGAAGAACGCCGAGCAGGACAAAGATGCCGCCGCCGACTTCGAGTAAAGCGCTCGTGGTGTGCATAGCTTCGGTGTCTAACGGCGAGCAGGAGCGGCCGGTCGATGAAGCTGACCAAGCAACACGAGCGCACGATAGCGCAGCGCGCTCAGGTCGCGTCGCGCCCTGGCATCAGGGCCGCTCCAGGTGCTGACAGCAGGGCGAATCACTTATGCGCCTCCATGTATGCGCGCAGCAGCGCGTTCATCCGGGACTGGTATCCAGCACCTTGTTTCTTAAACCACGCAATCACGTCGGAGTCGATTCGCAGCGACAGAAGCGCCTTCTTTGGGACGGGCTTTAAACCCTTGCGCGCCACGGCACGCGCGAACATCTCAGGAGTCCACTGCGGCGCGTCGCTGCTGCGCACTATGTCGGCGTCGATCATCTTCCGCACCCGGGAGTGCTTGGTGGAAGATCTGGGAGAAGTACTGGCGCGCTTCATGTTTCGTGGCCTTGCGAATGGAAATAAGGTGAATGTTGTCACCGAGCGCAGTATGCGCGACCGCCACGCAGAAGCCCAAGCGTAAGAAATCCGTGTTCTCCAAATGCCCCTGCAGCGCGCTCATGGCGCGCTGCAGTAGCCGTCCGGCCATCAGCGCCGCTAAATCTCTGAAGCCCAGGTGAGTTTGTGCCGGCGGTAGACGGCGCGCGTAGGAGGGAATTGGTTTGGATCATCCAGGCTTGCGATAGTTACGTCTACGCGGCCAGGTTGCTTGTCACCGACCCAGGTCAGCGTGGTGCCGCAGGTCCCGCAAAATGTCCTGCTAACGCCGGCGGATGAGTTGTAGGTCTTGGGAGTGCCGCTGCGCAATTCGAATTGTTCGGAGCGAATAAAAATCCAACCCACAGACTGGGCGCCAGTAGAGCGGCGGCAATCAGGGCAATGACACACCAGCGATTGATCAGGCACGCCAGAAATGGCGTACGTGACCTCGCCGCAGAAGCAACCGCCAAGGATTTCGGGTGGAATCATCGGTCAGCTTCGATCAAACACAACCACAGACGCGTTACGGACCCCCCAACGATTGTCAGGCCAAAGAGAGCGCACTGATCGTGACGTAATACCCATCCGGATCACGGAGTGAAAACTCGTTGGTGCCGGTGTTCGGGTTCACATGGGGCTCCTCGTCGAGCCGCATGACGAGGGCCCGTGCCCTATGCAAAGTCGCATCGAAATCGTCGACACGGAAAAACAGGAGAAGGCCGTTGCCGGGCGGCGTGTGTCCGGGACTCCGCAACGACGGATGCTCATGGGCGCCCCACTCGTGAAGGCAGAGCAGGACCGTTCCATCCGAGTCGCAGATACTCCCAAAGTCGGGATGAGGCGGAGGCGTTTTCGGCTGACCGAACAGCGACTGATACCATTTGAAGCTGCCAGGCACATCGGCTACCCCGATGATCGTCCATGTGCGCTTCACCGGTTCCTCCTAGGGCCTAACGTCGAGCCTGAATGGCCGCACGCCGCAACGCAATGAGCGACGCGACCGCACAGTACTCTCGCGCCCGCGACGCAGTCTGAGCAACTCTCACGGCCGCCCCACGCGTGGGTTGCACGCATGACTCATAAGGGGCGCGGCGAAAACATGATGATCGCCATCCCGAGCACGCACACGAACGCTCCGAATACGTCCCATGTGGTCGGCCGCACCCCATCAACGACCCAAAGCCAAAATACAGCCACCATGACGTAAACGCCCCCGTACGCCGCGTACACGCGTCCTGCTGCTGTGGGATGCAGCGTGAGCAACCAGGCAAAGACTGCCAGGCTCACTGCCGCTGGTATCAGCAACCAGGGGGGAGCCCTGTCTTTTTAGCCGCAGATACGGCAGATAGCAGCCGAGAATCTCCGCCACAGCAGTTGTCACGAAGAGGCCGAGTGTAGCGAGAAAAGACATGCGTCTAACGTTGAGGTTGAGCCGCGCACCGAGGCCTGCCGAGAACAGTTGGCTCGAACGACCGGTTAGGCGTCGGCATTGGGTTTTCGGGCACGCAGATTACTGCCCCGGGGGCGGCTGCCAAAGCTCAACCTTGTTGCCCTCCGGATCCATGACCCAACCGAACTTTCCGTACTCGGAGTCGTCCGTCTTTTCCAGGACGGTGCATCCCTCCTCCCGAAGCGACTGAAGTAGCGCGGCCAAATCTTCGACGCGATAGTTGACCATGAAGCTCGACTTGCTTGGTGCGAAGTGCTCACCACCGGCCGCGCCGATGGACCACGCGGTCGTACCCTTGGTCGGATTGCCTGCTGCATCGGCCCAGGTGAACGCGGCGCCTCCCCACTCCTGGACGTCGATGCCCAGGTGCTGCTTATACCAAGCTCGCAGTGCAACCGGGTTATTTGCATTAAAGAAGATTCCTCCGATACCTGTGACTCTCTTCATGTGTGCCTCCTAAGTGCGGCCAAGTTGTAGCGTAGTGCGTTTGTGACGCCTGACGAAGAGCTTGAGTTATCGCACGCCGCGCTTCGGGCGGCGCCGCGAGCACTCCAAGCGTCGGTCAGGCAGCGCGTCATCACTCCGTCCGTCGGTACGCAACGTCCTTGAGCCCTGACAATCGATGCGGGTACCGCACTACGCGATGCTGCACATCCAGGTCCCAAGGTGCTGGAAAGTCTGCAATGACTTCTGTGGCGGCGGAGGAACAATTTTCTTTAACGGTGGGATCAGGCGCCCCGTCATATTCAAACCTGACCCGAACGAGCTGAGAGCTGGGGTCTAGCTCAATCGAGGCCTGGCGGAGCTGTGAGTGTAGCGCTCCGGTTAATGCGCGCTGAAGCGACAGAAGGAGCTGAGAACGGTCCGGAATTGCGTCCACGTGCTGCCTAACGTCACCCCTGCTACGCGACCTGCGCGCACGATAGCGCAGCGCGCTCACATCGCACTGCACACTTGACATCACGGCCGCTCCGAGTGTTGGTTAGGTGTCGACCGCTCAGCACATATCTCTATCCGATTGCCGTCGGGGTCGAGGATGACTGCCTCATAGTAGCCATCACCGGTACGACGCGGGCCCTCCAGGACAGTGACGCCATCGTTCTTGAGCCGTTCAGCCAGAGCGTCGACAACGTCCTCGGAGCCCACGGAAATGGCCATGTGGGTTAATCCAAAGGGCTGGGTACCCGATGGAGACACGGATAGTGGAATCGAAGTTGTCTTCATTGCTTCAAGGCGACCCCCATCGGAGAAGCTAAGAAAGCAGGATTCGAAACCCTGCGAAGGGTTCAGATAGCTCGGAGCGGCCGTCGCGCCAAAGTACGACGTATAGAAGCGCTTGCAGCGGTCGAGATCGTGAGTCCAAAGAGCGACGTGTTCGATGCGCACGAGTCGACACCTAACGATGAGCTCGAGTGGCCGATCGCCGTCGCTCGCTTCGCGACGCGGGCACAGAATATTGCCCTGCGCTCGCAGCGCCCAAAGTGTCACGCGGCACGGCCGCTCCAAGTAGTGGTTAGGGCGCACGCGATTTACCTCAGGGCGCAACCTGAGCGGCGATGACATTTGCGTGGCGCACAACCAGCCGCCACGCGCCGTCTTCCAAGCGCCATATATTCGTATAACGACGACGTACAAGAGCCTCTCCGGGAACATTAGTCAGTTGTTCACTACCCATGACTACCACGAGTCGATCGTGGCGCTGCGTCAGCTCAGCGTGGCACTCCAGGGAGGCGTGACTGATTAAGCCGGCACGCAGCAATTCGAGTACGCGCCTCTTGTCGTGAACTCGGTTAATCGGAGAGTTGACAACGAGATCATCTGACCACATTCGTTCCAGGGCGTCGAAATCCCGAGCAACGAATGCGTGGCAGTGCTCCAGCTCAAGGTTGCGGATCTCTTCCTGCCAGTTCGGGCGGTCGGAGTTTTCCTGACTTCGATTAATCATGGCGCCCTCCAGGTGCGATACGGCCGCGTAACTAAAGATCCTTGTTCTAACGTCGAGCTTCAGGGCCGGCCGCGGTCGTTCGATAAGCGCCGCAAGCGCATAATAATCCCGCGCTCGTGGCGCAATCTATCAGTGGTCACGGCCGCTCCAAGCGTGGGTTAGGCGAACATACGTGGAAAGTAGCGCTCCAACCAATCCCACCGCAGCGGAAGCTCCCAAGTATTCGCCGGTGCCGAGAACTCGTGACGGGGTCCACGGCAACGGGTGTTGCGTCCAACCAATACCGTAAACCCAGTGCACGGCAAAGTGTGCGAGGAGGAGGGCCAAAAGAGTGCTTAAGGCACCGGCAAGTAGCCGATGCGAGCGAGTGAAGAGTCCCGCTACGAAGCCGATCATCAGACAGACGCCGCCGAAGCCAGCGTTGCGTATGTTTTGCTGCAGCGGCGAGAACAGGACTTCGCATCCGGCCACACCGGGGGGCGTCGTAAGTGAGCACGGGTCCCCCCAAGGTAGGACCGCCACAAACCCTGCGCAGCCAACGATGGCCGTGATGATAATTTCCGAGGGAGCGCCCAGGCGTCTCATGCTCGCCTAACGATGAGCTTGAGCGGCCAGCCGCGGACGTTTACTACGCGACATGAGCGCAAATAACGCAGCGCGCTCACGTCGCGAAACCCACAAGCGTAACTGCCGCTCCAAGCGTGGATTAGGCGCCCAACTGTGAGCTTGCGCATAGTCGCATGTTACTCACGGGAAGGTGCCGCTGCGGCGCCGCAGCAGATGCCGGTCTGTTGAATCGGCGGGCACTTTACGGACCCATAGGAGCAAAATACGCAGCAGTCGCCGGCCTTTGGACGAAGGAGTGCGTGGCAGCTGAGGCATTCGTGAAAGTAGACACATGCGTCCGTCGGCATGAGTTCGGTAGTTGTGGCGCCGCAGTTCGGGCAGGTAAGTGCGGATTCGAGAACTGGCGACTGCAGCATATCCGGGCGCCTAACGGTGAGCTTCAGTGGCCGGCCGCATGGATTCAGGACGCGACATGAGCGCAACACCGCGCAGCGCGCTCATCGCGTGTAACTCCTAAGTCTCACGGCCGCTCCAAGCCTGGTTAGACCGCACATGCTAGCTGGCACCTCTAGGAGTTCTTCGCACCACCGCCGGTCAGCAGGTAGTAGCCACCGACGATAAATAGCAGGGCACCGAAAATGACACCTGCGGTATGGCCAGCGGCGTACGCACCGGAACCCTGCGAGCCCGCACCGCGAAAGGCCTTCACCAGCACCGCGCCTCCCCAGAGAAGGCCCATCGCTCCAAAGATTCGATTACGCATGGGCGCTCCCCTACAGTGCGGTCTAACGTTCGCGCTCAGCGGCGACGCGCAGTCCGCGCGCCGCTTGCCGGCACTGCAAGCGGTGTGACGACAAGCGTTGGCCGCTGGAGCGCATGGTTAGGCCGCTGATTGCTGTTCCACGTCCCATCCTGGGAATACGAGAACCGCCGGATGACACTTAAGCGCTCTGGCTAGGACTTTGGCCCTCTCTACGCCTAAGCGAACCCGATCATTTTCAATAGCAGAGATAGTCGTCTGGGGGATGTCCGTCAGCTCGCTCAGTTGATTCTGGCTCAGTTCCTGCAACTCGCGAAGTATGCGGACGGACTCACCCACAGATACTTCAACGCGACGCTTAGCGGGACGAAACTGGCTCATATCAGCGCTTCCTATAATCGTGTGGACTGATCTCAACCACCTGAAAAAGTTGCCGGGCGGCGATCACCCGATAATTTACACGGTACTGGATGTTCAGCCGGCAGGAGCGATACCCGCTCCATGTCCCGGACAAAGCCTCGTCGCGAAAGCCTCGAATGGCGCACAGTCCAGGAGGACCCGAAATTGCGGCGATGTCTTGCCACTTCTCGTGCCGTTTCTGAATTTCTAATGGCGCCGAAGCTAGCTGCTTCCCGATACGGCGGTGCTCTTCAACGCGCCACATACCATATAATGCCTAGACTAAATATAGTATGTTAAGAAGTGACATAAGCGGCCTAACGGTGAAACTGAGCGGCCGGCGGCCGCCCTTCAATAGGCGACGCGAGCGCACAATTGTCCCACGCTCGCGTCGCATCCACGTCAGATATCACGGCCGCTCCAAGCGTGGGTTATGCGCGCAACCATGTTCAGCGGTTCGTGATTTCGATTCCTTCGGTCTTCCAATCGGCGCCGTCAGGAATGTAGGCCATCGAGACCATCTCACCTAGTTTGAAATGCTGCGGGTCGCGGCAAAGGAGGAAATATCCCGTGGAAGTCTCGAACCATTGAGAATGGGAATCGTCGATAGGGTGGTTGGCGCGAACCCGACGAATTTGCGGAGAAGAATTCGAAACCGCTGCCCACTGCGCAAGTGGCGGCAGTTCTTCACCGTAGCTGTGCAGGCAAGAGTTGAGCGTTGATTCCGGTTTATGCGACGCACACGCGACAAGCAATAAAAAGACGAAGCCCGCCAATCTAGCGCGCATAACGGTGAGCTTGAGCGGCCGGCTGGGTGAGTTCAGAACGCGACATCATGGCCGCTCCAAGCCACGGTTAGGAGTCATTGCCTTTGAGAGGAATCGCCCGAGATCCGATGTAACCAAAGAACCAACGGAACGCTGCAGATCATGGAGAGAACGACGTTTCGCCACCCGTTTATCAAGAACGTGCGGAGCAGAGCTTGATTCAAGTCGTCGGTTCCGGACGGCATATAAACCGGCAGCTGAACCAAGATTTGCCCAAAGATGTCTTGCACCCCATAACCCAAAGCCATGCCTAATACGGCTAGCGCGACGCGGTGCCGTGCGTGATGCCATCTGAAACGCTAAGACCGCCAGCGCCAATACAGGCGGCCAAAGACGTAGTACCCAAACGAGGAGGTGGAGGGTGTTGAGCATTCGTGCGTCGACTTCGACGGACTCCTAACGGTGAAGCTGAGCGTCCGCGCACAGGGGCTTCCAGCGCGGCGCGACTGCAAAATAGCTCAGCGGGCACGCGGCGCGCCACCACATCCGTATCACGGACCGTTCCAGCGATTGTTAGGGAAACCGTCATCCACCCGGGTTTGCAATGAGGACGACGGTCTCTCTGCCATCCTCAAAGGCAGCCACTTTGGCTCGACCTCTCAGTTCAAATATGACCCCTACCCTATATCGCTTCCCCGACTCGCTCGTCGCTGGATCCGGCGGAATCCTAACGTGCGCGTCTGACACCACCGCCTCGGCCGCCTTATCGAAGAGTCGTCCGCCCGATTCAAGTACAACGATATCCTGCCGTCGCCCTTTATTATCGACTGTATATTCCAGGCCAACGCGACCTGTCAGTCCTTGTCGCTTGGCTTGGTCAGGGTAGTGGTCGAGAAGAAACGGAGGGGGCGGATAGTTCGTTTCGCAACCACCGCCACTGAGCGTAAGCAGCAGCCCAAAAACCAACGAGACCAATGAGACACGGCTTGGCCGAGGAGCTTGGCGAAAGGCTCGCGGTAGCATCGGGTTGCCTAACGATCAGCTTGAGCGGCCGGCCGCTTGAGTCCATAACGCGACATGAGCGCAAGATAGCGCAGCGCGCTCATCGCGCCCCGCACACTTAACATCGCGGCCGCTCCAATGGTTAGAGGGCAACTCCGCTCCTTATGACTGGAACGCGACCCAAGAAGCAACCGCGACAATAATGAGGACGAGGGCAAACAGTACCTTCGGTGAGGGAAGACGTGGCGGTACCTCTGCCTCGGCGCCTAGCCTAATAAGAATGTCATTCGCCGCGGTGTAGTCCGATTCGTTCTCAATGTAGAGGGACACCTGGTCCTCCGTGTGTCCCTTACCCGGGTAGGCGCCATTGCTGGAGTAGCCCCGGCCAGTGCCGTAGCAGGAGATCCCGGCGTCTTTTAGACCTGCAATCGCGCGGTTAGCGAATTCGGTGTCAGTGGTTTCGTAGATCAGTTGCGGCAACAGTTTGCCCTCTAACACTGAAGTTGAGGGGCCGCACAGAAGCGCCCAATGAACGCCGCCGGGCGCATAGTGTCCTCCCGCGCCCGCGCGGCGACACTACCGAGTCTCACAGCACCCTCCAACGATTGTTAGACCTCGCGCTCACGGCTTACATTTGCGGAGGCTAAAGCCCCTCGCAAGTGCACCCAGTGGCAGGCTCACCGCGAGCGCCCCCATGGCTCCCATCACTGCTGCGCGGACTACCCCTGGGAGTTCGGCGCGATTTAACCATCGGCTGATCAAGACCGCAGCTGACACGCTAGCCACGCCAATTGGTATACACCATAACGCTCCTACGGTGATGGAGGCCCGTAGATCAGTCTCACAGCTGTTGCAGTGGTGCGTCGGCCCTCGGAATTTGAAGCCGTTTCGCAGCCTCTGAACCGCTACTTTTCCGCACTCAGGGCAACGCCGGGCTAGAACGCTGGAGTTTTCCACGCGAGAGCTAACGATCAGCTTGAGCGGCCGTCTGCCGCTTCAGAGCGCTTCATTGATTCTCACGGCCGCTCCAAGCGTTGGTTAGGCTGCACCGGACCGCCGCTGTGCCACCAAGTTGTAGAACCATGCGAATAAAGCGCCGCCACCTGCCCCATCCACGAGTCCATAGAGCGTACCCGTGATAACAGAGCCCATACCAGACCCCGGACGGTACCCAGGGTAGATGGATGCGGCCAGTTCGAGGAAAGCTCGACCATAGCTCGGACAAATCAGATTCGTCACGGCAACGACAAGGACTGCCCCGCCCCGAAAGCACCCCGACCGTCGATGCAAGCGCGATAACGTTGAATTTCATAATGCCTCCGTGAAGCTCAGAGCGATTCATTCAATGGCTCAGGTGCATCGCAACCAACAGACCGAGCAGACGGCGCAGCGTGGGTTGTGCAGCCTAACGGCGAAGCTGAGCGGCCGGGCTTAGGCACCTGCCCAGCGACGCGGGCGCACACTGTCTCCAGGCGCCCGCGGCGCGTAGCCGGCCCGGCATCACGGGCCGCTCGAACGCTTTGTTAGAGGTCGCTCCGCGTATTTATCCGCGTAGTTATCCAAAAGATTGCGAATCATTTTCTGGTATGGAACGCGCGATCGTGCGGCGTGCGCCTTAAAGAAGTCGACGCTGCGCTTGCTGAGGGAGATGGTGACCTTCACCCCCGTCTCTTTAAAAACGAGCTGTTCCGGAGGCGGCAAGAAGTCCTCAACTACCTCTACGCGACCTAGCTTCTCATCGGTGTATCTGGGAGTGCGTTTCATAGAGCTTCCTGCCTCTGCGCCAATAGCCGGCGCCGAAGATGCGGATGACGTCTCCGCGGTATGTGAACCTGACCGTCAGAATGCGCGGACCGACTCGGCCGAAACAGTAGAAACGCTCCTCGGAGCGGCTGTGCGAGAGATCACGAGCAATGACACGATTCGGATCCAAAAAGGCCAGCTGCGCTTCACTCAAAAGAGACGCGGTGCTTCGAGCGGTTCTCCGCATCCTTGATGGGGTCCCAGTCGAAGCTCGACATGGGTACTACTATATCAAATGTATGTAGAAAATGCCATACGTAAGTATGGGCGTTGCTTCGCGACCTCTAACGGTGAGCTTGAGCGGCCGGGCGCTGTGGTTTAAGAAGCGACGCGAGCACACAATATTGCTCTGCTCGCACGCCAGAACTCTCACGCCTCACGGCCGCTCCAAGCGTGGGTTAGAGTGCCGTCTTGCACGTATGTCAGTAATGACATATACTCCACCGGTGAGCCCGAAGGACAAGCCGCTGGCATGGCTTCACGGAGAGCTTAAGACTCCGCCGCTCAGCAGGGAAGCGCGCCTCGAGGCTGGCTTTCTACTGCGGCGTCTTCAGCGGGGTCAATTGTTGTCGATGCCCCAATCGCGACCGATGCCATCCATAGGAGTGCGGTGTCATGAGCTGCGGGTAAATGATGCTTCAAGCACCTGGCGCGTGGTGTATCGAATTGATAGGGACGCGATCGTGATACTTGAGGTTTTCGCAAAGAGAACGAGGCAGACGCCCGGGGCCGTTATCGCGACGTGCCAAAGGCGACTGAAGGAGTACGACCGTGCGGGTAGGTAAGCGCAAGAAGCTTGAGGCCGCGGGCTGGAAACTAGGTGGCCCGAAGGAGTTCTTGGGGTTGTCCGTGGAAGAGCAGAGCTACATCGAGCTCCGACTGAAGCTGGCTGTGGGCCTCAAGGCTCGGCGCCAGGCACGTGGGGTTACCCAGGTAGAGTTGGCGCAGTCGCTGAAATCGAGCCAATCGCGAGTGGCGAAGATGGAAGCCGGCGATCCCACCGTGTCTCTGGATCTTCTGGTGAAGTCCCTACTGGCCCTCGGCGCTTCGAATCGCGAGCTGGCCGAAATCATCGCCCGGCGCTGATACGGCACTCTAACGGTGAGCTTGAGCGGCCGCCCGCTCCGGATGGATCAGCGACATGAGCGCAAGATAGCGCAGCGCGCTCATGTCGCGCTGCACACTCAACTTAAGGGCCGCTCCAAGCGTGGGTTAGGAGACCGCGCGTTTACGCTTAGCGCGTACCACATTAGGCCTGCCGCGGCGGCGCATAGCCCAAGCAATGAAAGGCCTTGTAGTACTGCGTGATGGTGGATTGGGAAGAAGGCATCGCCGGCGCCGGTGGTTCCTCGAATGAGCGCTCTGAAACGAAGGTAGTCGGAAAGCAACGCGATCTCGCGAAGGAGCATCAAAATCAATCCAATGCCCACTAAGGCGGAAGCGGGCGATCTACGTCGAATCCAGAGGACGACGCCCCCAGCGGCGAGCACAAAGTACGCGACGGCAGATATAACTTGGATCGTGAGGGCGTCAAGGGGCATCTGCGAGCCTTACCAGTCTCCTAACGTTCGCGCTCAGGCGCGCCGAGGGAGCCTTCGCGAGCGAGGGGACCCCGCGCAGCGGGTGCCGGGCGTCGCCTGGAGCACTTGGTTAGGCTGCGTGCAAGACCGCTCGACGAATTGGCTGCGGCAACGCAACTCTGACAAAGGCCTTCTTTGGATAGAGGTAGTCTTCGCCTGACTCGTCAATAACGCGCATCTGACCGAGCTTTTCGGCCTTTGCGTCAGGGATAGACACATAAATCTTCCTGCGCTCAAGAGAGACTTCGTATCCCGAATTGTCCACGCAAATTACAAGGCGTTTTGATGCTTTGGCCATAATGTGTGTGACCTCACAGGAGGCGCTTAATCTTGAACTCGCGGCGCCCGATTCCCGTCGCCTCGTACCAGTGTAACTCCGCCAAGGCAATCACACCGCTAGGTAGTTCGATTTCTGCCGTGCCCTTGCGCTTTCGCCACCGGCCACGGCCGTAGAGCTTCCTTAACCGTGCGAGCTCGCGGATCCCGGAGCCACTCGCAAAAGTCTCAACGTCCGAGATGTCGCCGAGAATACGAAAGTGCATAGCTCATGGTCGCAGAGGGTCGAGAGCCGGTCAAAAAGTGCGAGGCGCGGACGCAGCCTAACGTCGAGCTTGAGCGGCCGCACGCAACCGCCGGAAAAGCAAACACACGTCACGGCCCGCTCCAAGCGTTGGTTATGCAGCGCGTACCTTGACGATCTCGCTTCTTGACGTTGGCGGTGGAATCGGTTCACCGGACTTGCGCATTGCTTCGAGATGCAATGCGATACCTTCGCGAATGAGCTTGAGTACTTCGCGCCGCGTCTCCCCAACAGCCACACAACCCGGAAGATCCGGAACATAGGCTCCGTAGCTGGACTTTCCCTTTTCAACTACCACTAAGTATTCCATCCGCCGCTCCTAAGACCGCTTCAGCCCAGATTGCTTGAGGATACTATTCAGCGTCCCGGCTGGCACGTCTACACCGAGCTTCCCGGCAACTGTGACGGTTCCGGCTTTAACAGAGTGCTGAAATTGTCTGTGGCTGCCCTTCGTGCGGACGTGCGTCCAGCCGTCCTTCTCGAGGATGCGTATGACTTCACGGACTTTCATCGAAAGGTAGCGTCAATACCGCGCTGCATAACGGTGAGCTTGAGCTGCCGGCCGCCGCCCTTCAATAGGCGACGCGAGCGCACAATTGTCCCACGCTCGCGTCGCATCCACGTCAGATATCACGGCCGCTCCAAGCGTGGGTTATGCGGCGTTACAGCGCGCGCGAAATAGGCCCTCACGTGTTGGGATGAAAGATACCAGAGAAGTAACGCCACTACGGGAAGCCCAAATAGGGCTCGAGGTTCGATGTGAAGAGCGCCGTTTAGCAAGTCACCGGTGAAGTTGATGAGCAGCAGCGCGATCCCCAGACGATAGCCCCACCTCTTGCCAGAGATAAGGCCAAAGGCGGCCGCACCGCATAAGAGCGTTAGCACGGCGAGGAGAATGGGTGCCCAAGAGTGTAGCGCGACGAAGCCGGAATGCGCGCGAGGGTTCAGCACCCATATCGGCTCCAGAGGACCGCCAGGCATGAGCAGTGAGACGCCCGAGACCAAGGCGGCAAGGGACCCCAAGGAAAAAAGCGCAGCAACAAGGGCGACCCCAAATGGGCGTGTGAGGCTCATGTCACGCGCGGGACATGAGCCGAGTGCTAGATCGCCGCATAACGGTGAGCTTGAGCGGCCGGGCACATGAGTTTGTTTCGCGCCATGGGCGCAACATAGCGCAGCGCGCCCATGGCGCGTTGCCCACTTAACATCACGGCCGCTCCAAGCGTTGGTTAGCTGGCGATGCCTTACACGGCTCCGTGACTACTGCCCCGGTGAGATGGAGAATCCATAGTTCCGCGATGCCGTAGCGTGGGTCCTTTGAGACCCTCAGCGCTATTTGAACATTTTGGTCAGGTTTCCAGTCATATCGGAAGGTGGTGCCAACCTCGTACTTTGCCGCATAGGCACCAAATTGCGAGATTAATGCGCCGAGCAATTCGTCCCTTCTTTCATAGGGCACTCCCATTGCAATGGACTCTACGCCACCGTTCTTTCCCAGAGCGTATTGCATCCTCATACTGGCACGCGCTACCCCGAGGATCGGATCGTCATTAACAACGACGTAGAGGCGGTGACCGGGCGATGTCGAGAAGAGATGTTCCCCTTGAGGAATCATCCCCACCAAGTCCGCCAAGGGAAGGCCCCACTTAATTCCGTTGTAACCGGCGGAGTACTGATCGGCGATGGGGCCAGCCGTGGCACCGCCGGATATCAGAAAGGCAAGGGCGAGTAGGTAACGCATGTGGGACCTCGAACTTTCGCCAGCTAACGGTAAAGCTGAGCGGCCGACTGCGGGAGTCCAATACGCGACGCGAGTACACAATTTCTCTCTGTGCTCGCGTCGCAACCCATCTCACGCTTCACGGCCGCTCGAGCGATTGTTAGGCCATGATTATCCGTACAGACCTATCTTTTGCTACCGAATTGAGCCCAAAACAGCGCTTTCCCAAGAAACAGGGCGAAGAACGAGAGCAGACCAATGAGCGGAAAGCCAAGCAAACCGTATGCTGTCCACGCGTTGTCCGGGAGAAGTCCATACCGGACGGCTAGAGCGATAGAGACAGCCCAGACCATGGCCAGAACGAAGCAAGCGGCTGCCTTTATTAAGGCTACCCCAGCAGGCTTCAAGGAGTAGTCACGGCTTGCTCCGAACAGGTTTGGAACGCGTCCGTCCCGATTCATGGAACGCCCGATCATGACCCCGAGTACTGCTACGAGTAAGGAGCCGGCAACCCCGAGTTTGTGCGCCCAAAGCAGGTAAAGCGCGAGGACGCACGCGCCTACCCGAATGATGTGATCGAACCACTGGCGCTTGTTCATGGCCTAACGATGAGCTTGAGCGGCCGGCCGCTTGAGTTCAGAACGCGGCATGGGTGCAACATAGCGCAGCGCGCCCATGACGCGGCCTCTACTTAACATCACGGCCGCTCGAAGCGTTGGTTAGAGAGAGGCGTCTTTAAATGCCCGCAACACTGCGTTCATTCGCGTCTGATACCCACGCCCCTGAGCTTTGAACCAGGCGAGGACATCGGCGTCAACGCGCAGTGAAACTGATGCCTTCGGGGCGATTGGACGGAGGCCGCGACGCACTACACCGCGCATGATGTGGCGTAAGTCCGCCTCAGGATGCTCGGGAGTCAAAGCGACGTCTTTGTCCTTCATGGAGCGGATTCTGAGCCAATCAGTCTTTGAGGCTTTGGAGGAGGATTGCTTCTTCACGACGAGTCGCTTTGCGAAGTGAAATGATGCGAATCACTAGCGGTGTCTCCGTGTGTACGATGGATACCACGACACTGTCCAGAAACCCCAACGTCACGAACCGCTGTTCAAGATAGTCAAAGCGGTCGTCTTCGAAGGTGTACGTGGGTCCTTCAAAAACTCGGCGGGCGTCCCGGAAGTCAAACCCGTGATCGCGGAGGTTAGACCTACGTTTGCGTTCATACCACGTGAAGCGCATGTACGAAGTGTATATACGTCAGAAACCATGCGCAACTGCATCACGCCTCTCTCTAACGGTTAGCTTGAGCGGCCGGGCGCATGGGTTGGCTACGCGACATGAGCGCAAGATAGCGCAGCGCGCTCATGGCGCGCCTCACACTTAACATCACGGCCGCTCCAAGCGTGGGTTAGAGGTCCTTCGTGATTCCCGCATTCTGTGCCCAATGAAAGAGCTTCCTGACTCCCTTGGCGCCCAAAAGTAGCCAGACTGAGATGGCGACCTCAACAGCGTAGTACAGAGCCCAGTCTCGGAGTTGAGATCGATCCTCGTACTGTGCACCGGCGGATTTTAAAGCGATGAGATCGAAGACCAGATGTGGCAGCGTGGTTACTAGAACCCAGAGGCCTAGGAGAGTGCAACCCAAAGCCAACCACACGTCTGGCGTAGTTCCCAGCTGAGGTAGCGTATTGGAACGTGGAAGTAGCTTTCCGGCGATTAGGGTCGGGAAAAACCACAGGGCAAAAATCGCGATGAGAGTAAGGGCGAGCATTAAGCTCATCCACACATAGCTAGGCGCGTCGAAACCACGCACGGTGAAGAACGCCGGCACGGTTTTGAGCGCCTCAATTCCGAGCCAGAGAGCAAACAACCGAAGAGTGACGGCAACGATCTGCTGAGGTGTCACGAAAGGACCTCTAACGATGAGCTTGAGCGGCCGGGCATATCCGTCTGCTGCGCGCCATGTGCGCAGCATAGCGAAGCGCGCTCATGGCGCGTAACTCCGAGGTATCACGGGCCGCTCCAAGCGTTGGTTAGACGGCTCATTTCCCCTCCGTTTGGACAAGACGAAAGCGCTTGTTTAGATCTGTGGTGGGAATCGAAAGGATAAATCCGTTGTATGTGGCGCTCTTCCGATCCGCCTCCGGGACCAGAAGTCGCTCAATCATGCCGGCTTCGAGCGGAGAGGCGTACACCTGAATCGGATCAGGCTCGATGTCGTACACAGTTACGCGCACCTTCGTGCCCTTTGGCACGGTGCCGGAACCACCGCCCGTGTAAGGCGCGCGCCATTGCGTCATAAACAATACCGGGGTGTCATCCAGTGCTTCGTAAATGTCTCCATCGAGAGGGAAGCGCACCCAGGACCTAAGCAGAGACCGCTCATAAGCACGAGCCCAGTCCACCTCCGGAGAGCCCAAGCAGGAACGTTGTCCTTCCTTCAATTCGGCAGAGAGGTCTGCGAGTGTCTTGTGCCAGCCGTCAGGGAAGGCGTCCTTCATAGCCGTCTAACGATGTGCTTGAGCGGCCGGGCACATGCGTCTGCTGCGCGACAGGAGCGCAAGATAGCTTAGCGCGCTCATGGCGCGTCACTTTCGGGTGTCGCGGGCCGCTCCAAGCGTTGGTTAGAGGTCGCTTTACTCATACTCGCAACCCGAAGGAGTGGGGGCGCTGATGCCCTCTGTGGCGACTGCGGAAAGTCGCTTTGAAACGCAGCCTGGAGCCATCGATTTGGCGATGAGTGCTTCTGGCGCGACACAGGCGTCCCGGTTTCCACTCACGACGTGGCCGTGCTGGTACCTGCATGAATATAGGCGAGGGTCGGAGTTATCCGGCGACCAGATTCGCACGGCGTCACCATTTTCGATAGCAGTGACAGCAACCTCTGACCATCCCTTATCCGTTTGTACCCAGACCACTTGGCACCCACGGTAAGTAGGACCGATATCCTTCGCTCTGGGATAGATGCGCACGGTAATGCCGTGACTGTAATCTTCGCCGGAAATCGACGGTGGCGCGGAGAGTTCACAATTGGTACCGGTGGGGCGATCTGACGCGTGACTCAGAATCGGCGTCCCGAGCAGTAAGGGGACCGCGGCAAAATGACTGAGGCGCATGCGACCTCTAACGATGAGCTTGAGCGGCCGTACGCCGGCTTTCACTCAGCGACGCGAGCACATACTCATCCACTGTGCTCGCGGAGCTCAAAGTCTCACGCATCACGGCCGCTCCAAGCGGGGGTTAGGGGACTGTGGTCTTGGTTGTTCGCATATGCGAGCGAGCCAAATTACCGGGAGTACGCTCAAGACTATGGAAACGGCAGACACAGTGAGTGATGCATTTACGAAGGCGACGAGAATTTGGTCCTGCTGCACGGCGCCAATGTAACGAGCCCAAGCAAACGTGTACCCGATGCTACGCGCGAAGAGTTCGATCCCGGTACAGGTCAAATAACCGAGCACCAAGAAGGCTGGCCTCCGCCTAAGGCGTGACCAGCGTACCAGAGCCACAACTCCGACAAGAACGGCGGGCCATACGTAGAGGACAACCGTCGTCATCAACGCGAGGTGCGTTGGGTCTACGAGCGGAGGCGCGTAAGACAAGGGCACAGTCACCTAACGATGAGCTTGAGCGGCCGTACGCCGAATGAGACTGCGCGCCATGCGCGCAACATAGTCCCCGCGCGCGTGGCGTGCTACTTCAGCTCTCACGGCCGCTCCAAGCGTTGGTTAGGTGCCTAATCGGCAATGCAATCCAACCGACTTATGAGCGTAGAGGTAGAGGCGGGCCTATCAAGTCGAATATGCGTGGAGGATATCCGCAGCTGGCGGTCGTGCTCAATGTAAAGACGCGGCACTACGGTGCCTCCCTCGTCGATAACAGCACCGTTTTGCGCCTCAATTAGGTCGATTACCAGCGCACGGGTTACGAACCAGAAGTCGGGATCCTCGAGAATGTTGCCATAGAGGTCTGTGTTGGCGCGCAATGGCAAGGTCGCCAGAATCCGAGACCGCAATGCAGACGCCGGGGAGTTCGGGAGAGCTCCAACTGACCATTTGTCCAATTGGCCCAATACCGCGGTCGGCTCCGCTAGGAATACGTAGTCACCTAGTGTTGTGACCCGTATGTAACTTTACGCATCGAGTGCGGTCCAAGGAGTATCCTTGGCAAGCGGAGCGCTCGATGGGACGACCGGCAAAAGCATTGACGGTGAACGCGGCAGATCGTCTGCAACTGGAGTCGATCGCACGCTCGCAGAGCCTGCCTGCGGGGCTTGTGAAGCGTGCGCAGATGGTATTGCGCATGGCCGATGGCGAGTCCAACACCCACGTCGCGCGTCGCTACCGGGTGAGTCGACCGACGGTGACGCTGTGGCGCACACGGTATCGTGAGCGCGGCATCAGCGGACTTCATAGTGAGCTTAAGCCGGGTCGGCCTCGAAGCACGAGCGAGGAGCAGGTGGCCGAGTTGATCAACACGGCACTGCGCTCGAGACCGAAGGGCAAGACGCACTGGTCGGGCCGAGGCTTGGCGGCCGAGACCGGGCTGTCCAAGACCACGGTGCATCGATACCTGTCGCTCTTTGGCGTGCAGCCGCATCGCAGCCGGACTTTCAAGCTCTCCACCGACCCGCTCTTCATCGAGAAGGTGCGCGATGTCGTCGGGCTCTATCTTAATCCGCCGCAAAACGCCTTGGTTTTGTGCGTCGATGAGAAGAGCCAGGTGCAGGCGCTCGAGCGCACGCAACCGGTCCTGCCGATGGGCCTGGGGTATGTCGAAGGCATCACCCATGACTACATCCGCCACGGCACGACGACACTGTTTGCGGCGCTTGATGTGGCCAACGGCAGCATCCTCACCCAGTGCAAGCAGCGGCATCGGCACCAGGAGTTTCTTTCCTTCCTGCGTCACATCGAGGCCAACGTCCCGGAACATCTCGATGTGCACTTGATCTGCGACAACTACGGCACCCACAAGCATGCCAAGGTGCGCGCCTGGCTGGCACGCCGGCCGCGCTTTCATCTGCACTTCACCCCGACCTACAGCTCCTGGCTCAATCAGGTCGAGCGGTGGTTTGCACTGATCACTCATCAGGCGATCCGCCGCGGCTCCTTCGACTCGGTCACCGATCTGAAACGCAAGATCACCGAGTTCGTCGATCACTACAACCAACACCCGAGGCCCTTCATGTGGACCGCAACAGCAGAATCGATCCTTGCCAAGCTCGAACGTCTTTGTAAAGTTATCAACGGGACATCACACTAGCCGAAAGTAGAAATAAGGGGCTGTCGGGCGAGCGGAAGGCGTCACGAAGTGTCCGTCTTTACCAGGCTGTGCCTTCCCGTCACCGCATACGCCACCGATAGCGACTGACGAAAAGAGCGCGAGGGAAGCCACGAGAGTCAGGCGACGGAGGTCCATAGGCACCTAACTATCAGCTTGAGCGGCCGGCCGCCGCCTAGGATTGCGCGCCATGGGCGCAACATAGCGCAGCGCGCTCATGGCGCGCCTGCCACTTAACATCACGGCCGATCCAAGCGTTGGTTAGGCGGTGGCGGCACATCGCTGATCGGAGGTTTGGAGAAGCCAAAACGAACCCGTAGCGCGTAGGCCGCACTAGGAATGCCAAACAAAAACAGGCAGAGCGCGGCGTTCCAAATGGATGGTTGAGAGCGGCCAGAGAAGAATCGGGCGCCGGTAAATAGCTCATAGCCGAGGTACGTGGCGGTAGCCCCGAATAGAAGAGTTCCGATAACACTACCCACAAACTGACGCGTTCTCCCGCGTGTCGCACATGCGACGGTTATAAGCAGGCAAAAGGCGGCAAAGCCATAGAAGTAGACGGCCCTTGGTCCAGGCGGCGCAACCAAGGACATCACCGACCCGAATAGCAGAGCAAAGGCACCTAGAATGAACCTCGCGGTCGGGCTCAGACCGCGGTTGATTTGAACTGCTGCGACTCGGTACACGCTGCGCTCCACCGACGCCTAACGGTGAGCTTGAGCGGCCGGGCGCTGTGGTTTAAGAAGCGACGCGAGCACACAATATTGCTCTGCTCGCACGCCAGAACTCTCACGCCTCACGGCCGCTCCAAGCGTGGGTTAGAGTGCCGTCTTGCACGTATGTCAGTAATGACATATACTCCACCGGTGAGCCCGAAGGACAAGCCGCTGGCATGGCTTCACGGAGAGCTTAAGACTCCGCCGCTCAGCAGGGAAGCGCGCCTCGAGGCTGGCTTTCTACTGCGGCGTCTTCAGCGGGGTCAATTGTTGTCGATGCCCCAATCGCGACCGATGCCATCCATAGGAGTGCGGTGTCATGAGCTGCGGGTAAATGATGCTTCAAGCACCTGGCGCGTGGTGTATCGAATTGATAGGGACGCGATCGTGATACTTGAGGTTTTCGCAAAGAGAACGAGGCAGACGCCCGGGGCCGTTATCGCGACGTGCCAAAGGCGACTGAAGGAGTACGACCGTGCGGGTAGGTAAGCGCAAGAAGCTTGAGGCCGCGGGCTGGAAACTAGGTGGCCCGAAGGAGTTCTTGGGGTTGTCCGTGGAAGAGCAGAGCTACATCGAGCTCCGACTGAAGCTGGCTGTGGGCCTCAAGGCTCGGCGCCAGGCACGTGGGGTTACCCAGGTAGAGTTGGCGCAGTCGCTGAAATCGAGCCAATCGCGAGTGGCGAAGATGGAAGCCGGCGATCCCACCGTGTCTCTGGATCTTCTGGTGAAGTCCCTACTGGCCCTCGGCGCTTCGAATCGCGAGCTGGCCGAAATCATCGCCCGGCGCTGATACGGCACTCTAACGGTTAGCTTGAGCGGCCGGGCGCATGGGTTGGCTACGCGACATGAGCGCAAGATAGCGCAGCGCGCTCATGGCGCGCCTCACACTTAACATCACGGCCGCTCCAAGCGTGGGTTAGAGGTCCTTCGTGATTCCCGCATTCTGTGCCCAATGAAAGAGCTTCCTGACTCCCTTGGCGCCCAAAAGTAGCCAGACTGAGATGGCGACCTCAACAGCGTAGTACAGAGCCCAGTCTCGGAGTTGAGATCGATCCTCGTACTGTGCACCGGCGGATTTTAAAGCGATGAGATCGAAGACCAGATGTGGCAGCGTGGTTACTAGAACCCAGAGGCCTAGGAGAGTGCAACCCAAAGCCAACCACACGTCTGGCGTAGTTCCCAGCTGAGGTAGCGTATTGGAACGTGGAAGTAGCTTTCCGGCGATTAGGGTCGGGAAAAACCACAGGGCAAAAATCGCGATGAGAGTAAGGGCGAGCATTAAGCTCATCCACACATAGCTAGGCGCGTCGAAACCACGCACGGTGAAGAACGCCGGCACGGTTTTGAGCGCCTCAATTCCGAGCCAGAGAGCAAACAACCGAAGAGTGACGGCAACGATCTGCTGAGGTGTCACGAAAGGACCTCTAACGGTTAGCTTGAGCGGCCGTCCGCCGCTTTAGATTGCGCGTTATGCGCGCACAATAATCGCGGGGCGCGTAGCGCGCTTCGTTGAGTCTCACGGCCGCTCCTAGCGTTGGTTAGGCGGAATGCCACTTCGCCTCTTGCGAATAAACCAATAGACCCCTCCGCCGATGGCACCAAGCAAGAGGCCCAATGGTCCTGTGATGAAGATGCCGAGCAAAGGCCCCTGATTCGCGTTCGGCGTGACGATGATCGGGCCGAAAAAGCCGGCGGCGAATGCAATACCGCCCGTGATCAGTGCGCCGAGTCCAATCGAACGGCCGAGACCGGGGTGCGGCGAGTCAAAGTTCATCCAAACGAAGCGTGCGACCAGTACCGAAATGAGAAGTGAGACTACTGGCGGAATCCAGGCAGGAGAATGAGGGAACAGTAGTGCGCCGATTAGGAAAACGGTGAGGTACATCGCTGCAACCGCGCTAATTAACGTAGCGAAAATGCGCAAAGCGGTCCGCATGGTCTTAAATTCCGCCTAACGGTGAGCTTGAGCGGCCGACCGCCGACTCGGATCGCGCGCTGTGCGCGCACAATGTTCTTGGCGCGCACAGCGCGCCTCCTTAGCTCTCACGGCCGCTCCAAGCGTTGGTTAGAGCGCGTGGTCTGACTATTGCTGTGATCGTGGTTCATCCCCCACGGCGCCTAATCAGAGGCTGTGAGACGACGTACCAAAAGAAAGCGCCGCCAACGGCGCCCAAGATGCTCCACAGCAATAGCAGGTAGAGTGCCCAACTGAGCGTGAGAGTCCCCTCCCGGTATGTCTGGAGAAGAAAGAGAGCAAATAGGGGCAAAGAGAATGCTGCCTCAAAGACGACAATGTGCCCCGGCAGAGATGAGATTGCGCGCCGAAGTGCATCAGGCTTCATTTTAAGACCGCCGGAGCCTCGAAATTTCCCGACCCAAGCCGTGGGTTGCGATCAAAGCACATGAGTACTGGCCACGCGCTCTAACGGTGAGCTTGAGCGGCCGCCCGCCGCCCTTCAATAGGCGACGCGAGCGCACAATTGTCCCACGCTCGCGTCGCATCCACGTCAGATATCACGGCCGCTCCAAGCGTGGGTTATGCGGCGTTACAGCGCGCGCGAAATAGGCCCTCACGTGTTGGGATGAAAGATACCAGAGAAGTAACGCCACTACGGGAAGCCCAAATAGGGCTCGAGGTTCGATGTGAAGAGCGCCGTTTAGCAAGTCACCGGTGAAGTTGATGAGCAGCAGCGCGATCCCCAGACGATAACCCCACCTCTTGCCAGAGATAAGGCCAATGGCGGCCGCACCGCACAAGAGCGTTAGCAGGGCGAGGAGAATGGGTGCCCAAGAGTGTAGCGCGACGAAGCCGGAATGCGCGCGGGGGTTCAGCAGCCATATCGGCTCCAGAGGACCGCCAGGCATGAGCAGTGAGACGCCCGAGACCAAGGCGGCAAGGGACCCCAAGGCAAAAAGCGCAGCAACAAGGGCGACCCCAAATGGGCGTGTGAGGCTCATGTCACGCGCGGGACATGAGCCGAGTGCTAGATCGCCGCATAACGATCACACTCAGGCGCGCCGAGCGAGTTCCGCGAGCGAGGGTATCCCGGCACGCGCAGCGTATGCCGGGACGTCGCCTGGAGTGTTTTGTTAGCAGTCATCCAAGTTGCTCAGCGAACCTTCGAACTTCAGCAGCTGCGGCCTTCGGCCTAGCCTGCAACAAGAAGTGCGGCCCTTCAAGGTCGACTAGGCGTCCCGCTCGTGCGAGGCGTAGAAAGTCGTCACCCGCAGTGCGCGGAACCAGCCGATCTTCAGTGGCGCGCATGTAAAGAGTCGGCAGGTCGGCGGCTCGCAACTTGTCGCTGACGTCCACTCGGGCGATTCCCTTAAGGCGCGCCACAATGGCGTCGGGTGAAACACTCCTCCGTGCGTCCAGTTGCATTTGGCGGAGTGCGGGCGTCCCGAAACGTCCCATCACTAGAAAGTCAGATAATGCGGACGGAACGCTCTGAGGCGGCACCAGGCCCAGAAATGGAAGAGCGAGCCGAAGCATTCGACGTGGCGTGCGGACGAAGGACGCGCAGAGGATGCAGCCAAGAAGGCCGCGCGGAGATTGCGCCGCAAGTGATATGGCAATGGGACCAGAGAATGACTCACCCAGAACGACGTACTTTCCGTCCCGCGGTAAGGCGGAGGCGGCAATCCGCTGATGCGCGTCGTAGTCGAGAGGCTCGTCCGGGTAGCGGACTACCACGGTCGAGACGTCCTTCCCCAACGCGTCTACGAGCGGTGCGAACTGCTCACCCGTACCGTCAAGGCCGGGCAGTAAAACGACGGTACACGGCATTCCTGACTGCTAACGGTGAGCTTGAGCGGCCGGCCGCTTCATTTGCGATTGCGACGCGAGCACATACTGGTTCTCTGTGCTCGCGGAGCACAAAGTCTCACGCGTCACGGCCGCTCCAAGCATTGTTAGACGTGCCACCAGTACCTTCTCTCTCCGCGATGAGACGTCTCAGCCAGGGGAAATGGGAAGCATGCGGTGACCGTAACTGATGCTCAATGTGAGCATCATTCTCCTCTTTGGAGTAGCCGAGCAGTGAGCCTTCGCGGCGCTCAAACTCCTCGCTCCAGCCCTGACTGTCTGCGGCATCCATTAGTGCGATGAAGGCGTCTATCCTCCATGTTTCGTGTGGAGGTGCATAAAAGACATGAAGCGCCCCGCGGACGTGCGGAGCGCGCTGAGGCGGAGGACCATTTAGAAGCCGAACGAACCCACAAATCTCGAAAGTCCCATTCGCGACGTACGGGGCAAAGGCACGACGGGGAATGATCTCTTCGACCGGATCGGGCGGGTAAGCCTCACTAAAGTGAGCTAGAGGCTTACCACGAGTGAGCATGAACTCGAGTTCGCGGCCAGTGTGAATCTCGTACTGCACAGCGGTCTGAGTCCAGCTGGTCATGGCACGTCTAACGGTGAGCTTGAGCGGCCGACCACCGCAGTTCAATAAGCGACGCGAGCACACAATATTGCTCCGTGCTCGCGGCGCATTCAGTCTCATACATCACGGCCGCTCCAAGCGAGGGTTAGAGTCCATCAAAGACCACCACCGCGGCCGGCGCCCACTTTCATAACATTCCAGACGAACGCCGCTGAGGCAGCCAATGGCAGGAACAGAGCGCAAAGGGCAACCCCGGGACCTGTATCAATGAGGGCGAGGCTCGGCGAGATCTTCGGGAAAATGAGAGACAGAGTCCGAAACGGCCGTATGGCAACGAACAGGGGGCGCACCGCGCTGAAGAAGTAGCGGAGTTCAAAGGCCAAGATCAGAAGCACAAGATCGAAGCCAATGGAGTCGAGCCAAAGTAAGAGAAGACGCATTTCGGGATTAGTAACAAAGAGCAGCGCTATAGCTACGATCAGAGAGGCGAGAACCAGTCTGCTGCGACACAGGCGCCGCAACCATTGGGCTATCGCTGCGTAAGCGGAGGGCATAAGAGTTCCGTTTGATGGACTCTAACGTCGAGCTTGAGCGGCCGTCCGCCACTCAGTATCGCGCGCAATGGGCGCACAATAGTCCCAGCGCGCATTACGCGCACTTAGGGCTCTCACGGCTGCTCCAAGCGTTGGTTATGAGGCACGACGGTCTGATGGGTGGTTGATTCCATCGCTTTTCGGTACATCGGGAATATCCAAAGGATTCACATCGTCGAGGCATCCAACGTTGTAGCAGTACTGGTTGGGTTTAGAGCGGCGCTGATGATGCGTATAGATTCCGCAGTTCGAGCAGAAATAGTGCTTCGCGGTCATTGTGTTGAATTGATATAGCCTGAGAGCCTCGTGGCCTTTAACAATCCGCAACCCGGACAGAGGCAACGCCGCCATAATTGCCCCTTTCCTTCGGCACATCGAGCAATCACATCTATGCAGATCGACGATGCCATCTGCTAAGTCAAGTTCCAGGACCACAGCCCCGCAGTGACAAGAGGCCCGATGCTTCTCGCGAATCGTAGTGGGGCCTATTTGTTTAATCACGGCACTGCACGCTCTCGTGCCTCATAACGTCGAGCTTGAGCGGCCGTCCGCCGCTTCGGATCGCGCGCTATGCGCGCACAATCGTCCCAGCGCGCGTAGCGCGCCTCATTCAGATCTCACGGCCGCTCCAAGCGTTGGTTAGGCAGCACATTATCTCGCGAGTCTTAGGCCGATACACACTGCGCCTGATGCGGCGAGTAGAACTAAAGGCACTCCCGCCGCCAATACAAACCCCACAGTGTCTCCATTTTCTCGGTACTGGAACCCTCGGTACGAGCTCCAAGCGACGTAGCCGATCGAGGCAACCCAGATTAATGAAGCGTCTCCGGTAGAGGTCACTATTGCGATTGGCCCAAACAGCGCTGCTATCCACGCAACGGGCCAGACGGCGAAGGCTCGAAATGGAATCCGATAGGGCGCTTCCGGCGGCGGTAGCTCAGGCGGTTTCGACTCAAGCTCCCGCTGCGCATTCTCGAAGTTTCGCGGGTAGCGCCGAGCATCTATGTGCGCTAGGACCTCAGTGAGTTGCTCACGGGAGTACTTCGAGTAGTCAACGTCACCGTCCATGAAGTGCTGCCTAACGGTGAGCTTGAGCGGCCGCCAGCCGCAGTGTCCAAAGCGACGCGAGCACATACTGTCTCACTGTGCTCGCGGCGCTGGAAGTCTCAATCATCGCGGCCGCTCGAAGCATTGTTAGGTTGCACATTGTCTAGTGGGGATTGACCTTGAAATGTCGTCCCGGTGGCCTTCGCCGCCGCAAGAATCTGGTCGAAGGTCTTTCCGTCGAACTCGGTACGTAGGGTCTCCGGACCGAAGCTGGACTGCCCCTGGTACGCCGGGTCGTGAAGCTTAGTGGCGCCAAGCAGCAAAATTGCAGTATTCAATTGGGCCTGCTGGGAGGCCGAGACTCGCATTGAGCCTCGAATAGGACGAGCGGAACGCCTCAGGCGTGGACCCATCGACCCGAAGCGGTTGTTGAGGTGTGCTGGCGCACCCAAGAAACAGGGTTAGGAGCATCGATAGAGCCGTGAAACGTAATGTCATGTGGCGCTCCGGTTTCGGTGCAACCTAACGGTGAAGTTGAGGGGCCGCACAGACGCCCCACATAAGCGCCGCGGGCGCACAATCCCTCCGGGCGCCCGCGGCGTATATCCACCCACCGGTCACGGATCCCTCCAACGATTGTTAGGCGTCAGGAGCACTGGAAGCATCAGAACTCTTAGCGGGGTAAGCGAAGGCAACCAAGCGGTCCGCCGATCGGAGCAAAAACCATCCCGCCAGGAATACAACTACCGCGGTAAGGAGATAATGCTACCAAAGATAACCGTTGGGTCTTGGAGCGAGAGCGGCCACGACTGTGCTCACCAAGTAAAAGAACGCGGCGACCCAGCCAAGCAGGCCTATCACGCGAACTGCTACGCCGAATGCTTGCGAAGGCTTCATAGATGCTCCGACGCCTAACGATCCGCTTGAGCGGCCGTCCGCCGCATTTCAACAGGCGACGCGAGCGCACCATTGTCTAGCGCTCGCGGCGCAACCCGCCCCGTTCTCACGGCCGCTCGAAGCATTGGTTAGCTGCCTTCGACGTGGGTAGTCGAAGGAAACTGTTCGACCACCTCAATTAATCCCACTATGTTTAAGTTGAACTCAGCCAGATCTTCCGCGGGAATCCAGTATTCCGTATGGATAGAGCGTCCGACCGTCTGGATGGGGAAGCGGGCCAGATACGTGGCTGTAACCTGAAAACGTGTGACGTATCCGGCCCCGTCAGCCTTTACGTTCCAATCCCGCGCTATCTGAGTTGCGTATTCTTGATTCGTCACAGGATAGAAGATTGGCTGTTCAGGAAGTCGGGGCGGAAAGCTGCGAAAACCGGAGAGCCTGATGAGCTCCAATTCTGCGGGTCCGACTGGACGATACAAAGTGATCGTCTCCACTGCAGCTAACTATATTTCGACGACCGAAGTGGGGTGATTAAATGCCCCAAATACGTCGTATAAGACGCTCGACCTGTGTCCAAGAAGCTGATTCCATTATGCCACCCGATCGGTGCGGCGACCGGTAGAGCGGAGCGGCCCACATGGACAAAAAGCCCGGCTTGTTCGCGGTGGCGCGTGCAAAGATGCGTACGCGCCATCTGGCTGTGAGGACTGAGCAGGCCTATCTGCACTGGCTGCGGCGTTACGTGGCGTTTCATGGTCGCAGGCATCCGCGTGAGCTGGGAGCCGCGGAGGTCGAGCAATTCTTGACCCATCTTGCCGTGCACCGCAAGGTGAGCGCGCCGACGCAGAACCAGGCGCTGCAGGCGATCCTCTTTCTGTACCGCAGTGTTCTGGAGATTGAGCTTCCATGGCTCAGCGGCGTCACGCGCGCGTCGCATACGAAGCACCTGCCGGTGGTACTGAGTCGCAGCGAGGTGCGGTCCGTGCTCGCGCAGCTGCAGGGCACGTCGTGGCTGTTGGCCAGCCTGCTGTACGGCAGCGGCCTGCGCCTGACGGAGGGGCTGCGGCTGCGCGTGAAGGATCTGCAGCTGGAGCGGGGCGAACTCATCGTACGGGAGACCAAGGGGGGAAAGGACCGAGTGACGATGCTGCCTGCGAGCCTTGAGGGACCGCTGCGCGCTCACCTGACGCAGCTGCACGCATGGTTCGAAGAGGAGCGGCGGCTGCAGCGCCCGGGCGTTACGCTGCCATTTGCCCTGGTGCGCAAATACCCGCACGCTGGCACCCAGTGGGGCTGGCAATACCTGTTCCCCTCCGCCACCCTGGTCACCGATGCCTGCACCGGGCAACCGGCCAGGCATCATCTGCATGAGAAGACCCTGCAGCGCGCTGTGCAGTGGGCGGTGCGGGCGGCAGGCATTACCCAACCGGCAAGCTGCCATACCCTGCGTCACTGCTTTGCAACCCATCTGCTCGAGGACGGCTACGACGTCCGCACGCTGCAGGAGCTTCTCGGGCACGCGGACCTGAAGACGACCATGATCTACACGCACGTCATGCAGAAGGGCGCGCATGGGGTGCGCAGTCCCCTGGACCGTGAGGGAAGCGCAGAGCGAAGAGCTGCAGCGCCCGATTCAGCCGGCGCAGCTGAGCTGCGCATTTTCAGTACTCGGCGAGGATGCCTGCCCGGCGCCAACCACATCGCTGCCCGACGACACGCGCGATACGCGCGCCGGTGTCACTCGGCAAAGTCCGTCTGGCGCCAGGCCTCGTACACCACCAGCGCCACGGCGTTGGAGAGGTTGAGACTGCGGTTACCGGCACGCATGGGAATCGCGAGCTGCTGCGGCGGGGGTATCTGTGCGAGCACGGCGGCCGGCAGGCCCGCGGTCTCCGAGCCAAAGATGAGGGCGTCGCCCGTGGCAAAGGCGGCGGCGCTGTAGGGCCGGCTGCCACCGGTCTCGACGCTGAACAGGCGCGCCGAGCCGAGGGCCTCAAGGCAGGTCGCGAAGTCCGGGTGTACGCGCAGAGTCGGCGAGCTCCGCATAGTCCAGGCCCGCCCGGCGCACGGCGCGACGCGTGAGCTCGAACCCGAGCGGACGGACGAGATGCAGGGCGGCGCCGCAGTTCGCACACAGCCGAATGATGTTCCCGGTGTTGGGCGGGATCTGGGGCTCGACCAAAACGATATGGAACATGACAAGCTGCGGGGATGAGGATTGACGCGTGTGCGATAATGCCCGTCATGGCAACGGTCGAACCAGTCGCCGGCGTGGACCGGGCGCGGAGCGCGGATGCGCCGCTGCTCTCCTTCAGATTCTGCGGCCTCGAGTTCGCCTCCCCCATCGTGCTCCTGTCGGGCTGCGTCGGGTTCGGCGAGGAATACACCCGCATCGAGGGTTTCTCCAACCGCGACGCCGGCGCCATCGTGCTCAAGGGCACGACCGGCAGGGCCCGCCTGGGTAACCCGCCGCACCGCGTCTACGAGACCCCCGCCGGGATGCTGAACGCCATCGGGTTGCAGAACCCCGGCGCCGAGCAGGTGGTCAGCACCATCCTGCCGCAGCTGGACTTCAGCGAGACGCGCTTCATCGCCAATGTCTCCGGTTCGACCATCGAGGAGTACGTCGAGGTCACGCGCCGCTTCGATGAGTCGCCCATCGATGCCATCGAAATCAACATCTCCTGTCCGAACGTCAAGGAAGGCGGCGTCGCCTTCGGCAACTACCCGGACATGTCCGCGCAGGTGGTGGCCGCCTGCCGCCGCGTCACGAAGAAACCGCTCATCACCAAGCTGTCGCCCAACCAGACGGACATCCGCGAGAACGCACGCCGCTGTATCGAGGCCGGCACGGATGCGCTCGCGGTCATCAACACCGTCATGGGCATGGCGATCGACGTGAGCACGCGCCGCCCGGTCATCGGCAACGTGCAGGGCGGGCTCTCAGGGCCGGCGATCAAGCCGATCGCACTCCTGAAGGTCCACCAGGTGTACGACGTGGCCCGCACCCACCGTATCCCGATCATCGGCCAGGGCGGCATCACGAGTGCGAGCGATGCGCTGGAGTTTCTTATCGCAGGGGCGAGCGCGGTCGGCATCGGCACGGCACTCTTCTACGACCCGCTGGTGTGCCGCAAGGTCAACGAGGGCATCGCCGAGTACCTGCGCGCGCAGCACTTGAGCAACGTCACCGAGCTCACCGGCACGCTCAGCACCGCCCGCGACACCCAGGACTGCGCGGTCTCCGGATGAGGGGCCGGCGCGCAGCGAGTCTCGCCGCCGCGGCGCTCACCCTCGCCCTCCTGGCAGGTCGCAAGCCTGAGCGCCGCCCCGCCGCCGGCGGAGGATGCACCGCAGTTCGTGCACGTGAACCTCGATGCGCGCGAGTACTCCCTCGGACGCAGCGACGCCCCCATCACGCTGCTGGAGTTCACCGACTACCAGTGCCCCTATTGCCGGAGATTCCAGGCGGAGGCCTGGCCGCAGATCAAGAAGAACTACATCGATACCGGCAAGCTGCGCTTCATCGTGCGTGACCTGCCGCTGCAGTTCCATTCCTCGGCGCTGCCGGCGGCGGAAGCGGCTCACTGCGCCGGCGAGCAGGGCAAGTTCTGGGAGATGCACCACGCGCTCCTGACCGGGGATGATCCGCTCGCGGACGGCGGTATCGACCGGCGCGCCACGCAGCTGGGACTTGATCTGGAGCGGCTGCACGCCTGCACGCGTGCGAATCGCTACGAATCCGCGATCGCCCGCAACATCGCCGCGGCCGACGCGCTGGAAGTGCACGGTACTCCCGCCTTCGTTCTCGGGCGCATGGCGAACGGCGGACTCGAGGGGCAGCTCGTCAGCGGCGCGCAGCCCTACAACGAGTTCGACGCGGCGTTCCGGCAGCTCCTGGCGCAGCACTAAGGCCGCCCGAACCCTTCATACTCATAGGAGTTGGCCCTGGCCTGCGCTCGCCGCGGCCGGCGCCGAGGCGTGGTGCAGGCGCACCAGGGTCGGGGTGGCCCCCATGAAGCTCACGCCGAGGGCGCGGAAGCGCTCGAGGATGCGCAGGTTGATGCTCTGCTGCGCATCCGCGTAGATCCGGTACTCGGGGCTGGTGACAAAGTAGACCACCTCGAACTGCAGTGCCGGTCCGCCGCAGCCCAGCAGGTGACAGCGATCAAAGCGCGTCTCAGGCGTCGCCTCGATGATCTCGCGCACGGCACCGGGCACCGCGGCGAGCGCCGGCACCGGGGTCTCGTAGTGCACATCCAGCCGAAACAGCGAGCGCCGCTCGCGCAGGCGCCCGAAGTTACGCACGCGGGATTTCAGGATGTCGGCGTTCGACATGATGATCTGTTCGCCGTTCACGCTGCGCAGCCGCGTGCTCTTGACGCCGATGTGCTCGACCGTGCCCTGCACGTCATCGACCGTGAGCGCATCGCCGACGCCGAAGGGCTTGTCGAGTGCGATGGACAGCGAGGCCAGAAGGTCGCTCAGCACCGTCTGCACCGCAAGCGCCAGCGCAATGCCGCCGATGCCTAAGCCGGCGAGCAGCGGCTTGATCTCGATGCCGAGGTTGTCCAGCGCCAGGAGCCCGGCGATCCCCCACACCACGATGCCGGCGGCGAACAGGATCACTTCCATCGAGCTCTTGAGGAGCGTGTCGGGACCGGCCGAGCGCTGGCGGCGCGCATCCACGGCGAAGCGCACCGCCGTCATCGCCCAGCGCGCCATCTGCATCCAGAACAGCAGCACGATGCAATCGTGAGCCAGTGCTCCGCCCGCGGCGGGAAGGTGAGATCGCGCGAGGCGAGCCACACCGCCACCGCCAGGAGGAACAGGCCGCTGGTGCGCGCCACCAGCGTCGCGGTGAGATCCACCGACATGTGCACGGTGGACAGGTCGGCATGGCGGCGCCGCCGGGCACTGATGAGGCGCCGCAGCAGCGGCAGGATGGTGAAGGTGATGAGGAAGATCGCGAGCGCGATGGCCCAGGTCTTCAGATCATTGCCCAGGAACTCGACCTGTCCGAAATCGCGCCAGCTGCCCATCCGCCGATCCCCGTGCGCACGCTCAAGGCCGCGAACCTTACCGGGTTCCGGCGCGGCCGACTATGCGTCCGCGTCCTCGCCGTTCATGCCGAGTTCCTTGAGCTTGCGCGTGAGCGTGTTGCGGCCCCAGCCGATGAGCTTCGCCGCCTCCTGGCGGTGACCCTGGGTGCGTTTGAGCGCGGTGCGGATGAGTACGCGCTCGAACTCAGGCAGCGCCGCATCCAGCAGCGGCGGCCCGCCGCTGTGCGCCTGGCGCTCGGCCCAGGCGCTGAGTGCGCCGGCCCAGTCGGCCGCGTCCGCCTGCGCCTGGGTGCCCGCCAGCTCCGGCGGCAGGTCGGCCAGGTGCACCACGCTCCGGGCGCGAGCACCGAGAGGCGCCGGCACAGGTTCACCAGTTCGCGCACGTTGCCGGGCCAGTCGTGCGTGGCGAGGCGCGCGAGCGCCTCGGGCGCGAGCGCCTTGGGCTCAACCCCGAGCTCCGCGGCGGCGATCAGCATGTAGTGCCGCAGCAGGTCCGGGATGTCCTCGCCGCGCGCGCGCAGCGGCGGCAGCTCGATGCGGATGACGTTCAGGCGGTGGTAGAGATCCTCGCGGAACAGGCCCCGGGCGAGGCGCTCCTCGAGCTGCTGGTGGGTCGCGGCGATGACGCGCACGTCCACGCGGATCGGGGTCTGGCCGCCGACGCGGTAGAACTCCCCTTCCGCCAGCACGCGCAGCAGCCGTGTCTGCAGCGGCAGTGACATGTCGCCGATCTCGTCCAGGAACAGCGTGCCGCCGTCGGCCTGCTCGAAGCGCCCGCGCCGCTGCGTGTCGGCCCCGGTGAAGGCGCCGCGCTCGTGCCCGAAGAGCTCCGACTCCAGCAGGTCCGCCGGGATCGCCGCCGTGTTGAGGGCCACGAAGGGCTTGCCCGAGCGCGGGCTGTGCTCGTGCAGCGCGCGCGCCACCAGCTCCTTGCCGGTGCCGGATTCCCCGGTGATCAGCACCGTGACACTCGAACGCGCCAGCCGGCCGATGGCGCGGAACACCTGCTGCATCGCCGGCGCGCGGCCCAAAAGCTCGGGGATTCTTGCCGCGCCGGCGGTGTCACCGTTGCCTGCACGGCGCCGCTGGCGGCGCGGCGCACCAGCGCCACCGCCTCGTCGATGTCGAAGGGCTTGGGCAAATACTCGAACGCCCCGCCCTCGTAGGCCGACACCGCGCTCCCCAGATCCGAGTGCGCGGTCATGACGATCACCGGCAGCGCCGGCCGCGCGTCCCGGATCAGCCGCAGCAGCTCAAGTCCGGAAGCCCCCGGCATGCGGATGTCGGTGATCAGCACATCGGGAACCTCGCGCCGCAGCGCATCGAGCGCCGGCTCTGCGGCGTCGAAGGCGCGCGGCGCCATACCGTCGTTGCGCAGGGCACGCTCGAGCACCCAGCGGATGGAGGCGTCGTCGTCCACGAGCCAGACACGAAGGGCTGCGTTCATGATTCCTCTCCCAGGGGCAGGAGCAAGGTGAACACCGTGCGCCCCGTTTCGCTTTCAAATTCGATGATGCCGCCGTTGCGGGTGACGAGTTCCTGTGCCACCGCCAGCCCCAGGCCCGTGCCGTTGGCGCGCCCGGTGACCAGCGGATAGAAGATCGAGGAGCGCAGGTGCGCCGGGACCCCGGGACCGTTGTCCTCCACCTGCACGCTCGCGATGAGGCGATGCTGGATGGAGCCGATGCTGACGTTGGAGCGGATGCGGGTGCGCAGCACGATGCGCCCGAAGTCACCTCTGCGCCTGCAGGGCGTTGCGCGCCACGTTGAGCAGCGCCTGGATCAGCTGGTGCCGGTCGAGCATCGCGTTCGGCAGGCTCGGGTCGTAGTCGCGCTCGATGCTGACGCCGGCGGGCGCCTCGGCGCGCAACAGCTGGTGCACGTGTTCGCAGATCTCGTGCACGTTGAGGAGGTCTTGGCCGGCGGCCGCGTGGGTCCTGCCATCGAGTCCACCAGCGCCGTAAGCCGGTCGGCCTCGCCGATGATGAGCTGCGTGTACTCCTTCAATGCCGCGGCCGGCAGCTCGCGCTCCAGCAGCTGCGCGGCGCCGCGCAGGCCACCGAGCGGGTTTTTTATCTCGTGCGCCAGCTGGCGCACCATGAGGCGGCTGCCGTCCAGGCGCGCCATCAGGTCGTTCTCGCGCGAGATGCGCTGGCGCTGCGTGGTATCGGCGATCTCCAGCAACAGCTGCGTGCCGGTGAGCCCGCTGAAGGGCGTGATGGTGACATCGAGCGTGCGCACTTCGCGCGGTGCACCCGCCGGACGCAGCGGCACTTCGCGGTCGGCGAGGCTCTCGCCGGTCTCGAGCGCGCGTTTCAGGATCCGGCTCAAGCCTTCCGCGTCGTGCAGAAAGTCGCTGAAGGGGCGGCCGCGCGCCATCTTCAGGCTGAAGGCGAGCAGGTCCTGTGCGGCGACGTTCGCGTACACCGCGCACAACTGCGCGTCCAGCATCACGATGCCGGTGGAGAGTGCATCCAGGAGATCGGCCGCATCGAAGTGCGACAGCGCCGAAGGGCTGGCGTACTCAGCGGCCATGGCGCTGCCGCGTGCCGCGGGCACCCGGCGCGGGTGTTAGTGCGGCCGGACCGGGTTTACCGGGTTGGCGATCGAGGCCTTGTGGACGTTGATGGTCACGGCCGGGGACTGGCACATGAGCTGGCCGCTGGCATCGCGCACCATCGCCTGTAGCGTGTGCATGCCGCGCTCGATGGGGCTGAGCGTGTAGTTGTTGCCCACCGGCGCGCCGCCGTTCACCGCCGCACCGTCCACCATGATGAAGATCTGATCCCCGCCGTGCAGCTGCGGCTCGATGCGCACCGCGATGTTCAGCTGGTCGATGTTGGAGAATTCCTGCTGGTCGGGCGGCGCCGACGATGGCGCAGCCGGCGTAGGCAGTAGTGGGTGCGGCGGCATCGGGCTGCGGCGGCGGTGTGTTGGCGTACTGCGTCGCCTTGTAGGTCTGCGGCGCCTGCACCTGCACCTTCTCGGCGTTCGGATGGGGCTGGTCGGAGTAATGCACCACGCCGTTCTCGTCGACCCACTTGTAGACGGTGGCGGCGAGCACCGCCGCTGAGGCAAGACACATTAAGGTAAAGAGGAGCGTGCGCATCTTTGGCCAGCATACGCCCCGGGGCGCTTTGGAACAAAAGCGGGCAGCGGCGTTGGCTGAACGCCGCTGCCCGCGCCCCTTGCCCCCTCACGCCACGCGAGCTGCCACGGCACCGGCCGAACCTGCGAGGTGTGAGCGGGGATTTGCGCTGTGCCATCACATGATCAGCAGCTGTAATAGAGTTCCAGCTCGATCGGATGCGTCGACATGCGAAAGCGCGTGACCTCCTGCATTTTGAGTTCGAGGTAGGCATCGATCACGTCGTTGGTGAACACCCCGCCGCGGGTGAGGAACTCGCGATCCTTGTCCAGATGCTCGAGCGCCATGTCGAGGGAATGACAGACCTGCGGGATGTGCTTGGCCTCCTCGGGCTCCAGGTCATACAGATCCTTGTCGGCCGGATCGCCCGGGTGGATCTTGTTCTGGATGCCATCGAGGCCTGCGAGCAGCATCGCGGTGAAGGCGAAGTAGGGATTGGCGCTGGAGTCGGGGAAGCGCACCTCGATGCGGCGTGCCTTGGGGTTGGAGACCCACGGAATGCGGATCGAGGCGGAGCGGTTGCGCGCCGAGTAGGCGAGCATCACCGGGGCTTCGAAGCCGGGCACCAGGCGCTTGTAGCTGTTGGTGCCGGCGTTGGTGAAGGCGTTCAGCGCCTTGGCGTGCTTGATGATGCCGCCGATGTAGTAGAGCGCCAGATCCGAAAGTCCACCGTACTTGTCGCCGGCGAACAGCGCCTTGCCTTCCTTCTGCAGCGACTGGTGCACGTGCATGCCGCTGCCGTTGTCCCCCACCAGGGGCTTGGGCATGAAGGTCGCGGTCTTGCCGTAGCCGTGCGCGACGTTGTGCACGGCGTACTTAAGGAGCTGCACCTGGTCGGCCTTGTAGACGAGCGTACCGGCACCGATGCCGATCTCCGACTGCCCGCCGGTGGCGACCTCGTGGTGATGCACCTCGACCTTCAGACCCAGCTCCTCGCACGCCAGACACATCGCCGAGCGGATGTCCTGGAAGGCATCCACCGGCGGCACGGGGAAGTAGCCGCCCTTGATGCCGGGGCGGTGGCCCTTGTTGCCATCCTGGTATTCGGTCATCGAGTTCCACGCACCCTGCACGGAGTCGATCGAGTAGGAGGCGCCGCGCATCTCGTTCACGTAGCGCACGGAATCGAAGATGAAGAATTCGTTCTCCGGGCCAAAGAGGGCGGTCTCGGCGATGCCCGTGGACTTGAGGTAGGCTTCCGCGCGCTTGGCGAGCGAGCGCGGGTCGCGCTCATAGCCCTGCATGGTGGCCGGCTCGATGACGTCGCAGCGGATGTCGACGGTGGTCTCTTCGAAGAACGGATCGATGACCGCGGTCGTGGCATCGGGCATCAAAATCATGTCCGACTCATTGATGCCCTTCCAGCCGGAGATCGATGAGCCGTCGAACATCTTGCCGTCGCGGAACAGGTCTTCGTCGACGAGCCGTGCCGGGATCGTCACGTGCTGTTCCTTGCCACGGGTGTCGGTGAAACGCAGGTCGGCGAACTTCGCCTGTTTTTCTTTTATGAGCTTCAGAACGTCACTGGGTGTCATATCGCCTCCGGGAAAGGGGGTAAGCCTCAAGGCCGCTTTGACCCAATAGGGCATCACGCCCCGATGAGCGGCATAAGTGCGGATGCATTGCAGGGCCTGTGCCAGCCCGGCGGCACACTAAATCAAGCAGTTACGGTGCGTGTCCGTGGTGCAATGCACTGACTTGGTGCGAACGGGGCCAATTATTGCACCAAACCGGGGCGTCCTGGGAGGTTCCGCCGTAGCGGCCGCGGCGCCCGGCGCGCATTGCGCGCACTGCGCGCACTGATGGTGCAGCGCCGGAAGTCTGAAGCGTATTGGCACCCGGACGAGGGCTGCCTGCGGAGCGCCTACCCTCGCGGGTGATGCGCGCCGTTATACTCGCGCGCTCTTTTTGAAGTGTTAGAACGGTCGCCCATGAAAACTGGCCGTGCGCCGCGCACCTTCCAGGATCTGATCTTCACCCTGCAGCAGTACTGGGCGGAAGTCGGCTGCGTCATCCTGCAGCCCTACGACATGGAAGTGGGCGCCGGCACGTTTCATACCGCGACCTTCCTGCGCGCGGTGGGACCGGAGCCCTGGCGCGCGGCCTACGTGCAGCCCTCGCGGCGCCCGACCGACGGTCGCTACGGCGAGAACCCCTTCCGCCTGCAGCACTATTACCAGTACCAGGTGGTGATCAAGCCCTCCCCTCTGGAGATCCTGGATCTCTACCTCGGAAGTCTCGCGGCACTGGGGCTCGATCCGCTGGTGCATGACGTGCGTTTCGTGGAGGACAACTGGGAGTCCCCGACGCTCGGGGCCTGGGGCCTGGGGTGGGAGGTGTGGCTGAACGGCATGGAGGTCACGCAGTTCACCTACTTCCAGCAGGTCGGGGGCCTGGACTGCCGCCCGGTGACCGGGGAGATCACCTACGGCCTTGAGCGCCTCGCGATGTACCTGCAGGGGGTGGAGAGCATCTACGACATCCTCTGGAGCGAGGGAGCCTGCGGGCGCATCACCTACGGGGATGTCTACCAGCAGAACGAGGTCGAGCAGTCCGCGTACAACTTCGAGCACGCCGACGTCGCCTATCTCCTCAAGGCCTTCGAGGAACACGAACGCATCTGCCGCGCTCTCCTGGAGGCCAAGCTCGCCCTGCCCGCGTACGAGCAGGTGCTGAAGGCCTCGCACACCTTCAACCTGCTGGACGCGCGCCGCGCCATCTCCGTCACCGAGCGCCAGCGCTACATCCTGCGGGTGCGCACGCTCGCAGGCGCGGTGGCCAAGACCTACTACGAGGCGCGCGAGGCGCTGGGGTTTCCGCTGCTGAAGACCGAAGCCGGCCGTGCCGCGGCCGGCAACGCGGCATGAAGATCGAGCACCACGACTTCCTGTTCGAGATCGGCACGGAAGAGCTGCCGCCGAAGGCCCTGCACACCCTCGAGCGCGCCCTCGTCGCAGCCCTCGGCGCGGGCCTGGACAAGGCCGCTCTGGCGCACGGGGAGCTCACCGGCTATGCGACCCCGCGGCGCCTGGCGGTGTGGGTGAAGCGCCTCGCCACGCGTCAGCCCGAACAGAACCTGCGCCGCAAGGGACCGCCGGTGAGCGCAGCCTTCGATGCCGCAGGTCAGCCGACGCGCGCCGCCACGGCGTTTGCCGAAAGCTGCGGCACCAAGGTCGAAGCGCTCGAGCGCCAGGCGGAAGGCAAGGGCACCTTCCTCTTCTTCGTCGGCACCAAGGCCGGCGAGCGCGCGGTCGATCTCTTGCCGGGCATCGTGCAAAGCGCGCTCGAGCAGCTGCCGATACCGCGCCGCATGCACTGGGGTTCGGGCACGGCGCTCTTCGTACGACCGGTGCACTGGGTCGTGATGCTGCTCGGGGCAGACGTGGTGCCGGGGACCCTGCTGGATACGCCCGCCTCGCACTCCACCTACGGTCACCGCTTCCACGCGCCCAAGGCGCTGCGCCTGACGAGCCCGGGCCAGTACGAGCGCACCCTGCGCGAGCGCGGCCGCGTGCTCGCGGACTTCGTGCAGCGGCGCGAGCGCATCCGCGCGGAAGTCACCTCCCTTGCCACCGCGCTCGGCGGCCGCGCGCTCCTGCGCGAGGATCTGCTGGAAGAAGTCACCGCACTGGTGGAGTGGCCGGTGGCGCTCGCCGGCAGTTTCGAGGCGCGCTTCCTCACGCTGCCGCGCGAAGCGCTGATTTCCACGCTCCAGGGTCACCAGCGTTACTTTCCGGTCGAGGACGCCTCCGGGAACTTGAAGCCCGCGTTCATCGCGGTCAGCAACATCGAGAGCCGCGATCCGGTCAAGGTGCGCGAAGGCAACGAGCGCGTGGTGCGCGCGCGCCTGGCGGATGCGGCCTTCTTCTTCGAGCAGGACCGGCGCCAGATGCTCGGCGCGCGCCTGAAGGCGCTCGATGCGGTGACCTACCAGGTGAAGCTCGGCTCACTCGGCGACAAGACGCGTCGCATCATTGCGCTCGCCACCGACGTCGCCATCGCCATCAACGGACCGGTCGACGACACGCGCCGCGCCGCGGAGCTGTGTAAGTGCGACCTGCTCACCGCGATGGTGGGCGAGTTCCCCGACCTGCAGGGCGTCATGGGCCGCTACTACGCGCAAGCCGACGGTGAGCTGGCGGACGTGGCCACGGCCATCCGCGAGCACTACCTGCCGCGCGCTGCCGGGGATGAGCTGCCCGCCACGCGCACCGGGCTTGCGGTTGCGATCGCCGACAAGCTCGATACGCTCGCCGGCATCTTCGCGATCGGTGAACGCCCGACCGGCAACAAGGATCCCTTCGGCCTGCGGCGCGCAGCGCTCGGCGTGCAGCGCATCCTCATCGAGAAGGGGCTCGAGCTCGACTTGAAGCGCCTGATCGATCTGGCGGTCGCGGCCGTGCGCTCCGACATCGACCGCCTGCGCGTGGCACCCGCCGGTGGCGCTGCGCCCAAGGCACACGTGGGCGCGGACGTGGTGGCCGGCTGGATCTACGACTTCCTCATGGAGCGCCTGCGCGCCTACTATCTCGAGCGCGCCAGCGCCGCCCCCGGCGGGTGGCCGTCACCGCGGAGATGTTCGATGCAGTGCTGGCGGCGCGCCCGGCCTCCCCGCTCGACTTCGATGCGCGCCTCAAAGCGCTGAGCGGCTTTCTCGACCTGCCGGAAGCGGCCAGCCTGACCGCCGCCAACAAGCGCATCGCCAACATCCTGCGCAAGGCGCCGCCGGCGGCCGGCACGGACATCAGCGTCGAGCACCTGCGCGAGCCGGCCGAGGTGCGTCTCTACGACTCCATGCGCGCGCTGCGCGAGCAGGTGGCCGCGGCCACCGCCGAGCGCCAGTACACCGCAGCGCTCGGGCGGCTCTCGCAGCTGCGCCCCGCCGTGGATGCGTTCTTCGACCAGGTGATGGTGATGGATGAGGATCCGCAGCTGCGCAGCAACCGCCTGAACCTGCTGGCGCAGCTGCAGGCGCTCTTTGGCGGAGTCGCGGACCTCTCGCGGCTGCCCGGTTGAGCGCGCCGGCGCAAACCTCGGCCGCGCCGCGGCGCAGCCCGCTGGTGCAGTGGCTGGGCTCGGTATTCTTCACCGGCTTTCTGTTCGTGTTCACGTTCCTGTACGCGATCCCGTTCGTGCTCGCCTGCGCGGTGCTGCCCTTCCCGCGCCGCTACGCGCTGGTGCGCGTCTACGGCGGCACGGTGCTCAGCGTTCTGAAGTGGAGCTGCGGGCTCACCTACCGCATCGAGGGCGCCCCGCTCCCACCCGGGGCGCACGTGGCGCTGTGGAAGCACTCCTCCTCGTGGGAAACCATGGCGATGATGGTGGTATTCCCGCGCCAGGTGTGGGTGCTCAAGCGCGAGCTGGTGTGGATCCCGGTGGTCGGCATCGGGGTGCTGCAGATGCACTCCATTGCCATCAACCGCAAGGCCGGGCACTCGGCGGTTTCGCAGGTGATCGAGCAGGGCAAGGAGCGCCTGGCCGAAGGCGACTGGGTGATGATTTTCCCGGAAGGCACGCGCATGCCGATCGGCGAGACGCGCCGCTATGGCGTGAGCGGAACGCTGCTGGCGCAGGCGACGGGCCGGCTCATCGTGCCGGTCGCGCACAACGCCGGCTACTACTGGCCGCGGCGGGGAGTCATGAAGAAGCCCGGCTGCGTGCGCCTCGTGATCGGCACGCCGGTGGCGGTCGCCGGCCGTGACGTGCGCGAGGTGAACGAGGAGATCCAGGGCTGGGTGGAGGCGACGGTGCGCACGCTCGCCCCCGCGGAGTAGCCGGCGGCCACATTGATCCGGTTGTCGGGCTAATATGAGCCAAAGGCCGCCGAATTGATCCGCCCGCGAATCAAAACCGCCGCTACGGCTCCCGTGCTCAGACGTCGAGGTTGGTCACCGAGAGCGCGTTCTTCTCGATGAACTCGCGGCGCGGCTCGACCTGATCGCCCATGAGCGTCGTGAAGATGTCATCCGCAGTGAGCGCGTCCTCGATCTTCACCTGCAGCAGGCGGCGCGTTTCCGGGTTGATGGTCGTCTCCCACAGCTGCTCGGGATTCATCTCCCCCAAGCCCTTGTAGCGCTGGATCGACTGGCCCTTCTTCGCCTGCTCGAACAGCCACTTCATGGCTTCCTTGAAGGAGCCGACGTCCTGGCGCTCGCTGCCGCGCGTGACGTAGGCGCCCTCGCCGATGAGGCCGGCGAGTGTGCGCGCAAGCTCGGCGATGCGCTGGTACTCGGCCGACTCGAAGAACTCGCGCGGCAGGTACTTGTGGCTGGGCGTGCCGTGCTCGGTCTTGTGCACGATGACGCGTGCGGCGTGACCGTCGGCGGCGGCGCGCACTTCGACGCGGTAGGTGCGGGTGCCGTCGTCCAGGCCGTTCAGACGCTGGTTGAGATCCTGTGCCCAGCCGCGCAGCCACTCGGGCCGATCGAAGTCGGCCGGTCTCACCTCGGGCATGTAGATGAGCTGATCGAGCAGGCGGTCATCGTAGCGGCGCGACCAGCGCTTCACGATCGCCTGCACCTCCATGTACTTGCGCGCCAGGAGTTCAAGGCCCGTGCCCGAGAGCGCCGGGGCGGCGGAGTTCACGTACAGCTGCGCGTTCTCGAGCGCGCTGTTGAGGAGCAGCTGATTCAGCTCGTTGTCGTCCTTGACGTAGGTCTCCTGCTTGCCGCGCTTCACCTTGTAGAGCGGCGGCTGCGCGATGTAGATGTGGCCGCGCTCGATGAGCTCGGGCATCTGGCGATAGAAAAAAGTCAGCAGCAGCGTGCGGATGTGACTGCCGTCGACATCCGCATCCGTCATGAGGCAGATGCGGTGATAGCGCAGCTTGCCGATGTCGAAATCATCGCGGCCGATGCCGCAGCCGAGTGCCGTGATCAGCGTGCCGACCTCGGCGGAGGAGAGCATCTTGTCGAAGCGCGCGCGCTCGACGTTTAAGATCTTGCCCTTCAGCGGCAGGATCGCCTGCGTGCGCCGGTCGCGGCCCTGCTTCGCGGAGCCGCCGGCGGAGTCGCCCTCGACGATGAAGATCTCCGACAGCGCCGGGTCCTTCTCCTGACAGTCGGCGAGCTTGCCGGGGAGGCCCGCGATGTCCAGTGCGCCCTTGCGCCGCGTCATCTCGCGCGCCTTGCGTGCCGCTTCGCGCGCGCGCGCCGCCTCCACCATCTTGGCCACGATGGCGCGCGCCTCCTGCGGGTGCTCGAGCAGGAATTCCTGCAGCTTGGTGCCGACCGCGTTCTCTACCACGCCCTTTACTTCCGAGGACACCAGTTTGTCCTTGGTCTGCGAGGAGAACTTCGGATCGGGCAGCTTTACCGACAGGATCGCGGTGAGGCCCTCGCGCGCGTCATCGCCGGTCATCGGGATCTTGTCCTTCTTGCCGGACAGTTCCTTCTCGACGTAATCGTTCAGCGTGCGCGTGAGCGCGCTGCGGAATCCCGCCAGGTGCGTGCCGCCGTCCTTCTGCGGGATGTTGTTGGTGTAGGTGAACATGCTCTCCTGATAGGAGTCGTTCCACTGCAGCGCCACCTCCACGGCCACCGGGCCGTCCTGGGTGCGGAACCAGAACACCGTGTCGTGAATCGGCGTGCGCGTGCGATTGAGGTAAGCGACGAAGGCCTGCAGCCCGCCGGCGTGCGCGAACACGTCGGACTTATTCTCACGCTCGTCGATGAGCTCGATGCGCACGCCCGAGTTCAGGAACGACAGCTCGCGCAGACGCTTGGCGAGGATGTCGTAGTGGAAGCTGATGTTGGTGAAGACCTGCGAGCTCGGCTTGAAGCGGATGACCGTGCCGCGGTCCTGGGTATCGCCCACCACCGCGAGCGGCGCCACCGGCTCGCCCAGGTGATATTCCTGGCGGTGCAGCTTGCCGTCACGGGAAATGTTCAGCTGCAGGTAGTCCGAGAGCGCATTGACCACCGACACGCCCACCCCGTGCAGGCCCCCCGAGACCTTGTAGGAGCTGTCGTCGAACTTACCGCCGGCGTGCAGGACGGTCATGATCACCTCCGCCGCCGAGCGTCCCTCTTCCGGGTGGATATCCACAGGAATTCCACGGCCGTTGTCGGAGACGGTGATCGATTCGTCGGCGTGGATGGTGACCACGATGCGGTCGCAGTAGCCGGCCAGGGACTCGTCGATGGAGTTATCGACGACCTCGAAAACCATGTGGTGAAGACCGCTGCCGTCGTCCGTGTCCCCGATGTACATTCCGGGGCGTTTCCGCACCGCTTCAAGGCCCTTTAAGACTTTGATTTTACTGGAATCGTAGACGTCATCTGCGGCCATGAAATCACTCGGTTCTGCGACGCGACATTATACCGGTTGCACGCTCCCGTGATCCACGTGAAACGTGCGCTCCGGTGTGCCGAAAAGCCGTGATTGTGCGGACAGAGAAGTCATGATTAGTTGCGAGCGCAACTGAATGACCTGCTCGATGAAGAGCGCCAGACGCAACTCATCGAGCTCGGCTGCCGGATCATCCAGGAGCAGCGTCGGAGTCGCGCCCGTGACTGCCTGCAGCAACTTCAGTTGCGCCAGCGTCATCGCGATGGCGACCAGCTTCTGCTGCCCGCGCGAGAGGACCTCGCGGGCGCTGCGTCCCTGAAGCCGGATGGCCACGTCGGCCCGGTGCGGCCCGGCATGTGTCAGGTGTCGCTGCTCATCTCGCGCCCGGGAGGCGATCAGCGCTTCCGCCAGCGTGCGGTCTGCGGCCCAGCCCCGAAGGTAATGCAGTTGCACATCCAACCCGGATAGCGCGCTCACGACCTCCCGCCAGTAGGGCTGCAGCATCTCTACAAAGCGGCGCCGGGATTCTGCGATCAACTCGCCGGTGCGGGCCAGCTCGGGATCCCAGATCGCCGCCTGGGTAGGATCGGTGCGCAGCGCCGCATTGCGCTGCTTGACGGTCCGGGTATAGCGCAACCAGGTATCGACAAAGGCGGGTTCCACGTGGAACACGGCCCAGTCCATCCAGCGGCGCCGGCGATGCCCTCCCTCCTCGAGCAGCCGGTGGACCCCCGGCTCGATGGCCTGCACGGCGAACACCTGGGACAGCTCCGCCAGCGAGGCGACCGTCTCGCCCGCCACGCGCGCAATCGTACCGGCGGGCCCGCATTCGACGCCTATGGGCCGGGCGTACCCCTCCGTGCCCTCCACGTGCCCAACGACTCTGAGGCGGTCCTGCCCGCGGCGGATCAGGCGCTCGGTGTTCCGGGTGCGGAACGAGCGGCCGCGGCCCAAGAGGAAGATCGACTCGAGGAGCGACGTCTTGCCGGAGCCGTTGCCGCCCCAGATCAGGGTCAGGCCGGGCGCGATGTCGAGGTCGGCCTGCTCGATGCACCGAACGTCCCGGACCGCCAGGGAGTTCAGCGTCATACCGGGATGCGCTGCCGGGCCGAGGCGTTCGCTGCCCGCCCCCCGGCGGCCGGCGGCACAGGAGAATCATCCCGGGTCGAATTGGGAGTTCCACGTGGAACACGCGCTGCCGATCGACGCGCTATTGCGGTTGTGAGGTCGCGGGTGCTCGCAGCGCGCATGCCGCACACTCCGGATGCCCGCGGTACCCACAGGCGGGCCCGTGAGCGTGGTGCCTGAGCGCCGGGCGCTGATTGCGCGGACCCTGCGAACCATCGATAGCGCCCGAGGCGATCCGCGCGAGGCACTCCCCCAGGCCGATTCGGGGCCGACCCGTACGGTCCGCCGCGCCGCGCCGCCCGGCACAGTCGGCTCATGCATTAGTCGCAGCATCGAGTTGGTTCCACGTGGAACGACCCCGCAGCGCTACGGAGCGTCGTGCCGCGCGGTCGGACTCCGGTGCAGTGGCACTTTGAAATGCCCGAGAGCGCAGCCGCGAAAAGACCGCCTTCGCGGCCGGCGGCCACTTCGGTGCACGAAGGCGTCCGAGAAGCCGACCGGCCGGCCCGCGTCCGGACCATGTCGGCCGCAAACGTTACAGGCGCATCGGCATCACGACGTAGCGCGTGTGTGCCGTGCCCGGTGCGTGAATGAGGCAGCTGCTGTTGGAATCGGTCAGACCGATCTCGACCTTGTCGCCCTCAATGGCGCCCAGCGCATCGAGGAGGTAATTCACGTTGAACCCGATCTCCACTTCCTCGCCCTTGTACGACACCTCGACCTGATCCTCAGCCTCCTCCTGCTCGGGGTTGTGAGCCTGGATGGTCAGGAGGTCCGGACGGGCCGTGAGGCGGATGCCGCGGTACTTCTCGTTGGAAAGAATCGCCGTGCGCTGCAGCGCCTGGCGCAGCGTATCGCGGTCCGCCTCGACCATGCGCGGCGGGCTTGCCGGGATGACACGGCCGTACTCCGGGAAACGACCATCGATCAGCTTCGAAGTGAAGCGAATGTCGCCGATCTGGGCGCGAATGTGATTCGTGCCCACGGCCAGCTCGATCGTCCCGTCAGTCCCGAGAATTCGCTGCAGCTCGAGCACGCCCTTACGAGGCACGATCACCTGGTGGGTGGTCCTCGCCTTGCCCTCCAGCGCCATCTCGCACAGCGCGAGCCGATGGCCGTCGGTGGCCACCGCACGCAGCGCCGTGCCGTCGGTCTCGAGCAGGAGCCCATTCAGGTAATAGCGCACGTCCTGCTGCGCCATGGAGAAATGCGTCTTGTCGATGAGGCGGCGGAACTCCCCCTGCGCCACGGTGAGTGTCTGCTGCGCGTTGATTTCCTCCACCAGCGGAAACTCCGCCGCCGGTAGACTCGTCAGCGTGAAGCGGCTGCGCCCGGCGCGCAGCGAGACGCGCTCCCCGTCGGTCGCGAGCGTAATGCTGGTTTTCTCAGGTAATGAGCGAAAAATATCCAGCAGCTTGCGACCGGGAATGGTGATGTCGCCGCTTTGCTGCACGCTCACCTGCGTGCTCGCGACGAGCTCCACTTCCAGATCCGTTCCTGTGAAGCTGAGCTTGTTATCACGGGCCGCGAGCAGCACGTTCGCGAGCACCGGCATGGTCTGACGGCGCTCCACCACACCAATGACACTTTGCAGGGGACCGAGAAGATCTTCGCGCGAGGCGGTCAGCTTCATGGGGATATAACTCTCTTAATAAAAATCTTATTGGTCGAAGACTCTATTTGTTATAGGAACTATAGAGCGGCTCTTTAGCGGGGATAACAAAACTTACCTATTTAAATCAACGCCTTAGTAAGGCTTCAGCTCGGCATTAAAGCGGGGACGAACTGCCCAGCTTCTGTGTGCCCCCTGTGCATAACTTTATCCCCAACTCCACGCACAAGTAATCCACAGCACCGCGCACATCATCCGGCCAGGGTTCTCAACAGGTTCGAATAGTCTTCCTTCATGCGCTGCTCGATGTCGCGCAGTTCCTTGATGCGCCTGCAGGCGTGCAGCACGGTCGTGTGATCGCGCCCGCCGAAGGCATCGCCGATCTCCGGCAAGCTGTGCGTGGTGAGCTCTTTCGCGAGCGCCATCGCCACCTGCCGCGGGCGCGCCACCGAGCGGCTGCGGCGCTTGGAGAGCAGATCCGCGAGCCGCACCTTGTAGTAATCGGCCACGGTCTTCTGAATGTTCTCGATGGTGACGAGTTTCGCCTGCAGCGACAGCAGGTCTTTGAGCGCCTCCTTGGTGAACTCCAGTGTGATCGCCCGTCCGGTGAAACGCGAGTTGGCGATCACGCGCCGCAGCGCGCCTTCCAGTTCGCGCACGTTGGAGCGGATGCGCTTGGCGATGAAGAACGCCACTTCCTCCGGCAGGCTGACACCGCCCGACTGCGCCTTGGTCATGAGGATCGCAACGCAGGTCTCGAGCTCAGGCGGCTCGATCGCCACCGTGAGTCCCCAGCCGAAGCGCGATTTCAGGCGCTCCTCGAGTCCCTCGACCTCCTTCGGGTAGCGGTCGCAGGTGAGGATCACCTGGTGCTGGCCCTCGAGCAGCTCGTTGAAGGTGTGGAAGAACTCCTCCTGGGAACGCTCTTTTCCCGCAAAAAACTGGATATCGTCGATGAGCAGCGCATCGAGGGAGCGGTACGCGGTCTTGAACTCGTTCATCGAGTTGTGCTGCAGCGCGCGCACCATGTCGCCGACGAAGCGCTCGGAGTGCACGTAGGCGATGCGCGCTTCCGGGTCGCGCTGCTTGATGAGGTGCGCGATCGAATGCATCAGATGCGTTTTCCCCAGGCCCACGCCGCCGTAGAGGAACAGCGGGTTGTAGGCGCGGCCGGGGTTTTCCGCGACCTGCAAGGAGGCGGCCTTGGCGAGCTGGTTGCTCTTGCCCTCGACGAAGCTGTCGAAAGAGAAATCCGGGTTCAAGCGTGCGCCGACCACGAGCCCTTCGGCGCGGCGCGGGTGAGTCGGCAGCACGGCAGCGGGGGCGCCGCGCAGCGGCGTCACGCGCGAGCCCACCTCCACCGTGACGATGGGCACATCGCCGGTCGTCTCATCGCGCAGCAGTTCCCCGATGCGCGGCAAGAGGTTGGCGTTGATCCACTCGACCACGAAGCGGTTGGGAGCCAGCAGCTTCAGTGCGCCGTTGCCTTCCATCGCCTGCAACGGCCGCACCCAGGTATTGAATTGCTGCTGCGGAAGCTCCGTCTCCAACGCGCCCATGCAGCGAGTCCAAAGCGACGCTTCCACGCGCGTGGCCTCCGCGACGTTTCATTGAACGTACAGGAAAAGGTCGCGGAGTCTATACCCTCGCGCGCGCGGGCTGGAAGGCTTTCCGGAACTGAAAATATTGACACCTTGGCGCTCAACGGCTTAGCCTTGCCGCCCTTTTTTGACCGCCACGGATCGTCTACGGAGCCCCCGGTATGAAGCGTACCTACCAACCGAGCAAAGTGCGTCGCAAGCGCACCCACGGGTTCCGTGCACGTATGGCCACCCAGAACGGCCGCAAGGTGCTCGCGCGGCGACGCGCCAAGGGCCGGCGCAAGCTGATACCCTAACCCTGAGGCCGGGTCACGCGCGCTCTTCGAGGCGCCCGCGCACCCACCTTAAAGTTTTCCTCAAAGGCTCGATGCCACGGCGGCTCACTCTGCCGGCACGACTTCGTCTGCGGCGCAAGCGCGACTTCGACGCCGCCTACGCACGCGGGCGACGCATGGGGGATGGGGTTTTTGCCGTGACAGCGACCTTGAATAATTCCGGAGCGCCGCGCCTGGGGCTTGCAGTCGCCGTGCGCGTCGCCGGCGGCGGCGTGGCGCGCAACCGTCTGCGCCGCATCATCAAGGAATCCTTCCGCCTGCATCAGCATGAGCTGCCGGGGGTGGACCTGGTGGTGAGCGTGCGCGCGCCGGCGCGCACCACGCCCGCGCCGGAGCTGCACGCGCGCCTGGCGGTGCTGTGGAAGAAAGTCGGTGAGCAATGCGCACCCTCGTCATCTTCCTGATCCGGCTTTACCAGTGGACGCTCAGCCCCCTTCTGGGGCCGCGCTGCCGCTTCTACCCGTCCTGCTCGCAGTACACGCTCGAGGCCGTCGCGCGCTTCGGCGCCGTGCGCGGAGCCTGGCTCGGCCTCAGGCGCCTTGCGCGCTGTCATCCCTGGCATCCCGGGGGCTTAGACCCGGTGCCGCCCGCATCGCGGGCCTTCCCCGGTACCCGACACGCTCATGACCAATAACAGCCTCCTGCCCAACAACCCGCGCCTCTACCTGTGGGTGGCGCTCGCGCTGCTCCTGATCCTCAACGTCCAGTACTGGATGAAGGATTACGCACCGCCGCCGCAGGCCGCCGACGCCAGCGCCGCGGCTGCCACCGGTACACCCGCAGCGCCCGCGCCAGCCAACGATCTTGGTAACCGCATTCCGCAAGGCGCCGAGTCGGGCGCCGCCGCACCGCCGGCACCCGCCGCTGCCGCGAACGCGCAGGCGAGCGCGCCGGCCGCGGTGACGGACTCAGCCGGTGCCGCCCCGGTGGTGCACGTGCACACCGACGTACTGGATGTCGACATCTCCACCCGCGGCGGCACACTCACGCGCGTCGACCTGCCGGCCTATCCTTTGGTGAAGGGCGAGGCCGCACTGGTGCGTCTGGAAAATCAGGACTCCCCGCGCACCCTCTACGAGCTGCAAAGTGGCCTTGCCGCCCCGGAAGGGGCGCCATCCCCGACGCATCTGGCCGACTACACGAGCGAGCGCACCGACTATCACCTCGGGAGTGCCGCCGAGCTGCGCGTGCCCCTCAGCTGGAGCGACAACGGCGTCAGCGTCACCAAGACCTTCGTCTTCAAGCGCGGCCAGTACGCGATCGGTCTTGACTACCAGGTGCACAACGGCAGCGCCACGGCGTATGCGGTGCGCCCGTATGCGCAGATCCTGCGTGATGATCCGCGCACCAAGAGCTCCTACCTGCACGTGGAGAGCTATGCCTTCCATGGACCTGCGCTCTACGACGGCACCAAGTACCGCAAGCTCGATCCTGCCAGCAGTGATGACAGCAAGCTGTCACTGGAGGTGCGCGACGGCTGGCTCGCGGCACTGCAGCACCATTTCGTCAGCGCCATCGTGCCGCCCAAGGGGGCGCCGTGGCATTTCTCACTCGGCGTCTCGGGCACCCAGTACCTGCTCACCGGCTCCGGTCCGGAAGTGAGCGTCGCGCCCGGCGCGACGGCGGACTTCACGCAGGAACTGTTCGCAGGACCCAAGCTACAGAGCCAGCTGACGCTACTGTCACCGGAGCTCGGCCGCGTCGCCGACTACGGGCGCCTGTGGTTCCTGGCGCGGCCGCTGTTCTGGCTGCTGGCGCAGGTGCACGCCTTCACCGGCAACTGGGGCATCGCCATCATCTGCGTCACCTTCCTGCTGAAGCTGCTGTTTTATCCGCTGTCGGAGGCGAGCGGCCGCTCGATGGCCAAGATGAAGACCCTGCAGCCGCGCATCAAGAACCTGCAGGAAACCTACAAGGACGACCGCGAGAAACTCGGCCGCGCCATGATGGAGCTCTACCAGCGCGAGAAGGTGAACCCGGTGGCCGGCTGCCTGCCGATCGTCATCCAGATCCCGGTGTTCATCGCCTTCTACTGGGTGCTGCTCGAGAGCGTCGAGATGCGCCAGGCGCCCTTCATGGGCTGGATCCACGACCTCTCGGCGCGCGATCCTTTGTTCATCCTGCCGGCGATCATGGCGGCGGCGATGTTCGTGCAGTATCGCCTGAACCCGACCCCGCCCGACCCGGTGCAGGCCAAGGTGTTCATGATCATGCCGCTGGTGATGTCGGTGATGTTCGCCTTCTTCCCGGCCGGCCTGGTGCTCTACTGGGTGACCAACACGGTGCTGTCGATCGCGCAGCAGTGGAACATCAATCGCCGCATCGAGGCGGCGCAGGCGCTGCGGCGCGCCAACTGAAGCTCACTTCCGGCGCCTGGCGTAACGACCGCGACGGGCTTTTTCCAGCGGGCAAGGGCGGGTTGCTGATGCGTACCGATACCATCGTGGCCGCGGCGACACCTCCGGGCAGGGGCGGCATCGGCATCGTGCGCCTGTCCGGACCCAAGACGCCCGAGATCGCCGCCGTGATGCTCGGGGAACTGCCGCGCGCCCGCTACGCGACCTTCGCGCGCTTCCTCGATGAGGGCGGGACGGCGCTCGATGCGGGACTCGCGCTCTTCTACCCCGCACCGCACTCCTACACCGGCGAGCACGTGCTCGAACTGCAGGGGCACGGCGGACCGGTGGTCATGGAGGCGCTCGTCGGGCGCGCGCTTGCCTTGGGTGCACGCCGCGCGCTGCCCGGGGAGTTCACGCAGCGCGCCTTCCTCAACGACAAGCTCGATCTGGCGCAGGCTGAGGCGATCGCCGACCTGATCGATGCGGGCTCACGCCAGGCGGCGCGCGCCGCCATGCGCTCGCTCGAGGGCGAGTTCTCCGCCATGGTGCGCGGCCTCACGGAGGCAGTGATCGAGCTGCGCACCTACGTGGAGGCCGCCATCGATTTTCCGGAAGAGGAAATCGACTTCCTCGCCGACCGCGAGCTCACGGCTCGCTTCCAGTCGGTGCGCGATCACTTCGAAGGCGTGCTCGACTGCGCGCGCCAGGGGCGCCTGCTGCGCGAGGGCATGACCGTGGTGATCGCCGGGCGCCCGAACGCCGGCAAATCGAGCCTCCTGAACCGCCTCGCCGGCTACGAGGCCGCCATCGTCACGCCGATCCCGGGCACCACGCGCGACATCGTGCGCGAGCGCATCGCCATCGACGGCATGCCGCTGCACGTGCTCGACACTGCAGGCTTACGCACGGCCACCGATCTGGTGGAGGAGGAGGGCATCCGGCGCGCGCAGGCGGAGATGGCGCGCGCCGACCGCGTGCTGTTCGTCATCGATGCGGTGAGTGATCCGACCGCGCACGCGCTGCGCGAGGAGCAGGCGCGCCTGCCGCGCGAGGTGCCGGTGACTCTCATCTACAACAAGTGCGATCTGGCCACGGGCCTGCCGGTGGCCGACACCTTGAGCGGGCCACCGGTGATCACGCTCTCGGCGCTGACGGGGAGCGGGCTGGACGCGCTGCGCGCGCACCTGAAGCAGGTGATGGGTTACCACAGTGTCGAGGCCGGCGCGGTGAGCGCCCGGCGCCGGCACCTGGAGGCGCTCGCGCTCGCCCGTGAGCACACCGAGGCGGCCGCGCGTCAGCTGACCGAGTCGCGCGCCGGGGAGCTGGTGGCCGAGGAACTGCGCGCCGCGCAGCAGGCGCTGGCCGCGATCACCGGGGAGTTCACCAGCGAGGACCTGCTGGGCCGCATCTTCGCCGGTTTCTGCATCGGCAAGTAGCGCGCCTCAGGGCGGTGTCTGCGCCCGGCGCTCCTCCACGAGGCGTGCAAGCTTCTTGGGCGCGATGCGGCAGTAGCTGAGCTCAATCAGCTGGCTCACCTCGCGCCAGTCGGTGGTGTGCATGTCCAGGCGCAGGCCGAACCAGCCGCGCGCGCCGATATAGGCGGGCAGGTAATACAGCGCCGGCGTGCGCGCGGCACGGTGTGCGCCCTCGCCACTCTCCCCGCGCACGCACACCGAGACGATGCCGTCGTCGTGGTGGCTGTTGAGGAAGTAGGCGAACACCTTCTGGCGTACGCGGAAGTCGGCGTGATCGCCACGCAGCGCCCGCTCGGTCTGCGGCAGGCTCAGGCACAGCGCCGTCACGCGCTCGAGGCGCGCATCCTCGGGCGCCGCCGGGCGCGGGCTCACGGGGTCCCTGGCTTGAGCGCCAGGTCCTTGCTGTAGACCACGTTCATGACGTTGTCGTACCAGCCCAGCACCTCAGGTTTCACCAGGTGCTTGTTGACGTAGAAGTAGATCGGCAACAGCGGATGATCGGCCAGCATGAGACGTTCGGCCTCTTCCAATAGCGCGCGGCGCTTGGCCGGATCCGGCTCGAGCGCCGCGGCGGCGAGCAGCTCATCGTACTGCGGGTTCGCGTAGTGTGGCAGGTTCACCCCGAAGTCGCTCTTCAGATACTGCGCGAACGTGTAGGGGTCGTTGTAATCCCCGACCCAGCTGGAGCGGAACATCTCGACCTCGCCCCGATCGATGTCCTGCAGCAGTGATTTGAACTCCACCTGCGTGAGCTTCACCTCCGCCCCCAGGGCTTCCTTCCACATCGAGGCGATCGCGACCGCGACCTTGGTGTGCACTTCGCCGGCGTTGTAGCGCAGCTCGAAGCTCAGGGGCTTGTGTGCCGAGTAGCCGGCGGCCGCGTACAGGCGCTGCGCCTCGCGGATGCGCTCGGCCATGGGCTTGCCGCGGTAGTCGAAGGACTGCGGGGTGTAGTTGTCAATGCCCGGCGGCACCCAGCCGTAGGCCGGCAGTTCCCCGACGCGCAGCACCAGGGTGGCGAGCTTCTCGCGGTCGATGACGAGGGAGAGTGCGCGCCGCAGCTGCGGGTTGTCCTTGAAGGGGGCACGCTTGAGATTGAAGCCGTAGTAATAGGTGGCGAGCTGCGGGGCGATGTGCAGCTGGTCGGCGAGGTGCTCGCGGATCCAGTCGACCTCCCCGCGCGGCACGACGAAGGTGACCTGGAGCTCCCCGCCGCGGTAGCGCGCCAGCTCCGCATTCTCATCCGGGATCAGGAGGTACTTGACCGCATCGAGCCGCGTGGCCGCATCGTTCCAGTAGTAGCGGTTGCGGCGCGCCAGGATGTACGAGCCCTGCACCCATTCGCTCAGGACGAAGGCGCCGTTGGCAAGCATGAGCCCGGGTTTGGCGAACCCGGCAGGATGTGCGGCGAGCGTGGCGCGGTGCACCGGGCAGGTGCTCGGGTGCGACAGCAGCGTCGGCAGGTAGGGTGTCGGCGCCTCCAGGGTGATGATGAGCGTCGCGGCGTCGGGGGCGGCGACGCCAAGTGCGGTGGCGGCTTTGCGCCCGGCGACGATGTCGGTGGCGTTGGCGATGACATCGACATAGGTGCCGTAGCCTGAGCCGGTGGCCGGATCCACCAGGCGCTGCAACGCCGCCACGAAGTCCGCTGCCACCACCGGCTCGCCGTTGGACCAGCGTGCCTCGGGCCGCAGCTTGAAGGTGTAGGTGCGTCCGTCGGCGCTCACGCTCCAGCTGCGCGCCACGCCCGGCGCCACGCGCGCATCCTTGTCGAGCGTCGTCAGTCCCTCGCACAGGTCGCGCAGCACGCTTTGCGCCTCGAAGCCGCGCGCCTTCTGCGGATCGAGCGAATCCGGATCGGGGCCCCCGCCGCGCACCAGCACGCGCGCATCGGCCGGCAGCGGCGGGGCGGTGGCCTGCGGGGCGCGCGCGCAGCCGCCCAGCAGCGCCACGGTGAACACCGCGGCCACAAGCACCCGGATTCGCAGGTTCATTGCGGAGGCTTGCGGTTGCGGTTGATCTCGGCGCGCAGCGCCAGGGTCGCGCTGCGCGCCGCGCCCGCGAAATCCTCGCCCTGGGAGGCGTAGAGGATGGCGCGCGAGGAGCTGACGATGAGCCCGGTGCCATCGGCGCTCTGGCCGGCGCGCACCGCCTGCGCCACGTCCGCCCCCTGCGCTCCGACTCCCGGCAGCAACAGCGGCATGTCACCGACCAGCGCGCGCACCGCCGCCAGCTCCTGCGGGTAGGTGGCTCCCACCACCAACAGGCAGTTGCCGCGGCTGTTCCAGCGCGTGGCGGCGAGCTGCGCCACCACCTGGTAGAGCCGCCGTCCACCGACCTCCAGGTCCTGCAGGTCCGCGCCTCCGGGATTTGAGGTGCGGCACAGGATGATCACGCCGCGCTCGGCGTGGCGCAGGAACGGCTCGAGCGCATCGGTGCCGAGGTAGGGGTTGGCGGTGACCGCATCGGCGCCGTAGCGCTCGAAGGCCTCGATGGCGTAGCGCTCGGCCGTTGAGCCGATGTCGCCGCGCTTGGCATCCAGGATCACCGGCACCTGCGGGTAGGTGCGGTGCACGTACTCGATGGTGCGTTCCAGCTGGTCCTCGGCCTCATATGCGGCGTAGTGCGCGAACTGCGGCTTGAAGGCGCACACCAGGTCGTGGGTGGCATCGATGATGGCGCGGTTGAACTGGAAGATGGGCGAGGGCTCGGCCGCGATGTGTTTCGGGAAGCGCTCGATCTCCGGATCAAGACCGACGCACACGAGTGAGTCGTGCGCGGCCCAGGCCTGTTTGAGCTTTGCGATGAACTCGTCATGCGTGCGCTGTGCGCGCGCCGCGCTTCTTCAGATGCACCAGGAGGATCTGCACCGCCGCGGGCGTCACGCCCGGCACGCGGCCGGCCTGCCCGAGCGTCGCCGGGCGCACCCGCGCGAGCTGCTGGCGCACTTCGTGGGACAGTCCGCTCATGGCGGGGTAGTCCAGGTCCTGCGGCAGCGGCAGTTCCTCGTGGCGCCGGGCGCGCTCGATTTCAGCGCTCTGGCGCTCGATGTAGCCGGCGTACTTGGCGCGCACCTCGACCTGGGTGCGCACCTCGCCCGGCAGGCGCTCATCGACCGCGCCGGGCACGGCCCATTCGGGCACGCCGGTCAGTTCGCTCAAGGCCTCGTAGCTCACCTCCGGGCGGCGCAGCAGTTCCAGGGCGCTCACGTCGCGCGGCAGCGCACCTCCCAGCACCCGTGTGCACCAGGAGGTGGGCACGTCCGCCGGCTTCAGGCGCAGCTCCTGCAGGCGTACGCATTCCCGCGCCGCGAGTTCCTCCTTGGCGCAAACGAGACTCCAGCGCTCCTCATCAATGAGGCCCAGCCGGCGCCCGGCCGCACTCAGGCGCAGGTCCGCGTTGTCCTCACGCAGCAGCAGGCGATACTCGGCGCGGCTGGTGAACATGCGGTAGGGCTCGCGCGCGCCGCGAGTCACCAGGTCATCGATGAGCACCCCGACGTAGGCCTCACTGCGCTGCGGCACGAAGGGGGATTCGCCGCGCACGCTAAGTACCGCGTTGATGCCCGCGATCAGTCCCTGGGCCGCGGCCTCCTCGTAGCCGGTCGTGCCGTTGATCTGGCCGGCGAAGTACAGGCCCGCAAGACAGCCGGTCTCAAGCGATGGCTTAAGACCGCGCGGGTCGAAGAAGTCGTACTCGATCGCATAGCCGGGACGGGTCAGGTGGGCGTTCTCGAAGCCGCGGATGCTGCGCACGAACTCAACCTGTACCTCGTAGGGCAGGCTGGTGGAGATGCCGTTGGGGTAGACCTCGTGGGTGCTCGAGCCCTTCGGGCTCAACGAAGATCTGATGCGAGCTCTTGTCCGCGAAGCGCACCACCTTGTCCTCGACCGAGGGACAGTAGCGCGGACCCACACCCTCGATGCGGCCGGTGAACATAGGCGAGCGGTCGCTGCCGGCGCGGATGAGATCGTGGGTGCGCTCATTGGTCTGAGTTATGAAGCAATCGACCTGTTTCGGATGCTCACTGACTCTCCCGAGGAACGAGAACACGGGTGTCGGTGTGTCACCGGCCTGGCGGCGCATGACCGACCAGTCCAGCGTGCGGCCATCCAGGCGCGGCGGCGTACCGGTCTTGAGCCGGCCTACGGTGAACGGCAGCTCGCGCAGGCGCATCGCCAGGCGGTTGGATGGGGCATCCCCGGCGCGCCCGCCCGGGAGGCTGTCCAGGCCCACGTGGATGCGCCCGCCCAGGAAGGTGCCCACGGTGAGGACCACCGCGGCGGCCGTGAAGGTGATGCCGCCAGCCGTCACGACGCCCGTGACGCGTCCGCCTGCCACCTGCAGGTCCGCCACCTCCTGCTGGAAGAGCGCAAGGTTCGGCTGGTTCTCAAGGAGTGAGCGGATCGCCTGCCGGTAGAGCATGCGGTCGGCCTGGGCGCGCGTGGCACGCACGGCCGGCCCCTTGCTCGCGTTCAGGGTACGGAACTGGATGCCGGCCCGGTCGGTGGCGCGTGCCATGGCGCCCCCCAGGGCGTCGATCTCGCGCACCAGGTGGCCCTTGCCGATGCCCCCGACCGCCGGGTTGCAGCTCATGGCGCCGAGCGTTTCCAGGCTCTGGGTGATGAGGAGCGTGCGCGCACCCATGCGGGCCGCGGCGAGCGCCGCTTCGGTCCCGGCGTGGCCTCCGCCGATGACGATGACGTCGAAGCGCGGGTGCGTAGGGTGGCTTTCGGTCTTGGACATAAGTCGGCGCGGCGGCAGGGTGGCAACGGGCGGTGCGTGCCGGGTCGCGTATTGTAGGGCGCAGCTTCGGGCGAACAAGTTCACCTGAGGTTATCCTGCCGCACCCCATGTCTTCGAGCGCCTGGAAAATCGGGCCGCGCGCGCTCCTGGCGCTGGCCCTGGGAGTGTCTGCGGACCGCTGCCCCGCGGGCGCGCCTGCGCCCGCGCTTCTCCTGAGCCCCTGCGTGATCGAGCATCCGCTGCGCCTGACGGTGGTGCCGGCCGAGTGCGGGGAGCTGGCGGTGCCCGAGAATCCCGCGCAGCCCGCAGGAAGGCTGATCCGCCTGCACGTGGCGCGCGTGCCGGCCATCAGCCGCCGTAAGGAAACCGATGCGCTCTTCGTGCTGGCCGGTGGCCCGGGTCAGGGCGCGAGTGCCTTCTACGCGAGTGTCGCGGGCGCCTTCAGCCGCATCCACCGCGACCGCGACATCGTGCTCGTCGACCAGCGCGGCACCGGCGGCTCGCACGCACTCACCTGCCCCGAGGACGAGGACCGTCTCTATGAGGCGAGCAGCGCGCAAGTGGCCGCGCTCACGCAGCGCTGCCTCACCGCCCTTAGCGCCAGCGCCGATCCCGCCTTCTACACCACCAGCCTCGCCGTGCAGGACCTGGAGCGCGTGCGCGCTGCGCTGGGCTACGCGCGCATCGATCTTTACGCAGTCTCCTACGGCACGCGCGTCGCGCAGCAGTACCTGCGGCACTTCCCGGCGCGGGTGCGCGCACTCATTCTCGACGGGGTCCTGCCGCCGCAGCTCGCCGTCGGCCCGGACGTCGCCGCGGATGCCGAGGCGGCGCTGCACGCCATCCTCGAGCGCTGCCTGAGCGAGGCCCCCTGCCGCGCGCGCTTCGGCGACCCGCTCAAGGACTACCAGGCGCTGCGCGCGACGCTCGCGCGCGCGGGCGCCGCGGTGCAGGTGGCGGACCCGGCCGGCGGTGAGCTGCGCAGCGTCGAGTTCGGGTCCGCAGAGCTTGCGAGCGTGCTGCGCCTGGGGACCTACAACGCCGACTATGCGGCGCTGCTGCCGCTGTTCCTGCACGAGGCGGCGCGCGGCCAGTACGGCGCACTCGCCGCGCAGTTCCTGCTGTTGCAGCGCTCGTACGAGGGCATTGCGCTCGGTATGCACAACAGCGTGGTGTGCGCCGAGGACGTGCCGTTCTGGCCGCCCGAGGCCCTTGCGCGCGCGCGCGCGACCGATACCTTCATGGGGACGGGGCAGCTGCAGGCGCTGACGACGCTGTGCCGCATCTGGCCGCGCGGACCTGTGGATGCGGACCTGCACCAGGGCCTGCACAGCGACGTGCCGGCGCTCCTGCTCTCCGGCTCGGATGACCCGGTAACCCCGCCGCGCTACGCGCACGAGGCGGCGCGCGGCCTGTCGCAGGCGCGCGAGGTCGTGCTGCCCGGGTTCGGGCACGGCCAGCTCACGGTGCCGTGCATGGACCGCGTGCTCTCGCAGTTCCTGGCGAGCGCGCAGAGCGCTTCTCTCGATGTCAGCTGCACCGCCAAGGCCCGCCCGCTGCCGTTCTTCACCTCCGTCAACGGGCCGCCGCCGTGATCACGGCGCTTAAGCTGTCCAAGCGCTTCGGGCCCATCGAGGCGGTGCGGCAAGTGAGCTTCACCGCCGCCGACGGGCGCATCACCGGGCTCCTGGGTCCTAATGGCGCCGGCAAGTCGACGACGCTGCGACTGCTGTACACCGTGCTCAGGCCCGATGCGGGCGATGCCCTCATCGATGGGGTGAGCGCGGTGCAAAGGCCGCTGCAGGCGGCGCGGCGCCTGGGCGTGCTGACCCACGGCGCCGGCCTCTACCCGAACCTGACCGCGCGCGAGAACATCCGCTACTTCGCGGCCCTGCAGGGGCTGGGCGGCGCTGCGGCGCGGCAGCGCACGGATGAGCTGGTGCGGCAGCTGGACATGGCGGACTTCGCCGACCGGCGCGCGCGTGGCTTCTCCCAGGGACAGCGGGTGAAGACCGCACTCGCCCGCAGTCTCGTGCACCGGCCGCAGAACCTGATCCTCGATGAGCCCACCAACGGCCTGGACGTGATGGCGGTGCGTGCGCTGCGCGCGCTCCTCATGGAGCTGCGCGCGCAAGGACACTGCGTGCTCTTCTCCAGCCACGTGATGCCGGAAGTGGCGGCCCTGTCCGATGAGATCGTCGTCATCGGCGCCGGACGTGTGCTCGGCAGCGGCACCCCTGCGCAGCTGCGCGCGCGCACCGGAACGGCGGCGCTGGAGGATGCCTTCGTGCAGCTCATCGGCGCGCCGGAGGCCTGAACACCCGTGCGCGCCACCCTCATCGTGTTCCTGAAGGAGTTCCGCGAGAACCTGCGCGAGCGGCGCACGCTCTACACCGCCCTCATCGTGGGGCCACTGCTCGGGCCGGCGCTGTTCGCAGCGCTCCTGAGCCTGCAGCTGCACAAGAGCGTCGCCGCCAGCGACTCGGCGCTCGCGCTCGCGGTGGCGCACGGGGAGCGCGCCCCGAATCTGCTCGCCTTCCTCACTCAGGCCGGCGTAACGGTCACGCCCGTGGATCTCACGGCCGAGGGCGCCCGGCGCGCCGTGCAGGTACACCGCTATGAGCGCGTGCTGCTGGTGCCGGACGGACTGGGCGCGGCCCTCGGCGCCGGCCAGCCGGCGCCGCTGGCGCTGTATACGGATGCTTCCGATGTCGGCTCGAGCGCGGACAGCGAGCGGCTGCGCGCCATCCTCGCGCAGTACTCGGCCGAGCTTGCGCGCCTGCGCCTGGTGGCGCGCGGCCTCGATCCACTGCTCCTGAACACCTTTGCGGTGCAGGACATCGATGTCTCCACCCCGGCCACGCGCTCGGTGCTGCTGCTCGGGGCGCTGAGCTACCTCATGCTGCTGACGATGCTGATGGGCGGGGTTTACCTGGCGATCGATGCCACGGCGGGTGAGCGCGAACGCGGCTCGCTCGAGCCGCTCCTGACACTGCCGGTGCCGCGTGCGCAGCTGATCTTCGGCAAGATCCTCGCCGCCTGCGCCTACATGCTGCTGTCGCTCACCCTCACGGTGTGCGCGTTCGCAATCCTGCTGCGCTTCACCGGCCTTGAGCGCTTCGGCATGAGCATCAACTTCGGTCCCTGGGTGGCGCTGCGCCTGATCCTCTACTGCCTGCCGCTCATTCCGCTGGGAGCCGCGCTCATGACGATCGTCGCCGCCTACACCCGCACCTACCGCGAGGCGCAGTCCTATCTCGGAGCGGTGCTGCTGGTGCCGACGCTGCCCCTGGTGTTTGCCGGCACGCTCGGGCTGCGCCCGACGCTTGCGCTGATGGCGATTCCCTCCCTCGGCCAGCATTTTCTCATCACGAGCCTGCTGCGCGATGAGCCGCTGCCACTTTCGTTCGTGGCGGTGTCGGTGGGGGCGACGCTGCTAGGGGCGGCGCTGCTGGTCACGATCGCCGCCCGCCTCTACCGGCGCGAGGCGCTGCTCGGCTGAAGGTGCGCCGAGCCTCAGGCGCAGGGCCGGCAGGTGGCGGTCGGCGAAGGCGCGCGCCTCCACCTCGAAGCGGTTGTTCCAGTAGCCGTGCCGCGCGCACTCGATGAGGTAGCGCGGCACGCTCAAGGTCCCGGGCTGCCATTGGCGCACCACGTGGCAGTACTCGTGCAGCACCAGCCAGGGATTGGCGAAAAAATCCTGGGCGCTGCCGCGCAGGTAGATGCGGCGGGCGCGCGTCGTGGCCACGGCGCGCCCGTGCAGGCGCGCGAGCCGGGAGTACTCGATCACGCGGATGTGGCCGATGGGGGCGGCGAGGAGGCTCTCGAGCGCAGCGCGCAGCTGCGCGGGGACGGGGGCTTCGCGGGGACGCGGCATACGCGCCCACCTTAGCGCGTGTGCACCCATCCCATGCAGGGGCGGAAGCGCAGGGCCCGCGCCGGGCCGGTGGCGACGTCCTCGGGCAGCAGGCGCACGCCCGCATCGGTGAGGGAGTGCTTCACCAGCGCCAGCACGGTGTCGGCGGCGCTGCCGGCCTGGGGCGCATCGGCGAGGTGCACCACGATGCGCGCCTGCAGGTGACGCGCACTCGGGGCGCTCTCGCGCAGCGCGGCGAGGCAGCGGTCGAGCAGCAGCAGTTCAGTGGCGAGGGTTGTGTCGGTGACGTCGGCGGGCTTGGAGGCACGCACGATGCAGCGCAGGTGCAACAACGCGCCGGCCTCCTCGGTGGCGTCGTACATGCACACCGCCATCGCCGAGGACAGCTCGGTGACGAGCAGCACGTCCTCCGAGGTGACCTCGAACTTATCCGGCGCGACGGTAATTTCGCGGCTAACCATCCTCAGTTGTATACCGTCTCGCTGCGTGCGCCGGCGTGCCCTGCTGCCCAAACTATGAACTGCCGCACGTGGCGTGCGTAGAATATGCGAATGCGTTCCACCGGACAGCCCACCATGAAATCCCTCCTCGCCGCGATGCTGTGCGCCCTGACCGCGCCGGCCCTGGCGCAGCAGCCGCCGGTGTCGTCAATCCGCGTCACCGGCGATGCGCAGGTGACCGCCAAACCCGACCGCGTGCAGATCGACATCGGCGTCACGACGCACGCCGAGAAGTCCGCCGAGGCCGCCTCCCAGAACGCGCGCCAGGTGGACGCCGTGATCGGCGCGGTCAAGAAGGCCGCCGGTGCGACCGCGGTGCTCAAGACCGTCAACTACTCGCTGGCGCCGGCCTACAAGTACCAGAATGGTCACGAGCCGCAGCTCACCGGCTACAACGCCTCGAACCTGGTGCAGGTGCAGCTCGATGATCTGACCAAAGTCAGCGCCGTCATCGACGCCGCCGCCCAAAGCGGCGCCAACAACGTGCGCGACATCTCCTTCACGCTGCGCGACCAGGACGCCGTGCACGCCGAAGCGCTGCGCAAGGCGAGCGCGCGCGCGCGCGCGGATGCCGAGGTGCTGGCAGGCGCGCTCGGACTCAAGATCCTGCGCATCCTCAGTGTCGAGGAAACCGGCGCCCGCTTCGTGCCGCTGATGCGCTCCATGTCGGCTGCGCCGGCCGCGGCCGCCGCCGAGGTCGCGACCCCGGTCGAATCCGGCACCCTGGAGGTGTCGGCGAGCCTGGTGCTCACCGTGGAGGTTGGGCCGCAGGGGCGGTAAGCTTCTGAGCTCGGGTGCCACCCGGGGAGAGCGTCGATGAGCACGGTGCGACAACTGCTGGCGGGCCGGACAGCCCTCTACTCCATCACCCCGGAGGCGGCGGTGCTGGAAGCCATCCGCGCCATGGCCGAGCACCGCGTCGGGGCGCTGTTGGTGATGTCGGGTGAGACCCTCGTCGGCATCGTCTCGGAGCGCGACTACGCGCGCAAGGTGATCCTGCTCGGGCGCGCCTCCCACGACACCCCGGTGCGCACCATCATGAGCTCGCCCGTCATCACGGTCACGCCCGAGGACAGCGTGAATCACTGCATGCAGCTGATGACCGATCATCACGTGCGGCACCTGCCGGCGATCGAGCGCGGCCGCGTCGTCGGCATGGTCTCGATCGGGGACCTGGTGAAGACCGTGATCGCCGAGCAGCGCGCGCAGATCGAGCAGCTGGAAAACTACATCCGCAGCTGAAAGCGCACGTGCGCCCGCATGCGCTACTTGCGCCAGTAGGCCGGGCGCAGTAGCACCACGATGCTGAAGATCTCGAGCCTCCCCAGCAGCATCGCCGCGGTGCAGATCCAGGTCTGCACGGCCCCGAGCGCGTGCAGGTTCTGCACCGCCCCGGGTGCGCCAAAGCCGTGCGCGGTGTTGTTGATGGAGGCCACCACCACCTGGAAGGCGGCGGGGAAGTTCAGGCCCGTGAGCAGCAGCGCGAAGGTCAAAAGCAGCGCGGTCACGAGGTAGAGGAAGATGAGCGCCAGCACCGCGTAACCGACGCTGTCGGGGATGGTGCGCCCGCCGATGCGCACCGGGGCCATCGCCGCCGGGTGGATGAGGAGTTTCAGCTCCCGTCCGGTCTGGCGCGCCAGGAGCAGTGCGCGGAACATCTTGATCCCGCCGCCGGTGGAACCGGTGCTGCAGGCAATGCACGACAGGAACAGCATCCAGTACGGGGCGAACACCGGCCAGCTCTGGTAGTCCTGGGTGGTAAAGCCGGTGGTGCTCGCCTGCGAGATCACGTTGAAGGCCGAGGCGCGCAGCGACTGCAGGAAGTCCGGGAACACGCCGTGCCAGTTCAGCAGCAGCGCCACACCCACCACGCTTACGCCCAGCACCAGGAAGATCGCGCGCGACTCCGGATCCTTGCGGTAGGTCTCGAGTGACAGCTGCCGCAACGCCGTGAAGTGGCGCGCAAAGTTCAAGGACGCGATCACCATGAGGATGATCAGCACCAGCTCGATGGGGGCCGAGTGGAACCAGGCGATGCTGCGGTCGTGGGTCGAGAAGCCCCCTAAGCCCACCGCCGAGAAGGCGTGGCAGACCGCATCGAACCAGGACATGCCGCATACCTTGAGGCTCACGATGCCCGCGGCGGTGATGAGCGCGTACACCGTCCACAGGTGCTTGGCGGTCTCCGTGATGCGCGGCGCCAGGCGCTCATCCTTCACCCCGGGCGCCTGGCCCTTGTAGAGCTGCATGCCGCCGACGCCCAGCAGCGGCAGCACCGCGAGCCCCATGACGATGATGCCGAGGCCGCCGATCCACTCCAGCAGGTGGCGCCAGAAGTTGAGTGAGGCGGGCAGCGCATCCAGACCCGTGAGCACGGTCGAGCCGGTCGTCGTCAGTCCCGACATCGCCTCGAAGTAGGCCGCGGTGAAGGACAGGCCCGGCACGCTCAGCAGGAGCGGCAATGCCGCGGCCGCCGGGACGATGAGCCAGCCGAGCGTGACCAGCAGGAATCCGTCGCGCGGCTTGAGCTCGCGGCGCACGCGATAGGTGGCCGCGGCGAGCATCAGGCCGGCGCCTGCGGTGAGCGCGGCGGTGAGCAGGAACTTAAGCCACAGCCCGTCCCCGAACCACAGCGAGCACAAGAGCGGCGCGACACAGGTCGCGGCGAAAGCTGCCAGCAGGAGTCCGAGGACGTGCGCGACCGCCAGCACTGGGTGTGTCCTAAAGCGCCCTGGCGTCGCTAACGCTGCGAGCGCAGGAACAGCCGCTCGACCCCTTCCAGGTGGCGGCGGTCGGCGAGGAACAGGATGACGTGATCATCGACCAGCACGCGCGTGTCGTGGTGCGCCATGATGACCTCCTCCCCGCGCACGATGGCGCCGATGGAGGCGCCTTCCGGGAGCGGGATCTCGCCCACCGTGCGGCCCACTACGCGCGAGCTGCGCTCATCGCCGTTGACGATCGCCTCCAGCGCCTCGGAGGCCCCGCGCCTGAGCGCATGCACGCGCACCACATCGCCGCGGCGCACGAAGGCGAGGAGTGAGCCGATGGTGATGGTCTGCGGGGAGATCGCGATGTCGATGCTGCTGGACTCGACCAGCTCGGTGTAGGAGGGCTTGTTGATGAGTGCCATCACCTTGTGGGCACCTAAGCGCTTGGCGAGCATGGCGGACAGGATGTTGGCTTCCTCGGAGTTGGTCAAAGCTGCGAACACGTCCATGCTGTCGATGTTCTCCTCGATCAGGAGCTCCTCGTCCGCCGCATCCCCGTGCAGCACGATGGCGTTCTCGAGCAGTTCCGAGACCTTGCGGGCGCGGCGCGCGTCGCGCTCGATCAGCTTCACCTGGTTGCTCTTATCCAGGATCTTCGCCAGGCGATAACCGATGTGGCCGCCGCCGGCGATCATGACGCGCCGCGCGGCCGTGTCGCCGTGGCGCATCTCGGCCATGGCGCGGCGGATGTCTTCGCGCGCGGCGAGAAAGAACACCTCATCGCCTTCGGCGATCACCGTGTCACCTTCGGGCCGCAGGCTCTTGCCGTCGCGGTAGATCGCCACCACGCGCAGCTCCATGTTCGGCAGGTGCTTGGGCAACTCACGCAGCGGGTGCCCGACCAAAAGGCCGCCGCGGCGGGTGCGCACGCCGACCAGGCGCACCTTGCCGTCGGCGAAGTCGAGCACCTGCAGCGTGCCGGGATGGTGGATGAGGCGCTCCACGTACTCGGTCACCAGCTGCTCGGGACTGATGATGACGTCCACCGACAGGCCGTCGGTGCGGAAGAGCTCGGGACGGCTGGCGTACTCGGCGGCGCGGATGCGGGCGATCTTGGTCGGCGTGCGAAACAGCGTGAACGCCACGTCGCACGCCACGAGGTTCACCTCATCGCTGGAGGTGAGGGCGACGATGATCTCCGCCTCGGCAGCCCCTGCGGCCTCGAGCACGGTCGGGTGCGCGGCGTTGCCGGCCACGGTGCGCACGTCGAGGCGGTCCTGCAGGTCGCGCAGCACCTCCTCGTTGAGGTCCACCACGGTGACCTCGTTGGCCTCCTCGCGCGAGAGCGCCTGTGCTGCAGTGCGCCCGACCTGGCCGGCGCCGAGTATGAGGATCTTCATGGCGTGCGTTACGTCCGGCGCCGCTCTGCTAATGACTACAGGGGTGTGAGGTTCGCATACTGCACCATCAGCCATTTCGTGCCCTGGCGCTCGAAGCTTACCTGTACGCGGGCGTGCGGGCCGTTTCCTTCGACGTTGAGGATGACCCCGTCGCCGAACTTGCCGTGCCGCACCCGGGCCCCCAGGCGCACCCCGCCGGGCGCGGGCTCCTCCGGGGCGCGGAAGCGCCCGACGGCCACCGGGCGCGATAGCTGCATCCGTGGCCGCACCTCCTCCAGCAGCTCCTCGGGGATCTCGCGGATGAAGCGCGAGGGTTGCCCGTAGGAGTCGATGCCGTGCAGGCGGCGCTGCTCGGCGCTCGTGAGGTAGAGCTGGCGCATGGCGCGCGTCATGCCGACATAACACAGGCGCCGCTCCTCCTCGAGGCCGTCGAGGTCATTCAGCGAGCGCTGGTGCGGAAACAGACCCTCCTCCATGCCGCACATGAACACCACCGGGAACTCCAGCCCCTTGGCGGTGTGCAGCGTCATCATCTGCACGCAGTCCTCCCACTCATCCGCCTGGCCCTCGCCGGACTCAAGCGCCGCGTGCGCGAGGAACGCCTCCAGCGGCGGTGAGTCGGAGGCCTCGGGCGCAAAGCCGCGCGCGGCGCTCACCAGCTCGTCCAGGTTCTCGGCGCGCGCCTCGCCGCGCTCGGCCTTCTCGCGGCGGTAGTGCTCGATCAGCCCGCTGGCTTTCAGCACCTGGTCGACCTGCTCGAAGAGCGCAAGTCCTGCGGTCTCGCGCGCCAGGCGCGTGATCAGTCCCATGAAGCCGTGCACGGCGGCGGCCGCCTTGGCGCCCAGGGAGTTGTCGGCGATGGCCGCCGCCGCCCCCTCCCAGAGCGAGCTCCCGGCGCCGCGGGCGTGCGCGCGCACCACGTCCATGCTCTTGGCCCCCACCCCGCGCGTGGGCAGGTTCACGACACGCTCGAAGGAGGCATCGTCGGCGCGGTTACAGAGCAGGCGCAGGTAGGCGAGTGCGTCCTTGATCTCGGCGCGCTCGAAGAAGCGCAGGCCGCCGTAGACGCGGTACGGCACGCGCGCCGACAGGAAGGCCTCTTCCAGCGCGCGCGACTGGGCGTTGGAGCGGTACAGGATCGCGATCTCGCGCCGCAGTCCACCGGTGGCGACGTGCTCGCGGATGCGATGGCTGACGAACTCCGCCTCGTCGCGCTCGTTGAAGGCGGTGTAGAGCTTGATCGGCTCGCCCTTGGCACCACTCGTCCACAGGTTCTTGCCCAGACGTCCGGCGTTATGGGCGATGAGGCCGTTGGCCGCTTCCAGGATGGTCGCGGTGGAGCGGTAGTTCTGCTCCAGGCGAAACAGCTGGGCGGCGGGGTAGTCGCGCTGGAACTGGTGCAGGTTTTCCACCCGCGCACCGCGCCAACGGTAGATGGAATTGTGCGTGACGACCCCGTTGGCGACGAAGTTGTGGGTGCCCTCGATGTTGAGGTCGTAGACGCTGCCTTCAAAGTGGACCGGTTCGATCCGCTCGACCACCTCGAAGGTGCCCGCCTCGGTTGCCATCACCATGCCCTGACGCAGGGAGCCGGCGGTCGTGAACGGCAGTGCGCGGTTCAACATCAGGCCCTTGAAGACGTACTGGACGTCGAGCTCTTCGCGGATGCGTCGCGCGATGCTCATCAGCTCGCCGAAGTCCTTGCGCACAGTCTCGAAGCGCCAGCAGCGCTCGTGGTCGCGCTTGGCCGCGCGCACGCTCAGGCCGAGCGCCTCCAGCACACCGCGGTCGCCGGCATCGACTCCGGCGATGCAGATGCGATGCATGGGAGTCTGGCCGCGGTTGTCGGCGCACAGTGTTATGACGAGGTTACGGCGCTTGGAATTACGGCTGCGGGGCAGGTAGTGCGGTCGCTCCAGATCCAGCCCGACCTCGTCGAGTAAGCGCTGCGCGGCATTGTCTGTATCGAGTGAGTGGAACACCCGCTTGATGTAGGTAAAGTCGTGTACCAGTGCGTTGGCACCACGCCCCTTGCGGGGGGTAAACGGCAGTGTCGGCAGTGCGAAGCGCAGCGAGGTGAGCATCTCGTCGAGGCGCGCTTCGTTCTCACTCTCATGCGTACGGATGACCCAGACCGCATCGGCGTGCTCATGGACGGAGCGCTGGTGAAACCCGACCATGGGTTTTAGCTGACCGCGGGTGTAGACCTGGGACGTGCCCAAACGCCAGCCCACCCCGTCCTTGCGCATGAGGTACAGGAAGTAGGTCTGCGGGGTTTCTCCCAGCACGTAGCCGGCAAAATGCGTGTGCTCCGGGGTGCTGTGCAGCACTTTGCCTGAGCGCAGGTGCAGGCCGAGGAGCTTGCCACAGCGGGGGCGCACGAGCTGTTCGAGCACGCGCGCCGGCCGCAGGCCGCCGCCGCCATGGTTAGAGAGCACCGCATCGCCGGCGCGGACGTCCTCTATCGGCCGTCGGGATCCGTCGGCCATCGTGACCAGCGTACCGGCGGCCAGGCACTGGTCATCATCGCCGACTACGAACGGATAGCCGCTCGAGCCGACCAGCATTTTTATCCAGTTGTACTGGATCGCGTTCGTGTCCTGGAATTCATCCACCAGCACGTGGCGGAATCGCTGTCGGTAGTGATCGAGCAACGGCGGATTGTCGCGCCACAGCTCGAACGCCCGCAGCAGGAGCTCTGCGAAGTCGACTACGCCGGCGCGTGCGCAGGCCTCCTCGTAGGCGCGATACAGCGTGATCATCTGGGCGCGGGTGGGGTCCTCCTCGCTCTTCAGATGCTGAGGGCGGCGCCCCTCGTCCTTGTTCGAATTGATGAACCACTGCACCTCGCGCGGGATCCAGCGCGTCTCATCGAGCTCGGCGGCCTTGATGAGTTTCTTGATGAGGCGCTGCTGGTCCTCCGAATCCATGATGGAAAAACCCTGCGCGAGGTTCGCTTCGCGCCAGTGGATGCGCAGCAGGCGGTGCGCAATGCCGTGGAAGGTGCCGATCCACAAGGCGCTGCCGGGGATGCCGAGCAGCCGCTCGACGCGGCCGCGCATTTCCGCGGCCGCCTTGTTGGTGAAGGTGACCGCAAGGATGCCGTGCGGGGAGGCGCCCTCGGCCTGGATCACCCAGGCGATGCGGTGCGTGAGCACACGCGTCTTGCCGCTGCCCGCGCCGGCCAGCACCAGCACCGGGCCCAGCGGGGCGGTGACGGCCGCGCGCTGTGCGTCGTTCAACGGGTTGAGGATCGGGGACAGATCCATAGGGGGGCGCATTCTACGGGAAACGCCCCCGTTTCAGGCGTCCGCGGGCGGGCTCTCCTGCGAGAAACGCACCAGGGCGACGATGAAACTCAGCAGCACCGGCCCGATGATCAGCCCCAGGATTCCGTAGGCGGCCACACCGCCGATGGCGCCGATGAAGATCGCGAGCGTCGAGACCTGCGCATGGTGCGCGGTCAAGAGCGGTCGCAGGATGTTCTCCGACAGCCACATGACTCCGGTCCAGCAGGCCAGGAAGATCGCCGCCCCCCAGCGTCCCGTGGCCGCCAGATACAGCACCGCCGGGATCATCACCAGAGCTGCCCCGGTGGGCAGGAAGGCCGCGATCGCCGCCAGCACCCCGAACACCACGGCGGAGGGCAGCTTCACGATCGCAAAGCCGATGCCCACGATCACACCCTGCACGAGTGCGGTCGCGGCCGAGCCGAACACCACCGCGCGCGTCACCTCGCCCAGGTATTTCAGGAGTTGCGCGCGGCGTGCCGCCTTCACCGGTACCAGCTGCACCGATTGCTCGAGCATGGTGCGCCCGTCGCGCAGGAAGAAGAACAGCATGAAGATCATGAGGAAGAAGCCGATGAGCGTGCCGAACACGTTCAGGGCCACGCTGCCGCCCATGGAGGCTGCGGTTTTGAGCACCGTCTGCAGTCCGCCGGTGAGCCAGCTCTGCACATCGCCCGCACTGATGGTGGTGTTCTCCTGTACCCACTCCACCGCGCTCCCCACCAGGGGGTAACTGGAAAGCCGGTGCACCAGCTCCGGGTAGGAGACATCCGTCTGCGCGCGCAGGTACTCGATGACGCGCGCCACCTGGCCGGCAAACACCGCCCCGAGGATTGATAGCGGCACGAACACCAGAAACGGGGTGACTCCGGCGATGATGCCGGCCGACCAGGAGCTGCGCCCCTTGAGCGCGCGCGTCAGGCGCTGGTGCAGGGGATAGAGGATGAAGGACAGCACCACCGTCCAGCCCAGGATCCCGAGCATCGGCTCGATGATGCGGTAGAGCGCGTACCCGAGGATGGCCGCGGTGACGATGAGGAAGGAGCGGCGGTAGAAGGCCGAATGCATGGCCGCCTAGGGTATAGGGAAGGCGGCCGCGAAGCGATCGTTCGCGCGCCGCCTTCGGCTACGCTTGACCGCAGCGCTACTCGGTGTTAGTTTCCTTGCCGAAGCGGTAGTTGAGCCGCAGTCCGAAGACGCGCGGCTCGTTGGTCGTCTCGCGCAGGTCGTAGTTGCCGGTGTTGCTGTAGACGATGGCGTTCTTGTCGGTCGAGATTGGTGACGTAGAGCTCCGCGCAGCCAGTCGGCCTGGTCGGGGCTTAAGCCGAAGCGCAGATTCATGAGCGTGTAGCCCGGCTGCAGTATGCGCGGCAGCCCCGTGATGTGCTGTCGGGATGCAGGCCGCTCCACATGTCGCCCTTGTGCGCCATGTCGAACTGCACGTAGCCCTTCAAAGTGGTGCCGACAGGCTGCTGATAGCGCGCGTTCCAGCTCCAGCTGAAATACGGCGCGAACGGCAGTCGCTCGCCGACATAATCGTTGGATAGTTGGGTAGGTGACTGGAGATCAGGTGCGAGTCGTTGTAGGCCGCGGAGGCCTGCAGGGACCAGTTGTCGTTGGCCTTGCAATCGATCGTGGATTCCGCGCCGTAGATGCGCGCGTCGCCGACGTTGATGTTGTAGCTGCGAGGGCGCACAGACGTCGGGGTTGTAGATCAGCGTCTGGAGACTTCTTCCAGTCCATGAGTAGGCGGCGCCGTTCCACACCAGCCGCCCGCTGAGGCTGGTCGTCTTCAGCCGAGCTCGTAATTGTTGAGCGTGTCCGGGGCGTAGTTGTGGGCACGCCGTTTTTGTAGCAGTTCGCGCCGGGTCGCCGGCATTGACGCCGCCGTCACGGAAGCCCTGCGGAAGTCACGCATAGACCATGCATGGTCGGCGATCTTGTAGTTGATGCCGAACTTGCTGTTCCACTTGTGCGAGAGTCTACCGGTAGGAGCCGCTCGGCCCGGCTTGTAGTAGGCGAACTGGCTGTAGGGCGTGTAGTACTTGAAGTCGGAATGGAAGTGCACGGCGCCGGCCTCGACGTTGAGTTGGTCGGTGATGTCGAAGCTGATGTTGGCGAACTCGGTGGTCTGCAGGTAGTCGGAGCGTTCGGTGTAGGCGTACCACTGTCCCGGCGGGCAGCGATGGCGTGCTGGGTCGTGGTAGTAATACGAGGTAGTACTGGAACGCTTTGCCCGTCGTGCTGCAGGCCCGGGCATGTAGTAGGTGCTGCCGGAGTTCTTGTCGCGTGTCTTCTCCCAGTACAGGCCGGCCAGCCAGTGGAAGCGTCCCCCCGGCTTGGACTGCAGCCGCAGCTCATCCGACCAGCGCTCCGGGTTGGTGTGATATTCGTAGAACTGCGTCGGTACCTTGCAGCCGGTGAAGGGCGTGCCGCCATAGCGCCGGGTCGCTCAGGCAGGCGTAGCCCTCCTGGGTGCCGGGTGGCGGATTGCCGTGCAGATGACCGTTGTGTACGGGTTAGCGCCGGCGCAAAATTCTGCATGTACTGCGAGTACTCGTTCTACTGGCGCGTGGGCTGCGACCAGTAGGTGCTCGCGAACACCAGATCGCCGATGCCGACGTCACCGTCGAGGTGAAAGTCGAGGTCTTGGTCTGAAACTCGTGCAGCTCCGGACCGAAGCGCTCGACCGTGCGCGGCTGCAAGGTGGGGATCCTCGTCCCAGGCCCCTTGGTGTCCTGGCGCTGATAGCCGTAGGTGAGCGTCGCGCTCCATTTGTCGCCCAGGACGCCCTTCAGGGCCGACGCGGCCGCCTTCCAGTATGCTCGCGGTTGTAGTCGTTGCGCTGCCCACTGCGGAGTTGTTCGAGATGGCGCCGTTCACCCAGGTACGCGTGGTGAGCTGGTTGTTGATGAAGCCGCCGTGGGAATCGCTGAAGGCCGAGGCGCGAAAGCCCGAGCACGCCGTGCGATGACCGGCATGTTGACGAACCCCTCATAGGTCCAGTTCTGCTGGCCGCCCTGGATCTTGCCGCCGTCGAAGTCGAGGCCGGCGCTGAAGGCGTTGACGTCAGGCTTGTTGGTGATGTAGCGGATCGCGCCTGACATCGCGCCGGCGCCGAAGGTCGTGCCCTGCGGACCGTTCAGCACCTCGATGCGCTCGATGTCGTACAGGTGCAGGTCGGGCTGCGACGCCGGAGCCGCTCATCGACATGTCATCGACGAAGAAGCCGGTCGAGGAGGTATTCGCGTAGTTCGGGTTGCTGCCGTCGGAGGCCCCGCGCATGACGAATATCTGGGTTCCGGGACCGGTGCTGATGAAAGAGATCGAAGGGGTCTTTGGTCGCAATCGTCGAAGCCGTCGATGGCGAGGTTCTGCAGTCCTTCTTGCGTGAAGACATCGATGCTCATCGGCACGTCCTGCAGGTTCTCCTCGCGCTTGCGCGCGGTGACCACCACTTCCTGCAGCCCGCCGCCGGTCGCAGAGGAGGTGTCGGCGGCCGCGTCCGCGAGCGCCGGGCCCCGCGGCAGCGCGGCACCGGCGAGCGCTGCCGCCACCGCCAGGCCAATCTTGGTCCGGCGCGGCAGTCAGCGGGGAGAGCGGGATGAGGCACGACGGGCCGCACTGATTCCGGCTACGTGAGACATCGAGAGAACTCCCCGAACTGCTTATTTGCGAGGCGCGCCCGAGCGCTGGCTCCCCGGCGCTGTCCGATCATCCTTTGCCAGGAGGCCCTTAGTCAACGATCGTTCAATAGGGGGACGGCGCGGAAAAATGCTGAAGCGAGCTGTCCTGGAAACGATCTAAGGCAGTCGCCCGAGTGCGCGTCGCAGGGGTTCGAGCTGTGCCCGAAATGCCGCCAGTAGCCGACGCCCGAAGTGTAGATGGGCTGGCGCACCTGCTCGGCGCTCGCGGTGCGGACCGGGCGCGCGGTCTCATGGAAGCTGAGGCAGGCGGGCTCGAATTCAAGCCCGCAATGCGCGAGGAGCCGCCGGATATGGGTCTCCGGATCGCGCACCAGTGCCTCGTACTGGATATGCAGCACCTTGCCGGGCAGCACCGGTCCCAATGGTCCATGAGCGCCAGGTAACAGCGGTAATAGCGGCCGAGGTCCTCCAGGTCGTAGCTGAATGACTGCCCCTCGGCGAAATGCTGCTTGAAGGTGCTGAAGCAGGCGTCCATCGGATGGCGGCGCGCGTCGATGATGATGGCGTGCGGCAGGATGCTGTGGATGAGCCCGACGTGGCTGAAATTGTTCGGCAGCTTGTCGGTGAAATGCTCCCGCCCGGGGTGCAGTGGCGCTGTCTCCTCGAGGTAGCGGCGGCCGAGTGCGGCGAACTGCGCCGCCGGCAGCGCGCCGACGGTCTCCGGATAGCCGTCGCGCTCGGCGCGCATGTCATCGAACTGACGCACGATGCTGAGGATGTTCGGCAGCTCCATGGTGCCTTCAACGCGCGAGTGGCTGGCAAGGATCTGCTCGATCAGGGTGGAACCGGACCTCGGCAGGCCGACGATGAAGATCGGCCCTGGGTCGGGTCGCCGCAACCTGCGTGGGCGGAAAGAACTGCGCGGTCGAAGAAGGCGCGGATTCGGGCGCTGCGACGCTCGAAGCTGCTCGCTGTCAAACGGGGCATCCAGCCGCCGCAGCCGCGTTGCCCTGCGGGTAGTGCACGAAGGCCTGCGGGTAGCTCCAGCGCTGCTCGAGCGCCTTGCCGAGCGCGAAATGCAGCTGCGCCTCATTGGTGCGGTCGCGCTTGTCGCTGATGAGCAGCTGCTCGCATCGCTGCCATCTCGGCAGCACTGAAGGCGTAGTTCTTCAGGTCCGCGAGGCTCCAGTAGGCTTCCGCCAGACCCGGATCGATGCGCAGCGCCTGCTTGTACGCAGCCTCGCTATCGCTGCGTCGCCCGAGGGTCTTGTGCACATGGCCGATGGACATGTGCATTCTCGGTTCCTCGGGTTTGATGGCGAGCGCCCGTTGATAGGCATCAAGCGCCTGCTCCTGGCGCATGCGCTGCGTCGCCACGTTCGCCATGGTGAGCCAGGTCTGCAGGCTCTGTGGCTCGATCTGCGCGAGGTAGGCCGTGGCCGCATCCGCCTCCTTGAGCCGCCCGAGCGCGATGAGGGTCGAGGCGAGCGCCCGGCAGGCGAGCGGCAGATATTCGCTCTGCCGCAGCGCGTGCAACAGCAGCCGCTCGGCATCGCGTGGCCGGTCGGCCGCCAGCGAAACGGCCGCCAGGCCACACAGCGCCGCCACGTGGCCCGGGTCTTTCTGCAGGATGGCGCGGAACATTCCTCGGATTTGCGGCGATCGTTGGCCGTCAGCGCCGCGGCGGCTTCCTCGATCCCCTGCCGTTCCGGATCGGTCAGGCGCGCCGCGTTCATAGGCGATGCAGGCGTCGCTAGCTGATTGAGCTCGACCAGCACATCGCCGTAGGCCAGCCAGGCGCGGGGATGCTGCGGCACCTTCTCCAGTACCCGCCGCACCTCATCGCGCGCCGCCGCGGCACGGCCGGCGCGGCGGTAGGCGCGGGCCAGGTCCACCCGCGCGTTGGCGAAATCCGGGGCCTGGCTGACAGCGCGTCCTCGAGAGTCGCAACGCTTTCTTCGATCTGGTCCTGGTCCAGCAGCGCAATGCCGAGGAACCACTGACAGTTCACGTCCCGCGGAGCCTGAGCGATGAGTGCACGCAGCCAGCGTCTCGGCGGTGGCAGCACGACCGGCGCGCAGCGCGGCATGTGCCTGGCTGCGCGCCTCCTCGAAGGTGGGTTGTGCGTTGGACGCGTTCACGGGGTAAAAATAGCCTAGCACGCGCACCCGCGCGGCTCCGACTGCCAGCTGACCGCGCCTTCGGGCTACACTGCCGCACGCCGCGGGCGCCGGTCCGCGCATCACAATCAAAACCTGAGTCCCCGGGCGCCGAAATATCGGTGAGGATGGATCGTGCACCTGAAACGCCTGCTGCCGCACCTGAGCGTCCTGATCGTGCTGGCCCTGCCGCCGGCGGCCGTGGCCGGCCGGCCCCTGAGTGCGCAGGACTGGTACCGCTTCCAACCGCTGTCGGACCTGCAGATCTGCCCCCGACGGCGGCTCGGTCGCCTACCTCGTGACCCGCTACGACAAGGAGGCGGACGAGAGCCGCAGCGACCTGTGGAGTGCGGACTGGGCGCATGGCGAGGGCGTGCAGCTCACGCGCGGGGAAAGCGTCACCGATCCGCGCTTCAGTCCCGAGGGCCGCTACCTGAGTTTCCTGAGCGCGCGGCCCGCGGAAGGTGCCACACAGCTGTGGCTCCTCGACCGGCGCGGCGGTGAAGGCCGCCCGGTCAGTCACGTCACTGACGAGATCACCGCTTACGAGTGGGCCCCGGACGGGGCGCACGTGGTGCTGGTGATGCGCGCCGGCGCGGCGGGCGGCAAGTCGGCGAGCAAGTCGCCGCGTCCGATCGTCATCGATGCCTTGCAGTTCAAGCAGGACAAGGAAGGCTACCTGAGCGCCGACATGCGCACGCACCTGTACCTGCTCGATGTAAAGAGCGGGGAGTGCGTGGCGCTCACCGCCGCGGCCGACCGCCAGGACTCAGCGCCCGTGTTCTCCCCTGATGGGCGCGAGATCGCCTTTGTCGGCAACCGGCTCGGCGGCGCCGCGGATGTCGGCCGCGACGACATCTATGTCATGGAAGCGCGCGCGGGAGCCACGCCGCGCAAGCTGCTTTCGACCTACTCGCCGAACCACCAGACGCTCCTCTTTAGTCCCGACGGCACGCAGCTCGCCTTCCTGGAAGGCGATGCGCCGCGCTACAACGCCTACATCACCGATGCGCTGGCGCTGGCGGACCTCAAGAGCGGCACGGTGCGCACCCTGGCGCGCGCGCTTGACCGCGCCGCCTTCACACCGAAATTCGCCTCCGACGGCCGCTCGCTCCTGTTCACGGTGGAGGATGACGGCTACCAGTACCCGGCTGCGGTGGATGTGGCAGGCGGCGCGGTGACCCGCCTGGCCGATGCCATGGTGGTGCACGAGCTGGCGGCGGCGGCGGGTCACACCGCGGTGCTGGTCTCGAGCGATCAGTCGCCTCCGGAGGTGTACGCACTGGAGGCGGGCAAGCTGCGGCGCCTGAGTACGCACAACGATGCGCTGTTCGCAGAGCTCACGCTGGGCACGGTGGAAGACATCCGCTTCCGCAGCCGCGGCGGCACCGAGGTGCACGGCCAGATCGTGAAGCCACCCGGCTACGTGGCGGGGCGGCGCTACCCGACGATCCTGTGGATCCACGGCGGCCCGAATGGCCAGGACGATCATTCGCTCGAGCTGTGGGGCTACGGGCCGCCGCTCGAGCGCCAGTATTTCGCCACCCACGGCTACGTCGTGCTCGCCATCAACTACCGCGGCGGCACCGGGCGCGGCGCCAGCTACGCGCGCAGCATCCTCGCTGACTGGGGTCACAAGGAGGTCGAGGACCTCCTGGCCGGGGTCGATTATGCGGTGGCGCAGGGCATCGCGGATCCTAAGCGCCTGGGGATCGGCGGCTGGAGCTACGGGGGCCTGCTCACCGACTACACCATCGCGAGCGACACGCGCTTCCGGTGCGCGATCAGCGGGGCGGGCAGCGGCAACCAGACCGCCATGTACGGGGCGGACGAGTACGTGGTGCAGTACAACGCGGAACTCGGGCCGCCCTGGAAGGACACGGCGCTGTGGCTGAAGGTGTCCTATCCGTTCTTCCACGCCGAGCGCATCCGCACGCCCACGCTGTTCCTCGGCGGTGACAAGGACTTCAACGTCCCGCTCGCCGGCGGGGAACAGATGTACCAGGCGCTGCGCACGCTCGGCGTGCCGGCGCAGCTCATCATCTATCCGGGCGAGTACCACGTGCTGACGCGCCCGAGCTTCCTCGTCGATCGCACGCAGCGTTATCTTGCGTGGATGGACCAGTACCTGAAGTGAGGCGCGCTCTTCAGGGGCGGCTCGACCAGTGGGCGTCGCGCAGCCGCCAGTGGCCCTGGTGCAGTTCAGCGAGTGCGGTGACATAGCCGCGCACGGTGTGCTCCTGCCCCTGCGCATCGCCCTGCAGCTCGCTGTAGGAAGCACCGACGATGGCGAATGCGGGCGTAAGCACATCGACCCGCAGGTCTGAGCCGAAGCTCAGGTTGATCTTGGGCAGCGTGTGCGTGAGCGCCTCGATGCCGCGCGCGGCACTGGCGCCATCCTCGAACACCAGCTGCCCGTCGGAGGCCATGAAGAACTCAGCTCCGTCGGCGAACTCCTGCCGCCAGGCGCCCGGCCCCTGTGCACTGACCGCGCGGGCGACCTCGCTCATGTAGGCGCGCACGTCCGCCTCCACCGCCTGGCGCCTCGCGGGCGTCAGCTCCGGCGCCGCAGGTGCGGCGGCGGGGTCGAGGCCTCTGGGCGCGCAGGCCGCGGCGCTCCAGCAGCCGAGCAGCACCAGCAGGCGCGCCGCTGTTGCGCCTACCACTTGTTGCGCAGCTCCCGCAGCTTCACGAACACGGTCTTCGGATCCGGGCGCTCGCCGATGTCGGGGAACTTCTCGCGCAGGCGTGCGATCACGGTGGGGTTCTGCAGGCGCAGGAAGGTGTTGAAGCGCTTCTCCTCCCCAAGGGTCGTCACCGGCGCTTCCGCCGGGGCGCACTGCTTCGCCTCGAGCAGGAACTCGCTCGCGTCCTTGTTGGAGGGTTCGCGGTCGAGGGTGAATTCCAGGTTGCGCGACAGGTACTCATGTCCCGGGTAGACCCGGGTGCTGTCCGGCAGGCGCGCCAGCTGCATGGCGAAAGTGTCGTAGAGCACTTCCGGATTGCCGCCGTTGAAGCAGTTGCCGGCACCGGCGTTGAAGAGCGTGTCGCCGCAGAACAGCGCCGGCACGTCGGTGTGCGACAGCAGGCATACGTGCGTCATGGTGTGCCCCGGGGTGTCCAGGCACTCCAGTTCGATGCGCCCGACCTTGACGATGTCGCCCTTCTTGAGCCCGCGGTCGATGCCGGTGCCGATGCGCGGCGCTGCGCCCTCGTGTGCCAGCACCTTCGCCTTGGTGGCGTCCTTGAGCCCGACATTGCCGCCGGTGTGGTCGGAGTGCTCGTGCGTATTCAGGATCTGGGTGATGTTCCAGCCGTGCTTGTTGGCCACGTCCAGCACCAGGCGCCAGTCGAGCGGATCGACCGCCATCGCCTCGCCACTGTCGGGGTCGGCGATCAGATAGAAGAAATTCCGCAGTGAATTTCCCGACCAGATGCGTTCCGTCAGCATAAGCACCTCCGTTTTATGTAGTTTCCACGCAACGTACCTGAAAGCTTACGCGCGCGCGATAATCGGCGCATGAAGCATACGTTTCTGTTCGAGCCGGCGGTCTGGTCTGGCGATGGGACACTGTGGCGTGCCGATGGCGAGCCGCTGGAGGCGCACGCGCGCACCGAGATCGCGCACCGTCCGGAGTGCTGGCTGCTGTCGGGCAAGCTCAAGGTACTCGGCTCCCCGCCCACGGAATTCGTGCAAGCCTATCTCATCGAGCCGCCGCGCGGGCCCGGGGATACCCTGAAGTGGACCTTTGAGAGCGCGATGTTCGGCAAGGTCCAGGGACGCTTCGCGGCCATCGGCGCCTCGATCCTCGCGGTCTACGGCTGCGAGGTCACCGGCTATTACGGCTCGGAGCACTTTGGCCAGATCGATGCGGTCACCTACCGCTCCGCCGGAATGCTGCTGCTCAAGGACAAGCTGATGTACTCCTGGGAGATGACGCACCGGCGCAGCTGAAGATGGTGGCGCACGAGCGCGCCGCACTCCTAGACTGCCCTATCCGGCCCTGCCGAATCCAAGAGAACTCCCATGCTGCAAGTGCGCCGCAGTGCCGATCGCGGTTACTTCGATCACGGCTGGCTGAAGACCTACCACACCTTCTCTTTCGGCGAGTACCAGGACCCGGCGTGGCTGGAGTTCGGGCCGCTGCGGGTGATTAACGACGATCGCGTCGCCCCGGGTGAGGGGTTCGGCAAGCACGGCCACCGCGACATGGAAATCCTCACCTACATCCTCGCGGGCGAACTGGAGCACCGCGACTCGATGGGCAACGGCTCGGTGATCCGCCCCGGGGACGTGCAGCGCATGAGTGCCGGCACCGGCGTGCTGCACAGCGAGTTCAACCCTTCCGGGGACGAGGAAGTGCATCTGCTGCAGATCTGGATCCAGCCTGACAGCCGGCGTCTCGCGCCCGGCTACGAGCAGAAGCATTTCAGCCCCGCGGAGCGGCGTGGCCGGCTGCGCCTCATCGCCGCTGCCGACGGCGCGGACGGAGCGGTGCATCTGCACCAGGATGCACGCGTGTACGCCGGGCTCTTCAGCGGCGCCGAAGAGGCGCAGGTGAGCATCGCCGCCGGCCGGCGCGCCTGGCTGCACGTGGCGCGCGGTGAGATCACACTCGATGACACGCGCCTGGGCGCAGGTGACGGCGCAGGCAGCGCGGGGCCTGCGCGTCTGCAACTGCACCAGGGGCGTGACGCCGAGGTGCTGTGGTTCGATCTGCCCTGAGGTCAGATCCTCGCAGGCGCCGCGCTGCCCGGGCGCCCGCGGCGCCGCACGAGCGCAAGGCCCAGCAGCCCCAGGGCGAAGAGCGACAGCGTGCCAGGCTCGGGCACCGATGTTGAGGCCGGCGCAAAGCCGCGGAAGCTGAACGTGGTGCCGTCATCCTCGACCGTGATCGTGGGATCGGTGAAGGAGGGCGCGTTGGTGAATACGCCGTAGACGTTGCTCTGATTCAGCGTGCCGCCGCCCGGGATCGACACCGGCGTCGTGCCGAGGCTGCTGAAAGTGACGAGATCGCCCGTGCCGCTGCTGCGCGCGGCAGTGCCGGTGCTGGCGCCGCACACGCCGGCGCTGGTGAGGGCGAACGGGTCGCACGACTCGACCGCGGTGGTGAAGCCGCTGAAGCCCGGCAGCGCCGCGCTGAGCGCGGTCGGGCTGTTGGAAGCGATGATGTCGAAGGCGAAGCTGACACCGCCGGGGTTCAGGCTGGTGCGCGCCACGAGTTCCTCGAACTGCACCGTCGAGCCATCCAAGGTGAGGCTTTGCACGCCGGTGTTGGCGAGCACGGTGACGCTCGGCGTGCCGGTGCCGGTGAAGGTGGGCACCACGATGCCACTGTCGCCGGGGGCGAGGCTCACTGGCGCGGCTGCGGCGGGCGCACACAGCACGGCCGTCAGGAGCGCCGCGGCGCCGCCGCTGAGCCCGTGGGTGATTCTCATCGCGCTCTCCCTCGCGGCCGGCGCGCGGCGTGTGTGCCGCTAAAGGCCGCTGCTGGCTGCCGGACGCGCAAATGATCCGCCCGCGCCGGGCACGCTGCAAACGCGACCGCGGCCGCAGCCGTGACTGCACTCTCTTACATGCTGCCGCGGAACGCGGGCAGGTAGTGATCCACGAGGAGCGCTGCGAACAGCCACATGAGGTAGCTGACCGAGAAGCGGAACACCCGCATGGGAAGCTCGGTGCGCGCGGTGATCTTCAGCGCCAGCGCGTAGTAGAGAAAGCCCGCATTGAGGCCGATGGCTGCGACCAGGTAGATGAGCCCGCTCATGCGCGTGAGGTAGGGCAGGAGCGTCACGAGCGTCAGCAGTACCGTGTACAGGAGCACCTGCAGGCGCGTGTAGGCAAGACCGTGGGTCACCGGCAGCATCGGGATCCCGGCGCGCGCGTACTCGTCGCGGCGGGCGATGGCGAGCGCCCAGAAGTGCGGCGGCGTCCACACGAAGATGATGAGGAACAGCAGCAGCGCGTTCGGATCCACGCTGTTGGTGACCGCTGCCCAGCCCAACACCGGTGGCGCCGCCCCGGCCGCCCCGCCGATGACGATGTTCTGCGAGGTCGCGCGCTTCAACCACACGGTGTAGATGACCGCGTAACCGATGAGTGACAGGAAGGTGAGCCCTGCGGTCAGCAGGTTCACCAGGAACGCGAGCAGTGCCATCGAGACGACCCCGAGCACGGCGGCGAACAGCAGCGCGTTGCGCTCGGTGAGCGCACCGGTCGGCAGCGGGCGGGCGCGGGTGCGCGCCATCTGCTCATCGATGCGGCGGTCGAGGACGTGGTTGATGGTGGCGGCGCAGGCGGCGGCGAGTGCGATGCCGAGGTTACCCCACAGCAGGGCCGCAAGCGGGGGCAGTCCGGGGCTGGCGAGCAGCGTCCCCACGATCGCCGTGAAGGTGATGAGGGTGACGACCTTAGGCTTGGTCAGCTCCAGATAACGCCGCCAAGGGGCGGGCGCGGCCGGTGCATAATGCGGAGTCGTCGCCACGGCGAGAAGAGCAAGGCCGGTCAGTGGGGGATGCGCAGCCTAACAGATCCCAGGCGGCGCGATCCTGCCGGCGCCCGCCACTGCGCGACAGCCCTGAAAAACCGACTGCAATCGCGCCGGAGCGCACGCATGAGCTTTCCCCAGGACATCTTCACCGAGCAGAACGCCGATCCCGATACGCTCGCCAACTTAGGCCCCCTGAAACGCCTCGCCGGCATCTGGGAGTCGCGCGGCGGCGTCGACATCAACCCCAAGGCCGCCGGCCCCGAGCGCAAGGACTTCAGCGAGCGTATCGAGCTGCAGCCGATCGATGCGCAGGCCAACGGGCCGCAGCTCCTCTACGGGCTGCGCTACCACACCCGCATCCTCGCTTCCGATGAGGACGCCACCTTTCATGACCAGACCGGCTACTGGCTGTGGGAGCCCTCGACGGGAGTAGTGCTGCAGACACTGTCCATCCCGCGCGGCCAGGTGGCCATCGCCGCCGGTCAGGCCGGTGTGGATGACACTGAGCTCGTGCTCACTGCGCGGCGTGGCGATACCAGCTACGGCATCTGCTCCAACGCCTTCCTCGAGTACGCCTTCCGCACCGAGTCCTACCGCATCGAGGTGGTGTTCAATCCGGACGGCAGCTGGAGCTATGTGCTCGACACCATGCTCATCGTGCGTGGCCGCGCCGAGCCCTTTCTGCACCGCGACCGCAACACGCTGGTGAAGGTCGCCGAGCCGACGCCCAATCCGCTCTACCTGCTGCTCAAGAGCCGCGCCGCCGCGCACAAGTAGCTCAGCAGAGCCGCTCTAGCTAGCGCGTACTCAGCGAGCGCACCAGCGCGAGGGTTGCGAGCAGCAGCAGCGCTGCACCTGCGGTGTGCGCGGTCGCGAGCAGCAGCGGGAAGCCCTTGAGCACCATCGACACGCCGATGAGCAGCTGCAGGGCGAGCGCCCCGAGCACGAACCAGGCGCGCGTGCGCGCCGCTGTGAGTCCGCGCCGCCGCAGCACGAAGAGCGCGGCGAGCGTGAGCGCCGTCGCGGCCAGGAGCGCGCCGAGGCGATGCGTCAGCTGGATGGCGACGCGCGCCGGGTTGCCGAGCACGCCGCCCTCGTAGTTGAGGTGCAGGCCGTGCCAGAGCACGAACGCGTGGCGGTAGTCGGTCGGTGGCCACCAGGCTCCCTGGCAAGTGGGGAAGTCCGGGCAGGCGATCGCGGCATAGTTGGTGCTGGTCCAGCCGCCCAGCGCAATCTGCACGCTGAGTGCGGCGAGTCCCAAGAGCGTCAGGCGCAGGGCACTGGTGTAGGGCAGCGCACCGCCCCCGGAGATGCTGTGACCGGGGCCGCCTCGGGCGCTCGCGCCCCAGGTGGACCCCTGCGGCAGCGACAGCGTCAGCCACCACAAGAGCGCGAGCGTGGTCAGCCCGAGCAGCAGGTGCAGGGTGACGATGAGCGGATTTAACTGCCAGGTCACGGTCAGCATGCCCAGCAGCGCCTGCACCACGAGCGTGGCGAGGAGCGCGAGCGCGAAGGGCACGCTGACCAGGTGCTGGCGGCGCTCGCGCAGCGCCAGCGCCACGATGAGGAGCACGATGAGGCTCAAGGTACCGACCGCGTAGCGATGCGCCATCTCGCGCCACGCCTTGCCCACTTGCAGCGGGCGGGCGGCATAGGCGGCCTGGGCGCTGGCGCTGTGGGCCGCAGCGCTCGGGGTCAGCTGGCCGTAGCAGCCGGGCCAGTCCGGGCAGCCGAGCCCCGCCGCGGTCAGGCGCACGTACGCTCCCAGCACCACCACGGTGAAGCACACGAGCACGCCAGCGATTGCGAGGCGGCGCATCCAGCGGGCTACCGGCATGTTGGCTTCCTTGGCGCGCGCGCTTTAGCCGATGTGCGAGAGCCGCAGCAGCTTCTGCAGGTCCTCGAGCAGCCCGCGCGAGTTCTGCCGCGCATCGTAGCTCATCATCAGATTGCCCAGTGGGTCGACCACGAACAGCGTGTGCCCCGGGGCTGCGTCCGGGAATTGCGCCAGGAGCGCTGCCGCTGCGGGCCCGCGGGCATCGAGCACGCGCACGCCCTGATACTCGCGCGCCAGGAGCTCGCGCGCGCAGCACGCCTCGCGCACCAGAAACACCTGCCTCACGCGGTCGATGTTGTTGTTAAGGGCGAGGCGTGCCGAGCGCATCACGAACAGCGCCTGGCGGCAGGCATCGGGACACTCACCGTTCCCCAGGTACACGAGCGTCCACTGCCCGCGAAACAGCGGCGCGGCGGGCGCGCCGTCCGGTGGCGGCAGCACCTGCGGCAGAATCTCTGCCGGCAGCGGCCGCGGCGGGCTGATGAGAAACCCGTGGTTAACGCTGCGGCCTGGGCGCCAGCCGCTGCCGTAGTAGGTGCAGAAGGCGAGCGCAAGTGGCACCAGGAAGAGGCCCGCGAGCAGCGCCAGCGTGCGCAGGTTGCGGGCGCGCAGGGCCGGATCGATGGTGTCCACTAGGGTCGGCCCGCCGCAAGTCCGCGCCAGCTCATGACGCCCCACACCAAAAGCGCAAGCCCCGCGAAGCACCACCACTGGATGGCGTAGGAGAAATGCCGCAGCGGCGACATGCCCGGCGCCTGCCAGTCGCGCACGTAACCCGCGGCTGCTTCGGGATCGAGCCACAGGATCCGCAGCTCGAGCGGGGCGCCCAAGGCGGCGCTGAGCTCAGCCATGCTCGGGAAGGAGGTGACCTTGGGCCACACGCCCGCGGGCGGTGAGCGCCCGAGCTCAAGTCCCGCGCTCGGCAACAGCGCCACGCGGCCGCTGAAGTGCTCAGGCGTCACGGCCGGCAGCCCCACGTCCGGCAACACGTGGCGCGCACCACTGAAGGGCACCCAGCCGCGGTCGATGAGCAGCGTCGTGCCGCCGGGCCGCCGCAGGGGCGTGAGCACCTCGTAGCCGGAGCGCCCCTGCCAGGAGCGGTTGTCGAGCAGGAACTGGTGTGCGCCGTCGAGCTCGCCCGTAAGACTCACGTGCTGGTACAGCGGCAGGGCGGCGAGGGAGCCTGCGCCCACGGGCACGAGATGCTCGGCCCCGGCGGCGAAGCGCTGCCACTGTGCCTCGCGCTCCTGGCCCCTGTGCCACTGCCACAGCCCGAGGTGCACGAACAGCGCCGCGGCCAGGAGCGCGAGCAGCGCGAAGCCGAGCCGCGCGCGCAAGGAGCGCTTGAGCGGCGGCACGGCTAACACCTGCACCCGGCGCGCGCGCTACACTCAAGCCCATGCGCGCGCTGGTGTGGACGCTGGTATTCGTGTGCCTGGCGGGCATTGTGCTCAGCCTGGGGTCGGGTCTGTTTCATCTGTCGCGCGGCGGCGGGGAGGAGGACTCGCGCAAGCTCGGGCGCGCCTTCACCGTACGCGTCACGCTCTCGATCGCCCTGTTCCTGCTCCTGCTGCTGGCCTGGCACGAGGGCTGGATCGCACCGCACCCCTTCGGCGGCTGAGCGCCGCGCGCGGCCACGCCCGCAGGTCCGCCGGCGCGCTCGCTACAGCCAGTAGACGAAGATGAACAGGCCGAGCCACACCACGTCGACGAAGTGCCAGTACCAGGCGACCGCCTCGAAGGCGAAGTGACGCTGCGGGGTGAAGTGTCCGCGCAGGCAGCGCAGCCAGATGACGGTCAGCATGATCGCGCCGATCGTCACGTGCAGGCCGTGAAAGCCGGTGAGCATGAAGAACGTCGAGCCGTAGATGCCGGTCGAGAGGCGCAGCCCCAGGTCCTTGTAGGCCTCGCCGTACTCGTGGGCCTGGAAGCCGACGAAGGTGAAGCCGAGCAGGAAGGTCAGCGCCAGCCACACCGCCAGCGCGCTGCGGCGGTTGGCGCGCAGCGCGTGGTGCGCCATGGTGACGGTGAAGCCGCTGGTGAGCAGGATCGCGGTGTTCAAAAGCGGAATGCCGATCGCCGGGATGGTGCTGAAGGTGCCGTCGTTGCCGCCGACGTGGCCCGGGCCGTTGGTGGGCCAGGCGGACTCGAAGTGCGGCCAGAGGACGTAGTTGGTGAAGACCTTGACGCCCTCGCCACCCAGCCACGGCACCGACAGCACGCGTGCGTAGAACAGCGCACCGAAGAAGGCGCCGAAGAACATGACCTCGGAGAAGATGAACCACATCATCCCCATGCGGAAGCTGCGGTCGACCTGCAGGTTGAAGATGTGCGCCTGGTTCTCATCGATCACGACCCGGAACCAGCCGAAGAACATGACGGCCAGGAGGATGACGCCCGGCACGAACACCAGCCCCGGAGCCCAGTCGTTCAGGTAGGAGATGGCCCCCAGCATGGTGCTGAACAGCGCCACCGAGCCGACGATCGGCCAGTGACTGTGGTGCGGAATGTAGTAGCGGCTCGTGCCGTCGGTTGCGGGTGCGTTCGCCATGTCGTGGACTTTCTGGAAGACCTTGAGTTGTGCTCTAGCGCTGCGCGCTCGTGACGCGCGAGGATTCGTCGTAGAAGGTGTACGCCAGCGTGATCGTGTCGATGTGTGCCGGCAGCGCCGGATCGATGATGAAGCGCACCGGCATGTTGCGGCCCTCGTCGAGCTTGAAGTGCTGCGGCGAGAAGCAGAAACATTCGGTCTTGTGGAAGTAGGCGGCCGTTTCGGACGGGGAGATGTTAGGCACCGCCTGCGCCACGGTGTCCCGCCCGGTGAGGTTCTTGGCGTAGAACTGCGCCGTGTAGAGCTCGCCCGGGTGTACCTGGATGGTGCGCTGCAGGGGGCGGAACTCCCACTCACCGTTGCTGGCGACCTGCGCCAGGAACTCCACCGTGACGGTGCGGTTCACGTCCGGGTGCTCGATCGCCGCCACCTTCTGCAGGAGCTTGGTCTGATCGCCGTAGCCGGTCACCGAGCACAGCACGTTGTAGAGCGGCACCAGCGCAAAGCCGAAGCCGAAGGCGCCCGCCGCGATGGCGAGGAGCTTCAGCATCATGTTGCGGTTGGCGCGGCGCGTGTCGGTCATTTGGCGGCACGCACCAGGATGATGGCGATGAACCCGAGGTAGAAGCCGGCCGCGATCAGCGCCCACAGGATGGCGCTGTTGCGCACGCGGCGCCGGCGCGCGCCCTCAGCCCTGGCGGGCAGCACCGCTGCCATCAGTGCGCCGCTCCCTTGGCGATGAGCGCAGCCGAAGGCGCCTCGGTCCAGGAGTGATACGGGGCCGGTGAGGGCAGCTCCCATTCCAGGCCGTGCGCGCCCTCCCAGGCGCGGTTGCCGATGGGCGTGCCCGAGCGCACGCACTTCCAGATGATGTACGGGAACAGCAGCTGCGAGAGGCCGAAGCCGAAGCCGCCGATCGAGGACACCATGTTCCAGTCGGTGAACTGCACCGCGTAGTCGGGGATGCGGCGCGGCATGCCGGCGAGCCCCAGGAAGTGCTGCGGGAAGAACAGCACGTTCACGAAGATGGTGGACAGCCAGAAGTGCCAGGTGGCGAGCTTCAGGTCGTACATCTTGCCCACCCACTTCGGCAGCCAGTAGTACACCCCGGCCATGATGCCGAAGATCGCCCCCGGCACCAGCACGTAGTGGAAGTGCGCGACCACGAAGTAGGTGTCCTGGTACTGGTAGTCGGCCGGCACGATCGCCAGCATCAGCCCGGAGAAGCCGCCGATCGAGAACAGGAACAGGAACGCCAGCGCAAACAGCATCGGCGGCTCGAAGGTGAGCGAGCCCTTCCACATGGTCGCGGTCCAGTTGAACACCTTCACCCCGGTGGGCACGGCGATCAGCATGGTCGAGAGCATGAAGAACAGCTGCGCGGCGAGTGGCATGCCGACCGTAAACATGTGGTGCGCCCACACGATGAAGGACAAAAACGCGATGGAGGCCACCGCGTACACCATGGCCTCGTAGCCAAAGAGCGGCTTGCGCGAGAACGTCGGGATGATCTCCGAGACGATGCCGAAGGCCGGCAGGATCAGGATGTAGACCTCCGGGTGGCCGAAGAACCAGAAGATGTGCTGGAACATCACCGGGTCCCCGCCGCCGGCGGCGGTGAAGAAGGTGGTGCCGAAGAAGTGATCGGTGAGCAGCATGGTCACGGCTCCCGCGAGCACCGGCATCACCGCGATCAGAAGGTAGGCGGTGATCAGCCACGTCCACACGAACAGCGGCATGCGCAGCAGCGTCATGCCGGGCGCGCGCATGTTCATGATGGTCACGACCACGTTGATGGCACCCAGGATCGAGGAGGCGCCCATCATGTGGATGGAGAAGATCAGCATCGGGAAGGAGGCGCCGTTCTGCAGCACCAGGGGCGGATACATGGTCCAGCCGCCCGCCGGCGCACCTCCGGGCACGAACAGCGACGACAGGAGCAGCGTGAAGGCGAAGGGCAGGATCCAGAAGCTGAAGTTGTTCAGGCGCGGCAGCGCCATGTCCGGCGCTCCCACCTGCATCGGGATCATCCAGTTGGCAAGTCCGGTCCACGCCGGCATCACCGCGCCGAAGATCATGATGAGCGCGTGCATGGTGGTCATGGAGTTGAACAGCTGCGGATCGACCCACTGCATGCCAGGCTTGAACAGCTCCAGGCGGATCACCATCGCCATCGCCCCGCCGATGAAGAACATCGTGCAGGCGAAGATCAGGTACATCGTGCCGATGTCCTTGTGATTGGTGGCGAACACCCAGCGGCGCCAGCCCTGCGGCTTGTGGTCGTGATCCTCGTGTGCGGCGTCGTGTACGTGCGCGTCGGCCATGGCTGCTTCTCTATAGGGAAATTTAAGGTGTCAGGGAGCGGTGGTGGCGGCGCTCGGCGCTGCGTCCGCAGGGGCTGCCGCCTGCTTCTGCTCGGCGGCCTTCTGCTTCAGCCACGCGGCGAAGTCGTCCTTGGAGCGCGCATCCACCACGATCGGCATGAAGCCGTGGTCACGCCCGCACAGCTCCGCGCACTGGCCGCGGTACAGGCCCGGCTTGTCGGCATCCACCTTGAACCAGGCCTCGTTGATGAAGCCGGGGATGGCGTCCTTCTTCACCCCGAAGGCCGGCACCCACCAGGAGTGGATGACGTCCGCGCCGGTGATGAGCAGGCGCACCTTGGTGTTGACCGGCACCACCAGCGGGTGGTCGACGTTCAGCAGGTAGTGCTCGACCGTGTTCGGATCGATGCCCGAGGACAGCTCGCGCGCGTGGTCGCTGGCGCGATCCAGGTGCGAATAGTAGGACACCCCGTCATCGAGGTAGTCGTAGTTCCAGCCCCACTGGAAGCCGGTCACCTTGATGGTGAGCTCGCTCTTGGTGGTGTCCTCGATCTCCACCAGCGTCTTCGCCGCCGGCACCGCCATCACCACCAGGATGATCACCGGCACCACGGTCCAGATGAACTCCACCTTGGTGTTGTGCACCAGGGTGACATCAGGAATCGCGCCCCGGGATTTGCGGAACTTCACCAGCGACCAGATCATGACGCCGAACACCACCACCGCGATCGCCACGCAGATCCAGAAGATCTTCATGTGCAGCTGGTAGATGTTGCGGCTCATGTCGGTGACCCCGGGGGTCATGTTGAGCAGCCCCCAGCCGGAGTCGGCATGCGCAGCAAAGCTGCCCAGCGCGGCAAAGAGAGCCAGGGCGGAAGCGGCGAGACTTCTTCGGATCATGAACCTGTGCCTTACAGCGCGCGTACGCGGCAGCGACCGCAGTGCGCGCAACCTCAAAAAACTTTCCCGGTACTTCCCACGGCTGCCACGCTCACGGCCAGGAGGGCGACTCGTCCGTGCGCCCGATCAGGCGCTGCAGCCGCAGCGCCAGTCCGCGCCGTTCTTCTTCCGTGAGGAAGTTGCCCAGCTCACACTGACGGCCGTGCGACTCGATGACGAGCCGGCTCGGGTGCAGGCGTGCCGCGGGGCGGCGCAGTTTAACCCGCGCCCAATGCCGCGGGAACACAACCTGCTGCGCCGCGCCGCGGCGGCCCGATTCGATGCTCACCTGATCCTCGGTGACGGTGATGCTCTGGCGGTAGTGGCCGCGCTCGAGCGAGCCGTGCAGCGCCCAGGCCAGCAGCGCCAGTTCCAGGCCCGCAAAAGGCAGCACCGGCCAAAATCCGCGCAGCGCCAGGAACGTCGCGATGAGCAGCGGCGGCGTGCAGGCGGACAGGAAGAACAGTCGCGCGCCGCGCGGGCTCAGCGCGCAGTTCGGCCGGATCTCGATGCACAGGGGCTTGAAGTGCGCCACCGCTTGGATGGTAGCGCCCGGGGACTTTTATTCAAGGCAGCTCAGGTGCTTAAGCTAACGCCTGGCCAGGCGCTGCGCGGCCTGCGCGAGCACCGGCGCCCCCGGGGCGGCGCCGAGGTATGCGACCCGCTCGAGCGGCGGCTCACCGAGTGAGCGCTCGAGAGCGGCGAGATTCTCCGCCGCACGCGCCAGGTGCGGATCCAGGGCACTTGCGACCCAGCCGGCAAAGGGCGCCCCGGCGGTCGCGATCCCCTGGCGCGTGAGCGCGGCATGGTTCAGGCACCCGAGCCGCAGTCCCACCACCAGCAGCACCGCCACCGGCAGCCGCAGCGCCAGGTCCGCCATGCTCTGAGCGGGCCCGAGTGGGGCGAGCCAGCCGCCGGCCCCTTCCACCACCACCCAGTCGGCCCGCGCGGCCAGGCGGTCGTAATCGTCGCGAATCCTGCCGATATCGATCGAGATATTGGCCTCATCGGCGGCGATGTGCGGCGAAATGGCCGGTTCGAAGCAATAGGGGTTGATGTCCTCATAGGACTGCCCGCAGTTGGCACAGGCACCCAGCGCCAGGGCGTCCTCGTTGCGAAGGCCTGCCGGGGTCGCGAGCGCGCCGGAGGCCACCGGCTTCAGGACCGCGACGCGCTCCCCGCGCTGCACCAGCGCGCGCACCAGGCCGCAGGCCACCAGCGTCTTGCCGACGCCGGTGTCGGTTCCGGTCACGAACAGGCCGCGGGCGCTCATCGGCGCGGGCGTCCGATGGCCGCAGGGGAAATGAGCGCCTCACCGGCGCGGACCGCCGCGCCGCGCTGCCCGTCCGCCCCCCAGCTCGCGCCGTAGATCACCTCCCAGGTCGCCGGCAGTACGCCGTGCGCGCGGCGGTGCTCGTAACGCCAGCCATGCGCTCAAGGTGAGCACGCCCGAGGAGCGTGCGCGCCCGTCCGGCGGTGACGTTGTGCGCGCCGATGCTTTTCAGGTCGCGCATCAGGGCGAGCGCGTCGGGGTAGCCGGACTCGATGTGATCGACGTCCAGCACCGGCTCGGTAAGGCCGGCGCGCACCAGCGCATCGCCGACGTCGTGCATGTCGGGGAAGTGGTTGACGTGGTTGTAGGCATCCGCGGCCGCCCAGGCGCTGCGCAGCTCGTGCAGCGTAGCGGGCCCGAAGGTGCTGAAGCCGAAGAAGCCGCTGGGTTTCAGCACCCGGCGCACTTCGGCGAACGCTGCATCCGGGGGCTGGCACCACTGCAGCATGAGGCTCGAGAACACGAGATCGACGCTCGCGCTGCGCAGCGGCAGGCGCTGCGCGTCCGCGCACACGCGCGCGAAGCGTCGCCACAGGCGCTGGTGGCGCTGCGCCTGCTTCAGCATGCCGAGGGAGAAGTCGAGCGCCAGCACCTGGGCGCGCGGGTAGCGGCGCTTGAGCTGCGCGGTGACGCGCCCGGTGCCGGCGCCCAGATCAAGCACCACGGCGGGTGTGAAGCGGAAGTCCTCCAGGCGGCTCACGAGCTCGGCCGAGACGCGCGCCTGCAGCCGCGCGGCCGACTCGTAGCGCTCGCTCGCGCGGTCGAAGGCGCGTCGCACGCCGCCGCGGTCGAGGCCAAAGGCGCGGCTCTCCTCAGCCACGCAGGAACTCGCGCACCACCTGCGCGCAGCGCTTCGGGTGCGAGAGGAACGGTGCGTGCGCTGCGCCTGCGAACTCGACGTAGCGCGCATCCGCGAGCGCCGCCAGTGCGCGCGAGGCCCCGGGGCGCACGATGCGGTCGTGGCTGCCGGCGATTACGAGCGCCGGCATGCGCACCATGGACAGCGCCGGGCGCAGGTCGGCGTTGCGCAGGCGCTCCAGTCCATGCGCCAGGGCATCGGGGCGCGCCGCGCCCTGTCTTCAAGGCTGCGCGCAGCGCCTTCAGCACCCGCGCCGCGGTGCGCGGGGGGTTACCGCGCACCTGCAGCTTCATGAAGTCCCCGAGCGCATCCTCATCCCCCTGACGCAGCCGCTCGGCGAGCTTTGCGAGCAGCGCCGGAGCGGTGCCGAAGGGCCAGCCCGGGGCGGCGAGGAAGCGCGGCGTGGTGCTCACCAGCACCAGGCGCTCGATGCCGGCGGGCATGGCGGCGGCGAGGTCGAGCGCGTACTGGCCACCGAGGGACCAGCCGAGCAGCGCATAGCGCTCGGTGAGCGCGGCGAGCGTCTCGTGCACGCGCCAGGAGTGCGCGGCCGGGGAGCCGGCCGCGGCATCCCAGTCGCTGCCGCCGTGGCCGGGCAGGTCGATGGCGATCACCCGGAAATGCGGCGCCAGCTCCTGCGTGAGCTCATCGAAGACGTGCAGGTTCAGGCTCCAGCCATGCAGCAGCACCAGGTCGCGGCCGCGCCCGTGGATCTCGTAGTGCAGCGCGGCCACTTAGCCGACGCTCCGCGCCGCGGCGCAGGCGCGCGCAAGTTCAGCCACCAGGGTCTCGATCTGGGCCTCGGTATGGGTGGCGGCGAGCGCGATGCGCAGTCGCGCGCTGCCGGCCGGCACTGTCGGCGGGCGGATCGCCACGACACACAGGCCGCACGCCTCGAGCGAGCGCTGCGCGGCCAGCGCCGCGCTGGCACTGCCGAGGCGCAGCGGCTGAATGGGGGTATCGGAGTCCATGAGCGGCAGCTGCGCGGCGGTCGCGAGTGCGCGGAAGCGCGCGATGTGGGCCTGCAGGCGCGCGCGCCGCCAGCTCTCGCGCTGTGCGAGCGCCAGGGCCGCGCGGCTGGCGGCGGCGACCGGCTGCGGCAGCGCCGTGGTGTAGATATAGGAGCGCGCCTTCTGCATCAGGTACTCAATGAATGTGGCGTCGCCGGCGACGAAGGCACCACAGGAGCCGAACGCCTTGCCCAGCGTGCCGATGAGCACCGGCACGTCCGTGGCGGTGAGGCCGTAGTGCTCGAGCGTGCCGCGGCCACTCGCCCCCGTGACCCCGAGCCCATGGGCGTCATCGACCACCAGCCACGCGTGGTGTGCTTGGGCGGTGCGCACCAGCTGCGGCAGCGGGGCCACGTCCCCGTCCATGCTGAAGACGCCGTCGGTGGCGATGAGCGCGGTCCCGGCGGCCGCGCAGCGCTCGGCGTCGGCCGCATCGGCGTGCGCGTAGCGCTTGAGCTGCGCCCCCGAGAGGCGCGCGCCGTCGATGAGCGAGGCGTGGCTCAGGCGATCAAGCAGCACGCGCTCGCCGCGGCCGGCCAGCACGCTCATGACGGCGAGGTTCGCCACGTAGCCGCTGCCGAAAAGCAGCGCGCGCTCGCGGCCGGTGAACTGCGCGAGCTCCTCTTCGAGGGCTGCGTGCTCGGGCCCGTGGCCGGTGATGAGGTGCGAGGCACCGCTGCCGGCGCCCCGCAGCGCCGCGCTCGCCGCCATCGCCTGCGCCAGCGCCGGGTGGCGGGCAAGGCCTAAATAGTCGTTGCTGCTGAAGTCCACGAGCCTGCGCCCGTCCCCGAGCGTCAGCACACGCTCCTCGGGTGCCGCAGCGACGCTGACGGTGCGGCGCTCGCGTTTGAGCTGCGCTGCGGACAGCTGCGCCAGAGCTGCCCCGAGAGCGGGTACGCCGCGTTTGCCCGCCACGCCCGGCACTTGCGGCTCGTGCGCGCTAGCGCGCGTGCGCGAGGCTGACGCGCGGGGCTGGCGCTGCGCCCGCGGCGGGGCTGTGCGGGGCGGCTTGCGCGCTCAGCCCGAGGCGTGCGAAGAGCTCGCGGTCGCGCGCGACGTCGGGGTTGCCGGTCGTCAGGAGCTTCTCGCCGTAGAAGATCGAGTTGGCACCGGCGAGGAAGCACAGCGCCTGCAGCTCATCGCTCATCGCCTCGCGTCCCGCCGACAGGCGCACGTGCGCGCGCGGCATCAGCAGGCGCGCGAGCGCGATGGTGCGCACGAAGTCGAAGGGGTCCACCCCAGGGCCCTGCGCGAGCGGGGTGCCGGGGACCCGCACCAGCTGGTTGATCGGCACGCTCTCGGGATGCTCGGGGAGATTGGCGAGCGTGCGCAGCAGTTCGGCGCGGTCGGCGGCGGACTCGCCCAGGCCCACGATCCCGCCGCAGCACACCTTGATGCCGGCGCTGCGCACCGCGCTCAGGGTGTCGAGCCGGTCCTGGTAGGCGTGCGTGCTGATGATCTCGCCGTAGAACTCGGCCGAGGTGTCGAGATTGTGGTTGTAGTAGTCCAGGCCCGCCTGCTTCAGCTCCTGCGCCTGTTCGGGCGCGAGCATGCCTAGCGTCGCGCAGGTCTCAAGCCCGAGCGCGCGCACCGCGCCGATCATCTGGGCGATCACCTTCAGCTCGCGCGCCTTCGGGGAGCGGTAGGCCGCACCCATGCAGAAGCGCGTGGCGCCGGCCGCCTTGGCGCGCGCCGCCGCTTCGCGCACTTCGCTGACCGCCATGAGCGCCTGCGTCTCGATGCCGGTGTCGTAGCGCACGCTCTGCGGGCAGTAGGCGCAGTCCTCCGGGCACGCCCCGGTCTTGATGGAAAGCAGCGTGCTCATCTGCACGGTATTGGGCTCGTGCCAGGCGCGGTGCGCGGCCTGGGCGGCCAGGATCAGGTCCATGAAGGGCAGCCCGTACAGGGCCTGTACTTCCTCTTTGGACCAGTCGTGGCGGATCATCGTGGGGGGCGCTGCGCTCATGGAATGTCACCCGCTGCACGGGCTCAAGGAGTGCGCCCGCGCGGGCGACCATGCCCGAGCGTGGCGGTTCATGTCAACGAGAAGGCCTCGGCTAAGTCGACAATCGGCCCTAACGGCTCACCCCACCGCCGGCAAGCAGGTGCGCCCCCAGGGCCGCGGCTACCGCCAGCGCCCCGAGGGAGGCGAGCAGCACCGCCGCGGCGGCGCAGTCCTTGACGCTGCGGATCGCCTCGCTCTCCTTCGGATGCAGTGCATCCGCCAGCTGCTCGAGCGCGGTGTTGAGGAGCTCGGCGGCGAGCACCGTAGCGCTGCTGGCGAGCACCAGCGCCCACCACAGCGCGCCCGGATCGAGCTTCAGGAGCAGCGCCACCACCAGCGCCAGGGCCAGGAGCTGCATCTTCAGGCTCTGCTCGCTGCTGAGTGCCTGCGCGAACCCCCGCAGCGCGCACGCGAAACGCGCCGGCAGCGGGCGGTTCTTCCAGGTGCTCAAGGGGCGTAGGTGTACTGCAGCAGGATGCCGACGAAGACGACCAGGCCCACGTACTGGTTGTTGAGGAAGGCGCGCAGGCACCCGGCCGGCTCGCGCTTGCGGATCAGCCACTGCTGCCACAGGAACAGGAGCGCGGCGGCGATGACGCCGGCGTAGTACCAGGGGCCGAACTCCATGTTGTGGCCGACCAGCACCAGCGCGTAGATCATCATCGCCTGCATCACGCCGATGAGGAACTTGTCCATGTCGGCGAACAGGATGGCGCTGGATTTCACGCCGATCTTCAGATCGTCCTCGCGGTCGACCATGGCGTAGATGGTGTCATAGAGCGTGGCCCACAGGACCGCGGCGATGTAGAGCACCCAGGCGACACGCGTCAGCACGCCCGCCTGGGCGGCGAAGGCCATGAGCACGCTCCAGCCGCCGAAGGAGATGCCGAGGTACAGCTGCGGCATCGGGAAGAAGCGCTTCAGGAACGGGTAGGACACGGTGAGGGCCGCACCGATGACGGCGAGCCGTACGGTGAGCGGATCGAGCCGTGTGACCAGGTAGAGCGCGATCAGACCCAGGAGCCCGAACAGCACCAACGCTTCCGTGGGCGAGACGCGCCGCGCAGCGAGCGGGCGGTCGCGGGTGCGGCGGATGTGCGGGTCGATGTCGCGGTCGGCGAAGTCGTTGATGACGCAGCCGGCGGCGCGCATCACGAACACCCCGAGCACGAACACGATGAGCACCCGCGGCTGCGGGCGAGCGGCACCGGCGATCCATAGCGCCCACAGCGCCGGCCACAGCAGCAGCCAGGTACCGATGGGGCGGTCGAGGCGCATCAGCTGCGCATACTCGGTCACGCGCCAGATCAGCCGCTGGCTTAAAGGGGCCTCCGGCGGCAGGGGAGTCAGTGACAGTTCGGGGGTGGTGGCAGCCATGAGAATCGGGGAACCTGTCGGCGCTGGCGACGTTATCACAGCTGCCCGCGCCGATCGCGCGACGCGGCAGCGGCTCCTCTTAAGGCTGGCGCCAGGTGGCGCGCAGCGGGTGGCCTTCCGTGTTCAGCACCACGGCTTGCGGATCGAGTGTCGTCGGAGCTGCGAACAGCAGGTAGAAGTACTTGAAGGTCTCGGCGAGCACGAAGCTCTCCATGTCGTCCAGCTGCTCCTTGGTGCGCACGTCGGCGAGTGCCGCATAGCCGGCCGGCGTGCGGCAGTAGCGTACGAAGTCGCGGAACAGCCGCGCGCCGAGCACGCGGTACTGCGGCTCGCCGGTCTGGCGGTACAGGTACCAGGTGGACTCGATGATCTCCGGGCGCAGCGGGTAGGCGGCATCGGTAATGCGGCGCGCGCGAAAGTCGTAGGTTTCCGGCTCGATACCGGTGAGATCCCACATCTGCACCGAGGCTGCCTGCAGGCGGCGCGCCGCCTCGAGGTGGCCCGAGTAGGCGAGCAGACCCGGAAAGAAGGCATCGAGTGCGCCGTACTCGCTGCCCACGCGCGCCCCGGTGTTCATGTCGACCTGGCCATACCAGAGCGTGCCGCGCACCACCTGCGGGTAGTAGCGCAGCGCCGCCGCGCTCGAGGTCTGCCACATGCTGCGGCAGCCGCTGTCCGCGAACAGCCGCCAGCACTTCCACAGATACTCGTAGTAAGAGTCGATGCGCGCGCCGATGTGGCTGCGCGTGTTGGTCCAGGCGCCGCTCTGGACGTCGAAGCGCTCGCCCACCAGGTCCAGGGGCGAGCGGCGCGCGTAGACTGCGCGCAGCGAGCGCTGCGCCGCCTCAAGATAAGCGCTCTTGCCGGTGAGCTTGCTGAGCGTGCCGTATTCGAGGATGAGCGCCGCCTCGGCGGGGTTGCTGATGGTGCCGCGGGTCTTGCCCGTGCGCAGGTTGACGTACACGTACGGGAGCCCGGTGGGCGAGGCGAACGCCGGCAGCAGCCGCGTGCCCAGATCGTCGGCGAGCTTCAGCAGGCGCGCATCGCCGCTCATCTGATACGCGGACAAGAGTCCCCCGAGGAGCCGTATCACGATCTCGAAGTGCTTCACCTCCAGGTCCTGGTCGAACGACAGGCGCGTCACGATCAGCTCGCGCGCCTCCTGCGCCTCTTGCGTCAGTCCCATCAGCAGCAGCGTGTCGAGTGCATCCACCGGCGTTATGAGAAGGGAGGCTCCGTACCAGTCCTTGGCCGTGCGGCTCAGGGGCCGCAAGGCATCGTGTCCCCAGGCGTATGCGCGGTAACCGTTCCAGGCGTGCAGGAACTCGCTCTTGACCTGCGCGGCGAGCGCAGCGCTCGGGGCGACAGCGGCGGGGGCATGGGCCGGGGCGCTCACGGCCAGGCATGCGAGCAGGACTTTGAACGGCGCTGACACGGGCGTGTAAGACTTCCGCGGGTGCTGGGTTGCGGCACAATAAAGCATTCATAGCGGCATCAGCACCCCGCCCGCGAAAGGCCACGGATGAAACCACGCGCGCAACGCGGACCGCTCCGGCAAGGGTTCATCTGCGTGCTGCTGTGCGCGGGCAGCGGCGCCGCTGCGGCCCCAGCTCCGGATCCGGCTGCCGCGTTTGCCGCGGTCGACCCTTTCATCGGCACCGGCGGGGAGGGACACACCTTCCCCGGGGCAGTGGTGCCCTTCGGCATGATCCAGCTAAGTCCGGATACCCAGATCAAGCCGCGCCAGCAGGCCTACGGCTGGGCGGCCGGCTACCGCTACGAGGACCACACCATCGTGGGCTTCTCGCACACGCATTTCTCCGGCACCGGGCACTCGGATCTGGGGGATGTGCTCATCATGCCGATCGCAGGTCCTGTGCGGCTCGAGCGCGGCGCGGTGGATGCGCCCGGCAGCGGCTACGCCTCGCGCTTCAGTCACGCCACTGAGCTCGCGCAGCCGGGCTACTACGCGGTTACGCTCGCGGACTACGACGTGCGCGCCGAGCTCACCGCAGGCGCGCGCGTGGGCGTGCACCGCTACCACTTCCCCGCCGGTAAGCCCGCGCACGTGCTCATCGACCTGCGCACCAGCATGTACGACTACCCGGGCAAGGTGCTCTGGTCACGCCTGCGGCTGCGGCGCGACGGCACCGTGACCGGCTTTCGCGAAACCCGCGGCTGGGCGCCCGGGCGGCAGCTGTACTTCGCGCTGCGTTTCTCGCAGCCCAGCGCTGCGCATGAGTTGCACGACACCGAGACCGACGTGCCCTACAAGGGCTTCCCGCCGCCGGCGGACAAGGCGCCGGGTGCGCGGGCGCAGATCGAGGGCCGCGCGCTCGTGGGCGTGTTCGATTTCCCCGCCGCCGCCGGCGGCACGCTCCTGGTGAAGGTGGCGATCTCGCCGGTGAGCGAAGAGAACGCGATCGCGAATCTTCAGGCCGGCATGCCCGGCTGGGACTTCGACGGCGTGCGGCGCGCCGCGCGCGCCGCCTGGCAGCAGGCGCTCGCGGTGTTCGAGGTCGAGGCGCCCGAAGCCCTGCGGCGCAACTTCTACACCGCGCTCTATCACGCCCTCATGGCGCCTGCGCTCTTCATGGACGCGGACCGCCGTTACCGCGGTCCCGACAACGCCGTGCACCAGGCGCACGGCTTCACCAACTACTCGACCTACTCCCTGTGGGACACCTACCGCGCGCTGCACCCGCTTCTGACCCTGGTGCAACCGCCGCAGCGCACCGCTGACATGGTGCGCTCGCTGGTGGCCGCGCAACAGGTGAGCCCTTACGGCATGCTGCCGGTGTGGGCGTTCCAGGGCCAGGAGACCTGGTGCATGATCGGCTACCACGCGGTCGCGGTCATCGCCGATGCTTACCTCAAGGGCATCCGCGGCTTTGATGCGGGCCAGGCGCTGCAGGCCATGGTGGCGACCGCCACCTACGCGCCCTACGGCGGACTCAAGGGCTACATGCAGCTCGGCTACGTGCCGATCGACGAGGAGGGCGAGGCGGCCTCCAAGACGCTCGAGTACGCCTTCGATGACTGGAGCATCGCGCGCATGGCGCAGGCCATGGGCCGCAACGAGCTCGCCGCCCAATTCTTCAGGCGCGCCGCCAACTGGAAGAACGCCTACGACCCCGCCACCGGCTTCATGCGCGCGCGGCTGCGCAATGGCGCGTTTCGCACGCCCTTCGACCCGGCCGCGAGCGGCTATGGCAGCGACTACACCGAGGGCAACGCCTGGCAGTACTCCTGGTACGTGCCGCAGGACGTGGCGGGTCTCGTGCAGGCGCACGGCGGCGCGCAGCGGCTGCTGGCGCAGCTCGACCAGGTGTTCGATGCGAAGATCGACCCGAAGGTGTTTGCGCACATGGAGGACATCACCGGCCTCATCGGCTGGTACGCGCACGGCAACGAGCCGAGCCATCACGTGGCCTACCTGTACGCGGCGGCCGGGCAGCCGTGGCGCACCCAGGCGCGCCTGGGCACCATCATGTCGAGCCAGTACGCTCCGCGCCCCGATGGCCTGGTGGGCAATGATGACCTGGGTCAGATGTCGGCCTGGTACCTGTTCACCGCGCTCGGCTTCTATCCGGTGACCCCCGCGAGCAACGAGTACATCATCGGCCGTCCGTTCCTCACGCGCGTCACGCTGCACCTGCCCAACGGGCGGCGCTTCACCGTGACGGCGCGCAATCTGGATGAGGCACACCCGTTCATCGCCGGCGTGAGCCTCAACGGCAAACCCCTGGAGCGCGTCTTCCTGCGCCACCAGGAGATCATGGCCGGCGGGGAGCTCGTCTTCACGATGCAGGGGGAGCCGAACCGCGCCTGGCCCGGGCCGCACGCACTGCAGCCCTATTCGATGTCGGGGCAGCGCTGAACCCAGGCGCTCTAGCCCACCCGTCCGTAGCGCTCCCGAGGCCGATCCAGCGCGCCGCCAGCGCCGCGCTCACCTCGGGGCTGGCCTCGAGGATCATCTCGGCGGTCTCCTGCACTTTCGGCAGGAGGTGTGCATCGCGCATGAGGTCCGCGACGCGCAGCTGCGCGAGCCCGGTCTGGCGCGTGCCGAGGAGCTCGCCGGGTCCGCGCAGGGCGAGATCGCGGCGCGCGATCTCGAAGCCATCGCTGGTGGCACGGATCACCTTCAGCCGCTCGCGCGCGAGCCCCGAGAGCGGGGCGCGGTACAGAAGTACGCAGGTGCTGGCCTCGGTGCCGCGGCCGACGCGGCCGCGCAGCTGGTGCAGCTGCGCCAGTCCCATGCGCTCGGCGTTCTCGATCACCATCAGGGTGGCGTTGGGCACATCGACTCCGACCTCGATCACCGTAGTCGCGACCAGGAGCTGGATCTTGCCGGCCTTGAAGGCGAGCATCGCGGCGTCCTTGGCTGCACTTGGCATGCGTCCGTGCACCAGTCCCACGTGCACCCCGGGGAGCGCGGCGCTCAAGGCGGCGGCGGTCTCTTCGGCGGCCTGCGCGCGCAGCTCATCGGACTCCTCGATCAAAGGGCACACCCAGTAGGCCTGCCGCCCGGCGCGGCAGGCCTCCACGATGCGCAGCACCACCTGCGCGCGCCGCTGCTCGGGATCACCACCGTCTGCACCGGTGTGCGCCCGGGGGCAGCTCATCGATCACCGAGATGTCGAGGTCGGCGTAGGCGGTCATGGCGAGCGTGCGCGGAATGGGGGTCGCGGTCATGATCAGCTGGTGCGGGACGCGGCCGTGCTTCTGGCCCTTCTCCTGCAGCTTCAGGCGCTGCTGCACGCCGAAGCGGTGCTGCTCGTCCACGATCACGAGCGCGAGGTTCGGAACTCGATGCCTTCCTGGAACAGCGCGTGCGTGCCCACCACGATGCGCACCTCGCCCGAGGCGATGGTCGCGAGCGCGCTGCGGCGCGTGCGCACGGGCTGCGAGCCCGAGAGCAGCGCCACCGTCTGACCCAAGGGCGCGAACCAGGCGCGAAGTTGCGCCAGTGCTGCTCGGCGAGGAGTTCAGTGGGCGCCATGGCGCTGCCTGCAGACCCGAGCCCGCGGCGCGCGCGGCCGCCGCAGCCGCGACCACGGTCTTGCCGCAGCCGACATCGCCTTGCACCAGGCGCGCCATGGGCACCCCGCTGGCGAGGTCGCGCTCGGCCTCCCCGAGCACCCGCGCCTGGGCGCGCGTCATCGCGAACGGCAGCGCGCGCACGAAGCGCTGCGCGAGCCCGGCCTCATCCGCGAGCGCGAAGGCGGGGTCGGAGGTGAGTGTGCGCTTGCGCAGCCGCAGCGTGAGGTGATGCGCCAGGAGCTCCTCGAAGGCGAGGCGCTGCTGCGCCGGATGGCGCCCGGCGGCGAGCTCGGCGAGCTGCGCCTCGCGCGGCGGGCGGTGCAGGTAAGTGAGCGCCTGCGGCAGCGAGGGCAGTCCCTCCGGGAGCGCCGCGCGGCCGGCGAGGAAATCGCGCAGCGGCGCGCGCTCCAGGTCCCGCAACGCCTCGCCAATGAGTGCGCGCAGGCGACCCTGCGGCACGCCCTCGGTGAGCGGGTAGATGGGCGTGAGCGTCTCCTCCAGCGGCGCGCCCGCGCCCATCACGCGCCGGTACTCCGGGTGCACGATCTCAAGTCCGAGCGGGCCGCGGCGCACTTCCCCGAAGCAGCGCAGGCGCGTGCCGCGGGCGAGGTTCGCCTGCTGGCTCCCCGAGAAGTAGAAGAAGCGCAGGGTCAGCATCCCTGAGCCGTCGGAGATGCGGCACAGGAGCTGGCGGCGGCCGCGGTAGGCGACCTCGGTGAGCTGCACCTCGCCCTCCACCGCCGCGCGCACCCCGGGATGAGTGCGCCGATGGCGGTAACGTGCGTGCGGTCCTCGTAGCGCAGCGGCAGCACGAACAACAGGTCCGCCACGCGCGTGACGTTCAGGCGCGCGAGCTTCTCGGCGAGCGCCGCGCCCACGCCGCGCAAGGCCGTGACCGGCCGCTGCTCGGTGCGGCTCGCGGGGACAGGCGCCGCCTCGGGCTTCAGCCCAGGTGCAGGATGCACTCGATCTCGACCTCGGCGCCGCGTGGCAGCTGGGCGACACCGACGGCGGCGCGCGCCGGATAGGGCTGGGCGCAGTAGAGCGCCATGATCTCGTTGACCTTGGCGAAGTGCTTAAGATCGGTGAGGTAGACGTTCATCTTCACCGCCTGGGCCAGTGAGCCCCCGGCAGCGCTCGCCACCGCCTTGAGATTCTCGAACACGCGGCGGATCTGCGCCTCGATGTCCCCGGCGACGAGCTGCATGGTCTTGGGGTCAAGCGGCACCTGTCCGGACAGGTACACGGTGTCACCGACGCGCACCGCCTGTGAGTAGGTGCCGATCGCCTGCGGGGCGTCCTCGGTGTGGATGATCTGGCGGCTCATGGAAGCTCCTGCAAGGTAGGGGTGGTGTCAGGCGCAGTCACACGGCTCAGCCGCTGCGCTCGGCCTCGCCCTCATTGTCGCTCATGCGCCCGCCGCGTGAGTGGGCGGCGATGGTGCGCTCGATGCGCGCGACATCGGGCATGCGGCGGATGACGCGCACCAGGCGCGCGAGGTGGCGCCGGTCGCGCACCCGCAGCTCGAAGGTGAGCATGGCGGTGTCGCTGTCCTGCTCGTCGATCGAGACGTGGTCGATGTTGGTCTCGGTGCTGGCGATGGCCGCAGCCCCGCCAGCACCCCGGTGCGGTTGACGACGTAGACGCGCAGCTCGGAGGAGAACAGGCGGTCGGGCGCGGCCTGCCAGCTCACCGGCAGCCAGTTCTCCGGGTGCTTGCTGTAGTCCTCGACGTTCACGCAGTTCTCGCGGTGGATCACCACCCCGCGCCCGGAGGACAAGAAGGCGAAGATCGGATCGTGCGGCACGGGGAAGCAGCAGCGCGCGTAAGTGACGAGCAGGCCTTCGGTGCCGGCGATCGCCAGCGGCGCGAGCTGCGCGCCGCCGCCGGGCTGGACGGCCGAGGGCAGCAGGCGCCGCGCCACGAGCGGGGCCAGGCGCTCGCCCAGGCCAATCTTCTCGTACAGCTCATCCAGGTCCTTCATGCCGAGCTCACCGAGCGCGGCGCGCTGCACATCCTCGCTCACATCCTCGAGCGCGAAGCTGAACTCCCCGAGCGCCTGCGCCAGGAGCTTGGCGCCGAGCGCCATGGCCTCGGTGCGCCGCAGGCTCTTCAGGTAATGCCGGATGGCGGTGCGCGCCTTGGCGGTGACGACGAAGTTGACCCAAGAGGGGTTGGGAGTGGCGCCCTTGGCGGTGATGATCTCGACCGTCTGGCCGTTGCGCAGCACGGTGCGCAGCGGCGTCAGGCGCCGGTCGACCTTGGCGGCCACGCAGCGGTTGCCGATGTCGGTGTGCACCGCGTAAGCGAAGTCCACCACCGTGGCGCCCGAGGGCAGGCGCAGGATCGTGCCCTTGGGGGTGAACACGTACACCTTGTCGGGAAACAGGTCGACCCTGACGCTCTCGAGGAACTCCTCGGAGGAGCCGGCCTCCTGCAGCGAGACCAGGTTCGAGAGCCACTCGCGCGTGCGCTCCTGCTGCATGGAGTCCGCATCGTTGCCGGTCTTGTAGCGCCAGTGCGCGGCGATGCCGGCCTCGGCCACGCGATGCATGTCGCCAGTGCGGATCTGCGCCTCGATCGGTACGCCGTTGGGGCCGAAGAGCGTGGTGTGCAGGGACTGGTAGCCGTTGACGCGCGGGATGGCGATGTAGTCCTTGAAGCGTCCGGGCATGGGCTTGAACACCGCGTGCACGGCGCCCAGCGCGCGGTAGCAGGTGTCGGGTGAGTCCACCACGATGCGGATGCCGTAGACATCCACGATCTCGTTCAGCGGCGCGCGCTTGCGGCGCATCTTCTGGTAGATGCTGTAGAGATGCTTCTCGCGCGTCACCACGCGCGCCTCGATCTGGTTCTTGATGAGGGCGGTGTTCAGCTGCTGCTCGATCTTCTGCAGAAATTCCTTCTGGTTGCCGCGCGCGCGCTTCAAGGCGCGCTCGAGCACGTGGTAGCGGCGCGGGTAGAGCGCCTTGAAGCCTAAGTCCTCGAGCTCGAGCTTCATGTTGTAGAGGCCGAGGCGCTCGGCGATCGGGGCGTAGATGTCGAGCGTTTCGCGCGCGATCGCGCGGCGCCGGGCCGCCGACATCGCCTCGATGGTGCGCATGTTGTGCATGCGGTCGGCGAGCTTCACCAGGATCACCCGCAGGTCGCGCACCATCGCCAGCAGCATCTTGCGGAAGGACTCCGCCTGCGCCTCCTCGCGGCTCTTGAACTTGATCTGGTCGAGCTTGGTGACGCCGTCGACCAGTTCGGCAACATCGGCGCCGAAGCGCGCGGCCAGCTGGTCCTTGGGCGTCGGGGTGTCCTCGATGACGTCGTGCAGGATGGCCGCGATGATGGTGTCGGCATCCAGGTGCAGGTCGGCGAGGATGGCTGCGGTGGCCACCGGGTGGGAGATGTAGGGTTCGCCCGAGAGGCGCTTCTGGCCGTGGTGCGCAGAGGTGCCGAACTCGGCCGCCGCGCGCACCCGGCTCACCTGCTCAGGGGAGAGGTAGCTGCCGACGGAGGCCAACAGCTCCTTGAGGCCCGGGGTGCGTCTTCCGCCGGGTAGCAGTCCCAGGAGCGAAGACGCGTAGTCCATGGCGGAAAGCTGGCCCGTCAGTCTCCGAGGCCGAATTGCGGCGCGCGGAAGCTCGACTGGTTGTCGGCGTCGGGGACCACGGGCTCCGGAGCCGGCTCCGGCTCGCGCAGCATTTCCGCGGTGACGTTGCCGGCGGCGATCTCGCGCAGCGCCAGCACGGTGGGCTTGTCGTTCTCGAGCGGCAGGGTGGCTTCGGCGCCATTGGCGAGCCGGCGGGCGCGCTGCGCCGCCAGCAGTACCAGCTGGAACAGGTTCTCGACGTTGGACAGACAGTCTTCTACGGTAATTCGGGCCATGGGTCTTTGATCACAAGGTGTGGAGAGGCACCCAAAAGGGTGCGCAGGGCTCGCGACTATAGGCGAAAAGGCCGGCTACAGGCCAGTTGGCGCGCTGCGGATGGCCCGACGGATGCCCGGACGGGACAAAGGCTCAGCTCCAGCTCAGGCCCCGGCGCATGCGGACCGGCGAGCACACGGCACACGGCACTTCATAAAGTGTGTCCGCAGGTGCGGCCCCGCTTCGGGGGGCGGGCAAACTCAGTGCCGGGACGCCCGGCTCCCCGCCCGGCGGCGCCCTGTGGTGAGCGCACCCAGTGCGGCGAGCTCGAGCAGCCCGAGTCCGCCACCCCCGCCGCCGCCACCGGAGCCGGCGCCGCCGGATCCGGCACCGCCGGCCGCCGCGGCCGTCACGGTGATGGTGAGGTCCTGCGCGACCTTCAGGCTCCCGGTGCTGCAGGTGAGCACGTAATCAAAGGAACCGGTGGCGCTCGCGGTCTGCGTCACCGAGCCGGACGTGGCGAGCGGGCCGCTCCAGGGCGTGCCATTGGCGCCCCCGCCACTGGCGCTGCAGCTCGTGGCGGCGACCGAAGACCACGACAGCGTGAAGGAGGCACCGCGCGTCACCGAGGTGAGGTTGCTCGAGAGTGCCGCGGACAAAGTGCCGACGGAAAGTGGCAGCTGGGCTGCGGCGGCGGGGGTCTGGGGATCGATGCTGGAGCAGCGGATGTCGAAGAGGAAGCTGCCGGCGCTGGCCACCTCCGTCAGCGAGCCGGCGGGGGCGCCGAAGCCGGGCCAGTCATCCCCGGGCATGCCGCCGTTGCGGGAGCATTGCGAGGTGCCCGTCGAGGTCCAGGCGACCGTGAAGGCCTCCCCCGCCGCTACGGTTGTCGGGTTGATGCTGATGGATACGGTCGGCGGGGCCGGCGGGGTCACGGTGAGAGTCATCGGCAGGGAGATGACGCTCGCCGCGGAGTTCCACGAGTTGCAGGTCACCGTCAGCACATACTGGCCGGATTGCGGCGGGCTTAAGGTCAGCGCGCCCTGCGGCTGGCTTATGGCGCCGAGCGGGTCATCGGTCATGGTGTTGAGTGAGGCGGGGTTCGAGTTGGCCATGCAGGAGGACAGGTTCGAGCTCCAGGTGAGGGTGGCGTAGTCGGCGGGTGAGTCACTGAAGGCGACCGAGCCTGGCGCGAGGGTGGCCGTGACGTAGGGCGCGTTGTTCTCGAATGTGACGGTGACGCTTCCTTGTTGGACCAGCGTGCCGGCGCTGCAGCTGAGCGTGTAGGTGTAGGTGCCGGCAACGCTCACCACCGGGACGAATATGCCGACGGACGCACCGCCGACGAAACTGTTGCCCGCCCAGCCGTCACCGGCGGCGCCCCCGAGAGCCGTGCACATGTCGGCGAAGCTCTGCCACTGCAGCTGGAAATTCTCGCCCAGTCGCCGGTCGGTGCCGTCGGCCTCGAGGATGACGCTCGGGGTGGTGTACTGCACGAGCGCTGCCACGACGCCGCGATTGTTGCCCGGACCGCAGCTGAGCGTGTAGGTGACATCGGCGCTCGTGGCCGAGGTGGTCGTGGTCGTGCCGCTGGCCGGGAGGTTCGTGAGTGCGAGGCTGCCACCATCGAGCGCACAGGGCGTGACGTTGGAGGACCAGGTGAGGCTCACCGGGCGCGTGGTCCACGCCGCCGTCGGCGTGGCTGTGAGGGTCAGCTGCGGTGCCGGTCCCTCCCAGGTCACGCTCACCGAGGCGTTGGCGGTGCGAGAGCCGGCGTAGCTGCAGGTGAGCGTGTAAGTGGTGGCGGCGCCGGAGGCGCTCTCGGTGAGGGACAGATGGCCGCTCGCCGGCAAGCTTCCTGACCAGCCATCCCCCGCGCTGCCGCCGCTCGCGGTGCACTGGCTCGCACCCGAAGCACTCCAGGTGAGCACCAGCGGCTGCCCGTACACCTGCGTACTCACCGAGGCGTCGAACGTGATGGCGGCGGCCGGCGCGCTGGGTGTTACGAGCGTGCCGGTGCCGGCGGGATCGAGCACCGACTTGATGGTCGCGGCGCCCGTGGCGCTCGTGGTGTCACCGCTGGAATTCCACACCGCCGCGAGCGCGGTGAAGTCGGCGGCGCCGTTCGCGCCGTCGGGCGCGGGCGGAGTGGGGAGCGGGCAGGACTGGTAGCCGGACGGGTCGGTCGTGTCGCGCCCGTAAGTGAGGGAGCCCACGAGGTGGTTGTTCTGATCGTAGAGTGCGCTGCCGGAGGCCCCGGGCCCGACGTTGCCGGTCTGGTTCACGGTCTCGAGGAAAGCGGCAAAGCCTGTGAACTGCACGACCCTGGCAGGCGTGCCGAACCAGGCGACGAACTGCTTGTCGCCACCTTCGGCATGATGAATGGTGTAGCCGCCTGAGACCCCAGCGCCGCTCGCATCGAAGCCGGCGAACTGTGCATTCGCGACCACGGGGTTCACGTCCAGCCGGATGAGCCAGGCGTCCTGCTGCTCCACCAGGGTGGTCGCTCCGGTCTGCACCGGGATGTTCGGATCGTAGATCGAGCCGAGCGTCGTCCCGCAGGTGCTGGTCGCATCCCAGTACACGGTCGTGCCCGCGGCGGCCGCCACCGGTTCATCGCTCACGCCGACCTTACCGGTGATGCAGTGGCGGGCGGTGAGGACGTAGGGGGCGTTGTCGCCGGGCACGTCGTTGATGAGCGTGCCGCTGCACTGAAACTGGTTCTGCACCAGGAGCGCCACCGTGGCGGCGCCCGAAGACGTGTTGGCGGGCGTCACCTTGCACTCGTAGTTGGTGACGCAGCTGGTGTTGCTGGCCGCACCGGTGCGCGCCTGAAGCAGTGCGCGGTAGTACGGGTGATCCTCGACACCGGTACCGAGGGCGCGGTAGCCGGCCTGCAGGCTGACGATGCCAAAGCGCACCTGGGCGCGCTCGGCGGCCGCGACAGTGAGTGTGAACTGCAGGGCGGCGCCGGGCTGCACCCGGCTCCACAGCTCACCGCGATGCAGGTCCGCGGCGCGATAGCTGGTGGTGGTGCGCGCGCCGCGCACGATGAGCGTGGCCGAGGGCGGCAGCACCACCTGCGTGGCATGAAAGGACAGCGATACGGCGGTGGGCACTTCGACCGCGTAGCTCCAGCGCGCCTCTGCAGTCGTGCTCGACCAGCTGCCGTTTGAGGTGGTGGAGGCCGCATGCGGCACGAGCACTGCGAACTGCACGCGCGAGTGACTGGCGGCGCGGATGAGCGGCCTTAAGTCCGTCTGGATGCGGTGCACCGGCACGCCAGCCAGTGCTCCGCTGGCGCACGCAGCCAGAAGCAGCGCGCGGAAGGCGCCTGCGAGGCGCCGGCGTAATGTCACGAGACCCCCGTTGCGAAAAACGTTCTTCTGGTTGAGTCGTGCGCGCGGACACCGACTCTTCATTGGGCTCACTGTGCCCGAGACAGACCTCAACCAACAAGCCCCGTGCGGCGGTGCGACAATAACTGCCGCAGAGCGGACTTATTCCCGCGTGACGACTGCCGCCGGGGCGTGCGGCCGCAGGCGCTGCACGGTGGCGAACACCAGGGGGTTCAGCACGATCGACAAGAGCGCGCCGGCGACGATGTAGTTCTGGCCTTCGGCCGGCAGCAGTTTCAGGCTGATGCCCATCACCGCGAGGATGAAGGAGAACTCCCCGATCTGTGACAGCGCTGCGGCCACCGACAGCGCCGTCGCCAGCGGCCGGCCGAGCAGGCGCACGATCACAAGCGCGGCGAGCGACTTGCCGATGACGATGATGGCGAGCACTTCCAGCACCTCGAGCGGGTGGCGGATGAGGACGCGCGGCTCGAACAGCATGCCGACGGCGACGAAGAACAGTGCCGCGAATGTGTCCTGCAGCGGCTGCAGGTAGGTTTCCGCCTTGTGGCTGTGGTCCGAGCCGCTGATCACCATGCCGGCGAAGAAGGCCCCGAGCGCCAGCGAGACATCGAAGAGCTTCGCCGCGCCGAAGGCGACCCCGAGCGCCAGTGCCACCGCCGCGAGCGTGAACAGCTCGCGCGACTTGGTGCGCACCACGCGCTTGAGGATCCACGGGAACACGCGCGCCCCGACCACCAGCATCAGCGCCACGAAGAGGGCGACCTTGCCGAGCGTCAGTGCCAGCGTGCGCCAGATGTGCTCACTCCCCATGCCCTGCGGGGATTCCCCGCCGAGTACCCCGGCGAGCGCCGGCAGGAGCACCAGCGCCAGCACCGTGATCAGGTCCTCCACCACCAGCCACCCGACCGCGATGCGGCCGTCCTCGCTTGCAAGCGTGCCCTGCTGCTCGAGCGCGCGCAGCAGCACTACGGTGCTGGCCACCGAGAGCGCGAGCCCGAAGATGAGGCCCGCCCCTGCGCTCCAGCCCCACCAGTGCGCAACTCCCATGCCGAGCGCGGTGGCGACGATGATCTGCCCCAGCGCCCCGGGGATGGCGATGCCCCTGACGGCCATCAGGTCGCGCAGCGAGAAATGCGTGCCGACTCCGAACATGAGGAGCATGACGCCGATCTCGGCCAGCTGCGGGGCGAGGTGGGGATCGGCGACGAGGCCGGGGTGTAGGGGCTGAGCGCGATGCCGGCCACCATGTAGCCGACCAGCGGCGGCATGCGCAGGCGCACGGCCGCAAGCCCGAAGAGGAAGGCGAAGGCCAGACTCACGGCGAGCGTTGCGATCAGGGTGTCTTCGTGCAGCACGGGAGGCCGGCTCCTTTCCTTTAATGAGGCGCTGCGGTCGGCGGGCGCTGCGCTAGCCGGGCGTCAGCAGCTCAGCCAGGAGCGGGCGCAGCTGCGGGCGGTCGCTGTGCAGATCCGGCGCGTTGCCGGCGACGATGCGGCGCAGCTCCTCGACCGCCTGGGTGAAGTCATCGTTCACCACCACGTAGTCGAACTCGCGGTAATGCGACATGTCGCTCGCCGCATCGCGCAGGCGCCGCGCGATCACTTCGGCGGAATCGGTGGCGCGCTTGGCCAGGCGCTCCGCCAGCGCGCGCCGCGAAGGCGGCAGGATGAAGACGCTCACGCACGCCGGCAGCGCGCGCCGCACCTGCTCGGCGCCGTTCCAGTCGATCTCCAGGAGCACGTCGTGACCGGCCTTGAGCTGCTCTTCGACGAAGGCGCCCGAGGTGCCGTAGAAGTTGTCGAACACGCGCGCGTGCTCGAGAAACTGTCCCTGTCCGATCAGCGCCTCAAACTGCGGCACGCTCACGAAGTGGTACTCGTGCCCGTCGCGCTCGGTCGGGCGCCGCGGGCGGGTGGTGTGCGAGACCGACAGGCGCAGGTTCGGCGCGCTCGCGAGCAGCGCATTGACCAGCGAGGTCTTACCGGCGCCCGAAGGGGCGGTGATCACGAACAGCCGGCCGCGCTTCATGGAGCGGCAATATAGCCTTCGTCCGCAAGTCCCGCGACGAGCGCATGCAGGGCCTGGGCGCGGTGGCTGCGGGCGTTCTTGTGGGCGGGGGGCAGCTGGGCGGCGGTGAGCATCTCGCCGGCCGGCACGAACACCGGGTCATAGCCGAAGCCGCCGCTGCCGAGTGGCTCGCGCACGATGCGGCCCTCCCAGGTGCCGCTCGCGATCAGGGGCGCGGCATCCTGCGCATCGCGCACGCAGGCGATGACGCACTGGTAGCGCGCCTGGCGCGCAGCGTCCGGCACCTCATCGAGCTCCTCGAGCAGGCGCTGCAGGTTGGCCGCATCGCTCGCCCCGGCGCCGGCGAAGCGCGCCGACCACACCCCGGGGCGGCCACCGAGCGCATCGACTTCCAGGCCCGAGTCATCCGCCAGCGCAGCCAGCCCGGAGCGCGCCGCGGCGTGGCGCGCCTTGAGCACGGCGTTGGCGAGGAAGGTGCTGCCGGTCTCGGGCACGGATGGGATGCCGAGCTCGGCCTGGGAGATCAGCCGCAGGTTCAGCGGCGCCAGGAGCGCGGCGAGCTCGCGCAGCTTGCCGGCATTGCCGCTCGCGAGCACCAGGGCGGCTTCACGGCCGCTTCAGCACCTGCGTCTGCAGGGTGAACAGGGTGCCGATGCCCTCGGCGGCGAGATTGAGGAGCGCATCGAGCTCGTGGCGGCGGAAGGCATGTCCCTCGGCGGTCCCCTGTACCTCGACGAAGCCGCCGCCGTTGTTCATGACGACGTTCATGTCGGTCTCGGCCTGGGAATCCTCGTCGTAGTCCAGGTCCAGCACCGGCACGCCGCCGCAGATGCCCACCGAGACCGCGGCGACCTGGCCGTGCAGCGGACTTGCCGGGATCAGGCGCCGGCGCAGCAGCTGCTCGCAGGCCTCGGCGAGCGCGACGAACCCGCCGGTGATGGACGCGGTGCGCGTGCCGCCATCGGCCTGCAGCACATCGCAGTCGAGGGTGATGGTGCGCTCACCGAGCGCTTTCAGATCGGCGACCGCGCGCAGCGAGCGGCCGATGAGCCGCTGGATCTCCTGGGTGCGTCCGCTTTGCTTGCCGCGCGCCGCCTCGCGCGCGGTGCGTGTGTGGGTGGCGCGCGGCAGCATGCCGTACTCGGCGGTGATCCAGCCCTGGCCTTTGCCGCGCAGGAACGGCGGCACCGAGTCCTCGACGCTTGCGGTACACAACACCTGCGTGTCACCGAATTCGACCAGCACCGAGCCTTCGGCGTGCTTGGTGTGGCGGCGCGAGAAGCGCACCGGCCGCAGCTCATCGGCGGCGCGTCCCGAGGGTCTGCTCACGTCAGTCTCCCAGCCAGCGCAGCGCGGCTGCGGAGGTGTTGTCGCTGCCGCTGCCGGCGCGCTTGACGGCGCGCTCGCCGAGCTTCACGAGCTTCTCGCGCAGCGCTCCGGCAGTCGCCATCTCGCCTGCGATCTCCTCGTCCTTCAGCACGCCCCACAGGCCATCGGTGCACACCAGCAGCACATCGTTCGGCGCCACCGCGCGGCGCCGAGCAAGCGACATCTCCGGCAGGATCGGATCGCCGCCGAGGCAGCACTCGACGTAGTTGCGCATCGGGTGGGTGTGCGCCTGCTCGGCGCTGATCAGTCCCTCGCGCAACAGCAGCTCCACGTGGCTGTGGTCGCGGCTGCGGCTGACGAGGGCCCCCGCGCGCATGTGGTAGATGCGGCTGTCGCCCACGTGCGCCCACCAGCTGGCGCCCTGCTGTACCAGGCACACCGCGCAGGTGGCGCGCGGGCGCTGCTCGAGCGGCAGCTGCGTGCCGAGCTTCACGACTTCCTCGTGGGCGCGACCGAGCGCCAGGTGCAGGAACCCCAGCGGGTCGAACAGCGGCTGCGGGGTGTGCCAGAAGCTCTCGGTGATCACCGTCTGCGTCACCTGCGCGGCGCGCGCACCATCGGCATGGCCGCCCATGCCGTCCACGACGATGAGCAGGGCCGCGTGCTCGGCGATGGCCGTGCTCACGCGGTCCTGGTTTTCCTCGCGCCCGCCCAGCAGGCTGACTTCCGCGCTCTCGACCCGCAAAGAACAATTCCATGCTTCTGTTAGACTTAGCCGCACCTTATATCACCAGTGCGGCGGACGAGCGTAGCAGCGCGGCCCGATGCAGGCCCGCCACCTCAAGTCCACCCGCACCCTAAGGCGTTACGGACGAACATGATCGCGAGCATGACCGGCTTCGCGCGCCGCGAGACCAGCGACACCTGGGGCACCCTGGTGTGCGAGCTGCGCAGCGTCAATCACCGCTTCCTCGAGGTGGGCTTTCGTCTGCCCGAGGAGCTGCGCTCCACGGAAGGGGAGCTGCGCGCGCGGCTCACCAAGCAGCTGCGCCGGGGCAAGGTCGACTGCACCCTCACTTATCGGCGCCCGCAGGGCGCGGTGGGCGCCCTGGAGATCGACGGCGCGGCGCTCGAGCGCCTGCTGGTGGCGGTGCAGGTGGTGAGCCGTACCCTCAAGGAGCCCGCCAGCGTCAACGCGCTCGACGTGCTGCGCTGGCCGGGCGTGCTGCGCGAGGAGTCCGGCGGCGGGGATGAGCTGCAGCGCGCCGCACAGGCCCTCGTCGGGCAGACGCTCGAGGAACTCGTGGCGACGCGCGCGCGCGAAGGCGTGCGCCTGCGGGAACTGCTCGGGGAGCGCTGCGCGTCGCTTGAAATCCTGGTTGCCGGAGTGCGCGCCCGGCTGCCGGAGGTGCAGGCGCGCATGCGCGCGCGCCTCCACGAGCGCCTGGCGGAGATCTCCGCCAGTCCCGATCTGGAGCGCCTCGAGCAGGAGCTCGCGATCCTGCTGCAGCGGCTGGACGTGGACGAGGAGCTCGAGCGCCTCAGCGGCCACATCGAGGAGGTACGCCGGGTGATTGCCGCCAGCGAGCCGGCCGGCCGGCGCCTGGATTTCCTGATGCAGGAACTCAACCGCGAGGCCAATACGCTGTCCTCGAAGTCGCAGGACCTGGAGACCACCCGCAGCGCAGTGGACATGAAGGTGCTCATCGAGCAGATGCGCGAGCAGGTGCAGAACGCGGAATAGAGTCTCCGTACCTGCTTGGCAGACCCACGCGGATGGACGGCGTCGTTCGCGGCGGCGCTCGACCGGATTAGGCCTCAGTTGATCGGTGCCAGGCTTTCCGGGTTCTTGAACACGACGTACAGCATCAGTGGCATCGCCACGAGCCCCACTATCACCATGATGCGCAGTAATCGGCCGGCTGCGGGGAATTTCGAGTTATAGGCACACTTCCACAGCATGGCGGATTGCACGACGCCGAGGAGCAGGCCCAAAAGAACGTAGACACCGATGCCGAGTGGCGTTTCCGGCACGAGGAGGCCCAGTACGCTGTAGACGACCGATACGCCAAAGCCGTAGATCCAGATGACTTTCCACAGCGAGGTTTTTCCCCGCAGCGGATCAGTGAGAGCCGACCACATCTGTGCCTCCCAGGTGAGTCCGAGCGCGACACTTAAGCGCCTCTGCCCATAGCTGCCTGCGCAGTGCCACGGGCGCAAGGTGTCTTTTACCGCGCACAGCGCATAACCGGCCATAGGGCGCGTCCCACTTCACTGCTCAGGCCTCAGCAATCGCGGCAATCGACACCTTCAGGCCCGGTATCTGCACCGGCAATTTGGCCCCCTGGCGCGCCGGCGGATTGGCGGGGAACCATTTCAGCCACTCCTCATTCATGCCCTGAAAATCCTGCTCGTCCGCCAATACCACGGTGGCGCTGGCGATCTTGTCCAGCGAGCTGCCGGCGGCTTCCAGGATGGCCGCAATATTTTTCAGGCATTGGCGCGTCTGCTCCTGAATGGTCGAGCCAACCAAGGCGCCGGTCTCCGGATCGTGCGGAGCCGTGCCCGACACAAACACGAGTCCAGCCGCCCGGACGGCCTGGCTGTAGGTAGCGGGCGGTTTCGCGGCTTTGGCTGAGTAGACGATTTGCCGGGACATTAAGGACTCCTTCCTGCTAAGACGCCGGTCAGCTTGCGGGTGTCTGCGAACCTGACGGTAACGTTGAGAGGCCAGGTGCGCTTGGTCGCAAGCGATGGCATCACTGTAGCGCGCGCAATGCAAAGATGAATGCGCACAGCGCAATTCCAGTCACGGCGGACGCGTTGCCGATGAGGAGCAGGCGCGCGGCGCGCGGTGGCAGGCCCAGCCGTTTCAGACGCAAGAGCGAGCGAGTACCCAGACCGAGATACGCACAACCCAAGAACGCCCACCCCAACAGCGGGCGCCATAACACCAGGGCGAGAAACAGGACCATCGCGACAAGAGTAAGCAGCCGGGTGCGGGACGATGCATCGATGAGGGCCGCCTTGGCATCCGCGTGCATGAGCCCAAGAGCCCGCTCGTACAGCCACGTCGACGCGGCAAGCCCCGCGAGTGCCAAGAGCAGCGGATAGGCGTTTAGCATCGGCATTCGCTTCCTCAGCCGTTTACCGTCGAGCGTGAGCGGGCCGAGCGCTGCCCTTCGATACGAGCTGCTCTCACGGTGACTGCGGGGGTTGTTTAGGCCGCACAGGAGCTATCCTGTCTAGAGGCACGATGAGCGAGTCAGCGCTGCCTCTCACAACCATTTCCCTCGAAGCATAGCCGTCGGCGGAAATGACTACAGTGCCTCCGGGCGGGAGTGATTCGTAAGGAGCGAGCACGAAGATATGTGTCTTGCGCGTAGCGGGGATCAAAATGAATTGGCCGTCGGAGTTGGTTTGCGCAAATAAACCCGGGTGCTCGTCCACCGACACAGTCGCTCCCGGAATGGGCTTTTGAGAGGCGGCGTCAATTACCGTACCCGACGCCGATGGCGAGACATACGTTGTTACTTCGATGCAGCCGCTCAGCGGCACAAGAATGGCGAGAGTTACCGCGTGCTTCCAGTTGTTCATGTTCGGCCTAGCAGCGAGCCTGAGTGGCCGCCTGCCGCACCTTGATAGGTCCCGCGGGCGTGGCGCAACCCCATCTGCGTTTCACCGGCGGTCCAGGCGTTTGCTAGACGACGTTGAGTCCCTAGGGACCACGCGCGACGGCGGCCGGTGCACAGTGCGTTCCCGCACCCGCGGCGACACCGCCGTACCTCACGGCGACCCCGAACGATCTGCTAGTCAGTTGCGCCATGAAACAGCCCCCAAGAGGAACGCCGTGCCGACACCTAGAGTGATGAGGACCGCGATCCAGAATGACCATGGGTCCTCGCTGCGACTGTAGGAGCGAAACTTGCCCTGCACCTGACCTGTGTATATGGCGTAGGTGCCGTAGCCAACCAGAGCGAATCCCACGAGGAGCTCAACCGTACGGTGAGTAACCGGGCTCATCCGTATCTAACGCCCGCGTTGCGCGGCCGGGCATGGCGCCTGGAGCCCTGTGCTAGGGGGTCTGGTACGCATCCGTTAGCCCTTGGGCTGTGCCTCGACCACGACCGCACGCTGCACCGCCCGTTCCAGATCCTCACTGACAAGAGACTTGTCAGGGTTCAACCGAATCCCGTGATAGGCGGCATCCTGGGGGAACACAGTCAGATAGTGCGTCAGGGCGTCGCGCGTTGCCGCAGGATTGCTCTCGATTGATGAGGCCCAATACGGGGCTTCCTTGCCTTCAATACGCAATGAGACAGCCGCGCCACCGCGTAAGTTTCGCCACCACAGGTTCTCGGCCGAAGTGAAGCACCGCACCTTGTCTCCAATGCGCACGTAGCGAACAGGGGTCGTAAAGAGGCGACCACTCTTTCTGCCCTTAAAGGTAATGAGCATGAGGCTCTTGCTTTGGACAAAGTGAAGCGGAGAGCGCAGCAGCATGCGCATCATTGGATTGATAATGAGAAATAGCGGCTCAGGAAGTCGCATAGTCTGATTCCAGACCCCTGGTGTTAGCGCTCACGCGGCGCCTGGGCGCTTGCTTAAAGGTCATGAGTGCCTCCGAAGCAGATCAACTTGACCTGACTCCAGCGCGGCTTCGTCCGCGTAGTGGACCAACCCGCCGAAGCTCGTGTCTATAAGGACACCGTGGCTTAGGTGCGTCCACTGGTCTTTTGTGTGGGGCGCAAGATAGATGCCATCTTCGATGCAGCCCACGACTTTTCCCTCATGGTGAAGCTCGATTCTGACGATGTCTCCGACATGGATCGATTGACCATCGCGATAAAGCATCTCATGACCTCCCACGTTGAAGTTGACGGCCGCCGCATCTTGGCAACGGACAGGTGCCGCTGCCGCTCGCAGCGCACCCTGAGCGCCTCTCAAGCCGCTCCGAGCAACGTAGTCACACTGCTCCTGGCGTCTCTGGCAGGAAGGTCCGAACGACTTCATACATTCCAGGGTCAAACGTCGCTATCGCCAGAGCGCGCTCAAGGTAGGGGGTTGGACCTGTATCTTGGCGCATCGCCTGGTACGCCTCGCGGCTTTCCCATTGTGCGTACATCGTGACCTTCGTGCCGTCGAGACTACGGTGCAGTCTCGCCGAGATGAACCCCGGCGCGTGCCGCACTGAGGTCTCGGTCGCCTGCGCGAGAAGGTCTGTCAGTTCCCCCTGCCTTGTGGGATCAACGGTGAAAACGTTAATAAGCGTTACAGGTGGCGAGACGTTCATGGTTCACCGGCGCTCGTTGCGGTACAGAGTTCACGCCATGCGAGAGCGCCAGGCGTGGAATTGGTAACGTTGAGCGTGAGGGGCTTGCCAGCGCCGTCGAACAGGCGATGCGAGCACACAATGTTGCTCTGTGCTTGCGGTGCATTCAGTCTCACGCGTCACGGCCGCTCCAAGCGTGGGTTAGGGGCAGCAACCCGCCAACTAAGAAACCCATACTTCTCCCACTGGGCTAGCCGCCTTTCAAGATGTGCCATCACGCTGGGACGGTGCACCGTGACCACGTAGCTACGCTGGGTGTCATCCGTGGCACGAACCATCCCGCAGGGTCTGAACCCGGTAACCATGCTAGCGACGCTGTCCAGTGGCACGTGACTGCCAAAAATGACGTGCACGACTCGCGCCACGCTAGCACCTAAGCCTTAGGGAAGGCACGTTCCTGGATCTCGCGAGGCGTCACAGGCTGCCACCTGACGGTGAGCTTGAGCGGCCGGCCGCCGCGGTTCAATTGGCGCCACGAGCACACAAGATTGCTCTGCGCTTGCGGCGCGCTCGCCTATCTGTCACGACCGCTCCAGCGATTGTCAGAAGTCGCCCGATTCGGAGCGGTGACGTCATATCCACAGGTCTGACAGGTCTTTGGGACCCACATGTGGAATTTGGATGCAAACGGAGCATCGCACAATGGGCATTTAATCCTGCCCAGGGCAAAAGCGCACGACACCAGGAGCCAAGGGACGGCGAATACCAGCAGCAAGAGGGCGTCCGCGGCCCAGACGTAGACGAGAACCGAGAATAACCACGGAAACACCCAGCGAAACACCAGAACCGCCAAAAGGATTGCAAGTAACGGCGCGAAGGCGTTGGCGAGCGACCGATAAATACGCAGTCGCCGCGCGCGAGTGGTCAATGGCGGTGGAGAAATGGATTGCTCCATGGGGGCTTGCTAACGGTGAAGCGGGGCGGCCCACCCTAGCCGCAACATAAGCGCGGCGAGCGCACACTGCCTCGTCGCGCCCGCAACGTCTAACTGTTTAAGGTTCATGGCCGCTCCAAGCACGGTTAGACGATCGATAGGAGACCAGATAATAAGCTGTCGTTGCCCTTTCACTTGAGTCCCATCATTAGCAATACCGGGACAGTGGCGAGGCGGGCCACCATTACGGAAAGAACTATATCTGGAAAGAGATCGGGCCCCAGACGCCAATAGAGAACTCCGATGGTAACGACAAGTGAGCCGATACCACCGACAGCGAGACCGCCCGCGATCGGGATAAGCGATGCGGCCCCTCCGGCGATCGCCGCCAGCACCACGTCCAGGAATTGATACTGTGTTTTGAATATGGCGAGACCGAGTGGAATCACTGCCGCCGCGACCACGACGTAGATAAAAGCAATCGCTATTGAACTCAACAGAGCACCTCAGATTGTCTACCGGTAAAGCTGAGCGGCCGGATATCGCAGTCTGATGTACGGCGCGAGCATATAATGGTGCTCTGTGCTCGCGCCGCGATCCTTCTCACGCCTCACGGCCGCTCCAGCGATTGTTAGCTGACAAGCGAAATTACAAATTTAGCGTACCGGACAAGGTTGTGCGTAAACCAAACGATGGTTTCAACGACCCAAACTAACCATTCCATAATCCAAGGCAGCTCAAAGAGAAGAACAAGGCTAACGAGCATCAAAAGACCGCGTCGCCATCGGCGAGTCGAGATTACGTAGTACGGAACATAGATGGGAAAAGCGATCCAGATAAACCAGCCGTGGTCAAACGAAGGGCGCGTCCGCCCAGACTTCTGAGCATCTGCTACAACCCAAGTTGCCACCAATACTGTCAGAAGGAACTGGTGCAAACTGAAAAGATCGTCGCGAGGAGGCTCAGAGCGCAAATAAAACAAAACGGCGGCATACGCGGCAAGCAGTGCGGTCACGCCGACCGCGCCAACGATTGAGAAGCGCCTGATGCGGTCGAAGTCCATGTCAGCTAACGGTGAAGCTCAGGCGGCGCCTGGAGCGCTGGGTTAGGGCACGCAACCACTAGGGATGATGCTGAATAGCGGTGTGGCACTTAGGATCGGAGCTCAGAGGTAATGCTAGTTCAATGAGCGGTGTGAGGAGAATTCCCAAAAGAAACAACAGACCGGAAGCGAGTAAGCGGGGGCGTAAGTTCAGAAGTAACGAAGTTGCGCGAGCGGTTGGAGCCAGGCGCTTAGCAAACTCCGTGACCGCAGTCAGAAGAACGCAAAGCGCCAGCGCAACTAGTAGTAATGACACGAACGCTGCACCAAATGCGTGTGAGCGGCCCTCACACCAGTTTCGCGGAATGTATAGAAAGATTCCCATGGGATTGCGCAGGTGCACGCCAAACGCCAGTGCCCGCAGCGAGAATCAAAACAATCCAAGCAGTCACTGGCGGACGCAAAGTGTTGAGACTGATGTGCGCCAGCGGTGAAGCGGAGCCGCGGCGTTCATAGGCTCAGTCCGCGCCGAGCGCGCACAATATTTCTGCCGCGCTCGCACTCATTCAGTTTCACGGCTGCTCCAGCGATTACCAGGTCGCATTGGTCTATTGACGCTCGAGCATGGATATAAGTCTGCGACAAGATCAGAGTTTGCGTCTGAACAGTCACGCGGATTGCCGCTTGAAAAGAAGAACTGTCGTCCGGCGATGACCCCTCCAACTAGCACATTGGTCCCGTTCATCGCGCAGTTCCAGTGCATCGCGTCTAGAGTTTGTAGTTTCGGAATTAGATTAAGTACTTCCGTGCGCCTTTGCAGTGTGGCGAAAGGTCGGCACTGCGTCTAGGACTCCGTGAAGAGGCGGTATCACATCGAATCATCGAGTCGGATGTAACTACGTAGCCCCAATCTTCCGGTACGGGAAAGTCTCGAACCACACCCTAAGCTCGGGACCTTTAGAGCTTGAAGTGGAGTCAGGTTCGCGACTGCGCCGTAGTGATCCAATAGCTCGGCTATCGGCCAGCCTGCGACACGACCAGTTTGTGCCGGAGGAGCTGTCTGTCGACACGCGCCTAATGTTATCAAGATGCAAACTAGGCCGATGCGCCTCATTGCCGCGCCATTTCAGTGCTGCCCTTAGGACTGCGGGTCGAACCCGAAGACGCGCAGTTCTTGGTCGCAGCGACAGGCCTTGGCGATGCGCGCCGCCCACGCGATGGCCTCATCGCGCGAAGGCACTTCCAACACGGTGAAGCCGCCGTCGAGCGTGGGCGCCCAAGGATAGCCGCCCATTGCAACCGCGCCGTCAGCAGAGACGAGTATGGGCGGTACGTCTTCGTCGATTCCGCCGCCGAAGACGTAAACACCGGCCGCTTTCGCCTCATCAATCACAGCGTGTGCGTCGCGGCCCACCGCTCCCCATTCACCATCGGGCACAACCATCGCCGCGCTTGGAAAAGAGATCAGGTACTTGGCCATGATGCTCCTTCTGGAATTGATGGCGGTCGTGAAGCCTGTGTGCGGCCGAACGGTGAAGTTGAGGGCGCGTAATCGCACCCGACATCACCAAGCATCAGGGGCTCCTCCGATACCTGAGGGTATGCCACAGGAGGCTCAACGACCGAACCCGAAATTCCGATAACAATGCCCAGCGGGTCACCGGCAGGGTCCAACTGGCCCGACTAAAGCAGCCACCGGATCACCGTTCACAGTGTATGTGTAGAAGCCGACAAGGCCGCCATAAGCTGGCTCAGCACGACCGAGCCAAACCCCAGAGCAGCAAGCAATGCATCAAGCGTAGCGTGCCGCCGGGTGAGGATGATGCTCACCGCGGCCAACGCGGCGAATGGAACGATGGTCATCAGAGCGTATGCTGCGTATGACATTCGCTATGCTCAGCGCCCCCTAACGCGAAAGTTGAGCGGCGCGCTGCAACAATACTACGGGCACTTTATTCACGGCGCGTGCGCTCGAACGCATGTCGGGCCTTTAGTGCTCAAGTTTGGCCCGCACTGCCTCGAAAGTTCATGTCATAGAACTGGCGAACGAGATCGTCACAGGACGCCTTGTCCGATTCACACAGCACCTTCATGTGGATTGGTTAGGTTGCACGTGTTGCTAGTGTGGATTGATCGTCACTCTCGTCCCTGTGGCTTTCGCTGCCTGAAGAATCTCATCGAAGGTCTTTCCATCGAGATCGGCTCGTAGTGTCTCCGGACCAAAGCTATCCGCCTGATACCCGGAATTGTGAAGCTTCGTGGCGCCGAGAAGGAGAATTGCAGTATTCAATTGCCCTTGCTGCGGGGCGGATAGGCCTGCATTGAGCCTCGACCACGACAACCGAAACGCATCAGGCGTCGTCATCCATCGATCCGAAGCGGCTGTCTAGGCGTGCTCGCGCATCCAACCAGCAGGCTTAGCAGGACGGATAGAGCTATGAGACGTGCTGTCATGTGGCGTCCCGCTTTCGGTGCAACCTAACGCTTCAGCTTGAGCGGCCGTCTGCCGCAGTTCGTTCGGCGGCGCGAGCGCACAATTGCTTCGCGCTCGCGCCGCCCCCTGCCTTCGTCTCACGGCCGCTCCAAGCGTTGGTTAGATGGCCTAGCGATAGACATCTCTTCGGTGCCCTACCTTGAAGATGGTGATCTCGCGATGGGAGTCGTCGATGAAGTAGACAATACGGTACTGACCTTGACGCACCCGATACCGGTCGTCATACCCGGCGAGTTTCTCGAGTCTTCTGTGAGCGAGGGTTGACCGCCAGGCCAGCGATTCTCTCAACAATTCGGCGGCGGTCTTCCTTAGAGTCGACGGCTTTAATCTCCTTGGCCGCCGAGGATTTTAGAAGGATCTTATATTCGACCACGGCGTTTCAGGCCGCTAACGAAGCTCTCAAAGGACACACTCTTCTCGCCACGGCGTTCCGTAAATGCTTCAAGATCCGTGGCGTCCTCGGCCAAAGCGGCGCGAACTGCGTCATTTACCATATCTGAGATGGAACGATCCGACGCAGCGGCACGAAGCCGGAGAGCCTTATGAACCTCGGCGGTGAAATAGACGGTAGCGCGTTCAGAGCTTTCCATTCAGCAAGTATGACGTTAAGACGTTATAACGTCAAGACGGCACTTTTTGGCCATCTAACTATATTTCGACGACTGAATCGTCGCCTTTCGTTACGCCAATTGTGTCGCATAACTACCTTCGCTCCCAGGCTTTCAGCTGAAACCACGGTTGGATCACGAACATAGTGACGCCAGACGTCGCGCAGGGCACCGGCGCGTCGCTCATAGCGGTTCCGTCAGTCGTTAAGGGTCATGGTCTGCACGCCATGCGGGTCATCACAGACGCTCATGCCTGCGCCGCGGTCTTCGGTTCAGCATCGTGCGGGCGTTTAGTCATCCGGGCTGAGGCGCTGTGCGCCGGCCTTCGCCGCAGGCGCTAGTATGCTGACCATGGCTCACTGGACCCATCGCTACGCGCAGATCAACGGCATCCGTGTGCACTACGTTGAGCAGGGCGAGGGACCGCTCGCGATCCTCTGCCATGGCTTCCCGCATCTGTGGTTTTCGTGGCGCCACCAGATTCCGGCACTGGCTGCGGCGGGCTGGCGTGTGGTGGCCCCCGACATGCGGGGGATGGGTCAGACGGATGCGCCGGCGGACCCGGCCGCCTACGACGTCGATCACACGGTGGGTGATCTCACCGGCTTGCTCGACCATCTGGGTGAGCGGTCGGCGGTCTTCGTCGGACTCGACTTCGGCGTGTTCGCGATCTACGACCTCGCGTTCCGCCATCCCGAGCGGGTGCGGGCGATCGTCGGACTGGAGAATCCCGCGACTCCGCACAACCCGCAGCTCGCGCCATTGCGGGAAGCCGAGAGTTGGGCCAAGGATCACTTCGTTCACATCCACTACTTCCAGCCGCCGGGTGCGGCCGATGCGGCGTTGAACGCGCAGCCGCGTGAGTTCCTGAGCAAGGTGTTCTACGCCCTGAGCGGCGACTACCATTATCTCGACGTCTGGAAGCATCCACCCGGCACGGCCTATCTGGATGCGCTGCCGCAGGCGCCTCCACTTCCCTGGGCCTGGCTCTCGGAGCTCGAGATGGAGTTCTTCGTCTCCGAGTACGCGCGTACTGGATTTACCGGCGGGCTCAACTGGTACCGCGCCATGGACCTGCGCTGGGCGCAGCGGCGGCGCTTCGAAGGGATGAAGAATCCCGCGCCGTTCTATTTCATCGGCAGCGAGCGCGACTGCGACCTCGAGGCCTGGCATGGGGATGACCCGCTCGGGGCGCTGCAAGAGCAGTACTGCGACGTGCGCGGAGTGGCGATGCTGTCGGAGGCCGGCCACATGATGCAGATGGAGCGGCCCCATGAGGTGAACCAGTGGCTGCTGAGATTTCTGGCGGAGCTGCGCTGAAGACGCAGGAACACCCGGTGCTTATTACCCCACCGCTGTCGCTCTACGTGCACTTTCCCTGGTGCGTGCGCAAGTGCCCGTACTGCGATTTCAATTCCTACACGCTGCAGGGCGAGCTGGGCGAGCGCGACTACGTGGCGCGCCTGCGTCGCGATCTTTACGCCCAGGGGCCCGCGGTCGCGGGCCGCGTGGTGCACAGCGTGTTCTTCGGCGGCGGTACGCCGAGTCTTTTCTCGCCGCGCGCGATTGGCGAGGTGCTCGCGGCCGCCCGCACCACGCTGGAGCTCGCCGCGGATGCCGAGGTCACGCTGGAAGCCAATCCCGGCACGATCGAGCGCGGCGCGTTTCGGGAATATCGCGCGGCGGGCGTCACGCGCGTGTCGCTTGGGGCGCAGAGCTTCGATGCCGCAACGCTGGCCGCGCTCGGGCGTATCCATTCGCCCGAGGAGACACAGCGCGCCGCCGCAGAGTTACACGCGGCGGGACTTGCCAATTTCAATCTCGATCTCATGTACGCGCTCCCGGGCCAGGACGTGCACGGTGCGCTCACCGACGTCACCCGGGCACTGGCACTCGCGCCCGCGCACGTCTCGCACTACCAGCTGACGCTTGAGCCGGGTACCGTGTTCGCAGCGCAGCCCCCGCCGCTGCCGGATGAGGATGTCGCGGCGCAGATGCTGGCAGAGTGCGGTGAGCAACTCGCCGCGGCCGGCTACCGCCAGTACGAGGTCTCCGCCTACGCGCGTGCCGGGCGTCAGTCGCGGCACAATCTGAACTACTGGAATTTCGGGGATTACCTGGGCGTCGGCGCCGGCGCCCATGGCAAGCTCACTTTCCCGGCACACGCTGAAGTGATGCGCACAACGCAGTCGCGCGAGCCGCGTCGTTACCTCGCCGCGGCCGACAGCGCTCTTGGGCGCCGCGCGATCCCGCAGGCGGAGCTGCCGTTTGAGTTCATGCTCAACGCGCTGCGCCTGTGCGAGGGATTCCCCTCACGCCTGTTCAGTGAGCGTACGGGACTTGGACTTGAGCGTATCGCCGCGCCCCTGGAACGCGCGGTGCAGCGCGGACTGCTGCTGAGCACCGGCTCCGGCTACCGTCCCAGCGCACTGGGATTGCGCTTCCTGAACGAAACGCTGCTCCTTTTTATGGCAGAAACTGCACAAATGACTGGGAAATCCGCGTTGTCAAACGGCGTTCACACGCCGGCGACAGGCAACCCGGCGGCGTTATTCACAGGTCCCGAAGGCCCGAACGAAGAATGAGTAGATTACGACTCAAAGCGCTCAAGCCGCTCCATGACATGTCCGTAAGCCATTGATGAAACAGCCCAAAATGTCTTGCTCATTTTTTGACCAAGGTAACAAATATGCAATCTGGCCGCGAAAACGCGCCCCTGCGCGGGCCGTAGTCCACAGAGTTGTCCACAGCTTCTGTGGATAAGGGGAGCGTCGGGCGTCGGCTCGGCGGCCGCGGCGCTTGAGGGGACGCGACACTGCCGGTAAACTCCCGCGCCCTTTAACTTGAGTGCCGGCCGCCCTATATAGCGGTAGCACCTCCCTCAACCGAACGCTGTGAGCCCGCCATGAAAGACGCGATCCACCCGGACTATAAAGAGATCACGGTCAGCTGCACCTGCGGCAACACGTTCAAGACGAGCTCCACCCTGGGCCACGACCTGCAGGTCGAGGTGTGCTCGAACTGCCATCCCTTTTATACGGGTAAGCAGAAGATGGTGGACACGGCCGGCCGCGTCGACAAGTTCCGTAAGAAGTACGCCGCCGCCGCGGCGAAGTAGGCGATTCGTCAGGGCTCGCTGCGGCGGGACCTGAGCCGCCCCGTCATGCTCAGGCGGCTGCAGAGAATCTGCCGCCCGGTCCGTTGCCGATCTGTTGCCGCCTCCGTGTGCGCCGCTGTCACGCCCGCGTCATTTTCCTCTTGAGGTTTCCGCAGCCTGCTCAGGATGCGCGTCCCGCGCTTCGATCAGCGCACGCCACCGCCCGCGCGACGTGTGTGGCTACCCGCGAGTAGGTCAGCCGGCGCCTTGATTTCGGCGAGCGGACCATGTAACCCTTCTTTGTTCAAACGCGACACGCGCCCCGCGGCGCTGCCTCGTAGCGGGCCCACACGGAAAGCGGCAGCGGAAATGACCGAGAAGAGCGGCAAGACATTCGAGCTGAGTGACCGCGGCACCGGGCGCAGCGCCGAGCTGCCGGTGCGCAACGGCACCTTGGGGCCGTCGGCACTGGACATCGCCGGCCTCTACAAGGATCTCGATGTCTTTACCTATGACCCCGGTTTCGGCGCCACGGCTGCGACCGAGAGCCGCATCACCTACATCGACGGCGATGCCGGTGTGCTCTTGTATCGCGGCTATCCGATCGAGCAGCTGGCCGAGCGCAGCTCGTTCATGGAGGTCGCCTACCTGCTGCTGATCGGGGAGCTGCCCACGGCCAAGCAGCTGGAAGAGTTCACCGGCAACATCCGTTATCACACGATGATCAACGAGTGGTTGCTGCGCTTCTTTAACGCCTTCCACCATAACGCCCACCCGATGGCGATGGTTTCGGGGGTGGTGGCCTCGATGTCGGCCTTCTATCACGACACGATGGACATCCATAACCCGCGCCACCGCGAGATCTTCGCGCACCGCATCATTGCCAAGATCCCGACCATCGCGGCGGCTGCCCACAAGCACTCCCTCGGCCAGCCCTTCATCTACCCGCGCAACGATCTGGACTACGCCGGCAACGTGCTCAACATGCTGTTCGCCGTGCCGTGCGAGCCCTACAAGCTCGATCCGATCGCGGCCAAGGCGCTCGATCTGCTGTTCGTGCTGCACGCCGATCACGAGCAGAACGCCAGCACTTCGACGGTGCGCCTGGCCGGCAGCACGGGAGCTAACCCCTATGCGGCGATCTCGGCGGGCGTCTCGGCGCTATGGGGACCGGCGCACGGCGGTGCCAACGAGGCGGTGCTGTCGATGCTCGAGCAGATCGGCACGGTCGACAACATCCCGAAGTTCCTGGCGATGGCCAAGGACAAATCGAGCCACTTCCGGCTGATGGGCTTCGGCCACCGCGTCTACAAGAACTTTGATCCGCGCGCCAAGATCATCCGCGAGATGTGCCACAAGGTGCTGGCGCAGCTCGGCCGCAGCGACAATCCGCTGCTGGACCTTGCGCTGCGCCTCGAGGAGATCGCGCTCAAGGATCCGTACTTCGTCGAGCGCAAGCTGTACCCGAACGTCGATTTCTATTCGGGCGTGATCTACAGCGCCATCGGCATCCCGCGCTCGATGTTCACCGTCATGTTCGCGATCGCGCGCACGGTGGGCTGGGTGGCGCACTGGCAGGAGATGATTTCCGACCCCGCCATGCGCATCGGCCGGCCGCGCCAGCTCTACACCGGGCCGACGCGCCGCGACTACGTCGAGATCAAGAAGCGCAGCTGAGGCGCAGCGCAGGCCGCCGGGCTAATTCTGCGTCTGTGCGATCTTGCGACCGTTGCTGGGCTGCGTCGGGCGCGCGTCGTCGGCATAGCGCGCGGCGAAGAGCGCGATCTGTCCGGTGCGGGCCTGCATGGGTCGCTTCAGCACGACGCATGACTATACCAAGCGCGTGCTGGGGCGGCGGCGTGGGACCTCAGGGCTGCTGCAGCAGGGCTTCGACCTCGAGCGCACTCGCGCGCCGCATCGGACGGCCGTCGACAGGACTGACCGGTGCCTGGCGGATGCCCTCCGGCGGAAACACGGTCACCTCGATCGGCTGCTCGTCCATCTCGAAGCGCACCCCGGGAAAGGCGCGGATGCGCTCGGCGTTGAGCTTCACGCGCCGCTCGGTCACCTCGTGCGGGATGCCACGGTCGATGAGCTTCAGGGTCACCGATTCGGCGCGGTCGGCGAACAGGTGCAGCTGCACGCCGGAGTGCTCGGTGGCGGTGCCGGAGAGCACCGGGCCGACCAGGCGCGGCTCGAACTCCTGCAGGTAGCGCATGGCCGCAAGCGCGGCACTGCGCTGAGCGTGCAGTGCCTGCAGGTGGGAAGCACCGCCGAAGAGACGCTGGTAGGCGGCGAGCGCCTCCTCGATCTCGCTGTTCTTCGGCAACAGGGCCGCCCCGTCGGTGACGCCGAAACGCTCGGCGGCCTTGCGCTTGGCGACCAAAAAGTCACGGATGCCGTGCTCGGCCATGATGCGCGCAGCTTCCTGCGCCAGCGCGCGGCGCAGGTTATCGCCGCGCGTCGGGTGTCGCTTGGCTTTCATCACTAGAAGATCGGTTCGCCGCTGGCTTGCTGCTGCTGGCCCTGGGCGGCGACCGCGGCGGCGTCCTCGGCCGAGGGCAGGTGATCGGCCATGAAGATCTCCGGCACGCCGTTGGGATTCTCTGCACTCACGAGCGCCCCGGTGTCGGGGGAGATGCGCAGTGTCACGATGCCGTCAGGCATGAGGCGGCGCTGCTCGGCCACGCCCTTGAGCGCCTCGCCCATGAAGTTGATCCAGATCGGCAGCGCCGTGTGCGCGCCCTCCTCGGCCTCACCCAGGGGGCGCTCCTGGTCGAACCCGACCCACACGGTGACCACGAGATTTGCGGTGAAGCCGTTGAACCAGGTGTCCTTGGCCTCATTCGTGGTGCCGGTCTTGCCGGCGAGGTCGCCGCGGTTGAGCGACAGGGCGCGCCGCCCGGTGCCGCGCTTGATCACATCCGCCATCATGTCGTCCATGACGTAAGCGTTCTGCACGGAGATGATGCGTGGCGCCACCTCTTCGGGCGGCAGCGGGGCGGGCTCGCCGTGCGCGCCGTCGGCCACGCGCACCGCCTCCGCGCCGCCATCGCCGGGCACGCCGGGGCTGGCGGCCTGCTCGCACTGCGGGCACACGCGCTTGGGCGCCGCGCGCCACACCACCTGGCCGGCGGCGTCCTCGATGCGCTCGATGAAATAGGGCTGCACGCGATAGCCGCCGTTGGCGAACACCGCATAGCCGGCCGCAAGGTCGAGCGGCGTCACCGCCATGGTGCCGAGCGCCAGCGTCAGGTCGTGCGGCATGTTCCTCGGGTCGAAGCCAAAGCGCTGGATGTAGTCGATCGCCGGGGCGATGCCGATCTCCTTCAGGATGCGGATCGAGACCAGGTTGCGCGAGTGCACCAGTGCCTCGCGCATGCGCGTCGGGCCGCTGAACTGACGCTCGTTGTTCTCAGGGCGCCAGTTGTCCTCGCTGCCATTGCCGTCGAGCACGATCGGCGCATCGAGGATGACGCTCGCCGGGGTGAAGCCGTGCTCGAGGGCCGCGGAATACAGGAAGGGCTTGAAGCCCGAGCCGGGCAGGCGCCGCGCCTGCGTTACGCGGTTGTACTTGTTGGTGAAGTAGTCGAAGCCTCCGACGAGGGAGACGATGCTGCCGTCATTGGGATCGAGGGCCACGAGCGCGCTCTGCGCCTCCGGTATCTGGCCGAGCTGCGCGTGGCCCTTGTCGTCGGCCACCACGTACACCACGTCCCCGCGCGCCAGCACCTGGCCGGCATCCTTCGGTGCCGGTCCGAGGCTCTCGTTGCGCAGTTCCTTGCGCGCCCAGGACAGCCCGTCCCAGTCGATCTCGACCGGGCCCTGGGACTTCACGTAGGCGTGCACGCTCTTGTCTTCCACCGACACCACGATGGCGGGCGCGAGGTTGCCGATGACGGCGTACTCGTCGACCAGGTCATCGTAGTCCGCCTCGCCGTGCGCGGGCAGATCGACGTGGCCGGCCGGCCCGCGCCAGCCGTGGCGACGGTCGTATTCGATGAGGCCGACGCGCACCGCGCGGTTGGCATCAGCCTGCAGCCGCCCGTCGATGGTGGTGTAGACCTTGTAGCCGGCGCTCTCGGCGGAAGGTCCGAAGCGCTGGCGCAGTTCCAGGCGCGCCATCTCCGCGACGTAGGGCGCCTCGACGTCAAAGAGCGGCGCGTGCGCGCGCGCTTCCATCGGTTCCTTGTTTGCAGCCTCGGCCGTGGCCGCATCGATGTAGCCGAGCTCGCGCATGCGCCGCAGCACATAGGCGCGCCGCCCGGTGGCGGCCTGCGGATCGACGACCGGGTTGTAGCGCGAGGGCGCCTTGGGCAGCCCGGCGATGGTGGCGGCCTCGGCGACGTCGAGCTTGTCGAGCGTCTTGCCGAAGAAGGCCTCGGCCGCGGCGGCGACGCCGTAGGCACGCTGCCCGAAGAAGATGACATTTAGGTAGAGCCCGAAGATCTCCTGCTTGGAGAACTCGTGCTCCATGCGGTAGGTGACGAAGGTCTCCTGCAGCTTGCGGCGCGCGGTCTTGTCCAGGCTCAGGAACATGTTGCGCGCGGCCTGCATGGTGATCGTGCTCGCGCCCTGGGTCTTGTCCCCGGAGACCACATCGATGAGCACGGCGCGCACGACGCCGAAATAGTCGATGCCGTGGTGCTCGAAGAAGCGCTCGTCCTCGGCGGCGAGGAAGGCGTGCTTGACCAGCTCAGGAATCTGGTCGTAGGTGACCGGGATGCGCCGCTGCTCGCCGATCTGCGCAATGAGTGCGCCGCTGCGGGTGTAGACGCGCAGTGGCACCTGCAGCTCGACGTTGCGCATCGATTCGATCGAGGGGAGCGAGGGCACCAGATACACGTAGCTGCACGCCAGTGCGTAGGCGCCCAGAAGTGTGAACAGCATCACAGTGGCGCCAATAACCGCCAGAACTCGAAAGTAATTCCATTTCACAGAAACCAACTCTCCGTGCTTGCGCTCCCATTAACGCCTATGCATAGTAGCCGCCGTTTCAGGGCAAACTCACCGAAAGGTGGGGACGCAAAGCCTCCGGTCTACGGGACGTGAGTACCTATGACAGCGGGGTTGCCGGTTCGAACGTTAACGCACTCTGCCGCGCACGGTCACGCGCCCAGAGCTTGTGGTTCGGCACCGACTCAATCCGCGCTCCAGTACCCACCTTTCGTATCTGCGGTAACGCTGTGCGCGTCCCCTACGACGCTTTGGACCAAGGGACGCTTCATTCGTTGATCCCGCGCGGGGCGACTTGCCGCGCCCGTGACGCTGTCGGCAGTCCGCTACAGCGCACTGCGGGTACCGTACATATCCGTGAGGCCCCTCACGTTCAATTTAACTTTGCGCTGATATATAGTGTTCCTGAGTTTAATACAGGGCGGTCGGTTTCAGGCATAAGATCCTGAAAAGGAAATAAAAATGTTGCTATTGCAGCGTAAGTACCGCCCCATCCTGGGACTTGACATAACCACCTCGTCCGTGAAGCTTATCGAGCTGGCGATGGCGGGGGGCCAGTATCGGGTAGAGGCGTATGCCGCCGAGCCTACCCCCCAGAACGCCATTAATGAGAAGGCGATCGTGGATGCGGAGGCCGTCGGTGAGGCGATCCGCCGCGCCGTGAAGCGCGCCGGCGCCAAGAGCGGTGAGGTTGCGGTTGCGATTTCCGGAGACGCCGCGATCACCAAGGTGATCCAGATGCCGCGCTCACTGCGCGCCGGGGACCTTGAAGCCCAGGTCGAGATGCAGGCGGACCAGTACATCCCCTTCCCGATGGACGAAGTCAGTTACGACTTCGAAGTCCTCGGTCCCAATGACAAGGACACCGACAGCAACGACGTGCTCTTGGTCGCCACGCGCACCGAGAACGTCGAGCAGCGTCAGGCGGCGGTGAAAGCGGCGGGCCTGACCGCCAAGATCGTCGACGTCGAGGCCTTCGCGCTCGAGAACGCCTGCAAGCTGATGACGCACCAGATGCCCGATGGCGGCATCGATCGCACCATCGCGGTGGTCGACTTCGGCGCAAGCAGCACCACCTTCAGCGTGCTGCGTAATCTTAAAGTGGTGTACACGCGTGACTTCGCCTTCGGCGGCCAGGGGCTCACCGAGGAAATCATGCGCACCTACGGACTGGCGATGGAAGAGGCCGGCCGCGCCAAGAAAGAAGGCGGGCTGCCGGGCAACTACCAGTCGGAAGTCCTCGATCCGTTCATCGATGACATGACGCAGCAGGTGAGCCGCTCACTGCAGTTCTACCTCGCTTCCGGCTCCGGGCGCGAACAGCCCGAGAAGATCCTGGTGTGTGGCGGCTGCGCCAACATCCCCGGTGTGGCGGAGGTGATCTCCAGCCGCGTCGGCATCTCCGCCGAAAAGGGCGACCCGCTCGGCCAGATGAAGCTTTCCTCGCGCGCCAAGGCGCAGGCGGTGCAACGCGACGCCACCGCACTTCTGACCGCGTGTGGTCTTGCCCTGCGGAGCTTTGACTGATATGCCACGCATAAACCTGCTTCCCCACCGGGAAAGCAAACGCAAGGAGCGCAAGCTCAAGTTCCTCGTGGCGCTGGGTGTGGCCGCGGTCGCCGCCGCCTTCACCACCTTCGCCGCCTATCTCATGTACGCGCAGATGATCGACGCGCAGCAGCACCGCAATGACATGCTGCGCACGCAGATCAAGACGCTCGACAAGGAGAACGAGGAGATCAACAACCTCGAGACCGCCAAGCAGAAGTACATCGCGCGCATGGAGATCATCGAGAAGCTGCAGCGCTCGCGTCCGGAGATCGTGCACGTGTTCGATGAGATCGTGCGCACGCTGCCGGAAGGGGTGTATCTGACCGCGGTCAAGCAAAGCGGCAGCACGCTGAAATTCGACGGTATCGCGCAGTCGAGCACGCGCGTTTCCTCCTTCATGCGCAACATCGACGGCTCGCAGTGGCTGCGCAACCCGTCCCTGGAAGTGGTGCAGACCACCAAGGGTTCGGGCCCCGGTTCGAGCTTCACCCTGAGCGCCCAGCAGGTCACGGCCTCGGCGCCCGATGACAGCAGCGCACGCGCCGCCAAGGGCAAGATCCGCAAGGCGAGCCTGGGCTCCGCCGGAGCGCAGCAATGAACATCATTGAGGAACTGCGCTCCCTTGACCCGCGCGATCCGGGCCGCTGGCCGCTGCCGGTCCTGGCCGGCGCCGTCGCCGTTGGCTTCCTGGCCCTCTCGGCGCTCGGCATCTACTTCTTCGTGTGGAGCGAGCAGCGTCCGCGCCTGGAGCAGTTCGCCGCCGAGGAGCAGAAGCTGCGCGGCGAATTCCGCGACAAGCATGCCAAGGCCGTGAACCTCGAGGTCTACAAACAGCAGCTCAAGGACATCGAGCGCTCCTTCGGCGCCCTGCTGCGCCAGCTCCCCGGCAAGACCGAGGTGCCGAGCCTGCTGGTGGATATTTCACAGACCGGACTGGCGGCGGGCCTGTCCGAGAAGCTGTTCCAGCCGCAGGCCGAGCAGCGCAAGGATTTCTACGCGGAGCTGCCCATCAAGATCAAGCTGACCGGCAGCTACCACCAGTTCGGCGAATTCGTCAGTGGCATTGCGGCGCTGCCGCGCATCGTCACGCTGCATGACATCGACATCAAGCCGGACAGCAAGGACGCCTACGACCAGCTGTCCCTCGAGCTCACGGCGAAGACTTATCGCTACCTGGATGAGGACGAGATCGCCGCGGGCGAGGCCGACAAGAAGAAAGATGCCGCCAAGCGCAAGCCGGCGGGCGGCTAGACAACGAACGGTGTGAGCGCGGTAACAACTTATGCATAAGCCCACAAACCGAAACCTGATCCGCCTTGTGTGCGTGGCCCTGGCCTGCGCCGCCTATGCGGCCGTCACCGGCTGCTCGAGCGCGGATGATGAGCTGCAGCGCTTCGTGGACGATACGAAGAAAGAGCCCGGCGGCCGCGTCGAGCCGCTGCCGGAGATCAAGCCGTACGAGACCTTCGTGTACGCAGCCTCCGATCTGCGTTCGCCGTTTCTGCCGAGCAGCCCTGGGTCCGGCGCCGGACTCGGCGGCCTGCGCCCCGATCAGAAGCGCAACCGCGAATTCCTCGAGCAGTACTCGCTCGATACCTTGAAGATGGTCGGCACGCTGCGCCTGGGCGGGTCGATCTATGGCCTCGTGCAGACCAAGGACGGCCTGGTGCATCGGGTGACCACGGGTAACCACATCGGCCAGGCCGAAGGCAAGATCACCGAAATCAGCCCTTCAAAAATCAGTGTCGTCGAAATCGTTCCGGACAGTGTGGGCGGGTACATGGAGCGCCCCGCCGCGCTTGCCCTGAACGAGTAAGGTTCAGCAGGGAGTTCTCAGAATGCAACGCCATCGCCTGATCAATCGTTTCCTCGGCACGGCCCTTGTGCTCGCGGGAGCATTCGGCATGCTCGCGGGAGCACCTGCACTGGCCGCGGATCAACCCGCACTGCAAGCCATCGACGTGCAGCCGCTCGCCGGGCAGCAGCTGCAGCTCACGATGCGCCTGTCGGCCCCGGCACCGCAGCCCTTGTCGTTCACCATCGACAACCCGGCACGCATCTCCCTCGACCTGCCCAACACGACCCTCGCGCTGCCCTCGCGGCGCATCGACGTGCACGCCTCAGGTCTCGACACCATCCTCGCCGCGGAGACCAAGGACCGCACGCGCCTGGTGCTGAACCTGGATAAGCTGGTGCCCTACGACACCCGCGTCGACGGCAACAACATCATCGTGCTGCTGGGCGCCCCGAATGCGGCCGGCGCCGGCGCGGCGGCCCCGGTGGCCGCGGCCAGCCCGAACAGCTCCAACGCCGTCACCGGCTCGATGGGAGCCGGCGTGCGCGAACTGCGGGCGATCGACTTCCGCCGCAGCGCCGATGGCGCGGGGCGCGTGATCGTGAAGCTCTCCGATCCGCACACGCACATCAACCTGCACCAGGTCGGCAACCAGATCGTCGTCGACTTCGGCGACGCGGGCGTGCCGGCGAACCTGGTGCGCCGCTACGATGCGACCGACTACGGTACCCCGGTTAACAGCTTCGACGTCTCGCGCGTCGGCAACGGCGCCCGCATTGCGATCTCCGCCAACGGCGACTACGAGCAGCTCGCCTACCAGTCGGACGATCAGTACGTCGTGGAAGTGTCGCCGCGCCACAAGGCGGTGAATGCTCCCGAGGACAAGCCGGTCTACACCGGCGAGCGCCTGACGCTGAACTTCCAGGACATCGAGACGCGCGCCGTGCTGCAGCTGCTGGCCGATGCCAGCGGCCAGAACATCGTGGTCAGCGACTCGGTGAACGGCAACGTCACCCTGCGCCTGCAGAACGTGCCGTGGGATCAGGCCCTCGACATCGTGCTGCGCACCAAGGGCCTGGACAAGCGCCGCCAGGACAACGTGATCATCGTCGCGCCGCAGGCGGAGCTCGCCGCACGCGAGAAGGCGGAACTGGCCGCGAAGAAGGACGTGCAGGAGCTCGCGCCTTTGCGCTCCGAGTACCTGCAGGTCAACTACGCCAAGGCCTCCGATATGGCGGCCCTGGTGAAGACCCAGACCAATTCGCTGCTCTCACCCCGCGGCAGCGTCGCGGTCGATGAGCGCACCAACACGCTTCTGCTGCAGGACACCTCCGACCGCATCGCCGACATCCGCCGCCTGGTGGCGACTCTCGATATTCCGGTGCGGCAGGTGCAGATCGAGGCGCGCATCGTCATCGTGAACAACGATTTCGAGCGTGACCTCGGCGCGCGCTTCGGGTTCACCAGCGTCAATCAGAACGGCCAGACCGGGCTTGTGACCACCAGCGGTACCGCCGCCGGCACCGACACGATCGTAAGCTCCGCGCTCACCAATCTGCAGGGCAATGGCGGCACCAGCATCTACCCGGTGACGCTGCCGACCGGCAGCAATGCCGTGAACCGCTACAACGTCAACCTGCCGGTCTCAAGTCCGGCCGGTTCGTTCGCACTCGGCATTCTCGGCAACAACTTCCTGGTGGACCTGGAGCTCTCGGCCGCGCAGGCGGAGACCCAGGCGAACATCATCGCGACCCCGCGCGTCATCACCGCCAACCAGAAGGAAGCGGTCATCGAGCAGGGCCAGGAAATCCCCTACCAGCAGTCGGCCTCGAGCGGCGCGACGACCATTCAGTTCAAGAAGGCCGTGCTCTCGCTCAAGGTCACCCCTCAGATCACCCCGGACAACCGCATCATCCTCGACCTCGACGTACGTGACGATGCGGTCGGCACCATCGTGGTGGCCTCCGGCGGTGTGAACGTACCCTCGATCAACACCCGTGAGATCTCGACCCAGGTGCTGGTCAACGACGGCCAGACCGTGGTGCTCGGCGGCATCCTTTCGACCACCGAGCGCGAGGACGACACCAAGGTTCCCTACCTGGGCGACATCCCGGTCCTCGGGCACCTCTTTAAGAACACGGTGCACCAGGACAACAAGGACGAGCTCATGATCTTCATCACCCCGAAGATCGTGCGCGAGGGCGTGAACGTGATGAACTGAAGCGCCGCAGGCGCTTGCCCGAGGACTCCCGCGGCCGCCTTCTCCAGGCGGCCGCGGCGTTTTAGGTATCCTGTCGGCCGCTATGCGCGGCAGAAGCAGTGTATTTCTCATCGGCCCCATGGGCTCGGGCAAGACGGCCGTGGGCCGCTATGTGGCGCGCGCGCTCGAGCTGCCCTTCTACGACAGTGATGCCGAGATCGAGCGCCGCACCGGCGTCGACATCCCCTTCATCTTCGAGAAGGAGGGCGAGAGTGGTTTCCGCCAGCGCGAGCGCGAGGCCATCGAGGCGCTGACGGCTCTCGAGAGCATCGTGCTCGCCACCGGGGGCGGGGCGGTGATGCTTGAGGAGAACCGGCGCCACCTGGCCGCGCGCGGCCAGGTCGTGTACCTGCAGACCTCGGTGGCGCAGCAGGCGCATCGCGTGCGCTATGGCCGCCACCGCCCGCTCATCGCCCAGGGCGATCCGGCCGAGCGGCTCGAGCAGCTGATGAGCGCGCGCGCCGCGCTCTACGCCGCCATCGCCGACATCGTCGTCTCCACCGACGGGCGCAAGGTGCAGCACGTGGCCGAGAGCGTCCTGCGCGAGCTCAGCCCGCCGCCGGCCTGAAAATCAGGGGCGCAGTGCGCCTCACGTATACTCAGCGGCGGTTCTATGGCCCGGAAGGCCGCACCGCGCCCTTAAGTGGATACCCTCAACGTCGCCCTCGGCAGCCGCAGCTACCCGATCCTGATCGGGCGCGAACTCATCGCCCGTCCGGAATCGTTCTCGGCCCTCAAGGCGCGCGACGTGCTCATCGTCAGCAATACGACCGTGGCGCCACTGTACCTGCGCGCGCTGCGCAGCGGCCTGGGCGAGCGGCGCTGCGTCGAGGTGATCCTGCCGGACGGTGAGGCCCACAAGACCCTCGCCAACGTTGCGCGTGTCCTTGACGTGCTCATCGCCAACCGTTTCGCCCGCGACGGCGCGGTGCTGGCGCTCGGCGGCGGGGTGGTCGGGGATCTGGCCGGTTTCGTCGCGGCCTGCTACCAGCGCGGCGTCACTTTCGTGCAGGTGCCGACCACGCTCCTGGCGCAGGTCGACTCCGCCGTGGGCGGCAAGACTGCCGTCAACCATCCGGGCGGCAAGAACCTGATCGGTGCCTTCCACCAGCCTCAGCTGGTGGTCAGTGATACCGCTACCTTAAGCACACTGCCGGGTCGCGAGCTGCGCGCAGGCCTTGCCGAGGTCATCAAGTACGGCCTCATCTGCGATCCGCAGCTGTTTGACTACCTGGAGGAACACCTGGATGCGCTCTTGGCCAAGCAGCCGCAGGCGCTCGCGCACATCATCCGCCGCTCCTGCGAGATCAAGGCTGCGATCGTCGGCCGCGACGAGCGCGAGCAGGGCGAGCGCGCCCTGCTGAACCTGGGGCACACGTTCGGTCACGCCGCCGAAGCGGCCACCGCCTACCGGGAATGGCTGCACGGTGAGGCGGTCGGCGCGGGGCTGGTCATGGCGGCCGCCATGTCGTGCGAGGTTGGGCTGCTGGCAGCTCCCGAGGCGGCGCGGGTCCGCCAGCTCGTCGAGCTGGCCGGCCTGCCGGCGCAGATTCCCTCGGTCACCCCCGCACAAATGCTCGAGCACATGCGCATCGACAAGAAGGTCCTGGAGGGGCGGCTGCGCCTGGTGCTGCTGCGGCGCATCGGGGAGGCGTTCGTGAGCTCCGACTATCCGCAGGCAGCGCTGCTGCGCACCTTGGCACAGCACACCGGGGCCCCGTAATGAACGATGTGCTGCCCACGACCGCGCTCGCCTCCTACGCGGCGCATGACGATGAGTCCCGCGGGCGGCGCATCGCCGAGCCGCGTCCGGAGCTGCGCGGTGAGTTCCAGCGCGACCGCGACCGCATCATCCATTCCAACGCGTTCCGGCGGCTGGTCTACAAGACTCAGGTATTCGTCAACCACGAAGGCGATCTGTACCGCACCCGCATCACTCACTCGATTGAGGTGGCGCAGATCGCCCGCTCGGTGGCTCTCGCGCTGCGTCTGAACGAAGCGCTCACCGAGGCCATCAGTCTGGCGCACGATCTGGGGCACACACCGTTCGGGCACGCCGGCCAGGATGCGCTGAATGAGTGCATGCGCGATTACGGCGGCTTTGAGCACAACCTGCAGTCGCTGCGCGTTGTCGATGAGCTCGAGGAGCGCTATGCGGAGTTTCCCGGGCTGAACCTGACCTTCGAATGCCGCGAGGGCATCCTCAAGCACTGTTCGCTACGCAACGCGCGCCAGTTGGGCGAACTCGGCGAACGCTTCATTCATCGCCGGCAGCCGGGGCTCGAGGCACAGATCGCCAACCTCTCCGATGAGATCGCCTACAACAATCACGACGTCGACGACGGCATACGCGCGCAGCTGCTCGATCTGGACTCGCTGCGCGAGGTGCGCATGTTTCGCCGCCAGCACGATACGGTGCTTAGCCAATACCCGAAGCTTGGCGAACGCCGTCTGGTGCACGAGACCATCCGCCGCATGATCAACTACCTGGTGAGCGACTTCATCCGCACCACCCAGGCACAGCTGGAGAAACTGCAGCCACGCTCGATCGACGATGTGCGGGCGCACAGCAAACCGTTCGCGATGCTCAGTCCCGAGTCGTACGAGGAGCACCTCGAGCTCAAGGCGTTCCTCGGCGAGCACGTATATCGGCACTACAAGGTGCTGCGCATGACTTCCAAGGCGGGGCGCGTTCTGCAACAGCTATTCGAATCTTTTTTCAAGGACATAAGTCTCATGCCAACGGAACATCGTGATCACGCGACACGAGGCGAGAATGAGCACGGCACCTCCGGGCGGGCGCGCGCGGTCGCTGATTACATCGCCGGTATGACCGACAGGTACGCAATTCTTGAGCATCGGCGTCTCTTTGAGCCCGGCGAGCGCACGTAGGACGGTACCTACAGGCTGTTGCGCAGCCGCACCGATTTACCCCTTTCGACCCTTCTGACCCGCCCGTCCGGGCGCGCCCCGCCGTCCTTAGCGGGAACGTAACCTTTTGTTTCAACTTGGATTTCGCCGTTGTACGGACGCTCAACAGGCCCGGCGTCACATATAGTTAATTGACATAAGTCACTGAACTACTTAGAGTTATGTAAGAACAACAGCGTCTCCACGATGAACAAATCCGCCCGCGAAAAAGAAGCGGTGTTGAACGTGTTCGCATCTTTAGTGCGTCCGCTCACCCGCGTTGCTTTTGAGTACGGAATCTCGGCAAGCGAGATCTCAGGCGTGGTGCGTCGCACGTACATCCAGGCCCTCGAAGAGCGCTTCATGAGTCAGAAGCGAGCGACAACTGACACACGTCTCGCCGTTGTCGCAGGACTCACGAAATCTGACGTAGCCGCCCTGCGTGAGGCTGACACGTTCGGGCGCACCACACAGCCTCAGGGCCACGGTCAGCCTTGACCAGGTAACAAATCTGTTACGGTTTGGCACACGCACTCAGGTTTTTCCGGCGCCTATGGACTAGCGCTAGAGTTGGATCTCACGACTCCCAGGTTCGCCCCGAAGAAGTTTCGCCGACTTGGGGGCGATTGCATGCCCTGGCGCAGACGCGAGGCGCTGCTTGACGAGCTCGTAGCCTCTGAATCTGTGGAAGTTTTGCACGATGCGACAGTGCGCTGTCTATCCGCACGTATTTGCCGCACGAATCCGACGTCAAAAGGATCGAGTGGATGGGGCGTGTCATCACCAATGTCGCGTCCAGTTCGGTCCATAACTTCATGCGTACTGGCGACGAGCCGGTTTTTCTCGAGCGGGCTGTGGTGTGTGACAGCACGATTTCGGAACAGGGCCGCGACAAGTTTTTGGCGCTGGCGGGTGAGCGCGGGCTGGAAATGCTCACGGAACTTGACACGTTTCTCACGCGACTGATGCCGCCAGATCAGAGTGATTCCGGAAAGAAGTACGGAGTCGGGATCTACTTCTTCGAGGATCAGACCCCGAGCGTCCCTAGGAAAGTCGTTCTGCACCGATCGATGGACAGAGAGACAAAGACAAAGCGTCTAAGACGATGCCGATAGAAATCGATGTGCTGGCAGGTTTGCCTCAGAAAAAGTAGCGAATGCGGGTGGGAGAGATTTCGATGAACAGGTCTTCAGCGATTTATTTGGCGGTACTGGCAGCTATTGGAGCTTCCACGAGCTTTGCTGCGACTAGCAGTGCGCCCGAACTGCTAGTAGTCGGTCCCGTTGAATCTATCGACCTTACTAATCGCACTGCCACAGTCCTAGGCCAGCGAGTTGCTGTTGAAAATGTCGATGTGCTGACGGTTGGTAACACGGTCGCCCTGTACGGCAGCGTTCGGCCGAACGGGACTGTCGAGCTGTCGGGGATTCGAGATCAAGGGATCTATACGCCTGGCGCCACAGCCGTCTTTATCTCTGGCACGGTCCAGCGATCTGAACCAGCAATCGGGCATGTGGTCCTTAATGGGGTCAATGTTGACCTTACTGCGGCGATGTCGTCGGGACGAATCGTCCCTGCTGTCGGCGCGAAGATGTCTATCAGAGGAACCCAGCCTGTTCACGGCGGCGTTGTTTTGGTCGATGGCATTGTTGGATCAGGCGCCGCAGCTAACGGGATCGTCGGTTCTGGCGCTGCGGCCAATGGCATCGTAGGTTCGGGCGCTGCGGCTAACGGCATCGTAGGCAGCGGACTTCGCCCTAACGGGATTGTTGGTTCTGGCTCGGCCGCCAACGGCATCGTGGGTTCGGGCGCAGCCGCTAATGGCATCGTCGGTTCAGGGGCCGCTGCGAATGGCATCGTGGGCAGCGGACTTCACCCCAATGGGATTGTTGGTTCTGGCTCAGCGGCCAACGGCATCGTAGGTACGGCTTCGGCGGCCAACGGCATCGTTGGTTCTGGCTCGGCGGCCAACGGCATCGTAGGCAGCGGGCTTCAGCCGCCAATGGCATTGTTGGCTCCGGGCGCCGCCGCTAATGGCATCGTAGGCAGCGGACTTCGCGCTAACGGAATTGTTGGCTCTGGCTCGGCCGCCAACGGCATCGTGGGTTCTGGCTCAGCCGCTAATGGCATCGTCGGTTCTGGCTGCGGCGGCCAACGGCATCGTGGGCTCGGGCGCAGCCGCTAATCGCATCCGGGGCGCTGCGAATGGCATCGTAGGCAGCGGACTTCGCGCTAACGGAATTGTTGGTTCTGGCTCGGCCGCCAACGGGATCGTGGGTTCGGGCGCGGCCGCTAATGGCATCGTCAGGTTCAGGTGCCGCGGCCAACGGCATCGTAGGCAGCGGACTTCACCCGAACGGAATTGTTGGCTCGGGCGCCGCGGCTAACGGCATCGTTGGCTCGGGCGCAGCCGCCAATGGCATCGTCGGTTGCGCTTCGCCCAACGGAATTGTTGGCTCGGGCGCTGCGGCCAACGGAATTGTTGGCTCGGGCGCTGCGGCTAACGGCATCGTGGGCAGCGGACTTCACCCGAACGGAATTGTCGGTTCTGGCTCGGCCGCCAACGGCATCGTAGGTTCTGGCGCGGCCGCTAATGGCATCGTCGGTTCAGGCGCTGCGGCCAACGGAATTGTTGGCTCGGGCGCTGCGGCTAACGGCATCGTAGGCAGCGGACTTCACCCGAACGGAATTGTCGGCTCGGGCGCCGCTGCCAACGGGATCGTAGGGTCTGGCGTCGCTGCCGATGGCGTTCGGGGCATGCACCGAGATACCGGCGTCCTGCGGTAAAGAATTCGATTCCGGATTCTCCGCGCCAGTAGTTCGGGCGCTCGCATTTCTGCGTAAACACGCCGTCAAGCTGTCTGTTGCAGAACAAACTCGTGCGCGATTATCTGTAGGGTCGGCCTGTACCTATTGCGAGCAGCCATATGCCTATCGCGCGGATCGCGCGCAAGCGACGACCCAGGAAGCGACGTCCTAGCCTTCCGCACGATTCCCGGGACAACGCCACGTTGCTAGGGGAGCTGATTCGAGCGCTCGCATTCGCGTTGCTTGCGCGGGGAATGACGTCCGCAGGATTCACTCGTCTCCTGCGTTCTGCCCTCGTCGAAGCCGCGGCCACGCGTTCCAAGATGCGAAATGGGAAGGTGAATCATTCCCGCGTCGCCGCTCAAACTGGTCTAACTCGGGCGGCCGTGCGGCGCGTACTGCATCGCCGACAGGACGGGGCGATGGGGCCTAGGCTGACGCCAGTTGAAAACGTTATTCGAGGATGGCAGACCGACAGTCAATATTCCGGCAGGCTCGGAGATCCCAAGCACCTTCCAATCTCCGGCTCGAAGGTGTCCTTCGCTTTTCTCGCAAAGAAGTACGCGGGCGATGTCCCATATCGCGCAATCCTCGAAGAACTTCGCTCCATTGACGCCATCGAAGTAGTGGGCGAACGAGTGCGACTGCGAAGCTCAGCATTGCGTCGCCGCATGGATCTGAGCTCACTATTTTCTGCTCTCCCGGCGGTGACAGAAGGCCTTGAGAGTTCGTCGCCTAGCGCAGCATACCCAAGCGCATCGATATATCGGATTCTAATACCTGCAGCAACGGAAGCCGAGCTCACTTCTCTACGCGGTCGATGTGCGTCCACTGCCAAGAGCTTTTTAGACGCGCTCGATGGGTCTCTTGAGGTAAAAAAAGTACGTCGTGACAAACTGCCGGCCAGAGACGCGCCATACTCGTTGGCAATCACTGTTCTGTTAGCAGTGAATAGCGCGAAGAAAGCCTGGTGAGTTCACGCCAGCTACGCGTTGACTCGCGCGCATATACGACTTACGAACTTCTCGAAGCTCCATCCGCGCTAGGCTTTGCGAAGTTCGTCGCGCAAGGCTTTTCGGAGGATTTTTCCAACGTTCGTCTTTGGTAGTTCGGCTCTGAAGTAGACGTGCCTAGGTACTTTGTAGCCCGCAAGTGACTTGCGCGTGTAATCAATGACGTCCTTCTCAGTGAGTTTCGGATCCTTCCGCACGACGAACAAAGCGACGACCTCCCCCGAATGTTCGTCCGGCTGGGCTACCGCTGCTGCCTCCAGAATCCCCGGGTGAGTAGCCGCAGCCGCCTCGACCTCATTGGGATACACATTGAAACCCGAGACCAGAATCATGTCCTTCTTCCGGTCCTCGATAAACACGAAGCCCTTGTCGTCCATGCGCCCGACATCACCGGTGCGCAGCCAGTCACCCGGTAGCATCACCTTTGCGGTCTCGTCCGGGCGATTCCAGTAGCCCTTCATAACCTGCGGTCCTCGCACGCAGATTTCCCCTATTTGCCCGATGGCCACATCGTCGCCGGCGTCATCTTTGATCGCTACTTCGGTAGAGGAAATGGGCAAGCCTATAGAGCCGTTGAAATCGAGGTCGTTCGGGTTGATGCACGCCGCAGGAGACGTCTCGGTGAGGCCCCACGCTTGCGTAAGAATGCAGCCGGTTGCCTGCTTCCAGCGTTCTGCGACTGCCTTCTGCACGGCCATACCACCGCCGAGAGTGACCTTCAAGCCACTGAAATCGATGTCGCGCAAGCCCGGAGCGTTCAACATGGCATTGAACAGCGTGTTGACGCCACTGATGTAGTTCGCAGGATGCTTCTTCATCTCGCCAAGCATGCTTGGCAGGTCGCGTGGGTTGATGATCAGTACGTTCGTCCAGCCGAGGCGTGCGAACATCATGCAGTTCCCGGAAAGCGCGAAGATGTGATAGAGCGGAATCGCAGTGATGAGCACTCCGGGTTGCTCGAAGGACTTGCCGATCCACGCCCCGGCCTGCAAGACGTTGGTGCTGACATTGGCGTGCGACAGCATCGCGCCCTTGGCTACGCCGGTCGTTCCCCCCGTGTACTGCAGAAAGGCCAGGTCCTCCGGGTCAACCGCGACGGGCCTCATCTGCAGCTTGGCCCCGGCAGCCACAGCAGACTTGAAGTTCACGGCTCCCGGGATGTCCCAGGCGGGCACCTGTTTGCGCACGTGACGTACCACATAATTGACGAGCAATGACTTCGGAAAAGACAGGTACTCGCCCGCTGACGTCACCAGTACGCGTCGTATCTTGGTGCGTGGCAGTACCTTCTGCAGCACGTGGGCAAAATTCTCGATTACGAGTATCGCCGTGGTGCCGGAATCGCCGAGCTGGTGTTCCAGTTCCGGCTCGGTGTAGAGCGGGTTGGTATTGACGACAACCAGTCCGGCACGCAGCGCGCCGAACAGCGCAATGGGATATTGCAGCGTGTTCGGCAGCATGATCGCGATGCGATCCCCCTTATTGAACCCCTCGTGCTGCAGCCACGCGGCAAATGCCTGGCTAAGCTCATCAAGTTGTCGATAGGTCAGCTGCGCGCCCATCTGGATGAACGCCACCCGGTCGGAGTGCTCAACGCAGGTCTTTTCGATGAGCTCCTTCAGCGAACGTAGCTGCGTAGGGTCAATCTCGGCAGGTACGCCGGGCGGATAGGATTTCAGCCAGATTTTGTCCATCAGCGTCCTTGGTTTTTAGGGATTCTTCTCAAGGAGCGGTTTGAGATAGGGCCAGACGTTATCGAGAACCGGCGGCTCCCCGGCCGCGTTCGGGTGCATGCCATCCTCCTGCATCCGTGCCGGATTCAGAGCGACGTCCTGCAGGAGAAACGGCACCAGCGGCAAATGATATTGCTTTGCTAGTGCGGGGAATATGCCGGCAAACTCCTCGGTGTAGCGCGGCCCGTAATTGGGCGGAATGCGGATACCGACCAGCAGCAGGCGCGCGCCGGTCGTCTGGACCAGCGCAATCATCTTGTCGAGGTTGCTGCGCGTGACGGCCAGCGGCAGGCCGCGCAGCGCATCATTCGCCCCCAGCTCCAGCACGACGAGTTGCGGCTGGTGCAGCTGCAGCGCCCGCGGCAACCGTTCGAGGCCGCCTTCGGTCGTTTCGCCGCTTACACTGGCGTTGATGATCTGGTACCCGTACCCTTGGGCCTGAAGTCGCTGTGTAAGCAGTACGACCCAACCCTGCTCCGGCCGGATTCCGTAGGCGGCGCTCAGACTGTCGCCGAACACAAGGATGGTGCGGTCGGCGGCCACCGCGTTTTGGAGCGCGATGAACACCAGTCCCACACTTAGCGCGCCGGCGCCGATGATCCGCAGCAGCGTTCTCAAAGCTGAAAACCTCTCCAAGCAGGTTAGCAGTCCCGAAGGTGCGCTGACCATTGTCGATGACGTTTCACTGGACATCGCGGCCGGCGATTCGGTCGCCATCACGGGTCCCTCCGGTGCCGGCAAGTCCACACTGCTCGCGCTCCTGGCGGGGCTTGACGCCCCCAGCCGCGGCCGGGTGCTTCTTGAGGGCCAGGATCTCACGCGACTCGACGAAGATGGCCGCGCACGCCTGCGCGCTCAGCGCGTCGGCTTCGTATTTCAGTCGTTTCACCTTATTCCCGCGCTCACAGCCCTGGAAAACGTGATGCTGCCTCTGGAACTGGCCGGCCGGGCAGACGCCCGCGGCGTGGCCACGGAGACGCTGGCCGGCGTCGGGCTGCAGGAACGTACCGGGCATTATCCACGCCAGCTCTCCGGCGGTGAGCAGCAGCGCGTCGCGATTGCCCGAGCGTTCGTGACGCGCCCAGCGGTGCTGTTTGCCGACGAGCCCACGGGTAACCTCGACTCTGCGACTGGCGCGCGCGTGGGAGAGCTGTTGTTCGGCTTGAATCGCAGCGCGCATACGACCCTGGTCCTGGTAACCCACGACCGCGACCTGGCGGCGCGCTGCGACCGCGTGATCCGCATGGAAGCAGGCCGCGCATTGTGAAGCTGTTGCGGCTCACCCTGCGCATGCTGGCGCGTGAATGGCGCTCGGGCGAACTAGGCGTGCTGTTGCTCGCCCTCACGGTAGCCGTGGCCGCGCTCACCGGAGTCGGCTTCCTGGTCAGCCGCATCAGCGCCGCCGTTGCATTGCAGGCCAGTGAAGTGCTGGCCGCCGACATCCGACTCGGCTCGCCGCAGCCGCTCGGCGATAGTTACTTCGCGGAAGCCGGACGGCGCGGTCTGCGCAGCGCCCGCACGACACGGCTGCTTTCGGTGGTCTTCAACGGCGACGCCAGCCAGCTCACCAACATCGCCGCCGTGAGCGCGGGCTATCCGCTGCGCGGCCAGGTCGTCACGGCGGCGGCGCCCTTTGCCAAGGGGACGCCTGCTGGGGGCATTCCGCCGCCAGGTGAAGTGTGGCCGGACTCAAGACTCCTCGCCGCAGTGGGCGGCCATGTGCGCTCGGAGCTGTCCATTGGCGCTGCGACGCTGCGGGTCGGCCGCGTGCTCATTTCCAAGCCCGACCAGGGCAGCACCTTTGCGGAGCTGGCGCCGAGCGCGCTCATGAATTTGTCCGACCTGCCGGCAACCCGGCTCGTCCAGCCCGGCAGTCGCGTGAGCTACGCCGGACTCTTTGCCGGTGAGCGCTCCGCGGTCGCGGCCTTTAAGACCTGGCTGCAGCAGCACAAGAACGCCGGCGAGCGCGTTCGCGACATCACGGACGCCAGCCCACAGCTGCGCAACGCCGTGGATCGCTCGGGCCGCTTCCTCAGCCTCGCGAGCCTGGTGAGCGTACTGCTGTGCGCGATCGCCGTGGCCATGGCTGCGCGCCGCTACGTCTATCGTCACCTGGATACGGTGGCGCTTCTCAAGACCCTTGGCGCGACCCGCGGTTTCACGCTGGCGCTGACCGTGCTGCAGTTGCTGGCGCTGGCATTGATCGCCGCCGTGCTGGGCTCCGCGCTCGGCTATCTCGCGCAAGAGTGGTTGCTGCGCACGATTCGCACTCTCCTGGCGGTGAATGAATTGCCGCCGGCGAGCCTGGTGCCGGTCGCCATCGGCTTCGTCACGGCGATCGCGGTGCTTGCAGGCTTCGCCTTGCCGCCGCTGCTGCAGCTGGCGCGCGTGCCGGCGCTGCGTGTCCTGCGCCGCGACGTCGGTCCGCCGCCGCCCCTGGTAGTACTGGCCTTTGGTCCCGCGGTGGCCGTGGTATTGCTCCTTATCTATTGGGTCGTGCAGGAGCCGCGGCTGTTCATGTATTTCACCGCCGGGCTCGCCGTGTTCGTGCTGGCTCTCACCGGCGCCGGTTTCGTTCTGGTACAGCTCGCCGGTCGGCTGCGCGGCCGCGTGGGCGTGGCGTGGCGCTTCGGCGTCGCCAACCTCAGCCGTCGCCGCGCCGAGAGCGTGGTGCAGCTGGTCGCCTTCGGCAGCGGCATCATGGTGCTGCTGCTGCTGGGTATCCTGCGCGCCGATCTCAATGGCGACTGGCAGCGCACCTTGCCGCCCAACCTGCCCAACTACTTCTTCATCAACATCCCACCCGCTGAGCGGGACGCCTTCGTCAGCTTCCTCGAGAAAGAGGGCGCCCGCACCACCAAGGTGCTGCCGATCATCCGCGGGCGGCTGACCTCGATAAACGGCAAGCCGGTGGAGGATGAGAAGGGCGCACGCGGCGGGGATGAGAATTTCGCGACGCGCGAGCAGAACCTCACCTGGTCGGATGAGCTGGGCACCGACAACCGCCTGATCGCCGGACACTGGTGGACTAAGGAGGACATGGGCAAGCCCCTGGTGTCGCTCGCGAGCGAGTTCCAGGAATCCCTCGGCGTCAAGGTCGGCGATCACCTGAGCTTCGATATCGCTGGGGAGACTCTTGAGGCGAGCGTGGCCAGCATCCGCAAGGTGAAATGGGACACCTTCCAGCCGAACTTCTTCATCGTCTTCGCCCCCGGGGTGCTCGAGCACATCGCGGGCACTTACATGACGAGCGCGTATTTCACCCCCGCCTCGGGCGCCACCCTCGCACAGCTCGCGCACCGTTTTCCGAGCGTCTCGATCTTCGACATCGAGGAGCTGCTGGCGCAGGTGCGCAGCGTTCTGGATCGTGCCGCACTCGCGGTGCAGAGCGTCTTCGTCTTCACCCTGTTCGCCGGACTCACCGTGCTGCTCGCGGCGGTGCAGTCGAGCCGCGATGAGCGCCGCTACGAGAGTGCCATGCTGCGCACGCTCGGAGCGAGTCGCGCCACGGTAGTCCAGGGGGTGCTGGCGGAGTTCGTCACTCTGGGGGCGCTCTCGGGTCTGCTGGCGGCGATCGGGGCATCCGTGGCGGCCTATTACCTCACCACGCGTTGGCTCGAGCTGCAGTACAGCTTCGCATTGCTGCCGTGGTTGCTCGGTGTGGTCGGCGGCGCGCTGCTGGTCGCCTCGGGTGGGTGGCTGGCGACGCGCCGGGTGATTAACCAGCCGCCGCTCTCGACGTTACGCGCCTGAGGGCGCGGGCTGCTTCAGCGCTGGATGCCGATCGTCACCCAGGAGTCCGGCTCCGGGTCGCCGCGCCAGTTGAGACCTTCGATCGTCAGCTGGTAATTGCCCGGGCCCAGCGCTGTGCTGTTGAGCGCGATCCGCAGGTGGCCGTTGGAGTCCTTCACCAGGTTCGTGATCACGCCGACGCGCCCCTGATCGATGCGGTCGATCGTCACACGGAAGATGTGATAAGGCGAACGCGATTCGTCGATCTTGAAGTCCGCGAGCTGCGCGCCGCCGTTGCCGATGGTGATCGCCGGAGAATTGGACGCACCGGAGCGGCTGGGCATCAGGCGGATCTCACGCGTGCTGGTGGCCGGATCGAGCGGCTGCTCCGCCACCTGTTTCTGCAAGTCGGCGATCTTGTGGCTCTTCGAGGCGGCCGTGCCAGTCGCGATCATCAAGGCCACCGCCAGCACACCGGCGGCCGCTGCCAGCGCCAGCGTGACTTGCGGCCGCTGCCAGGCAGGACGCGGCGCTTCCTGCCACGGCTCGGGCTTGCCGCTGGCCTCGAGCAGGCGCAGCCCGGCATTCACGCGTTCGGGCAAGCCGATCTCATCGAGAATCTCGGGGTGCTTGTTGACGAACTGTTCGAACTCAGTCGCTCCCTTCAGGGGCAGACGACCGGATAGATAGCGCTCGACGACCTGGTTGCGCGCGATGAAGTCGCGATCCATGGGTGCCGAGGGTGTGCTCGGCGCCGCCGCCGGGGCGGCGGCTGCGGGTTTCGCCGCGCCCTTCGCCGCCGGCGCAGGTGCCGCAGGGACTGCGGCCTTAGGTTTTGCAGCGGGCGCAGCCGAGGCGCGCGCATTCGTCCACCCGGCAAGTCCCTCCGAGCCGGACTCCGGCGCAGGCGTCGGTTTGGCGGCCTTGGCTGCGGCTGCAGCCGGCGCGGGTGCGGCGGGAGCGGGTGCGGCGGGCGCAGGTCGCACCGTGGGAATCGTGGGCGCGAGGGGCTTTGAGATCGCGGGGGTCTCGCCCACGCGTTTGCTGGCGGCCGCAAGCTTGGTGGCCGCAGCCTTCGTGGCCGCCGCCGACAAAGAGGCAGTCTTGATGATCGGGACACGCATTTCCGCGCGCGGTTCGGCGCTGGCGGAGGCGGCCGCGGCAGGCGCCGGTGGCGCGGCCGGGGTCAGCGTCGGAGCGGATGCCGCGGCGGCAGGCGGCTTGGGCGGAGGCGGCGGAGGGGTCGTCAGCAGTTCCTCGACGACGGCCGGATCTTCCAGCACGAGTTCGAGATTCTCCGCCGCCTGTACGACCGGCGGCGCTGCGGCAGCAGGGGCGGGCTCCGCGAAGGCGCCTTCCAGCACCAGCGAGGCCGGATCCAGGAAGGTGATACCGGTCTGTGCTGGGTCCTTGGGCGCGGCGCCTGCGTTGACCAAAGGCGCTATGACGGGCGCCGGCGGCACCACGGGTGCGGGCGTGCCGGCGGCGTTGGGCGTCGAACGCTGCGCCGTGGGCTCCAGGGGCTCCTCGACCGGCAGATCGGAGAGCGGTTCTAGGGACGATCGGGACGCGGCTTCCATACGTGGACATATCTAAGCAATTCGTGCGGCTCAATCGCGTCGCGATGGCTCACATATCGACGCACAGGTCGCGTGGCGTGTGACGCAGGTCTCATTTAAGCATCTACGGATGTGGAACGAGAAGCGCTTCACGGCAAGCGCGCCGGCGGCGTGCCGCAACCCGGGTACGCCGGTGCAGCAGGCTTTTGCGGCTCGTGCGCCTGAAGCGCAGCTGCTGCCGCAGTGTCGGTCGCGACGCGCGCGAGTGGTGGCAGGCGGTGCCGATGTCAGCCGAGGAAGACCTGGCCACCATCTACCGCGATCGTTTGCCCGGTCACGTAGCCGGATTCCTCGGAGCACAGCAAGGTCACGAAGCGGCCGATGTCGGCCTCGCAGTCACCGACCCGCTGCTGCGGGATGGTAGCGATGAACGCCCGCGCCTCCTCGGGGTGCGCCTGAATCCAGCCCTTGAGCGCCGGTGAGGTGGCGTGCGGCAGGATGACGTTCACCCGGATGCCATCCCGGGCCCACTCGCATGCGGCCGCGCGCGACAGCGCGCGGATCGCCTCTTTGACCGCCGCGTAGCCGCCGTAGTTGCTGGCATCCCAGCGCATCGCGGCGGAGGTGCCGATATTTACGATGCAGCCGCCGCCCTTGAGGTGCGGATGGCACAGCTTCATGAGGCGGAAGGTCGCGAGTGGTCCTGATTCCCAACCGGCTGACAGTGCCTCCTCGCTGAGTGAGTTGAGTGGCCCGAGCGGCACCTCCTGGGCGTTGTTGACCAGGATCGCGAGGTTGCCGAACTCCTTGATGACCGCCGCGACACAGTTCCTGAGTGCATCTGCCTCCCTCACGTTGCATTCGAACGCCGCCGCGCGTCCGCCCGCGGCCCGGATCGCCTCGCAGGTCGCCTCGAGCTTCGAGCGCGTGCGCCCAACGACCGCGATCGTGGCACCCTGCTTCGCCAGCGCGAATGCAATCCCCTGTCCCACGCCCTGTCCGGCGCCGGTGATCAGAGCCGTCTTCCCGGTAAATTTAGCCATCCGTACTCCGATTGGTTTGCCAGCTCAGCACCGCCGCCGGCATCCCCAGGTTCGGGCGGCGAATGCGCGAGCGTCCCGATTGTGGCGTCGAACGCGGCGCAGGCCAAGAACTGCCGTGGTCGCAGCGCTCCCGGGACGTTCCGCGCGCGGGCCGTGCACCGCTCGCGTGGACCCTCGTTGCTGCGTTAAGTGCAATGCCGCCTTCCGCGCATTCGGTCACAGGGCGAAGCGGCAGAACGTGAAGGTGCACCACGGACCTCACCCCGGCTCTGGTCCTAGAGTTACCGCTGGGAGCAGGGAGATGTCCGACATGGACGCATCACGACTGACCGGCGGTTTTTGGCGCAGCGCCGCCACTGTTACTGCGGCGGCACTTACACTGGCGGCAGGCCCGGCATGGGCGCAATCTGCGCAACCGCGGATGCCCCTGATCGTGCAGGCTCTGGATGAGTCGGTGCGCTCGCGCCTGGCGGGCAATGTCTCCGCCCACGCCGCGGCCGCGCACGACTTGGGCGCGGTTCCCGCGGCGCTCAACATGAATGATCTGGCGCTGGTACTCAAACGCAGCACCGCCCAGGAACAGACCCTCGCAACACTCATCGCCGCCCAGCAGGACCCACGATCCGCGCAGTATCACCGCTGGCTGACGCCGCAAGCATTCGGCGCGCAGTTCGGCGCCAGCGCCGCCGACGTCGCGCAGCTGTCGGGGTGGCTGCGGGGGCACGGTTTGACCGTGAAGTCGCTGTCACACGGGCGCAACCTGCTGCGATTCTCCGGGACGGCAGCGCAGGTTGAGGCGGCCTTCCACACGCAGATCCATTATTTCGAGAACGGCGGTCAGCGCCGCTTTGCGAACCTGACCGATCCGCAGGTTCCCAGCGCTCTGCTGCCGGCGCTCGCCGGCGTCGCCGGTCTGCACAACTTCCCACCCGCGCCGCAGCACCACCGCGGGAGCGCGGCAAGCGTGCCGCGCGTCGCGGCGCTGCCGCAATTCAATGCGGGAAACGCCGGCTATGGCGTGGGACCCACGGACTTTTCCACGATCTACAACATCGGGCCGCTGCGCAACCAGGGCATTACCGGCAGCGGTGCAACCATCGTCATCGCGGCGCAGAGCAACATAGATCCTTCGGTAGCGCGCGCCTACTGGACGGCGTTCGGCGTCGCCGGGGGGCAGAACATCGAGGTGATTGTGCCGGGCGGCAGCTCCGACCCCGGTGAGACCGGCGATAACGACGAAGCCGAAGCGGACCTGGACGTCGAGATCGCAGGTGGTGTCGCCCAGGACGCCACCCTGGTGCTGGTACCTTCCGCGTCCGCCCTGGCTTCGGCGGCCTATGCCATCGATGCCAACCTCGCGCCGATCGTGAGCATCTCCTTCGGCGTCTGCGAGGCCGACGAGACCGCCTCCGACATCGCCGAGATCGCTGCCGTTTACCCGCAGGCCGCGGCCTTAGGCATTACGGTGGTGGTGGCGGCCGGCGATCAGGGCGCGGCGGCCTGCGACGTCGGCGACACTTCCGGACCGGCGCCGGCCTCGCACGCACCTTCCGTCAACGGACTCGCCTCGAGCGCCTACGACACCGCCGTGGGTGGGACCGACTTCAATTTCTTTGGCGTCGCGGCTTCTCAGTACTGGGGCGGGACGAATGCCGCCGGGACCTTTGCCGATGCACTGTCATACATGCCGGAGATGGCCTGGAATACCTCATGCACGAACCCGGTGCTGCTTGAGTGGAATCCGTCGTTCCTGAATGTAGAGACGATCTGCAACACCCCGGCACTCGCGCAGCTGGTGACGGTGGATGCGGGCGGCGGCGGCGTGAGCGCTCTGTATGCGCAGCCGAGCTGGCAAAGCAACGTACCCGGGATCTCCGCCGGCGGCGCGCGCGCCATCCCGGATCTGGCGTTCTTTGCCGCCGACGGCTCCCTGTTCGGCAATTCCTGGGTCGTATGCACCTACCTCAACGTCACCTGCAATCCCAACGGCGCCTGGGGCGCCGCCGACGGCTATGAGCTCATCGGCGGCACTTCGGCCTCCACGCCTGCCTTTGCCGGCATTCTGGCGCTCTTGCTGCAAACCCAGGTGACGCCCGCCAACATCGACGGACGCGTGGGCCTGATCAACCCGCTGCTCTATCAGTTGGCGCGCGCGCAGTTCGGCACCGCGCAGGCACCGAACTCCGCTTCTCTCGGCAGCTGCAATTCCAACAATGGCAGCGCGGTCGGCAGCGCCTGCATCTTCTACGACATCACGACCGGGGCTAACGCGCCGGCCTGTGCCAGCGGCAGCCCCGACTGCGTTACCCAGACGAGCGGCGATGCCTACGGCGTGCAAAGCGTCAGTGGCGCCGCCGCCTACGCGGCCGCTCCGGGCTTTGACCTGGCAACGGGCCTCGGCAGCCTCAACGTCACCAATTTCGTCATGCGGCTGTGGGTCCCGCCGCCGCCGGCGGCGCTCAGTGCAACTCCGGGTAACACGACGGTCACGCTGCGCTGGCCGGCGAGTAACCTTGCGCACAGCTACAACATCTACCAGGGCAGCGTGGCTGGCGGGGAAGCCACAGCTGCGGTGATGACCGGCGTGCTGGGGACGACGGCGGCCGTCGCGGGGCTCACCAACGGGCGCACCTACTTCTTCCGGGTTGCGGCAGTCAATGGCGGCGGCACCTCGGCCGGGTCGGCCGAAGCCCAGGCGACAGTGCTGCCGGCCACGCCTGCTGCGCTGGCGGCGACGGCCGGCAACAGCACGGTGAGTCTCACCTGGGCGGCGAGCGCGGGCGCGACCAGCTACAGCGTGTACCGCGGCACGCAGGCCGGGACCGAGGCGGCCACCGCCGTGCAGTCCGGGATGACCGGCACCACGGCGACTTTGCGCGGGCTCGCCAATGGGCAGGCCTATTTTTTCCGGGTCGCCGCCGTAAATGCCGGCGGGTCCTCGGCCATGTCGAACGAGGCCAGCGCGACGCCGGCGGCTCCCAGCAGCGGTGGTGGTGGCGGCAGCATCGGGGCGCTCGAGTTGCTGGCTCTCACCCTGGCCGGCGCCTGGGTGTGCCGTGGTCGCCTCGCCGCGCGCCCTGCGCGGGTGCGCCACGCCTGAAAGTCGTGGCGCGCGGCCCTCAGCTCGCCGAGCCGCTCAGAAAGTATTCGACCTTGTCGCGGTAGGTGCGCGAGAGCTTCAGCTCGTGGCCGCCCTCGAGCGTCAGGAAGTACTCACCGTTCATGTGGGCGCGCAGACTCTTCACCAGACGCAGGTTGACGATGGTGGAGCGGTGCACGCGCTGGAACAGCCGCGGATCGAGCAGCTCCTCGAGCTCCTTCATGGTGCCGCGCAGGATGTGCGTGTCACCCGCGGCATGTATGCACATGTAGTCGCCCGCGGCGTCGATCCACTGGATCGCCGCCACCGGCACCCGCACCGTCTCGCGGCCCTGGCGGATCGGCAGCACCTCGGGGCGGCGTCCCTCGATGGCCTTGCGACCGTGCGTGAGCAGCTCATCCAAGGCGAGCTCACCACAGCCGGTGATCTCGGCGATGATCTGCATGAGGCGGTCGCGATGGTCGGCGGCGCTCTTGGCGCGCACGTGTTCGCGCACGCGCTCGAGCGTGGTCGCGAAGCGTGCGTCGTCGATCGGCTTGAGCAGGTAGTCGACCGCGCGCGCCTCGAAGGCCTGGATGGCGTACTGGTCGTAGGCGGTGACGAACACCAGCACCGGGAGTGACTCCTGCGGCAGATGCGCCAGCACTTCGAACCCCGACATTCCCGGCATCTGGATGTCCAGGAACACCAGGTCCGGCTTGTACTGCTGTATGGCCGCCAGGGCTTCACGCCCGTTGGCGCACTGCGCGACGATCTGGAACTCGGCGGCGTCGCGCAGCCGCAGTTCCACGCCACGGCGCGACAGCACCTCGTCGTCGACGATAATAGTGCGGATCTTCATGCGTGGGCGCCGCGCACGACCGGCGGTGCAAAGCCTGCGCGCGCCGGCGCGGCCTCCGGCACGCTCTCGGCGAGCTCCAGGGGTAAAGCCATCTCTACGCGCAGGCCGGGGTTGGAGTTGGCAACGGTGAAGCGGCGGTTCTCGCCGTACAGCACCGTCAGGCGCTCGCTGGTGTTGCGCAGGCCGACGCCGCGCCGCTCGCTCACCGGGCCGCCCTCGCGCAGCCCCGGGCCGTCATCGATGACTGCAAGCTCGAGCCAGCCCTCGCGCGTGCGGCCCTCGATACGCACCAGCCCACCCTGCTCGCGGCTGGAGACGGCGTACTTGAGCGAGTTCTCCAGGAGCGGCTGCAGCAGCAGGCTCGGTACCAGGGCGTTCATGGCGGACTCCTCGATCGCGTACTCCAGGCGCAGCCGTTCGGCGAACCGCAGCCGTTCGGTGCCGAGGTACAGATCGAGGGCTTCGAGCTCCTGACGCAGCGTGACCTTCTTCATCGGGTCCTGATCGAGCGTATAGCGCAGGAACTCCGACAGCCGTGCCACGGCGAAGTTCGCCTTCTTGTTCTGGTTGTCGAGGATCAGTGTCGAGATGGCATTGAGCGTGTTGAAGAGGAAGTGCGGGTTCAGCTGATAGCGCAGCATCTTCAGCTGCGCCTCCTGGGCGAGCGCCACCGCCTTGAGCATCGCCTCCTCCTGCTTGCGCTGCGACTCGTAGAACTTGATGCCGAAGTACAGCACGCTCCAGCACAAGAGCAGGTAGGTAGTGGAGAGCGCCCCGCCGAAGAACTCGAACAGCGTGCGCGCCTGCCAGTCCGGCTCGACGAAGGCCTTGTAGGACAGGTTGATGACGAAGCGCAGGGCGAGCGCGGTGATGTAACAGGTGGCCAGCACCCCGAGGATCATGGTGCGCGGCGGGCGGCTCCAGAGGCGCTGGTAGATGTAGCGCATCGGCATCGACAGCAGGAAGCCGGCGATGGCCGAGACCGCGATCACGCGCGCGTAGCTGGCGGGCTTCTCGTACAGCAGTGCGCCGAAATACTGCGTGATGCCGTACGCGGCCCAGCCGGCCGCGTGCAGACTCCAGAAGAGCACGTTGCGGTTGGTGCGCAGCGGGAAGAGGGCGAGCATTCGCATCGTGGGGGCAAGCTTAGGCCATCCCGGCCGCTGAAAGCCGCCCCGCTTCGGCGCGTGCGGGGCTCGCCTCGTCGCACCCGTCCCACGAGCCCCCTGACGGGGCCCGAGAATCAATCAACCGCTTGATTTTTAAATATTAATTTACGTCGGCATCGCCATCGCCGTGATCCCGGTGGGATCGGGCGAGCTGGCGAGAGCGTCAAGGGGCTGCGGTCGGGCGAGCGCCTGACCCTGGGCGAAGTCGCAGCCGATCGCGGTCAGCCACTGCAGGGCCGCCTGCGAGTCGACTTTCTTGGCGGCGCAGTGGATGCCCAGCACCTTGGCGGCCTGCACGGTGGCGACCACCATGGCCTGCGCCAGCTTGTCCTTGAGGGCGTTGGAGGTGAGCTTGGAGTCGATCTTCACCAGGCGCAGCGCCTTGGAGCGCAACAGCGGCAGCACCTGGGAGTCGAAGGAGAAGTCATCGATCACCACCCACGCGCCGACCTTGTCGCACTGGGTGATGAAACGCTCCACCTGGGCACGGCGCTGCGTGCACAGCGCCTCGGTAATCTCGAAGCCGATGCTGTCGGCGGCGATGCCGTGGGTATTGAGCGCGGTGGCCATCTTCTGCGCGAAGCGCTCGTCCTCGAGTGTCGCGATCGAGAGGTTGACGGTGAAGCTCGTCGGCTGCGAGTTCCAGGCCGCGCGGTGCGCGGCGAGCCAGCCGAGCAGGCGCTGCAGTACCAGGGCATCGAAGGCCGCCGGGTCGCGCTGCTGCGTCGAGGCACGCGAGAGCACCTGGAAGCGGCGCGTCTGGCCGCCGGCGCGCAGCTTCGCGAACGGCAGCAGCTCGAGCATCAGGTTCGGGTCGTTGACGGCCGATGTGCTGACGACGACCGCGGGCGCGGGCGGCGCAGCCGGTGTCGGCGCGGCGCGGCGCGTACCGGCGCGCTGGCGCGGGGCGGCGGGGCCGGGACGGGGGTCGCCGTGGCGCGCGCCGCAGGTCCTTTGGGCGCGGGGGGCTGGAAGTCCAGCTCCACCATGTTCAGTTCCTCGACGGGGCCGGCCTGGGTGTCTTCCAGATCCAGGCTCATCGCCTCGGGGCGCGCGGCTTTGACAGGGGGCATGGCGGGGTTTTCCTGGCGCGGCGCGGGGGGCGCTGCCTCGGGGGCAAGATCGAATTCCAGTATGTCGTCGATCTCCGCGGCGGAGATGACGCCGGCCGCAGCGGGCACCGCGACCGGTGCCACGGTCAGGTTCGCACTGTCTGCCGGGGCGGCGACCAGGGCCTCCACGGCGGCGGCGAGTTCCGGCTCCTCCTCGAGCTGCAGCACGGGGACGCGGGCGGTGCCGCCAGCGGCGCGCTGTTCGGAAGGCTTAAGCAGGACTGCGAGGCGCTGCATGATGGCGCGCACCGGTGCCGCCGTCATGCGCTCGAGCGTGTCATCGCCGACGGACTTGCGATCGGCCAGGATCATGGCGATGCCCACCGGCGCGCCGTTGGGGGCGCGTACCGGCAGGAACAGCGCAAGCCGGCCGTCCTCGAGTCCCATCTCATGACAGGGGAGCGAGGTATCGGCACTGAGCAGCGTCAGGGCTTCGGTGACGAGACTGTGTTCATCCGGGCCGAGTGCACCTTCCGACAGCCACAGGACGTTGGCTTCGTGATCGCACAGGGATACTGACTGCAGGCGCCGCGTCGGCAGCACTTCGCGCAGCTGCTGGCCGAGGGCTTCCACGGTGAGCGGGCCGGTCGCGACGGCGGCGGGGGCCGGCGCGGTTGTGGCGGCAGCCGCTGTGGGATTGCGCTTGGCAGCAGATTTGAAGAACAAAGTGTTTTCCCCGCCCTGGAGAGAAAATGCGCGGGCGCCGCGAGCGCCCGGCTTCGAGAATAAGAGTGACAGTGCGCCGTCCGTGGCGCCGTGAATTCCCTCGCGTTCTGTTCGCAAATAGGCGACAGCCTGTCGCCATTTGTCATATTCGATTACCGCTCGCGCCCACCGCCGATGAAGTCCTTCTTGCCCAGGTCCACACCGTTGTGACGCAGGATGTTGTAGGCGGTCGTCACGTGGAAGAACACGTTCGGAATGGCCCAGGTCTGAAGGAACGCGAGCCCCTTGAACTCGAGCGTGCGCTCCCCGGCCGGCACCTTGATGTCGCGCGTCTCGGCGCCCTCGAAGGCCGCCGGCGGCAGGCTCTTCAGGTAATCGACAGTGCGGGCGAGGCGCGCGCGCAGCTGCTCAAGGGTGGTCTCGTTGTCCTCGAAGCGCGGCGGCTCCTGGCCGGCCAGACGCGACACCGAGTTCTTGGCGAGATCGCCGGCGATCTGGATCTGTCGGCTGAGGGGCAGCATGTCCGGCGCCAGGCGCGCATTCAGGAAAACCGACGGTTCGATCTTGCGGCTGGCGGCGTTCTTCGCGGCCCGGTCCAGGAGCCAGGAGAGATTGTCCAGGACGTTGGTGAACAGCTCCACCGAGAAGGCATGCATTGGATTCTTCACGAGTGATTTTCCGTTTCGAATGACCCCAGGGGACGTGGATTCTAGTCCCCGGGGGTCTGGTGCGTCTGCCTCCCGGGTGAAACAATATGCTCCCTCGAAATGGGGATTGAGGCCGCCATGAATCTGATCTGGACTCCGGCGCAGCTCGCCATGCTTGCCAAGGTCGTCGATCTCAACGGTTTCTCGGCCGCCGCGCGGGCCCTCGGTGTGCCCAAGGCCGCCGTCAGCCGTGCGGTCGCGGATCTGGAGAAAGTACTCGGCGTGCGGGTGCTCGAGCGCACCACGCGCCGTGTGGCACTCACCGACGCCGGCCGCCTCGTCTATCCGCACGCGCGGCGCGTGAGCGAAGAGGCCGATGCGGCGCGCGCCGCGATCGGCAAGCTCCACTCACCTGATGCCCGGCCGCTGCGCGTGGCCGCCGATCCGACCTACGGGCGCGTGTTGCTTGCGCCCCTGGTACCGCGCTTTCTGGAGGCCTTCCCTCATGTGCCCCTCGAAGTCGCGCTCGATGCGAAGCAGCTGGCCGCCGGCGCCTGGGACGTGGCCATCCGCACGCGTCCGCCCGAGGACGCCGGCCTCGCACAGCGGCTGCTCGGCGCGCCGCCGGCGCTCCTGTGCGCAACCCCGGCCTACCTGCAGCAGCGCGGCGTGCCGGAGCGTCCCGATGACCTGCGCACGCATGAGCTGCTCACGCCCGATGCGGCGGAGCTGCCCGAGTTTCGCCTGCAGCTGGCCCGCGGCGCCCAGCGCGCCGAGGTGCCGCTGACTCCCAAGCTCGCCGTGGACGATCCGGCAGTGCTGCACGCGGCCACCGCCGCCGGACTTGGCATCGGACTGTTGCCGGAATTCCTGTGCCGGCAGGGACTCGCCACCGGACGCCTGAAGGCGGTGCTGCCGGAGTGGTCCGGTGCCGCCGGCATCGGCGCTCTATGCGCTGTATCCGGCCGCGCTGGAGTCGGATGCGCGCGCGCAGCAGTTCGTGGATTTTCTGGCCGCGAACATCGTGCCGGCCCTGGCGCTGCCGGCCGCGCGCGCGGCCGCGCCCTTGGCGGCGCGCTCCTTGGGCAGCGGCCGCGAGGCCTGACCGAACACGTAGCGCCGGCCCGGCGGCGTGCACACAGGTGTCGCTGGAGCACAGGACATAGTCGATCGGCGCGCCGTCGTGGGTGCCTTGGGCCCACAGTTTCCCGGTCCCCTTCGATCAGGATGCAGTCATCCGCGAGGATGCGTTGCAGGGTGTGGAAGCCGTTCTACCGCAGCGTTCACAGCGGCCCTGGGTTCGCTGAGCTCGCGCGCCACTCCAACGCCGCGGCATCCGCATCACGACACCGCCCCCACGCGCTCGCAGCGGCCGTTTCAGCGCCGCAGGGTTACCCGCGGGTAGGTTCCGGTCGGACCGGTTAAACTAGCGCCTCATGCCGGTCCGCCCTGCGTATCCGCCAGGGCAGCCGCATCAAAGGGACCCGAACATGTACCGTGCCCCCTTGCGCGAGATGCGCTTCGTGCTCGAGGAGCTCCTCGGCGGCAGCGCACGTCTTGCCGCATCGCCGCAGCTGGCCGACTACTCCGACGAACTTGCGCAGTCGGTGCTGGAGGAGGCCGCCCGCTTCGCCGAGACCGTGCTCGAGCCGCTGAACCGGCCCGGCGACCTGGCGGGGGCGCGCTGGACTGCCGAGGGTGTGATCGCGGCGCCGGGGTTTCGCGAGGCCTATCAGCAGTTCGTCGCCGGCGGCTGGCCGGCCCTCGGTGCGGATCCGCACTTTGGCGGTACGCCGGTGCCGCGGGTCCTGGTGACCGCGGTGGGGGAGCTGTGGGGCTCGGCCAACCTCGCCTTCAAGCTGTGCCCGATGCTCACCCAGGCGGGCGTGCACGCGCTGGAGCTGTGCGGTTCCCCGGAGCAAAAAGAGCGTTATCTGCACAAGATGGTGAGCGGGGACTGGAGCGGCACCATGGTGCTCACCGAACCGCAGGCTGGTTCGGATCTGGGGCAGGTGCGCACGCGCGCCGCGCCCGCGGGCGATCACTACCGCCTGTCAGGCCAGAAGATCTTCATCACCTGGGGCGATCACGACCTGACGCCCAACACCATCCATCTGGTGCTCGGGCGCATCGATGGGGCGCCCCCGGGCGTGCGGGGCATCTCGCTCTTCATCGTGCCGAAGTTCCTGGTCAACGCGGACGGCACTCTGGGCGAACGCAACGAGGTGCGCTGCCTGTCCATCGAGCACAAGCTCGGCATCCACGCGAGCCCGACCTGTGTGCTGGCTTTCGGCGAGCAGCAGGGCGCGGTCGCACACCTCATCGGCGAGCCGGGGCGCGGACTCGAGTACATGTTCATCATGATGAACAGCGCGCGCCTGTCGGTGGGTAGCGAGGGCTACGCGGTCGGCGAGCGCGCCTTCCAGCGTGCCGTGGAATGGGCGCGCACGCGGGTGCAGGGCAAGCCGCCGGTGGCCGCGCGCGCGGTGCGCTGCCGATCATCGACCACCCCGACGTGAAGCGCATGCTCCTGACGATGAAGGCGCAGACGGAAGCCTCGCGTGCGCTCGCGCTGTACGCCGCGCTGCAGTTCGACCTCGCCGAGCACGACGCCGATGCGGCACGACGCAGCGCCGCGCAGGCGCGCGGGGAGCTGCTCACGCCGATCGTCAAGGGCTGGTGCACGGAAATCGGCAACGAGGTGGCCGCCATCGGCGTACAGGTGCACGGCGGCATGGGCTTCATCGAGGAAACCGGCGCGGCGCAGTACGTGCGCGACGTGCGCATCACCACGATCTACGAGGGCACGACCGGGATCCAGTCGAACGATCTCATCGGCCGCAAGCTCGGCCGCGACGGCGGAGCTGCCATGGTGCGCGCTGCTCACCGACATGGAGCGGGAGCTCAAAGCGCTCGCGGCCGCCGATGCCGGCGCGGCGGCCGCGCGCAAGGCTGCACTTGAGGCCGTGGGTCTGCTCGCCACCGCGACGCACACGCTGCTCACGCTGCTCAGTTCGCGCCCCGATGCCGGATGGCCGTGTCGGTGCCATACCTGAAGCTGTGTGGGTATGTCATCGCCGGCTGGCTGATGGCGAGGTCCGCGGACGCTCGCGGCGCAGCGCCTGTCAGGCGCGGAGCACGAGTTCTACGCCGCAAAGCTGCGCAGCGCGATCTTCTACGCCGCCCAGGTGTTGCCTGCGGCCGCGGGCCTGGCACGCGTGGTGCAGTCCGGCGGCGCAAGCGTCGTCGACACCGATGCCGCGCTGATCTGAAGGCGCGGCCGTTCGGAGTGCGTGGCGCGGCAGCGCGTGCGAACATGCGCCACTCAGCGTGCGCCGATCCAATCCGATGAACCGACGTGAACTGCTCAGTGCAGGAGTAACGCTCATGGCCGCCGCGAACCTGACGGGCATCGCCCGCGCAGCGGCGGATGCCGCGCCGCTGCTCCGCCGCAAGATCCCCTCAAGCGGCGAAGAGCTGCCGGTCATCGGCCTCGGCACCTCCGGTCCCTTCGAGGTGGACGCCTCCGAGGCCAAGCGCGCGCGCACTGCGCGAGGTGCTCGGCGCCTTCTTCGCCGCGGGCGGGCGCCTCATCGACACCTCACCGATGTATTCCACGGCCGAGGCCGTGCTCGGGGACCTGCTCACGCCGCAGATGCACGAGACGCCTTCCTCGCCACCAAGGTGTGGACGCGCGGGCAGAGTGCCGGCGTCGGCCAGATGACGCGCTCGGCGCAGTTGCTCAAGACGGCGCGCCTGGATCTCATCCAGGTGCACAACCTCCTCGACCTGGATACGCAGCTGAAGACGCTGCGTGCCTGGAAGGAGTCCGGACGCGTGCGCTACGTCGGCGTCACGCACTACACCGTCGGCGCACACGCGGATCTCGCGCGCGTGCTCGCAGCGCGAGAAGCTCGACTTCGTGCAGTTCAACTACTCGCCCGTGACACGCGCGGCCGAAGAGCGCCTCCTGCCGCTGGCCGCCGAGCGCGGCGTGGCGGTGCTCGTCAACCGGCCGTTCGAGGACGGCGATCTCTTCCGCCGCACCGCCGGTAAGCCCCTGCCCGCCTGGGCGGCGGATATCGATGCGGCGAGCTGGGGCCAGCTCGCGCTGAAATTCATCGCCGCCGCGCCGCAGGTGACGTGCATCATCCCGGCGACCGGTAAAGTCACGCACCTGCAGGACAACCTCGACGGTGGCCGCGGACGGCTGCCGGATGCGCGCCAGCGCGAGGCGATCGCAGCGGCCTTCGCCTGAAGCGCGCGCTGACGGCTCAGCGGGTGTTGAAGTGCGGTGCGCCCGCGCGCCGCGGCGGCCGCTGGGCGGCCATACCGCGAAACTCGACGAAACTGACGATCCGCGCCCACAGATAATCCCCGTACAGGAAGGGCTCGAAGCGACCCGCTTGCATCGGCAGCGGGCTGATTTCGGCATCGGCCCGCGCCTCGTAGAAGAACGGGATCGAGTAGCGCTCCTGTCCGCTTCCCAGCACGCGGTGTTCGGTCGCTTTGATGCGGCCACCGCTCCAGGCTTCCAACACCTGGCCAAAATTGACGACACAGGAATTCTCCCGCGGCGGCACGTCGAGCCACTCACCGTCGGCGCCGCGGGCCTGCAGGCCCGAGACCTGGTCCTGGGCCAAGAGTGTCATGAAGCCCGAATCGGTGTGCGCGGCGCCGACGACGTGCAGTCGCGTTGACCCGCACGACACCCACAGATCCGGATCCTGGCAGGCGTTGAGGTCGTCCAGAGTCCGCACCGGATAGCGCAGCAGTCTTAAGGTGGACAACCCGTGCTGAAAGGCAGCATCGAAGAAGTGCTCCAAGACCCAGGCTGCGTGCCATGGATTGCATCAGCACGCACGCCACGCGTTCCATGGCGATGTAGTAGGCCGCGACCGCAGCGCGCCATCCCGGCAGCAAAGCCTCCTCCGGCATCGGCGTGGCCTCGCGCAAAGGATCCAGCGGGTCGATGAGCTCAGCTCCATGGGCGATGTCAGGGCCGATGTCCATGCCTTCCTTGCTGGTGAGGTTTCCCGGCTGGATCGGAAACCAGCCGCGGTAGAGGTTGCGGTTGCCGGGCTCGATTTGCGGCGCCACGGCGCCGGCGGTCGCGCTCCTGCAGCGCGAACACCCGCAACAGCGCCGCCGCGCCGCCGGCCCCAGGGCACCTCGGCCGGCAGCCCGGTAACAAGGAGAAAGCCGATCTCACTGGCGGCGCGCCAGATCGCGGCATCGGTGCGGCCGCGTGCGCCCGAGCGTGCCCCGAAGAGCGCACCGATATCGATGCCCGGGATGGCTTTCAGTTCCATGTGCGCTGCGTGAGCCGGCTCGTGATGCGCAAGTGCGGCCGAGACGAGGTGCGCCGCCTAGTCGCCCATGGAATAGAAAACTCCTCGCGGACGACTTGGCCGTTGGCGACGCTGTACAGAGCGACCTCATCCAGCTTCATTCGCTTGCCGGAGGGTTTGTTCGTCACCTCGTACTGAAAGCCGACGATGAAGCGCTCATCGTGTGGCCAGGGGCCCGTGACGCTCGCGGAATGGATCTCCATGATTCGCGAGCCACCATTCGGCCTTGGCGCGCACCGCGGCCCGGCCTCTTGTTTCGCGTTTCATTCCCGGGGCGCACCCGCTTCCACGCTCACCACGTCCTCGGCGAGCAGCGTATCGACGACCTCGAGATTCTTGCCCTGCTTGCACAGGGCTACCAACTGCTGAGCAACATCCATCGTAGTCATAGTCCCTCCGTTGAGTTCTTCCACTGCCCAAAGCGCCTGCCTGCGCCCGCTCAGCGCGGACCCCAGGCGAACTCGAGACGACAGCCGCCGGGCTCGCGAATCATCGTATGCCACCTAGGCCCGTTGCCGGAGAGTTCCGGCGCGAACTCGACCACCACGCCCGGCCAGGCGGCGACACGCTGGTGCAGGGCCTGGAGTTGCTCCCGGCTGTTGATACGCAGCGCCAGGTGATGCAGCCCGACATTGCGGCGCCGGTCGAAGGCCGCGTACGAGCTGCGCTCGGCGACCTGCCAGAGGGTGACGCGGGTGTGGCCGTCGCTCACGAACGCCGCCGGGTAGTCGGGGCGTTCGCCCACAAGGCTCCAGCCCAGGCACTCGATGAAGAAGCGGCGCGACGCACCAAGATCAGCCACGGTGAGACCGACGTGATCCACGCCGGCGGTCAGTGCGGGGGTCAGGGTTTGCATCTGAGGAGCTTCCTGTGTGTGCGGGACTGGCGGCAGGCCGCGCGTCACTTCTCCGGGTTGTCCACGGGTGGCTTCACTGACTCCACCTGCGGGTCGAACCTGCCCATGAGCGCGAGCACGATGAGGGCGAATAGCAGGCCGATGAGCGCTGCGGCCATCTGCCCCAGGCCTGCCGCCGCGCTCGCTGCGGCGGTGAGCCAGATCCCCGCGGCGGTCGTCAAACCCCGGATCTCCTGCTCGTGCGTCAGCTTGAGGATCGCACCGCCGCCGAGAAAACCGATGCCGGTGATGATGCCCTGCACGATGCGTGACAGGTCGGTGTCGGCGAGGCCGGCGTCGCTGGCACTCACCAGCAGCAGCGCCGTGCCCAGGGCCACCAGCATGTGGGTGCGCACGCCGGCGGCTTTGTGCGCGACCCGGCGCTGTGCACCGATCGCTGCGCCGATGATGAGTGCGACGGTGAGCCGGCCGGTGATGCGCACCAGGTGGGTGAGATCCGGGATCGAGCGGGTGAGTTCGTCCATTACGCGGTTCACATGAGCCCCCTTCGGGTCAGCGTCGTCGGTGCCGCGGGCTGCGGCGTGCCGCCGGCACGCGCAGCTTAAATTGCGGCGGTTCGTTGAGGTTCTCCAGGAAGTTGCGCCGTTCAGCGGGCGTGAGCCCAGCCCAGTCCACCTTCTGCACGTGGCTGCGCCGCAGCTGCCGGTCACTCACCTGCACGCAGGCGCGGCTCGTGCCGGAGATCTGGCGCGGCAGGCGCAGGGTGCGGCCGCGGCGCAGCAGGTCGATGACGGCCGCGGCAACCTGCGCGTCGCGCGTCAGCTCGCTGTGCGCCACGCGCGCATACAGGCTGTGGGCGCCGGGCAGGAGCGCGCTCTGCGTCGGCACCGTGCCGTCCCCGTGGCGCGTCAGGGTGTAGACGAATTCATCGCCGCGGCGGCGCACCGCGGTGACGGTCTCCTGCCCGGCGCCGGCCACCACGGTGAAGCGCTCATCCGCCCCGGCGAGGCCCTGGTGCGTCAGGCGCGCGGCGTGGAGCAGTTTGCGGCGCGGCCGCGGCCCGCTCGTGGGCCACGCGGCCGGATCAAAGAGATCGGTGCGGGTGTCGCGCGGCAGCAGCTCGTAGAGGCTCGGGAAGGTGCTGAACACCTCGCGCGTGAGTGTCTCGGCGGAGGCGCGGGCATCCAGGCGCGCCACCTTGCGGACCACCGCGTAAGTGCCGCGCAGGGCCTGCACCGCCGCATACGAGCCGCAGTTGGGCGTGCCTAGGAGCACGACCCGCTCAAGGCCGGTGATGTCGCTCTCGGCCAGCGCCGCCCGCGCGATGAGTCCGCCCATGCTGTGGGCAACGATCGCGAGCCGTGCCGGAGCGAGACTGCGCAGCCGCGCCGCAAGGGTGCGGCCGAGCTCGGCGACGGACAGGCGCCAATCGTAATCGTGCAGCTCCGCGGCGAAGCCCTGCGCACGCAGGGTGAGCTTCAGGCGCAGGTAAGAGAACAGCACGACCCCGAGCGCCACGACCGGTGCCGGTGCCGGCAGCCGCAGGCGCGCAAGGCGCCCGAGGTGAATGTCGATGGGGTCGATCCAGAGGATGTCGTTCGGCAGCGGCGTCGGACGCACCAGCCCGAGCTGCGAGCCCATGATTCCCGGCACGATGAGGACGTAGGGTGCGGTCACGCTCGTGCCCACGCGCGCGGCGCGCCGCGCGAGCGTACGCAGCTGGCGGTATTCGGCGGCGCCGAAATAGGCGCTCAGTTCCGTGGCGCGCTCGCCGCGCGCCAGCCAGCCCTCGATCTCAAGATCGCTCCAGGCAAAGCGGTCGTAGGGGGTGATGTGATCGCGCGGCGCCTCGCTCGTGATCACGGCGGGCCGCGCTAGGGCAGCGTCAGCGGGCGCACGCGCGCCGTCACGGTGAGCGTGCCGCCGCCTGCAAGCAGCAGCACGAGCGGCACCTCATCGCCGGGCTGCAGCGGGCGGGCGAGCTGGTGCAGCATCACGTGCAGGCCGCCGGGTGCGAAGTGCACGGTTGCACCGGGAGCTACCACAAGTTGCGGGCGCGCGCGCATGCTGGAGCGCGTGCCGGTGAGCTGCGTCTCGTGAATCATCGCCATGCCGGCGAGCGGCGAACGTACTCCGACGACGGTGACCGGATCGCTGCCGCCGTTGTGCAGCGTCAGATAGGCCGCGGCGACTTCGGCGCCGGGAATCACACGCACCCAGGCATCGGCTGCGCTCAATGGCGGCGGCGCGGCGGCGGTCGTCGTCACGGGTAGCAGAGCGAGACAGGCGGTGAGGATCGCGGTGGTTCTCAAGCGGGCATCCGATGCGCGCAGCCGTTGCTGCAGGCGATACGCGCGCAATTATGCCAGACACCCTGCGGCACGACCGACTATGATGCGCCACCCGCGCGCGCGCAAATCATGAACGATCGTACCAGCGCCTCTGAACTTCCCGCCTTGCTCGCCCTGCTCATCGGGGCACTGGCGATCGGCAGCTCGGGAATCTTCGTACGCCTCTCCGAAACCGGACCGACCGCGACCGCCTTCTGGCGCGGTGCGTTCGCGCTGCCGCTGCTGGCGCTGTGGGCAGCGCTCGAGCGCCGTCGTGAGGGCGCCGCGCGCGCCTCACTGCGCGAACCGCTGTTCGTGTGGGCCGGCGTGTTCTTCGCCGGGGACCTGCTGCTGTGGCACTGGTCGCTGCTGCTCACCTCCATCGCCGCCTCCACGCTCGAGGCCAACTGCGCGCCCATCCTGGTCACGGTGTTCGCCTGGCTCTTGTGGCACGAGCGTCCGAAGCCTGCGTTCCTGGCCGCCAGCGCGCTCGCCTTCGGCGGCATGCTGCTGATCCTCGCGCCCAAGCTCGGCGCGGGAGCCGGCCGCGCGCTCATCGGCGATGCGCTGGGATTTGGCACCGCCTGCTTCTACGCCGGCTATCTGATGGTGGTGTCGCGGCTGCGCGCGCGCCACGGGACCGGCATCGTCATGCTCATCAGCACCGCGGTGTTCACCGTGATCCTGCTGCCGATCGCCCTCACGCAGAAGTTCCTGCCCGACAGCGGCCATGGCTGGGTGCTGCTCATCGGCTGTGCCCTGTCGGCGCAGGTCGTGGGCCAGAGCCTGATCGCGTTCGCGTTCGCGCGCCTGCCGGCCACCTTCGGGGCCATCGCCCTCTACGCACAGGTGGTCGCGGCCGCCGGCTACGCGTGGCTCATCCTGGGCGAGCGGCTGGCGCCGGTGCAGATACTCGGCGCGGTGGTGGTGCTGCTCGCCATCGCCTTTGCCCGCTCGACGCGGGGTGTGCCGGCCGGCGCGCCGCCGGATCCTGCGCCCGTTTAGGCGAGGCGCGCGTCGAGCCAGTCGAGCGCGGCGCGCCACAGCGAGTCGCGGAAGCGCTCGGCAAAGAAGCCGTGGTGACCGAGCCGGCGCGCACCGACCGCCGCCGGCTGCGTCCAGCGCCGCTCGATGGCGGCGACGCTGTAGGAAACCAGCAGCGCTTCGACCGCGTGCGGTGTAGCAATCGGATCATCGGTGAAGCCCCACACCAAAAGCGGCCCGCGCACCTCACCGAAGCGGCTGCCGGCGAGATCCGCGTCCAGCTCGGGCCCGTAGGCCGCAGGACTCAGGCACCAGCTGCGCCACTGGCGGAACACGCCCGGCGGCAGGGACTCCCCGCGCCACAGCAGTCCGCGCGGCACGTAGCCCCGGCGCGCGAGCATCCACGGGCCGTACAGCTTCCAGAACAGCAGTGCCTGGTAGCGAAACGGCCTTCTCTGGCGGCCCCAGTAGCCGGTGGCCGCGGCGATCATCACGTGCGCGCGCGCGAGCGCGGCGTTGTCCATCGCCCCGAGCAGCTGGCCGCCGACGCTGTGTCCGAGCGTGCAGGCGGGCAAGTGCGGGAAGCGCGCGCTCAGCCAGCCGAGCGCGGCGGGCATGTCGAGCCGTCCCCACTGGCTCATGCACGCGCCGTCCTGGCTGAGCGGCCTCAGCGCCGAGGCGCCGATGCCGCGGTAGTCATAGATGAGCGTCTGGTAGCCACGGCTGGCGGCATAGTCGGCGAACTTCAGATAGAACTCGCGCACGAACCCGGTGGCGGCATTGACCACGAGTGCCGCGCGCGGCCGGGGCGCACCCAGCAGCAGCCCCTGCAGGCTGCGTCCGTCGCGGGCCTCGAAGCTCACGGCCAGCGGCGCGGGCGCCTCCTCACTCACTGCGCGTGCTCGGCGATGACGGTGCAGAGCGCATCGATCGCCGCGCGCCTGGGGGTGGTCTTGCGCCACAGCGCACCGATGTGACGCACCGGGGCGGGGCGGGCGAAGGGGCGCAGCACCACGCCGCGCGCATTGCGGTAGGCGCCGCGGCCGGCGAGCTCCGGCATGAGCGTGACGCCGGCACCGGTGGCGACCATCTGCCGCAGCGTCTCCAGGCTGGTGGCGCGGAAATCCTGCTGGTCGCGCACGCCGGCGCGGCTGCACACCTCGAGCGCCTGATCGCGCAGACAGTGCCCCTCCTCGAGCAATAGCAGCGGCTCACCCTTGAGGTCGGCGACCCTGAGGCTGGCGCGCGCCGCCAGGGGATGGCGCTCCGGCAGCGCCACCACGAAGGGCTCGCGGTAGAGCTCACGCACCTCGAGCCCGGCGAGTTCCACCGGCAGAGCCAGGACGCCGACGTCGAGCTCCCCGGCGTGCAGCTTCTCGAGGATGGACGCGGTCTGGTACTCATACAGCCGCAGCTCGAGGCGCGGCAGCGCCTTGCGCACCGCGGGCGCCACGTGCGGCAGCAGGTAGGGGCCGATGGTCGGCAGGAAAGCGACGCGCAGCCGGCCGGCGAGCGGGTCGCGCTGGCTGCGCGCCAGCGTCACCACCTCGTCGGTGGCCTCGAGAATGCGCCGCGCCCGCGCCACGATCTGCTCGCCGGCCTGGGTGAGGGTGACGTTGTTCGGCGCGCGTTCGATGAGCTGCACGCCGAGGCTCTCTTCAAGCTTCTTCACCTGTGCCGAGAGCGTCGGCTGGCTGACGAAGCACTGGGCAGCGGCGCGGCTGAAATGGCGCTGGTCGGCCACGGCGACGAGGTAGCGCAGGTCCTTGAGCTTCAGGTCCATGGCCGCAATATAAGACATCTATCGAAATCATCAAGTCAATCGATTGGAGTTATGGGGGCCGGTGCCACCCATGCTCCCGCTCAGGATCAAAGGAGTTCAGCAGCATGCCAGGCGTAGGCCACCGTTTCCCCGCATTCGCCCTCACCGGCGTCGTTTCCAGCGATGCGCAGAAGGCGTTCCAGCCCTTTACCCATGACAGCTTCCCGGGCAAGTGGAAGGTCGTGTTCTTCTGGCCGAAGGACTTCACCTTCGTGTGCCCGACCGAGATCGCCGCCTTCGGCAAGCTCGAGAAGGAGTTCCGCGCGCGCGACGCGCAGCTGCTCGGCGCCAGCATCGACAGCGAATTCGTGCACCTGGCGTGGCGGCGCGAGAAGGAGGAGCTGCGTAACCTGCCCTTCCCCATGCTCGCCGATATCAAGCGTGAGCTCACCGGTGCGCTCGGCATCCTCGACCCGCAGGCGGGCGTCGCGCAGCGCGCCACCTACATTGTCGATCCGCACGGCGTCATCCGCTTTGTCTACGTGACGGATATGAACGTCGGCAGAAGCCCGGATGAGGTGCTGCGCGTGCTCGATGCGCTGCAGACCGATGAGCTGTGCCCGTGCAACTGGCAGAAGGGTGAGGACACCCTGAAGGCGGCATGAACTCATGAATACCCTGGAAAGCATCCGCGAGTCCCTCCCCGGCTACGCGCGCGATCTTGCGCTCAACCTCGGCTCGGTGCTGAGCGAGACCGGGGCGCCGGGCCTGAGCGAGCGGCAGATCTGGGCGGTGGCGCTCGCCGCCGCCGCCGCCTCCGGCAACGCGGACTTCAGCCGCAGTGTGCAGGCGCTGGCAGTGCGGCACCTGGACGCCGCGCACGTCAGTGCGGCACATGCCGCGGCGGCAGTGATGGCGATGAACAACGTCTACTACCGCTTCCTGCACCTGGTGCAGGACGAGGAGTACGCCAAGCTGCCGGCACGCCTGCGCATGAATGTGATCGGCAACCCCGGCATCGCCAAGGCGGACTTCGAGCTCTTGGCGCTGGCGGTCTCGGCGATCAACGGCTGCGGCACCTGTGTCGCCTCCCACGAGCGCCAGCTGCGTGCCCATGGACTGGAGCGCGAGGCCATCCAAAGCGCGGTGCGCATCGCCGCCACGGTGCACGCCGTGGCACGCACGCTCGCAAGCATCGGCGGCGAGACGGCCGCGGAGCCGGCGCGGGCGGCCTGAAGGCGCACTGGCAGGCGCTATGCGCGGCGCGCGCCTTAGCCGAGCGCGTACAGCTGCCCGTCCCAGCTGCCGAAGTAGAGCGTATCGCCGTCGAGCACCGGCGAGGACAGGACCGCGCCGACGCTCATCATGCGCGCTCGACGCCGATGACCATGGCGTCGTAGAAGGAGTCGCTCGCGGCGGCCTGTAGTTGGGCGAGCCGTCCGCCTTGGTGAGGGCCGCGGCATTCGCGCGCGCGCCGTCGGTGGGAAGGTCCAGGCGGTTTTCTCCGCCTTCAGGTCGATCGCGATCAGCTTGCCGGCGTGCGAGCCGATGTAAAGGTAGTTGCCGGCGAGGGCCGGGGAGGAGAAGAACGGCCACTGGTTGAAGCTGAGCTCGAACAGCGCAGCGCCGCTCTTCGCATCCACGGCACGAACCAGCGAGGAGTCGGAGGTCGCGAAGTACACCCGCCCGTTGCGCACGCTCGGGGAGCTCGACCACCCAGGAGCCCTTGTTGTCGAAAGCCCAGCGCTCCGCGCCCGTGCGCGCATCGAGTGCGTACAGCTTGGAGTCGCGGCAGCCGAAGTACACCGTCCCGTCCGCGACCACTGCCGAGGACTGGATGCCCACCTGGTTGTTGATCTCGGGGTCCTCGCCGGTCTTGAAGCGCCAGCGCTCCTTGCCGCTCGCCGCATCGAGCGCATAGAAGTAGCTGTCCCAGCTGCCGACGTAGAACACGCCCGTCCGCGAGCGCCGGGGAGGCGTGCACCACGTTGCCGGTGTGAAACTTCCAGCGCAGCGCGCCGGAGTCGGTCGCAGCGCATAGACGTTGCCGTCGCCGCTGCCGAAGTACACCGTGTTGCCGCTGACCGCCGGCGATGACAGAAACACGTCGAACGGGTCGGGCATCATTTCCGCAGCCGGCTCGGCGCCGTGAATGTGCCGGCCGCTGAAGCGCCGTTCACCCGCGGTTGCGAACTTCCACAGCAGCGCGCCGCTGGCGGCATCGAGGGCGTAGAAGTTGCCGTCGAAGCTGCCGATGTACAGTGTGCCGCCGGCCACCGCCGGGGAGGCGGTGACGCGTCCGTGGGTTGCGAACTTCCAGCGCAGCGTGCCGGTGTGCTCGTCCAGCGCGTACACGTTGTGGTCGCTGCTGCCGAAGAATATCGTGCCGCCGCTCACCGCCGGGCTCGAGACGATGGCGCCACCGGCCTTGAACTTCCATTTGACGCCGTGCAGGACCGGGACGCCGGGGCCCTCATAGAGGCCGCTGTGGCGCGCATCGGCGCGGAAGGTGGGCTGGGCGGCGAGCGTGCCGCTGCAGAGTCCCAGAAGCAGGGCGATGGCAGGCCGGTACATGGGCAGCTCCCGAAGGTGGTAACACTTTATAAGGACACTTGCGGATGATAGGAGCGCGCCGCGGGGGCGCGCCTTCAGCCTGCCGCCGAAATGTCACCGCCGGACGCGCCGCGCCGGGGCGGCCGGCGGCGTGTCTGTTTCCGCCAGCGTGCTTGTCTGTTCGTGGCGCGTACGCGCTCGCGTAATTCATGATGCGCGCAACTTTGGGCTTCAGGATCGGCGGCATGACCCGACTCAGATCGAGTTTACGCAGCAGCCTGCTGTGGGCACTGGCGCTGCTGTGCCTGGCACGGCGGCCGGTGCGCGCACCGTGGTGGACGACCTCGGCCGCAAGGTCAGCGTGCGCGAGGCGCCGCTGCGCATCGTGAGCCTGGCGCCGGGCGCCACCGAGATGCTGTTCGCCGCCGGCGCCGGCAGCGAAGTCGTGGCGACGGTCGAGTACTCCGATGAGCCGCCGGCGGCGCGCCAGGTGCCGCGCATCGGAGACGTGGCCGCGGTCGATCTCGAGCGCCTCGTGGCGCTGCGGCCGGACCTGGTCGTGGTTTGGGCCGGCGGTGGCAATCCGGCCCAGCGCGCAGAAGATCGAGGCTCTGCGCATCCCCATCTACGAGCAGCAGGTCTTGCGCCTCGCCGACATTCCGGCGGCGGTGCGACGCCTGGGGGCGCTCGCCGGCACGCCGCCGTCGCCGACCACGCCGCGCAGGCGATGGAGGCGCGGCTCGCCGCGCTCACCGCCACTTACGGCCACCCCGCGGGGCCGGCGGCCGAGCGTGCTCATGCAGGTCTGGAATCGCCCGATTTATACCGTCGGCGGCCGCCATCTGATGAGCGATGCACTCGAGCTCTGCGGCGCGCGCAACGTATTCGCCGACCTCGCCGAGGCCGGGCCCATCGTGGATATCGGAGTCGGTCATCGCCCGCAATCCCGACATCATCATCGCCGCCGCCCCGAGCGGTGAGGGCGCAGCGTGGGTCGCGGACTGGAAGCAGCTGAAGAGCCTCGCGGCGGTGCGCAACGATCGGGTGGTGGCGTTCGAGGACCAGGCGCTCAGCCGGCTGGGGCCGAGCGTGATCGGCGCGACCGAAGCACTGTGCCGGACGCTGGCCGCGCGTCAGTCGCGGAAATTATTGAACTGCAGCGGCACTTCGAGCTTGGCGCCGCGCAGCAGCGTCATCGCCGCCTGCAGTTCATCGCGCTGCTTGCCAGTCACACGCACCTTGTCGCCCTGCAGGCTCGCCTGCACCTTGAGCTTGGAGTCCTTGACGATGCGGGCGATCTTCTTGCCGGTCTCCTGGTCGATACCGTGCCTGAGGATCACTTCCTGCTGCGCCGTCGAGAGTGTGGTCTGCGGCTCCTTGATTTCCAGGCACACGAGGTCGATGCCGCGCTTGGAGAGCCGCAGCTTCAGGATCTCCAGCATCTGCTTGAGCTGAAAATCCACCTGCGCGTGCAGGGTGACGGTGAACTCCTTGAGCTCGAAGCACGCGCCGGTGTCCTTGAAGTCAAAGCGCTGCGCCAGCTCGCGGTTGGCCTGGTCGAGCGCGTTGGCGATCTCGTGCGCGTTCAGTTCCGACACGGCGTCGAAGGAGGGCATGGCTAGCGTGCCTTCTTCCTGGCTGCGGGCTTGGCCTGCAGGCTGCGCCGGTGCCGGCGCGTGAGGTCGATGAAGCGCGGCATGGGACCTATGTCCTCAAATACCGGGTCGCCCTGGTCGTCGGTGGAGATCACGCGCGTGCCCGGTTCGTACGGCATCGCGGCGGCGACGTCCCTGAGCGCCGCGCCGAGGAGCTCGGTGATCAGCTGTTCGGTCGTGCGCCCGGGAAACATGTCGGCGAGCGCGCCAAGACGGGCGGCATCGTCGAGCGGCAGTCGTACGCTGTAGGCCTTGGCAGTGCGCGGCGCGGCGGCGCCGGCGCGCCAGCTCTCCAGTAGCTCTTTGAAACTCACGCGTTGGGTACCTCTGCGGTCCATTTTAGCGAAAAGCCGCAGCCGCGCGGACTTTGCACGCGGTGCACGTTCGGGAGCATCATCGCGCCATGCCGGCGTCGACTCTTCTCAAGGCAGGCGCGCTGCGGGTACTGGACTACTACTGCAGCGCCGGCCCCCACGACCATCCCTTTACCGAGACCCACGCGAGCTATTCGCTGTCCTACGTGCGCCGCGGCAGCTTTGGCTACCTGACGCGCGGACGGCGCTTCGAGCTGGTGGCCGGCTCCTTCCTGGTGGGACGCCCCGGGGATGAATTCATGTGCACGCACGAGCACCATGCCGCCGGGGATGAGTGCCTGTCGTATCACTTCGATGAGAGCTGGCTCGATACCCTGGGCCTGCCGGCGCGCCGCTGGGTGAGCGGGGCGCTGCCGGTGATCCCACAACTCGCCCTCCTCGGTGAGCGCGCGCAGGCCGCGGCCGCGGGCGCCAGTGATGTCGCGCTGGAGGAGGCAGGTGCGCTTTTGGCAGCCGGCTTCCTCAGCGCCCAGGGCGCTGCCACGTTCGCGCCCGTGCGCCTCGGCGCCCGCGACCGGCGGCGCGCGGTGCGCATCGCGCTGTGGCTCGAGGCGCATGCGGGCGAGCAGGTCTCGCTGGCGCGCATCGCGCGCGCCAGCGGCGTCAGCGCCTTCCATTTCCTCAGGATCTTCACCCGCGTCACCGGCGTGACGCCGCACCAGTACCTGGTGCGCGCGCGCTTGCGCCATGCGGCGCGGCTGCTGGCGCAGGACACGCACTCGGTCGCCGCGGTCGCCTATGAAGTCGGCTTCGGCGATCTGTCCAATTTCATCCGCACCTTCCGCCGCGCCGCCGGCGTGACGCCTCGCGCGTTTCGCGCGCTGAGCCGCCAGGATCGCAAGATTCTCCAAGATCGCCTCGGCACCCCTGCCGTAGCCTGACTCGGCGCGGCGGGGATCCCCGTGCGCGCCGCAAACACTACAAGGAGTGTCGATCATGTATGACCATGTCGGGCTGAGGGTGAAGGATCTGGATGCGAGCGTGCGCTTCTACAGCGCGGTGCTCGCGGAACTCGGGTACGTGCTGGCCTCGCGCGACGCCTCGGGGGCGGGCCTGGGACCCAAGGGTGCACCGGCCTTGTGGCTTGCCGTCGATGAGGGCCAGCACACCCCGGTACACGTGGCTTTCAGTGCCAAGACGCGCGCGGCCGTGGACGCCTTTCATAGCGCAGGCCTTAAGGCCAAAGGCCGCGACAACGGAGCCCCCGGGCGGCGCGAGGACTATAGCCCGACCTACTACGCGGCCTTTCTCATCGATCCGGACGGAAATAACGTGGAAGCGGTTTGCCATCAGGGCTGATCCGCGGGCCGCGCTGCGATGCCGCAGCGCGGCATTCTCCCGCGGCAGCCCAGGGCGCGTCCCACGCTTGACCGCAGCCTTGACCCTGTCGGCGTCGCGGTGCAGTCTCCCCGGGACAATCTGCGCCGGGGGAAATCAATGAAAAGAAGAGAGTTCTGCGCCGCCGGTGCGGCGGCGCTCGCCATGCCGTTTCTGCCGCTGCGGGCCGGGCACGCGGCAAGTGCGGCTGCCGACCTGGCCGTTATCGGGCTCGACGGCCACAGCTTCACCCTGCCCGCCGCCGAGATCGAACGGCTGCGGGCCGACTTCCGCGGTGAGATCATTTTGCCCGGCGAGGGCAGCTACGATGCGGCGCGGCGCCTGTGGAACGCCGCCTTCAACCGCAAGCCGGCGCTGATTGCGCGCTGCGCGGGCGCCGCGGATGCGATGCAGGCGGTGCGCTTTGCCGCCGCCCACGCGCTCCTCACCGCCGTGCACGGCGGCGGCCACAGCCTCTCGGGCCAGTCCGGGTGCGATGGCGGCATCGTCATCGACGTCTCGCCCATGCGCGCAGTCGAGGTCGATCCGCTCGCGCAGCAGGCGCGCGTCGGCGCCGGTGCACTGCTCGGGCAGCTTGACCGCGAGTCACAGGCTTTCGGCCTGGCGACCACCGCCGGCACCGTGGCGGACACCGGCGTCGCCGGTCTCACACTCGGCGGCGGCGTGGGCCGCATCGGGCGGCGCTTCGGCCTCACCTGCGACAATGCGAAGAGCATGGAGCTTATAACCGCTGACGGTGAGTGGCGGCGCGCCAGTGCCAGTGAGAATCCGGACCTGTACTGGGCGCTGCGCGGCGGCGGGGGCAACTTCGGCGTAGTCACCGAGTTCGTCTATCAGCTGCACGAGGTCAATCCGCAGATGTACGGCGGCGCACTCACCTATTCGCTCAAGGACGGCCGCCAGCTCCTGCGGCACTTCGCCGAGTGGATCGCGAGCGCACCGGATGAGCTGTACGTCGATGTCACGATCGAGCGCGACAACAAGCTTGGCCAGGTGGTGGAGTTCGACGTCTGCTACAGCGGCCCTCCTGAGCGCGGACCTGCCGTACTGGCGCCGCTGCGCAAGCTCGGCAAACCCCTGGCAGACCGCCTGGGGCCGGCGACCTACATCACGCTGCAGGGGAGCGCGGACACACCGGGATTCAGCCGCTTCGGCTCCTACGTCAAGGGCGGACTGATCTTCGGTCTCACCCCGCAGCTGATCGATGCCATCGTCGGCTTCATCGAGGAGGTGCCACCGACGCTGCTGGTCGCCATATGGCTGCAGCATCAGGGCGGCGCCATCAGCCGCGTGGCCCCACAGGACACCGCCTACTTCGGGCGCGGCGCCAGCCACAACCTCGGCGTCGCCGGCGCCTGGAAAGTGCCGGGCGAGGATGCCGAGCGCAACGCGCAAGCGGTGCGCCACGGCTGGGCATCCATCGAGCCGCTGACGCGCGGCAATTACATCAACCTGGCCAACACCGACGATCGCGACGCACGCGTGCATGCGGCCTATGGCGACAACTACGCGCGCCTCGCCACCCTGAAAAAGCGCTACGATCCGGCCAATCTTTTCCGTCTCAACGCCAACATCAAGCCGGCGGCATGAGGCTCTAGGAACGCCGGCGCGAGTTCTTGACGTGCCGTGCGTTCCACGGCGATACTCGGGCGGCATGTGTCAGCAGACCTCAAGCATTGCGCGTCTTTGGTGGTGGCGTCCGTCATAACGGAGTGGGCCGACGGTTAGCTGTTTGCTGCGAATTTAGTACCTGACGAATACCTGAAAACCCATCTCCGGATAACCGGGATGGGTTTTTTGTTGCCTGGGCGAAACGGGAGTCTATCGTTGCAACCGCTATTCGACATCGCCGGTGACCTGGATACGCCGGTGTCGGCGTTCATGAAGCTGGCGTCCTTCGCCCCGCGCTTTCTGCTGGAGAGCGTCGAGGGCGGGGAGCGTCTCGGGCGCTACTCGTTCATCGGTTTCGGTGAGGCTCTCGAGGTGCGCCTTGATGCGGCAGGGCTGACGGTGGGGGGCGCGCTGCAGGCCGTGCCTGCCAGTGGCGCGCAACTCCTGGGGGCGCTGCGGGCAGCTCTCGCGGCAGCGCCGCAGCCCGAGCCGGACATCTCCGGCGTGCCGCTGGCGGGGGGCCTCGTCGGCTACTGCGCCTACGACGTAGTGCGCTATTTCGAGCGCCTGCCGGCCCGGGCGCAGCCGCCAAGCGCGGTGCCGGTATTGCACTACGCGGCGCCGCGCTCGGTGCTGGTGTTCGATCACCTCACGCGCGGCATCGCACTGGTGCACGCCGGCGCCGACGACGAGCGCCGCGCGCTGCGGGGCGAGGTGGTGCGTGCCCTGCGCGGGGCGCTGCCGAACGGGCAGCGCGCGGGGCGTTACTCCCCCCCGGACACCGCCTTCCCGCGTGCGGATTACCTGGCGGCCGTCAGCCGTACGCAGCAGTACATTGCCGCGGGGGATGTCTACCAGCTGGTGCTCTCCAGCCGCTTCTCCGGACGCCATGAACTCGATCCCTTCCAGGCCTACCGCGCGCTGCGCCTCATCAACCCCTCTCCTTATATGTATTACTGCCGCCTGGGCGAGGTGCACGTGGTGGGCTCATCGCCCGAGGCGCTCGTAAAGCTCAACGGACGCGCGGCGCAGCTGCGCCCCATCGCCGGCACCCGCCCGCGGGCGGCCACGGCCGAGCTCGATGCCGCGCGCGCCCAGGAACTGCTGGCCGACCCCAAGGAAAACGCCGAGCACGTCATGCTGGTGGACCTGGCGCGCAACGATCTGGGGCGCGTCGCGCGGGCCGGCAGCGTGCACGTCGACCCGTACCGTTCCATCGAACGCTACAGCCACGTCATGCATATGGTGAGCGGCGTGCGCGGCGAGCTCGCGCCGGGCCGGGATGCCTTCGACCTGTTCGCGGCCGCGTTCCCGGCCGGCACCCTGGTAGGGGCGCCGAAGGTACGCGCCATGCAGATCATCGACGAACTGGAGCCGGTGAGCCGCGGGTTGTACGGTGGCACCGTCGGCTACTTCGGCGCCCGCGGTGACATGGACCATGCCATCACCATCCGCACGCTGGTGTTCCGTGGCGATGAGTACAGCTTCCAGGCCGGCGCCGGCATCGTTGCCGACAGCGTGCCGCAGACCGAACATGAAGAGGTGCTGGCCAAGAGCGCGGCCATGGCGCGCGCGCTCGAGCTGGCACAGGAGGGCCTGTGACGCCGCGCCTGCTCTTGATCGACAACTACGATTCCTTCACCTACAACCTGGTGCAGGCGTTCCTCGTGCTCGGCGCCGAGGTGAGTGTCTACCGCAACGATGCGCTCACCCCCGCCGCGGCCCTCCAGCTCGCGCCCTCGCACCTGTGCATCTCCCCGGGGCCGGGCACGCCGTACGACGCCGGCGTCTCGATGGACATGATCCGCACCTTCGCCGGCCGCATCCCCGTGCTCGGGGTGTGCCTCGGCCACCAGTCGATCGTCGAGGTGTTCGGCGGCAAGGTGGTGCGCGCGGCGCGGCTGATGCACGGCAAGACCTCGCAGGTACACCACGACGGCCGCACCGTGTTCGCGGGCCTGCCCGAGCCCTGCGAGGTCGGGCGCTACCACTCCCTCATCGCCGCCCCCGAGAGCCTGCCCGCGCAGCTGGAGATCAGCGCGCGCACGGCGCAGGACGAAATCATGGGGGTGCGGCATCGCGTGCTGACCGTCGAGGGCGTGCAGTTCCATCCCGAGAGCATCCTCACCCCGCAGGGTCCGCGCCTCCTGGACAACTTCCTGAAGCTGTCCGCCGGCGAACGCAGCCAGCCCGCCCAGCGGAGCGAACCGTGCCGCTTCCGCGTGACTTTCTGCTGCAGCTCATCGAGCGGCGCGACCTGAGTCAGGCGCAGGCGGAGGAGCTGCTGACGCAGCTCACCGACCCGCAGCTGCCGCCGGCGCTGGCAGGTGCGCTGCTCAGCGCCCTTGCCGCCAAGGGCGTGGTGGCGGATGAGGCGCGCGGTTTCGCGCAGGCGATGCGCCGGCTCGCGCGCCGGCCGCCGCTGCCGGCGGGCCTGCGCGCCATCGACATCGTCGGTACCGGCGGGGATGCCTCGGGGAGTCTCAACATCTCCACCGGCACCGCGCTGCTCACCGCTGCCTGCGGCGTGCCGGTCGTGAAGCACGGCAACCGCTCGGTCTCGAGCCGCTGTGGCAGCGCCGATGTGCTCGAGGAACTCGGCCTGCCGGTACCGCTGGAGGAGGCGGCAGCGGCTGCCTGCCTCGCCGCCACCGGCTTCACGTTCCTGTTCGCGCCGCACTATCACCCGGCGACCCGGGCGATCACCCCGATCCGCGCCGCGCTCGGCGTGCGCACCGTGTTCAACATCCTCGGGCCCCTCGTCAACCCGGCGCAGCCGCCGCTGCACCTGGTGGGCGCCTACAGCTTGGACGTCGCACGCCTGATCGCGCACACTTTCCAGGCCTGCCGATCGAGCGCACTTTCGTCGTGCACGGCGCCGCCGGCTGGGACGAGCCCACACCGATCGGGCCGTTCACCGTGTTCGACGTGCGTCCCGGTGAGGTTACGCGACAGCGTGCGCACGCCCGAAGCGTATGGACTGACGCGCTGCGCGGCCGCGGATCTCGCCGGCGGCGATGCCCGGCACAACGCCGCGGCCATCCGCGCGGTACTGCGCGGCGAGGCGCATGGTGCCCACCGTGATTGCCTGCTGCTCGGGACCGCGCTGGCGCTCGAGGTCGCAGGCGAAGTGCACAGCGCACCGGCCGGTATGGCACGCGCGGCGGCGGCGATCGAGAGCGGCTCCGCCGCGCGCCTGCTTGAGGCGCTCGCCCGTCATCCGGCCGCTGCGGGGTCGGCGGCGTGAGCGGCGGGTTCCTCGAGCAGATGGCGCGCGCCAGCACTGAGCGGCTGCGCGCGGCGCAGCGCGTGCGCAGCGCGACGCTGCTCGAGGGCGCGGTGCGAGCGCTGCCGCGGCCGCCGCGGCTGCATCTGCACAGCGCGGATTCGATCTGATTGCGGAGCTGAAGCTGCGCTCCCCGGCCCGGGTCAGCTGCGCGCCGGCGCGGATGACATTGGCGCGCGCGTCGCGGCTTATGCACGCGGGGGCGCTGCCGCGGTCTCGGTGCTGACGGAGCCCGAGCGCTTCGATGGCGCGCTTGCGCACCTGGAACGCGCGGTCGAGGTGCTCACCCCGCTCGCCGTGCCGGCTATGCGCAAGGACTTCCTGGTCGATCCCTACCAGGTGCTCGAGGCGCGCCTCGCCGGCGCCGCCGGCGTGCTGGTGATCCTGCGCATGCTGATGCGCGCGCAGATCGAGGCGCTGCTGGAGTGTGCGCGCGCACAGGGCATGTTCGTGCTGCTCGAGGGCTTCGATGAGGCGGACCTGGAGCTCATGGACGAACTCATCCAGACAGCCGCGCCCGGGGCGCAGCTGCTCGCGGGACTGAACTGCCGCGACCTCACCACGCTTAAGGTCGTGCCGCAGCGCCTGCTGCAGCTGGCGCCGCGCCTGCCGCAGCTGGTACCGCGGGTCGCCGAGAGCGGGGTCACGACGAGCGCCGACGCCCGTGCGGTGGCCGGTGCCCACTACCAGCTCGCGCTCGTGGGGAGTGCCCTGATGCAGGGCGCAGATCCCGGGGCACTGTGCGCCGAACTGCTCGCCGCCGGCCGCCAGGCGGCACGGGAGCGCTAGATGTGGATCAAGATCTGCGGGCTCAGCAGCGCTGCCGCAGTGACGGCGGCACTCGCGCTTGGGGTCGATGCACTCGGGTTCGTGTTCACCGAATCCGTGCGCCGCGTCACGGCGGCGCAGGCCGCCGAGCTTGCCCGGCCGGCGCGCGCGCGGGCACGCTGCGTGGCGGTCGTGCGCCAGCCGAGCCAGGCGCTGGTGGATGAGGTGCTGAGCGTGTTCAGGCCCGACGTGCTGCAGGGGGATGCCGAGGAGCTCAAAGCGCTGCACCTGCCGGCGGCGCTGGAACTGCTGCCGGTGGTGCGCGCGGGGGCGCGCGGATCGTCGCTGCCCGCGCGCATCCTCTTTGAGGGGGCGCGCAGCGGCAGCGGGGTGCTGGCCGACTGGCCGGCCGCGCGGGCGCTCGCACGGCGCACGCAGCTGGTGCTCGCCGGGGGCCTCAAGGCCAGCAACGTCGCCGCAGCGATCGCCGCGGTGCAGCCCTTCGGCGTGGACGTCTCGAGCGGGGTGGAGGCAAGGCCGGGCGTGAAGAGCCCGGCGGCGATCGAGAATTTCGTGACGCGCCGCGCGCGGCGCGGACACGGCCTAGACGGATTTCGAGGAATTCCCATGAATGCAGCTGCAGCTTCCACCGGATCACTGCGCGTCTGCTGGCCGAGCTGATCGCCGGTCACCTGCCCGATGAGCGCGGCCGCTTTGGTCCGTTCGGTGGCCGCTACGTACCCGAGACGCTGATCCCGGCTCTCGAGCGCCTGTCGAGCGGCGTGCGCGAGCACCTGCACGCGCCGGACTTCCGCACCGAGCTCACCGGGCAGCTCAACAGCTGGGTGGGGCGTCCGACGGCGCTGACCTTCGCCGCGCGGCTATCGGCGCGCTGGGGCGCGAACGTGTGGCTGAAGCGCGAGGACCTGGCGCACACGGGCGCCCACAAGATCAACAACGCCATCGGCCAGGCATTGCTCGCGCAGCGTCTGGGCGCGAAGCGCATCGTCGCCGAGACCGGCGCCGGCCAGCACGGTGTCGCCAGTGCCGCCGCCTGCGCGCGCCTGGGTCTGCCGTGCACGGTCTACATGGGCGAGATCGACATGGAGCGCCAGGCGCCCAACGTCGGCCGCATGCGTCTGCTCGGGGCCAAGGTGGTGCCGGTGACCTCCGGCGACCAGACACTGCGGGCCGCGATCGATGAGGCGCTGCGTGACTGGGTGGCGGATCCTTTGGATACCTACTACCTCATCGGCTCGGCGGTCGGGCCGCACCCCTATCCTTATCTGGTGCGCGAGCTGCAGGCCGTAATCGGCCGCGAGGCGCGCGAGCAGATCCTCGCCGCGAGCGGCGCCCTGCCGGATGCGGTCATCGCCTGCGTCGGCGGGGGCTCGAACTCCATCGGCGCCTTCCATGCGTTCGTGCCCGATGCCGCGGTGGAGATCATTGGCGTCGAGGCCGGCGGCCGCGGTGCCGCGGCTCGGCGAGAACGCCGCCACGGTGGCCTACGGCCGCCCGGGAGTGCTGCACGGCACCTACTCGATGCTGCTGCAGGATGCGGACGGGCAGATCCAGGAGACTCACTCGGTGTCGGCGGGCTGGACTATCCGAGCGTCGGCCCCGAGCACGCCCTGCTCGCCGCCGTCGGTCGGGTCGCTACACCACGGCGAGCGATGCAGAAGCGCTCGCGCGGTGCGGATGCTGAGTGAGACCGAGGGCATCCTGCCGGCCATCGAGAGCGCGCACGCACTCGCCGGCGCGGAGCGCTGGGCGCGCGCGCATCCGGGCGGCACGATCCTCGTGTGCCTCTCCGGCCGCGGCGACAAGGACATGCCGACCCTGCTGCGACCCTCCTGGACGGAGGCGCGATGAGCCCGACGCGCGCGCATCAGCCAGCGCATCCGCACCGCCGCGGCAAGCGGCGAGCCGGCCCTGGTGGCCTACCTGACTGCCGGCTTCCCGCGCGCGCGAGCTTCCGCGAGCACGTGCGCGCGCTGGCGGCCGCGGCCGACGTGGTCGAGATCGGCGTGCCGTTCACCGACCCGATGGCCGACGGCGTCACCATCCAGCGCGCCAGTCTCGCAGCGCTGGCGCAGGGCGTGAGCCTGCGTGGATCCTGCAGAGCTGAGCGCGATCGGCGACGCTGCCCGCGCCGCTGCTGCTCATGAGCTACCTGAACCCGCTGCTCGCCTTCGGGCCAGCGCTTGCGGCGCACGCCGCAGCCGCCGGCGTTGCCGGGTTCATCGTGCCGGACCTGCCGCTCGATGAGAGCAGCGAGCTGCGCGCCGCGCTCGGCGCGCAGGGCCTGGCGCTGGTGCAGATGGTGACCCCGGTCACCGGCCCCGAGCGTCTGCGGCAGCTGTGCGCGGGCAGCGAGGGCTTCGTGTACGCGGTCACCATGACCGGCACCACCGGCAAGAACGTCGCGGTGCCCGAGGAGGTGGTGCACTACCTGGACGCGGTACGCGCACTTGCCCCGGTGCCGGTGTGCGCCGGCTTCGGCATCCGCAGCCGCGAGCAGGTGGAGCGCCTGCGCGGTCACGTGGACGGCGTGGTGGTGGGCTCGGCGCTGGTGGAGGTGCTCGAGCGCGGCGAGGATCCGCAGGCGTGGCTGCGCGCGCTGCGCGGCACGCGAGCTTAGCGATGGAACGCTGACCATCGCGGCGCGCTTCTGCGGACCGCCAACCTCTGCCAATGGCGGCTATTTCTCAGGCAGCGTGGCGACGCTCGCGGCGCGCACCGTCACCGTGCGGCTGCGCAAGCCGCCGCCGCTCGACACGCCCTTTGCGGTGACGCGCAGCCGCCGACGGCGGGCTCGAAGTGCGCAGCGCGCAGGAGCTCATCGGGGAAGCGCGGCCCGCAGCGCCTCAGCCTCGAGACCGCCGCGCCGCCCGCATTACCTGGAGGCGGTGGAGGCCTCGCGCCGCTATGCGGGCTTTCGCTATCACCGCTTTCCCGAGCTGCTTCGTGTGCGGCACGGCGCGGGCGCGCGGCGACGGCATGCGCATATTCGCCGGACCGCTCCCCGAACTCGGTCTCGTGGCGGCGCCCTGGGTGCCCGATGCCTCGCTCGATCGCGGCGACGGCAAGGTGCGCGCCGAATTCATGTCCGCGGCGCTCGACTGTCCGGGGTATTACGCCGTCGCGCCCGATGACCGCATGATGCTGCTCGCCGAATTCACCGCGCACGTCGATCGCCTGGTGCACGTCGGGGAATCCTGCACGCTCATCGGCTGGCAGCTCGAGCGCCCAGCGGCCGCAAGCACGAAGCCGGCACCGCGCTCTTCGACGGCAAGGGGGAGCTGTGCGGGCGCGCGCGGGCACTGTGGATCGAACCGAAATCCGCCGCCGGCTGAGCGTGGCGCCCGCGGCGGCTGTGTCGCGCTTTCAGCCCTGCAGCAGCCGCATCATGGTTTCCGGGTAGCGCGCACCGGCGGTGACGCCCGCCGGGAACACCGCCTCGATCGTGTCCAAATCCACGGCAGTGAGCTGTACCCTGAGTGCGCCGAGGTTCTCATCGAGGTTGCGGATGCGGCGCGTGCCCGGGATCGGCACCGCGTGCGGGTCCTGCGCCAGCACCCAGGCGAGCGCCAGCTGCGCGGGCGTGCAGCCCTTGTCGTTGGCGAGCGTCTTCACTTTCTCGACCAGCATCAGGTTGCGCGTGAAGTTCTCGCCCTGGAAGCGCGGGCTCATGCGCCGGTAGTCATCGGGCGCGAAGTCCTCCGACCGCTTCAGGGCACCGGTGAGGAAGCCGCGCCCGAGCGGGCTGTAGGCAACAAAGCCCACGCCGAGCCGCTCGCAGGCGCTGAGCACGCCCTCCTGCGGCTCGCGGCTCCACAGCGAGTACTCGCTCTGCAGCGCGGTGATCGGGTGCACCCGGTGGGCGCGCTCGAGCGTCTCGGGCGACACCTCTGACAGTCCCAGGTAGCGCACCTTGCCGCTCTTCACCAGCTGCGCCATGGCACCGACGGTCTCCTCGACCGGCACCTGCGGGTCAACGCGATGCAGGTAGTACAGATCGATCTGCTCGACGGCGAGGCGCCTGAGGCTCGCTTCGCAGGCCCGCTGCACCTACGCAGGCGCTGCCGTTGAGGGCGCGCGCATTGGGGTTGGCCGGGTCGCGCACGAAGCCGAACTTGGTGGCGAGAAAGGCGTCCTGGCGCCGACCGCGCAGCGCGCGCCCCACGAGCTCCTCGTTGGTATAAGGACCGTACGCATCCGCGGTGTCGAGGAAATTCACGCCGAGGTCGAGGGCATGCTTCAAGGTCGCGAGCGACTCGGTGTCATCGTGTGCGCCGTAGAACTCGCTCATGCCCATGCAGCCCAGACCCAAGGCCGAGACGCTCGGGCCATTGCGGCCCAGCTGACGGGTTTGCATCAAGAACTCTCCGGTGCGCGCAAAAAACGGGCGCAGATTGTGCGCCGGCGCAGCACGCGTTCGAATACGCAATTCGGGAGAGGAGAAGAAGACCGATAGGGAGCGCGATCCGTGGACCGGAAGGCCGTTCCCCAGGTGATCTGAGCGGCTTGCTCTATCTCATGTGGCGTAGGGCGTGCCCAGGTGAGAAACGAGACCGAGCTGATGACAGGCAGGGCACTTCACGAACTTCGGGAGTTCAAGCTCGAACCACGAGCGGCCACACTCACAGCGCATTTTGTAGACGTGTTGCGCGGTGACCGTGCACCACTGCTCTTCGCGCACTTCTATCCCGCTGACGGTGGCGGTTTCCGGTGGTGCGGCTTCCAGCTTTACCCGTCGGACAAGCAGCGGAACGTTGGCGGAGTAGGTGGTGCGTTCCTTCACGACCAAATCCCTCACAGTCGTCTGGGATCGGCTTCCCAGATTAGTACCATCAGCAGAAGGCGGCGAGCGTACTCTTATGCTTTGCAGTAGCCGGTGGCCCTCGATGTTCACACGCCGTTTCCGGGCCCTCACAGAGACTTGTAAGTGACTTGCGTGGCAACACCTGCGGCACCAACCCTTCCTAGCGCTTGAGCTCGAAACATCGCATCCGCGGCACTACCCCTGCCGCGGACTTGTATGAGCCGCACTAGATCGCGCTGGGGCAAAAGCCGACAGCAACCCGGCGAACACTTCGCGAGGTTCCCACGCGAGGTATTGGAAAGTACTGCCCAGCGAGCATTACCTTGCCGGCTGGAACGACCTGGGAAGTCGTTACGCAGCCGGCGAGGAGCACGGACTAGGTAATTGCCAATCTCATCGCGGCCGGCGGCCGGAGAAACTCGAGATCTCGACCTGCCGGATTTATTGAGACGGAGCCGACGCGACATGAGTAGCGGGCGCGGTGTCCGAATTCCAGGTATCGCGGATGATTACCCACTTCCCGTCCTTGCGCTGAAACACCGTGAGGAACTTCCCCGCATCTACGGTTGCGCCCGACTTGTCAGTGTTCTTGTAGGTTCCCGACTGCCATGCGAGATCACCAGATTGTCCGAGCTCGCCTACCGGATCGTCCGCGACGGTGAAACCGGTAGTCGCGAACCCCGCGGCGTCCTTCACGTAGTACTCCGTGATCGCAACTTTGCCCCTCACCATTGGCGTACCCGGAGCGCTGAGCACCGCATCGTCTGCGTAAAGCGCGGCTACGGCTGCACCATCGCCGGCGTTGTAGGCCTTGTTCCACGCAATGTTGACGGCCCTGATCGCGCTCTCATCCGCTGCCGCCGCCGTTGCCGGCGGTGCACTCTTGGCGCACGCCGCCAGCACAGCAAAACTCACCGCCAGGATGGCCAGCTTTGTGAACTTATTCATTCAGCTCTCCCCCGTTTTTTGAGCTGACGCCAATGTACGCCCGGGGGCTACGTGCGGCGAATTCTTCTGATGGTGCTGCGCAGCACGTTGAGTTCTTGCGCGCGTCTCGCTGGGTCGGCATCAAGCCCTCATGCGTTTAGCTCGCGCTGCCGAACTATGGTTTTTCAGTCGACTAACAAGGCACACTCACCAAGCTGCCGGCCGCGCCATCAAGGCCACCCCCGACTTCCGCATCCACGGGACCCCCAGTCCGCCGTTACGCGACCACAGATCGAGAGACGTTCCTGGCCGGAGCGGCTGTGGTCATTGCCATTGTGGTCGCGGGGTTTGCGAAGACATATTTCTTCCAGGCCGCTCTTTCCTGGTCAGGAGCCGCTCACGTCTCTCGTGTGGACGCACGGACTGCTGATGACGGGATGGATCGCGTTGTTCGTCACGCAGGTCACTCTCGTTGCGCGAGGTCACATCCAGTGGCACCGGCGCCTCGGACAGTTTGGCGCAGCGCTGCTGTTAGTAATTGCAATGGTCGGCATTCCGATGGTGCTCGTCGCCGCCCGGCTCGGGGGCGACCATATGCCCGGACCTGCGCAGCCCGCGCTGGCGTCCGTGCTCGGATTTCTGATCACCTTCTTAGGTCTGGCAGGCGCGGCGCTGCTGCTTCGGAGACGGCCGGATTATCACAAGAGACTGATGCTCGTGGCCACCCTGGTCGCCATGGAAGCGGGCACCAGTCGGCTGCCCATTCAATATCTGGACAGTGTCTTCAGGATTCACGCAACCAATGATGTGATCTTACTGGCTATCGTTGCTTACGACACGCTGAAGCATCGCCGCCTGCATCCGGCTTTCGCGTACGGCACGCTGATCGTGATCACGATGCAGGCCGCCACCGAATGGATTGCGGGAACGCCGACATGGCTTCACATCGCGCAGCGCATCATTGGCGTGATTTGAAAGTCGTTTGCCGATGCCGCGTGCCGTTACCAGGGCACGGGGTCGAATGGAAGTTTGCGCATCGTAAGTTCAGCCTCGAGGGCATCTGACCATGGCCGCCAGTGCGGGTAGTCCCTGACGCCGTAGGGCCTCTCTTGTCCCGCGGGCAGCTCGTCCTCGAGCTTTAAGGAGTTGCAGACCGAGCAGAGCCGGCCCCGGACTTGAACGACGCCCTAAGTGGTCAGCGGAAGCAGGTGCGCGCGCCGCCAGCCGCCGAACTTGTAGTAGAGAAACGCCAAGAGCGCGGACAGCACCGAGGAGATCGGGAAACTCCACCAGATCGCATCCGCCTGGAAGCGATCGAGGAACAGCTCGGCGAGCGGGAAGCGCACCACGAGCAGCGACACCGTCAGCACCACCAGCGGTGCGATCACAGCTCCGGTGGCGCGCACCACGCCAAACAGCGCCACCGAGATGCCAAAGAAGATGAATGAGCCGGTGACGATGCGATTCATGTGCGAGGCGATGTGCAGCGCATTGGAGGCCGCCGGCAGGAACAGCCCGAAGATGTGCTGATCGAACAGTTCGATCAAGAGCACGATCGAACCGGTGAGCAGCACGCTGTACAGCACGCCGACGCCGGCAATGCGGGTGACGCGGTCCCACTTGCCGGCACCGACGTTCTGCGCGCTCATCGCCGAGATGCCCATCGCCGACTGCGAATGCCGGCATCTGGATGTAGTTCCAGATCTGCAGCGCCGCACCGAAAGCCGCCGTGGTATCGACGCCGAAGCGGTTGACGAGCGTGATCATGAGCACCGCGCTCAAGGAAACCACCAGCATCTGGGCGCTCATCGGAATGCCCTTCCTGATGAGCACGCCGATGATGGTCCAGTCGGGGCGCAGGTAGGCGAGCTCGTCCTGGTGCAGCGCCAGCACATGGCGGCGCCGGTAGAGGTGGCTGATCAGGGCCGTGAGGCTCACCGCCTGCGCCACGAAAGTGGCGAGCGCGGAGCCGGCGATCCCCAGGCGCGGGATGGGACCGAAGCCGAAGATGAGCACCGGATTCAGGGCGATGTCGATGGCGACCGACAGCAGCATGAAGTAGAAGGGCGTCTTGGAGTCCCCGGCGCCGCGCAGCACCGCCATGACGAAGGCATAGATGTAGAGGAACGGCAGCGCCAGGAAAATCACCCGCATGTAGGCCACCGCCAGCTCCACCGAGTCGGGCGGGGTGTGCATCGCGAGCAAGAGCGGACGACAGAACACCAGCCCGGTGATCGCCATCACCACCGAGATGCCGACGAAGAAGGTGGCGCTGCGTGCCCACCACGCGCTTGGTTTCGTCGAGGTTGTTGGCGCCGATGTTCTGGCCTATGAGGATGGTCGCGGCGAGCGCCACGCCGAAGGCCGCGCCGATCAGCAGGAACATGACGGTATTGGCGTTGGAGGTGGCCGTGAGCGGCCGCCTCGCCCAGGAAACGGCCGACCCAGATCGAGTTCACCGAGCCGTTCAGCGACTGCAGGATGTTGGCGAACAGGATCGGCAGGGAGAATTTGAACAGGACCTGCGGTATCGAGCCCTCGCGTGAGCGAGCGCTGCACTTATTTCCACAGTCCGTAGAGGAGCTTGGCCGCGCCGGCCGCCAGCAGCGTCCAGCCGAGCCACTCGTGCCCGCGCGGCAGCGCGAGCCACACCAGCCCCGCGAGCATCAGCAGCGCGCCGAGCGTGAGCGCATCGCGGCGGCGCTCGCCGCGCTTGAGCTCCTCGCGCAGCGCACGCAGCTCGAGCGACGCGGCGGCACGTCGGCGGCCGCCGGTGCGCGCAGCAGCCGCTGCAGCACGCGCGGCAGCGAGCGCGCCGCCGTCATGAGCTCGGGGGCCTGGGCAGGATCGCGCGCAGCAGGCCCCGCACGCTGGTGCGCTCGCGCATCCATTCGCGCAGGATCGGGCTCGCGGTGTTCCAGATGTCCAGATCCGGGTACAGGTCGCGCCCCAGGCCCTCGATGTTGAGCAGCGTCTTCTGCAGCAGGACCAGCTGCGGCTGGATCTGCATGTTGAAGCGGCGCGAGATCTCGAACAGTCGCAGCAGGATGCGCCCGAAGGAGATGTCCTTCAGCGGGCGGTCGAAGATCGGCTCGCACACGGTGCGCACCGCGGACTCCATCTCATCGATGCGCGTGTCCGGGGGCACCCAGCCTGACTCCACGTGCAGCTGCGCCACGCGCCGGTAGTCGCGGTCGAAGACCGCGAGAAAATTCTCCGCCAGGTAGTGCTGGTCACGCGGGTCGAGCGTGCCGACGATGCCGAAGTCGATCGCCGCGTAGCGCGGCTGCGCCGGGTCATCGATCAGCACGAAGATGTTGCCCGGATGCATGTCGGCGTGGAAGAAGTTGTGGCGGAACACCTGGGTGAAGAAGATGCGCACGCCGTTCTCGGCGAGCCGCGCGGATATCGGTGCCGGCGGCCTTGAGGCGCGCCAGGTCGCTGATCGGCACGCCATGGATGCGCTCCATCACCATGATGTCGGTGCGGCAGTAGTCCCAGTAGACCTCCGGCACGTACAGAAGGTCCGAGCCGGCGAAGTTGCGCTTCAGCTGCGAGGCATTGGCCGCCTCGCGCATCAGGTCGAGCTCATCGAGGATGGTCTTCTGGTATTCGTCCACGATCTCGCGCGGGCGCAGGCGCGCGCCCTGCGAGCCAGTAGCGCTGCGCGAGCTGCGCCAGCGCCTGCAGCACCTCCAGGTCCCGCTCGATCACCGCGTGCATGCCCGGGCGCAGCACCTTGACCACCACCTCCTCGCCGCCGTGCAGGCGCGCCGCGTGCACCTGGGCGATGGAGGCGGCCGCGAGCGGGGTTTCGTCGAACTCGGCGAACACCTCGGTGACGCGGTCTTGCCGTAGTCGGCCTCGATCGAGCCGCCGCGCTTCGCTGCCCGGGAAGGGCGGCACGCGGTCCTGCAGCTTCGCCAGCTCATCGGCGATGTCGGTGGGCAGCAGGTCGCGGCGCGTGGAGACCGCCTGGCCGAACTTTACGAAGATCGGCCCGAGCTCCTCGAGCGCCAGGCGCAGTCGCTCGCCGCGGCTCGCGTCGCGGCGCCGCTCGAACCAGATGCCCGGGGACAGAAAGAAGATGAAGCGCAGCGGGCGGTACAGGTGCGTCGCGCGCACGATAGTCGTCCAGGCCGTGCTTAAGCAGCACGCGCTGGATCTCCAGCAGCCGCATCACCACCCGCAGCTTCACGGTGTGCCGCGCCGCCGCGCCAGCATTCTCAAGACGCGCCGCAGCGCGATCCACGCCCTCGCGCACCGCGTCCACGCCGCGCAGGAACTGCTCGCCTTCGGCGCGCGGCACGAGGTCGGCGCGCTCGTGGCCCAGGTACTCGGCGGCGTTCATGACGCCGGTGTCGGCCGCGCGGCGCACGAAATTCAGTCCGGCACGCGCCAGGCGTGCGAGCTGATGCGCCGGCACATCCCCGATGAGCCCCGCCAGTTCTTCCTCCGCGTCGGGCTTGATGAGCCCGAGCAGCTCGTGGAATTTCTGCGCCAGTTCGGTGTCCCCGCCCATCTGCACCTCGCCGCGCTGCAGGCGCGCCTGCGGCGCGCCACCGAGCAGGCCGAGGATGCTCAAGGGCGAGCCGCTGAGCGTCGCATCCGCCGGCGCCGCATCGCGCCGCAGCTCGAGCGTCGCGCCGTTGGAGCTGATGCGCAGCCGCGCGCAGCTCGCGCACCTCCAGCGCGAGACTGCGGCCGGCGAGTTCCGCGCACAGCACCCGGGCACGCGGTGAGCGCGGCAGACCGCGGTTGAGGAGATTCTCCAGGGTCGCGGTGAGCATGGCCGGCGCGTTCAGTAGCGATAACCGCGGTGCACGGCGACGATGCCGCCGCTCAGGTTGTGGTAGCGACAGCCCTCGAGTCCTGCGGCCTGCATCATGCCCAGCAGCGTCTCCTGGTCCGGGTGCATGCGGATGGATTCGGCGAGGTAGCGGTAGCTCGCCTCATCGCCGGCGACCCAGCGACCGATGAACGGCAGCACGCGGAACGAGTAGGCCTCGTAGAGCGGCTTCAATCCCGGGGCCTTCGGGTGCGAGAACTCCAGCACCAGCAGCTGCCCGCCCGGTTTGAGCGCGCGGCGCATGGAGCTCAGCGCGGCCGCCTTGTCGGTGACGTTGCGCAGGCCGAAGCCGATGGTGATGCAGTCGAAACTGCCATCCGGGAAGGGCAGGCGTTCGGCGTTGGCCTGCACGTAGCGCACGTTGCCGATGCAGCCGGCATCGATCAGCCGGTCGCGCCCGCGCGCGAGCATCGCCGCATTGATGTCGGTGAGCACCACCAGGCCCTGTGCCCCGACCTGTCGCGCGAGTCCGGTGGCGAGATCGCCGGTGCCACCGGCCACGTCCAGCGCCCGCTGACCGGCCCGCAGGTTGGCAAGGCCCAGCGTGAAGCGCTTCCACAGCCGGTGCGTGCCGCCGGACATCAGGTCGTTCATCAGATCGTAATTGCCGGCCACGGAGTCGAACACGCCGCGCACGCGGCGCGCCTTGTCCGCGCGCGGCACGCGCTGGAAGCCGAAATCGGTGGAGCGCTCGTCTGTCATTTCACGGTGGCGGTTTAGAGGAGATTCAGACGCATTCTACGCATCGGGCGTGCGGCGCGGACCCGGGCGCCTCATTCCCGGTTGCATTTGCGTGCGCGCGGCGCGCAGAATCGCCGCGGTTAAGGGGGTCTTGTGATAAGCGGGCCGGGCAGCGATGTCCGGCCCGTTCCATTTAGGGCCGCGCACTTGGCCGCGGCGCTGCCGCCGCGCAGCGCTCGAGGTAGCGGGCCCAGTTCGCCCCCTGCTCGCGGCCGAGCTCGGCCAGGTACTTCCAGGTGTAGAGGCCGGTGTCGTGGCCGTCGTCGAATACCAGTTTGACGGCGTACTGGCCTACCGGTTCAACCGCCACGATGCCGCACGTCCTGCTTGCCGAGCACCAGCACCTCCTGCCCGGGCCCGTGGCCCTTGACCTCGGCGGACGGGGAGTACACGCGCAGGTACTGGAAGGGCAGCTCGTAGCGGCTACCGTCGCTGAAGCTCACTTCCAGCAGGCGCGAGACGCGCCGCAGGCGGATCTGGGTCGCCAAAGGGTCGCTCATGGGCGCAGGAGTATAGGCGGCGGGGCTGGACGCATTGCTTGCTGCGGTGCAACATATGTCAAGCCGGCCCTCGCGGACGGTATACCCTCGCCGCAGCCGACGATGAAATTGACGCGCACGCCTCTATACTCACGATCCCTTTTTTGCCCACGAGGGCTTTGGGCGCGCACCGCGCCCGAGCAGTGAATGGAACCCACCGATACCTCGCACCCCGACTACTACCATCGAGTTGTGGATTGCCAGTGGGCCTGCCCGGCCCACACCGATGTCCCGGAATACATTCGACTGATCGCGCAGGGCCGCTTCACCGACGCCTACATGGTGAACCGTGAGTCCAACGTGTTCCCCGGGATCCTGGGGCGCGTGTGCGACCGCCCGTGCGAGCCGGCCTGCCGGCGCGGCCGCATCGAGGCGAAGCCGGTGGCGATCTGCCGCCTGAAGCGTGTCGCGGCCGATCACCGCGACGATGTCTCCGGGCGGCTGCCCAAGATCCCGCGGGTGAAGAACGGTAAGAAGGTGGCGCTCATCGGGGCCGGCTGCGCCTCGCTCACGGTGGCAAACGATCTCATGCCGCTGGGCTACGAGGTCACGATCTTCGAGCAGTTCGGCGAGCCCGGCGGCCTGATGCGCACCAACATTCCCTCCTTCCGCCTGCCCGCCGCGGTGCTGAACGAGGAGATCGCGATGATCACCGGCATGGGGGTGGACCTGCGTCTGAACACCCCGGTCAAGAGCATGCGCGCGCTGCTGGAGCAGGGCGGCTACGATGCCGTGTTCGTCGGCTCCGGGGCGCCCAAGGGCAAGGAGCTGAGCCTCCCGGGCCGCCAGGAAGGCGCCGCCAACATCCATATCGGCATTGCCTGGCTCGAAGTCGGTCGCCTTCGGCCACATCGACAAGATCGGCAAGCGCGTGCTGATCATCGGGGTCGGCAACACGGCGATGGACTGCTGCCGTACCAGCCTGCGGCTCGGTGCGCAGAGCGTGAAGGTGATGGCGCGCAAGCCGCGCGGCTTCTTCAAGGCCTCGATCTGGGAGCTCGAGGATGCCGAGGAGGAGAGCGTCGCAGATCATCATCAACCGCTGCGCCCGAAGGCCTTCGTCCTCGAGAACGGCAGGCTCGCCGGCATGCTGTTCGATCAGATGGAGTACGAGCTCGATGCGCAGGGGCGCATCCTCGCCGAGCGCATCGCCGGCGAGGAGTTTCTGCCTGCGGACGATGTGATCCTCGCCATCGGCCAGGAGAACTCCTTCCCCTGGGTCGAGCGCGACCTCGGCATCGAGTTCGACAAGTGGGACGTGCCGCTGGTCGATCAAGGTCACTTTCCAGTCGACGCGAGCGGGGTGTTCTTCGGCGGGCGACGCCGCCTTCGGACCCAAGAACATCATCTGGGCGGTCGAGCACGGCCACCAGGCGGCCATCTCCATGCACCGTCACTGCCAGGGCGAGGCGGTGAGCGAGCGTCTGCCGGCCGGCATGAATCTGCAGAGCCGCAAGATGGGCATGCACGAGTGGAGCTACGCCAACGACTACACGCCGGTGGAGCGGCGTCTGATGCCGCACGTCTCCCTCAAGGAACGCTTCAAGAAGCTCAACATCGAAGTTGAGCTCGGTTTCACCGCCGCGCAGGTCGAGCAGGAAGTGCAGCGCTGCCTCAACTGCGACGTGCAGACGGTGTTCACCGCCAAGCTCTGCATCGAGTGCGATGCCTGTCTCGACATCTGCCCGGTCGACTGCCTGACCATCACCGCACAACGGCGAGGAGGCCGAGCTGCGCGCACGCCTCAAGGCCCCCGCCAAGAATCTCGACGCAGCTGCTGTACGTCTCGGCCGGGCTGCCGCAGACCGGACGCGTGATGGTGAAGGACGAGGACCTGTGCGTGCACTGCGGACTGTGCGCCGAGCGCTGCCCGACCGCGGCCTGGGACATGCAGAAGTCCGTGCTGCACTGGCCGCTCGCGGGAGATGAGGCCGTTGCCATCGAGGCGCAGAAGCCCAAGATAGCCTGAAAGCGCACGCTGCCGGCCGCCTCAAGCGCCGGCGCCGCCAAGCGAACCCACGCAATCTATGTCTGCAAGCAGCCGCAATCGCGTCAACGATTTCACCATCAAGATCGCGACCGTCAACGGCACCGGCTCCGCGAGCGCCAACACGCTGCTCATGAAGTCGATCTTCAGCAGCGGCATCCCGGTGATGGGCAAGAACTACTTCCCCTCCAACATCCAGGGCCTGCCCACCTGGTACGAGATCCGCGTCACCCGCGATGGCTATGTGGCGCGCGCCGGCCAGACCGACATCATGGTGGCGATGAACGCCGAGACCTACGCGCGCGATGCCAGGGAAGTCGCCCCCGGCGGCTATCTCGTCTACGACTCCACCTGGCCGCGCCCCGGCGCTGTTGAAGCGCGAGGACATCACCGTGCTCGGCGTGCCGCTGGCGCGCCTGTGCAACGAGAACTTCAACGGCGTGCGCACCCGCATCCTGATGAAGAACATCTGCTACGCGGGAGTGCTGGCGGCGCTCCTCGATCTCGACCTGGAGCGCATCCGGGAGCTGCTGGCGGAGACCTACGCCAAGAAGCCGCAGCTGGTCGACAGCAACATGAAGGCGATCCAGCTCGGCTACGACTACGCGCGCGCGAACTTCACCTGCCCGCTGCCGCTGCACGTCGCCAAGCTGGACAAGACCACCGGCCACATCATGATCGACGGCAACACGGCGGCCGCCCTCGGTTGCGTATTCGCCGGCGCCACGGTTGCGGCCTGGTACCCGATCACGCCGTCCACCTCGCTCATGGATGCCTTCAAGATGTTCAGCGACCGGATGCGCGTGGACAAGGAGACCGGCAAGCGTAACTTCGCCTTCATCCAGGCCGAGGACGAGCTCGCCTCCATCGGCATGGTGATCGGGGCGATCGTGGAACGGCGCGCGCGCCTTCACCGCGACTTCCGGTCCCGGCATCTCGCTGATGAACGAGTTCCTGGGACTCGCGTACTACGCGGAAGTGCCGGCGGTGATCTTCGACATCCAGCGCGTCGGCCCGTCCACCGGCATGCCGACCCGCACGCAGCAGTGCGACCTCATGGCCGCCGCCTACGCCTCCCACGGCGACACGCGCCACGTGTGCCTGTACCCGGCGAACCCCGAGGAGTGCTTCTACATGGCGGTGCAGGCGTTCGATCTGGCCGAGCGCCTGCAGACCCCGGTGCTGGTGCTCTCGGACATCGATATCGGCATGAACGACTGGATGTGCCGGGATCTGAAGTGGGACGACAGCTACCGTCCGGATCGCGGCAAGATGCTGAGCAAGGAGGAGATCCTCAAGCTCGAGAAGTTCTATCGCTTCGTCGACAAGGACGGTGATGGCATCACCTACCGCACGCTCCCGGGCGTGGATCCCAAGGCCGCCTACTTCACGCGCGGCTCGGGACACACGCAGTTTGGCACCTACACCGAGGATTCGGCCGAATATCAGCAGGTGCTCGACCGGCTGCTGGTGAAGTGGGCGAGCGCCAAAAAGCTGGTGCCGCGCGCAGCGATCGATGCCACCGCCGGCAGCAAGATCGGCATCGTCTCCATCGGCAGCTGCGATGGCGCGATCCACGAGGCGATCGACATCCTCAAGACCCGCGGCGTCGGCCTTGACTACATGCGCGTGCGCGCCTTCCCCTTCAGCGAAGACGTCGACCGCTTCCTCGCCGCGCACGAGCTGCTGTTCGTGGTCGAGCAGAACCGCGATGCGCAGCTGCGCGCGCTCCTGACGCTCGAGACCGCGGTCGATGAAGTCGAAGCTGCGCTCGCTCTTGCACTACGACGGCCTGCCGATTTCGTCCGCCTTCATCGTGGAGGGCGTGCTGGCCGAACTGCAGCCGCGCGGCGCAGCGCAGCCCAAGGGAGCTGCCCATGCGTAACTGCAATGCATCGCTGAGCGCGGCTGACGTCGAAGGGAGGCTGTCATGACTTTTCTCGCCAAACCCAAGGTCGCGCACCCCTCGTTGCCGAAGAACGCCCTTGGCTTCACGCGCCGCGACTACGAGGGCGCACTCTCGACCCTGTGCGCCGGCTGCGGCCACGATTCGATCACCGCGGCGATCGTGGAGGCGAGCTGGGGGCTGGATATCGAGCCGCAGAACATGGTGAAGCTGTCCGGCATCGGCTGCTCCTCCAAGACCACGGCGCTACTTCGTCAGCGGCGGCCACGGCTTCAACTCCGTGCACGGCCGCATGCCTTCGATCGCCATGGGTGCCAACGCCGCCAACCGCAACCTCTACTACATCGGGGTCTCCGGCGATGGCGACACGCTGTCGATCGGGCTCGGGCAGTTCTGCCATGCGATCCGCCGCAACCTCAACATGCTCTACATCATCGAGAATAACGGGGTGTACGGGCTCACCAAGGGACAGTTCTCGGCCTCCGCCGACATCGGCAGCAAGGCGAAGAAGGGTGAGACCAACTTCCAGCCGCCGATCGACCCGGTGCTCCTGGCGATGACGCTCGGGGCCTCCTTCGTGGCGCGCAGCTTCTCGGGCGACAAGCAGCAGCTCGTGCCCCTGATCCAGGCGGGACTGAAGCACCAGGGATTTGCGCTCATCGACGTGCTGTCCCCGTGCGTGACCTTCAACGATCACGAGGGCTCGACCAAGAGCTACGCCTATACGCGCGAGCACTACGAACCGGCGGTGCACGCCGACTTCGTGCCGCTGGAGCGTGAGATCACCGCCGACTACAAGGCCGGCGAGACGCTGCCGCTGCTGATGCACGACGGCAGCCGCATCGTGTTGCGCAAGCTCGACGCCGCCTACGATCCGACCAGCCGCACCACCGCCGCCGCCCACATCCAGGAGCGCATGAAGGAGGGCGAGTACCTCACCGGCCTTCTGTACGTGGAGCCCTCGCAGAACGAGTTCCACGAGCTGAACCAGACGCCGCAGTTTGCGCTCAACAGCGTGCCTTACGAGGCGCTGTCGCCGGGCGCGAAGGGCCTGGAGAAGATCCTCGCGCGCTACCGCTGAGGATTTGCCGAGCCGAGCGCGTAGCGTACCGCCAGCTGCACCTGGGTCTGCGTCGCCCACGGCGACAGTCCGTAGAGCTCGCCGCGGTTGTAGGAGTCACTCACCACCTGCAGCCACTCGAGGCTCACGCGCCAGTGACTCGTGGCATCGAAGCTGTAGGCGGCGGTCCAGGCATGGCCGCTTTGTGCGCCGTCGTTGTCCGCATCCTCTCCCTGCACTTGTACGCGGAAGTGGTCGTAGCGCGCACTCAGCGTGTGGCGCCCGAAGCGCCGCGAGACGAGCCCGAAGGCTGGCGCGGAACGGCCAGGCGGCCGCAAAGCCCGGCGGCTGGATCGCAGTGCGTCCGTCCAGATACTGCCCGATCAGCGTCCAGCCTGACTGCGTCTCCAGGCGTGCCCCGGCGCTGGTGAAGCTCGTATGCCACGCGACCACCGCTGCGGGGATGTCGGTGGCCGTCGGATCCGCGCGGTTGTCGTAGCGCAGCACCCGCAGCACCAGGCGGTCGAGATAGCGCGCTTCCAGTCCTGCATAGACGCCTGGGCGCCCATCGGTGTCGAGGAAGGGTTTGACGCCATTCAGCGGGGGGCTGCCCGGCTGTCCGACACGGCCACCGAGGGGGGTCTGCCGGTCGGTGAAGACGAAGCCGTCACCGGCAAGCACCGCACCGGCCTGGTCGTTCCAGCCGAATACCGCCGCGGTCAGGCCGACATCAAAGGGGTGTCCGGTGCGCATGCCGAGCCAGTCGAGTTGCGCCTCCGCCCCGATGGTGCGCACCTCGGTGGCGAGCCAGCTGTTGATGGCCGAGTAGGTCAGGGTATAGGGCGACTCCCAGCCGCTCGCGCGGTTCTCGAGCGAGACCGGCGCGAAGAAGGCCCCCGCCTTTACGCGCAGGCGGTAGCCGTAAGCCGGATAGGGCCGCAGCTGCAGGTAGGCTTCGGTCACGCCGAGCGGATGCGCGTCCTTGTCGTCCCACACCGAGGCGTCCAGGTGCGCGCTCCAGATCTCACCGAGGGTCTGCGTCAGCGCAAAGCGTGCCCGGCCCAGCTGCAGCACCGAGTCGTTGCGGTCGAAGCGCGTAAGCCCCAGTCCCCCGTCCATGTACGAGCGCTCGGCATCGGAGTTGACCAGGCGTAGGTCGAGGCTCGCTTCCCAGTCGGTGGCCGCAGCGTGCGACGCTGCCACAAGGCACAGCAGCAGCGCCGGCACCCGCGGCGCAGCAGCCAGACGTGCCGACGCTGAAGCCATGCGTCCTCAGTAGTCCCAGGAGTGCGGGCGGTCGGTGAGCGGCGCGGGTTGCAGCGGCTTCACCAGACGCAGCGTGAGTTCCGCGCGGTCGGTGTCATTCACCGTGAGCACGCGCTCAAGGTCCGCGCCTTCATCGCGCAGGCGCGGATGCCAGATGACCACCCGGTACTGGCCATGCGTCACCTCCGCGGACCATACCCCGCCCGCATCGGTGCGGCCGAAGTAGGGCGCGTCCGTCACCAGCACGTAGGCGAGCATCTCGTCGTGGATGTTGCAGCCGAGCGTGACGATCCCGGGCTGATCGAACTGCACCGGCGGATAGGGCTTGCCGCGATACAGCGGCAGCTGGAAGCGCTTCGCCGGGGAGAACGAGTAGATCTGGTGACTCACCGAGTCGCTGTTGGGGAACTCGATGGTCGAGCCCACCGGGATGACCAGCAGATCCGGCTCGAAGGCGCGGTTCACCTGATCCATCACCGCCCGCTGCGGGGCGGCGTGGCGTGCCGGCGCATCAAGCGGGCGCGCGCTCACCACCGCGCCCGGCAGCACGCGCCCATCGGCACTCAGAACATGGATGACGAGCGTTGCCGCCTGCGGCGGGCCGCCCGCAACGAGCACAGCCAGGAGCAACGCTGCGAGGGCCGCAGCGCGCTTCGGGAACGGTCGGTTTCGGCGTGCCGGAGGTCTCATTCCCGCACTTCGATCCTCGCGGTATCCAGGGTGTGGCTCTTACGATGTCGGCACGCATTCGAACGGCTTTAATGAATAGTTTCCGCAAACGGCTTCTCGTGCTGATCATCGGCCTGGTGATCGTCACGCAAACTGTGACACTGGCCGCAGTGCTGGCGAGCACGCGGCGCACGGTGGAAGCGCGTTCCTGGGAACAGCTGCGTGCCGGGGCGGCGCTGGCCGAGCAGCTGGTGCGCTTTCGCGCCGGGCAGCTAACCAACGGGGTCGCGGTGCTGGCCGCCGATTTCGGCTTCCGCGAGGCGGTCGCCAGCGGCCACGTTCCCACGATCCTCTCGGCCGCGCACAACAACGCGCAGCGCATCGGTGCCGACCTGGTGCTGGTTCTGGATACGCACGGCCACGTGCTGGCCTCGACCGAGCCCGCCCTGACCGCGTCCGCGGCTGCCCTCGAGGGTCTGCCGGCCGATAACCCCGGCGGCCACGACCAGCCGCGCTTCCGGGTATTCGGCACGCACGCCTACCAGGTGTTTCTGGCTCCGGTGCGCACCCCTGAGACGATCGCCTGGGTGCTCATGGGGTTCGCCGTCGATGACTCACTCGCCGAGCGCATCCGTGATCTGGTTGGCTGCGAGGTCGAGCTGGTGGCGCACGGCTACGACGGCAGCATCCGCAGCGCCTCGACGCTCGCAGCGCCGCTGCCGGCAAGTCCGCGCGGCGCACTCGCGGCGGCCGCCGACGGCGAGCGCGTCACGAACCTGCGCGGCATCGACTACCTGAGTTTCGCGCGCCGCCTGGACGCGCGCGGCGACCCGCTCGATGTGGTGCTGCTGAAGCCTTTGCGGGACGTGTTCGCACCCTACCGTGAGCTGCGTGACGCGATGCTGTTCATCGACGGGGTGGCTCTGGTGCTCGCGGCCCTGGTGGGCGCGATCCTCGGTCGCAGCGCCACGCGCCCGATCGGGGAGCTGGTGCGCGCCGCGCAGCGCATCGAGAAGGGCGAGTACCGCACCGCGGTCAGCGTCGCCGGTGGCGAGGAGTTCCGCGCGCTCGCCGCCACTTTCAACACCATGCAGCAGAACATCGCGGCGCGTGAGGCCGACATCACCCGCCAGGCCGAGCATGATCCGCTCACGCAGCTGCCCAATCGCACGCTCGCGCGCCGCGAGCTGGCCGAGATCTGCGGCGCCGGCGCTGCGGGGGCGCTGCTGCTCATGGAGCTGCGCAACCTGCGCGACATCAACGCCTCCCTCGGTCACCAGGTGGGCGATGAGGTGCTGCGCGAGGTGGCACGGCGCCTGCAGCAGAACATCGCCCCCAACGACACCGTGGCGCACGTCGGGGAGGCGCAGTTCCTCGTCATCGGGCGCGGCTGCTCCGCGGAGCGTGCGCTGCTGTACGCCGAGCAGCTGGCGGCGGTGGTGCGCAGCGGCTTCCACATCCAGGGCATCAGTCTGGATCTGCGCGTGGCCTGCGGCGTGAGTCTGTCGCCGACGCACGGTGAGAGTGCCGATGAGCTACTGCAGCGCGCCCAGGTGGCGCTCGAGGAAGCCGACGACACGCGTGCGCGTGCGGTGCTGTACCGCGCTGGCCAGGAGGGCGAGCATCGCCGTCGGCTGCTGCTGATCACCGACCTGCGCAGCGCCATCGGTCAGGACGCGCTTGCGCTCGTCTACCAGCCCAAGGTCGCCATGACCACACGCTCGGTCAGAAGCCTGGAGGCGCTGGTGCGCTGGGCGCACCCGCAGCTCGGCCCGGTCTCACCCGGGGAATTCGTGCCGCTGGCGGAGCGCACCGGGGGCACCCGCGCGCTCACCAACTGGGTGCTGGGCGCGGCCGTGCGCCAGCTCGGGGAGTGGCGGCGCGCAGGGCTGGAGCTGGAAGTAGCGGTGAACCTCTCCGCTCCCGACATCCTCGACCCGGACTTAAGCGATGTGATCCTGGGGCTGCTGCGCACGCAGCGCGTCGAGCCCACGGCGCTGATACTGGAGATCACCGAGAGCGCGGTGATGCGCGATCCGCGCGCCGCGGCGCGCAACATGCAGCTGTTGCGCATCGCCGGCGTGCGTTTCTCGATCGATGACTTCGGCACCGGACATTCCTCGCTGTCGCAGCTCTCGGTGCTGCCGCTGGATGAGCTGAAGATCGACCGCTCCTTCATCTCACCGTCCGAGCCGAGCTCGGTGACGATCGTCAGCTCGACTATCGAGCTCGGTCACAGCCTGGGACTTAAGGTGGTGGCCGAGGGGGTCGAGGAGGCGGACTCGTGGAACCTGCTGCGCCGGCTCGGCTGCGATTTCGCGCAGGGCTATCTCATCAGCCCGCCGCTCGCCGCCGGCGCGGTGGCAGCATTCGTGCGCGAGGCCAACCGGGTACTGCCGGCTTCCGACTCCACCGTGCTGCAGATCCGGGCGCTCGAGCAGCTCGCCGGCCGCAAGCCGCGCTAGCGCAGCTTCAGTTCTGCAGCAGCGCATCCACGCGGCTGCGGTACTGCTGCAGCAGCTCGCTTGCGAACTCGGCGAACACCCGGATCTTGGGCGAGTCGCGCAGCGCGCTGCGATACACCACGGAGATCGAAGCCCCGGGCGCCGACCAGTCCTGCAGCACCGCCTCGAGCTTGCCGGCCACCAGGGCTTCGGCCACCACCAGATCCATCGACTGCAGGATCCCGGCGCCGCGGATCGCCGCCTGCACCTGCGCTTCGACGGAATTGAACGCCACGCTGAAGGGCAGGCTCAGCTGCCGGCGCACCTGGCCGCGGCGGAACACCCATTTGTAGGGGCGATGGCCGCTCGCGGCCAGGTGCGCCACCAGCTTGTGGCGGCGCAGGTCCTCGGGCGCGGCCGGCACCCCATGGGCGCGCAGGTATTCGGGGGCCGCGCAGGTGATGAGGCGCGTGGTCACCACGCGCCGGGCGATGAGCTGCGGCTCGCGCACGGCGCCCACGCGCACCACCAGATCCACTTCCTCGGCGATCAGGTCGATCTTGCGGTCGTTGAACTGCACTTCCAGCTGCAAATCGGGGTAGCGCGCCTGGAAGCGCGGCAGCGCCGGTGTCAGCAGCGAGCGCCCGAACACCATCGGCACGTCCACGCGCAGCTTCCCCTGCGGCTTCAGTCGCGTGCCGCGCAGCGCCTCATCGGCCGCCTCGAGCTCCGCGAGGATGCGCCGGCAGCGTCCAAGGTAGTCCGCGCCGTCCGTGGTCAGCCCGACGCGCCGCGTGGTGCGGTGGAACAGCTGGCAGCGCAGGTGGCGTTCGAGGTCGGCGACGTGGGTACTCACGACCGCCCGTGAGATGCCGAGCGTATCGGCGGCGCGGGTGAAGGAGTGCAGGTCGGCGACCCGCATGAAGCTGCGCATGCAGACCAGCTGATCCATGGGGCGATTGTACCGGATACCGGGACAATGAATTTCGGATTAGCCTAATCTTACGGATGACAAACCGGCCTGGAGTCGGGTGCAGTGCCGGCCGCGTGCCGGCGGGCGCATGTTCGTCTTCGAGCGACCGGTGGCGGCGGTGTTGGCCGGGCTCGCCGTGGTGGCGTTGGACAGGTTATGTTCTGCGGCCGCGACCACCCACAGTGACGCCCGCGATGCAACAGGGGTCTGCTTGTGCCGTGACTCCACCCCGGTGTATCGTCCGCGCCGGATCGTGACCTTTCCCTTTCCTGCCGCCTGCCGCCCGCCTGATTGCGAGTTGGCTTCCGAGTCTGAAAAGCCGAATCGTTCTCGACCAGGTGGCAGCGGTGCGTAGACCCCGATTTCTCGGCATGCACTCCTGCTAGTACTTTACGTATAGGAGTTTGATTGCATGACGAAGATCTATGTTGGCAACCTGCCGTTTTCCGCCACCGACGCCGAAGTGCGCGAGCTGTTCGCAGCCACGGCACCGTCGAGTCGGTGAGCATCATCACCGACCGCGACACCGGCCGTCCGCGTGGCTTTGGCTTCGTTGAGATGTCACGTGCCGACGCGTCGCGCGCGATCCAGAACATCAACGGCAAGGACCTCGGTGGTCGTCCGCTGCGCGTGAATGAGGCTCAGGAGCGCACCGGTGGTGGCGGCGGCAACCGTGGCGGCGGCGCCCCGAAGCGCTGGTAAGCCAGTCACTGAAGACGAGGGCCGGTCGTCTGTGCCTGCGTAAGGCATTGGCGATCGGCCCTTTTCATTGCGGACGCATCGAATCGGAGTTCTCTCTCATGGGTAAGGGCGATCACAGAAGCCGTCGCGGCAAGATCTACCAGGGGTCATTCGGCAAGACGCGCATCAAGAATCCGGCCAAGAAGAAGCGCCGGGCGGCCAAGAAGGCGGCGCGTCGCTGAGTCTTGGCGCGGCGCTTGCCGGCGCGGGTTGTGCGCTAGAGGCCCGCGAACGGATCGGCGGCCTGCGGATCCGCCGGTGTGCTCTTGCGCCGCAGGCAGTCCTTGATCAGTTCGAGCGCCGTGCGCTCATTGGGCGGCAACGCGACGCTTGCGCTGCCCAGCACTTGCGTGCGCGCGCCCCAGCGCACCAGGTGTGCGCTGTAACTCAGTCCCCCGCCGAAGCCCGGCAGCAATAACAGCGACCCCGGGCGCACGCGCTGTTCCTCGACCGCCTCGCACAGCGCGATCGCCACCGTCGCTGCCGACATGTTGCCGTAGCGGCGGATGTTCACGAACACCTTCTCCATCGGCACGCGCGTGCGCCGCGCCACCGCCTCGATGATGCGCAGGTTGGCCTGGTGCGGCACCACGAGGTCGACGTCTGCGGCGCTCAGCCGCAGGCGCGCGAGCGACTCCTCGCACGCGCCACTCATGCCGGCGACCGCGCGCTTGAAGATTTCCTGGCCCTCGAACTGCCAGCGCACGACGCCGTAGAGCACGCCGTGGTTGGCGTAGCGCCCGCCCATGCCCTCGACCCGCAGGATGTCGCGCGCCTTCCCGAAGCAGCCGAGTTTCTCCGCGAGCACGCCTTCCTCGCGCTCGCTGGCCTCCAGCACCACGGCCGCCGCGCCATCGCCGAACAGCACCGCGACATCCCGGTTGCTCCAGTCCATGAAGGGTGAGATGAGCTCGGCACCGATGACGAGCGCGTTCTTCACCACCCCGGTGCGGATCAGCGCAGTGGCTGCCGACAGGCCGTAGAGGAAACTGGTGCAGGCGGTATTGATGTCGAAGGCCGCCGCCGGTTGCGCGCCGATGCGCGCCTGGATCGCGGAAGCCATGTTCGGCACCTGGTCCTCGTGGCTGCAGGTACCGAACACGATGAGCTCGATGTCGCGCCCCGCGCGCCCGGCCGCGGCCAGCGCCCGCATGGCGGCGACGTAGGCCAGCTCCTCGAGGGAGACGTGGGAGATGCGCCGCTCGCTGATGCCGGTGCGGCTCAAGATCCACTCATCGTTGGTATCCAGGATGGTGGACAGGTCATGGTTGGTCAGCACCGCCGGGGGCAGGCATTTGCCCCAGCCGGTAATGGCTGCGTGAGTCACCGCCGAAACCCCCTGATGAGCGCGTCGTAAGAATAGCAGGGCAGCGATACAATCTCCCCGTGCCCAACCCGACCGCCTACTCGCGCTGGCGTCCGCACCCCTGGCATGGCCTGGAGCCCGGCGCGGACGCCCCGCGCGTGGTCAACGCCTATATCGAGATCACACCCTTCGACCTCATGAAGTACGAGGTCGACAAGGCAAGCGGCTACCTGCGCGTCGACCGGCCGCAGCGCACCTCCTCGCAGCCCCCGGCGCTCTACGGCTTCGTGCCGCAGACCTATTGTGGCGAACGCGTGCGCCAGCTCGCGCCCGGCTGCGAGCGCGGCGACGGCGATCCGCTCGACATCTGCGTGATCAGCGAGCGCCCGATCAATCACTCCGAGGTGCTGCTGCGCGCGATCGTGGTCGGGGGACTGAAGATCATCGATCGCGGCGAGGCTGACGACAAAATTATCGCGGTGCTCGAGGGCGATTACGTGTGGGGCAATGCCACGGAGATCGAGGAGCTCCCCGGCGCGCTGCTCGAGCGCATCGAACACTACTTCTCCACCTACAAGCTCGTACCCGACGAGCCGCCCAAGATCGCCGTCACCGGCCGCTACGACTACGCGCACGCCGCGGCGGTAATCCACGCCTCCATCGAGGATTACCGCGAGAACTTCCCGCAGCCTTAAGCGGCTGCGTCGCGCATTTCACGGATCACCCCGGAGTGCGAGCTTCTGCAGCTCGGCGCCCAGGTTGCTCTCGAAATCATCGAAGGCCGGCGCGTAGGCCTCCTGCCAGTTGGCGTTCTTGGCAACCTGTCCATGGTTCAGGCCATAACCCTTCACGCTCAGCACATGCTTGCCGGCGTCGCCATTGTCGATGGTGAGGGTGGTGGCGATCTTGGCCTCGAAGGTGAGGGTTGCGAACCCCGGCGTACTCCAGGCCCAGAACTCGTTGATAGAGACCATCGCGGTGTTGGGCGCGCCCGGGGCGGTGGTGACCACGTAGCCGGCGCGCGCGAGCCCCTGCGCGACCAGTGCACGCACGCGCTGGGTCACCGAGTCCCCCGCAGGCAGGGCGATGTCCCCCATCGCATGTCCGAAGCCGTTGCGCTGACGGCCGATCATCTTGTCCTTGTCCGCGGCCGACAAGGTGTTGACGTCGCCGTCGATCGAGGGCGTCGACGGATCGTCCGGTTTGTTCTGGAACACGCGGTCGTCGGTAACTGCGGCGATGTAGATGTGGCCGCGCGCCTGTGCCGGTGCAGCCTCCGGCGCAGCGACGGGCAGATCGATGGTGCGCCGTCCCACTACGCAGCCGGTTTCAAGAACCAGCACGCCTGCGAGAACGAGACAGCGGATCATTGTCATGGGTCAGGTGTCTCCGTAAAGAGTGTTGCGAACACGGCCAAGCTAGAGTCAGCCGAGGCGGGGGGTTGTGCAAGAGGTTTGTGTTAGACCAACTCCAGATCTAACAGTGTCAGAGGCACTCTTGCCGGCGCAGGTGTTGGCAGAGCGGCAGCGGGCGCGCCCGCACCTGGCGTGCCTCAGCGCCGGCCCGCGGCGTCCGGTGCGTAGTCGAAGGAATCAAAGTACAGCCGCTCAGGGGTGAGGCCGTGCTGCGGGAAGCGCGCGCGCAGCGCCTCGATCATGGCCGGGGGACCGGCTGCGTAGACTTCCACCCCGTCGAGGTGCGGGTGATCGGCGAGCACCGCCTCGTGTACCCAGCCGGTGCGATGATGGATAGCCTCCGTGCGCGTGGCCTCCGAGAGCACGGCACTGAAGGTCAGTTGCGGGAAATGCTGCTGCCACTGCAGCATCTGCGCCTCCTCGTACAGGTCCTGGGTCTGGCGGGCGCCCCAGTAGAAATGCAGCGGGCGGCGGATGCCGGACTCGAGTACGTGGCGCAGGATCGACTTCAGCGGCGCAAATCCGGTACCGCCGGCCACCATGATCATCGGTGCGGTGCCCTCGCGGTAGACGAATTGCCCCATGGGCCCCTCGATCCGCAAGAGGGCACCCGCGGCGAGCGCATCACTGCCTGCGAACAGCCGCTCGGTGAAGCCCCCGCCCGGTACGCGCCGCACGTGCAGCTCGATCAGCCCGCTGTCGTGCGGCGGACTTGCGATCGAGAAGCTGCGCCGCCGGCCACCCGGCAGCAGCACGTCCAGGTACTGCCCGGCATGGAAGGGCAGCCGCTCCACCGATGGCAGCCGCAGCCACAGCTGCATGACATCCGGGGCCAGCGGCACGAGCCGCTCGATGCGGCAGGGGAGCGTCTTGATCTCCACCTCCGCGACGCTTGCGATCAGGCGCGCCTCCACCGTGACGTCGCTCTTGGCGCGCGCCTGGCACAAGAGCAGGTAGCCACTTTCCTGTTCCGCGGCGGACAGTCCGAGCGGGCGCCCGCTGCGGTAGCGGATCTCCCCGGCAACCAGGCGTGCGCGACAGGAGCCGCAGTGCCCGGATTTGCAGCTGTGCGGCAGGTTCAGGCCGGCAGCAAGGGCCGCTTCCAGCAACGGCTGCCCGGCGGCCACCCTGAGAGTGCGGCCGTGCGGCTCGATACGTACGCTGTGTTCCTCGCTCAATCGTCTGACCTGCTGCCAGAAGGGGCCTGCATCCAAAGGGCTTAGACTCGTGCGGCATCAGGATACCGAAAGGGCATCGCGCCGCCATGTTCACAAATCCACCCGCCGCCGCGATCGATGCGCTGCTGCGTCGGGTACGCATCATCGCCGTGGTGGGGCTGTCGGCCGACCCGACGCGCCCGAGTCACGGGGTGGCGCGCGCCCTGCAGCGCTTCGGTTACCGCATCATCCCGGTGACGCCCGCGGCGGAGGCGATCCTCGGGGAGAGCGCGGTCGCCTCCCTCGAGCAGCTGCCGGAGGTGCTCGCGCCCGCCGAGCGGGTGGACCTGGTGGACGTCTTCCGCCGTCCCGAACACGTCGCGGGAATCGTGGATGACTGCATTCGCCTCAAGCTCCCGGCGCTGTGGCTGCAGGAGGGCGTGGTCGATGAGGCGGCCGCGGCGCGCGCGCTGGCCGCAGGCATCTTCACCGTCATGAATCGCTGCCTCTTCAAGGATCGTGCCGCCCTGCGCTGACAGTCGCGGCCGCCGTGGCACGCACGCCGGGCGGCGTTTCGGCTATGCTTGGGCTCGATGCGCATCGATTTCACGAAGATGCACGGGGTCGGTAACGATTTCGTTGTCTTCGATGCACCCGCGGACGAGTCCGTCCTGCAACCCGAGCGTCTGCGCATTCTCGCCGACCGCCGCACCGGCATCGGTTTCGACCAGGCGCTGGTGCTCGGTGGCCCCAAGCGCGCCGATACGGCCGTCTTCTACCGCATCTTTAACGCCGACGGCGACGAGGTCGAGCAATGCGGCAACGGCGCGCGCTGCATCGCCGCCCTGCTGCATCACCGTGGTCTCACCCGTAACGGCGCCGTGGCTCTCGACAGTCCCGCCGGGGTGGTACGTGCGCGCGTCAGCGCGCAAGCGGTGTCGGTCGACATGGGCGTTCCAGACTTCGATCCGCGCTCGCTGCCCTTCGAGGCGCCCGCAGAGCGCGATCCCTATCCGCTTGAGCTCGCCGGCCAGACGCTGCAGATCGGGGCGGTCTCGATGGGCAACCCGCACGCGGTACTCACCGTGGCGGAGGTGGACGCTGCACCGGTGGCCTCCCTCGGGCCTGCCATCGAGCATCACCCGCGCTTCCCCAAGCGCGTGAACGCCGGCTTCCTGCAGATCGTGGCCTCCGGGCAGGTGCGGCTGCGCGTCTACGAGCGTGGCGTGGGCGAGACACTCAGCTGCGGCACCGGGGCATGCGCGGCGGTCGCCGTCGGACGGCGCCGCGGGCTTTTGGACGCGCGCGTACGGGTGGGCACGCGCGGCGGGGAGTTACAGGTAGACTGGGAGGGCCCGGGACAACACATCTGGCTTACCGGTCCGACACAGATATCCTTTGAAGGTCACGTCGAGGTTTAAAGCATGACGACACGTGAGGCTCGCGGGCCTGGCCGCGGTGGACACCGAAGAGGAATCCATCGCCAGTTACTTGCAGCGCAATCCGGAATTCTTCGAGCGGCACCAGGGGGTGCTGGCGCGGCTGAAGCTGCCGCACGCACGCGGCGGCTCGACCATCTCGCTGGTGGAGCGCCAGATCGAGGTACTGCGCGACAAGCAGGCCGCGCTCGAGGGCAAGCTGGCAGAACTGGTGCGCGTGGCACGTGCCAACGACGCCATCGCCGAGCGCCTGCACCGCTTCACGCGCCGCCTGCTGCGCGGCGCGCCGCGCGCCGCGGCCATCGCGCAGATTGAGGCGGGGCTGCGCGAGGACTTTGACGCCTTCCACGCCGCGCTTGTGCTCATAGGCCCGGCGGCCGACCCGACGCTGCCGTCCTTTGTGCGCAGCGTGCGCGCCGACGATGCGCACCTGAAGTCCTTCGAGACCCTGTTCGCCAGCGGCAAGCCGCGCTGCGGCCAGGCGCGCGACTCGCAGCGCGAGTTTCTCTTCGGACCCGAAGGCATGGAGATGGGCTCGGTGGCGCTCGTGCCGCTGGGGGACAAGGGGTCACTCGGACTGCTGGCGCTCGGCAGCGCCGACCGTGACCGCTTCCACCCGGGGATGAGCACCGAGTTTCTCGCGCGCCTGGCGGACCTCATCAGCGACGCGCTCAGCGCGCGCTAGCGCACGCCGCACGGCCCGTGAGCCCCGCGGCGCTGGAGTGGGTGGCGCGCTTCCGGCGCTACATGAGTTCCGAGCGCCGTCTGTCCGCGCACACCGACCTCAGCTATGCCCGCGATCTTGCGGCACTGGTGAAGTACTGCGAGCGCGCGGCGCTCAGCGACTGGGGCCAGCTCGACAGCCAGCACATCCGCGCCTTCGCCGCGCACGCGCACGCCGCGGGCCTCGCGCCGCGCAGCATCCAGCGTCGCCTCTCGGCGGTGCGCAGCTTCTACACGTTCCTGCTGCGCGAGGCGGCCGGCGAACTCGCACGCGGGCGACGCACGGCGCGCATCACGCGCAACCCCGCGCACGAGGTGCGCGCCCCCAAGAGCCCGCGCAAGCTCCCCCCAACCCTGGATGCCGACCAGATGGCGCGACTGCTGGAAATCCCGCAAGGCGATGATCTCAGCGCCCGCGACCGTGCGCTCATGGAGCTGCTGTACTCATCCGGACTGCGTCTGGCTGAGTGCGTCGGGCTTGATCTGCCCCGGCTGGACCTCAAGGATCGCACCGTGCAAGTGCTCGGCAAGGGCGGCAAATCGCGCATCGTGCCGGTCGGGCGTGCCGCCGTGCAGGCACTCAAATCGTGGCTGAAGGTGCGCGGGGCGCTCGCCCGCAGCGATGAGGCGGCGCTGTTCGTCGGCCGCAACGGGCGGCGCCTGGGCGCGCGCGCGGTGCAGCTGCGGGTGGCCGGGTGGGCACGCCGCCAGGGGCTCTCCATGCACGTGCATCCGCACCTGTTCCGGCACTCCTTCGCCTCGCACCTGCTCGAGTCCTCCGGCGAGCTGCGCAGCGTGCAGGAGCTGCTCGGGCACGCGAACATCTCCACCACCCAGATCTACACCCACCTTGATTTCCAGCACCTCGCCCGTATTTACGACGCAAGCCACCCGCGCGCGCGCCGCAAGGCCTGAGTCCGCGCTGCAGTGAGGCGCTGTGAAATCCGGAGCTTGCACCCAATCCCATGTCCGAAAATCAAGGCTTTAATCCGCACGGCACGACGATCCTCGGCGTGCGTCGCAACGGCGCCATCGCCTTAGGGGGCGATGGCCAGGTCACCCTCGGCTCGAGCGTCATGAAGGGCAACGCCCGCAAGGTGCGCCGCCTGTCCAACGACCGCGTGCTGGCGGGCTTCGCCGGCGGTACCGCCGATGCCTTCACCCTGTTCGAGCGCTTCGAGGGCAAGCTCGAGAAGTACGGCAACCTGACGCGCGCGGCGATCGAGCTCGCCAAGGACTGGCGCTCGGACCGTTACCTGCGGCGCCTCGAGGCGCTGCTCCTGGTCGGGGATCCGGAGAAGCTCTTCATCGTCTCCGGCAACGGGGACGTGATCGAGCCGGACCACGACGTCGCCGCCATCGGCTCAGGCGGCCAGTACGCACTCGCCGCCGCACGGGCGCTGGTGGAGGGCTCGGACCTCGATGCGCGCAGCATCGTCGAGCGCTCCCTCAACATCGCCGCCGACATCTGCATCTACACCAACCGCAATCTCATCATCGACGAACTTCGGGCGTCCCCCGGCGTCAGGGTCTAACAGCACCCATGTCAGAACTCACACCTCCGCAGATCGTCCGCGAACTGGACAAGCACATCATCGGCCAGGACGCCGCCAAGCGCGCCGTCGCCATCGCGCTGCGCAACCGCTGGCGGCGCATGCAGGTCGGCGAGCCGCTGCGCCAGGAGATCACGCCCAAGAACATCCTCATGATCGGCCCGACCGGGGTCGGCAAGACCGAGATTGCGCGCCGGCTCGCCAAGCTCGCCAACGCGCCGTTCGTGAAGGTCGAAGCCACCAAGTTCACCGAGGTCGGCTACGTCGGCCGTGACGTGGAGTCGATCGTCAAGGAACTCGCCGACGTGGCGGTCAAGATGATGCGCGAGCAGGAGATGGCCAAGGTGCGCGAGCGCGCGCTCGATGCCGCCGAAGAGCGGGTGCTCGATGCGCTCCTGCCCAAGCCGCGCATGATGGGCTTCTCCACCGATGAGCCGGCGCACGCGCGCGACTCCGAGACGCGCCAGAAATTCCGCAAGATGCTGCACGAGCACGAGCTCGATGAGCGCGAGATTGAGATCGAGCTGCGCGCGCTGCCGAACGGTGTCGATATCATGGCGCCGCCGGGTATGGAGGAGATGCAGCAGCAGCTGCAGTCCATGTTCCAGAATCTCGGCGGCAACCGTACGCGCACGCGCAAGCTCAAGGTGCGCGAGGCGCTCAAGCTCCTCATCGACGAGGAGGCCGGCAAGCTCATCAACGAGGATGAGCTCAAGATCCAGGCGCTGGCGAACGCGGAACAGAACGGCATCGTCTTTATCGACGAGATCGACAAGGTGACGCGCCGCCAGGAGACCCTGGGCGCGGACGTATCGCGCGAGGGCGTGCAGCGCGACCTGCTGCCGCTGGTGGAAGGCTCCACGGTCTCGACCAAGTACGGGCCGCTGAAGACCGATCACGTGCTGTTCATCGCCTCCGGCGCCTTCAGCATGTCCAAGCCCTCGGACCTGATTCCCGAGCTGCAGGGGCGGCTGCCGATCCGCGTCGAACTCGACTCACTGAAGGTAGGCGATTTCGTGCGCATCCTCACCGAGCCGGATGCCTCGCTCACCGCGCAGTACCAGGCACTGATGAAGACCGAAGGCCTGGACGTGGATTTCGCGGCGGACGGGGTGCGGCGCATCGCTGAGATCGCCGCGCACGTGAACGAGCGCACCGAGAACATCGGCGCGCGCCGCCTGCACACGGTGGTGGAGCGGCTGCTGGAAACCATTTCCTACGATGCCGCCGAGCGCGGCGGCACGGGCAACGGCGCCGCCCATGTCACGATCGATGCGAAGTACGTCGACGATCATCTGGGGGCGCTGGTCAAGGACGAGGATCTGAGCCGCTACATCCTGTAGCGCACCCGCAAGACTGGCGGGCGTGTGATCTGCGGCACGACACCTTCCGCATCCCGCCAAGACTTGTGCACCATCCGGCCTCGGACGAGGCCGGATGGTGCATTGCGCTCTTATTTCCTCAGCGCTGCCAATGTCCCGGAACATAGTGCCACTGGGCACCGGAGGCCTCCCAGCCGTCCGGAATCCATTGGGCGTGACGCTGCTCGATCACGTAGCTGCCCCCACTCCAGGTGTAGGACTTGCCACTCCACTCCCAGTGCCCGGCCGCCCAGACGTAGCCATCGCGGTGCGGCACGTTTTCGATGCGCGGCGGGGGCGGTGCTACATCGCTCACAATGGTCGCGGCGGAAGCCGGCGTCGGCATGACCAGGCCGCCGATGACCAGGCCGGTCATGACGGGGATCAGTAGTAGGGTCTTGCGAACTGCGCTCATCACTCATCTCCTTGATAAACTTCGTGCGGCTGACTCAAGTGAAGGCGGAACTCGCTTTCACTTGCTTTTTGTACCGCTCTGAACAAATATAGTGCGGCGCAGACGCCTCGTCAACGAATTTCATTCAATATGGTACAAAATTCACTGGAACCCAAACGTCGTGGGCGTCCGCGCGCCTACGACCCCGAGGTGGCGCTGCAGCGTGCGCTGGAGACGTTCTGGAAGAGTGGCTACTCCGGCACTTCACTCGATGACCTCGCCGCCGCCACCGGTATGAACCGCCCGAGCCTGTACGCAGGCTTTGGCGACAAGCGCGCGATTTATCTGAAGGCACTGGAGCATTACTGGCAGCGCAACTTCGCCGCGATGCAGCGCGCGCTGGCGCCCGAGCGGCCGCTGCGCGAGGCATTGCAGAGCGTCTTCGAGGGCGCCCTCGCGATCTATTTCTCAGGCGGCGGCCGACCCCGCGGCTGTTTCGCCGTCGGCACGGCGACCACCGAGGTGGTGGAAGACCCCTTGATCCGCGCAGCCTTCAGCCGCGGCATGCGCTCGCTGGATCAGTGCTTCGAAGCACGCTTTCGCATCGCACGGGACAGCGGTGAGGTCGCCGTCGACGCTGATCCGGAAACCATGGCGGGACTTGCCTCAGCGGTACTGAGCCGGCTCGCCATCCGGGCACGCGCCGGCAGCCCGCGCCTGGAACTGGCGGAGTTTGCCCGCAAGGCAGTGGCCACGATCTGCGGTAGGTAGCGAAGTTCTAGCTACGCCGGCGACCTCGCACGGCGAGCGCTCGCGCTGGGAAGGCGGGCCTTTCAGCTTCCCGGCGCGCGCAGCACGAGCGCGGGCGTGATCGCGGCGAGCGTTGCGGTGCCCGCCTGGCGCATGATCACTTCGAGCTCGCGGTTGAGGATGTCGGTGACCGCTTCCACCCCCTCCTGGCCGAAAGCGGCGAGCCCCCAGGCCTGCGGACGGCCGATGCCGACCGCAGTCACCCCCAGCGCGAGTGCCTTGAAGATATCCGTGCCGCGCCGGATTCCGCCGTCGACGAATACCGGCACGCGGCCCGCGACGGCCGTGACCACCTCCGGCACGCAGTCGATCGAGGCGCGCAGCGTCTCCTCGTTGCGCCCGCCGTGGTTCGAGACGATGACGGCGTCCGCGCCGTGCTGCACCGCCAGCGCCGCGTCCTCGCCGGTGACGATGCCCTTGGCAAACAGCCGGCCCTTCACCTGGTGTCGCAGGCGGTCGAACCACACCATGCTCTGGTCCGGCGGCTCGAGCGCGTGCACCTGCGATACGTCCAGTCCGGCGAACAGCGGCGCCTTGCGCCACATGTCGTGGGAGTTGTCGCGGTGGCAGGCGATACAGTTGCGGCTGTCGGTCAGCATGCCGCGCTGCAGGGTCTCGTTTACGCGATGCGCGTTGCGCCCGTCCACAGTGACCACGATCGCTGCACAGCCGGCGGCTTCGGCGCGCTGCACCAGGGCGCGTGTGACATTCCAGTCATCGGTAGGATAAAGCTGCTGCCAAGGGGCCTGCCCGGCAGCGTGCACGACGTCCTCGAGTGCGCTGGAAGCACCGCTGCTCAGCATCATGCGGGTCGCACGTGTGCGCGCCGCGCGCGCCACCGCGACTTCGCCCTGCGGATGGAAGGCGCGCATGCCGGAAACCGCCGACAGGTACAGCGGGCTCGGCCAGCGCTCGCCCAGCACACGGAGCGAGGTGTCGAAATGGGTCAGATCGCTGAAGTGCCGCGCGCGGATCTCGTAGTGGCCGAAGGCCGCGTGGTTGCGCACCACGGTGAGATCATCATCGATCCCGGTGGCAACGTAAGCGTAGTGCGCTGGCGGCAGCGCCGCTTGCGCCAGCGGCTCGAATTCCATGACGTTGAGCAGCTGTGTCGCGGAGGTGATGGTGGGCGGCTCGCGCCGCAGCGCGACCGAAGGCGGGGACTCCCCGGCCTGCGCCCAGGAACCCAGCGCCGGCAGCGCGCCCAGCCCGCCCAGAAACGAACGCCGCGTCAGCGGCCCACGCTTGTGCATCATCCCCCCTTGCCGCACGCCGCGGTCAGATTCTGAATCGTTCTTTCAGCTCCACCGCCATGCGGCGGCTCACCTGCAGCGGCGCCGCGCAGCCGCGCAGGTGCACGAAGTACTGGCCGTCGGCCTGACGCTCGATGCGCTCCAGGTACTTCACCCCGATGAGCGCGTTGCGGTGGATGCGCACGAAGGCGTTGCCGAACTCGCTCTCCAGCAGTCGCAGCGAGTCCTCGATCAGGTCCTCGCCCTTCACGTGCTTCACGGTGGTGTATTTCTGGTCGGCGAGGAAGTACTGCACCTCCTCCAGCGGGATGAGCCGCAGGCCCTCGCGGTTGCGTGCGGCGATATGGCTGCGGCGTCCGGCATCCCCGGCCGCGGCGAGTTTCTGCAGCTGCACGCGTGTCAGGCGCCCGGCGCGCGTGAGCGCCGCAGCGAGCTGCTCCTTGCGCACCGGCTTGAGCAGGTAGCCGACCGCCTGCGCCTCGAAGGCCTCCACCGCGTACTGATCAAAGGCGGTCGTGAAGATGACCGCCGGCGGCTCGGCGAGCACGTTCAGGTGCCGCGCCGCTTCCAGCCCATCCATGCCCGGCATGCGTACGTCGAGCAGTACCACGTCCGGGACCAGCTCGTGCGTGTGGCTTAGCGCCTCGCGGGCGTTGCCGGCTTCCCCGGCCACCTCGACGTCCTCGATCTCCGCCAGCAGACTGCGCAGCCGCTCGCGTGCCGGCGGCTCGTCATCCACGATCAGTACCTTGAGTTTGGGGGGCGCGGCCATCGCTTCAGGCCGGCTGCGGCAGGGGCACTTCGGCGCTGCGCTCGATGAGCGGGAAACGCAGTGTGACGATGTACTCGGCATCGAAACGCCCGGACTTCATGAGTGCGCGCTCCCCGTACATGAGGCTCAGGCGCTCGCGGATATTGGCGAGCGCCAGGCGGTTGCCCTCGCGCATGCCGGGGGAAGGATCGAGCGGGTTGCGCACCACGATGGTGATGAGTCCGGCGCTGACCTCCCCGGTAAGGGTGACCGTGCCACCCTCCGCGCGCGGTTCGATGCCGTGGTAGATCGCGTTCTCCAGCAGCGGCTGGATCATGAGACCGGGGACCAGCGCGTTCGCCGGCAGCGCCTCGGTGCGCCACTCGACCTGCAGGCGGCTGCCCAGGCGCAGCTGCTCCATGCGCTGGTAGGTGCGCGCCACTTCGAGCTCTTCGGCAAGCGTGATGGTGTCGCGCTTGTCGCTCAAGGTGGCGCGGAACAGGTCGGCCAGATCCTGGACCGCCTGCTCGGCGCGCTCCGGGTTGCTGCGCGTGAGGGCGGCGATCGTGTTCATGCTATTGAAGAGGAAGTGCGGGCGGATGCGCGCCTGCAGGGCGTGCACGCGCGCTGCGGCGCGCAGTTCGACGCTGCGCCGCCAGTGGTGCGCCACGTAGAAGTAGCGCAGCGTGAGGCCTGAGATGATGAGGCCGATCCACACGTTGTGCAGGGCGAAGCGCGCCGGGTCGGGCGGAAACAGCTCCGCGCCGCCGGAGTCGATGACGGTGTGACTGCGGCCCAGGAGCGCTGCGCATACCGACACCACGGCCACCACCGCGGTGACGAGCGCCATGACCGTGGTCGAGCCGGCCGCGACGTTCAGGCGCCCGAGGAGCCTGCGCAACGCGCACAGCAGCGCCGCACAGGTGAGCCCGATCCACAGCAGGAACATCGAGGTGCGCACCAGGTCGGTCCAGAAGTCGATCAGCAGGCTCTGGCGCGCGAGCGTCAGCACGAGGGCGGTGAGTTCCACGATGAGCACGATCGCGAGCGTGGCACCGGAGGTGCAGAAATCCGGCAGGTAGAGTGCCTGGTCGGCGACCTCCGCCGGCGTCTTCATGCGTCGCCGCGCGCCGGGGCACTCATGATGTTGGTGCGCTCGAAGAGTTCGGACTTGAGCCGGTAGGTGGCCGAGATGTCCTCGTCGCCGAAGCCGCGCGCCACCAGCTCGGCGTACTCCCCGAGCATGCGCTCGACCACCGGCAGCTGTACCCCGAAGCGCGCCGCCATGTCGTGGCAGATGCCGAGGTCCTTGGCGTGCAGACGCACGCGAAAGCCCGCCGGATAGGCCCCGCGCACCATGTTCGGGGCGCGGTGCACGAAGTACCAGGAGGAGCCGGCGCCCTGGCCGAGTGTATCGATCAGCTTCTCCAGCGGCAGTCCCTGCGCGTGAGCGAAGGCCATGGCCTCCGATACCGCCTCGATGATGCCGGCACACATGATCTGGTTGGTGGCCTTGGCCGCCTGGCCGCTGCCGACCGGGCCGAAGAGCGTGATGGCCTTGCCGAGGGCCTTGAGGATCGGCTGCGCGCGAGCGAAGGCCTGCTCGCTCCCACCGACCATGATGGCGAGTGTCGCATCGCGCGCGCCCTCGGTACCGCCGCTCACGGGGCAGTCGAGGAAATCGACCCCGGCGGGGGCGAGGATCTCTGCCGCGCGCCGCGCGGTTTCCGCACCGACGGTTGAGCAGTCGCACACGAGAGCACCGCGGCTGAGCGCCGGGCGCAGTCCCTGCGCCACCTCGAGCACGTCGGCGTCCGCGGAGACACACGAGACCACCGCATCCACCTCAGCCCCGAGGGCCGCAAGCGTCGGGTAGGCCGTGACCTTCAGTTCCGCGCCGAGCGCGCGTGCCTTCTCGGCGGTGCGGTTGTAGAGGCCGGTGAGCAGTCCCGCCTTGGCCAGGTTGCGTGCCATGTTCGCCCCCATGGCACCGAGTCCGACAAAACCTACGCGCATGTGCTTCGAGCCTCGTTCGGCCGCGACGCGGGCCGCGGGCGCCACTATAGAGCGCGGGCCTCGGACACGGAAATTGACGCCGCGCCCGCAACGGGCACGAGCGTTACTGGGACGTGGCGTCGGCCGGATTGACCTTGGGTTCCGGAACCGGTTTGGGTTCCGGGATCGGCGCGTTGGGGTCGAAAACCGGTACGCTGCCGCACGCGGCCTGCACGTCCTTGCGGGCGCTCTCGCGGTAGGCGTCGGCCTGCTCGTCGGTGAGGAACTCGCGGCTGCCGTCCGGACTGTCCTTGTAGACCCGGCGCGACACGATCGCCTTCGCGTAGCGATCCTGTGCCGCCTTGCACTGGGCGTCGCGGCTCTTGGTGAGGTCCTGCTTCACCGCGCGCGCATTGGCCTCGTCGATGACCGGCGGCGGTGCGGTGTGATCGCCGTTCGCGCTGCGTGGCGGGCTCATGGTGTCAGAGCCCGGCCGCACCTTGTTCGTCTTGATGACGGTCGAGCCTGGCACCCACTGATCGCTGTAATGCGGCTCGCCCTTGTCGTCTACCCAGCGATAGACGTCGGCGCGGGCCACGCTAAGGGTGCTCAGAACAATCAAGGCGGTGATCGGTACGAGTCGCGACATAAAAAGGGCCTCCGCACGCAGTATGGCGTCTCCCCGGCGGTGCGACCTTTGAAGTCCGTCACACCCACGCCAAGGCGACACTGCCGTGAGCCCACACCCTACAAAGAAGGGGCCCCCGGCGCCAGCTGCGTGTAGGGGGGCCTAATGAAGTGCCGATCGAAACTGACTACAGATCGTACGCCCGCTCGCCGTGGGAGGTGATGTCGAGCCCTTCGCGCTCCGCTTCTTCGGGCACCCGCAGGCCCACGACGGACTTGACGATATAGAACCCGGCAAAGGCTACGGCGGCGGTCCACACGATCACCAGACTTACCGCTTTGAGCTGGATCAGGAACTGCGCCGCCATCCCGGGGTAACTCTGCACGCCGGTGACGTAGTCGCTCGTGCCCGGGCCGCCGAGGGCGGGCGCGTTGAAGATGCCGGTCATGAGCGCGCCGAAGATCCCGCCCAGGGCGTGTATCCCGAATACGTCGAGCGCGTCGTCCGCCTTGATGAGCCTCTTCAGTCCCGTCACGCCCCACAGGCACACCAGCCCCGCCCCGATGCCGATCGCGAAGGCGCCGGCGATGCCGACATTGCCGGCCGCCGGCGTGATGGCGACAAGTCCCGCCACCGCCCCGGAGGCGGCCCCGAGCATCGAGGGCTTGCCCTTGATCAGCCACTCGGCGCCGATCCAGGAAAGCACCGCGCAGGCCGTGGCGAGGTAGGTGTTCATGAAGGCGAGCGCCGCGGTGCCGTTGGCTTCGAGCGCCGAACCTGCATTGAAGCCGAACCAGCCGAACCACAGAAGCGAGGCGCCCACCATGGTGAGGGTGAGGCTGTGCGGTGGCATGGGCTCGCGCCCGAAGCCGACGCGCTTGCCAAGGACATAGGCGCCGACCAGTCCGGCGACGCCGGCATTGATGTGCACCACCGTGCCACCGGCGAAGTCGAGCGCGCCCCAGCGCCAGATCAGGCCCGCGGAGGCGTTGAGCGCGGCGACCTTGTCGGCGGACGCGTAGGCATCGGCGCCCGGCCAGTACCACACCATGTGCGCGATCGGGCAGTAGCTGAAGGTGAACCAGATGACAAGGAACAGGAGCACGGCGGAGAATTTGATGCGCTCGACCACCGCGCCGAGGATCAGGCAGCAGGTGATGGCGGCGAAGGTACCCTGGAAGCCCACGTACACCAGCTCGTAAAGCACCGTGCTCTTGGAGAAGGTGGGCACGGTCGCGAAGCTGCCGGTACGGGCATCGAAAGTACCGGCGAGGAACAGCCGCGACAGGCCGCCGCTGAAGGCGTTACCGGAGGTGAAGGCGAGCGAGTAGCCGTAGATGCACCACAGCACGGTGATGAGCGAGAAGCCGACGAACACCTGCATGAGCACCGAGAGCATGTTCTTGGTGCGCACCAGGCCGCCGTAGAAGAGCGCGAGCGCAGGCACCGACATGAGCAGTACCAGCGCGGTCGAGGTGAGCATCCAGGCGGTGTCGCCCTTGTTGGGCGTGAGCGGTTCGGCCGCCAGCGCGAGTGCCGGAGCGCCGAGCAGGGCCAGGAGCGCGGCGGGTCGGACGAGCGTTCGGGTTCTCTTCGGGACGTTCGACATGTTCTCTCCGCGACTCGCTGAAGCGGTGGCGCACGCGCAAGGGACACCGCGGCAGCGAAGCGCACCGCCAGTTAAGCTATGCCTCAGGCGCGCTTGAGGGGTGCAGAATCCGTGCCACGCAGCGGTGGCTGCGGTTTTCCCGCGGTTTTCGCCCACACAGCGTGCAGCGAGTGCACTATTTTGGAACCCGATGGAGCCGCCGTGCCTCATTTGAGGGCACGACAAGATGAGGTGGTCATGGACACGATGCGGATCGATGAGATCGCCCGGCGCCTGATGGAGCGGGTGCCCCCGGCGCTGCGCAGCATGCAGGCGGATCTCGAGAGCAACTTCAGGGCAATCCTGCGCGAGCGTCTGAGCAAGCTCGACCTGGTGAGCCGGGATGAGTTTGATGCCCAGAGCAAGGTGCTCGAGCGCACGCGCTCGCGGCTCGAGGGGCTGGAGGCACGGCTGGCCGCGCTCGAGGGCGCACCGCCGGATGCCCCAGGCGGCTAAAGGCCGCCGGCGCCTACTGCGCCATCTGCACCATGTGGTCGACGGCCTGCTTGACGAGGTCGTCGGCGAGATCGGTACGGCCACCCTTCGCGGGCATCACGCCGGTCTTGCCCTGAAAGCCCTTGAGGGCGTGCTCGTAGAGCGTCGCTTTGCCTTCGGCGATGCGCGGACCCCAGGCGGCCTTGTCGCCCGCCTTCGGCGCCCCGGCGATGCCGGCGCCATGGCAGGTGCTGCACACCTGCTGGAACACGTCCGTGCCGTTCTTGGGCGCCGCCACGATGGCGGCAGACCCCGCGCTGCCTGAGTCACTCTTGATGCCGAGCGCCGAATTGTCCTTGCCCGCGATGGCTTCCTGGCTCAGGGGCTGCAGGCGCGCGGCGACGTTCTTGCTGTAATCGAGCTCGGAGAGGACCTGCTTGTCCTGGGTCTGACTCGCCACGATGCGGGCGAAGGCGAAGATACCGATGGCGATCGCCCCCAGCAGCGCAATTACCAGACTGAAGACATTGATGAAGTGGGTATCTTGTTTGCTCACGATGCATTCTTTCTGCGGCAACGGGGCGATTCGGCCGCGGAGTATAGCCGCGCGGCCGCCCGCCCGTTAAGCAACGCGCTGCCCGCCGGAATCTTAGAGCGCGAAACCGGCTGCGGAAAGAATGCCCGCCTGAAGGGGGCTCAAAGGCCCGATGGCCGATACGGTTAGTGAACCGCCGGATCGAGCATCTTCAGGCTGGTGTCCAGGTTGTTGGACTGCTGCCCGGTCGAATTGAGGTCCTTCTGCGAGTAGCTCGAGCCGGCCACGCAGTCGGCCTGCGGCAGGCGCGAGGCCGTGGCACACGGGGGCTTCGCAGCGTTCTGGGCCGTGGGCGCCGTCGAGGAGCCCGGCGTCGTGGCACACCCGGCGAGCGCCAGGACCGTGCAGATCATCGCTGTTCTGAGCATGGGGTCCTCCTGCAGACCGTACGGACTGTGCTCTTGATTGGACGCCATGGGAAGGCCGAAGGTTCCGGTCCGATCGGTCCGCGGAACGCGGGCGTAAATGGACGCTCCGGCCGGGTGCCGCGTATCATCCGGCCCCCGAACGCGCCCGTAGCTCAGTTGGATAGAGTGGCAGCCTCCGAAGCTGCAGGTCGCTGGTTCGAATCCAGTCGGGCGCGCC
>CAVUQM010000007.1:0-13248 GCA_963743625.1 uncultured Pseudomonadota bacterium | reverse complement strand
ATTCAAACAAAATCAACTAATTGCCGACATCAACGGTGCCAGCGACCCGAGGGCTAACCATCCTGGAAGGCCAGTTGCCCTGTTTCCAGCAGTGATTTCAGGTTCGAGAGGATACGTGGCCAGCCCCCCGACACCGCCGTGATGAGCTCCGCGCCTTGCTTCTCCAGGCTGTGCGTGATGCTGAGCTTGACCGCACCGGAGACCGGCTCGAGCTCGATGCTGCAGCGCGAGTAGCCCTCGGCCTTAAGTTCCGGGCGGAACTCGTTGCGCCACTTCAGGACCAGCCGCCGCGGCGGGTCGATCTCCAGGATCTCGCCCGTGTCGGCGATGCGGCCGTCGGGGAACACCAGCCGCCAGGGGGCTCCGGGTTGCCAGCTGCTCTCCTGGTTCATGCCGAACCAGTACTGGCGCGTCCACTCGGGGCTGGTGAGCGCCGTCCACAGGCGCTCGGGCGTGGTGCGGATGAATATCACGTAGATAAAGGTGCTGCGCGGCTCGCTGGCATCGCTCATGACTGCTCTCCTTCGAGACTCTGCTTCAGCCGCGCCAGCCCCTGCAGGCGCGGGCGTTCGAATTTTGCGATCCAGCGCGCGTACAGCTCCTGCAGCGGCACCGGGTTCAGGTAATGCAGCTTCTCGCGGCCGCGCCAGCGGATGGCGAGGAGATTCGCCGCTTCCAGGATCGCCAGGTGCTGCGTGACCGCCTGACGCGTCATGTCGAGGTGCTCGCACAGTGCGCCCAGGGTCTGGCCGTCGCTCACGTACAGCAGGTCCAGGAGCTTGCGGCGACTGCGGTCGGCGAGCGCCTTGAAGAGCAGATCCGGAGCGTTCATGCGGGCCGCGGCATGCTTGCAACTATATGCAAGCAAATACCTGCATGTCAACACATGGCTACCTGGGCGCCGCCGGCCCGCTGAGCTGCCCTACAGCCAGCCCTTGCGCTTGAAGTAGACCCAGGGGATGAGGGCGGAGATAACCATCATGACGGTGCCGGCCCAGATGCCCCAGCTCTTTTGCAGCAGTGGGATGTAGGCGAAGTTCATGCCGAAATAGGCGCCGATCACCGAGGGCGGCAGCAAGAGCACCGTGACCACGGAGAAGATCTTGAGGATGTTGTTCTGATCGATGGTCACCAGCCCCAGCGTCGCATCCAGCAGGAACTGCGCCTTGCCGACGAGGAAGCCGGCGTGATCGCTGAGCGCCATGACATCACGCGAGACGGTGCGCAGGCTCGCGCGGGCCTCCTGGGTCACGCGTCCGCTGCCGCTTTGCTGCAGAAATCCCAGCAGGCGCGTCAGACTCACCAGACTCTCGCGTGCCTTGGAGACCAGTTCCCCGGCCTCACCGATCTTCTGCAGCTCGCTTTGGTAGTTGCGGCTGGCGAGGCGCCGTCCGGCACGCGGAAAGACGCGCAGTGACACCGTGTCGATGTCCGCGCCCACGCGCTCGAGAACGTCGGCAATGCGGTTCACGATCGCCTCCAGCAGCCCGGTGAGCAGCAGGGCGGCCGAGCCGCACGAGGCCGGGCGAGTTTCCGCGAAGGTGACGAAGCCCTTGAAGGACAAGAGGTCCGCATAGCGGTTGGTGATGAGGCGTGCGCCAGCGAGGATGAAGGTGACCTGGGTGGTCTCCGGCAGGTCGGTGTCCACCTTGTAGACCACGGTGCTCGTCAGGTAGAGCACGCCGTTGTCCTCGTACAGGCGGTTGGAGGTCTCGATTTCGCGCATCTCCTCGCGCGAGGGCACGTCGATCCCCAGGCACTGCTCGACGCGCTTCTCCTCCTCGGGGGTCGGATTCAGAAGATCCAGCCACACCGCCTCATCGGGGATCGGGCCGCTGGCGCCGACTTCCATGCGCTCCAGGCCCTTGGCCCCAGGCACGAAGACGTTCAGCACGCGCCAGGTCCCGCGCCGGCGGCCCCATCCCTGGCCACGGGCGCAGCGACGCGCATCAGTGGCCGTGCTCGGCGGCGCTCAGATCGTTGATGAGATCGATGAGCTTCGCTTCGCCGTCCGCGTGCGCGACGTCGGTGCTGTACTTGCCGTTCACTACGATCAGGGGCACGCCCTGCACGTGGTAGCGGTTCGTCAGCTCTTCGGCGCGACGCATGTCGGTGTTCACGGTGAAGGAGTTGTAGGCCTTGGCGAAGGCATCGGCACTCACACCGTGGTCGGCGGCCCACTTCTGCTGCAGCTTGAGGTTCTCCTCCTCGTCGGGACTGGCCAATGACACGTGCTGCTGCGCAATGTCATCGAAGGCCTTGGCGATGAGGTCCTGGCGGCCGAGCACTTCGAGCGTGTAGTAAAGGTGGGCGTGCGAGCGGTGCATCGACTGCCAGATGACCGGCACGCGCACGAACTCGACATACGAAGGCTTGGTCTTGAGCCAGCCCTGGATGAAGGGCTCGAGCGCGTAGCAGTGCGGGCAGGCGAGCCAGAACACCTCCAGCACCTCGACCTTGCCGGGCGCGACGCTGGTCGGCTGCGCCGGCACCAGCAGGGTGTAGTTCACCCCCGGCTGCCACTTGCCCGGCGGCAGCGGCGTGGCGGCCGGTGCCGCGGCGATCTTCTCGAGCGAGGCATCGGCGGGTGAATGCTCGGTGTCCCCGTCGCCGGATTCCTGCGAATGCGTCGCCTGCTCGGTTTCGCTCTGCGTGCTCGCGGCGGGTACGGGCGGTGCAGGCGGGGCTTCGGCCACTGGCGGCGCGCTCGCTGCGGGAGGTGGCGTGGGTTCCTGGCGTGCGCAGGCGCACAGCAGCAGCAGGGCCGTTACGGCGAGGACTCGGCTCATTTCGCGCCCCTTTAAGTCAGCGCATGCCCTGGACGTAGGAGGCGACATCGCGGATCTGTTCCGGGCTCAGGCGCTTGGCGATGGTGAACATCATGACGGCGTTCGGGTCCGCCGGCGGCGGTGTGGCGCCCGTGTAGCGTGCGCCGCTCGCATAATCGTTGAGCTGCTTGGCCACGTACACCGACTGCTGCGCCCGCAGCGCCGGGTAGCCGGCGGCGAGATTGCCGCGGCCCACCGGGCCGTGGCAGGCCACGCAGGCCGGAATGTCATGGGCGCCATCCCCGCGCAGATAGAGCCTCTGGCCGGCCTGCCAGTAGGACGGATCCGCGTCCAGTCCGAGCGGGGTCTGTGCCTCGTAGTACACCGCGAGGTCGGCGATGTCCTGATCGGAGAGCGAGGTCGCCATCGGCATCATGACCGGATTGGCACGTGCGCCGGACTTAAACAACCGCAGCTGCTCGGCGATGTACACCGCGCTCTGGCCCGCGAGCCGCGGCCAGTCGGGGTTGACGCTGTTGCCGTTCGGGCCGTGACACGAAGAGCACACCGCGGCCTTGGTGCCCCCGTCGCTGGCCTTGCCGTGGGTGAAGGGAAAGGTGTCGGTCGGGGAGGCTGCGGCGCTCGCCGGCGCTGCGGTGGCGGCGGCGGTGCTCTGTGCGAAGCTCAGCGCGGGGACGGCACCGAGGGCGGCGAGGGCGAAAAGCGTGAAGCGACCGAGTCTCGAAGTCTGCGGCATTGCTGGTATCCGAAAGTTCGTTTCCGCGAGGCGAGGGCGCCGAATTGTACACTAGCGGCGTGTACACGCTTTCCGAGCCGGGCTAGGGCCCGATGAGTCGCTTCAGCCAGGCAAGCTTCCTCATCAGCGCCGCAGCGCCGGCGCAGTTTCCGCCGGATGTTGGCGCAGAGGTGGCCTTCGTCGGGCGATCCAACGCCGGCAAGTCGAGCGCCATCAACGCCATCACGCACCGTCAGGGGTTGGCGCGCACCAGTAAGACCCCGGGGCGCACGCAGCTGCTGAATTTCTTCGCGCTCGCCCCCGGTGAGCGGCTCGTGGATCTGCCCGGCTACGGTTACGCGAACGTGCCGGCGGCACAGCGGCGCACTTGGCCGCCCCTCATCGAGGCGCTGCGCGTGCGCGCCTGCCTGCGGGGGCTGTTCGTCATCGTGGACGCCCGCCGCGGACTGAAGGATTCGGATGAGGATCTCCTGGGCTGGGCCGAGCCCACGCAACGAGTCCACGTGCTCCTGGCCAAGGCGGACAAGTTGAACCGCGCCGAAGGTGCGGCCGCGCTGCGCGCAGCCCAGGCGGCACTCGCCGCACGCGCCAGCGTGCAGCTGTTCTCGGCGCACAAGGGGACCGGGGTGAAGGAGGCCGAGGACACGCTTGCGGACTGGCTGCGTGACTAGCGCCCGAAGCGCCATTAAAAAAGCCCCGGCGGTGGTTAAGCCGCCGGGGCCAGACTAACCCGGCACAGGTCTCATGAACCGGGTTGACCCGCTCAGGGAGGGAAGCGGGGAGTGCTAGGCACTCAGTAAGTGGGACTGACGACCCGCCGCGGAGTTCCGATTTGCAGCAGAAAAAATACCTTTACAAATCATAAGTTTGCTTCTCCGATTGTCTTATCGGCACCACACTTTGGCCGATCCCGACCCCGCCACGGACGGGCCGGGTTGAGAAAACCCGAGCGCCATGCGCATTTCCGAGCCTCAGGCGCCGGCGGCAGGTTGCGGCGCGAGTGTTGCCGATGTGCGCCTGACAAGTGCAAGCCTTAGCAGATCCGCTTCTGTTACAGGCGAAATGGGCGGCCCGCGCAGGGTCCAGTGCCCACTGGAGGCGGCTGCGCCAACGGCAGACCTTCAGTGCGCCTCGTCCCAGTTCGCGCCCGTGCCGACGTCCACGCGCAGCGGCACGCTGAGCGATGCGGCGTTCCCCATGTGCTCGCGCAGCACCGGCGTGAACTCGGCTACCAGCTCCTCGGGCACCTCGAAGACCAGCTCGTCATGCACCTGCATGATGAGCCGCACGGGGGATGCGGTGCGCGTGCTCCAGGCATCGATCTCGATCATGGCGCGCTTGATGATGTCCGCTGCGGTGCCCTGCATGGGCGCGTTGATGGCGCTGCGCTCGGCGTACTGGCGCAGCTGCGGATTGCCGGAGCGGATGTCGGGCAGGTACAGGCGCCGCCCGAACACCGTCTCGACGTAGCCCAGTTCGCGCGCCTGGTTGCGCGTGTTGTCCATGAAGCGTCGCACGCCCGGATAGCGCTGGAAGTAGCGCTCGACATACTGATGCGCGGCGCTTCGCTCGATGCCGAGGTTGCGCGCCAGGCCGAACGGCGACATGCCGTAGATGAGGCCGAAATTGATCACCTTGGCGGTGCGGCGCTGATCGGCGCTCACCGCCTCGAGTTCGACGGCGAACACTTCCGCGGCGGTCGCCTGGTGCACGTCAAGCTCCTGGGCGAACGCGGCCCGCAGCGTCTCGTCCCCGGAGAGGTGCGCCATGATGCGCAGTTCGATCTGCGAGTAATCGGCCGCGAGGATGACGCAGCCGGCCGGGGCGATGAAGGCCTGGCGGATGCGCCGGCCCTCGGCACGGCGCACCGGGATGTTCTGCAGGTTCGGCTCTACCGAGGACAGCCGTCCGGTGGCCGCGACCGCCTGGGCGTAGGAGGTGTGGATGCGGCCAGTGCGCTCGTTCACGAGCTCCGGCAGCTTGTCGGTGTAGGTCGATTTGAGCTTCGCGAGCGCGCGATACTCGAGCACGATGCGCGGCAGCGCGTAGCTTTCGGCGAGTTCCTCGAGCACGTCCTCGGCGGTGGAGGGCTGGCCGGTGGGCGTGCGGCGCCGCACCGGCAGCTGTAGCCGCTCGAACAGGATCTGCTGCAGCTGCTTGGGCGACTCGATGTTGAACTCGTGTCCGGCCTCGCGATGGGCCTGCAGCAACAGCTCCTGCAGCTGGCGGGCGAACTCGCGGCTCTGGGCGCGCAGCCGCTCGCGGTCCACGAGCACGCCGTAGTGCTCCATCTTCATGAGCACCGGCACGAGCGGCTGCTCGATCTCGCGGTAGAGCTGTGCCAGCGCCGGCACGCTCGTCAGCTGCGGCCACAGGCTCTGATGCAGGCGCAGCGTCACATCCGCATCCTCGGCGGCGTACTCGCTCGCCTGCTCCAGCGGCACCTGGTCGAAGGAGATCTGCTTGGCGCCCTTGCCGGCGACGTCGGTGTAGGCGATGGTCTTGAGGCCCAGGTAGCGCTGCGCGTCCGCGTCCAGGTCGTGGTTGGTGGCGACGCTGTTCCACACGTAGGACTCGAGCATGGTGTCGAAGCGCATGCCGGCGAGTGCGATGCCGGCATTCGCGAGCACGTGCGCGTCGTACTTGAGGTTGTGTCCGATTTTCCCATACGCCGGGTTCTCGAGGATGGGTTTGAGCCTGGCGAGCACCTCGGCGCGCGGCAGCTGCTCGGGCGCGCCGGCATAGACGTGCGCCAGCGGCACGTAGGCGGCGCTGCCGGCCGCGAGGCAGAAGGACACCCCGACGATTTCGGCCTGCATGTAGTCGAGGCTGGTGGTCTCGGTGTCGAAGGCGAAGAGCTCCGCGGCGCCAAGGGCGGTGAGCCAGCGCTCGAGGGCTTCCCAGCTCGTGACCGTCTCGTAGTGACGCGCCTCCGGCGCGGGCAACGCCGACGCCGCACCGCCCGCGGTCGCAGCTTCAGTCCACTGCGCCTGCGCCGGCAGCGGGGCCGGTGCGGCCGCAGCGGCCTCGCCCCCCTCCAGCGCCCGCAGCAATGCGCGCAGCTCGAGCCGTCCGTACAGCTCGCGCAGCGTCGGCACGTCGGGTTGCTTCGGCGTCAGCTGCTCGATGGACAAGGGCAGCTCGAGGTCGGTGCGGATGGTGGCGAGGCGCCGCGACAACTCGAGCGTCGTCAGCCCGGCACGCAGGTTCTCGCCCACCTTGCCGGGAACCTCGCCGACGTTGGCGATGATGCCGTCGAGACTGCCGTACTGCTGCAGCAGCTTGGCGCCGGTCTTCGGTCCCACCTTGTCGATGCCGGGGATGTTGTCGGAGCTGTCGCCGATAAGCGCGAGGTAGTCGATGATCTGCTCGGGGAAGACGTCGAACTTGGCCTTCACGCCGTCGCGATCCAGCACCGAGTTGTTCATGGTGTTGATCAGCGTGATCGAGCCGTTCACCAGCTGCGCCATGTCCTTGTCGCCGGTGGAGATGAGCACCTGCTGTCCGGCCGCCGCCGCGCGGCAGGCGAGCGTGCCGATCACATCGTCCGCCTCCACTGCCGGCACGCGCAACAGCGGCAGCCCCTGCGCCTCGATGATCCGCAGCAGCGGATCGATCTGCGCGCGCAGGTCATCCGGCATCGAGGGACGGTGCGCCTTGTATTCGGTGAAGAGCTCGTCGCGGAAGGTCTTGCCGGGCGCATCGAACACCACCGCGATGTGCTGCGGCCGGTAGTCCTTCAGAAACTTCAGCAGCATGTTGAGCACGCCGAGCACCGCCCCGGTGGGCTCGCCGCGCGAGTTCGAGAGCGGCGGCAGGGCGTGGAACGCCCTGTAGACATAAGAGGAGCCGTCGACGAGAACCAGGTCCGGAGAACGCGTCATGAAGGGTGCTGCCTGGGGCGGGCCGCGAGTATAACGGACCCCCGCCGGGCCCCAGCGCGGTCAACCCCCGGGCACCCCGCTGCGCTATAGGGGTGAGATCGCACGGCTACGGACGCTCCTGATGCTCGACGCTATCCATTCCGCCATTGCCGCCAACCGCTTCGGACTCGGCGCCCGCCCCGGAGAGCTCACCGCTGTCGGTGCTGATCCGCGCGGCTGGCTGCGTGCGCAGCTCAAGGGCGCGCCGCCGCAGCTGTCGGGATGGGATCTGTGCGGCTCGCAGCAGACCCTGGCACAGGCGCTCGAGCTGCGCCGCGACATCCAGCAGCAGCGCAAGGCCGAGAGCGTCGATTCGGCGCTGGCGGAGGCGCAGCTGCAGAAGGTGGGACAGTTCCTGAAGCCCATCTATGTGAACGAGGCGACGGCGCGCTTCGCCGAAGCGGTGGCGAGCGAGCGCCCGTTTCTCGAGCGCCTCACGCAGTTCTGGACCAATCACTTCGCGGTCTCGGTCGACAAGCAGCTGCTCGCAGGCCTTGCCGGCAGCTTCGAGCGCGAGGCGATCCGGCCGCAGGTGCTCGGGCGCTTCAGCGATCTGCTGCTCGCGGTCGAGACGCACCCGGCGATGCTGCTCTATCTGGACAACCAGCTCTCGGTCGGGCCGCACTCGCAGGCCGCGCAACGCATCGAGCGCCGGCAGGCGCAGCGCCAGATCGGCATCAACGAGAATCTCGCGCGCGAGATCCTCGAGCTGCACACGCTCGGGGTCGGCGGCGGCTACACGCAGACCGACGTCACCACCTTCGCCGAGGTCATCACCGGCTGGTCGATCGGCGACATCCGCGGCCGCTTCCCCGGCGGGGAGCCGGGCAAGTTCCTGTTCCGCCCCGAGGTGCACGAGCCCGGAGCGAAGCTGGTGCTGAACACGCGCTACCCCGATAGCGGCTTCGGCCAGGGTGTGGCGGTGCTGAACGATCTGGCGCGCCATCCGGCCACCGCCCAGTTCATTGCCACCAAGCTCGCGCGCCACTTCATCGCCGATGAGCCGCCGCCGGCGGCCGTCAAACACCTCGCCGCCGCGTTCACCGCCAGCGAGGGCGATCTGCCGACGCTTTATCGCGCGCTCATCGATGCGCGCGAGGCGTGGGCCGAGCCGCTGGCGAAGTACAAGACGCCCAGCGACTACATCATCTCCGCCTATCGGGGGCTGGCGCTGCCGGTGGAGGCGGGCAAGGGACCGCTCGCGCCCTTCGACGTACTGGGGCAGCGCAACTGGCAGCCGGGCTCGCCCGCCGGCTGGCCCGACAAGAGCGCCGACTGGGACGGCGCTTCCGCACTGCTCAAGCGCATCGAATGGGCGGATGCGGTCGGTGCACGGCTCGGCAGCCGCCGCGACGCGCAGGAGCTCGCCCCGCAGCTGCTCGGTGCGAACCTGAGCACGGCGACGCGCACGGCGGTGGCACGTGCCACCAGTGGCGCGCAGGCCGTCACGCTGCTGCTCGCCGCCCCCGAGTTCATGCGCCGCTAGCGCACCCAAGGAGAGTTCACATGGCCGCCATGAAGCGCCGCGATTTCCTCAGCCTCACCGCCCTGGCGGCCGGCGGTGCATTCCTGACCAGCCGCCTCGCGTTCGCGAACGTGAGTGCGCGCAAGCCGCGCTTCGTGCTCGTCATCATGCGCGGTGCGCTCGATGGCATCGCGGCAGTGCCGCCTTACGGGGATCCGGACTACGCGGGTCTCAGGCGCGAGGTGGCGCTGGCCGCCCCCGGCGGATCCGGCGGAGCACTGCCGCTCAATGGTTTCTTCGGCCTGCATCCGGCCCTGAGCTTCCTGCAGCAAAGCTATGCGGCGCGCGAACTGATCGTGTTCCACGCGCTCGCCAGTCCCTACCGCGAGCGCTCGCACTTCGACGGCCAGGACGTGCTGGAGAACGGCGCGCTCAAGGCGCATGCGCTGCCGAGCGGCTGGCTGAACCGCGCGCTCACGCAGCTGCCTGGACGAGCGCCGCGCGAGGCCGGCGTGGCGCTGGGGCAGAACGTGCCGCTCATCATGCGCGGCCCGGCGCAAGTCACCTCCTGGTCGCCCTCGAAGATGAGTGCTCTGGATGAGGACACCCTCGCGCGCCTCACCGACCTGTACGCGAACGACAAACTGCTGTCCGTGCGCCTGGCGGATGCCACCGCCGCCGACGCCCTGGTCGCCGGCGCGGACGGCATGCAGGGGATGACCCCCGCCGCCGCTGCGCTGCCGGGACAGGCTGCGGCCCAGCCGACGGCGCCGGCCGCCAACGCGCGCTACGCGCAGTTGGTGCAGGCCGCGGCGGGCTTCCTGCGCCAGGAAGAGGGTCCGCGGGTAGCGGTGTTCGATACCATCGGCTGGGACACGCACGCCAACGAGGGCGGCGCGGAGGGCCAGCTCGCCGGGCGCCTGGGAGCCCTCGACAAAGGGCTGGCAAGCCTCAGGCAGGAACTCGGGCCGGTCTGGTCCGATACCGCGGTGCTGCTGGTCACCGAGTTCGGCCGCACCGCGGCCGTCAACGGCACGCGCGGCACCGATCACGGCACCGGCGCGGCGGCGTTCCTGCTGGGAGGCGCGGTCGCCGGCGGCCGCGTCATCGCCGACTGGCCGGGGCTCTCGGCACGCGCCCTGTATCAGGGGCGCGACCTGAACCCGACGCTTGACCTGCGCGCGGTGTTCAAAGGCATTCTCAGCGAGCATCTGGGCGTGCCCGCGCGCGCGCTCGATGAGAGCGTTTTTCCCGACAGCGCCGCGACGCGTGCGCTGCGCGGTCTGGTGCGCGCCTAACGCGCCGCGCACCTACTTGGGCGGCGGCGCGTCCCCGTCCTGGTCGCCGGCCTTCTTCGCCGGCACGCCGGCGTCGCCGGCGGTGGCGGCGCGCCCGTGGCCGGCGCACTCGTTACCACCGTGGCATTCTTGTCGGGCAGATACAGCGCCCCTTTTTGCCCGCAGCCGGCGAGCAGCAGGGCGCACGCCAGTGGCAGTGTCCGTCTCATACGTACATCGGCCGCTGGTCCTTCAGTGCCAGCCAGCCGCGCACCACGCGATAGGCAATCCACACGCCCAGGGCCAGGTGCGAGACGATGAACAGCGGAATGCCGATCAGGATGAGCATCAGCGGCACGGACACCGCCCAGATCACCACGCTCCACAGCACCGCGAACCAGAAGGTGCGGATCTGCCAGCGGAAGTGCGACTCGAGGAAGGTGCCGACGGTCGCGGAGCGACGCGCATAGTTCATGATCACCGCGATGATCGAGGGCAGACCCCAGATGAAGCTGCCGACAATGGTGTGGAAGGTCGAGACGCCGATCAGCACCGAGAGCGCGTGCAGTGCATAGATCACGTGCGTGTAGGTGACGAGGGACTCATCGACGTGCGGGCCAGCGGCGCTCACGGAAGGCATTGGGTCGCTCATGGTTGCCTCGGGTCTGTTATGGCTTTGGACGACGCTCGACGACGGCCATGGTGAGGCGCGAGACGCACACCAACCGCTGCTGCTCGTCGCGGATCTCGATTCCCCACACCTGACTGCGCGCGCCGAGGTGAAAGGGGCGTGCGGTCGCCGTCACGAGCCCTGAGGAAATGGCACGCAGGTGATTGGCGTTGATCTCCTGGCCGAGGCACATGTATTTGTCCGCATCCACGCACAGCATCGCCGCGAGGCTCCCGGCGGTTTCCGCCAGCGCCACCGAGGCCCCGCCGTGCAGCACGCCAAAGGGCTGGTGCGTATGTGCGGTCACCGGCATGGTCGCGCGCAGGTAGTCCGGCCCGATCTCCGTCACCCGGATGCCCAGATGTCCGGGCAGCGTCGCCTTACCGCGCTCGGTGAGAAATTCCGCGCTCACGCTGGCATGCCAGATGCTCATGCGGGCTAGTCTAGCGGTTTGCGCAGTGGCAATCTGCACCCGGTCAGGACCGGCGGTGGTGTACGTGCGATGAGTAACTTCTGTTTTGCGCCCGGAGAGCCGCCGAGCGTCGCCGTGGCCGGCACCGCGGCCCGCTTCCCGGTGCACCGCATCTATTGCGTCGGCCGTAACTACGCCGACCACGTGCGCGAGATGGGCAACGACCCGCGCTCGGCGGCGCCGGTGTTCTTCATGAAGCCGCCTGATGCGGTGGTGGCCAATGGCGCGGCCGTGCCCTATCCGCAGGCCACTGCCAACCTGCATCACGAGATCGAGCTGGTGGTGGGACTCAAGTCCGGCGGGCGCGACCTCACGGCGCAGCAGGCATTGGCGCACGTATTCGGCTACGCCGCCGGCAATGATCTGACGCGTCGCGATCTGCAGCAGGTCGCCCGGGAGCGCGGTCAGCCCTGGGACAGCTCCAAGGGCTTCGATGCCTCCGCGCCGCTGGCGGCGCTGCGGCCCGCAGCCGAGGGTCACCTGCGCGCCGGCCGCATCTGGCTCAAGGTCAACGGCGTGCTGCGCCAAGAGGCCGACGTCAGCCAGATGCTCTGGGACGTGCCGCACATCATCGCCGCGCTCTCGGGGCTCTATGAGCTCAAGGCCGGCGATCTCATCTTCACCGGCACGCCCGCAGGGGTCGGGGCGCTGCGACCCGGCGACCAGGTGGAGGGTGGCATCGAGGGGCTGGAAGTGCTGCGCCACGGCGTGGCTGCGCCGGCGCCGGGTGCACCGGCATGAAGCTCTACGGTTTCTTCAGAAGCTCAGCCTCCTATCGCGCGCGCATCGCGCTCAATTTCAAGGGTCTGCCCTACGAGGCGGTGGCGGTGGACTTGCGCGCGCCGGTGAGCGCGCAGCGCACTGCGCAGTTTCTGGCACTGAACCCGGAAGGACTGGTGCCCATCCTCATCGACGGCGCGCACGTGCTGCGTCAGTCGCTCGCCATCATCGAATACCTCGAGGAGACGCACCCGGAGCCACCGCTCCTGCCGCGCAGTCCCGTGGCACGCGCGCAGGTGCGCGCACTCACGCTCGCCATTGCCTGCGACATTCACCCGCTGAATAACCTGCGGGTGCTGAACTACCTGCGCTCCCCGCTCGGGCAGGGCGATGCGCAGGTCGACGCCTGGTATGGGCACTGGGTTGCGCGCGGCTTCCACGCGCTCGAGGATGAGGTGCGCGAACGCAGCATCGACGGCCTGCACATGTTCGGCGCCACGGTGACGCTGGCGGACGTGTTTCTCGTGCCGCAGATGTACAATGCGCGGCGGCTGAAGTGCGACCTCGAGCCGTACCCGCGGCTGCGCGCCATCGATGCCCACCTGCAGGGGCTCGCGGCGTTTGCGAGCGCGGCGCCGGAGCTGCAGCCGGACGCGCCGGGAGCGTAAACGCTAGACCGGCGGCAGCGTGCGCTGCAGGAAAGTGACGAAGCCTGCCAGGAACTGCCGCAGCGCCTCCTCGATGGTGGGGTCCTTCAGGGCGCCGGCTTCATCGAAGACGTTGTTGGCGCGAGACACCAGCAGGCGCCCGCCGGTCCACAGCTGCACCCCGAGAGTACGCATCACGGGCAGCCAGGCGCTCTGGCTCAGGGTCGTGCCGAAGGCGCCCGGGGACGCCCCGATGATGGCGAAGCGGCGGCCGCCGAATACGCGGCGCGAATCGGCGGCCGGACGCGACAGCCAGTCGATCGTGTTCTTGAAGACGCCCGGAATGCTGTTGTTGTACTCCGGCGTCACCAGCAGCACCCCGTCGGCGGCCACGATCGCCTCCTTCAGCTGGCCAACGCTCGGCGGTATGCCCTGCGCCTCGACGTCGGCGTCGTAGAGCGGGATGCCACGGATGCTGGCCACCTCCAGCACCGCCCCTTCCGGCATGTGCTGCGTGGCCGCGCGCAGCAGGGCGCTGTTGTAGGAACC
>CAVUQM010000006.1:0-63334 GCA_963743625.1 uncultured Pseudomonadota bacterium | reverse complement strand
TATTGTGAACTAGGTCCACCTTGAGGCGCGTGGCCTCACGGATCACTGCTTCGTAAATGGGATAGTCGAACTGGGCACTCACCGAGACCTTAATGCCCTTGCGTCGCAGGTTGCGTGCGATAACCTCCTCGAGGGAGCTCTCGCAGGCCTCGCCCGTGCAGCGCTCAAAGTCGGCGAGGCCGTCACTCATGTAGCTCACATCGCCCTGCACGAACATTGGAAGGTCGATCGATTGAAAGAGTATCAATTCGGCCCCGAACGCCGTCGCGAGTTGCGATGCCTTCAGAACGGCCGGAAGCGTCTTCGCGGCCGGGTTCTTGACGGCCACCAGGATTCGACGAATGTCATTCATAACGAAACTCCAACTGGGGATCGGCGCCGAGGCCTGAAAATCGTGGCTAGACCGTACGCGTGAAGGCGATTCATCGAAATACGCAGAAATCCCTAGCTTAGGCAGGCGTAAGTACTTCTACGGGCAGCGGAATGTTCCTGTTGGGAATAGAGTCTGTATGACACCCGCGCCGAATGAGAAGCGCTTGAACGGACAACTTACAGCAGAGCAATTGACAAGGCCGTGGAATCGAGCGACGCGCGGAGCTGAGCAGCATGCTCGCTGGCGTTGAGGTGAAGGAGGGCCTCTCGCCTTTACGGGGATGTCCGACGTCGGATATCGCCCGCACGAGTCGGCACAGCATGGGCTACAAAGCGTGGATGGGTTTCGCTGCCGTCGCGATGCTGGCAGCGGCATCGGCGGCCGCCGGCCAAGTCAGCGGCGAATTACAGCGCGAGGTCAACGCAGTGCTGCGCCTCCCGCCCAATCCTGCACACGGCGCAGAGATATTCCGGTATTGCGCGGGTTGCCATACGACATCATCGAATGGTCTTCCCGAAGGCTGGGTCCCCAATATCATCGGACAGCATCCTCGCTATCTGGCTAAGCAACTGATCGATTACCGACATAGCGCTCGAGCGGATGCACGGATGGAGCCTGTGGCCAAGGGCCACGGTCTGCGTGATTCGCAAGACGTGGCGGACGTAGTGGCGTTCCTGGTCGGCGCAACCTCCGGATTGGAGTGCATCCGAGGGACGCCCCGGGAAAGCTACGGAAGATGGCAGGTTCTACCGCGATCACTGTAGTAGCTGTCACGGGCCCCGCGGGCGCGGTAACAATTTCCGGTCCATCCCCAGGATCGCCGGACAGGACTTTGCTTATTTACTTAGACAGATGCACGACGTCGTCGACGGCCGGCGCCCGAATATGCGACGGCACCATATGCGAGCTCTGGAAGATCTGGATGTGGTTCAGCTCGTCAGTCTTTCCTACTATGTCTCCCAACTGGGTGAAGGCGACGAGGGCCTAAATGCCCCCGAATTGACCGGTCTCAATCTACGGTGGAGTTCGCTCTCCAATCGTCAGCCTTTGACGGCGGGGGAGCCCTAGTGACACGCGTGGCGATCGCCTGTTTGGCTCTGGGCGTTCTGTGGCTTTTCTGTAAATCAGGGGTGCCGTCGGCCTCTGCAGTCGAGACGCTTCCTCATGAAACGCTCGATCACATCTGGGCGACTAAATCCGACCCGGAAAACGGCAAGATTCTCTATCTGCTGCGTTGCAGAAGCTGCCACGGGGGTCATGCCTGGGGCGATGGGCTGAGGGCCATTCCCGCGTTGGCTGGACAGCGCGAGAAGTACCTAGTTGTGCAGCTGATCGAATTTGCCTCCGAGAAGCGCGCGGGACAGTCCATGCACGAAACCATGCAGCGATCGGATTTGGACTGGGCACAGGGCGTGCGAGATTTGGGGGCCTATTGATCTTCGGCTCCCCGTAATCCGGAGCCAGAGCACGGGGAGTTACGGGACACCTCCGCGGGCAAGCGCATTTATCAAGACAGTTGCAGCGCTTGTCACGGGCTGCGAGGGGAGGGGAACAGAGACGGGGCTTCCGGCCATTGGCGGCCAGCACTATGCGTACTTAGTCGCCCAGCTAAGTAACTTCTCCTACGGACATCGGGGTACGGGAGACCTTCCGCTGCTGGAGTCCATGGGTGCCTTCACGCCGAAACAGGTCCAGGACCTCGCGAACTACGTTTCGCACCTGAGCTACCTGACGGCAGACGACAGTTCGCCCTAGTAAGGCCGATTGCAGAGTTCAAGGGTGCCGCGTTCTTCCACAGTACAGACCTTTTCTGCCGACATGCGTGAGTTGATGCGCTTGCATGGGCGTTCAATTTTCGCCTGCCCGTGAATCCCGGGTACATCAGCTGTGTTGCATAGAATGCTTCTCAGGATTGGGCGCTGGCCCTGGGTTATCCGCTGAACTGCCTGCGTTCGGTCGAACCATTGGCCGCGATCAATCTCAGGAAACTGCCGCCTATGCCCGGATCTTGGCGGCCACTCAATTTCAAACAAATTACTGATCAAGCCGCCGGCTTGCAGTCGCCTTCAACAGCCCATACGTGCAGCGTTTTTGAGGCAGATTGCCGGAAGACTCCAAGATCCTGTGCGCTAGCGGTATGACTGATATCGAACCCTGTCTCTTCCCGGAGCTCACGTCTCGCGCCCGCGAGTTCATCTTCGTCAAGGCCGCACGATCCCTTTGGGCACCGACCAGGCGCCCAGGTCCTTTCTCGCCCAGTAGGGGCCTCCGGGATGAACGAGAAATACCTCGGTTAGGCAGCTGCGAGTGCGAAAGAGAAGAATGCCTGCACTGGCAGTGGGCATCGCTACGCCACGCAGGCCTGTGTTGCCATGAACCTTCGTCTCCTCTAGGACCAGAATACCGGCGTTTTCTTGAAGGCCTTGACGGCTGCCTTGACCCCACCTCGGCTTTTGCAGCGCGCCGAACGCTCCAGCGCTGCAGAGCCGCTGTTGACCGCTTCTGAGACGCATTCTTGGCCAAGCTTCGTGCAGCCCGTCGAGTCATCGCCGCATCGTTGATTGCGCCGAGAATCTCGAGCACGGCCTTGCATCGCTTCCGATAGAGGGTGACCTTGCGACGAGGGAATAGGCCGCCGAGACTCCGTGAGTCGTAACGGACTTTCTTGAGTGACTTGCGCAACGCGTGCAGGTCCGGTCTTGAAAGCCGATTGACGTGTCTTGCCTTTCGTCTTGTTTTTCCATGAATCCGCTCAAGGAGCGCGGGCGCAATTCTCCTAAGAGGTTCATGCATGCGATGACCCAGTGTCTCGGGTCGACTCAGGCCAGTCTCCGTCCACAGGGCGATCCCTAAGACCAGGGCGGGAAAAGGCCGTGCCCTTCACCGCGTCAGCGACCGCCTGGTGCGCCCGCTGACGTTTGCGGCCCGCGACGCGACTCAGGCTCTGTAGCTCACTTCGCGACAGTTCGCGCCTGGCCGCGGCGAGCATCTCGAGACAAAAGACGTCCCAGTCCCGCGCCTTGCCAAAAAGGTGACCAAATCGTTGCAGTTTCGTGTCGAACGGTATTGCGACTGTGCTATCGAGAATAGGCTCGAATAATTGCAATGCCGCGCGAGTCTCGCGCAGCGCAACCCGTATCTGATGCAGGCCCTCAGCGCTTCCCTGCAAGGTCTGTGGGATGTTGGCTATCAGGTGGCCCAATGCAGTGCCGATAATCTCGTAAAATCCTCGTGCGGCCGACCCATGAGAATTCAGTGAAATCGCTTGGGCACTCTGAGGCCTCTCGTCGCGACCGGTGGCCAACCGCAGACCGCGCGCGAACTTCGATTCGGACGAAATCCATAGTCGTGCTGCGCTCTGTATTTCGGCGGCGAGTCGATACATCGGCTCAATGGGGCCAGCTTTCAGCTCCAGTTCGAGTTCGCTGATCGCTTCGCGAGTCGCGTCCGCTCTGGATCGTTCCCAAATCGATGGACGCTTCAACAATCGTACCCCCAGCTGAGGTGGAGCAGGCGCACGGTCCGGCGAATCTGCGTGACGAACAGCGGTTGGAGTCTGCCACGGATTTTCGGAACAACCCGCCTGAGCGCCGATGCCCTAGCAAGTTGATCGAGATCGGGGACGTCCTCATGGACTGGCCACTCCCACTCAAGTCGATTGCTGCTCACGCCCGGTCGACAGGCAAGAGCCTTCACCGTCTGGATTCGCCCTATGCCGGACCGTCGGACCCGGAGCGATAGCCCGGCCCGAAAAAGGGAGCCGTCCGGCGTATCGAAATATGTGGTGCGCTGATCCAGATGCGCTGGCGCGACGGCAGCGAACGGCTGAGCGGCTTCGATGAGCTTTTCGGCTGCCCCGGCGCAGTTGCAGTTTCAGCTCTATTTCCGGGGATCCACGGGTCACTGCACATGCCTCAGATTAACGCGCCGATCCGAATGATCCCTTATCGAGCGTGCCTCCCCAGACGCTGTACCCGTGCAAGCCAGTTGCCTCTGCCAGCCTGACTCATCGACTCCACGGGTCCGATCACACTCGCCCGCACTGGCCAGATACCACAGACGCCTAAGACATTGCGCTTTAATGCCTTCAGGCTGTGGCCGCGAAAGTACCACCGATAGAACAACGCGGGCATTCCCATCGTAATGACGATCCGGGCCGACTTGCCGACCAATAACTTCGCTCCAGGGCCGCCGCGCGAGCCTGGTGCAAATGCGAAACCCGGCCGCAAGAGTTGCTCGAAAAATCCTTTCAAAAGCGCTGGCATAGACCCTAACCAAAGAGGAAACAGGATCACGACATGCTCGGCCCAGGAGAGCGCTTCCTGGCACTGGCGAATGGAAGCCGCCGGGGAGCCGCTCTCAAAGTCATCCTTGTTCGCAGTAGCGGAACGGCAGTTCGCTTAGATGATACTTCGAACCGTATGGCCTCCCGCCACTGCCCCATCGCGGTAGGCGGTCGAAAGCGCGTGCAGGTAGTGCTCCGCCTGCGCATCCGGATGACCATCGATGATAAGAACGCGCTTTGACATGGAGAACCTCTTGCAGAACCTGAAAGACCTCCAAAGAGAATGTGGCCGCAGGGGGGGGGCACTCAACCATACGCATTCGTGAGCACTCCGGTTGCGAGGAACTACGTATTCTGAGAAGGTACGCGCCGTCGCAACCGCCTCCGCCGCGCGGAAAGTAACGCTTGGCCGACCCTCGCGGCTCACCGCATTAGGTAGTTTCCGCAGTCGACGTCGGCTTACGCGGATTACCCGAATGAGACAAGCTCGCCATTCTTGGGTTCACGCGACGCCCTTGCAGCAATAGCGAACATGTCGGGAATCCTCAAAATTGCATACAAGCTCTTGATCAACGACCGGAGCCAAGTTTGCCGCGTTGCTGGTCGGCATCACCTTTGCGGTATTCTCTGATGATCGAGATGACCTCGCTCTTCGCGGGCATTTTGAGCCGTTCCTCCGCGACCGTCATCAACATCGGCGCCCATTTGGGTCGATGGACATCCGGCGGTCCAGACCGTCGCCAACACCATTCCGCTTGCCGGACTATGTGCTCGACGAGGTGCGTAGCATTCCCGGAGTGAAATATGCCGTGCCGCTCTGTACTCCGGCGGCGCGTTGCTCGTAAGCTCCCGACGGCACCTTCCAGGCCGCCAACATCGTGGCTGGACGACACGCAGCCTGTTCGGCCGCCCGCAGTCGCTCAGCGTCCGGAAATATCGAGGACATCTTCGCCGAAAACGCCTTCATCGCGATCAAGGACTCGGAGTTCTACAAGCTGAAGAATCCAGGGACTCGGCACGGAGTCCGAGCTCAACGATCATCGCGGCGAGATCGTGGGCATCGGCCGCGTGTTGCCTCCAGCTGGGCTTTGCGGCATCCACTCTCTACACCACCTACAACCGTTCGTCTGCCGCAGTACATCCCCGAAACACGCCGCTTCACGATGTCCTATCTGCTGGTCGAGCCGAAATCACTCCGCCGATGTAGCCCATCATTAAGACAACGGGTGGCGGCCGCGGGTTACCTCGCGCTCACGCAAGGACGAGTTCGTCGCCAAAATATCAGAGCTTCTATATGATTTCAGACCGGCATCGGTACGAACATGATGCTGATGACGCTGATCAGCTTCATCGTCGGTCTGTCGATTTCCGGCAGACCTTCTACACCTTCATCCTCGAGAACATCGACAAGTTCGGCGCGCTGAAGGCGATCGGGGCCAAGAGCCGCGAACTAGTCTCGATGATCCTGTTCCAGGCCACGTTCGTCTCCCTGACCGGCTATGGGCTCGGCGTCGGCCTGTGCGCGCTGGTGATCTGGCTGGCGCGGGCTCGTCTGCCGGATTATGCCGCGATCATCACCTTTACCAATTTGGCTCTTGGCCTTCGTCATGGTGGTGATGATCGCCTCGATATCGAGCTATATCGGGGTGCGCAAGGTGTCTGCAAATCGAGCCGTTCGACATCTTCCGAGGCTAGCATGGCCAAGGCCGCAATAGAGCGCGCAAGGCATCAACAAATGGTTTGGCGAGGCGAGCGCGCGCTACGCATGCGTCAAGGACGTGAGCTTCGAGGCGCAACTTCGGCGAGATGCTCTACGTCGTCGGCCCGTCAGGCAGCGGCAAGACCACGATGCTCAGCATGATCTCGGGGATCCTGCGCCCGAACACGGGCAGCGTGAGACTCGAAGGGACCGACATCTGGAATCTCCAGCGACGCACTTGGCGAGTTCCGGCTGCACAAGATCGGCTTTGTCTTCCAGGACTTTCACCTGTTTCCGCGCCTGACGACGGCCGAAACGTCGCGATCCCGCTGATCTTGCAGAACCGGCCGCTGGCAGGAGGCACTGACCGAGGCCGAGAACAATCTCGATATCGTGGGGCTGAAAACACCGCGCCTAACTACCCCCGGTGAAACTCAGCGGCGGCGAACAGCAGCGCGTGGCGATCGCGCGCGCCATCGTCAGCCGGCCGGACATCCTGGTTCTCGATGAGCCGACCGCCTCGCTGGATGGCGATACCGGCCGCAATATTGTGCACTTCGTGCGCGAGCACATTCTCAACGACCAACGCTGCATCGTCATCGTCACGCACGACAGTCGAATCTATGAATTCGCTGACCGCATCATGAGGATGGAGGACGGCAGATTGTCCGGCTTTGAAAAGGGCGACATCAATGCGCAATAAGCTTCCGTTCATCGTGGCTGCCGCGGGCTCTTGCGCTGGCGCTGTTCAGCGCCTTTATCTTTGCGAGACAGCCAAAGGCGCAGCCGCCGCTGTTCAGCCCCGCGGCCAATCCCTATGCCAAGGGCATCTACTGCGGATGGCATGATCGAGAGCGATCAGGCGCAGGGCGAGAACATCAACATCTATCCTGAAGTGTCCGGTCCCATTGACAGATCTTCGTGGCCGAAGGCCAAGCCGTGCGCCAGGGGGACCCGCTCATGCATATCGATGATTCGGTACAGCGCGCGACCGCCGAACAGCAGCAGGCTCAGGCCGAGCGGCCCTGGCGACGCTGCACGAGCTCAAGGCCGAGCCGCGGCCGGAGAGCTTAGCGGTGGCGCGTGCGCAGGTTGAGAATGCCCGGGCCTCGCTCAAGAACGCTCAGGATCGATCGCCAAGCAACAGCGCTCGTTTTCGACATGGACGCGAAATCAATCAGCGTCGACGCACTGGACAACGCAAGGAACACCGGGAACATCGCGGCCACCAACCTGAGGGTGACAGAGCGGCAGTACGCGCTAACCAAGGCGGGCGCTTGGGTGTACGACATCGAGAACCCGAGCGCAACTATACGGCGCTTTGAAAGTCCGCTCAGTCGGCGACGCGCTGCTGGCCAAGTACACCTTGCGCGCACCAAGCGACGGGGTCGTCCTCGCCGTGCATTCCAGGTCGGCAGCTACGTGTCACCTCAGGGTGCCTACGATTCGTATACCAAGGGCTTGGCCCGCTATTGGTCATGGGGCTGCCGCAGTCTCACCTGCAGGTACGCGCCTATATCGATGAAATCCTGGTGCATGAGCTGCCAGAGCCGAAGAATCAAGGCCGAAATGTTCGTGCGCGGCACGAACGATCATGTAGCGCTCACTTTCGTGCGGATCCAGCCCTTGATCTCCCCCAAGATCGAGCTATCCGATGAGCGCCAGGAGCGAGTCGACCTTCGCGTGCTGCCCGTCATCTTTCGGTTCGAACGACCGCACGGCCTGAGGCTCTATCCGGGCAACTGGTGGACGTCTATGTCGGCGCTAAGTAGCGTCGGCGTCACCCCGAGGTCGGGCTGGTGCGTGGTATTGCTTGCCACGCTCTCAGGTTGCGCTGTGGGACCGAATTTCACCCCGCTCCCCGTCTCCCCCAGTAACACACTACAACCGTGGCGAGATCCGAGGTGACCTCGAGCGCGCGTGGTACGGCGCAGCAGTTCATTTCCGGAGCTAGCATCGAAAGACGGTGGTGGCGATTGTTCAAATCCGAGGAGCTTGATTCGTTGGTGAAACAAGCCCTGGGAGCGAATCCCGATCTTGCGGCTGCTCAGGCGAGTCTTAGACAAAGCGAGGACAATCTTCGCAGCGGGTACGGGATCTCTTTCCCGACGTTGCTGCGGGGGCGTCCGGCACGCGGCAGAGGTACTCGCCCGCGAAGCTCGGTCGTAATCCCCTCCACTCTGTTCAACTTGTTCACTCTTTCGGCCACCGTGAGCTATGCGCTTGATGTCTTTGGTGGAGAGCGTCGCGCGATTGAGGCGCTCCATGCGAACGTCGAGGCGCAGCAGGCGACCGAGGAGGCGACCTACCTCACGCTCGAAGCGAACATCGTCAATACGACGATCGCGCGAGCGGCATACCGCGAGGAAATCGTTGCGAATCGGGAACTGGTAGAGCTGCAGCGCCAGGAGGTGCACCTCGCAGAAGTCCAGGTGCGCGGCGGGACAGCTTCTTATGCCAGCGTCCTGAGCTTAGAGAGTCAACTTGCCTCGACCGAGGCGGCAGTTCCTCAGCTCGAGCAAAGACTTGCCGAAGCGGAGAATCTGCTCGCCATCCTGGCCGGGCAGGGGCACGCGCACTATGGGATGCCCGGACATCGCCTCGCGACGCTATCACTGCCAACTGATCTGCCGGTCAGCGTACCTTCGCAGTTAGTGCGGCAGCGACCCGACGTGGTTGTTGCGGAAGCCGTGGCGCATGCGGCGAGCGCAAACGTGGGAGTCGCCACGGCGGCGCTGCTGCCCAATTTCACGCTGACGGGTGGCTACAGTGCAAATGGCACTCGTCGTCCAATATCCTCAACAGCGAGGGGCGCGCTTGGAGCTTGGGAGCCTCCGTCGTGGCGCCAGTGTTCGAAGGAGGCACGCTTTGGTTCAGCGTGAGCCGCCATCGATCAGTACCAGCAGGCAATTGCACAATACCGCAGCGTCGTACTCGCGTCCTTCGCGCAGGTGGCCATAGCCTGCGCGCTCTGGATCACGATGCCGCGACCTTAAGCGCGCAGGAGGAGGCTCTCAGGACATCAAAAGAAGCTCTGCACCTAATCCAGATCAATTACGAGGCGGGACTGGCCACGTATCTGGATGTATTGAACGCGAACTCCCAGTATCACCAGGCCGTCATCAACGATCTGCAGGCCGTCGCAGCGCGCTATCAGGACACCGTGGCGCTTTACATCGCCCTGGGTGGCGGATGGTCAGCAACGTCCACAGACGAGACCGCGCCGAGCGCCCTACGATGAGAATCTAAGGTACAACTGCGGATTTGCGCGGAACCTGGAAGGCGCAGCATTAGCTTCAGTCAATCTAGTTCGTTTCTCAAGGGGATTCCGATGCGGACCGATAGCGAAATTCAGCGGGATGTCGAGGCGGAGCTCAGTGGGCGCCGGAAGTCGACGATACCGACGTTGCGGTCAAAGTCAAAGACGGCGCGGTTGCGCTTACGGGCTTTGTCCACAGCAGTCTTCAAAAATACCGGGCCGAGCGTGCGGCGCGCCGTGTCAAGAGTGTCGCCGCAGTAGCGAACAATATTCAGGTGCGCTGGCTTGGCACCATGCCCACCGACCCTGAAATTGCGCGCTCCGCCGTGGCAATTCTGAAGAGTGATTACCTTCAGTGGCAGAGCAGATTCGACCCATGGTGCATGAGGGGCGGATAACGCTCTTGGGCGAAGTCGAGTGGCATTACCAGCGCGAACTCGCTGAGAAACTGATGCACCGGATTGCTGGGGTTATCAGCGTGCGCAATTCCATTCACATCAATCCCAAGGCTGCAGTAGAGAAGGACATTAAATCCCGGATTGAGACGGCATTTCAGCGGCTCGCGGACGTCGATGCCCACAAGATCACAGTCGAGGCGGCTGGATCAGAAATCACACTTCGAGGTGAGGTGCGCTCTTGGGCGGAGCGAGATCAGGCCCAATCCACGGCGTGGGCGGCCCCAGGAGTCACCCAGGTGGCGAATGAGCTGACGGTCCGTAGCTGACGGGCCGGCCCGGCCTCTGCGGGATGGCGATTTGCACGCTATCGCCGGGCCTAGAGCACCGGTCAGGGTAGCTACCGGGAGGTGGCGGCGGCGCAGCGGGAGCGGGCGTTGGGTTTCTGGATGCATTTCGCTCGGGCGGTGTTGTTCCACAAACCGAAAGCCGCTGTTTACAATTGACTGCTGAATCCAGTGGCTTTAGGGCATTATATTTGTCTGCCCTACTGGGTCTCCCGATATGCGCTCTGTCCCTTCCGAACTGGCACGCAGTGCCCTCGATGCCGCACCGACGGATGCGATGATCATCATCGACCAGGCGGGCATGATTCGCTACGCGAATCGCCAAGTAAGCGCGATATTCGGATTTCCGCACGATGATATCGTCGGGAGACCGGTCGAGTGCCTCATGCCGAAGCGTTTCCGTGACCGTCACGTGAACCACAGACACACTTACATCGACAGTGTCCGCGTGCGTCCGATGGGAATCGGATTGGAGCTATTTGGCCAGCGCCTCGATGGGACAGAGTTTCCGGTCGAGATCAGCTTGAGCCCTATCGAGGGTGGAGACCAGTTTCTCGTCGCGGCTGCGATTCGCGACGTCAGCGATCGCAAAAGAGCTGAAGCGGAATTGATCGTGGCGCGCCAATCTGCAGAAATGGCGCGCGAGGCGGCTGACGAGTCCCGACGATTGGCGGACGCTGCGGGAGAGTGCCGACCGCGCTAACCGGGCCAAGAGTCGCTTTCTGGCCACTGCCAGTCACGATCTGCGGCAACCGTTACAGTCACTGTCGCTCCTCAACGGAGCGTTACGGCGTACCATCATCGATCCAGAGGCCGTCCAGGCGGTGGCTCAACAAGAGCAGGCCATCACTGCGATGTCGCGCCTTTCTGAACACGCTCCTTGACATCAGTAAGCTGGAATCCGGCGCGGTCAAGCCTGATCCGGCCGACTTCGCAGTGAGCGTGCTCTTCGAAGAATGCGATAAGTTTTCGCGGGCTCGCCTCCAGCAAAGGGCTGACGCTCCGGGTATCGGCGTGCGAGGAATGCGCTCACAGCGATCGGACCCTCGTCGAGCAGATTTTGAAGAACTTGGTGTCGAACGCAATCAAGTACACGCCCGAGGGCTGGGTGTCGCTGCGTAGTTCCCATCCAAATCCGGACTCGGTGCGAATCGAGGTACACGATACCGGCGTCGGCATCGCAGCAGATCAGCTGCGCCTCATATACGACGAGTTCTATCAGGTCGGCGTTCCGACGAACAGTTCGCGCGATGGATATGGCTTGGGGCTGAGCATCGTCCAGCGGTTAGTGAGCCTCCTGGGTGCCGAATTGGAAGTGACCTCCCAATCGGGGAAAGGCTCGACGTTTACTCTGACGCTGCCCGCGGGACAGGGGTCGGCCGCTCCGAGGGGGCGGCGTCGACGGTCGCCGCTGGGTGCGTCATGAGCAGATCCACTTGCTTTTGGTTGAGGATGACGCGAGCGTCCGCAATGCGACAAGGCTTCTTCTGAAAAGCGAGGGGTATGTGGTCACGGTCGCTTCAACGCTGACGGAGGCGCTCGAGCGGGGGATCGCAATGCCGCAGTTGGACTTGCTACTCACGGACTACCACCTTCCCGACTCCGAGACTGGAATGCAGGTAATTGCGGCGTTGCGGGAAAAACGGGGCCACGCAGTCAGAGCCGTACTCATTACCGGCGACACGTCCTCCGCGGTTCACGAGCTCAGCTCGATCCCAATGTCCGGATTGCCAGCAAACCGATCAAGGCCGATGAGCTGATCGACATGCTGAGGGCCTGCTCAATTACTCGGCAGACTCCTAAATCCTATTTGCCGGAGTTTGAGGTGAGCTCTTGCAGATCCAGCGTCATTCGTACCAGTTGTGCGAGCGAGGAAGCCCCCATCTTCTCCATCACGCGCGCGCGATGAATCTCCACGGTGCGTTGGCTTAACCCCAGGTCTGCCGCCATGATTTTATTCGGTTTGCCGGCCGTGACTAAATCCAGCACTTCGCGCTCGCGCGGGGTCAAGGTCTCCCGGCGCTCGCGGATACGGCTGCGCTGCGTCAGCTCATCGCGACTTACACGGTCCTTCTCGAGCGCGCGCTGGATACGATCAATGAGATCCTGATCGCGAAAGGGTTTTTGCAGAAAATCGAAGGCGCCTTGCTGCATCGCCTCTACGGCCATAGGAATATCCCCATGGCCGGTTATGAAGATCACCGGGATAACGGCGCCCGCAGGTTCAGTTGCTGCTGCAGTTCGATGCCGCTCATGCCGGGCATGCGCACATCCAAAACCAAGCATCCTGGGTGGGCGGAGTCGTAACTTTCCAGGAATCCCTGGGCAGAGTTTGCGGTGGAGGCGGGGAGCCCCACGGACCTTACCAGTAGCCGCAGCGAGTTTCGCACGGCCTCGTCGTCGTCCACGATGAAAACCATCGGTGCTTGCGGTTTGGTATCTCTCATCGTTTGCCACATTTCACATGCTTTGGGAAGGGAGCCGCACAGTGAAGCAGGCGCCGGTGGGATCATTGGGTTCGTATGTTAGCGTACCGCCATGTCGGGCGACGATGGTTCGACTCATCGCTAGTCCAAGTCCTGTGCCGTTATGTTTTGAGCTGCAGAAGGGATCAAACAGCGAAGGGGCGATATGAGCGGCAACCCCTGGACCGTTGTCGCACACCGATACTTCTACCTCGCCATGTGCCGTCGAGAGGGTCCGTAAAATGACGCGTCGTGCGTTCGAGGATTCCTGGGGAAAAGACTCAATCGCGTTTCGTACCAGGTTTAGGATGACCTGCTGGATCTGCGCCGGCTGAATCTTTAGATCGGGCAGATCCGTGCCGAGTTCCAACTGATACTCGACGTGGTGCGCACTAATACTCGATTTCACAAGATCCGTCAGTTCCGAGATGAGCCGGTTGACGTTGGTCGACTCCGATTCGCCGTCAGAGTGGGTCGTGAGCCTTCTAAGGTTACGGATGATCTCTCCCGCGCGCACTGCCTGCCCTGTGATCTCGCGCAAGGCTTCCCGAATTTCGGGGATATCAGCACCGGGTTTGCCAAGTAGGCGGTCACAGGCCTGCGAGTAGTTTGCGATGGCGGCCAGTGGCTGATTTAGCTCATGCGCGATACCTGAAGCCATCTCCCCGATTGTGGCCAGGTGCGACACTTGCCAAAGACGCTCCTGGAGTCGACGGGCTTCTTCCTCGACGCTATAGCGTACAGATAGGTCTTGGAGAAATCCCACGAAGCGAACCGGATCGCTGTCCAACACCACTCCGACGGACAGAAAGGCCGGGAAGAGGTACTGCCGTCTTTGCGCCGTGCGGTCACTTTGCGGCCCCGTCCGATGATCCTCGGAACTCGCGTTTGGAGATACTGCCTCAGGTAAGTGTCGTGCAGTCCCGCATCTTCCTCGTTCATCAAGATCGTGACATTGCGCCCGACCACTTCGATGGCCGTAAATCCAAACAGGCGCTCGGCCGCGCGGTTGAACATCTGAACGATGCCCGTATGGTCAATTAGGACAATGCCATCCACGGCGGCATCGAGCAGCGCGTTAAGGTCGTCAGCCGATTTGGAATTTGACATCGTGTGGTATTGCAACAGCTAATGTGGCCAAGCGCACCGATTGTCCGCGCTAGCGTCGGAGATGGAGTCTTCGGATTTCGGGCCCATATCATAAGGGCGCTGCCTCACTCGAACTCCAATCAACCGGTCAAGCTCCCGTTCGGCCCAGCGCCAGTCCCGCAATTCATGCCCGGGCGCGCGCCCGCGCCTCTGGGCCGTCAAGTACACCCTACGGCGAATCATTGCGTCGGAACCCTTCTTCTGCCACGCGGTTGCCAATTGCATAGCGGTACGGTGTTCAGGACTCTGTTTGCGATGATCATGGGTAAATCGGAAGGTTCTGAGACCTTATCGCCGCTCGGTACGCCCGTCATGCGTAATTATCCCTATTTGCGGGTCCCGGGGACTCTCTGTCACGGGTACGTACTTCGCGCAATGGTTGAGGCGGCCTACGCACTAACGTGCGATGAGCGCCACGCGCATAATCAGCGTAAGGGCGGGCTCACCGCAATCGTTGGGGTCGAAGGAATATCATGACCACGCACTTCCACTATTTGGTGTGGATTGATCACCAAATTGCAAAGATCGTTAACTTCAATTTTGAAACGGCCAGCATCTCTATCGTGCGAAGCGAAAGGGGAGTGCAGCATCTGCATCACAAGGCCAATGCCGGCGATAGCGGACATGTCAGCGTCGACGCGAACTACCTGAAACAGGTGGCCCATGCGTTGGCGGGGGCGGGCGCCATCGTCATCACCGGTCCCGCAAGCGCGAAGAACGAGTTGGCCGCCTATGTACATCGGGAACAGCCGGAGCTGGCCAAGCACCTTTCAGGCGTTGAGGCCTTGGATCATCCAGCGATGGCGAGCTCATCGCCTTTGGACGCAAGTTCTTTCGAGCCGATGATCGTATGCATCCGCAGCGGATGGGGCCCGAGACCTGAGCGGCGGACGGTGCGCGGGAATAAACATGCAATATCTTGCCAATCGAAATTTAGCGCGCGTGGCACTGTCGTTGCAGTGGTGGTGGTGCTGCGGTTTAAGCGGCTGTGCTGTGGCAGCCTATCCGCTCGCGCACTATGAGGCCGCCTACACAAAGGCCTCGCTTGAAACGCCCGCTCCGGACCCTGCGAAACTGTCAGGACTCTCACAAGTGGGACGCTGCCCGCGTTGCCCATGGTCGCTATTTGGTCCAAATCACGGGCTGCGCGGCGTGCCACACCGACGGGGCGCTGATTGGAGAACCCAGCACAGTACTGCAGCTGGCCGGTTCCCATTTGGGGATTGCCTACACCAGCCCCTTTCAAGGCAGCTTCCCAGGGGTTGCCTATCCGTCCAATCTCACGCCCGATCCAAAGACCGGTCTTGGCAACTGGACGGATGCGCAAATAGCCACAGCGATTCGAAAGGGCAGCATTTCAGACGACGCGGCTAATCATCTAGTCGTGATGTCGTGGCCCTTATATCAGCAGATGACCGACGATGATGTCGAAGCCATAGTTAGCTATCTGCGCACATCCCAGCTATCGAGCACGGGGTGCCATCCCGCGTTGCGCCTGGCGTCAGGGCATCCACGCCATATGTGTACTTCAACGTTTACCGATCTGGTCCCGAATTGCAGACACGCTGATTGTGCGTCCTGCTTGCTACACACAGCCGCCAGTTCGTAGCGCAGTGGGTCAACTCAAAGAGACACTTCGCGGCTTGGCGTGTTTGCATTTATTGGTGACTTTGGTTTTTTTGATAGTGCCTCCACGTCGTCTTGGCAACAGAGCCCATGCTCACAGCCGAGCGCATCCCTGTCGCCTCCTAGCCCGGGATAAACATCCGTACCGCCGCCGCGCCCATGACCGCCGTCGCGATCCAGCCGAGGATGATGAGCGGGCGGCTCGCGGTGAAAGCGCCCATCACCGACTTCTTCGAGACCAGCAGGATGATCACGACCATCAGGGGAACGGCGACGACCCCGTTGATCACCGCGCTCCAGAACAAGGCCTTCATCGGACTGATCGGTGAATATTGGATGACGAGCCCGGCGAGCACGCTGACGGCGATGACGCCGTAAAACCCGCGAGCGTCAGTCGCCTTGCGCTCAAGGCCCCAGTTCCAATCCATGGCCTCGGCAAGCGCGTAGGCGGCCGAGCCCGCCAGCACCGGCACGCCGATCAGGCCGACGCCCAGAATGCCGAGAGCAAACAGTATGAAGGCGAAGTCGCCTGCGAGCGGGCGAAGCGCGCTCGCCGCCTGCGCCGCCGTCTTGATGTCGGTGATGCCTGCAACGTTGCAGCGTGACGGCCGTCGCCAGGATGATGAAGTAGGCCGTGATGTCGGAATAGAACATGCCGCTCCAGGTGTCCCAGCGGATGCGGCGCAGCTCCGCGGCGCGCGGCCCCGCATCGCGCACGAGCGGCGCGGCTCCGTGCCTGCCTGCATATCCTCGACCTCTTCGGAGGCCTGCCAGAAGAACAGGTAAGGGCTGATGGTCGTGCCGAAGACTCCGACCACCACTGCGGCCGCGGTCGCGTCCGGCGTGAACTGGGCCAGACCGTGCGAAGCGCGACCTGACCCCAGGGCACGTGGACCGTGAACAGGACCGCCGCGTAGGCCAGCAGGGAGAGGGTCAGCCACTTTAGGAAGAAAACATAACGGTGATAGGGGACGAACACCTGCAGCAACAGCGTTCCGAACGACGAAGAACGCGTCATGAGATGGCGATCGAAGCCGGTGACGAGCTCGGCGACTTCGCCCATCGCGGCGACGTCGGCGGCGATGTTGAGAGTATTGGCGACGAGCAACAGCAGCACGACGCCCGGAGCACGATGGGCGGAAACGCGGCCTTGATGTTGGCGGCGAGCCCCTTTCCGGTGACCCGACCGATGCAGCGCGCACATGGACTGGATCGCCGCCATCAACGGAAAGGCGAGCGGCATCGTCCACAGCATGTTGAGGCCGAATTGCGCGCCGGCCTGGGAGTACGTCGCTATGCCGCTCGGATCGTCGTCTGCGACGCCGGTGATCAGTCCCGGCCCGATGCGCGCCAGGGGGTGCTCCTTGAGGCGTTGCCAGAGCACCCCTGCAATAAGGCGCAAAGCGTGATTGCGGTTATCGTTCATCTTCGGCAGCGTCGGCTAACACGCGAGGCATGCGAATGCGTCCGCCCGTCCCCAGTTCTCCCGTAGCGGTGGCCATACCAACCCTGCGCTCGATTGTGCCGCTCGGTAGTCATGATGACTACATATATGATCCGCCTATCGCCGGGTCGCGCTACGATCCGAATCCCTCTCTGTTGCAGGATCTTAGTTAGGTTATCGAGCCTGACGCTCGAGTGATGGCAACTCCCTTCGCTAGATCACCGAGGATTCTTCCCGCTACCGGTTTCATGACACTCGCTAACATTTTGTCGGCCACTAGAGATCCAAAGGCTCATGACTAGGGCGAGTCATTCAGAGCTGCTCCAAGGCTGATGTCGAGCAGGGAGGGGTCATCGCCTTCCCACAGGAGCGCCGTTTTGTCGCCGCGTTCATCGAGATGGCGGTCCAGGCAGTTGTAGGCGACGTTCAGTCGCCCTAGCGTGCGGCTTTCATGCGCGCATCGGGATTTGTCCGTACGGAGCGAACAATGTGCTGCGGCGGCTGCTGTCCTTGAGCACAGCCCTGGCTTGGTTGACGACTACGGTGGATGCCGGCGACTCTAGGGCTTTGGAGTGGTCGCCGCTGCTCTGGACTCTTCACACAGCGAAGAGCGAATCAGAAAGCGGACGTTAAGCGGGGCCTCGACCGAAAAGCTCGCCCCACGTCCAGGCACGACGTCGACCGTCCAGCGCGTATGCCCCCAGCGCCGTAGCTGTTCCCGATCCATCCAGAATTCGCAGCCGACGATCATCCCCACCTTTTCATCCACGCCTCCCAATTTGAATTCCCCCAGGGGAAAGCACATCGGCGCGCTGCCATCGCAGCAACCCCCGGATAGGTGGAACATCAGTGGGCCGTGCAGCTTTTCAGCTGTAGGATCACCTTGCGGGCGGCCGCCGTCGAGGTGACGCGCGGGGTACGAATCGGGGAGACGCTCACGTCGATACGGCACGCATTCTTTCGGGACAGGAAGTCCGGAGCGAACAGGTCTTGTCATCCTGTTCGCCCCGGGAATGCCCTTAGAAAAAGCCCAAGGCCTTTTCGCTGTAGCTCACCAATCATTCTTCGTCTGCCGATAGTGGTCCAGCATCATCTTGTGTGTTTCCCGGCCGATTCCGGATTTCTTGTATCCCCCGAAGGCGGCGTGCGCCGGATAGGCGTGGTAGCAGTTCGTCCAGACCCGTCCCGCCTTGATGCCCCGACCGAAGCGGTAGGCTGTGTTTACGTCGCGCGTCCAGACCCCGGCGCCCAAGCCGTAGAGGGTGTCGTTGGCGATTTCAGCGCCTCGGCGGGCGTGTCGAAGGTCGTCACCGACACGACGGGACCGAAGATCTCCTCCTGGAAGATCCGCATCTTGTTGTGCCCCTCGAACACGGTCGGTTGATGTAGTACCCACCAGCCAGTTCCCCGGGGATTGTGCGCCGTACCGCCCGTCAGGATCTTCGCGCCTTCCTTCTTGCCGATCTCGATATAGGAGAGGATCTTCTCGAATTGGTCGTTGGAGGCCTGGGCACCCATCTGTGTACTCATGTCGTACGGATCGCCCTGACGGATACTCTCGACGCGCTTGACCGCCTTTTCCATGAAGCGCTCGTAGATGGAGCGCTGCACCAGGGTGCGCGAGGGACACGTGCAAACCTCTCCCTGGTTGAGCGCGAACATCGCGAAGCCCTCGAGCGCTTTGTCGAAGAACGCGTCATCCTCACGCACGACATCGGCGAAGAAAATATTCGGAGACTTCCCGCCAAGCTCAAGCGTGACGGGAATGATATTCTCCGAGGCGTATTGCATGATCAGCCGCCCGGTGGTGGTTTCCCCGGTAAAAGCGATTTTGCTAATCCGCGGACTGGAGGCCAGCGGTTTGCCGGCCTCAAGACCGAAACCGTTTACCACATTGAGCACGCCCGGCGGCAAGAGGTCCGCAATCAGTTCCACCAGAACCATGATGCCCAGCGGCGTCTGCTCGGCCGGCTTGAGAACGACGGCATACCCGCAGCCAGCGCGGGAGCGAGCTTCCAGACCGCCATTAGGATGGGGAAGTTCCAGGGGATGATTTGTCCCACGACGCCAAGCGGCTCGTGGAAATGGTAGGCAACCGTGTCATCGTCCAACTCACCGAGAGAGCCTTCCTGGGCCCGTACGCAGCTGGCGAAGTACCGAAAGTGGTCAACTGCGAGCGGCAGATCGGCAAGATTAGTCTCGCGGATGGGCTTGCCGTTGTCGTAGGTTTCGACCGCGGCTAAAAACGGCAGGTATTCCTCGAGGCGGTCCGCAACTCGATTGAGCAGGCGGGCGCGCTCGGCTACGGCGGTGCGTCCCCACGTGTCAGCGGCAGCATGCGCCGCGTCGAGCGCGAGCTCAACGTCTTCGGCCTGCGAGCGGGCGATTTGGCAGATAACCTGTCCGGTCGTGGGGTGAGGCTTCGTCGAAATATCCCGCCCTTGAGGGGGCGACCCATTTACCGCCGATGAAATTCTCATACCGGGCGCGCAAGCGGGATCTTGCGCTCAATCGTTTTAAGATGCGCACCGAGGGATGCGCTGAGGTGCATACCTTTGGAAGCTAAAGGGAGCGGTGGCGGCCCGCAATTGCGCGGATTCTATGGACTCATATTTCGATCTCCTTGATTGGATTGTTGCGGCCGCCCGTTTGGCCCTCGAATCCGCAAAGCGGAACCCGCACCTGGCTGTGCGTGTCTCGTCCTGATCGGCTTCGCTGTGGGCTTTTGAGCTTGTCAGTACCCTAAGCCTCCGCGACCACGTCCGAAATCCGGGGATATACGTATTTTGGCCATGCAGTCTCTTGGGAGAGCTGCGGCAGCTGCGTGATGAGAAGGCACGCCTCGAACGCCTGGTAGCCGATCTGACCCTCAACAAGCACATCGTGGGCAAGGCGGTCCAAAAAAGCTCTGAGGCCAGCGCGCCGTCGCGGGCTGGCCGCAACGGCCAGGACCCGAAAAGATATCCGCCTAGGTGCGTATAGCCCTCTGAGCGCCGGCTGAGTACGTACAACCCACGAGCGCGTCGCTCCGCATAATCTCTTAGCATTTGGTCGTGACTTTTACCCTCCAGAAACGGCGGACGAGCCACATCGGCGATACGCCAGAGCTCAATGAGGCGAGCCCGCCGCTCAGTCCGATGACGCGGGTCATGACGGCGGTGGTCATCTTCCGGCTTGGTGTGTTTGCGGCCTTCGTGTTGACCGGAGTGCTGGTCTACGCCGTCGTGAATGCAGCTGTCCGCGGATTGATTCTCGTTCTCGCCGTAGCGGCCTTCGTATGGGGCTTGTTGCTGTCCCAGGTCATTCGCATGATCTGCTTATGCGGCGAGCGATGAGGAGTGCCTCCGTGGCATATACATGGCGACGCGTGCTGATGGTTGATCGTTGCTCTGCGAGTGTTTCGCGATAATGGGGCCCTGCGTCCGCAGTCACTGGGCTATTGGCGGGAATTGCGTGGTGTACCCGAGAGCAATGGCGTGGACCTCAGGCTGAGGAACTGGCCGTCGAACGCGACGACACGGTCTCAGTCGAGGAGGTGCGCACGGTCAACCTGCGGATGCAAGGTCGACGCCCCGTCACGCCACGGCCACCCGAAGCACCGATCGCCGCGTTATTGCAACATCTCGCGCTTAATGTTCGAGTAGTGCGCGATATTCATGTCTTGGCGGTCCACGAGCTGCACCAGCCGGACGCCTTCACCGCCTTGCCGGGGAAGAGGAGGCAGCCACCTTGAGCGGACCCAGCGGCACCTTGGTAGAACGAGCAGTTCGCGCACTTGCTGCCGGGCTTGGCATCTGGCGCTTTGCTGGCATCGCTGACGTACTTCAGAGACCTGGCTGTGGCGTCATCCGCGGTAACCAACGGCAGCTCGGCCGCGATCGAAACGCGCAGGGGTAGGACTGCGATGGGCATCAGGGCCACGCTGAGGGTGATTCTCTTGAGCAGTCGGCGGCGCGATTCGTCGATGTTCTGTTTCATGTGATTCTCCGTGGGACTGGCCTAGGGTTGGGCTTCCAGATAGGCGGCAACCGCGTCCATCTCGGGAAGGCGCAGATTCTGGGCAACGCCGTGCATGATCGCGACGTTACGCATATTGCTCTGGAAGGAGGCTAGTTGCTTGAGGATGTACTGTGCGTGCTGACCTGCCAGGCGCGGAAAATCCTTCAGACCGTGAGCGTCCGGCCCGTGGCAGAGGCTGCAGGCCGGTACTCCTTCACTCGCGACGCCGTGCTCGTAGATGTCCTTACCGGTGTTGATCACCGATGAGTTTACCGCCGCGCTCACCTGGGGTTTTTGCGCACTGTAGTACCCCGCGAGCGCGCTCATCGATGGTTCATCAAGCTCTGCGGCCATTCCCCACATGTAGGCGATGGCGTCGGGGTCGCCCCGCGATTGGGCATGAAACGCCTTGAGCTGGGCGACCAGATAGTTGGCGTTCTGGGCCGCGAGCACCGGAAACTTCGGCTGCGTATTCGTGCCGGTCTTGCCATGACAAGTGCCACAAACCGTGATGGCCACTTTCTCGGCACGCAACTGCAGGGCGGTGTCATTCTCATCAGCGCGGCCGCTGGATTCTACAGTCAGGAGTACCGCAGCGCCGAGGAGCCACACCGTCGTATGCCGTCCCTGGTTCCGTGAACGTCGTTCGCGGCTACGTTTGATGATGCGCATGATGCAAACCCTCAATACGCGAACCACAAGAGCAGATATAATGTGTCATTATCAGACGCGTTGCGGCCCACTCCATCATAGTTACTGCCTCCGCCGTTGAACTTGCTGTACCAGGTGTACTGCATAGACACCTTGACGTTGAGCCACGGTAGGTAATTCACTTCCGCGATCCAGCCGCGCGTGTCCGGTGAACCATTGGCGCTGGTGATCACCCCGGGCTGGCCGGGTGTCGTCGCCGGGTAAAGCAACGCGTCAGTACTGCCGGTCGTGGAAAAATACTGAACTGTTCCACCGAACTTGCGCCGGTAGTAGTACGTTGCCTGTACTTCTGTGGTCGAGAGCGTATTCGAGGGGTTTGCGGAAGCACCGGTAGCAAAACTCGAATCGAGCGTCATGGCCTCGTGAATGCGTGTGCCGCTGAGGGTGAGGAGGTGCACGTCCCCGATGAACTGGTACTGCACATCCTCGGCCACGTCATTGAAGCGGTTGATGGGACCACTCAGCGCCAGTAGGCGTGCCGGAGGCGGAGCCAGGAAAGACTTTGACGTCGAGTCCATAGACTCCCGCCTCAAGGGTATTTCGGCCCCAGTCGTACTCGTAGGCGAGCCGCCAGTAGGGCGCGAGGCCTGATACTACGTTGCTGGCCGTGCCATCGAGGGGCCCCGCGCCTCCGGTCAGCTGGTTCGTGATTCCCTGCTGAGCCGAGCGGTAGCCGCCCACTTCGGCATACAGCGACTCGTTCCAGTAGAGATAGGCCGAAAGCCCCGCGACGTTCTGGGCGAATGCACCGTTGATGGCGGTACCGGCGAGCGGTGATACGTTGGCGTTGCTCGCGGCATAGGGGAACCCCCACGCAGGAGTGGAGTTCCACAGGTCCTGCACCGTGGGATTGTTGTTGAGGGACAGCCCGTAAGTGAGTGTGCCGTTGTTCGGCAGCAGCATCTCGTCGGCAAAACGCAGGTCGGTGTTGTCGATCCCGATGGTGCCGCCGTCGTTAGCGTAGGTGAGCTGAATCATGCCGCCCAGATGCGGCGCAATTTTGCCCGCATAGAACAGACTGAGCTGCTGTGGGAAGCCGGCGGTACCGTTCTGAGCGACCCCCGGAGCGCCGACACCTGACAGGTCGGGTACTCCCGTCTTCATCTGCGTATAGGTGATCTGCGCCATGATGGACAGCGGCGGAAACTGCGACAGCTCTAGTAACTCCTCCTTGGTGGGGCTGACGTCGCGTACCTGTTTGAGGTTGCTCAGTACATAGCCGTTAGCCTTGAAGACACGGCCGAAGTGCGTGAGTTCCGGGAACACCGTGTGGCAAGCCTCGCAGGCCATGCCGGTTTGCCGTGCGAAGCTCGGGACCGCGCCTGCCGGGGACACTGCCGCCAGCAGGGCCGCCGCGAGGCTTCCCGAGACGATGAGATTTCGACAGCCTTCGCCGGGTTTTTTGCCCCACATCGGATAGTCCCCCGAGTCCGATGAAGCTTTCAGCAACTCGGCTCGCACCGTAGTACTACGTGGGGGGCGGCGCCAGTGAGGATAATACCTATACGCGTCGGGTAACTCAGCGCGCGCCGCCATGTCAGATCCGTCTGTGGCGGCCCGTGCCTGGGCGGTGGGTTTAGGATGAAGGGACCGCTACACTAGCACGCAGATCCTGGAGTGCTTGGCGGCTCAATCTACTCATGGGCAACTCCGATGATCCGGCTCATCATGGTAATACTCGGGATCCTTACACTAGCGGTGCTCTCGGTCGCGGTTCCGGTTCTGCGGAGGATTTGCAGTCGCAAGCACAGGCCGCTATCCCTGATTTGCGGCACGGTATGATCCTGTACCTGCAGCATTGCACGGCGTGCCACGGCCGGCACGCGTGGGGCGATGGGCCGCGGGAGATCCCGGTGCTCGCAGGGCAGCATGAGAGCTACCTGATCAAGCAGCTTGTGCACTTTGTGAGCGGTGCGCGCCAGGGATCTGAGATGCATGGTTCTGCCATGCACGAGACGCTTCAGCCCTCGGACCTGGATCGCGCACAGGCTTTCAGGGATCTGGCCGCCTACCTTGCGCGAGCACCGCACAATCCGGAGCCCGAGCACGGTGAAGGTCCCGCGCTGAAGCTCGGCGAACGAGACTACACACGGGGCTGCACTGGCTGTCATGGGAGCGATGGCGCGGGAAGCGATCGTGAAGCGATTCCGGCAATCGGAGGGCAGGGCTACAGTTATCTGCTTTCACAGCTACGTAGTTTCATGTCGGGACGTTTGGCGCATCCGGCAGTCGCCGATTCGCCGGTCGCGCTGTCCGTCCAGGAGCAGTCGGCGGTTGCCGACTACGTCTCCCGACTCAGCTATCTGAGTGCATCTGGTGCGCGCTGATTTGGAGTGCGCTAGCCATGCGCAGAAATACGGACGTCGGTGCGCAGCCTTGACGCGCGCACACTCGAACTAGTCGACAAAAGTAGCGACGGCAAGGTCTATGACACTCAGAGGATCAAGCTTTCCTCTGATCTCAATACGTTAAGCATGATCGTGCAGTACAAGGGCCGAACTCAGCGGAACATCCTTCTGTTTGAACGGCAATAAGAGACCACCTTGGTGCGGAGCCGAGAGTGCAAACTTCCCTAGGCTCGGCTCATGCGTTGCGGGCGCGGCGGTCGCACTCACCAGCGGAGTCCTAGGCCGGACCAGGCCATTGAGGTCCGGTCAGTCCTTGTCATTGAGGGTCTGCTCGAGCGCCTCGAGCAACACGTCCGCGTGCTGCCTCTCGAACGTCAGCGGAGAGCGAATCTTGAGCACATCGCCGTGGCGGCCGGTTGAGCCAACCAGCACCCCTCGGCGGCACATCCCATTTACCACACGCTTGGTTTCGGCTGAGCCGGCAAGTCCACTCGCCGGATTGGCGTGCAGCTCTACGCCGACGAATAATCCCGCGCCACGCACCTCGCTGATCGCGGAACATCGCCTGGCGAGTGCGTCGAGACCACGCTTGAGATACTCGCCGGTGCGGCGGGCGTTCTCGATGAGATTCTCGTTGTGGATGACGTGGAGCACCGCCAGCGCCGCCGCACAGGACACACTGTTGCCTCCGTAGGTGTTGAAGTAGTGCCGGCGCCGGGCGAATCGCGCGAGGACATCGGGACGCGCAGCGACGGCGGCAATCGGATGTCCGTTGCCCATAGGCTTGCCCATCGTCACAAGGTCCGGAACGATGCCGTGGCGTTGAAAGCCCCACATCGCATCGCCGAGCCGGCCAAAGCCCGGTTGCACCTCATCGGCGATGAAAAGCCCGCCGGCCGCCTGCACATGACGTACGGCATCGACGAGAAATCCCTTGGGATCTGCAAACACGCCATCGCTCGAGAAAATGGTATCGGTGAGTAGTGCGGCGAGCCGGACGCCGTCGCTGCGCATGCGTTCGATTGAGTCGCGGACGTGCTCGCCGAACGCGGCGGTACCGCCGGCTGCTGCTGGCGAAGGCACCGTGTAGACGCCGGGTCCGAGTGCCCCGCCGTCCTCGGGTGACATCCCGGAGAGGACATCGGTCACCCCGTGGTACGAGAAGTCGGTAACAATGAATCCGGTGCCGCCGGTCACCGCCTTGCTGACGCGCACCGCGAGATCGTTGGCCTCGCTTCCCGTGCAGGTAAAGATGACGTTACCGAGTTCGGGCGGCATCGTGGCCAGCAGCTCCTCGGCGAGTTGCAGCGGCAACTCGGCGAGATACCGGGTATGCGTGTTCAGCGTGCGTGCCTGGCGCGTCAGCGCGTCGACGACGTAGGGATGGCAGTGGCCCACCACCGGTACGTTGTTATAAGCGTCGAGATAGGCGCGACCCTGCTCGTCATACATCCATACGCCCTCGGCGCGCACGAGCTGCAGCGGTTGCTCGTAGAAGAGGCGGTAGGTAGGGGAGAGTACACGCGCCCGGCGTGCCAGGATCCCTGAACGGTCCGCGAGCGGTTGAATGGTCACAGCCGGATCTCCTCGAGCAGCATTCGGTCAGCGATGTGGAGCCGCGCGCGCATGAATTCCTCATCGAGCGCCTTGAAATGATCGCTGCTTGGGTTGCGCTGCACGTGCCACTCGTGAATGACGAGGGTCATGAGGAGCCGCGCCGCCACCAGCGCACCCAGCAGCGCCACCTCACCTTGCAGGAGTCGAACGCACGCATGATAGGCGCTCGTGACGTCGAGGATGGACTCGCGCGCCTCCTGCGGATCGGAGCAGTCCGGGGGAATGAGCTCGGCGGCGCACACGGCCACGTCCGCGATCAGTGCCGTATCGGTCATATCGCCGAAATCGATCACCCCGGTCACGCGCTCCTCATCGGCAGGATCCACCAGGATGTTCAGAGGATTCAGGTCGTTGTGCACCATCTGATGCCGCACCCGCGGCAGTTGCGACTCGATGCAGGGAACGAGGCGCTCGAGCAGCCCGCGAGCGGCCGACTGATACGGGAAGCGGGGCAACTCCTCAAGGAGCCAGCGCATATGTCCTGTGTGGCGCACGTCCCAGACGATCGATCGGTTTGCTGCTGGGTGTTCGAAACCGCGCAGCGCGAGCGTCAGTCGAGCTCCAAGGCGGCCACAGGCGGAGCGTTGCCGCTGGGATCGTGTTGACGCACCGAGGAGCCGGCCCGGCAGATACGTCAGGACGCGGGCGGTGCGCGGGGCGCCACACTCGTCGACGAAACCAACGTGAGTGCCGCCGCTGCGGTCGCGCAGTACACGCGGGCACGGCAATGTTGGATCGGTCTTCTCGATGTGCAGTAGCGCCGCGGTCTGCAAGTCGGTCTCAGCCGGTCCCTCGGCCGGGTTCGCGATCTTCAGAACGTACTCCGCGCCGCCATCGGTGGTGAGTCTGAAGTTCTCGTCACGTTCACCGGTGAGTCGTGTCACGCGCGGCTCGAAGCCGTAGTGCTGGCGCATTAGGGCCGGGATGGACCCGGTGGGGGTCGGCTGCGATGGTGTGACCATCGTGGCGAGAAAGGCGTCGAGATGGGCGGGCATCCGTAACAAGGCGTCAAGACAGGGTGTGTTTATCCGATTACAGAAGTAACGTTTTATACCGCAGACATGGGAAGCATTGTTACGGCGAAGGGATTATTCGCGCTCCCGATGCGACATGTCTCGCGGTCCAACTCCGGTCGGCCTTGGCCAAGTATGCTAGCGCGGTTCCGCGGGCCGAATATTCTGGTTCTCCCGGAACAGGTTCGCCGGGTCGTACCGTGCCTTGATCCGCGCCAGCCGCGGATAGTTCACCCCGTAGATCTCACGAATTCGCTCCGGTGTGCTTGGCGGCAGATAGTTCACGTAGGCACGGCGCGCCCAGGGACGCAGTGCCGCGCCAGTCTCCGCCACCCACCGCTCTGCCCGCGCGCGTGCCTCGGGCTTGTGCCACTCAGCGGCAACCAGGGTACTCAGTCCCGTTCCGCGCAGGGGGTAGGCAGTAGCAGCCATCGGGATGCGTGCTACAACCCCGTTCGAAAGGCCGAGCAGCATCTGTCCCACTCCGCGCCCCTCGATCGCCGCGCGAGACAGCACGTCGACGACGCCGCTGCTCAGGTCTTCAAGAAACGCGCCGTCAACGGCCAAGGATGTCGTCGCCCAGGCTTCCCCTTCCGGAGTCGGTGTTGAGGTGGACAGCTGCGCCTCCACGCGGCGGAATGCGGCTTTCCACGACTCGAGGTAGGCCGCTGCAGCTGCGGCGTCGCCGCGGTATCCGCAGCTGGCTGACGCGCCAGATTCCGGGTCCACGAAGAACCCGGCGCGTGCCTCATCGGGGGCGTTGCGTACGAGGTCGCCATACGCGCGCAACGCCCCGGCGATGTCTCGCCAGCCGATGTTGAACGCGGCCGAGTGTAACGGCACGACAGGGTGCAGCCGGAAGTCAAGCCTTGTGATGACGCCGAAATTCCCGCCGCCGCCGCGGATTGCCCAGTACAGGTCCTCGTTCCTGCCGGGCCCGAGTTCGCACACATTCCCGTCAGCCGTCACCAGTTGCGCGCCGACCAGGTTATCGCATGCCGTTCCGTACAGGCCTCTCCCGTTCGTGTCACCGCCCGCGAGCGTGAGGCCTGCAACGCCCACCGAGCCGCACGATCCCATAGGCGTGTAAAGACCTGCGGCCAGAGTGGCGCCGAGGAGATCCCTAATCCGGGCGCCCCCACCCACCGAGGCGGCCCGGTGGTCGCGGTCGACGGTGACGGTGCTAAGCGTCCCGAGGTCTATCTGTAGCGCGCCATCGGCTACCCCGTACCCGGCATAGCTGTGACCGCCGCCGCGGATGGCGATGGGAACGGTGTGCTTGCGTGCGAACTCCACGCAGCGTCGCACGTCGTCGACGTTCGCGGCGCGTACCATCGCCAGCGGGCGCCAATCGTAGGCAAGGTTCCAGACCCTCCTCGCCTCGTCGTAACCCGGCGAACTTCCACGCAGCAACCGCCCACGAACGCTGCGGGCGAGATCGTCGAGGGTGGAAACCGGCTCGGCGGCGGCGAACGCGGGCAGCATACCCTGGTGCGCGTACGCACCCACAGCCACGGCACCCCCAGCGCGCACGAAATCGCGGCGGGTCCAAGCGAGGTGATCGACTTTGTTAGTGTTCATCGGCTGGCTTTTTGGCTAAGCATGCTCACAACGCCGCGTCAGTAATCTGCTTTCGAGAAATCCACGCAGTGCGGTTGGAAGGCAGCCCCTGGCCGGTCACGGACGGGCACTTGTTTCCATTTTGGTACCCAATCCAGTTGCAGCCAAGAGCATCCATCGTCACCTACTCGACCTAATGCGAACCTTGTCAGCGCGGCCACGAGTGCGCAGGCTATGCGCATGAAATTGATTGCGTTGCTCGTGCTGGAGCATTACCTCCGACCCGAAGCAGCCCGTCACCTCCTGCAGAACTGCGGCAACGGCGAGCCTGACGGATTGCGCAGTAGCGGTGCGGGCTACTCTCGCCTGTGCCAACCAAATCTGTGCCGGTCAACGGAAGGTCGGAAGTGCCGCCATTTCGTCAAGCGGCACGGCCTCGACGGGTAGTCCTGCGCCCCGCCAAGCCCGCAGACCGCCCTTGATCACCGCGACCCGAACCCCTCTGTTCTGAAGTTCCCGCGCCACGCGCACGCTGGTCGCTTCACGAACACAGGTGCAATACACATAAACCAGCTGTTCATCTGGAAACTCCTCGCTGCATCGGTTCAGCGCGTTCGGATCCAGTCTTCTGGACCCCGTGATACGAGTTGCCTTGGCATCAAGGTAACCGTGGCTGCGCACGTCGTAGATGCAGGCACCAGCCGCCATTTGTCGCGCCGCCTCGGCAGGAATCGCGAAGGGAACGGTACGCAAGGCGCGCGCCTTGATCCATAGCGAAATCTGAAAGGCCACGTAACCGGCAATCAGGACGATCACAACCCAACCCACGACTCGCCCGAACGTCTGGTAGCCTCGGGTGATCGCTGCCAGCGCGTCGCTGAAAAGGAAACCGACACCAAAGTATGCGCCGGCATAGAGCGTGGCACCGGCCAGATCCAGCCCAAGGAACTGCATGAGACGCATATTCATGCAACCCGCGAGCGGCGGCGCCATGGTGTTGATCCCAGGAATGAACTTTGCCACGACCAGCAGCGCCCGCCCGCGACGATAGAAGGAATCCGCCGAACGCAAAATGCACGATTCGGGATTCAGCGAAATGCGGCAAAGTACGCCAAGAAGCCACCATCCTGTATAGCGACCCATCACGAACATCAGCGTGTCGCCGGCGACCATCGCCGCGAGGGCCCCGCCGAGAGCGTACGCGCCCTGCAATGAGCCCCGCGCGCTCGCGCCTCCCGCGATGAGCAAGGCCAGGGCTGCGGGTATCGGCACTCCGACCGCTTCCAGGAATACCGCGGCGAACAGAATCGAATAGCCGTGCAGTGCTAGACCGGAAATCCAGGATTCCATGTCGGTGATCGATCGCGGGCTACGCTCAGAGAAGTTCCGAGCCGACCCTCTCAGGGTGCGTCCCGCAGGTCAAGTGCCGATGGGTTCGCGATCGTCGTTGGGACGCTTCTCGCCAACCAGGCCCAACGTCAGTCTTTCGCCTTCACTTCAAAGTGATCGGGCTCGGTCCAGGGGTTGGGGTCCTGGCTCGAGGCATCGAAGCGCACCATGGTGCCACTCAAGTGCCCACCCTCCAGAGTGAAGCGGATGTAGTGGAAGTTCACCGAGGTGCGGAGCCCGGATCGCTCGCCGAAGATGCGCAGGGACATGACCGGCTTCGCCCCTCCGCCACCGCTCACGAGGTAAGGGACGCCATTCCTGAGGTAGCGCTCGTAGTTGTGGACGTGACTTCCGACTACGACGACGCGCTCGCGCAGCTTTGCGGCGTTGTGTGAGAGATAGCGGGCGACTTCGGCCTCCTCGCGCGCGCGCGGGATGAGCGGGTCGCGTACCGGCGGGTAGTGGAGCAGGATCAGGATGAATTTCACGCTCTGGTCCGCGTCCAGGATCTGTTTCTCGAACCATATGCGCTGCTCGCTCCCGGGCTTGAGCGCCGAATCCGAATCCAGGACGAGGGCGAGAATAGAGGGGCCGATGCTCACCGAGTACCAGCGGTACGGGCGCAGCGGCAAAGGACTGAGTGCTGTCCACCAGTTCTCAAGGCATGGACTCGGGTCGCCGCACCCCTGAAACTCGTGATTGCCGAGGGCCGGATAGACGGGGATATTCTGGCTCGCCCACGCCGCCGTCTCGGTCTTATAGGTTTGATAGTCGTCCGGGTCGCTCCCGTTGTACACGATATCGCCGCCGATCAGGACGGCTGCCGGATGCTCCTTCGCGATCCGGTCGACGAGCGCGCGCCGCGCGCAGGCGTCGGCCACGTTTTTCACGCTGTGTGAATCTCGTGTCGCCATAGACCACGAAGACCGAGGTGGTACCCAGCCCAGTTGCGGAACCTGGAAATGCGGCGGCTCGCCGCCGAAGGCCGCCGCAGCGTCCGTACACGCAAGCAAGCGCACCAAGGCCACTATGCCGGGAGTGGATGGCAATACAGCCTGACCTTTTGCTTTAAGAGACGGTAAGCCAAGAGCAATGCCGAAGTGGGGGGCGGCGAATGTGCGTCAGCCGGCGAGCGGAACCGCGTGATCGCGCAGGGTCGAGATGAGTGGACCGAGATGCCGCTCGTAGCGGCGCGCAGCGCCCGGAGGAGCTGCCGTAGATCGGTCGTCGCACCTGGGAAGCGTCGCAGTCAGCGACACGGACCTGTTCTGCTGAATGTCGACCGCACGATCGCTCCAGCTGAGTCCGCAATGCGCCGCCACCGCAGCGCCCACGCGTTTGGGATCCTGCACGAGCTCGCGGTAGTGAATCTCATGCAGCGCGCCACCCATGCAGGAGCGGTAGTGATCCATGAGGCGGCTGTAGGCGGCGTAGTAGCGGCCGAGATCCACCAGGTCGTAGCTGAACGGGTAGCCCCCGGCAAACAGGGTGCGGTACATCGCGAAGCAGCTGTCGAGCGGATCGCGGCTCACCAGGAGAATCCTCGCCTGCGGCAGTGCTTGCCGGATGGCGCCGACGTAGAGGTAGTTGAGCGGCAGCTTGTCGATGACCGCCTGCGCTGCGGGACCGGCCAGAGCGAGCCGCGTATATTCCGCGGCGACGGCCGCCGGATCTGCCTGCGCGGCCCGCATGAAGACATCCCCGTCGCCCCGCGAACCCTTGAGCAGCGCCTGCGAGAAATAGTCGGTCTCCCCGTTCGAGCGCACCCCTGAAATACCGGTGAGGATCCGCTCGAGCAGCGTCGTGCCTGAGCGCGGCAGGCCCACTATAAAGATGAGTCGCGGGTCATCGCCCGATCCGGTCGGGGGCCGGCGCGCCGCGTCCTGCATCCGGGCCGCATCGTACACTGCCGCGATACGCTGCAGCTTGCGCTCATCCACGGCGACGTCGTAATCGAGTCGCGCGCGCCGCGCGCGGGCGGCTCTGGCAAACGAGTCGAAGGCCTCATCGTAGCGCTCGACGTCATCGAGCTCCTTGCCCAGCGCATAGCCCAGGAAGACGCGCGCCCGGTAATCATCGGGCCGCTCGCGCAGGTGCGCTTGTAGCTGAGGAATGTGATTGGCGTCCGTCGTTTGCACCCGCAGCTCGGAGCGCAGCAGATAGCTCGGATATTGGGCCGCATCGATGGCGATGGCGCGATCGCAGGCTGCCTCGGCCTCGATCAGGCGCCCGAAGCTGCGCTCGCTGCACGCGAGGTTGTACCAGAAGCGCGGATCGCTCGGCGCAAGCTCGGTGGCGCGCCGGTACAGTTGGTTCGCCCGCTCGTGCTCGCCGAGCATCATCGAAATGAAAGCGAGGCCGTCGTAGGCATCGGCGGATCCGGTCTCGAGGCCCAGCGCGCCCGCGACAACTGCCTCGGCCTCCGGCGCGCGACCGAGCCTCAGCAGCAGTTGCGCGACGAGCCCGTGCTCCGGCTGGCACGCCCGCGCGCCCTCTACCCGGCGCTTCACCTGGCTCAGCGCCTCGTTCAGCTCTCGGGCATCCAGCGGCCGATTGGTGCCACGCCGGTTTGAGGGGGGTTGTGAGGCCATGCCCGATCCAGATTACCAATTAAGAGCGTGTCAGCGGGTAGCCAGTGTCCGGGGCCGGCCGTCGCCCGGTCAACCGGCTGACTTGCGCGCGACCGTGCGCCGCTTCAACCTGGTGCGCGAAACCAACGGTGTCGGCCGCGCCGGTCATAAAGTGGCGATCTCCTAAGAACGCGCGTGAGCGGACGAAGAATCCGCATCGACGGCATGGCGGGTGTGTCATGCTGGCGCAGGCACCACGGTTTCGCGCAACGCCCTGGGGGGACCCGAACGTCAGCGCGGCGCCCGAGCGGATGGGGGAACCGCCGCGCGGTCCGCGCGAGTCTCGAACAAGGGCGGGGCCGGGGAATATCGAACCAGATTTCCGCCGGGCGAGCGTCCGGCACAAGGGGAGTCCAGCCATGCCACAACACACGAACAAGGGTCGAACCCGCAGCAGCAGCCTGCCGCGGACCCGGATGGCCATCACGCCGGTGCGGGCGGCTGTCTGCGCAGCGCTCTACGGCGTGATCCCTGCCGTGCAGGCCCAGGAAGCCGCCGCCCCGGAGGGTTCTGCGGTACTTCAGGAAGTGACCGTCACGGCGACCCGCCGCTCCGAGGCACTGGAGGCGGTGCCTTATAGCCTCTCGGTCGTGAGCGGCGAGCAGCTACTGGCCAGCGGTGTGACGGACCTGGCGTCGCTTGCGACCGCGGTCCCGGGCGTGAGCATGTACGAATACGGCGCGCGCCTGGCCGGGGCCGAGGTCCCGATCATCCGCGGCGTCAACGCCACCGGCGAGCCGACGCGCGGCTTTCGCACCTTCGAGCAGGCCCCCGTGGGCACTTACATCGGCAATTCCCCGATCGACGGATACTTCCAGCTCGATGATCTGAAGCAGGTCGAGGTGCTGCGCGGCCCGCAGGGCACGCTCTACGGCGCCGGCACGCTCGCGGGTGCGCTGCGGCTCATCCCGAACTCTCCGGAGCTCGGCAAGTTCTCCGGCATGCTCGAGGCGGGCGGCGACCGGATCGATCATTCGAGTGGCACTTCCTACGATCTGAAGGGACTGGTCAACATTCCGTTCGGCGACGTGGTCGCCTTCCGCGCTGCGGCCAGCTACAACTACGAGCCCGGATGGATCAATACCTACGGCCTGTTCACGCGCACCAATAACGGTCTGTCCGGGATCCCGCTGCTGGCCAATCCCGCCGACCCGGTCACGAGTCCCGCGATCTACAACGACAAGGCGGACTGGAACTTCCAGAAGACCTTCACCGGACGGGCGAGCCTGCTGTTCAAGCCCACCGAGGTGTTCAGCGCGGAACTGGCCTTCCTGCACTCGGACGCCTGGGGCGACGGCGGCCCGCAGGTCAATCCGCGATTTCCCGGGCGGCATCTCGCCGCTCGACCCGGCAACGACGCTGCCCGCCGGGGGCAATTACCGTGAGTTCTCGCAGATCGACCAGCCCTGGTCGCGCGACACGAACCTCACGAGCCTGGACCTGAGCTACGACGCCGGGTTCGCCACCGTCTCCTCGACCAGCTCCTACTACACGACCTCGGGCTCGACGCTGCAGGACAACACCTACAGCCTGGGCGGACTTGCCGACGGCGGCTACCTGCCTTATTACGCCGGCGTTCCGACCAACCCGCGCTTCGTCTACGACCAGCTCTTTACCGATTCCGCCCACACCTTCACGCAGGAAGTGCGTCTGGTGTCCAAGACCGGCCCGGACAAACTGTTCGACTACGTGCTCGGCGTCTTCTACGAGGACCAGACGCGCAAGGGAGCCTGGACCATCGCCGTGCCGGGCACGCCCGAGTACCAGGCCGCGCAGGGCTGTCTGCCGCGAACTGCGCTCTTTTGACATCGGCACAGCACCCGGGGACGTGACCTTCAGGCAAATCGACACGCAGTCTTTCAAGGACAAGTCGGTCTTCGGCGAGCTGACCTGGCACTTCATCCAGGGCGGGCAGGTCACCTTCGGCGCGCGGTATTTCAACCAGAGCTTCACCGACGCGCAGTCCTACGACGACTACCCCTTTCCGACGCACCTGCCGGCGACGCCGCACGAGTCGCCGGCATCGAAGACGGTCGGTAAGGTGAATCCCTCTTACGAGTACGCCAAGGACCAGTACGTGTACGCGCTGTGGTCGCAGGGCTTCCGCCGCGGCGGTGCGAACTCGGTGCCGCTGGCGGACCGTTCCGCGAGAGCCCGCTGCTTGCGACCTATCAGCCCGACAAAACCAACAACTACGAGGCGGGACTCAAGGGCCGCTTCAGCAACGGGCTCTCGTATACGATCGCGGTGTTCGACATCAAGTGGGACAAGCCGCAGATCTCCTCGAGCCTGCCTTCCGGAAATCTCGCGGTGTACAACGCGAACACCGCCGAGTCGCGCGGCTTCGAGATCGAGTCATCGGGCCCGCTGTTCGTGCCGCAGCTCACCTATACGGTGAGCTTCGCCTACGCCGACGCGCACCTGACGAGCGACTTCTCGCTGCCAGCCAATGACGGCACGCAGACCGGCACCATCGTTCCGGGCCTCATCCATGGCACCACCGGCGAGCAGATGCCGGGCAGCCCGAAGGAGAGCGGCAGCCTTGCGATCAACTACGAGGTGCCGCTGAGCGCAGGCTATGATCTGCTGCTGAACGCGAACGGCGTCTACCGCAGCCGCGTGCCGATGCAGCTGTCACCGACGCTGGGTGTGACGACGGTGCAGTACTCCTCGACCTACGAGACCATGAACCTTTCGGCTGCACTCACGCACGAGAGGTGGCGCGGCACGCTGTACATCACCAACGTTTTCGACAAGCAGAACATCCTGGTGCCCCCGACCCAGTTCAACGAGCTGGGCAAACTGACCAACGATTACGTGGTGAGTCCGCCGCGCCAGATCGGCCTGCGGCTCGCATACACTTTCTGAACGGGCGGTCGGCGGCCGGCGGCGGGCAGCTGCGCCTTGAGGGGAGTGTGCTGATGGCAATGCGTGATTCGAGGCTTTTCCGCGACTCCTGCGCCGCGCTGCGCTTGCTGCTTTTGTGCGCGGCTGCACACCTGGCAGCCGGTCCCGCCGCGCACGCGGCCGCACAGGAGCAGACCGCCGCGCCCGCGCGCTGCGATCAGCCCCGGCACCACGAGCTCGACTTCTGGGTGGGCGACTGGCAGGTGTTCGATACGCAGACGAACGCGCTGCTCGCCTTGGACCACGTGGAGAAGCAGTACGAGGGCTGCGTCGTCATCGAGAATCTCACCTTCCTCACCGACCTGTACCGCCGCCCTGGCATCGCGGTGCGCCTTGCCGGCATTGCCGTCAGCCGCTTCGATGGCGAGCACTGGCTGCAGATGTGGGCCGACAACCAGTGGGGCGCAATCCTCCTGCGCGGCGCGCCCGCTGCTTCCGGCACCATGGAGTTCGTGACCGTCATTCCCTCGCGCAACCGGGACGTGAAGCTGCTATACGAGCCGCACGCGGACGGCAGCCTGCGTATCCTCCAGTACGTGGCGCCCGCGGGCAGCGGCAAGTGGACGAAGTACGGTGACCTGAGCTACCGCCGCAACCGGTAGCGTTCCAGCCCACGCGAACAGCGCGACGCGCTCGAGATTTCGATCATGCCCGTGCAGGTTGAGGAACACCTCTGGATTACCCTGAGCGATGGCTGCCGCCTCGGGGCGCGTCTGTGGCTGCCGGAAGCGGCCGCGCACGGCAAGGTCCCGGCGGTGCTCGAGTACATTCCCTATCGCAAGCGCGACGGCACGCGCGGCCGCGATGATCCGATGCACGGCTACTTCGCCGCACACGGTTACGCGGCCGTCCGCGTCGACATGCGGGGCTCGGGCGAGTCCGACGGCCACCTGGCCGATGAGTACCTGAGCCAGGAGCAGGACGACGCGCTCGAGGTGATCGCCTGGATCGCCGCCCAGCCCTGGTGCAGTGGCGCGGTGGGCATGCAGGGCAAGTCGTGGGGCGGCTTCAATGCGTTGCAGGTCGCCGCGCGCCGGCCGCCGGCGCTCAAGGCCATCATCACCACCTTCTCCACCGACAACCGCTACACCGACGACATCCATTACATGGGCGGCTGCCTGCTCAACGACAACCTGTGGTGGGGCAGCATCATGCTCGCCTACCAGAGCCGGCCGCCCGATCCGCTCATCGTCGGGGAGGGCTGGCGGCAGCGCTGGCTCGAGCGCCTCGAGAAGCTGCCGTTCTTTCCGGCGCTGTGGCTCGAGCACCAGCGCTACGATGCCTACTGGAAGCACGGTTCGGTGTGCGAGGACTTCGCGGCGATTGAGTGCCCGGTGATGGCGGTCGGCGGCTGGGCGGATGCCTACACCAATGCCGTGCCGCGGCTGCTGGAGGGACTCACGGTGCCGCGGCTCGGCATCATCGGGCCCTGGGGGCACGTGTACCCGCACGACGGCGTGCCCGGTCCGGCCATCGGTTACCTCCAGGAGGCAGTGCGCTGGTGGGATCAGTGGCTGAAGGGTGAAGACACTGGAATCATGCGCGAACCGATGCTGCGGGCCTATCTTGAGGATCCCGTGCCGCCGCAGGGCACGCGCACCTACATGCCGGGCCACTGGGTCGGCGAGCGCACGTACCCTTCGCCCGATATCACGCCGCGCCGCTGGCACCTGCGCGCGGACCGCAGCTTAGGCGCTGAGCAAGGTGCTGCGGCGCTGCTCCACATCCGCTCGCCGCTCAGTCACGGCAAGGCGGCCGGCGAGTGGATGGCCACGGGGTGCCCGGGCGAGCACCCGACCGATCAGCGCCTCGACGACGGTGGCGCGCTGGTATTCGATTTTCCGGTGCTCGAGCCCGAGATTCCCGTGCTCGGCGCACCGCATCTGCAGCTGCAGGTGGCAAGCGATGCACCGGTCGCGCAGCTCGCGGTGCGGCTCTGCGATGTCGCCCCCGACGGCCAGGTCACCCGCGTCAGCTACCAGCTCCTCAATCTCACCCACCGCGACAGCCACGAGCAGCCGAACGCGCTCGACCCCCGGACGCTTTTACGACGTGCGCGTGACCCTCAATGCCTGCGGGCATCGCTTCCTCGCCGGGCATCGCCTGCGGCTGTGCCTCGCGAGCGCCTACTGGCCGACGGCGTGGCCCGCTCCCTATGCCGCCACCTTGAGCGTGCGCACCGCAGGCAGCGCACTCGAGCTGCCGGTGCGGCGCGCGGGTGTGCGCGGCACGGTCACGTTTCGCGCCGCCGGCGCACGGTCCCAGAACTCCCGTCACGCTCATCACACCCGGAAGACTGCGGCGAGTCACATCCCAGGATCACATCAGCGGCCTCAACACCTACGTCACCGAAGGCGAGGGCGGCGTATTCGGCGAGGGGGTGCTGCGCTACGACGCGGTCGACGTGCAGCTGGCGCACAACCTCAAACGCGAGCTCACCCTGTGCGACGAGGATCCCCTCTCGGCGCAATACGTGCTGACCCAGTCCTACGAGATGGGACGCGAGGGCTGGCGCACCCGCGTGAATACCCGCGCGCACATGCGCGCCGATGTCCGCAGCTTCTACCTGACCGGTACCCTGACAGCGCATCTGAATGGCGAGCTGGTGGCCGAGCGGGCCTGGGACGTGACGATCCCGCGCGATCTCATGTGATGAAAAGACCCGACGCAGGCGCCTAAAGCGCGCACCCCCTTGCTCCCAAAGGCCATGCCGGAGCTGCACGGGGGCACGGCGGGGCAGCGAAAGAGCAATGCACACGACTTCGCAGTCACAGCCGCAGGAGCCGCAGATCTTCGGTCAGCCCCGCGGGCTTGCGACGCTGTTCCTGACCGAGATGTGGGAGCGCTTCTCCTATTACGGGATGCGCTCCATCCTGATCCTGTACGCCGTGGCGGCAGTGGGAGCGGGCGGCTTCGGCCTCGACGATCACGTCGCGAGCGCGATCTACGGTCTGTACATCGCCGCGACCTACGTATTCGCGCTGCTCGGCGGCTGGATCGCGGACCGCCTGCTCGGCGCGCAACGCGCCGTGCTCACCGGAGGCGTGCTGATTCTCATCGGCAATGCGCTGCTGGTGCTCGGGCGCATGCCCGTCTTTTTCCTCGGCCTTGCGGTCATCGTCCTCGGCGTCGGGCTGCTCAAGCCCAACATCAGCGTCATGGTCGGGCAGCTCTACCCGGAAGGCGGCGCGCGCCGCGACGCCGGCTTCTCGATCTTCTATGTCGGCATCAGCGTCGGGGCACTGCTCGGGTCGCTGCTCGTGCCGTTGTGTGCGGCACGCTTCGGCTGGCGCTACGGCTTCGTGCTGCCGGTGGTCGGCATGCTCTTCGGACTCACGCAGTTCCTCATCACCCGCAAGTGGCTTGGACGGCGCGGCCGGGACATTCCCCGAAGTGCCGGCTGGCGCGGCTGGGCGCCGGTCGCAGTGTTCGCACTCGCCGTGGTCGCGATCGCAGCGCTCGCATTCGGCGGGCGGCTCGTCATCGAGCCGGTCAGGCTGGCGCAGGGCGCATCCTGGCTGATCGCACTGTTTGCGGTCGCCTACTTCGTCTACCTGATCGCGTTTGCGGGCCTTGACTCGGCCGAGCGCCGCCGCGTCTTCGCCATGGCGGCGCTCTTTGCCGCCTATGCGACCTTCTACGCAGGCTTTGAGCAGGGCGGTGCCTCCCTCAATCTCTTCGCCGAGCGCTATACGCAGCGGCACCTGTTCGGCCGGGAGCTGCCGGCGGGAGTCCTGCAGGGCGTCACCGCGCTCTACACGATTCTCTTCGCGCCGGCCTTCGCCGCCTTGTGGCTCGCGCTCGGGCGGCGCGGCAGGGATCCGGCGCCCTCGGCCAAGTTCGCCGCGGGCCTTGCGCTCCTCGCAGCATCCTACCTCCTCATGTACGTGGCCTCCGGCTACGTCGTCGCCGGAGACAAGGTGCTGCCGACCTGGCTCCTCCTCAGCTACTTCCTGCAGGAGTGCGGCGATCTGTGCCTCTCGCCGGTCGGCCTGTCCGCCATGACGAAGCTCGCGCCGCCGCGCTTCGCCGGCCAGGTGATGGGCCTGTGGTTCCTGGCGCTCGCGCTCGGCAACAACCTCGCCGGCCAACTTTCCGGAGAATACGACGCCCGCGACCTGCACTCGCTGCCGACGTTGTTTCTGAAGATTGCCGGCTATGCGGTGGTCGCGGCGGCGATCATGCTGTGGCTCACGCCCGCGCTGCGCCGCCTGATGGCGGGCGTCAAGTAACCCTCAGACGGCGCCGTTGCCGGGCCGCTGCGCGCTCAGGCGCCGGGCCATCCACGCGTGGAAGTGATGCGTGGCGGCATCCATGACCGGGGAGAACACACCGCCGTCGTAGCCGGGCGAGGCGCGCCCGAGCTGCATCTGCTCGACCGCAGGAATGTCCTGCTCGAACACGATGCGCCAGGCGGACAGTGTCGCGGCGCGACAGGCCCGATAAGTCTCGCTTGTGGCGCCTTCCCCGACATAGAAGATCCGCAGCTCCTCGCGCGTGCGGTCGGGAGCTTCCGGGGTGAGCAGAATGGCGAACGCGTGGTCAGCCTGAAAGCCGAGCAGCACGTTCGGATACAGCGTCGGATACTCGGCCACCTGCAGGCGGCCGGCCGGCCAGGAGGCGAGCCGCGGCAGGTGCACGCCGGCAATCTCGCTGCCGCGGTAGGCGAGCGATCCCTGACCTGCGAAATCCTCGCCGAGAAAGCAGTAATGGTCCTCGAGCCGCGAGTAGCTGTTGAGCTCCGGGTGCACCCACGGCAGATGGTAGGCCTCGCAGTAGTTCTCGACCGCGAGCTTCCAGTTGCAGCGGGCGCTCAAGGTCAGCCGCGCATCGCTCGCACCGCTGTGCAGCTGCGCCCAGCCGCCGCTTCCCAACAGCGCCTCCGCGCGCTGCCGCAGGGCGGCGTTGTGCGTCTCGAACTCGGGCGCATCGCCGCTCAGATTGACGAACAGGATGCCGAGGAACAGGGCGCTGCGCACCAGCTTCAGGCCGTGCGTCTTGGCGTCGAATCCCTCGCGGTGGTGCTGATTGACGCCGCCCAGGTGCGGGGTTGCCTTGAGCTCCCCGCTGGTCGCATAAGACCAGCAGTGGTAGCGGCAGGTGATGAGGCCGCGAACCTCCGTCGCAGAATCCACGAGCTTCATGCCGCGGTGGCTGCAGACGTTGTGAAACACGCGCAGCGTGCCGTGACGGTCGCGCACGATGAGCAGCGGCAGCCCCATGAACTCGACCGGCTGCGCAAACGGGCGCTGCGGCAGCGTGTCCGCGAACGCGACGCCCACCCAGGTGCGCGCGAGCACGGCATCGCGCTCGTAGCGGAAGAAAGCCTCGCCGGTGTAGGCGACGTTCGGCAGGCCGCGCGCATCACCGGCCGGTCGCGTCACCTGCGCCAGGCGTTCGGTCGTCGGCAGAGTGTTCTCATCGGGCACGGACATCGGCATTACCGCGGTGCGGGGAGCGAAGCTCCATGGCCAACCCTTACAGGGCGCGGGTCGGTGCAGTGCAGCGTAGCATCTTTCCCGCAAAGGCCAGCCGGTGCCTCGGGAGACGCTGGGCCCGCGCCGCGCGGCGCCTAAAAAAATGCGACGCGCGACTAAGAATCGCGCCGCGCCGCCTGAGTGTGCGGCCGGAAGATAGGCGTCCGGTCGCGCTCGGCCGCCAGGATTTCCAGGATCAGCGTTGGGAAAATGAAGCCATGAAGCGCCACGTGCAGGTGCTCGTCATCGGCGGCGGCGTCGTCGGCTGCAGCGTGCTGTATCACCTCGTCAGGCTCGGCTGGCGCGACGTGGCGCTGTGCGAGCGCCGTGAGCTCACCGCCGGCTCGAGCTGGCACGCCGCGGGCGCTTTCCACGCGCTGAACAGTGATGCGGCGATGTCGCGCCTGCAGGCCTACACCGTGGCGCTCTACCCGCAGCTCGAGAAAGAGTCCGGCCAGGACATCGGCCTGCACTATGCCGGCGGGCTGAATGTGGCCGCCACGGCCGAACGCTGGGACCTGCTGCGCGCCGATGTGGCGCGCCACAGGACCCTCGGTCTCGACACGCGCCTCGTGGGACCTGAGGAGATCCGCACGCTGTGCCCGATCATGGATACCCGTGGCGTCCTGGGCGCGATCTACGATCCCATGGAAGGCCATCTCGATCCCTCCGGGGCCACGCACGCCTTCGCCCGTGCCGCGCGCCTCAAGGGCGCGGAGATCTACCGGCACACCCAGGTGCTTGCGCTCACGCCGACCGCTCGTGGCAGCTGGCAGGTCGAGACCGACCAGGGGCGCATCGAGGCCGAGCACGTGGTGAACGCCGCCGGGCTGTGGGCGCGCGAAGTGGGGCGCATGGTGGGCGTCGAGCTGCCGCTCGCGCCCATGGAGCACCATTACCTCATCACCGAGGACCTGGCGCAGTTGCGGGGCGCGCCGCGCGAGCTCCCGGTGGTAGTGGATCTGGATGGCGAGATGTACATGCGCCAGGAGCGCGGCGGCGTGCTGCTCGGTGTGTACGAGACGCCGGCTACCCCGTGGGCGGTGGCTGGCACGTCCTGGGAGTACGGTGACCGCGAGCTCCTGCCGCCCGACCTCGAGCGCCTGACTTCCGCCCTGGAGAAGGGCTTCACCCGCTTCCCGGTGCTGCACAGTGCCGGCATCCGGCGCATCGTCAACGGTCCCTTCACCTTCACCGCCGATGGCAATCCGCTCGTCGGTCCCGTGCCGGGTGTGCCGAACTACTGGGCGGCGTGCGGCGTAATGGCCGGGTTCTGCCAAGGGGGCGGGGTGGGGCTTGCGCTCGCCACCTGGATGATCGAGGGGGAGCCGGACGGGGACGTGTTTGCGCTCGACGTCGCGCGCTTTGGCGACTATGCGACCCGGGCCTACGTGCAGCAGAAGGCGCGCGAGTTTTACTCGCGGCGTTTTCGCATCGCTTACCCGAACGAGTACTGGCCGGCGGGGCGGCCGGCGAAGACCTCGGCGCTGCACACGCGCCTGGTCGGCGCCAATGCCGTGCACGGGGTGAGCTACGGACTCGAGTATCCGCTGTACTTCGCGCCTGCCGGCGAGCCGGCCGAGGAGCTGCCGACGCTGCGCCGCTCGAGTGCCTTCGCCTGCGTGGGCAGGGAGTGCCGCGCCGCGCGCAGCGACGGTGCGATCCTCGATGCGAGCTCGTTCAGCCGCTTCGAGTTCCAGGGACCCAAGGCCGAGCGTGCGCTCGACCGCCTGCTCGCCGGCCGGCTGCCCGAGATCGGCCGCGCGCGGCTGACGCCCATGCTCTCGGCGCGTGGCCGCCTCATGGGAGATCTCACTACGGTGCGCGTGAGTGCCGAGCGGTTCGTGCTGTTTGGATCGGGGTATCTGCAGGCCTGGCACCTGCGCTGGTTCCGAGCGCACCTGCCCGAGTCCGGCGTCACACTGCGCAATCTCTCGGATGAGTGGGGCGGCATCGCCATTTTCGGGCCACGCTCGCGCGAGCTGCTCGCTCGCGTGACCGCTGAGGATGTCAGCAGCGCAGCCTTGCCGTTCCTGAGCGCCCGGCTCATGGACGTGGGACTTGCGCCGGCGCTCGTGGTGCGCCTGTCGGTGACCGGGGAGCTCGGCTACGAGATCCACGCTCCCCAGCTGTACCTTGCGTCGATCTACGAGCGCCTGAAAGCTGCGGCCGCGGGACTCAATGTCATCGAGGTTGGGATGTACGCGCTCCTGTCGCTGCGCATCGAGAAGGGATTCGGCATCTGGTCGCGGGAGTTCTCGCGCGATTACACCGCGGCGGAGAGCGGTCTGGCCCGCTTTGTGGCCTGGGACAAGGGCGACTTCATCGGGCGCGAAGCGGTGCTGCGCGAGCGCGACGCCCCGCCCCAGCGCCGTCTCGTGCTGCTCGAGGTGGCGGCCGCCGATGCGGAGGCCAACTTCCTCGAGCCGCTCTGGGCGGGCGGTGAGCGCGTGGGGTTCGTGACCTCCGCCGCGTACGGCCACACCTGCGGCAAGAGCCTCGCCATGGGCTACGTCGCGGGGCACGCCGCCGTGGCCGGTACCCCGCTGACGGTGACCCTGCTCGGGGAGCAGCGTGCCTGCCGTATGCTGGGCGAGGCCCCGGTTGATCCGTCCGGCGCGCGGATGCGCTCCTGATGCACACCCAACCGCGGTGCAGCCCATGAGCGATCCGGACGAGGTGGCCCCGCACCGGCGCCGACGACGCGCGCCGCGTGTGCGCCCTGCGCATCCGGCCGCCGCGGCGTTCATCACGCGCGTCATCCCGCCGTACGAGATGCTGAGCGAAGAGGCGCTCGTCACCATCGAGGTGCACGCCGACCGGCTGCTCGAGGAGATCGGGTTCGAGATCCGCGGTGACCCGCAGGCCATCGGCCTGTGGCGCGAGGCGGGCGCGCAGATCGAGAACGATTGCCGCGTGCGGCTGCCCGCGGGACTCGCGCGCGCGATCGTGCGCCGCTCGGCGCCCGCGCGCTTCACCCAGCACGCCCGCAACCCCGCGCGCAGTGTGAGCATCGGCGGCCGGTGCACGGTGCTCGCCCCCGCCTACGGCTCGCCCTTCGTGAGCGATGCGCAGGGCGGTCGTCGCTACGGGACGCTCGAGGACTTCCGCAACTTCGTGAAGCTCGCCTACCTCTCGCCCTGGCTGCATCACTCCGGCGGCACGGTGTGCGAGCCCACCGACCTACCGGTCAACAAGCGTCACCTCGACATGGTGTACGCGCACATGCGCCTCTCCGATAAGCCGTTCATGGGCTCGGTCACCAGCGCCGCGCGCGCGGCGGATTCGATCGAGATGTGCCGCATCCTCTTCGGGCGCGAGTTCGTGGACGCCAACTGCGTCATCCTCGGCAACGTGAACGTCAATTCGCCCTTGGTGCTCGACGGCGAGGCGAGCCGGGTGATCCGCACCTACGCGGGCGCGAACCAGGCGCCGGTGTGCGTGCCGTTCATCCTGGGCGGCGCGATGGGGCCGGTCACGACCGCCGGCGGCCTCGCGCAGTGCTTCGCGGAAGCGCTCTTCTGCGTCGCGCTCGGGCAGCTCGAGCGGCCGGGCTCCCCGGCCATCCTCGGCAACTTCCTCTCCTCCATGTCGCTGCGCAGCGGGGCGCCGACCTTCGGCACGCCCGAGCCCGCGCTCGCCTACTTTGCCATCGGCCAGCTCGCGCGCCGCCTCGGCGTGCCGCTGCGCTGCGGCGGCAATCTGTGCGCGTCCAAGGTGCCGGATGCGCAGGCGGCGACCGAGAGCGCGAACTCGCTGTGGCCCGCCGTGCTCGCCGGTGCGAACTTCATCCTGCACTCGGCAGGCTGGCTCGAGGGCGGACTCGTGATGTCGTACGAGAAGTTTGTTCTGGATCTGGATCAGTGCGGCCTGATGCACGTCGTCGCGGCGGGCCTGGCGCTCGATGACAACGGCTTCGCGCTCGATGCTTTCCGCGAAGTCGGACCGGGCAAGCACTTCCTGGGCTCGGCGCACACGTTACGCAACTACGAGACGGCCTTCTTCGATGCGCAGCTCAGCGACAACAACTCGTTCGAGCAGTGGCAGCAGGACGGCTCGCACGACGCGATCTGGCGCGCGAACCGGCGCTGGCAGAGTCTGCTCACCGGCTATGAGATGCCGCCGCTCGAGGTGGCAATCGATGAGGCGCTGCAGGACTTCATCGCGCGGCGCAAGGCCTCAATGCCTGACGCGATCTGCTAGGGCACCCGCCGGCAGCGCGGCGTTGACAGCCGCCGGCTCGCACGGCATCTTGGTTGAAAAGCCCGTCGGGCACCAAAGGGTGTATGACCAAAGCCACGAGCCTCCGCGCCGGCGGCAGCCGGTTCGAGGTCTCCGAGACACAGGTGGTTGCGCCACCGGGGCTGCAGTTCCTGCAAACCGCCGATGCGGCGCGCTCGCCGTTCGCGCAGCGCTATCTCGCCTACCGGCACCCGCTGCAGTTCTCGTGCGGCGATCCGGGCAACCGCTGCGACACGTACTACCTCTCGCCGTGGATGGTCATGGCGGTGGTCGATGTCGCCTCCATCGACCGCTTCGAAAGTCCCCTGCAGGGACAGGACATCCTGGAGTTTCACTACCGCATCTCCGGGGCCATAGAGATCGCGGGATCCTGGGGCGAGTGCCGAGTGCTCGAGCCGGCGTGGCTGTTGTGGTTCCAGCCGCACGGCTGCGACGACGCCAGCGAGCGACTGGGGGCCGCAGCTGCGGGTCGGGAGACCTGGGTGAGCCTGTATTGCGACCGCGACTGGCTCGGCGAGGTCAACGAGCGCGCCGTCGCGCGGCTCGATGCGGCGCTGGGCCCGCACGAGGATTTCCGGCTCAGTCCGCACTATCGCAGCGGCAGTCACATCGGCGCCACTCTGCCCCTGCTGCGCGACATCGTGCGCGCCGATCGCGCCGATCCGCTGCACTGGCTGTATGCCTGCGCCAAGGCAAACGAGCTCCTGTACGTCACGCTGAGCAACATGAGCACGTTCGCGCCCGGAGGCGAAGGGCGGCTAAAGCTCACGGGACGCGACCGGCGGCAGCTGCACGTGGTCCGCGACACGCTGGCGGCGGACTTCGTCACCCCGCCACGGCTGCCCGATCTGGCGCGGCGTGCGGGCATGAACTACTCGAAGCTCTGCAGTGGCTTTCGCCAGGTGTTCGGCGAGACGACGGCGGAGTTCGTCAGGCGCCAGCGTCTCGAGTTTGCTCACGAGCTGCTGCGCAGCTCCGAGCTGCAGGTCCAGCAGATTGCGCGGCGCGCCGGCTACGCGCATCACGGCAGCTTCACCGCCGCCTTCACGCGCCAGTTCGGCTACTCGCCCAAGAAGGTCAGTCGAGCGACAACTTCAGACCCGGGGACCTGAAGTAGCAAGTCTTCCCGGCTGGCAGCAGCCGCGCTCCGTTCATGGGTTTCAAGCTTCGCCGTCACCCGATCTTCGGCGGTACGTTCGCGTTAAGCCGGAACAGGTTTGTCGGATCGTACTTTGCCTTGAGAGCGACAAGCCGCTCGAAGTTAGCGCCGTAATTCTCACGATAGCCTGCCATCGTGACGTCAGAATCCACGTAGTTTGTATAGAAGCCCTTGGTCAGCGGCGCCAGTTCGTGCCAGTTCGCGCGCATCTTCGCCGTATTCTCCTCGATGTTGTCCTTGTTCGGCCAGATGCTGTGCGCGCCGAGCGTGAAAAGCATGTCGCGATTGGGGAATGCCGTGGCCGCCGGCGCCGTGTGTCGGTACGCCCCGCCACAGTGGTCGAAGAACACGAGGTACCAGTCAGGCATGCGCTTGAAGGAATCGATGATGAGATCGATGCCGTCATCCTTGAGCTGCGTCAACATGCCGGTCTTCAAATAGTAGTATCTGCCGGGTGCCAGCAACTCATCGCCGCTGGTCTGCATCGCCACATAGGGCATTGGTGCAAGGTCGTCACGCGTGGGTTTACCGAAAGCACGCAGCTTCTTGAGCCACGCCTCGCCCTGGGCGTGATCGCCGGACCAGCACGCTTCGATTTCAATCACCGGACCGTCTGGCCGCGAGTACAGGAGCGGAGCTAAATTGACGACCTCGGGCGCGTCCGGGGCTATATCGCGGTAGTAGCGCAACACATCGCGCGCCTGGGCCAGTGGCCAGGTGATATTGCCGCCAAACATCACCGGATCCATGTCGTGCAGCCGGTATTCGATCGAGGTCACGACGCCGAAATTGCCGCCGCCGCCGCGCAAGCCCCAGTAGAGATCCGGGTTCTCTTTGTCGCTCGCCCGGAGGAACCGTCCGTCGGCGGTCACGATATCGAAGGAGGCGGCGTTGTCGCAGGCCAGTCCGAAGCGCCGGCCCAGCCGCCCGAGGCCGCCGCCGAGCGTGAGACCCGCGGCGCCTGTGTGCGAGACGGTGCCCGCGGTGGTGGCCAGCCTGAAGGCCGCGCATTCATGGTCGAGCTGTCCAAGGAGCGACCCCGACTGGAGATAGGCGCGCTTGGTTTCCGGATCCACGCGCACGCCCTGCATCGATTGCAGGTCGATCACCATTCCGCCATCGCAGCTCGACTTGCCGGAGTAGCTGTGGCCGCCGGCGCGCACCGCCGTCAGCAACTGGTGCTCGCGGGCAAATGCCACGGCCTGCTGCACATCGGAGGTGCCGGTACAGCGGGCAATCAGGGCCGGCTTCTTGTCGAACGATGCGTTCCAGACGCGACGCGTCCGCTCGTAATCCTGGCTGCCCGCCAACAACACCTCGCCGCGCAGGCTGCCGGCGAGGGCCTCGATGGTGGAACCGGGCAGCACGGTCTGCCCGCCGGTAAGGGTCTTGGCCGGCACGTCGCCGACACCCTTGAGTACGGATGTGAATCCACGCAGTGGCCAGGTCGCAGCAAGCGCCAGACCCGAACCGACGAATTGACGTCTTTGCATGATTGCCCCCTCATTCGTCCAAGCGGTAACACTAACAGTCAACACCGGTCAATACATACCCCGCGTCTTCGCGCGCTTCTCATCCAAACAACCTTCATTTCTACGGGCAGATCACCGGCAAGTGTTGGTACGTGCTTTCTAATAATGCCAAGGATGATGCGGAGGCTACAAGCCGAGCCGTCGACTGACGCCGCAAGGCAAAGGCGTGCTTCTCGATCAGGCCCTCGCAGCGCCCGTCGCTACGTCTGTAGAGTGCGGCCTGGGGAACGCCGCTGACATCTCACGCAGCCACGCAAGAAGCTGCTGCACCTTCGGCATCGTGACGTACATCTCCGGGCATACGAAGTAATAGGAGCGCGGACACGGCACGATGCGCTCACCGGCCTGCATGATGCGGCCAGTGGCCAGGTCCTGCGCCGCGAGCGACCAGCGCGTCAGTGCCAGGCCTTGCCCCTGCTCGGCGCCGGCCAGCACTGTCAGTGAGTCGTCGTAGGCAGTGCCGCGCTCCTGCCAAGCGACCGTGGCTCCGGGGTACAGCCACAGCGACCATTCTTCGTCCGAGGAGTGCAGCAGGGGAAAGCGCTGCAGATCCGCGGCGTCGCGCAGCGGACCGTATTTCGCGAGCACCTCACGCGTGCACACGGGCACAAACCACTCATCCATGAGCTTCTCGCTATAGAGGCCCGCGCTCGGGCCGGAGGCCATGCGCAGCGCCGCATGAAAGTCGCTGCTCGCGAAGTCGACCGGCGTGCGCGAGGTGTGAATGCTCAGCTCGATCTCAGGATGGCGGTCATGAAACAGCGGCAGGCGCGGCAGCAGCCACTTCTGCAGGTAGGAGGCCAGCGTGCTGATTCTGAGCGCGCCGCTCAGCCGGTCCTGACGCAGATGCTGCATCGACTGCTGCAGCGTACCCAGTCCGCGCCGCACGCCCGGGAGCAGCAGCTCACCCTCTGCGGTCAGCGTGACGCTGCGTCCCTGACGCCGGAACAGCGGTACGCGCAGGTATTGCTCGAGCGTGCGTATCTGCATGCTCACCGCCGCGGGCGTCACGTGCAGCGCCTCAGCGGCCTCCGTGAAGCTCAGGTGCGAGGCGACGCTTTCAAACACCCGCAGAGCGTTCAGGGGCAACCTTTCGAAGCCCGGCAACCGTTTAGGTTTTCTTAACCTTCTATCAGACATCGCGTTTGCTGCTCGTGCGCCTGGAGCCGATTATGTAGACCGTCAAGAGGAGGTATTCATCATGAAAACCAGTAACTTAGTAACGCTGATCATAGCACTGATCATCTCGACCGGAGGATTTGAGGCAATCAATATTCTCTTCACACATGCCTCGGGCAGCCATGAGCGGCCAGCCGCGGCGCTGATTGTGCGCCGCTGAGGGGGCTGCCATGGCCGTACGCGCTGAAATCGAGTTTCTCGCCCCTGGGACCGAGCGCCCCTTTGCCTATGCGCACGAGAGGCCCTGCGGTGCTGAACCGGAGAGCGCGCGCTTCGTGGGCCACGCGGTAGAGATCCGCGACCTGCGCGGCGGCGGGGAGCTGCGGCTCGATGAGCACGGCGCAACGCTCGGGCGTTGGCCGACGCGGGTACAGCGCTTCGATGGCGACGACTACATTCGCGAGCGCTACTACCCCGAAAGCGCCGAGATCATCCAGGCCGCCCTGGGGGCCGACCGCGTCGTCGTCTTCGATCACAACGTGCGCCGTGGCGGAGCCTGTGCTCCGCGGGCCGATGGACACGCCGTCGGCCGGCCAGTGCATCACGCGCACACCGATTACACGCCGCGCTCGGCGCTTGATCGTCTGCGCCACGAGTTGGGACCACAGGCCGAGGCGGGGCTGTCGCGCTATCTGCAGGTCAATCTCTGGCGGCCGATCCGTGGCCCGCTGCGGGATGCGCCGCTTGCGCTGTGCGACGCTACCAGCGTCGCACGAGATGCCCTGCGCGCCGTCGAGCTGCGCTACCCGGAGCGCACCGGCGAGATCTACTACCTCCTGCACGACCCCGAGCAGCGCTGGTACTTCGCCTCGGATATGACGGTCGATGAGGCGTGGATATTCAAGAACTTCGATTCGGCGCCGCCTGGCCCGGGCCGTGCCGCGCCGCACAGCGCATTCACTGATGCGCACCATCCGCACGTCCCGCCGCGCGAGAGCATCGAGGTCCGCGCCCTCGCGCTCTTCCGGTGAACAGCCACAATCAGGGTTGGAGGTCGAAATCAGCGCCGGCGAGCAAATGCATCACTGCATTCTTGCCGGCGCTAACACGTTAACCGTGTAATCGGTCTCCATGTATTTCCCTTTTGGGCCGATTCCTTGAACGGTAAATTGGTCGGTGCCAACAAAGTCTTTGGCGGATGTATAGATGACTTCGACGCCTGGGCTTTTCTTGCTGCATTCGTGGCCCGGACTTGTCGCTGGGAAACTCGTGTAGCCGTCGGCTTTGGCGAATGCTACGGAACCGCGCGTCGGCGGGTTCTTCAGTTGAGCACCTACACAGGGTCGTCGGTCGAGCGGGCGACGAGAAGCTGCGCGATGGCGCGTCGAACGCGCTTCCACAGGAGCATCCGGACGCCAACCAAGAGAGAGAGCAGCGCGCATACGTATGGAAAAAGGTCGCCGACTCGCGTGTAAAGAGTTGGGCCAGATCCGAGTGGCACGTCCGCTTGCACTGCGACCATCCCTGCTTCACTCGTGGGGGCGCTCGCGAGTACCCGTCCTTGCGCATCGGAGATCGTCTCCAGGCCGTCGAAAGCCGAGCGCAGCACCGCAAAGCCATTTTCGATGCCGCGCATGATAGCCATACGGGCATGTATCCACTGATCGCGGCCGAAGTCGTCCGCCGGCACAATCATCAGACGCACCCCATGCCCGGCGGTCGCGCGCACCGTACCAGCGAAGTCCATATCCTTGCATATTTGAGTGGCATAGCCTGCCCCAAGAAAGCCGGGATCGCGGCCCGGGATCTCCGTCTCGAAGGGCGCAAGCAAGTGTCGCTTCTCGTAGGTCTCGACTGTGCCGTCAGGCACAAAGACGAACGCGCGGTTTTGCGCCGGTTCTGGTGTAAAGGTGCCCACCACCACCGTCGCACCGGACGCGCGCGCTGCCGCCGCGAGTGGCGCCAGCACGACGGTTTCGTCGTCCTGCCGCATTTGCACGGCCCCCTCGGGAATCGCCACGACCCGCACGTCCTTCAGCTGCCCGATATAGGCGGCGTAGGTCTGCGCCGCGATTTCCTCGGAGGCAAGGGTGTGCTGGCGATGTTGGGCATTGCGAGTCTCGGTGTCGGCCAGCGCTGCGACCCGAACGCGCGGTCCTGCGGCCTCTTCCAGCCGCACCAATCCGCACACGAGTGCGAGCGCGCAGAGCGCAACGCCCGCACCGCCTTGAGTCCACCGACGCCGCAACAGCAACGCGACAGCATTGGCGCACAGGCAGAGCAGGAAGGTGACGGCATGGACCCCGAATAGCGCGGCCACCTGGACACCGGCCGGGAACGATACCTGCGCGTAGCCGAGTGCGCCGAAACTTCCGTGCGGTGACACCCTCCCGATGAGGTACTCCAGGGCCGTATACAGTGCCGGGAAGGCCACGAGCGTTCCCCAGGACGACCCGCGGCGCAGCGCCTCGCCAGAAAACACAACCGCGATCGCGAACGTCACGCACATCGCGACAACCAGCGGCGCGATGATCGCAGCCGGGAGTTGTCCCCAATAACATTGGGCGAGATAAGCCTGTCCCAGTGCGAAGCCGGCGAGACTCGCCAGGAACACCTGCCACCGCGGTGCGTCCCCGTACGCGAACCACAGCAGAGGCACGGGCGCCAGCCAGCCGAGAGGCCAGACATCGGCTATGCCCTGCGAAAGGAAGAACAGGATTCCGCTCATGACAGCGGCCAGGAGGGCTCTCATCGGACTCTCCCGGCAGGTCTGGGGGCAAAGCCCTCGAGACAATGGCGGACCTGCGTGCGGTAGAGCGCCTTGAAGTGCTTCTCGCCCGAGAAACGGTTGGCGCGGTACATGGAGACCAGTCCCTGCACCAGCGCCGAGATTGCCAGCGCCACGTCGAGCCGCGGCGCCTCGCCGATTCGGCCGTCCGCTTTCGCCTGGTCTATGCGCATCAAGGCCATCGCCACGACCGGCGAGCGGCCGGCCACGAAATCGTCGGGGTATTGGCGCGCCTTCGGCGCGGCTAGGAAGAATGCTGCGTCAAAGCGATGTGGCTCGTTAAGCGCAAAATTCAGGAACGCCTCCCCGAGCGCCTCGAGCCACTGGATGGGGTCAGTGGCCCGGATTGAGCGAGCTCTCTCCTCCCAGGCTGTAAGGCCATCTTCCATCAGAGTGTTGAGTAGCGCGTCCTTATCGGCAAAATGCCGGTAAAGCGCCATGGGCGAAAGTCTCGCATGGTGCGCGACTTTGCGGATCGTGAGACCGGTCAGCCCTTCATGATCGAGTACGATTTTGGCGGCGGCTAGGATCTTATCCTTGCTCATGTATACATTGTACGCAAAACTGCGTACTTTGTACACAGAAAGTTCGCCCAGCCATCTCGCGCGCTGCGATGAGCCTTGCACTGAGCCAGGCGATTTCTATGCTTTCGAGGCGGGAGGGCACCGACGGCGGTGGGAGCCGGCAGCGAGCGCTTCAGGGCGCGCCCGTTGGTTTCAGGCCACCGTAGAGTTGTTCCGTGAGCGCCCGGTACCTCGGATCGCCGTGCAGTGCTGTGAAATCCGGCCCGGCTGGTCTGCGTAACGCTGGCGCCGGAAAATTCATCGGTTGTTGCTTGGGTGCAGGGTCAACACTCAGCGGTGCCTCGAGCGACGGTCGCCCGGGTGCAGGCGAGCCGGGACCGCCAGCAGACAGCATGTGTCGGACTCGCTCGACGAAGGCAGGAGTCGTCTCTCCGCCAGGCAGCCGCGTCCACTGCACTTCCTTGAACCTGTCCGGCACCCGGTCGTCGTCATCAGGCGTGTCGTCGATGACCACCGGCATGAGGAATGTCCTGTCGGCAGCCATCAGGTGATACCGATCGATCGCGAGCTTCCACTCGAGACGGAAATACCCCTCGTCTCGATCGTGGGTGCTCCGGGATATGAGCGGCATGAATAGGGCGCAGGACTTGATCTGCTTGCGAATCGACCGGTCCCAGACATCCCCGCCGCGCAGCTCGCTCTGGTCGAACCAGAGTTCGACACCCGCAAAGCGCAGTGCGGCGCAAATGCGCTGAGCCGCCTCGGCATCCTGCGAGGCGTAGCTCAGGAATACGGCCCTAACCGGCTTACTCGCCTGCGGTGGCGACCCCCCCTCCATCCTCGGGCCCTTCTCTGATCTTGTGTGAGCTGCGCGAGAATGCCCTGCGGAGCCGGTCTCAGGCAACGCGATGCCGCGAACGGCCGCTTTGCTCCCGTCGGGCGTAGTGAAAAAGCTGAGATAGAGGGAGCTCACAGCCATCGCCGGCATCAAGTCCCGTAAGTGACACCCTGGTCTGACTTGGACGGCCTACCGGTTATCGCTATCCTGCCCGTCGTGCTAGTCCACGACGGCTGGCACGATTTGTCGAACGGCTACGCATTGGCTCTGTCGGCGGAGTTTACACAGGAGCGCTTCGCTCGCAGTGAGGTCTCCAATCGATCAATGGCTTGTCTTCGTTGGCATGCAGCATGCTGCGATTACCTTCTTCGGCGTGCCGGCGCAAGACAAGAATCCGACCGACAAGCGACGATGATCTCCCTCCCACATACACATCGCCGGGGGCTGGCGCCGGGGCGAACCGCGGACGGCTCGGCGTGTTACCCGCGCACAGAAAGCTTTCGAGAGGATCCTTTAATGCGCACACGTAATGGATTCATCCGCGAGCGCGACTTTCCTTTCGCGCATGGTGATCGACGGTTGGGCTTCCGCCACCACGCCATCCGGGCAGCTGCCTTCATGTTTGCTCTGAGCAGCGCGCTCGCGCTCGCAGGTGGCAAACCTCCCCTGGAGTATCTCGACGAGCAGACGGGAGCGACTATCTCGGCAGTAGGTGAGCCGCTGGTTTTTGCCCCTGAGCGCTCTAGCCAGGTACCTGCGGGGGATTACATTACGCTGGCTGCAGCCGCCGTGGATCGAAGCGGCGACTTCAGCTATGTCCTGATAAAATATTGTTGGTCGGCGGGCGTTAGCGGGCCGTCCGCTGGCGCTCTCTGCGGCGCCGCGCCCCTGGTGGTGCAGGCGGATGACAGGAGAATCGAGCTTCCCCTAAGCCAGGGCTCGGCTCGCGACGCAGGCATCGGTGTGCCGATACATCGGCCGCCGTTTGGCAAGGGAACGCCGTATCTCTACTCGACCGACCTGGCCACGATTCGGTTGATCTCCGAAGCCCACCACGTATCGCTCCGCATCGGCAGTGATGATGCACCGCTTAGCTATGTGCTTTTCGAGGATCGGCTGGGTTCGCTACGGGAGTTCGTGCGACGCATGACGGCCAGCAACTAGTTTTTATGGATCTTTTGTACTTTTCTGCTGCCGCCTGCAACTGACTACCAGGCGACGTTTGCCAACTACAAATGCAATCGGGTTTTTATGGTCCGCCACAGTCTTGATTCTTGCGGCCTTTGCTTGTTGCGCTCTGTTTGGTACACATCCGCCACCTGGCGCATCAGACCTTCGCGCGCGAGCAGCCTAGCGAGGGTGGCACGTCGATAGCGCCAATGCCGCCATGCGTCTGGCGGCCAGTCTTCGTCGTAGGCGCGCTTAGCAGCCGCTGCATAAAATCGAAAGGCGTTCAGCAGAAACTCATTTCTTTTCGATGGATCAGCCGCGGCAAGAGCATTTGTCTCGTCGCGCTCCGCTAAGCGCGCCAGAGCATTTGGCTCGCTAAGATCTGCGGCTTTCTGGTACCAGAACCACGCGCTAGCGGCATTTGTTGGAAACACCAGCGTTGAGGCGGGATCCGGACCGTGCACTCCGTACTCGTACAGACGACCAAGTTCGGTGGCGCCGATCAGCACGCCGTCCTGCCACGCTTTTTGGTAGAACGTCACCGCACGCTCGGGATCGAGCATTCCGGCGGCTGGGTTTATCAAGAGGGCAGACAGGTCGATACGCGCGGACCGATAGCCTTTGGATACTGCGAGCTCAAACTGGTGCCGCGCACCTTGCAGGTCGGACTTCGCCACCAAGGCGCGCCCCATCTCATACATCGATCGCGGTGCATTGCCAGTGCGTGCGATCTCCGGCGCACACGCAGAAATGGCGACCTCGGCAACGATCTTGGCTTGCGCAAGCCCGGGCGTCAGGCGATCCGGATCATAGTATGCGCCGGCCGCTTGATCGCACGCGGAACCGTCAGGCCGCCATTTTCTAACAGCGGCGTCGCGCGGCAGGTCCAGTTGCGCTCGATCGACGTCCGGCAGCGGATCGGTTTCCGCCGCAGCGCCCCACAGGATCTGGGCGGCGATGTTGACTGGAGCGGGCGCATTCCAAACGCTCGCGGTTTTATCATTTGAGGCGGCGAGGATGCGCGTGGCGTCGGGCGAGTAGGCGGCGGAATTCACCGGCTCGCTGTAAGTTGCCAGCACCGCCAGTTGCGCGCCGGAGCGCGCATCCCAGATTCGAACTGTCTTGTCCGACGAGGCAGTAACGATGCGAGTGCCGTCGGGTGAGTACACGGCGGAATTGAGGCTATCGTCATGGCCAGAGAGAAGCATGAGCTGCGCGCCGCTGCGCGCATCCCAGATCCGCGCGGTTTTATCGGCCGAGGCCGTGACGATGTGCGCACCGTCGGGTGCGTATGCGGCGGAATTGAGGAGATCGCTGTGGCCGGAGAGCACGGCGAGCTGCGCCCCGCTGCGCGCATCCCAGATCCGCGCGGTCTTGTCGAAAGAAGCAGTAACGATGCGAGTGCCGTCGGGGGAGTAGGCCACGGAATTCAGCGGGCCGCCATGGCCGGACAGCACCACGAGCTGAGCGCCCGTGCGCGCATCCCAGATCCGCCCCGTTTTGTCTGCGGAGCCGGTGAGGATGTGAATACCGTCGGGCGAATAGGCAACCGAATCGACCGCCCCGCTGTGGCCGGAGAGCACGGTAAGCTGCGCGCCGCTGCGTGCATCCCAGATCCGTGCGGTCTTGTCGAAAGAAGCGGTGACGACGCGGGCGCCGTCGGGGGAGTAGGCGGCGGAAGTGAGGATGTCGCTATGTCCTGAAAGCAATGTGACTTGCGCGCCGGTGCCCGCATCCCAGATCCGCGCCGTCCTGTCCCACGATGAAGTGACGATGCGCGTGGCATCGGGTGCGTAAGCTGCGGTGCTGACGATACCACCATGGCCGGAGAGCAACGTGAGCGGAGCGCCGTCACGCGCATCCCAGATTCGCGCGGTCTCGTCCAAGGCGGCAGTTACGATGCGCCTGCCATCGGGCGAGTAGGCGGCGGAACTGACGATACCGGTATGGCCCGACAGCAGCGCGAGCTGCGCACCGGTGCGCGCATCCCAGATTCGAACTGTCTTGTCCCCTGAGGCGGTAACGATGCGCGTGCCGTCTGGCGAGAACACGGCGGAAGCGACCACATCGCGATGGCCGGAGAGCAGCGCCAGTTGGGCACCCGTGCGCGCGTCCCAGACGCGGGCGGTCCTATCAACTGATGCTGTGACGAGGCGGCCGCCGTCGGGTGAGTAAGCCGCGCCGTAAACGGCATAACCGTGGCCGGACAGTACCGCGATTTGCGCGCCGGTGCGCGCATCCCAGATGCGGGCCGTCTTGTCATCTGAGGCGGTGACGATGCGGCTGCCGTCGGGGGAATAGCCAGCAGACCCGACCACAGCATCATGGCCGGAGAGCAGCGTTAGCTGCGCGCCGGTGCGCGCATCCCAGATGCGGGCCGTCTTGTCAGCCGAGGCGGTAACGATGCGGCTGCCGTCGGGCGAATAGGCGGCGCCAAAGACGACATCCTCATGGCCAGACAGCACGGCCAGCTGCGCGCCGGTGCGCGCATCCCAGACCCGTGCGGTCTTGTCATAAGAAGCCGTGACGATGCGGGTGCCGTCAGGCGAGTAGGCGGCCGAAGCGAGGCGCTCGCCACCCCCAGAGAACACCGCGAGCTGCGCTCCGGTTTGCGCATCCCAGATCCGGATGGTCTTGTCGCTGGAGGCGGTAACGATGCGCGTGCCGTCGGGCGAATAGGCGGCGGACTTGACGATACCGCTATGGCCAGAGAGGACGGCAAGCTGCGCGTCGGCTGTGCGGACCTCCTGAAACACACCAATTGCCTGCGGGGTAGGGCTCTGCGCGAACTCGGGATTCGTTAGCACCGCGAGGATAATGCCTTGCGCGCCCGCGACGTCCGACTCCCTCAGCCGTTGAGCGGCGGCCTCCGTGAGCAGTCGCCCCTGGGCCTGCAGTGCCTGAGCAGCCTGATACTGCGCCTCCTGTTGTTTCCGGGAGGCGATCCAGCCGGCAACGCAGGCGACCAGCGCGAGCAGTGCCACCACGCTGGCAACGGTAGCGAGTACGCGAACCGATCGCGTGTGAATTCGCTGGTAGTCGGCTAACGAGCGCTCGATGTAGCTGACCAAGTGAGGCTCGGTGTCCGTTCGATGCTCTCCCAGCAGGCGCCGTCCATCCGCCAGATCAATATCTGAGAGCAGGCCGTGTTCCCGTCCAAAGCGAGAGCGCCACGCGGCGAGCCTCCCTGCGAGCCGAGGCAACGGCGCCGTCGCGCGCTCGACAACCTGCGCAGGTGTCTCCCAGAGCCCGCGCCAACGTGTGTAGCGCTCCTCGATGCGGTGCCGGATCTTGAGGGCTTCGGCATTACGGTGGACGTAGTCACGAGCGCGCGCCCAGCGGGCTAGGAGGGCCTCATGGGCGACGCGGACGTTCGGACTGCCGCTCGTTTCTGCATCGCTCACCAGCAGTCGGGCTTGCGGATCCAGAAAGGCTTCGACCAGTCGCCGATGGGGCGTACCCGCAGGGAAAGTCGATAGCGACACCCGGCGCGCCACCGCGCGCTCAATGTCACCTGCGGCAGTGCCCATCTCCACCAGCGAGAACAGGACGGAACCGAGCGCGAGACGATCCTCGGGGCCACAACGCTCCAGGACGGCCTCGGCGCGGGTGGCAATCGCGCCCTCGAGCCTGCCAAGTTTCTCGTAGGTGGCGTACGTCAGGGTTGTCCCCCCGGACTCGAGTACATCGGCGCGGTACAGCTGATCCAGAAGATAGGAGAGCAGGGGCAGTGCCCCGGGCTCGCGCGCAACTTCCTCGGCGATCACCTCATTGAGCGGCACATTGGTCGTGCCATGCGCCTCGAAGCTGATCCCCGCAGCCTCCGCCGGCCGACGAATCATCTGGCTCAGCTGGGCGGCGCCGGGCGGCAGGAGTTCGAGCCGACCGTTGCCTTCTGCCAAGCGTACCAGCTCTGGTGTCTCATCGGCTCGATGCCAGAAGTCCTTCCGCATGGTGGCGACAACCCAGACCAGGCCCGAACGCACCAAACCTGCCAGCAGCTGAACGAACTGCGCCCGTTCACTCGGCGGTATGCGATCGCCGGTAAACAGCTCTTCGAGCTGATCGACGACCAGAACGAGCGTCCCGGCTTCATATTCCAGCATGCGCCCCGCCTGACGCGCTGGCACCGTGATCTGGCCAAGCGCGGTACCGATCGGATAGGCGGGGGTTGCGGCGGCGTTGCGCAAATGGGCTGCTAGGCTCGCCGTTGATTGTCCGTGTGCGACCAGTTCCGACAGTCCCTCCTGTTCGCTCACTTGCGTTGTGAGCCGGCGTGCCAGCGCATCGAACAGGTCTTCACCCTCGCGGGCGTCACTGGGTCTGAACACGATGCGTCGCAGGAAGGCGGTGCCGGGAATACGTCGCGGTACGAAGAGCTTCGGCAGGATGCCCGCTTTCACCAGCGAGGATTTGCCCGAGCCGCTCGCGCCGAGCACGATCAGGAACGACGATCCGGCGGAGGCGTTGGCGGCCAGCTGCAGCATCGCTTTGGCGAGCGCCTCGTCTTGGCCGAAAAAGATCGGCCCATGTTCGAACTCGTAGGCCTCCAGGCCGCGAAACGGCGCCTGCGTCCAGGCCCTGGCCGGTGCATCGCGCTGGGCGCTACCCAGCCCGGTAATGCGCCTCTCGATTAGTTTGCGCAGGTGATTCTCGAAAGCTGCGGCGAACTCCACGTCGCTGGTGAACGAGCTGTAGGCGCCGAGGAACATACCTTGGTTGGCGAAGTGTCGTTCCCAGAATCCATCGAGCGCCGCGAACTGCTCGAGCTGTTCCATGCGATGCTGACGATCGTTAGTGTCGAAAGAGGCGGGCCTTAGATTCCGGTAGACAAGCAGGTCGGGAGCGCCGCTCTTCTGAGTTGCCTGCAGCGCCTCCTCGAACTCCCACTCAGTGCCGGTCAGAGGAGCACGTCCGTCGATGCCGCGGTACTCACGCAGCGCGGTGCGCTCCGGTAGCCGAGTTCCGAGGCGCGACCACAGGATCAACACAACAATGTCGAAAGCGCTGGGGGGCTCGATCGAATCCTGGAAATGCCCCGAAGCGATCATGGCCTCGTATTCCCACAGGTAGGGTTCGACGTTAAAGAAGCGGGCGTAGTCCTGCGCCAGGCGTTCGACCGTCAGCGCGGCGATCTCCCGCGTCGCCTTGACGTCCCCGGGCGAAGAAACAAAGATGCGAAGGCTACGCTTCACGGTCGCATAATCCCTTCGGAATTACCTCAGCGTACGTCGGTGCGCGATAACCGATGCTGACGTGCGCCGTTGCACTCAGTTGTCGTGGCTCTGGCCACCCTGGGCAACCGCGTGCAGACAGGCATTTGAAACGGGCTTTGCCCATGCGTGGTCTATTGGAGCAGCGTTAGCATCCCCCTCCATAGTAAGGCATGGCAAACAACGCGGTCTTTGGATTGTCGGGCAGCGTGTGGACCCGGGATGTATCCACCGCGCATCGCTTGGGGGCCGCATTCGCGCCGCGCATATCTCGATCAGTTGGCACGGCGCCGCGGCACGCACATCCCTTCGGCAACCAGCGGCGGTCCGGCTGGGATCGCAATTTCGGGTGCAAAGGATCGGATGCCCGCCTCGAGGCCGAGGCAGTTACAGCGCAATTGTGCGACTTCGCGGTGGCCACCGTTGCGGCGGCCACCCAGAGCACCGACGTCGTCGGCAGCTTCACACCGGAGGAGGAAACGAGATCGAAAACCGCGGTTGGGATGCGGATTATATGTCCTCTGCTGACCGTGCACGCTGTTCCTCAAGCGATTGCCAGCGCGCGAACCTCTCCAGCAGCAGCGCTTCGAGTTCCGCGAGCCGTTTGCGGTCGCTTCGCGCCCGCTCGCCTCCCAGTCGGTGATAGTCCGCTTCGCTCATGCGAACGCTGAGCTCAGATTGCTCGCGTTCCAGCGATTCGATCTCCCCGGGCAGCGCCGCCAGCTCGCGCTCCTCCTTGTAGCTGAGGCGCGTGCGAGGCTTAGCCGGAGGTTCCCCCGCAGCGCGAGCGCGCGAGGCATGCGGTGCGGGGGTCTGACCAGCCTGAATCGCGCGGTCCAACGGCAGTGGCGGTCGCTGCTGCAGATAGTCGCTGTATCCGCCAGCATATTCGCGCCACACCCCGTTTCCCTCGGCGGCCAACGTTTGGGTGACGACATTGTCGAGAAAGCGCCGGTCGTGACTCACCAGCAGCAGGGTCCCCTTGTAGTCCTGCAGCCGCTCCTCGAGTAGCTCCAGGGACTCGATGTCAAGGTCGTTGGTCGGCTCATCCAATATGACGAGGTTTGCCGGTTGCGCGAACAGGCGTGCGAGCAGCAGACGGTTGCGCTCGCCACCGGACAGCATGCTGACCGGTGACTGCGCGCGCTGCGCGGGGAACAGGAATTCACCCAGATAGCTCACGATGTGTTTGCGCTCGCCGCCGAGTTGCACCCAGTCTGAGCCTGGGCTGATGGCCTCGGCGAGGGTTGCGCCGGGATCGAGTTGGGCTCGCAGCTGATCGAAGTAGGCGATGCTTAAGCGGGTGCCGAGGCGTACCGTTCCGGCGTCCGGCGCGAGTTCGCCCAAAATGAGACGAATCAGGGTCGATTTTCCTGCGCCGTTCGGTCCGATGAGGCCGATGCGATCGCCACGCATGATCCGCATCGAGAGGTCTTCGACCACGGGTCGGGCTGCGAAACGTTTGCTCACTCGATCGAACTCGACCACCAGATCGCCGGAACGCTCGCCGGCATTGAGAGTGAGGCGAATGTTGCCGAGCCGGTCGCGTCGCGCCGCGCGCTCGATGCGCAACTGATCGAGGCGGCGTACGCGTCCTTCGTTGCGCGTGCGCCGTGCCTCGATTCCCCTTCGGATCCAGGCCTCCTCCTGTTGCCAGACTTTCTCGAAATGGCGCCGCGCCGTGTCTTCCGCGGCGAGTTCCTCGTCCTTGCGCTGCTCATAAGCTGCGAAGCTGCCGGGGTAGTAGCGCAGCACGCCGCGGTCCAGTTCGATGATCCGCGTGGTGATCCGATCGAGGAAGGCGCGATCGTGGGTGATGATAATGGCTGCAGGCACCTTGAACAGCAGATCCTCGAGACGTTCGATGGCCTCGATATCGAGATGATTGGTGGGTTCATCGAGCAGCAGCAGATCGGGCTGTAGCGCGAGCGCCAGGGCAAGCTCAGCGCGCTTGCGCTCGCCGCCCGAACAATTCGCAGGTGACGTGACGCCCGTGAGACCGAAGCGGTGCAGAAATTCCTCGAGACGCGACTCCAGACGCCAGTGCTCGCGCTCATCGGTCAGCATCCCCTCGCTCCAGACCGCGCACTCCTTGGCTCGCAGCAGCAGACTGTCTTGCAGGGTTTCCGCCGGCGGGAGCTGCGGTTCCTGTTCGACGAGCCCGAGACGCAAGCCCTCGCGTCGCTGCACCTCTCCGCCATCGAGTCGGGTCTTAGCTGCGAGCACGCTCAGCAGTGTCGACTTCCCGGTACCGTTGCGCCCGATCAGCCCGAGTCGTTCCCCGACCTGCACGGTGAGTTGAGCGTTCTCCAGCAGCGGCCGCTCGCCGAAGGCTATGTGGGCGTTGAGAAGTGTGACCAGGGACATGGGAGCATTGTCCGGATTCGACGTGCGATGGCAAAGTCCGCGGGGTTCACACGCGCCCAGGAGAAGGAGCTCAATAAACCGTCGGCCAGTAGCGTCAGCGCTGCTACGAAGGTAACGATTGCGTCTCCGCGAAAGCCGAGCGGGCGGTAATATGGCAACTTCGCAAACCCGCACCATTTCGGAGAAAGCGCCGTGCCGTCCAAACTAGCAGTTCGCTCCGCGTTGCTCCTGACGCTGGCTGCCGTTGCTGTCAGCGCGATGGCGGCGGATGCCCAAGATCCGCTCGCCACGGCGATTTCCAGTCCCTCGCGCACAGCGAAATTCACGGCGCGCGACCGGTACCGCCATCCGCTCAAGACGCTGCGATTCTTTGGATTGCAGCCCAACCAGACCGTGGTCGAGATCTCGCCCGGCCGCGGCTGGTATATGGAAATCCTGGCACCGTACCTGCGGCAGCAGGGCAAGTACTACGCCGTCATTGAGGCTCCCGATGTCGCCGGCGCAACGAAAGGGACCAAGGAGAATGCGGCCGCGCTGCGCCAGCGCGTCGCCGACGATCCGGCTCACCTCGGCAAAGTGGTCATCAGCGAATGGCATCCGCCGCAGCTTAGCGAGATATGCCCGCCGGGAACCGCCGATGTGGTGCTGACGTTCCGCAATGTGCATAACTGGCTGGATACGGGCGAACAGCAGGCGCGGTTCAACGCATTCTTCAAGGCACTGAAGCCGGGCGGCGTGCTCGGGGTGGTCGAGCATCGCGCCAAGCCAGGCACCAGTCTCGAGCAGATGCGTAAGTCCGGCTATATGGACGAAGACTACGTCAAGAAACTGGCGACGACTGCGGGCTTCCGCTTCGATGCGGAATCGCCGATCAACAATAACCCGAAGGACACCAAGGACTATCCCGAAGGAGTGTGGACCCTGCCTCCGACGCTCACGCTCGGGGACAAGGATCGCGACAAGTATCTGGCAATTGGCGAGTCGGATCGGATGACACTGAGATTCGTGAAGCCCAAGTAAATCGACAGGGGTGGACGAGCTCAAGGGTGACGCAGGTCCTCAGGACGACCAGGCCCCGAGCGCCGGGTCTAGAGAGCGCCGCCGGCCGGTGCGCGACTGAGCCACTCGCGCTCGATGTGGCCGAGCCACGCGAGTTCGGTTTTGAGTTCTTCGATGACCAGGCTGAGCATCCAGACCGCTTCGTGAAACGGGTGGCCGACCTCAGCCAGGACGTCCTGGAGTGTCGCCTGACGGTGGCGCAGCGTGTCTTCAAGAAACTGGCGGCGGCGTTTGAGCTGCCTAAGGAAGACCCCGCTGCGGCATTGCCATGAAAGCGCAAGCCAGGTAAGGAAAGCCGGACGCTCGATCTGATCTGTCCATTCGGCGCGTTCGAGCGCGGTTGCGAGCGCCGCACGGCCGCGCTTGGTGGTTGCGAAGACACGGCGCTCAGGACCGGCGCGCTTTTCAGTTTCCGCGTCGGTGGCTTCCAGCAGGCCGAGCCCCGAGAGTTTCTCGAGGGAGTAGTAGACCTGCGGGCGGGAGACTCCGGCCCAGTCACGAACTTTCCGCGACTCAAGCAAGGCATTGGCCTGATAGCCGTACATGGGCTTTTCAGCGAGCAGGCTGAGCAGCACCAGATCGGGGGTAGTCAACTTTCCTCTTGACGGCTTTTTCATTGCGTACTAGTCT